>NZ_JACHWS010000003.1 GCF_014191505.1 Hoyosella altamirensis
CGTGGTGCTGTGCCTGGCGTGGATGCTGGGTGTGCGTGCCGCGGCGACACTGCTGGTGCCTTTCCTTGTTCTGGTGGTTGGTTTGTTCGCGGCGCTGTATTTCTTCCGTTCGAACTGGCGGGCCACCCTCGCCGGTAGAGCCCTGCTGTATTCGAAACTTTCGCTGCTGGTGCTCAGCAGCTACGGCGCGACGGTGCTGATCCTCGATGAGTTCCCGGCTCGTGACTGGGTTCGCTTAACGGTGTATCTGGTGGTCGCTTTGACGCAATTGAATCTGCTTTTGACGTTTATACGTGTTCAGAACGAGAGGGAACGGTCCCGATGACTAGTGCGCTGGATTTGGGCAAGGTGTTCGGTTTCGATGTGGTGAAGGAGATTCACCCTCGCATCAAGATTTGCCGTATCCCCACCGAGAACGGGTTGCCGCTTGAGCAGGCGTTCATGGTGCTCACCCCGGCTGATGGGGCGCTTGGTTTGCCTGCTGGGGATAAGGGCGATAAGGGTGATCAGGGTGAGCCTGCCCCGGCGTGGAAGCTGGAACCGGATATTCTTCCGGGGCGTTCGTCGCTTCCTGACTGGCTGACGAACGCGCCCGTGGATCGGGGTAAAGCGTGGTTCGTCAAAGACGGTGATGATTACGAGCTCGCGTATTGGACGGGCACTACCTGGAACTATTACCCGAGCATTGTGATCCCTGGGCCGAAGGGTGACCCGCCGGTCATTGATGGTGTGACCGTTGAGATGCTGGACGCGGAAGCTGAGCCTGTCGGTTCGGTGACTGGTGAGGACGGATCGTACGCGATTCATGTCGGTATTCCGGTGGAGCCGGGACCGCCAGGCCCGCAGGGCTCCACGATCATCAACGCATCATCGTTCACGACCACGCCGGACGAAGGATCGCTGCTGGGGTGGGACGCGGACGCGCAGAAGCTGAAGCCGATCATCCCGACCATCCCGATCGGTCCGATCACGATCCCGCCGAGCGGGTTCACTGGTGCAGCGATCCCCTCGAACCAATCGAACACACGCGTCACTGTCGCGACCCTGCAGCTCCCCTCGCTGCCGTTTTACTACTTCATCGACACCACCGGCTGGGTGGAGATCTCGTCAGGCTCCTCGACACGGATCGATGTGGAAGTCCGGCTCGGTGGCGATACCACGGCACAAAAACTCGTCGCGTATGGCGGCGGTGTGCGTGGCAACAACTGGCAAGCGGTGCGGTTTAGCACAGCGTTTGATGACCCGCTCGATCCGTTGTCGTCTCAGTCGGGGTACAGCGGTGTGATGATCCCACCGAACACGTCCGGCCCGTCAACCACGATCCATGTCGTGGCGGCGAAGATTGAAGGCCCAAACCAGTCATGGCAGGTCCGCCCGGATCGTGCGCAGTTAGTTGTGCGGATCATCCCGGCACCGATCCACCTGTGGGAGACCTGATGTATGGGTTCGGGGAGCTAGTCCCCCAGTCGATCCCGGATTCTGACAAGTTGTCGCGGGTGCAGGAGATCCGGGAACAGATGGCGCAATTACAGGATGAACTGAATCAGTTGTTGCGGGAAGTCAGGGGTGGACGCTGATGGACCCTCGTCTGCTTGAAGGGTTCGGTAATTTCGCGCAGCGTCAATACGTTGATGACCAATTGGATTCTAAGCTAGGCAAGTTCGGTGAAACGTTCACGGAGGATCTAGCGCGGAAGGCGGACCGGTCGCAGATCCCCGCGCCTCCTCTGTGGCAATCACTGGTGGAGTCGGAGGATGTGTCGTTCCCGCGATTGTTCCTGAACCGCAGAGTGCATAGCGTCGCGTCATCGACGGGCTTCACGAACTCGGGAAGTAACCACAATCATTCGATCTCATCGACGCAGGCACCGTTCTACACGCCGAACATCAACGAGATCCATCTCGCTTTTATCCGTGCCGCGCATGACCGGATCTATGACACGGTCGGTTTGATGGTCGGGAAAGCCCCGTTGCCGGTACGGAACTTGACGATCAGCCTGTACCGGATGCTGCCGAACGGTGACCTTGAGCATCTGTTCACCCAATCCAACATGAACCAGTGGATGACCCCAGGGCAAGCCGACCTTCGGCTACCGTTGCCGGTCGCGCTGGAGGCATACAGAAACGAGATCTTCGCGGTCGGTATCCACCAGTCCGGGTCGGGGAACACGCGCCCGTTGGCGGGGATTCAGATGGAGTCGTTCGAGGTGTCTCACACGGTGTATCCGCGCGGGCATTCAGCGGTGGCGTTCGTGTCTCCCGGCCAGAACATCAGCCGTTCCCAGTTGGGGTTTCACGATGTGCAGTGGCTTCCGTGGTGCGCTTTGGGTGAGTCCGGGCAGATCCTTGATTTCTCTACGCAGGCGTACGCGGACAGCTTCAGCCGCTCGAACTCCAAGGATCTGGGGATCAATTGGACGACGTTCGGGCCGATTGAGATTCACAATCAGAATGTGCGCCGTGAGTGGGAATCGGGTAACGGAACATCTGGCGCACTGTGGGTTCAGCCGCTGAATTATGACGACATGGAAGTTGAGTGCACGATCGGGTCGTGGGTGCAGGGTGACGCGCTCACACAGGTCCCATCGTGGCTGGTGCTTCGCTCGAACTCGGAGTTCACGCAGGGCATGGCGGTGCAGTTCGTGAACGCGAGCTTCCGGTTCGGGCTCGCAAGGATCACAGGCTTCAACACCACGTCGAGCGCGCTCGCTACTGCGTCGTCGTCCACGTCGTTGCAAACGGGGCAGCAAATCCGGTTCCGCGTCGAGGGCAACCGGTACCGCGTCTACCAGAACAACGTACTCAGGATTGACTGGACGGATCCGCAACCGAACTTCGCGAGGGGCCCAGAGAACCGGTTCTGCGGCTTCTACGTGTCCGGAGTGCATCCCGCGTTCGCGAACTATGTTCCATCGACTCATATCGGTGCGTGGGCTGCCCGCGACCTCGCCACCACAAGCTAAGGAGCGATTGTGCCTGCTGAGAAAGTATTCACGCATTTCGTGTTTCAGGGCGCGCAACTGAACCCTGACGGTGGTGACGCTGATGATCTGCCGGATAAGGCGTATTGGCGGGGCTGGGTAAGCCTGATCCCGCATGTGTCGCAGGGCGGGAAAATGGTGCCGATGCATGAAGCGCGGGAAGTGATCCGCGCGGACCTGCCCGGCGGTTGGGAAACCATCAGCCTGGCGCGTGAGTTCCGCATGTCCCTCGATGAGAACGGTGTCGCTAGGTACCGGGGGGAAGAAGGCATTTGGGTGCCTGCCCCGGGTGAATGGTCACCGGGTCAGGAGTGGGTGTATCAGGTCCGGTTCCGCGCGATCACGGTGAATGACGAGCCTGTTCCGGCGCCGCTGCCGTTCTTCGTGAACGCCCCGGTGAACGAGATGGTGGATCTGACGCAGGTTGGCCGTGTGATCGGCACGACCGGGCCGGGTGGCACAGCGATCGGTCCCCCTGGTCGGGGGATCGCGAGCGTGACCATCAAGAATGGTGCGTTCGTGTTCACGTTCGATGACGAGAACGCGACGACGAACACTGTGCCTCTGCCGGGGTATGAGGATCTCACCGAGTCTTTGATTGAGGCGCGGGACGCGGCGGAGGACGCGGCGGCATCGGCTACCGCGAGCGAGGGGAACGCGGCAGCGTCGGCTACGGCTGCGGGTTCGTCGGCGTCTGCGGCTGCTTCGTCGGCTTCTGAGGCTGAGGCGGCACGTGATGCGGCAGCTTCGTCCGCGTCTGCGGCGGCATCGTCGGAAACGAACACTGCAGCGAGTGAGCAGGCCGCGATAACCGCAGCATCGGGTGCGGCGCAGTCGGAGTCGAACGCTGGTTTGTCTGAGAGTAATGCGGCGGCGAGTGAGGGGAACGCGGCTCAGTCCGCGAGTGACGCCGCGGATTCCGCGACACAAGCTGCGAGTTCGGCTACCGCTGCTTCACAGTCTGCCTCCGAAGCGGCAGGGTCAGCGGACGCCGCGAACACATCATCGCTAGCAGCGTCGGAGTCTGAGAGTAACGCGGCAACGTCGGAAACGAACGCGGCGCAGTCGGCTTTGGAAGCGTCGGGGTATGCGTCGTCCGCAGGTTCGTCAGCAGCGTTGGCGTCGGACAGCGCAGGGGCCGCAGCGGCGAGCGAAGCGAACGCGGACGCGAGCGCTACCGCTGCGAGTGAGTCGGAAACGAACGCAGCGGACTCCGCTACCGCAGCCGCAACCAGTGAAACGAACGCGGCGCAGTCAGCGTCGGACGCGGCGGACAGCGCGGCGAGTATCGGCACCGCAGTCACCGACGCGCAGGACGCCGCGACTTTGGCCGGCCAGCATAAGGACGCAGCGGAAACCGCTCGGACTGGTGCGGAAACCGCGCAAGCAGCTGCGGAGCAAGCAGCGCAGGACGCGCAGGAAGCCGCGAATGTGGGGCCAGCAACGGACACCACAGCGGGTATCGTCCGGCTGCCGGGTAACGCGCCTGGCGTGCTGGGCGGCACCTCCAACAACCCCACCGTGACGGGGTGGGATGACAAAGCGGACGCCGATCACGATCACAGTGCAGATGACATTTGGGACGCTACCACCGTTGGTATTGATGTGTTGCGGGCATCGAACCAGCAGGCTGCCCGGGATGTGATCGGTGCGGGCACCTCGAACTTGCAGCTTGGGTCGAGTGGTTCGACCGCTGCTCCGGGTGATCACACGCACGGGCCGGGTGAGATCACGGGTGTGACCCCAACGGGTCAATCCCTAATGGAGGCTGCTGATGGTGCGGCGGCTCGGTCGGCGATCGGTGCGGGCACGTCAAGCCTTGAGCTTGGATCCGGCGCGAACAACGCTGCACCTGGTAATCACACGCACGTCGCCGCGCAAATTGATGACGCGACGACCGTGGGCAAGAACGTTCTTACCGCGGCGGACATGCAAACCGCACGTGATTCGATCGGTCTCAGCAATGTTGACAACACCAGTGATGCGGAAAAACCGGTGTCGACGGCGGTGGCGTACGAGTTCAATCAGGTCGCTAACGCTCTTGCGGACAAGGTGGATTCCGGTGATGTGGATGAGATGCAGCTGGTAGCGAACGAGGCAGCGGCTCTCTCTGCTGGTACTGGTGTGTTCGCGTTCTGGACGGAGTGAGCATGGGTATCGCGTTCAACGGGCAGAAACTAGCGGGGGCCGCATTCAACGGCGCAAAGGTCGCGGGCATCGCCCACAACGGGCAAGTGATCTGGACGTCAAGCCAAGCAGTCGCCATGGGCATGGACCTCGCTACGTATCAAACCCCACCTAGCCAGTCACCCCCAGACTGGACGACACTGACAGACTGGGTGGCATCCGCAGGGTTCCCTGAAACGGTCATCACGAGTGGCGCACTGATGCTCCCCGCTGGCACCTATGACCTCGACCTGTACCTTCACCTCAACAACCCGGTTGCCAGCACATACAGGGTGCGACTGATTGATAGTGACGACAACCAGCTGGTCTACAGCGAGAGCGGCTCCCACATCTCGATCATCACGTCCGGGCTCGTGGTTCCGGCTGGTGGCATCCGGTTCCAGGTGTCCAACTCGGCGGGTACAACGTCGCGTCGCGGTATCACGACCAACACGTATTGCAGGCTAGTTCCTTCGTCCTGATCGGCATTGAGAGAAACGACCAACTGCCCCTCACCTTTTTACCGGGTGAGGGGCAGCATTCGTCGTCTCAAGGGTCTAGTAGCCGCGTGAGTGGCAGATCTGTGGATGCACGTAGCCTTCAGCACAGCCCTCAGCGATCTCGCTTTCGCTCAGCCCGTCGGGTGAGTCGGGTGAGTAGATACGTACCTGGCCAGACGGACCGTGAACTTCAGGCGCAGGCGGGCCCGACTGGTAATTCTCGTTGGGGATCTCAACTCCCGTGTACGGGTTCCTGCACACCGCACCGTCGCACTCGAAAGTGTTCGCTTCTCGTTCCCCGCGTAGCACTTCGTCGTGTACTGATTGGCAGTAGTCGGAGTAGCCGGTGACGGTGCCGTCTGACCAGTACGTCACGATCGGTCCGAGACCTGTTTGACAGTCCACGATCACCGGTGGAGGTGCCGCTTCCGGTGCGACCGGTGCGGGCGGGGCTGGTGGAGCGGGTTCAGGTTCTGGTGTTTCTGTTGGTTCGGTGGTTTCAACGACCGTTGTCACGGTCGGCTCGGTAGTAGTTGGTGCGGGATCACGAACGTCGTTGTTCCCGCCGCACCCCGCGACCGCGAGAGCAAACACGATTACAGCGAGCGGTTTAAGCCGCTGCACGAGTAGCAGCCTCCACATTCCTCGCGGACGTGATCTCAGCAAGCGTGTTGATTCGGCGCTGTACATACCTCGGGGTGGACAGGAACCACAGCCCGGACCATAGCCACGTCATCACTGGTGAGACACGCACACTCGACCCCGCCTGCGAGTGCGCCGCATTCAAGCGTTTCGCTGTCCGCGATAGGGCGATGAGTCCGTAGAACGGGATCAACTGGGACCACCAGCGCGTCCATGCTGCACGCTCGCTACCAGTGACAGTGGCGAGTTCGGTGTTGATCCGGTCGAACCACACGAGATAATAGATCCCGAACGTGATCATGCACAGCCACCACAGGCCCCATGCGCCTTGTTTACGGATCGGGGCAGTTTCAATAGTCATACGATAGTCCTTACCCGTTCTTGAATGTTCCTGGTAGCCCCAGAACTAGGGGCACAGCTACGCCGCGCAGAGTCCGGGTCCGTCGCTGACATCCCTCAAAACAGCCGTCAATTCCGGTAACCCATCAACCAGGTCCGCTAGACGTTGCGGCGCTACCCGCGTGTACAACGACGTCATTTCAAGCGTCCTATGCCCCAGCATCTCCTGCACCAGACGTAAATCACCAGACATCTCCATAGCCCGAGTGCCAGCCCAATGCCGCAACGAATGCAACGTCGACGACGCCCCCGACTTATGCAGATGGTCGTTACACAACTGGCTCACATGCTGCGCAGTGACCGGGCCGGTGCCGCGTTCCCGCTGCCAGCACGGCCCGCTGTCCGCCATTAACGGTTCAATCACTTCCCAGATCTGCTGAGCAATCGGCAACATCCGCTCATCACCGCCCTTAGTGATACGCAGGTGCACGAACACGCGACCGTGGTGCCGAACGAAATCCTCCCGCCGAAGGTTAGCGATCTCCACGGCACGTAAACCGGGCCAGCACGCAAGCAGCAGCCACGGTAAGACACGCACCGGCGCGGTTCTGATCGCTGCCTGTAACTCCGGTGTCGGTATCGGTCGGGGGATACCCCGATTCGCTTGCGGTGTCACCAGCAGCGCAGCGGGGTTGTCCTCCCGATACCCTTTCTGGTGAATCCACTTGTAATACGGCCTGATCACGCTGGTTGAGTACCGGATGTTGCTCGGTTTCAGTGTGTCCTGCCAGTCTTCGAGTTCGTCAGTGCTGGCGTCAACGGGGTCACGTTTGAGGTGCTCGCTGAGGTAGTGCATGTACATGCGGCGCGCTTTGATGGTGTGTTTCGCGCGGCCCGCGCGTTTCATCCACCTGCAATGCTCATCGAGATACGACACGGCGTGTCCGTATTGTGCTCCTGGGATTAGTGACACGATGATGGCTCCTTCCCTGTAGGGAAGTTGATCATCACGTGCGTGTCGCGGGCATGTCCCAGGTTTGACTATTTCCACTATGCGGCAGTGGGGAATTGGATAAGCTGGCCTGGTTGACCAGTGTTATCGCGCCTACTCGATCAGCCTGCGGCTGGTTCCTGCAGACAGCTGATCAAGGCAATGCTTGGATGAGGCTCGCGGCGTCCACGCGCGGACCGGTAAAGAACGGAATCTCTTCGCGAACGTGGAGCCTCGCCTCCGTCGCACGGAGATCCCGCATCAGGTCGACAATGCGATGCAGTTCCGGAGCTTCGAAGGCGAGAATCCACTCATAGTCTCCGAGCGCGAACGAGCTGACGGTGTTCGCACGGACGTCAGGGTAACCGCGCGCAGCTTTGCCGTGGTCTGCGAGCATCTTGCGCCGCTCGTCGTCCGGGAGCAGATACCACTCATACGAGCGAACGAAGGGATAGACGCAGATGTATGCGCCCGGATCCTCCCCCGCGAGGAACGCAGGGATGTGGCTCTTGTTGAATTCTGCGGGCCGGTGCAAAGCCACTGAACTCCACACCGGCGCACTCACACGCCCCAATGTCGTAGTGCGCCGAAAATCTTGGTAAGCGGCCTGAAGATCCTCGACCTGTTCGGCGTGCGTCCAGATCATGAAGTCCGCGTCTGCCCGCAGTCCGGAAACGTCATAGACGCCGCGCACGACGATGCCGCGTTCTTCGAGCGACGCGACGAACGCATCGAACTCCTTGATCGCCGCGTCCCGCTCGTCACCGAGAATTCCCGGTTCAACCTGGAACACCGAGAACATGAGGTAGCGGATCGTATCGTTGAGTGCCTTGTAATCAAGCCGTGCCATGGCCCCTATCCTGCCACGTCGCCAATTGCTTTCGTGACGGCAGCGTCCGCGGAGGCGATGCACGCTGGTACACCCACGCCATGCAGGTAGCCGCCCGCCACCCCGATACCGGGCAACTGGAGAATGCCTTCTTCGATAGCCTTCACGCGGCGCTGATGGCCTGGCTCGTACTGCGGGAGGCCATCGGGCCAGCGCTGCACAGTCGCTGCCCTCGGATCCACATCGATTCCAGTTAGTACTCGCAAATCCGCCCGAGCGACCCGAACCAGGCTCTCGTCCGGGAACGCCGTGACAGGCGGATCGTCACCAAAGCGCCCGAGTGACACCCGCAACAGCCCGCGACCGCCCTGATGCGGCCACTTGCGGCTTGTCAGCGTGACAGCCTTAGCATCGAGCTTCTCACCGGCCGCAACGAGCACCCCCGACCATTCAGGCAGCACCGAGTCGTCTCCAAAAGAGAACGTCACGACTGCGCTGCTCGCATGTCTGATCTCACCGGCAGCTGCCGCAGCGGCAGGTGCATGACCGGATAAGAGGCCTGCGAGTGCGTGCCCCGGCAAAGCCAGAATGACGATATCCGCATCGCTCGCGACGTCTGTCCTCCAGCGTTGCCCCGCGCGGCTCAGGACTCGCGCCGAAGCGGAAAGCCGAACTTCGGCACCAGCCGCTCGCGCCAGCGCGTTCAGCAGCGTCTGGTAGCCGTTTCGGAAGGTCGCGAAAACCGGCCCGCTCCCCGCCGTGGGCGTGAACGCGCCGCGGACGGCTGCTGTCAGAGTCGCCGCACCTGAATCGAGTGCCCGGGCTAGTTCCGGGATCGCCGCGCGGACCCCCACCGTGCTCGAGTCACCGGCATACACACCAGCGATGAGCGGGTCGATGGATTTGCGGACGACTTCCTCACCGAAACGCTCGCGAACAAGCTCCGCGAGGCTCAGGTCCGCACCAGGTTCCCACGTAAAGGGGCGCTCAGCTTCCCCCGCTGCGTAACGCTCAGCTGCCGGACTGACGAGGCCTTTCAGGCCCTTGATGCTGGCTTCGGAGGCTGGTATCCCCATGAACGCACCTGGTGGCAAAGTATGCGCGGATCCGTCCGCCCAAATGACAGGACGAACGCTCGACGGCGTGACCAGCTCGGCACTCAGGCCGAGTTCCCCGGCAAGGCTGAGGACTTCGGGGCGCCGCCGAATGAAGGCTTCCGCCCCCACATCGACAGGTCCGCTGTCCATAGTGAGCGTTCGAAGCTTGCCCCCCACGCTCGCTGACGCCTCACATACGGTGATGTCGACTTCTGGTCCCAATGCCTGCCGCAGCCGGTAGGCGGCGGTGAGCCCAGCGATGCCACCACCGATCACGACTGCGTGCCGCACGCGAATACTCACGGGAGCCTCACAGCGAGTGAACGAGCTCCACAACGCGAGTGAGCACCGTCGGGTCAGTTTCCGGCAACACGCCATGACCGAGGTTGAAGATGTGCCCGCGCGCTCCGATTCCCACCGCGGCGTCAGCTTCCCGAACGATACGCCGCACTTCCCGCTCGATCGCGTCCCAGCCCGCGAAGAGCAGTGCGGGGTCGAGGTTGCCCTGCAGCGCCTTACCCTTGCCGACACGGCGCGCAGCCTCGTGCAGCGGGATGCGGAAATCGACACCGACGACGTCGGCCCCCGCCTCGCCCATCGCGCCGAGCAGTTCACCAGTGCCCAAACCGAAATGGATCCGCGGAACGCCGGCTTCCTCGAGCTCGTCGAAGATGCGGATCGAGTGCGGCAGTACGAACTCGCGGTATTCAGCGAGCGACAGAGCTCCCGCCCAGGAGTCGAAAAGCTGCACCGCATCTACCCCGGCCTGTGCCTGTGCCTTCAGGAACACGATTGCGATATCAGTGAGCTTTCCCAGCAGCTGATGCCACACATCGGGCGCGCTGTGCATCAGCGCTTTCGTTTGAGCGTGGTGGCGGCTAGGCCCACCTTCGACCAGATAGGAGGCAAGAGTGAAGGGCGCTCCCGCGAATCCGATCAGCGGGATCGAGCCCAATTCGCCTGTGAGCAGTGTTACCGCCTCGGCGACCGCCGCAACCTCATCTGGCTGCAACCGCGGAAGCCGCGCGACATCCGCACTGGAACGTATGGGTTCCGCGACAACGGGGCCCCGTCCTGCGACGATGTCGAGGTCAACACCGGCGGCCTTCAGCGGCACGACGATGTCGGAGAAGAGGATCGCCGCATCGACGTTGTGGCGGCGTACCGGCTGCATCGTGATCTCACAGACCAGCTCTGGGCGGAAACACGATTCGAGCATTCCGATACCCGCCCGGAGTTCGCGGTACTCGGGGAGCGATCGGCCCGCTTGCCGCATAAACCACACTGGACGGTGCGCGGGCTGGCGTCCGTCGGCGGCCGCAAGGAAAGGCGCGTCGGTCAGGACTCGACGGTGGGGGTAGGCGAGACTGCTATGCGAAGTGGCGCTCATGATGGCTCCATCTTCGCATGCGGGGCAGAGTGAGGTGCCACCAGATAACGCTAAGGACGCAGAGAAAATTCAATTCAGTACAGATCCACTCCACTCAGGCGTGGGTCGGCGCGCCTCCTCTAAGCGCAGTGTGATCCACACTACCGTCCGAACCTGTGACGACGCCAAGCCCTCATTCCGAACCGGAGCAGTTCCGCACCGCGGTTGAATCAATGTCGAGTGCGGCAGTCCGCCCAGAAATCGTGGTCGGCCCCATCCGGCCGCCACAGCGACTCGCGCCCTACAGCTACGCGGTCGGAGCGGAAGTCAAACACCCCGGCAGCGACATCGTGCGGGAGTTCTCAGAGGGCGACGCGTTCGGGCGTCTCATTCTGTTGTACGACCCCAACGGTGACGAAGCCTGGAACGGAATTTTCCGGCTGGTCTCCTACATCCAGGCTGACGTGGATGCCGCGCTGGCTGAGGATCCTCTGCTTCCCGAGGTCGCATGGAGCTGGCTCAAGGACGCACTTGATGCCCGGACAAACGAGTACACGGCGCTTGGGGGCACTGTCACTGCCACAACGTCAGTTCGGTATGGCGATATCGCAGGGCCGCCAAAAGCACACCAGCTGGAGATGCGCGCCTCGTGGACACCACAGACCCTGGACCTTAAGCCACAGGTTGAAGCTTTCTGCGAGGTACTCGAATACGCGGCAGGTTTGCCGCCCATCGGGATCACCTCGATCAACGGCCGCTTTCGGACGCAGTGACGCCAAGCCTCGTAGCCCAGTCTGCCTGCTCGCAGCCTATTCCTCCCGTACGCTAGCGCTTTATGAGCGAGGTCAGATCAGGCGGCGACGGTAGCGAACCCGTGCCGCTGTTAGCGCCGCGCGAGGGCCTTCCGCCGCTCATCGAACAGGCAAACGACCTTGCGGCGGCGGCTCGCGCAATCGAAGCTGGGACAGGCCCACTCGCGCTCGACGCGGAACGCGCATCGGCATATCGTTACTCCGCACGGGCCTACTTAATCCAATTGCGCCGCGCCGGGTCCGGAACATTTCTGATCGACCCGATCCCACTGCGAGGCTCCTTCGCGCCGCTCGCCACAGTCATCAACCCCCTCGAATGGGTACTTCACGCGGCGGACCAAGATTTGCCAGGGCTCGCGGAACTAGGGCTCACTCCGACCGCGCTCTTCGACACGGAGCTTGCCAGCCGACTCGCCGGCCTTGAACGCGTCGGGCTTGCAGCGATTTCCGAAAGTCTCCTCGGATTCACACTTGCGAAAGGGCACGGGGCAGCCGACTGGTCCTCCCGGCCCCTTCCCTCCTCGTGGCTCAACTATGCCGCCCTCGACGTCGAAATTCTGCTGGACCTACGCGAAGCACTCGATCAGGAACTCGCCGAGCAGGGTAAACGCGAGTGGGCTGCCGAAGAGTTCGAATTCGTGCGCACCCGGCCGGCTCTTCCGCCGTCACCCGAACGGTGGCGGCGAACCGCGAACATCCACACCATCCGTGACAAGCGTGGGCTCGCTACGGCACGCGAGCTGTGGTTCACACGCGACATGGTTGCCGAACAAGAAGACATCGCACCAAAGCGGATACTTCCTGACTCAGCTATCGTGGCCGCTGCAGCGCGGCGTCCGCGTACCGCAGCGGACCTCCGCACGGTTCCCGGGTTCGGTGGCCCACGCCAGCGACGCAGAGCCCGAGTCTGGCTGGACGCCGTCGAGCGGGCACGCACGCTCCCCGGGTCCCAGTTGCCGCCGCTTCGAGCGCCCGCTGATTCCACAGCCCGCGGCGCGGCGCGGCCCCGCCCGGGTACGGACGCCGCGAACCGGCTGTCAGCGGTGCGGAAGGAACTCGCGGTGGTCAGTGACGAGGTCTCAGTTCCGGTCGAGAACCTGCTTGCACCGGACCTCGTACGGAGATTATGTGCTAGCCCACCCGAGCCCGCTACCAGCGACTCTCTCATGCAGGCACTGAAGGAAGGCGAGGCGCGGCCCTGGCAGATAGCGCTCGCAGTACAGCCCCTTGTGACGGCCCTATCGGCCCCCGTCTCCGCATACGAAAAGGACGCGTAATGACGCGAAGAATTGCCTCTTCCGCTCTCTGTGCGGCGCTAGCCCTCGTTGCACTCGTTCCTGCATGTACAGGGGGCATTCTCGGCAACCGCGGCGGTGACACGCGATGCGGGGACTTCCTGTCGCAGGACGAGCAGGCGCAGCGGGAAACTATCCGGACCTATCTGAGCGAAAGCGGCGAAGATCCGGTCAATCTGCAGATTGACACCACACGGGTGGTCGTGATCGGCTTCTGCCGCACTCTCGGCCGTGACGATGACCCAATCCGCAGAATCGAAGGGTGAATTCGGCGCTGCTGGCGGCTAGGAGCCCGTGACGGGCGCTGAGCTATCAAGTCCAGCGTCGCTGATTGCTGTGCTTCCCAGTCGCGCGGCCCACCCAGTCACCTGCCGCGCGATGTTCTGGGCCGTGATCCCGAGTTCATCCAGCACCTGGTCGCGTGACGCGTGGTCGAGGAAGCGCTGTGGGATGCCCAGCTCACGGGTGCGGACATCGACCCCGCCCGCACGCAGCACCGCACCGACCGAGGACCCCACTCCGCCGTGCACGCCACAATCTTCGATTGTGACCACGAGACGATGCTCCTCGGCAAGCTTCACGAGCTCCTCGCTCACCGGCAGCACCCACCTCGGATCGATGACTGTGGTGCCGATCCCGTGTTTCTTGAGTAGGTCGACCACGTCGAGCGCAAGGCGCGCAAACGGTCCCACAGCAACAAGGAGAACATCCGCATCCGCGTCGCGATGGAGAACATCCACACCGTCACCAATGCGCTCGAGCGCGGGAATGTCCGGCCCCACCGCACCCTTGGGGAAACGCAGCGCTGTAGGCCCATCCACAATCGACACTGCTTCCGCGAGTTCCTCGCGCAAGGTGGCGGCATCGCGTGGGGCTGCTACCCGCATACCGGGCACAATGCCCAGGATCGACAGGTCCCACATTCCGTTGTGGCTGGCTCCGTCGGCGCCGGTTACGCCCGCTCGGTCGAGGACGAGTGTGACAGGCTGCTTCAGCAACGCGACGTCCATCAAAAGCTGGTCAAAAGCGCGGTTCAGGAAGGTCGAGTAAACAGCCACCACGGGGTGCATTCCGCCGAGAGCGAGGCCAGCCGCCGACGTAAGTGCGTGCTGCTCCGCGATCCCGACGTCGAACATGCGGTTCGGGTACTTCTTGCCGAAAGCGGCAAGCCCTGTGGGGCCAGCCATCGCTGCCGTGATCGCGACGATCTCTTCCCGTTCGCGCGCTAGTTCGATGAGTTCCTCAGAGAACACCGACGTCCAGTCACGAGGGGGTTTACTCTTCGCCAGACCTGTCTCCGGATCGATCACGCCCGTCGCGTGCATCTGATCGTCGATGTGGTTCTCGGCATGGAGGTAGCCCATACCCTTACGGGTGACAGCATGAACGATCACCGTGCCGCCGAAATCCTTCGCACGCCGCAGCGCGGACTCCACTGCGCCGAGATCATGCCCGTCGACCGGGCCGAGGTACTTGATTCCGAGGTCAGAAAACAGGGCCTGTGGACTAACGGCGTCCTTGATTCCCGCTTTCATTCCGTGCAACATCGCGTATGCCGCATCACCGACCATCGGGATACCTTTGATCGCTTTACGGCCGCTCGCCAGCATTTTCTCGTAGCCGGGCTGCAGCCGGAGCGCAGAGAGGTGATCGGCGAGCCCGCCAATCGTGGGCGCGTATGACCGCCCATTGTCGTTGACCACGATGACAAGCGGCCGCTGCTTGTCGAGTGCGATATTGTTCAGCGCTTCCCAGCACATCCCGCCGGTAAGTGCCCCATCGCCAACGATCGCAACCACGTGCCGGGAGTGCTGCCCGGTCAGGCTGAAGGCCTTCGCGAGTCCGTCAGCGTAGGACAACGCCGCGGACGCGTGTGAGGATTCGACCCAGTCATGCTCGCTCTCCGAACGCGCGGGGTAACCCGAGAGGCCACCCTGCTTGCGTAACGTGTCGAACTGGTCTGCGCGGCCGGTGAGAATCTTGTGCACGTAGGCCTGGTGGCCGGTGTCGAAAAGAAGCGCGTCGTGGGGGGAATCGAATACGCGGTGCAGCGCGAGTGTGAGTTCAACGACACCCAAGTTCGGGCCAAGATGGCCACCGGTGGCGGACACCTTGCGAACCAGGAAGTCCCTGATCTCGCCCACAAGAACCGCAAGATCCTCGGGTGCGAGCTCCTTGACGTCACCAGGAGTTCGAACGCGCTCCAGAAACCCCAACGAGCAACTCCATTCGTTCGAGCGGCACGGACCTCACCGTCCCAGCGTCATGGTTCTGTCCAGTCTACGGATATAGCGGGCTGCTTCCAGCCAATGTGGGCCAATCAACGGTTTCTCACGAACTTACCCACGCACTCGACATGGTGTGTGAGTGGGAACGCGTCGAACGCACGCAACTCTGCCAGACTGTAGCCTGCGGCGCGATACAGTGCGCAATCACGCGCGAAGGCAGCAGGGTCGCAGCCAATATGAATGATCCGGCTCGGGGCCGCGGCGGCGACTTTGCTGATTACCGCGCGGCCGGCACCCACCCGTGGGGGATCCAGAACTACTACAGCGGGGTTTGCCGAGAGGTTATCGATCACGCGCTCAGTTGCGCCCCGATGGAAACGGACCTGCGGAAGGTCCGCGACGGCGGCCGCACCGTCGTGAACAGATTGCGGTGCAGCCTCGACCGCCTCGACGTAACCTCCGCTGCCGGTCTGAGGTCCGAGTACCGAGGCGAAGACTCCAGCCCCGCTATAGAGATCCCAGGCGCCCTCACCCGGTCGCAGATCGGCCCATTCCGCAACGATCCCAGCGTACTGCTCCGCTGCGTTTTTGTGTGCCTGCCAGAATCCAGATGCGGCGATCTCAAAAGGTCGTCCATGCACGTATTCGACGGCGCGACCCGACCCTTCGCGCACCGCCTCCGAACGGGGACGGGCGCGTGCGGCACGGCGGGCAGCCGCTGAACGCCGTTGCTGCTCCGCCGAGTCGGTACGGCTGGGCCGGCGTCCCCCCGCGTGAGCCGGTGCGATCTCGACGATGTGCCTGGTGCCATTACCGTCCCGAACCACCTGAAGCTCCGCCCCCGGCGTCCATTTGCGGGAACCGATGCCGGACAGAAGGTCAGGCACAGGCTGTGGGCAATCGAGCCGCGTCACGAGGTCGTTGCTCCGGTGGCGACGGAAGCCAGCAGCGCCCGTGCGGTCCACGCCAAGCCGGACCCTCGTCCGCCAGCCACCGATGCTGACCGCTCCGGGGCTCAGGTCTCCCTGCAGCGCCTCGACACTGACCACCCGGTCAATGTGCGCAATCCGCCGAAGCTGGCCTGATACAACAGCAGACTTCACGTCGAGCTGCCGACCGGGACGAATATGAGCGAGATCGCAGCAGCCCGCTCCCGCGTCGCTGACTGAACACACAGAATCAACCCGGTCGGGCGACGGGTCCACAACTTCGACCGTTTCGGCGAAGCAGTGGCTTCCGCCGCGGTCATCGGTGATTAGCGCGCGAACCCGCTCACCAGGGATACCGCGGCGCACAAACACGACACGCCCATCGTGGCGCGACACGCACCAGCCGCCATGTGCCGGATCACCAAGTGTTACTTCGACGGTCTGCCCACGCCAGCTCTCTGTGGCATTGTCCACTAGAGCCTGGTTCCTTGCTCACCGCTGTGCGGCGCAGCTTCGTCCGGGTCGCTTTCACCGGAGGCTGGCGCCTCGGTGCCACGGCTAGCGTCCTCGATCGCCTGATCAGCCTTGCGGACGGCGATCACGCAGACGAGGAATGCAACAGCCGCGAGCGGCCACCCCATCGCGAGCCGGGCGAACGCGAGCATGCCGGTCTGGTCAGTGTCGTAAAGGTGCGCTTGAACGAGATAGCGCGCACCGAAGACAAGCACCCACACTCCGGTCGCCAAGTCGTAGTACCGCAGCGCGGTGCGATTTCGTCGCCAGGCGGTACCGCGCTCGTTGAGGAAGCTCCACAGGACCCCGACTAGGGGCCAACGCACCAGGACCGAAAGCAAAAAGACCGAGCCGTAAACGAGACTCGTGTAGATACCAAAGAGGAAGAACCCCCGCGCCTCCCCAGTGCGGTGCGCGATAAACGCACAGATGCCCACGCCAATGAAGCCGGAAATAGCGGGCTGAATGGCATCCTTGCGTATCATTCGCCACCCCAGCACCGCCACCGCCGCTCCCAGCGCGACCCAGATCGCAGCGGTGAGGCCCGCGATGGTGTTGGTGACGATGAAAACCACGATGGGCACCGTCGACTGGATGAGACCACTGACCCCACCTAGCTGGTCGAGCCGTGACTGCTGCTGATCGAACACACTATGAGGGTGCCACATCTCGGGCACACCGCGCGCCATCCGATCGGTCGAAGTGCACGACAAGGCACGATAGACAGGTGTCTAACGCACAAGAAAGCCAGTCTCCAGCTCTAGACAGAGTGCAAGCGGACCTCGCTGTGTTGCTTCCAGGCTCGGGTTCTCGCGCGGATTTTGTGCGAAGAGCCTTCGGACCCGCGCTCGATGAAGCAGGAATCCCGCTGGTCGCAGTGCAGCCAGACCCACGGCGCCTCATCGCGTCGTCGCTCGAAGCGCTCAGTCAGGCAACTCAGGGCGGCCGTCGCGTGCTCGCCGGGGGCGTGTCCATCGGCGCTGCTGTCGGTGTACTTTGGGCAGCCCAGAATCCGCACAGCGCTGCAGGCGTGGTCGCGGCATTGCCCGCCTGGACCGGCGCCCCCGACGCCGCGCCGGCGGCCAGAAGCGCCCGCCATACTGCCGCACTGCTACGAGAGCACGGAATTGACGCTGTGATCAGAGAAATGCGCGCGTCAAGCCCGGACTGGCTGGCAGATGAACTCGAGGCGTCGTGGCGAGATCAATGGCCCGCGCTTGCCGACGCACTGGACGAGGCGAGCCGGTTCGGCGCTGTGACCGACGATGTGCTCAGCTCGGTGCGTGTGCCGGTGGGCATCGCCGCGGCGCCGGACGACCCGGTACACCCGTGGGAAGCGGCCGCACAGTGGCAGGCACACCTCGCACGGGCGCACATCACCCCAGTTACTCTCATCGACGCGGGCCGTGACCCAGCGGTGCTCGGTCACGGCTGCCTCGACTCACTGCGGGCGCTCGGCGCTCTCTGACGAATTCCCGGCGTCCGCGTCACCCGAATCCGGAGGATCTACCGGCGCCGCTTGCTGCGGCGATTGCTGGGCCGCGCTTGCCTTGGCCGCTTGCATGGCTTGTTGTTGCTGCATCGCCGCTAATTGCTGCTGGAGCGCCTTCGGCAGCGTGATGGGCAGCGGTGTACGGACAGGCAGCGGCGCGTCACCACGGGAGACGATGGTGCCCGACAGTACTTCGCGAGCCGTTCTAGCGAGATCACCGTCATGCGCACCTGTCCCGGAGGGTCCTGCAGCGACGAGCCGGATCATCCAGCGGGGCCCATCTACCCCTATGAAGCGGATGTCCGCGGACTTCGTGACCCCGTTGACTTCCGGTCCCCACGGGCCGGAGTCGGTCGTCACCTCAGCACCGTCGCGACGCAACGACTCGGCCAGTTCACCCGACACCTCCCGCCACATCCCCGACGACCGTGGTGCTGCGTAGGCGGCGACGGTAATTCGGCCGAATTGGGTGGCTAGGTGAATGCCCTGCACTCCACCGCTCTTGGCCATCTCGACCTGGACCTGCGCACCTGCGGGCAGAGGCACGGAAAACGCTCCGAGATCGAGGCGCTTCTCGCCTGTACCCGGCTGCTCTATTTCGCCCGAGTCGAATGGCCCATTCGAGCGGTCGGATTCACGACTCCCCGGCGCATCGCTTTCGCTGGCCCCCGTTTCGGGAGGCGCTTCTGGTTCGGGGTTCACTTCTGACTTTTTATTGCGACGAAGAAAGCCCACTTCACTTCCCTTCCTGATGCGTCGCGCGCAACCGGGCACGCTGCGGGGTGTGGCGCACACGCCACGAGCTATGCATCAGCAGCCAGACTCGCGTGTCCGCCGCTCGAGCCGTAGCCACCGTCACCCCGCGCTGTCTCACCCAGCGACTCGGCTTCCACGAACGCGGGGAGTTCCACCCGCTGCACCACCAGTTGCGCGATCCGGTCTCCGCGGCGGACATGTATTGCCGTACGGGGATCGTGGTTGATGAGGCAAACCTTGATCTCACCCCGGTATCCGGCATCCACAGTACCTGGGGTGTTCACGATCGAAAGACCGGTCCGAACGGCGAGACCCGACCGCGGGTGAATCAGTCCGACGGTGCCCTCCGGGAGGGCGATGGCGATGCCCGTACCCACGAGAACCCGCTCGCCGGGCTCGATCGTCACATCAATCGCGGAGAACAGGTCAGCCCCGGCGTCGCCTGGATGGGTTCGCGATGGGAGCGGCAAGCCCGGATCGAGCCGCACTACGGGGATCGCTAGATCAGTCATGTTTTCGGTGCGCACGTTCGGCGAGACTACTCTTATTCTCGTGCCCGAACACGCTTCACAGTCCCCCAAGAAACAAACGCAGGCCGAATTCACCGAGCAGCTGTGGGTTCCCTGGTGGTGGTGGCCACTGGGACTCGTAGCATCTTCCCTGGTAGCCACACAGTTCGCATTGGGCATCAGCGCTCTGCCTGCATGGCTGCCCTATGTGGTCCTCGCGCCTGTCCCGATCTGGGTGTTGTGGTATCTCTCGCGTACCAAGCTGCGGGTGACCCACCACGGACCAGAAGGCCCCGCACTGCACGTGGGGGACGCGTACCTCCCAACGAGCGTCATTGCCCGGACCGCGGTCATTCCGCCATCAGCAAAGCGGGCAGCTATGGGCCGTCAACTCGACCCAGCGGCGTACGTTCAGCACAGGAACTGGGTGCGGCCAATGGTGCTTGTTGTCCTCGACGACCCCGACGACCCCACGCCATACTGGCTGGTCAGCACCCGTCGTCCGGAACGCCTGATCGAGGCAATCGACTCTGCCATCCGCCGCTAGGACCTGGAGGGCCGAGACGCGCGCGCGATGCTCAGCCCGTCGGCGCACGTCGCCCAGCTCGCCTGTCCCTCGCGGCGAGCTGGTTTAACTCACACCCCTCATTGGCGAAGCCGTCAGATGCAGTCCTGGCACACCAGCGGACCGCCCTCACTGCTCGCAAGGCGGCTTCGGTGAAACACCAGGAAGCACTGCGAGCAGGTGAATTCATCGGCCTGCTTCGGGATCACCCGGACCGAGAGTTCTTCACCGGAGAGGTCAGCTCCAGGAAGTTCGAAGGACTCGGCGGTGTCCGAGTCGTCGATATCGACAGCTGACGATTGAGCCTCACGGCGCGACGTCAGCTCGTCCAGCGAGTCCTCGGACAAGTCGTCCGCTTCGCTGCGCCGCGGCGCGTCGTAATCAGTCGGCATTTACTTTCATCCCCTATCCACGTGCGCTGTGTTACCAGGCGCTTGTGCCATATTCTCAATAACACGCCGCCGCGACCGGACATTTCCGGCCAGGCCCTCAAGAGGGACTGCTCCGGCAAGCGGGCACAGAGTACGTGTGCGGGTGGGTAACGTACCAGTCGGGCATTTTATGCCCGACCTCAGCGCCCTGTGGTTTGTGACATACCTCTCACATAGCGTGTCGTCGAGAACAACCAGCCGCCAGACAATAGCGAACCTACCCAGAATTCCGGCGGCAAACCGACAGGGTGCAACCAAATCTCTATTCTTCTGTACCCTTGCCCGCTTCCCCCGAGCGCTTTTCGTCGAAGGCTGCGGTGAGCCGCACCGCGACTCGTGTGATTTTCCGGCCTGTCGGCATGCCTCAATGCAGCCGGCCGCAGTCTAATGGCTAGACTCCCCCACAACGAACTGCGCTGCAGAGTTGTTCCGCTTGAGGAAGGACCCACCAGACTGTGGTCTCGCTGATCACCGAAGGGCACGCCACCGATCCACACGGCAAGCCGTACAGGCGCCGCCGGCCCCTGCCCATCCTCATCCTTGTAGCTGTGCTGGGCTTCGCGGCAGCGATCGTCTGGATTCAGGTTCTTTCTATTGAGAAAGCGCCCGTGAGCGCGATCGACTGCAATGATCCACCACCCGGCGCGCCGCCCCTCGGGGAACGATTTGCGCGATCTGAGATGGTGAAGGTTCCGCCCGCACCCTTGCCACAGACTCAGGTGCGGGTCTTCAACGCGAACGGCGAAGCCGGTCAGGCATCGGCGGTAGCGGCCCAACTCAGCGACCTCGGCTACGAGTCAGCTCCCGACGTCCAGGCTGGGAACGATCCCATTTACACGGATCAGAACCTTCAATGCCACGGCCAGATCAGGTTCGGACCTGGAGGTCTCGCTGCCGCGAGCACGTTGTGGCTGGCAGCCCCCTGCGTCGAACTCATCGAGGATGAGAGGGGCGACGCTACGGTCGATCTCGCACTTGGTACCTATTTCCGGAATATTTCACCGTCACCTGACGCTGAGCTTGCGCTCCAGCTGCTCCGCGGAGGCGACGGCCCTGAGAAGGAGACCATCGACCTGGCCCGCGCGGCACTTTGCTGAACGAGGTCCTACAGCGGCTCTAACGCCCCTTTGCCCTCCAGCAGGCTCAGGAACTCCGCCGCTATTCCTGGAGCCGCGGCAACGGTGACGTGCGTCGTCCCAGACTCCGTTGCCGCGGGTACACGGACCACGGCGCCAGCTTCGGTCGCGATCAGACTCCCTGCCGCCCAGTCCCACGGGTTCAGGCTGTGCTCATAGTGGGCGTCAACCTGCCCCGATGCCACCATGCACAGGTCCAGGGCCGCTGAGCCGATCCTGCGGATGTCGCGGACCACAGGGAGGATCGAAGCGACAAGTTCACCCTGCCTGCGACGGTGTTCCGCCGAATAGGAAAATCCCGTGGCGATGAGGGCGTGGCCCAGGCTGGTTTCCGCGCTGCAGCTGAGTGGCTCCGCGGCACCGCTGCTTCCCTGCCGGCGTGTCGCTCCCTGCCCTAGGGCGGCGGAATAGATCAGGTCCGCGGCGATGTCGATGACTGCGCCAGCCACCGACCGGCCGTCAATCTGCGCGGCAACGGACACCGCGTACGCACGGATGCCGTACATGAAGTTGACTGTCCCATCGATGGGATCGACCACCCACCGCACGCCGTCGGTCTCATTTGCGTCCCCACCGCCTTCCTCGCCAAGGATCGCGTCGTCAGGACGGTGCTTACGAAGCTGCTCGCGGATGAGCTGTTCCGATTCCGAATCAACGATGGTTACCGGGTCAGTAGGCGTGGATTTCGACTGCACGGCACCGGCCGCGGCACCCCCGCCGGGGACGCCAAACACTTCCGGCCGGCGTCGCCGTACGAACGCGGCAGCCTCCATAGCTACTTCCTCGGCCACAACACGGAGATCGGTTGCGAGGTCGGCGATGTTGCTCTGTTCCGGCACGCGTCTATCGCAGCACATGCGCGCCTTCCGCGCCACCGAGGGCGCTAAGGTGACACGAGGAACTAGCAGGTGCCGGCCAAACCGCAGCAAGGGGGCGCACTAATGCACACCGAGCCACAGACACCGTCCGTAGACAGCCCGCCTCCCCGGCTTGGCCTCGGTGTTGATATCGGCGGCAGCGGCGTCAAGGGCGCCGTAGTGAACCTGGAGACCGGAGTACTAGCCACCGAGCGCATCCGGATCGACACCCCTCAGCCCGCGACCCCGGAAGCGGTCGCAGCAACTGTTGCGGCGATCGTGAAGGAGTTCGATTGGGACGGACCCGTCGGCATCACTGTTCCCGCGGTCGTCAAACATGGCGTGACGTATAGCGCCGCAAACATCGACCCCACGTGGATCGGAACGGACGCTCGAGCACTCTTCACGGCTGAACTCGACGGGCGGAAGGTCACGGTCCTGAACGACGCTGATGCGGCGGGACTCGCCGAACAGAAGTTCGGATCTGGCCGCGACGAAAACGGCCTCGTCATCCTTCTGACTTTCGGGACAGGCATTGGTTCGGCGCTGCTCTACAACGGAACTCTGATCCCGAATAGCGAGCTGGGGCATCTGGAAGTCGGCGGGAAAAAGGCGGAGCACCGTGCCGCGGCGTCTGTACGTGAACGCAACAATCTGAGCTGGACGGACTGGGCTGCGGAGGTATCTACGGTGCTCAGCACCTATGATGCGCTCTTCTCCCCGGACCTCTTCATTGCGGGTGGCGGCGTGAGTAAAAAAAGTGACAAGTGGATCCCGCTCCTGACCACTCAAACGCGCATCATCCCAGCCCAGCTGCGTAACACCGCGGGAATCGTGGGCGGAGCCGTCGCCGCATATTCGGACTAATCGGGCTTTTTGGGAGCCTCAGCGCCGATCGCTCACTCGTCACTCGCGCAGGATCGTTACAATGGAACGCGGCCTGTTCACTGCGGGCCAATCCGAAGGACTTTCCGCCAGCACGGTTCTCCCGACGAACCTGGCTCAACGCCGCACGACGAAGTCACGAAAGGGCGTACGTGGCATCTACCGAAACCCCGGGCACTGCCGGCTCAGATTCCGACTCTGGGACTGGTGCAGTTACCGCTCCCCAGCGCACTGCAGCCCGCAAGGCCCCCGCTAAGAAGTCGCCAGCGAAGGCCGCCAAGCAGGCGACTGCCGCGAAGACTGCTCCTGAGCAAGCAGCCCAGGAGGAGGCACTGACTGCTGGCTCAGCACCTGCTGCCGAAAATGGCGCATCGGCCCCCGCTAAGACAGCTCGCCGGGCAGCCAAGAAGACAACACGTTCGGAAGGCGCTCCAAAGAAGGCGCCGCGCAAGACCACGCAGAAGCCTGCGCAGGCTGCAAAAGATCCCGCATCAGCCGATGGGGACGCCGAGGCCGAAGAGAATGGTCTTGCCGACATTGAGCCCGGTGAGGACCTGGCCGACGCTGAGATCGAACTCAGCGATGCCGAGCTCGACGCTTCTGACGCGGCGACTGCCGCGCAAGGTCGCCGCCGCCGCAGCCAAGCGCCAAATAAGGACGAGAAGGATCCGTCCGGGGACTTCGTCTGGGACGAGGAGGAGTCGGAAGCCCTGCGCCAGGCGCGCAAGGATGCCGAGCTCACCGCGTCCGCTGACTCCGTACGCGCCTACCTGAAGCAGATCGGCAAGGTTGCACTTCTCAACGCCGAGGAAGAAGTCGAACTCGCCAAGCGAATCGAAGCTGGCCTGTTCGCGGCAGAGAAGATGCGCCGATTCGCCGAGGCCGGTGAGAAGGTAGCGCCACCGCTGCGGCAGAACCTGAGCTGGGTGGTGCGAGATGGAAACCGTGCGAAGAACCATCTTCTCGAAGCAAACCTCCGGCTCGTTGTGTCGCTGGCAAAGCGATACACCGGCCGCGGAATGGCCTTCCTCGATCTGATTCAGGAAGGCAACCTGGGCCTGATCCGTGCAGTCGAGAAATTCGACTACACGAAGGGGTACAAATTCTCGACGTACGCCACGTGGTGGATCCGGCAGGCCATCACCCGGGCAATGGCCGATCAGGCTCGCACCATCCGTATACCGGTGCATATGGTCGAGGTCATCAACAAACTGGGCCGCATCCAGCGCGAACTTCTGCAGGATCTGGGCCGCGAGCCCACCCCTGAGGAACTCGCCAAGGAGATGGACATCTCCCCGGAGAAGGTCCTTGAGATTCAGCAGTACGCTCGCGAGCCGATTTCGCTCGATCAGACGATCGGCGACGAAGGGGACAG
Organism: Hoyosella altamirensis; assembly: GCF_014191505.1. GTDB lineage: Bacteria > Actinomycetota > Actinomycetes > Mycobacteriales > Mycobacteriaceae > Hoyosella > Hoyosella altamirensis. The sequence continues at coordinate 24,697 of NZ_JACHWS010000003.1, forward strand.
CCAGCTCGGCGACTTCATCGAAGATAGTGAAGCCGTTGTCGCTGTCGACGCCGTGAGCTTCACACTGCTGCAGGATCAGTTGCAGTCGGTGCTTGAAACCCTTTCTGAGCGCGAAGCCGGTGTTGTGCGGTTGCGATTCGGCTTGACAGACGGCCAGCCCCGCACACTGGACGAGATTGGCCAGGTGTATGGGGTGACCCGTGAGCGCATCCGGCAGATCGAGTCAAAAACCATGTCGAAGCTGCGTCACCCTAGCCGCAGCCAGGTGTTGCGCGACTACCTCGACTGATTTCCTGGTTAACGCCCGGACAACCATTGGTTGCCCGGGCGTTTACTGTTGCGTAAACCACATCCGGGCAGGATGCGGGAACAAGATGGTCGCCCCGTTCGTATATTCGGGTAAGGGATGCGGGTTATGGCCCTGAGCCACGGACTGACCGCGTGTCCACACACAGGGAGCCTCCGGGCACCGGAATGGAGGAGACATGACCGCAACAGCGACCACCGTCCGGCTAACTGCGACTGATCGCTGCGACCGGTGCAGCGCCCGTGCCCGGGTAATGGCGACACTCCCTTCGGGCGGCGAACTCCTCTTCTGCAACCATCACGCGAATGAGTTCCAGCCCAAGCTCACGGAGCTCGAAGCCATCGTCGCGGTAGCAGCAGACGACGACTAACGTCCCAATCCGTCGGAACCTTCAAAGTGGAGCCCCCAATCGGGGCTCCACTTTTTTCTTCCTGAACTGGCTACCAGTTGCGTAGCAGCGCGATCCTGTCGCGGATCTGCTCTGCGGTCGCCATAGCCGTGGGCGGTCCCCCGCATGTCCTGCGTAGCTCACCGTGGATCGTGCCATGCGTTTTACCAGTACGGTGGTGATGCAGTGCAACCAGCGTGTTCAATTCCCGCCGCAAGTGCGCGAGCTGCTCGGCGGTCGACTCGTTTCGCTCAGGCACGGGCCGAGCACCCTCCGGCTCTCGCACTGGCGCAGTTTCCTGGGCCCGCTTCTTGATCTGACCGCTCTGACGCTGCTGCAGCAGCGCGCGCATCTGATCAGCGTCGAGCAAACCGGGCAGCCCTAGATAGTCGGCCTCTTCATCGCTGCCCGCAAACGTCGCGGTGCCGAACGAAGAACCGTCGTAGATCACCTGATCTAGTTCGGCTTGCGCCCCGAGTGACGTGAAGGCTTTTTCGTCTTCCCCTGGTTCATCCTTCTGCTGGTTGGCCTGCGCAAGAAGTTCGTCGTCAAAGCCCTCTTTATCTCGGTGGGGCTTACCGAGCACGTGGTCGCGCTGCGCCTCGAGCTTGCTTGCCAAGTCGAGAAGGACTGGCACCGATGGCAGGAAGACACTCGCCGTCTCGCCTGGTGTCCGGAGCCGCACGAAGCGTCCGATGGCCTGCGCGAAATACAGTGGCGTCGAAGCGCTAGTGGCGTACACACCGACAGCGAGTCTGGGCACGTCAACACCCTCCGACACCATGCGGACCGCGACCATCCACATGTCGCCGCTCGCGTTGAACTCAGCGATGCGGCCTGATGATGCAGGGTCGTCCGACAGGACCAGGACAGGCTTCTCCCCTGTGATCTCCTCAAGTGCCTGCGCGTACGCACGGGCCATTGTTTGGTCGGACGCGATGACCAGTCCACCTGCGTCCGCCATGCCGCGTGCGCGTAACTGACCGAGTCGAGTGTGTGCCGCCGAAAGCACGGAGGGGATCCAGTCTCCGTTCGGGTCGAGGGCGGTGCGCCACGCCCGGGCGGTTTGTTCCGCATTAAGCGGCTCCCCGAGCCGCGCAGCGAACTCCTCGCCTGCATTGTTCCGCCACCGGGCTTCACCCGAGTAGGCAAGAAACACCACTGGACGCACCACGCCGTCACTTAGAGCATCTGAGTAGCCGTAGGTATGGTCGGCCTTCGATCGCGAGAGACCACCACCCTCCGGTTCATAGATCACGAAAGGGATGGGACTGTCGTCGCTGCGAAACGGTGTTCCGGTGAGCGCGAGGCGCCGCGTCGCATCCGAGAAGGCCTCGTGCAAGGCCTCACCCCAGCTTTTCGCGTCCCCCGCGTGGTGAATCTCATCGAGGATCACCAGCGTCTTGCGGTTTTCCGTGCGGACGCGATGCTTGAACGGATGCGACGCGACCTGCGCGTAGGTAACAGCGACGCCGTGGTAGTCACGCGAGGTCTGCCCGGTCGAGTTGCTGAACCTCGAATCGATCGAGATCCCGAGTCTGTGCGCAGCTTCTGCCCACTGATGCTTCAAATGCTCTGTGGGCGCGACGATCGTGATCTGGTCAACTGTGCGGTCCTCAAGCAGTTCAGCCGCAACGCGCAGGGCGAAGGTGGTTTTACCCGCACCAGGCGTTGCCACGGCGAGGAAGTCCCGGGGCTTGGTTGCCAGGTACTTCGTCAGAGCGCGCCGCTGCCAGGCACGCAGCGTCACCACTGACGCTCTGACGCCGGACTGCACCGTTTCAGCCTGCACACAAACTCCTTGTCAGATCGCACTTTCGCCGCAGACTCTGCGCGGCAGCCATGTTGCACGCTAGCCGCAGCGCCGCACAGAGAACGAACATGGTCTCATCACGTGGGCACCACCACACTCGCGTGCTGGGCGGGACGCTAGCGCGACCCATATTATTTCACCGGACCGCCTATCCCCCGCCGCAGACACGACAGACCGCTTCCCCGCCCTGCTCCGGCCCGTCGAGCATCCTAGAGAGGCCATGAGCGAACAAGAAACGCCAACACGCGGTGACCGCCCCGCCCGGGCCCACCGCTGGCACCCGATCCGCCGCACCGGCCAGGTCATCGGGCGCACGACGGTGAAGGCATGGGACGACTCGATCTTTTCCCACTCCGCCACCGCTGCATTCTGGCAGGTGCTTTCGCTCCCGCCCCTCTTCCTCGGAGTGCTCGGGATGCTCGGTTACGTCGGCGACTGGTTCGGGCCGAACACGATCGACATCATTGAGGGCAAGATCATCACTTTTAGTGGCGCAGTGTTCAATGAGAGCGTCGTTGACCAGATCATCCAGCCCACAGTCAACGATGTGCTCGTCCGCGGCCGCCTTGAGTTCGTGTCCGTGGGCTTCGTGCTGTCGCTGTGGGCGGGTTCCTCAGCGATTTCCGCATTCGTCGACGCAATCGTGGAGGCGCACGGCCAGAACGAGCATCGCCATCCGGTGTGGCAGCGCCTTTTCGCGCTGCTCCTCTACGTCGTGTTTCTGTTCCTCGCGGTCTTCACCATGCCACTCGTTGCGCTCGGACCTGCGCTGATCATGGACCTCATTCCTGATTCGTGGGATCAGCTCGGTTCGGAGATGGTGCGCACGTTCTACTACCCGGCGGTTGCGGTTCTGCTGCTGTTTGGCCTGACCACGCTCTATAAGGTCGCGCTGCCCCGCAGCTTGCCGTGGCACAGGTTACTCGCGGGCGCGATCCTCGCCGGTGCAGTCTTCTACGCGGCCAGTACGGGCCTGCGCGTATACCTCGGTGCAGTCACGCGAACCGGCTACACGTATGGCGCACTGGCAACGCCGATCGCGTTCCTGCTTTTCGCGTTTTCCCTCGGCTTTGCCATCATGCTGGGCGCCGAGTTCAATGCGACGATCCAGGAGATCTGGCCGGCACGCGCGACACGAATCGAACAGGTGAGGCGGTGGCTCGCGAACCAGGCGCAGGCAGCGTCGGAGCGTCCCGACGAACAACGGCCCGTCACGTCTCAGTTGCTGCGGCTTGCGTCGGGATCGATCAGAGTGGTCACCGATCAGCCGGCCAGTGAGCTGCGCAGCCACCATGGCAGACACGAAGCTGATCCGGCTGATGACGACGAAGTGGTGGAACAGCTCAAAAAACCCTAGGGCGTTCCCGTATGGGGCGCACCGGCGAGGCAAGCGCGCCTTGCCCACCTCTGAGCGACAAACTTACTCGGGAATCGCGATTGTCGCTCAGAGGTGGGCCAACAGAACTCGAGCCAGGTGGTCCAGCTATTGCGAGCGCATACGCTCGTAGATCTTTTTGCACTCCGGGCACACTGGCGATCCGGGTTTGGGTGACCGTGTTACGGGGAATACTTCTCCGCATAACGCCACGACGTAGTTTCCTGTCACAGCACTTTCTGTAATCTTGTCCTTACGCACGTAGTGGAAGAACTTGGGTACATCGTCGCCGGTTGTCTCGTCCGTCCGCGTATCGGGACGTTCCTTGGTTTCGGTGCTCACATTTCAATAATGCCGTACTCGGATTCGAGGCCGAAGTGGCTTCGTTCTCACCGGAGTGGGAGAGTAGAAGCATGACGAATCATCCGCGCAGTTCCCAGGGCGGATTCTTCACCGGGGACGAATCCACGGCGAAGGCATTTGGCAAGCCTTCCAAACCGTTGCTGATCACGGGCGCAACAGAGTCGTTCGAACAGCAGCACCGGGCCAGAGTGCGGAAATACACGATTCTCATGTCGTTCCGCATCCCCGCTTTGATACTTGCGGCGATCGCCTACTCGGTCACGGGCACTGGCTGGGTCCCCCTCCTCATCGTTGCGCTGTCGATCCCTCTTCCATGGGTCGCTGTTCTCATCGCCAACGACCGTCCGCCTCGGCGGAAAGGTGAACCAGACCGCTACGACGCGCGCAGGCGCGCCATCAAAGAGGAGCAGCGCGCGATCGAACAGCAAAAGCACGAGACAATCGACGGGTGACGCACGACAACACCACTGCGGTCTGGACCACGCTGCGCGAAATCTTTGAGAGCATCAGCTTCACTGCCGACGGCGTGATCGAGGTCCTAGGCGACTCCGGCCTCGCTGCGCTCGACCGGGGCGAGCCGGGAGCAGTCCGCCGATACTGCCGTGATGCCGGGCAACTCGGGTTGCTGATCAGGTACTTCATGCTCGGCGATCCGCTGCCCGCAGACGATGTCGTGCACGCCCTCGCCCCGCTTAGTGCGAGTGAGCTGATTCATGCGGGCCTTTTCGCGCCGAACGAGGCGGGGGTTGCGGAATCACCAGTCGATATCCGTCCACTCGACACCGGCAGCGGTACGCGGTGGATCGTGTCGGACTTCGACGCGTCGATGAGCGATCGTGAACTGAGTACGGACCACGTCCTCGGCGTCGGTGCAGCTTCCCTGTCTCTTCTGAGGGCAACCCCGACATGGCCCGCAGAGCGAGTCCTCGATCTTGGCACTGGCTGCGGGATTCAGGCAGTCCACGCGGCAACCTACGCGGGCTCGGTCATCGCCACCGACATCAGTGCCCGCTCGCTGCGTCTCGCTGAAGCAACATTCGCGCTCAACAACATCGATGTCGACATGCGCGCTGGCTCATGGTTCGACCCCGTCGAGGGTGAGCTCTTCGATCAGATCGTCGCGAATCCGCCCTTCGTAGTCAGCGGACCGTCCGTGGAACTCACCTACCGAGATTCGGGTCTGGAGCTCGACGGTGCGAGCGCTTTGGTGGTCCAGAAGAGCGTCGAGCATCTGCGCCCCGGCGGCACTGCCGCTCTGCTCGCATCCTGGGTACATCAAGAGGGCGCTGATTGGCGTGCCCGTGTAGCGTCCTGGCTGCCAGACGAGGGTGTAGACGCTTGGTTCGTGCAGCGGGACATCGCCGACAAGGATCTCTATGTCTCCACCTGGCTCCGTGATACCGACGTTGACCTGCGCACTCCAGCAGGGATCGCTCGCCAGGAACAGTGGCTGACACATCTCGACCATGCAGGGGTCGATGCGATCGGTTTCGGGTTCGTCTTCCTCCGGCGAACCGACGCACCTTCCGACATTCTTTGCGAGGACCTGCGCCACTCGTTCGACGACCCTCTCGGCAACGAAGCTTCTCAATATCTGCAGCGTGTCGCGTGGCTGCGAACACATGACCTGCTGGCCGCACGTCTGGCCCTGAACCCCAGTAGCGCACTCGAACGAGTTTCGGTGCCGGGGGCAGACGGCTGGGATTCAGTGGTGACACGCATTCACCGCACGGAAGGTCCTCGCTGGCAGCACGAGATAGACGATCTCGGTGTGATGCTGCTATCGGGTCTGCGCGGCGATGAGGGCCTGCCCTTCGGCGACGTGCTCGAACTGCTTGCGGCCACCACTGACGAGCCTTCGGAGGAAATAGTCGCCAGCGGCCTCGCGCTCGCGGAAGCGCTAATCCGGCACGGCATCGTTCTCCCTGCCGAAATGCGGAACCGCTTTTCCTCAAACCAAGATGGAGCCGCATGATCGCCGTCATTTCCCGTGTCACTCGAGCGTCTGTGACCGTGGCGGGCGACGTGGTAGGCGAAATTCAGTCACCTGGTTTGCTGGTACTGCTCGGTGTGGCACGCGACGACGGGCCGGCGCAGGTTTCGATCATGGCGCGCAAGATCGCCGAACTGCGAATACTCCGCGACGAGAAATGCGCGCTCGACATCGGGGCGCCGATCTTGCTGGTGAGCCAGTTCACGCTACTGGGAAACACGAAGAAGGGCCGCCGTCCATCCTGGGTCGCCGCCGCGGCACCGGACGAAGCTTCGCAGCGTTACAGCGAAGTCTCCCAGGCGCTGCAGGCACAGGGCCTGAAAGTCGAGCATGGGGAGTTTGGCGCCGACATGGCGGTCGAGTCTGTCAACGACGGGCCGTTTACCGTACTCGTGCACACCTGAGTCGCTCAGCTCCGCAACTAGCCAGTAACTTTGGTTCCCCCGAGGGCGCCATTCTCAGCAACTTCTCAGTTCCGTGGAAGATCAACGCAGGTCAGCGTCGCCGCACGCGAGAACGCCCGGGAACTATTTCCGGGGTGCCGGCCGTTGTTGTTATGTACGGCAACCGATGAGGAGGCACGCAATGACCAGCCCCGCGACCACTCGCCGCAGGAATGGAGCTACGGATCTCACCGCAGCTGAGCTTGATTCGCAAAGCCCCGCCGCTGACCTCGTTCGTGTCTATCTCAATGGTATCGGGCGCACAGCACTCCTGACGGCCGCGGACGAAGTAGAGCTGGCGAAGCGCATCGAAGCAGGCCTCTACGCGACACATATTCTGCAGACTGCACCGAAGCTGACTCCTGCGAAGAAGCGGGATCTCGCCTACATCGTGCGTGACGGGCAGAAGGCGCGCAGCCATCTGCTCGAAGCGAACCTCCGTCTCGTCGTCTCACTAGCGAAGCGATACACCGGCCGCGGAATGCCATTGCTGGATCTCATCCAGGAAGGCAACCTCGGGCTAATTCGTGCGATGGAGAAGTTCGATTACGCGAAGGGCTTCAAGTTCTCGACATACGCAACGTGGTGGATCCGGCAGGCCATCACCCGTGGCATGGCCGATCAGAGCCGCACCATCCGGCTCCCAGTACACCTTGTCGAGCAGGTCAACAAGCTCGCTCGCATCAAGCGTGAGCTGCATCAGCAACTCGGGCGCGAAGCCACAGAAGCAGAACTCGCGCGGGAATCTGGAATCCCGCAGGAGAAGATCCAGGATCTCCTCGACCACAGCCGCGATCCAGTGAGTCTCGATATGCCCGTCGGAAATGACGAAGAGGCTCCGCTTGGCGACTTCATCGAGGACTCCGATGCGACTGACGCGGAGACCGCAGTGATCACCAGACTGCTGCACAGCGACATCCGCACGGTGCTCGCAACCCTCGATGAGCGGGAGCGCCAGGTCATCACATTCCGCTATGGGTTAGAGGATGGCCAGCCTCGCACACTCGATCAGATCGGCCGGATCTTCGGCCTCTCACGCGAGCGGGTCCGCCAGATCGAACGCGAAGTGATGACGAAGCTGCGCCAGGGCGATCGCGCGGAGAAGCTGCGCGGCTACGCGTCATAAGCACATGTTCACGGCGCGGGACAGACTTGTCGGGAGTCTGGCCCGCGCCTTCGTTTCTCTATCGCAGGCGCCGCGCACCCGCTGCGTTATCGAGGTCAAGGTAAGCGACCTCCCTGCCGATGCGTATTTGGGCACCGATGACAGACGCCTCGTCCGGTGCCGCGAGCACCGGGTGAAACAGCAGTTCCCGCACCTCCGGCAGATCGACCGCGAGCGCCGACACACGCTGAGCCAGTTCGACGAGTGCAGCTTTGTCCGCCGGCGGCGCACCACGGATACCGTCGAGCAGCGGCGAGGCTTTCGGCGCATTGATGAGGGCGCTGGCTGCTTCTTCGGTGAGCGGCGGCACCTGATACGCGCGGTCGCCGACTAATTCGGAGATCACGCCCGCGAGCCCAAAAGTGATGAGGGTGCCGAATGAAGGGTCATCCTGGAGGCCCAGCGTGCAGCCGATACCTTTCGCAGCCATCTTTTGCACCCGCACCATAGACGAACCAGTGATCTCGGAAATTGCTTCATACGCCAGGCGCACCGAGGTTTCCCTCGTGAGATCAAGGCGAACCCCAAGCAGATCAGTTCGGTACTGCCACTGCTCGCCGACCGCTTTGACGGCGACGGGAAAACCCAGTTCAGCTGCGGCCGCGATTGCCTCGTCCGGACTATGGACGTCGCGGAACTGGACAACCTCGATTCCGTAGCATTCGAGCAGGCGGTTGGTTTCCTCGTCAGTGAGCCAGCGGTGACCTGAGACCGGCAGCCAGCTCCGGATCATGTCTCGGGCCTTGTCAGGGTCCATCCGCTCCGGTCGCACGACTTTCGATATCGGCTGACTCCGCCACCGCGAGTACCGCCATGCGCGCGCGAGCGCCGTCACAGCCCGCTCGGGGCCAGGGTACGAGGGTACGGAACCGCGCAGCGGCGCACCGCTGTCATCAAGAACAGCGAGTTCGTTTGGGATGCCTTCGCTGCCCAGGAAGGTTGTCAGCAATGGTTTTGCCGCTCCCCTCGCCGTTTCGCGCAGCGCTGCCGCGTACGGCTCCGCTGGCACCGCGACGGGCGGTACGAAAACCGCGATTACAGCGTCGACGTCATCGGCCCCTAGGGCCGCGGAGATCGCGCTCGCAAATTCGGAGGGCGTTGCGTGCGGTCCGACGTCAACCGGGTCTGCAGCGTCGAGTCCTTCACCGCGCGCCGCGTCGACGGTGAGGACGCCGAGAGCAGTCGAGTTCCCGACCACGGCCACGCGCGGCCCGCCCGGCAGCGGCTGGTAGCCGAACAACAACGCGCAGTCGAAAAGGTCGGAGATACTCGCGACCTGCACAACGCCAGTTTGTTCGAACAGGGCCGACACGCTCGACTCATCAAGCGCGACGCCCGTTGCGGCCAGCGCGAACGGTGCAGCATGTCGCCCACTTTTCACGGCGACAACCGGCTTGCTTCGAGCGACGCGACGAGCGATGCGGGAAAACTTCCGAGGGTTACCGAAGCTTTCCAGGTACAGCAGGACCACGTCGGTTTCAGGATCAGAATCCCAGTATTGGAGCAGGTCGTTTCCCGAGAGGTCGGCGCGGTTTCCCGCTGAGACGAAGGTGGACAACCCGAGCTGGCGGCGCCGCGCGGTATCAAGGATTGCGATGCCGAGAGCGCCGGACTGGCAGAAGAACCCGATTCGCCCCCGCGGGGGCAAGATGGGCACCAGGGACGCATTCATCGCGACAGCTGGGTCAGTGTTGGCAACGCCGAGCGCGTTCGGGCCGATGACGCGCATCCCGTGCGCTCGCGCCGACTGCACGAGGCGACGTTCAGCCTCGACACCATCGAGGCTGGCCTCACTGAACCCCGCCGACACGACTACCAGCGCTTTGACTCGTTTCGCGAGGCAATCGTCAAGCACTTCATCGATGGCGGGCGCTGGCACGGCAACCACGGCGAGATCCACCTCATCCGGGATATCGCGCACCGTCGGATAGGCGCGCACGCCTCGAACAGACACCCGGTCCGGATGGACAGGAAACACCGGACCTGTGAACCCCGCGGCAAGCAGGTTCTGCAGAACCGCGCCACCCACTTTCGACGGATCGGTCGATGCGCCGATGACGGCGATCGACCCTGGGTGCAGCACGTTGCGGACGCTGCGCGCCTCCGACATGCGTTCCCGCGAATCACGGACGGTGAAACGCGCCTCTGTTGGATCGATGTCGAACGCCAGGTGGGCGATGCTCCCGTCGTAGCTGCGTGAGACTTCATATCCAGCTTCTTTGAACACCGCGATCATGCCGCGGTTCTCCGCAAGCACTTCAGCCTCGAACCGCGTTATGCCGTTCTGTGCTGCCGCGTCGGCGAGGTGCTCGAGCAGAATCGAACCAAGACCTCGGCCCTGGTGTGCATCGGCAATGACGAAAGCTACCTCAGCGGATTTGTCAGTCCCCGAGTAGTGGAGGCTTTCGTACAGGCCGACGCCGATGATGTCATCACCGAGTATGAGTACGAACGAGACGCGATCGCGATGGTCGACGTTCGTGAAATGCTTGACGTCGCGATCAGACATTCGCGGGTACGGACCAAAGTAGCGAAGGTAGCGTGTCCGCTCTGAAAGGCCCGCGTGGAAACGGACAAGCGCATCGCTGTCAGCGGGAGTGATTGGGCGCAGGTGTACCACGCCACCGTCAGAGGCGAGAACGTCCGCTTCCCAGCTGACCGGATAAGACGGTGGTGGTTTGTGATTTCCGGGGAGGTTCTCAGTCACGTGGGTCATCCGGGTCGAGGCCAAGCAGCGGGAAAACTGCACGACGGGTTTCGAGAATTGCGGTATCAATTCGCGCTAGTTCACGTTCGGCGCTCGGGGGCCCGGTAACCGGCGCGACCACGGAGCCGCTCCACCGGTCAAATTCCACTCTGCCCTCATCGCCCATTCGCTCCGGTGGTCTGATGTCGGGCGCGAAACGCCTGGCCCGCTCTTTCCACGAGTCCGGTACCGCCGTCGCGGGATCGACATCGATCCCAGCGGCGAGCGCGATGAGATGCGTCCACGATCGTGGCACCACGCGGATCAGCCCGTATCCTCCGCCACCGACCGCGAGCCACCTTCCCTCACAACATTCGTCCGCGAGGTCGCGCATGGCGCGGAATGCGAGCCGCTGGCCGTCGACTGTAAGTGCGAGGTCGGCGAGGGGGTCCTCGCGGTGCGTGTCCGCGCCGCACTGGCTCACGATGATTTGTGGCTCAAAGGCCCTGATGGCGCCGGGGACGATCGCATGGAATGCACGTAGCCAAAGTGAATCCGGAGTACCCGGCAGCATGGGCACATTGATCGATGTCCCCTCGGCCGCTCCGTCGCCCAATTCCGCTGGCCATCCGGTTCCCGGCCACAGGGTGGCGGGATGCTGATGCAGTGAAATCGTCATAACCCTCGGGTCGTCGTAGAACGCGTGCTGGACGCCATCCCCGTGGTGAACATCGACATCGATGTACGCGATCCTGCTGTATCCATGCTCGAGCAGCCAGGAGATCGCGATCGCACAGTCGTTGTAAATGCAGAAGCCGGCGGCATAGTTGGGCATCGCATGGTGCATACCGCCCGCGATAGACACGACCCGCCGCGCCTGGCCTGACTGAATCTGCTGTGCGGCGGCCAGCGTGCCGCCAGCGACGATCATGCCTGCGTCATGCATCGCTGGGAAAACTGGATTGTCATCATTGCCGAGCCCGTGCGCCAGGCCGATGACCCGGTTCTCCCGGTGCATGCCCGAATCTGGCGCCGACACTTTCTGCACGGCAGCGAGATATGCGGGCGTGTGGATTCGGAGCAACTCTTGCTCCGAGGAACGATCCGGACGGATTATTTCGCTTTCCGCCAGAATTCCAAGGGACTCAGCCAATTCGATTGTCAGCTCAAGGCGGAGCGGGTTCATCGGGTGCGAATCGCTGAGCCGGTAGCTGAGGAACTCCGGCGTCCAGATGACGCTGTGCGGAACGGGTTCCGGGTGCTGCCTCATAGTCCTCCACGCTACTGCGCACTCGGGAATTGTGTGGCTTTCCGCACTGTTTCGCTGGGGGCACGACACGTGCACACGGCCTCCGTTAGCGGCACGTTGCGGCCCCAGGGCACCAGGAGCCCCCAGGAAGGTTGTGGTGAAGGTAAACTCGCGTTCGACAGAGGGGTGTGAGAGTGAGAGAACTAGTTGACACGACGGAGATGTACCTCCGGACCGTCTACGAACTTGAGGAAGAGGGCGTGGTGCCGCTGCGCGCCCGCATTGCCGAGCGTCTAGAACAGAGTGGCCCAACTGTTAGTCAGACAGTCGCGCGTATGGAGCGTGATGGACTTCTGTCCGTCGCGGGAGATCGCCATCTCGAACTCACGCCCAAAGGGCGGGAACTCGCCGTCGCGGTCATGCGCAAGCACCGGCTGGCTGAACGGCTGCTCGTCGATGTCATTGGCCTGAGTTGGGAAAATGTGCATGCTGAGGCTTGCCGCTGGGAACACGTGATGAGCGAAGATGTGGAGCGGCGCCTCGTCTCGGTGCTGAACCATCCCACTACGTCTCCGTATGGCAACCCCATCCCCGGGCTTGAGATGCTCGGCCTCGATCTGCCATTAGAGCAGGAGCCCGCACTAATCAGGCTGTCGGATATTCCGCAAGGCACGCCAGCGCATGTGATGATCCGGCGGCTCGCGGAACACGTCCAGGTCGACACCGAGTTGATCGCCAGGCTTCGCCACGCCGGTGTGGTCCCGAATGCTCGCATCACAGCGCAGGCATATCCGGGTGGAATCCGTATCACCACGCCAGGTCATGAGGGTCTCGACATCGCTGATGACATGGCGCACGCAATCCAGGTGGAGAAGGTCTAGCCTGTGAATCTCCTCGTCACTGGCGGTGCCGGTTACGTAGGCAGCGTCTGCGCCACCGTGCTCCTAGAGCGGGGACATCGCGTTGTTGTCGTCGATGACTTGTCGACGGGAAACCGGGAAGCGGTACCCGAGGGTGCCGTATTCGTGGAAGCGGATGCGGGCCAGGCCGCCGACGAGATCTTGAGTGGCGGATGTGGCGGCGGCCCCTTCGAAGGTGTGCTTCACTTCGCGGCGAGGTCACTGGTCGGTGAGTCGGTCACCGAACCTGACCTCTACTGGCACGGAAATGTCGTCACCACATTGTCGATTCTCGATGCGATGCGCCGCCATTCAGTGCCCCGCCTGGTGTTCTCGTCGACCGCCGCAACCTACGGCGAACCTCCCACCGTACCGATCACGGAGGACTGTCCCACACAACCGACCAACCCCTACGGCGCTTCGAAGCTCGCCATCGACCATGCGATTACTTCGTACTGCAAAGCCTACGGGCTCGGTGCTACCAGCCTGCGCTACTTCAACGTTGCTGGGGCGTACCGCTCCGCTGGTGAGAATCGCGTCGTCGAGACGCACTTAATCCCGTTGATTTTGCAGGTAGCGATGGGTTTCCGGGAGAGCATCTCAGTGTTCGGTTCCGACTGGGAGACACGTGACGGTACGGCGGTACGGGACTACATTCACGTTCTGGATCTTGCTGAGGCTCACCTCCTGGCACTTGACGCATCCCAGCCCGGCAGGCATGGCATCTATAACCTCGGCTCGGGCGAAGGGTTCACCGTTCGTGAGGTTATCGAAGCATGCCGCCGCGTGACCGGTCGTCCCATTCCCGCGAAAGATGCTCCACGCAGGCCCGGTGACCCAGCCGTGCTTGTCGCGTCGAGTGACCGCGCGATTACAGAGCTGGGCTGGTCGCCGACACATACAGCGATCGACAAGATCGTCAGCGATGCGTGGGAGTTCACTCAGCAACTCGGCGATCGCGCACACGCCGCGCGGGCCTCCTAGCGTCACCCACGTGGACCGGGATCCAAGTCTGCCTCCGCCAGGGGCGGGAGTACCACACCGATATCCGCGGCGAGTTCCCAGCCGATAGTTGCGATCTCAGCGACGTGCTGCGGCGGGAAGCCCACGCAGAGCGCCGATAAGAGCATGTTCGCCATTTTGTGGTCGGGTTCCGTTTCGAGAGCAATATCAAATGCTGCCCCGGCACGCGTACCTTCACCGCGGACGTAAGCGGAGTATCCGAGCAGAACAGCAGCCTCCGCGCGGGCTGGCGGAGGCAGGGTGCGAGTCAGATCTAGCCAGAAGTGCTCGGCCTCGTTAGCAGAGTCGGTGAGGGCGAGTGTGAACAAACAGTCGCGGACAGGCACGCGCAGGAGAGCTTCTCCGAACTTTGCATACTCGGCATCGTCGAAACATGCTCCGGATGCCATCGCAGCAATTGCCGAAAGCAACGTGTGGAGCCGGTCGCTGTCCGTGTCCGACCGCACTCTGCGCGCCCCCTCGCCCGGGACTGAGATCATTTGGTCAATCCTGCGCATTCGGGCGCCATCAGCAGTATCCAGTTCGGCGATCATGTCGGCGCGGCTGCGCTGAATCACGCGCCCCGCAACAACGAGTTCCGCTGCCACCTCAGAATCGCGCGGATCGGTGAGCCACCCCGCGTCTTCCACCGGAAAATGACTGAACCAGCGCTCGCCTGCCTCGATACGCGCTGTCATGTACGCCGCGCCTACGGAGATCCCGGCTTCCTCAAGTCCCGCGCAGATCCAGGAGGCGAACTCCGCCTTCACAAGAGGTGCAACGGTGCTGACAACAGTGATGAGTACTGTCTCAACTTCGTTTCGATAGCAGAATTCACGGAACGAGGCGAGCATTCTTTCGACTGATTCCCAGTCTGGGGTGCCACCGGTCTCCAGAGGGATGTCGGCGCGGACAAAGCCCTTCATGTCTGTGTTGCGCGGACCACCCATGCAGATCACCACCACGGATTCCTCTGGGTAGTACCCCAGCAACGCCGGCAGGGCACTCAGCAGCTCACTCGGGTGGGTTAACCGAACATGGGGACGCGCACGGCGGGAGGAACTGCCACGCTGGGCGGAGCCTGATTCTGCTGGCTGCAGGTGATGGGATGTCATGGACACAGCATGCTGGCGCCACGGGCACCGCAACATGCCCAGCCCTGGGAATGTGGACAACCCACCAACCTGTGGACAACTCGCGCCAACGGTGAAGGCACGGCGCTCAACTGTCAGCGCCTCGTGCTAGTGGGCGAGAGCTTCGCTGCTCTACCCGGCCGTGGCTGACCGGACTCGCTCTACCGCGTTCATGAAGAGCACGTGAAGAAGAGTGCTGTCAGGATCACCGTCGGCGTACTGCGCACCGATGGCCATGATGCGGTAATCATCAATCTGAGCGGCAAGGACTAGCTGCGTGCTGCTGGCACCGATGTCAGCCCGGCTGACGGTCCGTGAGTACGCGAGCGTGTCATCCCCATTCACTGTGGGCGGCGGAAGCAACTTCGTACTTATGTCAGTGACACTCCCAGAGGTATCGACTGCCTTCGCGAACCGGCATTCTGCGAGCAGATCTTCCACTGCGGCGAGTGGCTCGTCTGTCTTGCTCAACACAAAATTGAGTGAGGAGGCGCCATCGTACGCAGTGGCCGTACGCACGACCACGGATTCATCAGGCGCGCCCACCATACAGTCGTGTGGCGTGAGCACAGTCCCCCGTGGCGCCCCCGCGAGTGACGCGAGAACCCGCTGCGCCGCCGGTCCGCTGCGGTCACTCATGACATAAGGATCTGGGAACGATGACACAGGCAGCATGAGTGCCCACAATTCTGGAGCTTCCGGGTGTGCATCATCAAGCTGAACGAACTGGATTCTGTCTGTATTCAGCGGCACCTCGACAGAGGTGCCGTGTGGTCCCTCGCCATTGTGCGATGGGCTCGGCTGTGCTGCCGCGCCGGCGCCTGCGGTGAGCGACGCAACCGAAACGATCAGTGTCACACCGGCTGCGGCCCTAGCGAAGCGCAGACTAGCGCGAGCGAATCGTGGAATCGAACTCATGACCCTCTACCCCTTCCGAATCACCGAGTTACGCCCGGCTGCCCGGAGCCAATTGACTCTGGTGCTGCACAGACCACCTAGTGGTTCTGCCTGCTCACGAAACGGAACCGGCGGTTCGCGGAAGTAACACGGCACAAGGCAGCATTACCAGCGCACTCCCCTTTACGCGCTTTACTGCTCACCGAATACCACTGCCGTGCAGTCACTTCCGCTTGCTCCCTCAGACCTTGATCTTATCGGCCGTAGCAGCACCAAACTCAGACAAACTAGGCTCCAGCCTTGTCATGCGTCGTCTCGAATTGGTTGCAATTGGATCTCTAACCGACGGCTCCGAATCCGTGGAAACATCTGAGCCCCGTCGTGCGTTCTATCAGGTAGCAGGTCGAGTGCCGAGTGGAACTTGAGGCACCGAGTGCGAGATACTGCCGGGGCACGCGGCAGCGCTTGGATGCGCTGCCGCGCGTTATCTGGCACAGGGTCCGAAAGGGGGCATACGGTATGGATGATCAGGCACGGATCTATGAGCTCGAGTTCCCAAGCCCGCACATCGAGGTCAGCGACGATACGACGCTGGTGCTCGTCCACGGGCTCGAAGGATTCGCCGACGCTGGGCAGGCAGTACGACTGGCAACTGACCACCTGCGGCAAAGCCTCGAAACAGAACTCGTTGCGTCGTTTTCCGTAGACGACCTGGTTGACTACCGCTCACGCCGCCCACCGATGACGTTCACGTCGGACCATTTCTCCAGCTACCAGGCGCCAGAGCTCAGCCTGTACGCCGCCAAGGACAACAACGGCGTACCGTTCCTGCTGCTTAGCGGAATGGAACCAGATTTCAAGTGGGAGAAGTTCACCTCGGCTGTGCGGCTGCTCGCCGAACAATTCGGAGTGACCCGCAGTGTGGGTCTGTCCGCCATCCCGATGGCGACGCCGCATACGCGGCCGCTGGGAGTCATTGGGCATTCCTCCAACCCTGGCGCGGTGCCGGCCGAGCAGCGCCTGGGCACCGAGGTTCAGGTACCTGGCAGCGCTTCGGCGCTGCTGGAATACCGGATGGGACAGCATGGCTTCGATGCCCGTGGCTTCTCCGTCCATGTGCCGCATTATCTGGCGCAGTCACCGTATCCCGCAGCTGCGGTAACGCTGCTCAAGCACCTCAGTGACGTGAGTGGGCTTTCCGTTCCTCTCGCCGCTCTCGAGGAGGCTGCCGCGGATGTGACCCGGCAGGTCGAAGAGCAGGTTGAGGCAAGCCCCGAGGCGGTTGCGGTGGTGCGTGCGCTTGAACAGCAGTACGACATCGGGGCCCGGCAATCGGAGGAAACCAATCTCCTGGCCCTCGACGGGGATTTGCCGTCAGGCGATGAACTCGGCGCGCAGTTCGAGCAGTTCCTCGCCGAACAGAACGCCGAGAGCGACGATGCGGACGGTACCAATCCCGATGACGACGATCGCCTCGAGTAGCGCGATCAGGCCCTAGGCCTCACAGTAGGTGATTGTGAGCGCATATTTGCAGCAGCCTGGTCAGCACGGGGTACAGCGTCGCGATGTGTACTCGCGGATCGAAATGGAGGTTCAGCAGCCTGCGCGAATCTTCGCTCAGGTTGCGGTCGCCGAACATCCCGGTGCGGAACTGACCGAGAAGCTGGTCATCACACGAGACGGGTACCCCCTCGAGCCGCAAGTCATTCAGACCCCGCACCGTGGGCGGCTGCATCGGTTCCGTTCCCAGCCTGGGCACGTCGTGATCGAGTATTCAGCGTCGATCACCGGCCAGGCTGACACGGTCACCGCCGAACCACTCGACGATGCTCTGTATCTGCGCCCGAGCAGATACGCGGAATCGGACGAGTTGCTCGCCAAGGCTTATGAAGAGTTCACCGGCGTGAAAGAGCCGCGTGAAATTTTCAGCGCCATCACCGAATGGGTCTCAACGCACCTGAGCTATGTGCCTGGGAGTAGCGGGCCCTCCGATGGCGCTGGCAGCACGCTCCTGCATCGTCAGGGTGTCTGCCGCGACTATGCGCATCTCACCACAGCGCTCTTGCGTGCGCTCGACGTGCCCGCCCGGGTTGTCGGAGTCTACGCGCCCGGCATTAGCCCGATGGACTTTCATGCTGTCACCGAGGCGCTTGTCGATGGTGAATGGATCGTTGCCGACTCGACTCGGCTCGGCCCCCGCCAGAGCATGGTCCGGATGGTCACTGGCCGTGACGCGGCGGACACTGCATTTCTGTCGACGTACGAAGGCTTCGTCGACCTGAAATCAACGCGCATACTCGCCACCGTCGATGGCAACCTCCCCGTTGACGACCACACAGCCACAATGCAGCTCACGTAAACCGCCAAAACCGGCAAAACCGGCCGCACCTGGCGTCACACCACCGCAACGGAGCTGGAACACAGTGTTACACCGCCCGAAGTTGTAAATCGGGCACAACGCGCTACCGTGTGAAGTGCTCCGTGCCGTACAGCCGCGTTGGTCCGGCCTGTGCAGCCCAACGAGGAGGAGGACCTGTGGCCGCCCTGCCCTTTCGCGCTCTGCGACCGGTTCCCGATGCGGAACCGACTGTGTCGTACCGCGTTATCCACGGTTACCGCCGCGCCTACCGGATCGCTGGCAGCGGACCCGCAATTCTGCTTCTCCACGGTATTGGCGACAACTCGTCGACGTGGACCGACATCATCCCGCACCTCGCAAAGTCGTTCACCGTTATCGCCCCTGACCTTCTAGGCCATGGGCTTTCGGACAAGCCGCGCGCAGATTATTCGATCGCTGCGTACGCGAATGGCATGCGTGATCTGCTCTCGGTTCTGGAGATTGACCGCGTCACCGTCATCGGCCATTCGCTCGGTGGTGGCGTCGCCATGCAGTTCACCTATCAGTATCCGCAGCTCGTAGAACGACTCATCCTGGTCGGGGCGGGTGGGATCACACGCGATGTGAGCCCCCTGCTCAGGCTGGTGTCGCTGCCGGGAGCCGCCAAACTGATTGAGATCTTCCGTCTCCCCGGAATCGTGTACGCGGTTGGCGCGCTCGGCAAAGCGCTCAAGCCAATGAGCCCACATTTCCACGACACTCCGGACTTGCTGCGGATACTTTCGGATCTGCCGGATCCCGTGAACCGAGCCGCATTCTTACGGACTCTGCGTTCAGTTGTTGACTGGCGGGGGCAGGTCGTCACCGGACTTGACCGCTGTTATCTCGCCGAAGCGATGCCTGTTCAGATCATCTGGGGTGAGCATGACAACGTCATTCCGGTCGCTCACGCCCACCTCGCGCACGCCGCAATGCCGGGTTCCCGCCTTGAGATCTTCAAGAGTTCCGCGCATTTTCCCTTCCATGACGATCCCATGCGGTTTCTGTCGATCGTCGAGGAGTTCATCGCATCCACAGCTCCTCACACATTCGATGATGTGCGCTGGAAGCGGCTCCTCAACCGCGGGATCAGCGATTCGTCAATCATCGGCAACTCATGGACCCGTTCCGCCGTTTTCCACGCGATGGGCAGTTCCGAGCGAAGCGCGACGTAAGCTCCGAAGCAGCTAGCCTAGAGCTGTGCTTCTTCCTGACGAGATCCCCAACCAGCCCGAAGTCATCTACGACGCGTTCGAAGCGTGGGCTGGTGAACAAGGTCTCACACTGTATCCCGCACAGGAAGAAGCGCTACTGGAGATCGTGTCGGGTTCGAATGTCATCCTCGCGACACCGACGGGCTCTGGCAAGTCGCTCGTGGCTACAGCAGCGCACTTCACTGCCCTCGTCCAGGGATCGCGCACGTTCTACACCGCCCCCATCAAAGCACTGGTCAGCGAGAAGTTCTTCGCCTTATGTGACGTTTTCGGCGCCGAGAACGTCGGCATGATGACCGGCGATGCCGCTGTCAACGCTTCCGCCCCGATTATCTGTGCGACCGCAGAAATCCTCGCAAACATCGCGCTTCGCGAAGGCGTCGACGCCAACGTCGGACAGGTCGTGATGGATGAATTCCACTTTTACTCAGAACCTGACCGGGGGTGGGCCTGGCAGGTCCCGCTCATCGAGCTTACCGGTGCGCAGTTTTTGCTGATGTCCGCCACGCTCGGCGACGTGAGCTTCTTCGAGAAGGACCTGACGCAGCGTACAGGCCGCAACACTGTGCACGTTACGGGCGCGGAACGCCCAGTGCCGCTGGTGTTCTCGTATGCGATGACGCCTATCCACGAAACGATTGAAGAGCTCGTCAGCACCCATCAGGCGCCGGTCTATGTTGTTCACTTCACGCAGGCGGCCGCGCTTGAACGTGCCCAGGCCCTCACCAGCATCTCCGTGGCGAGCCGGGAGGATCGTGACCGAATCGCCGAAACAATCGCGGGCTTCCGGTTCACTACCGGTTTCGGGAGAACCCTGTCGCGGCTTATCCGGCACGGCATTGGGGTGCACCACGCGGGGATGCTACCGAAATACCGTCGGCTCGTGGAACGTCTCGCTCAGGAGGGGCTACTGAAGGTGATCTGCGGGACTGACACTCTCGGCGTTGGCATCAACGTTCCCATCAGAACAGTTCTCTTCACCGGCCTGACCAAGTTCGATGGAACACGCAACCGGATGTTGCGCGCCCGGGAGTTCCACCAGATCGCGGGACGTGCGGGCCGGGCGGGGTTCGACACCACGGGCAGCGTCGTCGTCCAGGCACCTGATCACGAGATAGAGAATGCGCGAGCGCTGGCAAAGGCGGGAGATGACCCCAAGAAACGTCGAAAAGTACAGCGCAAGAAGGCTCCTGAGGGTTTCGTCAACTGGACCAGTCAGACGTTTGAGAAGCTCGTCGCAGCGGAGCCAGAGCCACTCGTGTCACGTTTCCGCGTCACAAACGCGATGTTGCTGAACGTCATATCGCGGCCTGGCAACTGCTTCACCGCGATGCGGCACCTGCTTGAGGACAACCACGAAGCGCGCCCCGCTCAGCGCAAACTGATCCGCCGCGCAATCGCCCACTATCGGGGTCTTCTCAACGCGGGCATTGTGGATCGGCTTCCGGAACCCGATGAGCAGGGCCGGTGGGCTCGACTCACAGTCGACTTACAGCGCGATTTCGCACTGAACCAGCCGCTTTCGCCCTTCGCGCTGGCAGCGATCGAACTGCTCGACCGGGACTCTCCCACATATGCTCTCGATGTCGTGTCCGTCATCGAGAGCACTCTCGACGATCCGCGCACATTGCTTCTCTCTCAGCAGCACGCGGCGCGCGGTCAGGCAATCGGTGAAATGAAGGCCGACGGTATCGAGTACGACGAGCGTATGGAACTCCTTGAAGACATCACGTGGCCTAAGCCGCTTGAGGAGCTCCTCGTTCCTGCGTTCGAAATGTACCGGGCGGGGCATCCATGGGTAGCGGAGTTCAGTCTGTCCCCGAAGGCTGTCGTGCGTGACATGGTGGAGAAAGGCATGACATTCTCCGACTTGATTTCGACCTACAGCCTGAACCGCTCAGAGGGTCTCGTTCTTCGCTATCTGGCTGATGCCTACCGCGCTCTGCGGCAGACGGTCCCCGCTGATGCTCGTGACAGCGAGCTGGAGGACCTGACGGAGTGGCTCGGTGAGCTGATTCGTCAGGTCGATTCCAGCCTGATCGACGAGTGGGAGCAACTGGTCAACCCCGATGCGAAGCCAACAGATCAGCGCGCTTTCACAGACGACTCAGCGCGCCCGATAACCGCGAATTCGCGCGCGTTCCGGGTGATGGTGCGAAACGCAATGTTCCGCCGGGTGGAGCTCGTTGCGCGCGGACGCTGGGCAGAGCTTGCTGAACTGGGCGACCTCAGTTCGGAAGAATGGGCATCGTCATTCGATCCCTATTTCGACGAGTACGGCGAGATCGGAACTGGCCCGGCCGCACGCGGACCCGCACTTTTTCAGGTCGACGAGCAAGCGAGCCGGTGGGAAGTCCGGCAGATACTCGATGACCCCGAGGGCGATCACGGGTGGGCGCTGACCGCCGCGATCGATCTTGCGGAATGCGATGCTGCGGGTGAAGTCGTCATCGAGGATCTCGCGATCGTTGCGGGCTGACCCGCGAGCCGGTACCGGATCAGTCGAGAACTGTTGCCCACCACAGCAACTGATGACGCGTTGTGCAGGATCGCGGCAAGGACGGGTGAGAGTGCGCCCGCTGCGCTGACCAGTAGCCCGGCGGCATTCACCGTGATCGCCATCCCGTAGTTCTGTCTGATGACGCCGACGGTATGGGTGCCGAGTTCACGAAGGTCGATGAGTCTGCGCAAATCGTCTGTGGCTAAAGCGATGTCCGCCGTTTCCACTGCAACATCAGTCCCGGAGATCCCCATCGCTATACCGATATGGGCGCCCGCGAGGGCGGGCGCATCGTTGGTTCCGTCGCCGATCATGGCGACCGTGTGGCCTTCGCGCTTAAGGCCCTCGATGAGATCAAGTTTTTCGTCCGGCATCACGCCTGCTCGCCACTCCGTGATACCCAGTTCGCGCGCTACAGCGGCCGCGGTGTCGGGGTGATCACCGGTCAGCATGATGACGCGCTCGACACCTGAAGATCGCAGCGCATCAAGGACTCCGGGTGCTTCGGCACGCACCTCGTCGCGCAAGCTGACAAGCCCCACGAGTTCGCCATCCACAGCGAGGAGCAGCGGTGTTTCCGATCCTGACCGCAGGCGTGCCACCCAACTGAGGGCTTCCTCGCTGACTTTCACGTTCTCATTTTCCAGCAGCGTGGGGCTGCCGAGCAGCAGAGTGCGGCCATCAGCCCAGGTGCGCATTCCGAGGCCGACGAGCACTTCGCACTGCTCGTGCGGCGGGATCACAATGCGGCGTTCTTCGGTCGACCGGATGACTGCCTGTGCAAGCGGGTGGCGCGAGTGAATTTCAGAACTCGCCGCGTAGGCGAGGACTTGGCTGGGATTCCAGTCGGGGTGGAAGCTAACGATGTTCGTCACTACGGGCCTGCCGACGGTTAGCGTGCCTGTCTTGTCGAAGACGATGACGTCAACCTTGCCCGCTAGTTCGAGGTGTGACCCGCCCTTGATGAGGATCCCGCGGCGCGCACCGTTGCCGATAGCCGCGGAAATTGCGGTGGGGGTGGACAGTCCAACCGCGCACGGGCACGCGATCAGGAGCATTGTCATCGCGCGCCGTACGTCGCGCGTCAGTACTAGCGTCGCGCCCGCTAGCAGGAAGGAGGCCGGAACGAATCGGCGCGAGAAGGTTTCTCCTACCGTCTGGATCGGCGCGCGATCCGATTGAGCTTGCTCAACCCGGCTGATGATGCGGCCAATTGCGGTGTCCTTGCCGACGGCTCGCGCCTCGATGACGATCTCGCCCCGCATCAGGACCGAGCCTGCATGCACGACTGCACCGTTACCCACGGTCACGGGAAGGGGCTCACCAGTAATCGCCGACTGGTCGATGATGCCCTCACCGTTGATGATCACACCATCAACGGGCAGTGCGATGTGCTCGTGAATGACGACACGATCCCCGACCCGCACGGTGTCGATATCGACTCGTACTTCCTGACCATCGGGCGTCTGGATCCACGTGGTGTCTTGTGCGCCGCTGAGCAGGTCGGAAATCGCCCGGCGTGTGCGCCGGAGTGTCAGCTCCTGCAGGTACTCGCCGATATTCAGCAGCCACAGCACCGTGAGAGCCACGACGTTCTCGCGCAGCAGCAGACTCGCTACGGTCGCCGCCGAGACGAGTGTGTCCGTGCCGCCCACACGGGACTTCGTGAGCGAACGGACGGCGCCTTTGAGGAAGGGATAGCCGGTGACGATTGTGACGCCGGTAGCGAACGTGCGGCTGGCCGGCCCCAGGACCGGTGGGCGCCTCAGGACGTATCTGCGGATCCCGAGCAGCGCGAGGGCGGCGCCACCCAATGCCATCCGCGTGAGATCTCCAGTGCTCACCTCGGCGGAATATGGAGCCCGCGGGGGCGCGGCATGCCGTTCAACGTCGCTGGTTTCCGAGACCGCATGAAGGATCGTGTCAGCGTCAACGCGATTCACCGAGTACCAGACGACGAGCGATGACGTTCGGGGATATGCGTGAACCGCGCGTACCCCGTGCACAACCTCGACTGCATTCTCAACTGCAACCGCACGCGCCGGGCTCCGGTACATCCACGGAACTGTGACGCGCATGCGGCCCGCCGAATTCGATCGGATAGCCAGCCCGTCGGCTGGACCGTGCACCTCTGCCGAAGGATCGCTCATCGTCGCACGTTAGTGCGCGTGACCGTGGCCCGCGGGATGGCTCGGTGGGGGTGGGGCTTCCTCCCCTACCCGGCCACGCGCCTCCGCAACGATGTCGGCGGCCGTGAGGCGCACGTTCTCTGCACCTTCTTCAGCCTTACGCGCACCCTTGATGCCCAGCGCCGTTGCGGAAACTGCGATCTCACGAGTGGGTGTCTTTTTGGCTACCCATCGAGCGCCGTTGTATGCCGCGACGCCGACAACGCCAGTGACGACCGTTCCCAGCGCCTTTCCGATTAACACGCCGTGAATCACGATGCCTCCTTACGGTCCTGTCCGAGATGTTCGGGACCTCACCTTGATTCTGCCCCATTCCGGCGGGTTTGTGGCATCAGAGGGATAACTCGGACTGACTATGCGCTGATTCCCGCAGTCAGGATCGACGCGAGTTCCCGGTAGGCGCGGGCATCGTCGAGTCCTGTCGCCTCACGCACTCCGCCTTGCTGGATGCGCACCATCATCGTGGCGACCAAGTCGGCGGCGAACGCGGCATGCACGTCCCGGAACTCGCCGGCGGTAACGCCTTCTGTGATCAGCGCCTGCACGCGCCGCGCGGCAATTCTCGTATTCCGCTCGTATACCTCGCGGGCTGGAGCGAACGCATCGAGATCTGCCATGAACTGGTCTGACGCGGGCGTGAGCACGGCTCCCACGCCAGAGAGGTATGCGACGATCCTGTCGCGCGCTCCCCTGACGCCAGTGATCTGCGCTTCGATGCTGTCGGTAGCTCCGCGGAAGTAGTGCACCGTAACGGCGCGGACGAGCTGCTCTTTGCTGCCAGCAAGTGTGTAGAGCGTCGACTTGGAGCAGCGCAGCCGGCCAGCTATTTCGTCAAGCGTGAGGTGCGCGAAGCCCTCTGCGAGGAACAGGGCAAGCAACTCGTCGAAAAGTTCGCTGCGCCGCTTCGTCGCGAAGCTCGAGGGCCGGTTCATGAGGCCAATAGTACTGAGATGCTTGTTGCAGTACTAGTTTGTTGGCAGTACTGTAGTTCGTAACACAGTACTATTTCGCGTTCCAGGGGTGATTTCGTGGCAGTCGACCGACTTTTGCCAACAGAAGAAGCACGAGACCTCATCGCGCTGACGCGCGATGTTGCCGACAAAGTACTCACGCCCCGCGTCGATGAGCACGAGAAGACCGAGACCTACCCCGAAGGGGTCTTCGCCACACTCGGCGAAGCAGGGCTGCTGAGCCTCCCCTACGCGGAGGAATGGGGCGGCGGTGGCCAGCCGTACGAGGTCTACCTGCAGATGCTCGAAGAACTCGGAGCGCGCTGGGCCGCCGTTGCGGTCGCCGTCAGTGTCCACAGCCTCTCCTGCCACCCCCTCAACGCGTTTGGTACCGACGAGCAGAAGCAGAAATGGCTGCCGGAATTGCTGGGTGGCAGCACAATCGGCGCCTACAGTCTTTCCGAGCCCCAGGCTGGCTCCGACGCATCCGCGCTGGCATGTAAGGCCACACGAACCGACGGCGGGTACATCATCAACGGCGCCAAAGCCTGGATCACCCATGGTGGAATCGCCGATTACTACAACCTGTTCGCGCGCACCGGTGAGGGTTCGCGCGGCATCTCGTGCTTCCTGGTCCCCCGAGACACCCCCGGGCTTACCTTCGGTAAACCCGAGGAGAAAATGGGCCTGCACGCCGTACCTACAACAGCGGCGCACTACGACGACGTGTTCCTTCCGCACGAGTGCCGTATTGGAGCGGAAGGCCAGGGACTGCAGATCGCCTTCAGTGCACTCGATTCCGGTCGGCTCGGAATTGCCGCTGTCGCAACAGGACTAGCGCAGGCCGCTCTTGACGAAGCGGTTGCGTATGCGAAGGAGCGTCAGACTTTCGGCAAGCGCATCATCGACCACCAAGGTCTGGGTTTCGTACTGGCCGATATGGCAGCGGCAGTGGATTCGGCACGGGCCACATATCTCGATGCTGCGAGACGCCGCGACGCTGGACTCCCTTACTCGCGCAACGCTTCTGTCGCGAAGCTTGTCGCCACCGATGCCGCCATGAAGGTCACCACCGATGCTGTCCAGGTGTTCGGCGGGTACGGCTACACGCGCGAGTTCCGCGTCGAACGCTTCATGCGCGAAGCGAAGATCATGCAAATCTTCGAAGGCACCAATCAGATTCAGCGACTGGTGATCAGCCGGTCACTCGCACAGTAGTTTCAGCGATACAAGGAAGGCCCTCCATGACCAATCCGCAATCGAGCGCGGCGGAATCTCGCACTGCCGTCATCGTCGCAGGCGCGCGTACTCCTACTGCCCGGCTGATGGGTGCACTCAAAGACTTCACCGGCGCCGACCTCGGAGCGGTCGCGATCTCGGGTGCGATGCAGAAATCCGGTGTCGCTCCGGCTGACGTCGAATACGTCATCATGGGTCAGGTCCTGACCGCCGGTGCAGGACAGATGCCCGCACGCCAGGCCGCCGCAAAGGCCGGAATTCCCATGAGTACGCCTGCGCTCAACATCAACAAGGTGTGTCTCTCTGGCGTTCAGTCGATCATCCTCGCGGACCAATTCATCCGGTCCGGCGCATACGACATTGTCGTCGCCGGAGGAATGGAGTCTATGAGCCAGGCACCGCACCTGCTCCCCCGCTCCCGGGGCGGGTACAAGTATGGGGACGTCACGATGATCGACCACATGGCGTTCGACGGCCTCCACGACGCCTTCACCGATCAGCCGATGGGTCTTCTCACCGACGCCGGCACCGCCGACAGCATCTCACGTACCGAGCAGGATGAGTTCGCTGCCCGGTCGCAACAGCGCGCGGCCGCAGCCTGGGAGAACGGAACATTCGACGAAGAGGTCGTTCCCGTCGAAATCCCCGGCCGGAAGGGCACGAGCACCTGGCTCTCGCGCGACGAGGGCGTGCGCGCCGAGACCACAGCCGAGAGCCTCGCGAAACTGCGGCCAGCGTTCAGCTCGAACGGAACTGTAACGGCGGGGAATGCGTCCCCCATCAACGACGGCGCATGCGCGGTTGTGGTCATGAGCAAGCAGCGCGCCGAAGCACTGGGGCTGACCTGGATCGCCGAGATCGGTGCACACGGAATGGTGTCTGGGCCTGACTCTGGCCTGCACACGCAGCCGTCCCGCGCGATCGCTGCCGCGTGCAAGGCAGAGGGAATCGATCCGTCGGACCTCGACCTCATCGAAATCAATGAGGCCTTCGCAGCGGTAGGAATCGCTTCGACCCGTGACCTCGGCGTCGATGCGGAGCGGGTCAACGTCAACGGCGGGGCGATCGCAATTGGGCATCCGATTGGCATGTCTGGTGCCCGGATCGCCCTGCATCTCGCACTAGAACTGCGCCGCCGCGGCGGCGGATCCGGCGCCGCCGCACTATGCGGTGGTGGCGGACAGGGTGACGCACTGATCCTGCACGTGCCAGCGGTCTAACGGCGAAAGGGAGAGTTCGTGGATATCAACGGTTCTGTCGCGGTGATTTCCGGTGGTGCGTCCGGTCTTGGACACGCCACCGCGAAAGCGCTGAACAAGCTCGGCGCTAAGGTGGTCCTTCTGGACCTGCCCTCGTCCAGGGGTGAGGACGCGGCACGTGAGATCGGTGACGGCGCGGTCTTCATTCCCGCCGACGTGACGTCCGCCGAGCAGGCTGAGGCTGCCATCGGTCAGGCAGCCGAACTGGGAGACATTCGTGTGGCGGTCAACTGCGCCGGTGTCGCGACTCCCGGTAAGGTACTCGGCCGCAGGGGCGTACTGCCGCTCGAGGACTTCGAGCGGGTCGTGCGCATCAACCTCGTCGGCACTTTCAACGTCATCCGCCTGGCGGCTGAGAAGATGTCCCAGACCGAGCCGATCAATGGTGAACGTGGCGTCATCATCGACACCGCCTCTGTTGCCGCGTTCGACGGCCAGATCGGCCAGGCCGCCTACGCTGCCTCCAAAGGCGGCGTCGCTGCTCTGACGCTTCCCGTTGCGCGTGAGCTCGCCAGCCACCTCATCCGTGTTGTCACGGTTGCACCTGGGATCTTCGAAACCCCCATGCTCCTCGGCCTCCCCGAGGAAGCGCAGAAGTCGCTTGGTCAGCAAGTCCCCCACCCTTCGCGGCTCGGGAAACCCGGCGAGTACGCGGCACTCGTCACCCACATCATCGACAACCCGATGCTGAACGGCGAAACCATCAGGCTCGATGGCGCGATCCGGATGGCGCCGAAGTAAAACACCTGCACAATTGATGCGTGGCTACCTTCACGGACGCACTCCAGGCACGGGCGCTCGTCTGCGACGGTGGTCTCGCCACAGCACTGGAAGCGCGCGGCCATAACCTCGCTGGAGGGTTGTGGTCCGCGCGTTTGCTGTTCGACACCCCCGACGAAATCGCAGCCGTGCATCGCGCCTTCTTCGCGGCCGGTGCCGACATCGCGATAACCGCGAGCTACCAAGCCTCGTTCCGCGGTTTCGCGAACTGCGGTATCGGCCGGCGCGGGACGGAACGTCTGCTGCGCCGCAGCGTCCGGATCGCAGTTGACGTACGGGACGAGTTCGGCCGGGGATTTATAGCGGCATCGATCGGCCCCTACGGTGCCGCAGCGGCCGACGGGTCCGAATACAGGGGACGATACGGGCTGAGCGTTCGGGAACTCCGTGCGTGGCACCGCCCGCGATTCGAGATCCTGGCCGACACGGGGGCTGATGTGCTCGCGGTCGAGACTATCCCCGACCTTGACGAGGCCGAGGCGCTGGCATCGTTGATTTCTGAGTTCAGGGTTCCGGCCTGGCTGAGTTACACCATCTCCGGTGAAAGAACTCGGGCCGGGCAGCCCTTGTCCGATGCTTTCGAGGTGGCGTCTGAGATCGACTCGATCGTGGCGGTCGGGGTCAATTGCTGCGCTCCCGCCGACGTAATCCCCGCAATCGATACCGCGCAGCATGCTGGTAAGCCTGTGATCGTCTATCCGAATAGCGGAGAAGGCTGGGACGCGGAGTCCGGACGCTGGGCCGGAGAATCCGAATTCAGCGTCCAGCTGGCGCGCCAATGGGCCGCCGCCGGTGCGCAGATTATCGGGGGTTGCTGCCGGGTTGGTGCGGGTGACATCGCGCAAGTGGCGAGTGCGCTTTCCCGTCCCACATGACAGGCAGTTGGCCGCCTTAGTTGCCGACTTCAAGGAAGCGAAGATGCCCGAGGCGTTTGACGTATGCCCTGCCGTCAGTCGAGTCAATCTTCTGACCTTGATTCTTCCGTCTACGGCGGATGCTTGGGCATATCTCAGATGCTTCAGCACATCTCGATCGCCGTGACACCGAGCCGTTATCCTTGTCGAAGAATGAATCCCACAACGAGCCAAGCAGACGCCCACAAGGATCTGCCCTCACGTCACGAGCTGCGCACACTCCTCGATTCGCTCACCCTTCGAGATGCGCATCGACTTCACCAGCGGCTTCGGCATGCCAAGAACGCCGCTGATCGCTCGAAGATTGCGGCGGCCGCTCAGAAAGCCCAGCTCCGTGTCAGTGCCCGGCATGAAGCTGTACCCACCATCTCCTACCCACCTGAACTACCGGTATCAGAACGCCGCGATGACATCGCCGCCGCTATCCGCGACAACCAGGTAGTGATCGTCGCGGGCGAGACCGGGTCCGGTAAAACGACACAGCTCCCCAAGATTTGCCTCGAACTCGGGCGCGGAATCCGCGGGACCATCGGCCATACTCAGCCGCGCAGACTCGCCGCCCGCACAGTGGCAGAACGCATTGCGGAAGAGCTTGACTGCGATCTTGGCACCGCAGTCGGATACACCGTTCGCTTCACCGACCGCGTCTCCGACACCACGCTCGTGAAGCTCATGACGGACGGCATTCTTCTCAACGAGATCCAGCGCGACCGGATGCTGCGCAACTACGACACACTCATCATCGATGAGGCCCACGAGCGCAGCCTCAACATCGACTTCATTCTCGGATACCTGAAGCAGCTGCTGCCCCGCAGACCCGACCTGAAAGTGATCATCACTTCGGCGACAATTGACCCAGAGCGGTTCGCCCAGCAGTTCGCGACCGACGGCGTACCCGCGCCTATCGTCGAGGTCTCCGGTCGCACCTACCCCGTCGAGATTCGATATGAGCCCTTGACTGAGGAGCTACAGCCGGATGCCCGCGACGACGACACACGCGGCAGCAGGACGACCGTCGAGAAGGACCCGGTTGACGCTATCTGCGATGCCGTTTCCGAGCTGTTGAGAGAAGGCCCCGGTGATATTTTGGTCTTCCTTTCGGGAGAGCGCGAAATTCGGGACACAGCCGATGCTCTGCACGACCGGAAGCTTCCGCGGGTCGACGTGCTTCCCTTGTATGCGCGACTTTCTGCCGCTGACCAGCATCGCGTATTCACCAAACACTCTGGCCGGCGTGTTGTGCTTTCCACCAACGTCGCCGAAACGTCGCTGACGGTTCCCGGCATCAAGTACGTCATAGACCCCGGTTATGCGCGTATCTCACGGTATTCGCTCCGGACCAAGGTGCAGCGACTGCCAATCGAACCGATCTCGCAGGCATCGGCACGCCAGAGGGCAGGGCGTTGCGGGCGCGTATCCGACGGGATTTGCGTACGCCTCTATTCTGAGAAGGATTTCGAGGAGCGGCCACTCTTCACCGATCCTGAAATTCTGCGCACAAACCTTGCTGCAGTGGTCCTGCAGATGGCGGCACTTGACCTCGGCGACGTCGCGGACTTCCCTTTCATCGATGCACCCGATCCGCGCAGCGTGCGCGACGGTGTCCGGCTTCTTGAAGAACTCGGCGCCCTCGCCAAGCCTGGGGCCGGAAAACGTGGCCACACGCTCACCGAGGTGGGGCGCCAGCTTGCCGCGCTGCCCATCGATCCCCGGCTCGGGCGCATGCTGGTCGAGGCGCACGCCAGTGGCTGTCTGCGTGAAGTGCTCACTGTAGTGGCGGGACTTTCGATTCAGGATGTGCGAGAACGCCCGAGTGAACAGCAACAGAAAGCTGATGAACTACATCGGAGGTTCGCTGAGTCAGGCTCCGACTTCCTTGCCTACCTCGACTTGTGGAACTACCTGCGTGAGAAAAGGACCGAACTGTCGTCCAGCCAGTTCCGGAAACTTTGCCGAGCCGAGTTTCTGCACTGGCAGCGTATTCGCGAATGGCAAGACCTTCGCGGCCAGCTGAAACAGATCTGTTCCGGGCTCGGCTGGTTGCAGAATGAGAACCCCGCAGCCCCAGACACTATCCATCAAGCCCTGCTTTCGGGGCTGCTGTCGCACATTGGTATGCGCGAAGCAGATACGCGTGAGTTCCTTGGCGCACGCGGGGCAAAGTTCATGGTGTTCCCGGGCTCCGCGCTCGCGAGGAAGCCACCCCAGTTCGTGATGGCCGCGGAACTTGTCGAAACATCCCGGCTCTGGGCGCGCACGGTGGCGAAAATCGAACCTGCCTGGGCGGAACGCCTCGCCGGGGACCTCGTAAAGCGCACGTACTCCGAGCCGCACTGGTCGAGCAGACAAGGAGCAGTGCTCGCGTACGAGCGCGTCACCCTTTTCGGCGTCCCGCTCGCGGCGAAACGCCGCGTGAATTTCGGGTCAATCGATGCGGAAACCTCTCGTGAACTGTTTATTCGTCACGCACTTGTCCAGGGCGAGTGGGACTTTCGGCACGAGTTTTTCAAGCGGAATCGCGAACTGCTTGCCGACGTCGAGGATCTCGAACACCGGGCAAGGCGCCGCGACATTCTCGTTGACGACGACACACTGTTCGACTTTTACGATGCCAGACTCCCCGACACCGTCGTCTCAGCCCGGCATTTCGACAGCTGGTGGAAGAAGAAGAAACAGTCGAACCCTGAGTTACTGACCTTCACCACAGAAACGGTGGTGAACACAGATGCTGCAGCGGTGCATGCCCGAGACTTTCCCGATGCATGGAAGCAGGCCGACCTGCTATTCCCGCTTTCGTACCACTTCGAGCCTGGCCACCCGCGCGACGGTGTGACAGTACAGATTCCCCTCTCCCAGCTGGAACGGGTGCGGCCGGTAGGGTTCGAATGGCTCGTGCCCGGGCTGCGAAACGAACTCGCGGTCGCACTGATCAAAACACTCCCCAAGGCCCTGCGCCGCCAGGTCGTTCCCGCGCCAGACTTCGCTGCTGCCGCGTTGTCAGCCGTGAAGCCGCGCACGGAACCGATGCCCGTTGCTTTCGCGCGTGAACTGTCCCGACTCGGCGGGTTGCGTATCGAGCCGCATGATTTCACGCTCACTGAACTGCCTGATCACTTGCGGATGACTTATGCCGTGATTGATGACAACGGCGACACCATACGTACAGCGAAGGACCTCGATGAGCTGAAAGACGGTCTTGCCACAGCTGTCACGAAGGCGGTAGCGCGGGCCGGTTCTTCGGCAGAACGTCCGCCACGCTGGTCGTGGCCGGAACTTCCAGGTGGCCGCATTCCCCGGGTGGTCGACCATCGCTCGGGCGGCAACATTGTCCGTGGCTACCCGGCGCTAGTTCTGGAGCCCCAGGGCATAGCAGTGCGTGTACTGAGTACCGCTGCCGCTCAGGATCATTCGATGGTCACCGCAACACGAGCACTAATCGCGCGTGAAGCAGGTGCCCTGCCGAAATCAGTGTTCAGCGGGTTTCCCGCAGCGCAGCGCCTCATATTGAACCACGCCCTAGCGGGCGGAATCGCACGCATTGCCGAGGACTGTCGTGAATGTGCAATTGATGCGCTTGTCGCCCAATTCGGCGGTGTCGCCTGGGATGGCGCCACATTCGCCTCGTTATCGGCGAAGGTGCGGTCAAATCTCACGGAACAGACTCGGCACGTCCTCTTGCGTGTGGTACCGGTTTTGGAGGAGGCACACACCCTGAGTGTCGTCCTCTCGGGGCGAACAGATGAAGCCGCACAGGACGTTTCCGATCAGCTAGCCGATCTCGTTTACCCTGGTTTCGTCACCGAGAGCGGCGCGGATCGGCTTCCCAGCCTCGTACGGTACCTCACGGCGGCGCGGCGTCGGGTTGAGTCGCTGCCGGGCAGCATTTCTCGCGATTCGCGCGGAATGGCGGTGCTCGACCGGATCTACGCCCGATTGGGCGACACTCTGGAACGGCTTCCACAAGCAGAGCGAACTAGCCCACGTGTGGATGAGGTTCACTGGATGATCGAAGAACTTCGGGTCAGCTTGTTCGCGCAAACTGTCGGAACGGCGTACGCCATCTCTGAGCAGCGGGTAGCAAACGCAATCGACGCTCTCGCGGCCCGGTAATTCCGATTAATAGCCGAGACTGTACCAGGTACGGGGCGGCAGCGGCTGCGGGTTCAAACTGACGGCGCTCCCGAATGAGCTACTCGACTGTTGCGTGTAGATCGCCATGCCTGAGGGCGGCAGCGGCTGCGGATTAAGTGCGGTTGCCGCACCGGCCGCTCCTAGCATTAAGGCTGCCCCTGCAATAACGACGGTCAGGACGGCTTGTGTACGGCTCATGGCTGCTCCTATTAGAGGAAGGTGATGCACCTATACTCCGCAAATATCGTGCCGAAAAGCAGCCACCCCAGGGGTGAAGTCTTGCCACCTTGCCGCAGGGGTCAACCCTGCGGCGTTTTTTGTTTCTCGCGGTGCTCTCGAAGGTCTTCTATTTCTTT
This sequence comes from Hoyosella altamirensis, assembly GCF_014191505.1. Classification (GTDB taxonomy): domain Bacteria; phylum Actinomycetota; class Actinomycetes; order Mycobacteriales; family Mycobacteriaceae; genus Hoyosella; species Hoyosella altamirensis. The sequence continues at coordinate 58,319 of NZ_JACHWS010000003.1, forward strand.
CTCGAAGTCATCAGCGGAGCTGAATGACCGATAAACCGAGGCGAAGCGCAGATAGGCCACTTCGTCGAGGTCGCGCAGCGGCCCGAGGATTGCCAGCCCGATTTCATGACTGGGTACCTCGGCTGCTCCTGACGCACGGACGGTGTCTTCGACCTGCTGTGCAAGCTTGTTCAGAGCATCATCGTCCACCTGTCGGCCCTGGCATGCGGAGCGCACCCCACGAACGACCTTCTCCCGACTAAATGGTTCGGTGACACCGCTGCGCTTCAGTACCGCCAGCACGGCAGTCTCGACCGTCGTGAACCGACGGCCACATTCAGTGCAGGATCGCCGGCGGCGAATTGCTTGTCCCTCGTCTGCTTCCCGCGAGTCGACTACGCGCGAACTCGCGGATTTGCAGAATGGACAACGCATATCTTCTCCTCGCTCACACCCAGCTTCGCGGTTTACGAACTGGGTACCGCTCGGGGTCGGTGGCCGAAACGCTTCCCCTATCCTCCCCGCCGGAGGGTCGAGCCGCCAACCACCCACTTCTTTAGCACTGTAGGACAGATAGATAAATTCGGGCCTCGCTGCCCGCTCCGAGTGCTTTCCTTTCCGAAAGTATGCGCTCGGGCGCGTCGCCGCAAGTGCGGTCAAATCGGGCAGGCGCAGCAGCGCATCATCACCGTCGTGCTCGGGCAGTGCACTCATTGTGCGGGCTCCGCCGCACATTCCCCGCTGCACGGAACGATGGGGGCAAGGAGAGATTGTCCAGGCGACACCATGGAGTTCCTCAGGCCGTTGAGATCGCGGATGCTCGCTACCGATACCTCCATTGGCATTGCGGGGGCCACGCGTCGAGCGACGTCACTCAGGGACTCGCCTTGATTCACTGTCACGACGCCGACACTCCCGGGTACAGCGTCTGGAAGACCACCGGTGGAAGGAGAGAAAACCAGGCCCCACAACGGAACCGCACACATTGCGGCGACTACGGCCGCGAACATGAGCCTCAGCACGAGCGTGTCTTCGCGTGATTGCGGACGTGACCGCCCGCGTCTCGCTGGCGCACAGCCAGGACGGCCATGCACCTCACGGTAACGCGGCCCGGGACGGCTCGGGCGCCGCCACGTCTCCCGCTGCGTTCTGCGGCGGCGGGGCACAGATCCTTCGCGACGGCTGCCCCAGTCCACTGTCTGGTCGCGATCGAGTTGGAGGTTCGAAGCTCTCACCCCGCTACGCGCGCGGCTGACGCTGGAAAACCCCGACCGCATGCATGGGGCCGGAGAACTGTAGCGGGCGCTGAGGTTTCCCGTGTTGTCAGCGGGAGCAAACCGGACGCTCATAACAACCTCCACTCGATTCGGGCCCACCCACGCGGACCACAGGTTGTGCTCTCGACGATGCCCGGTTAATCGAACATGCGTTTGGCTCGATCGCACGTTCGATTGATATCACGCGACTCTGACAAGTTTTGCTCGAACTACCGAAACAGTCGAACAGGTGTTTGGAAAATCGTTGAGTGTTGACTAAGGTCAACACCAGTCACACGTGGCACTGTCAGCGGTGGACTGACGGCCAGGAGGAGTCATCAACATGAGCGCTCGCCGGAGCACACGGACACCAGAGCCTGAGGCGGAGAACGCACTTCAGCCGTTGACCGCGCGGCAGCGCGAGGTCCTCACTGTCATACGTGCATCCGTGATGGAGCGTGGTTATCCCCCAAGTGTGCGCGAGATCGGGGAAGCGGTCGGGCTGACCTCAACCTCGTCGGTGACGCATCAACTCCGGGCGCTCGAGCGCAAAGGCTACCTGCGGCGAGATCCGCATCGTCCCCGTGCCGTAGATGTGCGAGGGTCCGACGACGACAGTTCCTCGAGCAGCAGCACTCAGGCGTTCGGAAGCGGCGGACGCGCCTCGCACGAGGTTGGCAGCTTTGGCGGCCACACAGTAACCCCGGTGTACGTCCCTGTGGTGGGACGAATCGCTGCAGGCGGGCCGATTCTGGCAGAGCAGCAGATTGATGATGTGTTTCCCCTCCCCTCCGAACTGGTGGGCCAGGGTTCCCATTTTCTGCTGAAGGTCGTCGGCGAGTCCATGATCGAAGCGGCTATCTGCGATGGTGACTGGGTGGTTGTGCGTCAGCAGGAAGACGCGGTGAACGGCGACATTGTCGCGGCCATGATCGACGGCGAAGCGACGGTCAAGACTTTCAAACGAACGAAAGATCACGTATGGCTGCTGCCGCAGAACCCGATCTTCGAGCCGATAGCGGGCGATGATGCAACGGTGCTCGGCAAGGTCGTGTCCGTGATCCGAAAGCTCTGAGTACGAGCTACTTTCGCCTCCACCAAAGAACTGTCGCACCAGCAATCAGCACGGAGACAAACAGCCCCACCCCCACTGCCGCGACGCGCGCACCGAAACTGTCCAGCGCGTCGTCGTCTGGCGGTGGCTCTGCCACGGTGCCTGCACCCGCTGGGTCTGAGGGCGGCGGCACCGCCACGTCATCAGCGGGTTCCGGCGCAGCGGCACGCTGCGCAACTTGCGACCACACATAGTCCTCAACGCCACGAAGGATCTGGATCGGCGGCAGTGGTTCATTCGCAGCCGGCGGACGTTCGGGATCGCCGGTAATGGGAAAGCCTAACTCCGACGCGGTGAGCAGATCCCCGTCAGCGGTAAAGGCGATCGCCTCCCCTTGTGGTTCATTCGGGATCGGCAGGACGACAGGGTCTCGAGTGAGTGCCTCGAGCAGGTCGCCGTCTTCGTCCGCGTAAAAGTAGATGTCGGTGTACGTTCGCACGGCTGCGATCGTGCCTTCGGCATTCACCGCGCCGCCAGTGGCAAGGACTGAGCCGAATTGTCCGATTGGGCCACCCGGGGTTTCTGTCATCGGAAACGTCAGTTCCCCCGCCTTCACGAGGTCAATTGGCCCAGGTGAGGGGAGGTCGTCAACAGATGTGCCACCTTCTGGTACGTACACCTCTCCGACACCGACGCCTTTCGTCACGATGATCGCCATCCCCGCGCGGTCAAGCAGGATGGTTTCTGCGTCACGGGCACGGTCGGGGTACCGCAAGCGATGGAGCACCGCGCTGCCATCGTTGCGGTTCATGCTGATCAGGGCGATTGTTTCGCGCGCCGCACGGTTGTCTCCGACATCCGCTATCCACAGGTTGTCGCCTCGCACGGTCAAGTCTTCGGGGTCAAACGGATTCAGCTCGTTGCGCAGCCATCTCGTCACCGTACAGTCGCCAGCGAGCACGTTCGCGAGCTCGGCCACGGCAACGCTGCTACCCCCGTCCGGGATGGCGTACACCACCCCGTCAGCCACGATGAGGCCCGAGAGCTCCTCGAGTTCACGATCGACGGGCACGCAAAGCGGTTCCGCACCCGGCGGGCTGTCGGTTTCCTGCGCCCCCGCCGGTGAGGCGAGGAGACTCCCCACGATCGCAGCAGCAATACCGGCGCCCACAATGCGTGAGCGCCGGTAGCTGGGCCGGTCGGGATCATGGCGCATCCGCTAGAGTGCGAACTCCTGCAGGCTCGCCGCGAGTGAGTACGGTACGTGCGCTCGAATCCGGGTGCCTTCAGCCTCGTGCGTTTCGCCGGTCACCGTTCCTTCTGTGTGGATTCGGGCGACGAGCTCTCCACGTGCGTATGGCACTTCGACGAGCACCTCTACATCTTTGCGAGCGAGCCTGTCAGCGAGCTGCTCCCGCAACGCGGTTAGCCCTGCACCAGAATGCGCAGAGACGAATACCGCCTCAGGCAGTGCCCGTCGTAGCTGCGCAAGCGCCATCGGGTCCGCGGCATCTGTCTTGTTAATCACCAGCAGCTCAGGAGGAGGGGGCGTGCCCTGCTCTTCGACAACCTCATTGATCACTTCGCGTACGGCCTTGATCTGCCCGAGCGGGAACTCATCAGAGCCATCGACGACGTGCATCAGTACGTCGGCGTCCGTCACTTCCTCAAGTGTCGACCTGAAGGCTTCGACGAGCTGGGTAGGAAGGTGCCGCACAAAACCGACGGTGTCAGTCAGCACATACTCTCGCCCGTCCTCCAGCGATGCGCGCCTGGTAGTCGGATCGAGTGTCGCGAACAGCGCGTTCTGAACCAGAACTCCCGCGCCGGTCAATGCGTTGAGCAGGCTCGATTTGCCGGCGTTCGTGTATCCGACAATCGCTACCGACGGAACTTGGTTGCGCTGACGACGCGCGCGTTTGGTATCCCGTGCACTCTTCATCGCCCTGATCTCTCGCTTGAGCTTCGCCATGCGCTCTCGGATCCGGCGACGGTCGGTTTCGATCTTCGTTTCACCCGGTCCGCGCAAACCTACGCCGCCGTTACTGCCGGCGCGCCCGCCAGCCTGCCGCGAAAGCGCCTCGCCCCAGCCGCGCAGCCTCGGCAGCATGTATTCCATCTGCGCAAGCGTCACCTGAGCTTTGCCTTCACGTGAAGTCGCGTGCTGAGCGAAGATATCGAGAATCAGAGCCGTACGGTCGATCACCTTGACCTTGACGATCTTCTCCAGCGCCGTGAGCTGCGCAGGGGTGAGCTCACCATCGCAGATCACGGTATCGGCGCCGGTCGAGAGCACGATCTCCCTGAGTTCCGCGGCTTTGCCCGAGCCCAGGTAGGTCGCCGCGTCCGGCTTGTCACGTCGCTGGATGACGCCGTCGAGAACGGCGGAACCCGCTGTTTCCGCGAGTGCTGCCAGTTCCCGAAGACTTGCTTCAGCCTGGGCCGATGTGCCTTGCGTCCATACTCCAGCGAGCACGACTTTTTCGAGCCGTAGCTGCCGATATTCGACTTCTGTGATGTCGGTGAGCTCGGTGGACAGACCCGCAACGCGCCGCAGCGACGAGCGGTCTTCGAGTTGGAGCTCACCAACGGAGACGCCGGTGCGGGCGTCGTTCGTTTGTCCCCCAGATTCCGCGAGCGGATCACCGTTGAGTTCGATCGCGCCGTCGTCCGGCGTGAAACCGTTATGTCCTAATGAATTCGTTGATTGCCGCAAACGCGCGGTCACCTTCCCCAGGTTCTGATGCGACTTTTTCAGTCCTTGTCACCTATGATACGGGGGTTCGTGACAATGGGCGATCGAGTTTCGCTCTAGGTTGCCTGTGCGGCGACGGCACCGACTTCTTTCTTCTCAGCTATCCCCATGGCATCCCACCACTGACCTGCGATTTCTCCTGTTGCGACAAGAACCGAGGGTCCCCTCAGAAACGATGACACGGCAGTTATCGTGACTGTTACTTCGCCGCCCGGGATCCGCACCACGACACTTCCGGTGGATTCTCCGGCCGCAGCGAGCGCAGCAGCCGCAGCAGCCACGGTGCCGGTTCCGCATGAGCGTGTTTCACCAACACCACGCTCATTTACCCGCATTTCGACAACTCCGTTCCGCAATGCGGTCAGGATTTCAATATTGACTCCGCGTGGAAAGAACGATTTGTCGAACACCGGGTCCGAGATATCCAGCTGCTCGAGCGATTCTGTGGTCAATGTGTCGTCGACACAGGCGAGATGTGGATTTCCCACGTCGATTCCCAGTCCCGTGAAGGTACGTCCGCTGAGGGTCGCTTCGGTCTGCCCGAGCGACGTAACGGGACCCATCTCGACTGTCACTTCACCCAGGTAGGCGCCCGCTTGATGCACAATGACGGGGCGCGCGCCCGCGCGGCTGCCAACCGTGAATTCTGTCCTTGTTTCGAGGCCTGAAGTGCGGAGATAGTGCGCAAAGACGCGCACACCATTCCCGCACATTTCAGCGATCGACCCGTCAGCGTTTCTGTAGTCCATGAACCAGTCATCCGGCGCCACCCCAGCGGGGAGTTGACTCAGCACGCGCTTCTCAGCAAGGTCACCCGCACGGGCGACCCTGAGGACGCCGTCCGCTCCCAGACCCCGCTGACGGTCGCAGAGCGCGGCTGTGCGACCGACTGTCAGGTCAAGACGAACATCAGTGTCGCGCAAGATGATGAAATCGTTCTCGGTTCCGTGTCCCTTACTGAAGGGAACTGCGTCCGCGAAATCACGCATCGTCATACCGCATAGGGTACTGATTCGCCTCTTGATGGCATAGGACGAGGTTCACGCCCGCTAGTCCTTGGGGCCACCAGCAACGTAGATGACCTGACCGGACACGAAGCCTGCGCCTTCACTCACGAGGAAGGAAGCAGTGTGCGCGATGTCATCGGGCACACCAACGCGGCCGACCGGGATTTCCTTCGCGGAGAGTTTCTTGAACTCGTCGAAGTCCATTCCCACCCGCGCCGCGGTCGCCGCTGTCATTTCTGTCGCGATGAAACCTGGGGCAATGGCGTTCGCGGTCACACCGAACTTGCCGAGTTCAATCGCGAGAGTTTTCGTGAATCCCTGCATTCCTGCTTTCGCCGCGGAATAGTTCGCCTGGCCACGGTTACCGAGTGCTGACGTACTCGACAGGTTAACCACCCGGCCGAAACCCGCGTCGACCATGTGCTTCTGTGCGGCCTTGGTCATAAGGAACGCGCCGCGCAGGTGGACACTCATCACAGCGTCCCAGTCGCTCACGGTCATTTTGAAAAGGAGATTGTCGCGAAGGATCCCCGCATTGTTGACGAGGACTGTCGGCGAACCCAATTCGGCGGCGATCCGCTCCACGGCCTGTTGCACCGCTACTTCGTCGGATACGTCAGCGCCGACGGCGATCGCGCGGCCGCCACCGCTCGTGATCGCTGTGACCGTCGATTCACATGATTTTTCATCCAGGTCAACCACCGCCACCGCGAGACCATCTTTCGCCAGTCGCTGAGCGACGGCAGAACCGATGCCGCGCGCCGCGCCTGTGACAATTGCTACCCGTGCTTCCGCAGCGGCCATGTATCACTCCTCCTCGTTGAAACGATCCGGTTAGAAACCTAGTGCACCCACAGGATTTTCCACCGAGCCGGGCGCGCCCGAAACTCAGGGGACGGAGCTTGCGGGGCAGGTGAGGGCACAATGGCCCTATGACGAATCAGGGCGACTCCGGTTCCCCCCTGGGTGACCCGTGGAAGCGGCAGCTCGATGCGCTGGGCGGCTTCATCAGGATGCAGCGCCAGCTCGCGCATCTGTCGCTGCGTGAAATGGCGGAGCTGACGAGCGTATCCAACGCCTACCTCAGTCAGGTCGAACGCGGCATGCACCAGCCATCCCTGAAAGTTCTGCAGTCAATAGCACAAGCGCTGAAGATTCCTGCGAGAGAACTACTCAATCAGGCGGGTCTTTCCCCAACAGAGGGTGCCGCGACAGATCCGGGACCTGAGCAGGACGCCCCTTGCTATCCCGACACTGAATCTGCGATAAAGGCGGATCGCCGCCTCAGTCAGGCACAACGGCAAGCGCTGCTCGGTGTATACCGCAGCTTCCTCGACGAGGACTAGCCAACGAACGAGTGGACCGAACCTCACGTGAGGTTCGGTCCACTGTTCTGGCGAACTCTAGTCAGGCGCTCTTCTTGCTTGCGACGGTGGCGATTTTCGCCTCGGCGGCCCGGGTCGCAGCGGGGACGAACGCCGCGGACGATTCGACGATTCGAGTTGCGAATTCGAGCTGGCCGGCGATTACCTTCTGTGCGAACACGTTTGTGTTTTCGGCGATTTCGGCTACCGAAGGCAACTGCTTCGTGAACTCACTGACCGCAGGGATCTCGCGGAAACCGGCTGACTTACCGAATTCACTGAGCTGGGTGGTGAGCTTCTGAGCCGACTGAGCCCAGCTGTCTACGGCTTTGACGGAGAGGTCCTGAGCCTGGCGCACAGACTCCAGCGCCTGGTCCTGCATCTTCTTGCTGAATTCGAGTACGTCGTTGATCACGGTTGCCTCCGGGTGAGCGTGCTGCGTGACGGGATCTCCGCCACGAGCGTTAACTATACTTAACGCTCGTGTGCTTTGCCAAACGGACGGCTATCGTCAGACCAGTCGCTCCCCCGTCTTCGCGGAGAACGTATGGACCTCGTCCGGACGGATCCGTAACCGGATCCGCTCTCCCTTCGCGGGGGGCATCCGGGGATCTACCCGGGCGATCACTTCGCCATCTTCAGGCTGGCTTCCGTCCGTCTCGACGAGCGTGCCGTAGCAAAAAGCCTCAGAACCCAGCTCTTCCACAAGGTTCACCGACACTTCAAACGCACCGGTTCCCGCTTCAGCGGGCTCGAAAGATTCGGGCCGGAACCCGACGGTCACTGAATCGCTTCCTTCGGCGGTGACCGCCGCACGCACCTGCGGTGTCAGAGGGAGCAGTTCTGAACCAAGGCGGACGCCCTCGCTCGTCAGCGGGAGCGTTTTCAGGTTCATCGCCGGTGAACCGATGAACCCCGCGACAAAAGCGTTCCGCGGGGTCTCGTACAGCGCCCGCGGGGTGTCACATTGCTGCAGTACACCGTCCTTCAAGACGGCGACCCGGTCTCCCATCGTCATCGCTTCCACTTGATCATGGGTGACATATACGGTGGTGACACCAAGCCTGCGCTGCAACGCGGCTATTTGGGTTCGCGTCGAAACACGAAGCTTCGCATCCAGATTCGACAGCGGCTCGTCCATCAGGAAGACCTTGGGTTCGCGGACGATTGCGCGCCCCATGGCGACTCGCTGCCGCTGCCCGCCTGACAGTGCCTTTGGCTTTCGCTCCAGGAACTGTTCAAGGTCCAGGAGCTTTGCGGCCTCAGCTACCCGGCGGCGAATCTCCGCCTTCGGCGCCTTCGCGATCTTCAAGGCAAATCCCATATTGTCGGCGACCGACATGTGCGGGTAAAGCGCATAATTCTGGAACACCATCGCGATATCCCGTTCCTTCGGAGCGAGATGCGTGACGTCCCGATCTCCGATGAGGATTGAGCCTGACGACGCTTCCTCGAGACCCGCAAGCATCCGCAGCGTGGTCGATTTACCACAGCCCGATGGGCCGACAAGAACAAGGAACTCCCCGTCTGCGATGTCGAGGTTGAGCTCATTGACCGACGGTGTCTCCGCGCCGGGGTAAAAACAGGTTGTCTGGTTGTAGGTAACTGCAGCCATGGCTGGGTCCTTACTCGAATCAGAGGGTGTCGCTCACGGCGGTGAGTCCGCCGTCGAGGTACTGAACAGGGATGGGGTCAGTGAGTTCCCCGATGAAGGCATCGTTCTCGGTGTCGCGGAATCCGATGAGCGACCATTGATCGTCATTCCGGACAAGCCGCGCCGCGTACAGACTCGGGTGCGGGAACGGTCGCGCGCGTCCGATATCGAAGGGGCCCGTGATGCTGTCAGCGGCGACGGCCCAGATCGAGCCTCCCGGCCGTGGATCCCGAAGCCGCGGAGCGAGTTCTGGTGGGTTGCAGCAAAAGATCAGCAGGGGCTGTCCGTCGATGACGGCGACCTGCGGCACCTCCATCTGGCCAAACCCGTCGGGTTTGCTGAGCGGCGGCTGCGGCTCCCAGTTCAGCAGATCCGCGCTGCGTGCGTGCCCGATCACGCCGCGTTCCTCGGGCTCACCCTCGTTCGCCCGTGCGGTGATGAGCATGTGCCATCCGTCGCCGTCTGGATCTGCGAACACCCACGGGTCACGCCACGCCTCATCAAACCACGTTGTGCCGTCGTACTTTTCGTACCACCGCGGATCTGCCTCGAGTAGCGGAACGTCACCGTAACGAGTCCACGTGATCAAGTCGTCCGACGTCGCAAGACCTATCCGCTGCACGAGACCGCTCTCCGCCCGGCTGACGCCCGTGTAATACATGTGCCATTTGCCGCCCGGGGCCTGCATGACCGAGCCGGTCCATGTCGCCATGTCGTCCCAGGCAGGAGAGTCCGCGGCGACCAGCGCATCTGGCTTCAAGGTCCACTGACGAAGATCAGGCGACACAGCGTGACCAACGCTCGCACGCAGGTGCCGGCGATCCGGGTCGATGAGTGCGCGCGAAGCGCGGAGGAAGAATGCATGGTGCTGGGCACCGTCGTGGGCATACCAGCTGTCCCACACCCAATGGTCAGGAAGACGGAGCATGATCAGCCTTTCATTCCGGTCGAGGCAATCGAGTTGACGAATGCACGCTGGAAACAGAGGAACAGCAGCAGGACTGGCAGCGTGATGATCGAGGTGTAGGCCATGATCTCGCCCCATGCGGTGTCGAGCTGGAAGAAGTACTGCATACCGACCATGACGGGTCGAAGTTCTTCTTGCTGCGCGACCATCAGTGGCCATAGGTAGGCGTTCCAGGCACCTGGCGAACTGACGAAGGTCAAGATCGCCGCGGTCGCGAAGACCGGGCCAGACAGCGGCACAATGAGCTTCCAGTAAATCTGGAACCAGCTGGCGCCGTCTACGCGCGCTGCTTCGTCCAGTTCCCGCGGGATTGATTTGAAGTATTGCGCGAACAGGAAGATGAAGAACGCGTTCGCGACGAACGGAAGAATCTGGACGTGGTAGGTATTCAGCCATCCTTGACTGTAGGTCGGCATCAGCCCGTTGAACTCCACTGAAGGCAGCTGTGCAACCCAGTAGACGAGCGGAATCGCTACAGTCTCGAACGGGACGATCAGGGTCGCAATAATGATCGCGAATATGATTTTCTGACCCCGCCATTTCATCCGTGAGAGCGCAAACCCGCACATGCTGTTCACGATCAGTCCCAGCCCGACAATCGCGGTCGTGATGAAGACAGAGTTGAACAGGAATCGCAGCACGGGCACTCGGTCGAAGACACCGACGAAGTTGGCGAACGACAACTCCCCTATGGGCAGGAATGCACGTGGAGAACGCAGGTCGGCGAATATCGCGGAGTCGGTCTTGAATGCGGAGACAAACATGAACACGATCGGGAACAAGAAGAACAGCGCAAGCACAACCATGGGTATGTAACGCGGCCAGGTTCTGCGGATCGGACGTTTGTCGTCGGTGTCAGGCTTGATTGCGGTAGCCATGATCAGTCCTCATCTCGGGTCATGTAACGCTGGATCAGCGAAACCGCGAGAACCAGCAAGAAGAAGATCAGTGAAATCGCAGCGCCGTAGCCCATTTCCTGCTCGCGATAGCCTTTGCGCACCGCATAAAAAACGAGGGTGCTCGTGGAGTCGAGCGGACCGCCTTGCGTCATCACATCGATCTGAACGAAAAGAGCGAACGCTGCGATTGTGATCGTCACGAGGACGAACACCATTGTCGGCTTCAGTCCGGGCATGGTCACGTAGCGAAAACGTTGCCACCTGTTTGTGCCATCGAGTTCAGCTGCCTCATAGAGGTACTGAGGAATTGTCTGAAGCCCCGCGAGCCAGATGACCATGTGAAAACCGACACCCTGCCAGACAGAGAGGACCATGATCGCCGGCATCGCCGTCGCGGGGTTGCTGAGCCACGCGGTCCCTTCAACCGCCCCCGCGGTGATAGTGCTGATCATCGAGTTGATCAGCCCGTCCTCCTGGTACATGAAGCGCCACAAGATCGACACCACTACCATGGACGTCACGACTGGGATGAAGTAGATCGTCCGGAAGATGTTGCGGCCCTTAATCTTCTGATTTACAAGGAGGGCAAGAATCAATCCGAGCCCAGCCTGCACGGGCACAACTACCGCCGCGAAATAGAACGTGTTGAACAAGGATGCACGGAAGACGTCATCCTCGAACAGTGCTCGAACGAAGTTGTCCAGTCCGAGAAACCGAGGCGGATTCGGCGAGATCAGCCGCATGTTCGTGAAGGCCATCGCGAAAGCGAGAATGACCGGGATGATCAGGAACAGCGACAGCAAAAACATCGCCGGGGCGGCGAGCCCCATCGCCGAACGCTGGTCCTCACCTCGGACTCGCCAGGGGCGTCGCGGCGCTGGACTGCCGTTGGCAGAAGTCGCAGGAGTGCCTGAAGCAGGCGGGATGTGTGTAGTAGCCATGTCAGAATCCGTAACCGTCGTTGGACCTGATGTTGGTGTCGATGTCGCGGACCGCCCGGTTTAAGACGGCTTCCACATCGGCGCCATGCATGATGTCCTTCAGAGTCTTCTCAAAAACACTCGAAATCACTTGGTACGCAGGTGTTTGCGGCCGAACCATCGCGAACTCACGCGAGAGATCAACGGCCGGCCTCAACTGTCCGTCCTCACTGAACTGAGGTGTCAGCTCCGTCGCTGCCTGCGTCGCGGGGATCACGCCCAACTCTTCGCTGAACCGCGCTAAGTATTGCGGCTGGAGGGTGAACTCGAGATACTCGAACGCGCCCGCAGGGTCCTCGCATGAGGTTGACACGCCCCACTGCCAGCTCGCACCACCGATCACTGGCCCAGCGCCGAAGTCCGGCGGCGGAAGCTGGAGCATGTCGTCGCCCCACTCTTCGTACGCCTTCAGCGCTTCCCAGCTTCCTTGCCAGCTCAGAGCGACCGAACCGTCGAAAAACTCAGGCCGCGCTGGGTTTCCCTCCCGACTGACGAGTCCACGCGTGAACAGGCTCTGAAACCACTCACCGAAAGCAACTGCCTCCGGGCCGTTCAGTGCACCTTCGGCGGTGAGGTAGGTGTCGCGATCAATCTGATCCCCACCGAAGCTCTGCAGAAACGGAGAGTAGGCGTAAGACCACCATTCGCCATCAGCGATGCCGGTTCCCAGATCGAGCGGATACCGGAACTCGCCACCTGCCGCGATAGTTTCGAGGGCCGCGTCGAACTCTTCTCCGGACCAGGGCTCCTCGATGCTGGGAATGCGGATTCCGTACCGTTCAAGGACCGACTGCCGCGCATGGATGCCGAGGGCGACATCGTAATAGCCGACCGAATATGTCTCGTCCTGGTATTCACCGAGCGTGGACGGGAGCATCTGATCCAGTGTCTCCTGGCTTATTTCAAGCGGGCGCAACAATTCGGCCCAAGCCCAGTTCGGCACGATCGGCCCGTCGATGTCGACGATGCACGGAAGATCTCCGGTCAGTGCTGCTGCGGTGATTGCGTCTCCGTATACCAGCTGCGGGAACGCTTCCTGCCGGACAAAATACTGATCCTGAGACGCGTTGAAGGCATCGATCACCTCGCTGATTGTCGCGAGTTCCTCAGGATTTCCGGCAGCGTGATTCCACATCACAATTTCTGTCCGGCTGTCGGGGATGTTCGCTGACGAACAACCTGCGAGCAGCAGAGCTGCTGTCGTGAGCGCGGCTGTGAAGGCTTGTCGTGGTCGTGATCTGACCGTCGAGTGGCGTCGCCGGTAACGCTGACGCATCGCGGTTCCTTCCCCACCCTGAGGTCCCCAGGGTGATGTGTCGTCGTGTTGTGTCCGCGAAGCGCTAGCTGTGCGGCGGAGCGATGGAATGGCGCCGGACTAGTGGGCACGGCATCAAATGAGCTTGTGGCTCAATCGGTTTCGTTGAGGAGAGGGTCGCAAGCAGCGTCTCTACGGCCCACACTCCCATGTGGTAGTGCGGCAGCGCGGCGGTGGTGAGACCGGGTGAAAGCGCGTCAGATATCAACTGTTGATCGTCGTAGCCGGCGACGGAGAGATCTTCGGGGATCTTCAGGCCCCGTTCGGCTGCCGCGCGGTACGCGCCCATCGCCATCCGGTCGTTGTAGCAGAAGACGGCGGTGGGCGGGTCTGTCGAGTCGAGTAGTCGAAGCACAGCTCTATAGCCACCATGCGCGTTTGGCTCATCTTCTTCGATGAGCGCCGGATCCTCAGGACGTGCGTTCTCGCGGAGCGACTCTCGATACGCCTGTAAACGCAGGCCTTTAGCAATCGGTTCGTCCCGGTCGGTGATATGCCCAATGCGGTGATGACCAGCGGCGATCAGCTCCCCCATGACTGCGGTTGCCCCACCCGCCTCATCGGGAACCACATAGGACACGGCATCGTTCTGAGGCTTCGCGTCGAGGACGACGCGGGGGGTGCTGGCCAGTTCGGCCGGTACCTCCACCACCTGGTGGTACATGGTGGCGACTATCGCGCCGTCGATCTGACGCTGGACGAGCGCTTGCGCAGCCAGGTGCTGCTCGGCCGCACTCTGCCCAGTGTTGATCATCAGAAGCAGATAGCCCGCTTTATGCGCGGCATCGTGCGCACCCTGGATCATCTGTCCCGCGAATGGCGTGGTCGCGATCTCGTCACTGATGAAACCGATCATCTGGGTGCGCTGGGTGCGAAGGCCCCGGGCCACCGTGTTGGGCCGGTAGCCCAGCTCGTTCGCAGCAGCCCGGATCCGTTCTCGGGTTTCCGGTGCTACGCGTGCCCCCTCGACGTCATTGAGCACAAAAGAAACAGTGGCCGCCGAGACACCAGCGCGTTCTGCAACGTCCTTGATGCGAGGCTTCGCGGCCATCCAAACTCCTTGGTTAATCGTTTTGGCAAACCGATTAACCAAGTATGTGATGGGGCTCACGAAAAGTCAATAGAGCATGAGAAGCCAGTTTTATTTCGCCCGCCTAGCAGCGACAAGCATGGTCCCGGGGTCGTGGCTGTCGCTTGGAGGTGGGCAAACGGCATACGACCTTGACTACTTAGCCGCGAATTGCTCGCAGGGCCGTTCCGAGCATGTCTGCATCTGCACCATCGATCCACTGGATGCGATGATCGCGCTTGAACCAGGATCGTTGCCGCCGCACATATCGTCTGGTGCCCTGCAGGGTGAGATCTTGGGCCTGCTGCAGGCTGTACTCACCATCGAGTGCCGCAAGCGTCTGGGCGTAGCCGATGGCCCGGGAGGCCGTGACGCCGTCTCTCAGACCCGCGCCGATGAGGCCTTTCACTTCCTCTACCAGCCCTCCGCGGAACATTGCCTCGGTCCGCCGGGCGATTCGCTCATCGAGTTCTTCAGTGTCGCGATCCACCCCGAGAATGATTGTTCCCCATTGTGGTTCACCAATTTGAGGGGCCGACGCTGCGAAAGGCCGGCCAGTGATTTCAATAACCTCGAGTGCCCGCACAGTGCGCCGGGGATCTGTGGGAAGAATCGTTGTCGCCGCCTCCGGATCGATTCGCGCAAGCTCGGCGTGCAGCGTGCGTACGCCTACTTCCTCAAGGCGTGCTTCCCATTTCGCGCGCACAGCTGGATCCGTCGCTGGAAACTGCCAGTCATCGATGAGCGCCTGGATGTACATCATCGAGCCACCCACGATTATTGGCGTGATGTCACGGCTGACCAGAAGTTCGACGTCGTTCGCAGCAGCAGCTTTGTAGTTCGCGACCGTCGCGAGTTCCGTGACATGGAGCGTATCGATCTGATGGTGCGGGATGCCTCTGCGTTCTGCCACTGTCAGCTTTGCGGTGCCGATATCCATACCGCAGTACTGCTGCATGGCGTCGATGTTCACGACCTCGCCGCCAACGCGCTCGGCAAGGTCAAGTCCCAGTGCTGACTTTCCCGAAGCGGTGGGACCGATGATCGCGACAGGCCGGATCATGGCAGCCACATCCCAACGTGGTAGCCGACGCCATAGGGCGCCGAGTCAAAACGGTGCATCACCCTCCCCGGCTTCGTCCCGGTGAACAACGCCGCAAGAACCTGCCATGCTGCTCGGGCTGAAACTCCAAGATCACAACAAAGTCGCACGTCAAGAGTCGCGAGTGTGCCGGTCGCGCCAGAGTCGAGAGCCTCCGAAAGGGTGCGTTCAAAATCTTCTGCCCTGGGATCAAAGGCACCTGGGGCGCGATCAGTGAGCGTTGTTGCGCCATCAGCCACGATCAGTGCGCCGACCCGCTCGGGTACCGCGTCGATTTGCCGGCGAAGCTGCTCACCCCGGGAGAGCGCGGATTCGGCCGGGGTGTCTGGCTGGAGGTACTCCATATCGCACCGCAGCGCGGGAGCACTCTGCCCTCTCACCCAGCCGGCAATCAGTGCAGGCAGCGGCATGTCAGCGTCGATGGCCCTATCGGATTCAGGGCCAAGTGACACCGTCACATCAACCCCGAAACCGCGAAACGTTCCCGACTCGTTCGACGCGTTCCTCAACGCCGAAGTGTCGGTGCCCACTGCGATCCATCGGTCACAAGTTTCCGCGAGCGCAGCAGCGACATCAAGCACCGCACGCCGTAGATCCGCCGTTTCTGACGCGGCCTCGTTCGCCAGTTCGGGGACCAGCAACGGCGGGCCTGGAATGAATGCGGCAGCGGTAAACACAACTGCAAACGGTACCCGCGACGATCACGTCCCCGCCGGTCGCATAGGTGTCTGAACGGCCACAATGCCGCCGCATTCGAACACTCCCGCAGGTTTTCATAGCTATATCGGCGTTCTCGCGGTTGAATGGAGCGTGTGCCGAGATTCAGGTGCGGCACCCGCACGCAGCTTGGGCAGGTTCGCCTGTGCGAGCACGGCAGCCGTGACGCGCGGCAGAGATGAGGAACGATGACCGACAGCACGCCACCACAGCCCGCCAGCCCGGCTTCCGCCCCGAAGTCCGTAAGCCCCCCTCACCCTGGGACCGCAGCGGCCGCCCATCATGTGCCGCCCGTCCACCCCGTCGCCCATCCCTCCAGTGATCCGCACAAGTTCGGTCGTATCGACGACGACGGCACCGTCTGGCTGATCACAGCTGACGGCGACCGCGAGATCGGTTCATGGCACGCCGGGGACCGTGAGGAAGGCCTCGCCCACTTTTCGCGGAGATTCGACGATCTCGTCACAGAAGTTGAACTCCTCGAAGCACGTCTTCACACCGGCGCTGGGGAACCGAGGAAGACCCGCGAAGCGGCTCAGCATCTTGCGGAAGCCCTTACGACGGCAGCAGTCATAGGGGACGTCGCTGCATTGTCTGAGCGGATCCAGGCTGTCATCAGCGGAGCGGACGACGTCGCGGCACAGGCTCGCCAAGCGAAAGAAGCCGAACGCGCGAGGCAGATTGAACGCAAGGAAGCTTTGTGCGCGGAAGCCGAGGAGATCGCCGCCAACTCTACCCAGTGGAAGGCCGCGGGTGACCGGCTCCGCCACATCTTCGACGAGTGGAAGACCATTCGCGGAGTGGACCGAAAAACCGATGACGGCCTTTGGAAACGCTTCTCCAAGGCCCGTGACGCCTTCAACCGCCGCAGGGGTTCGCATTTCGCTGAACTCGATCGGGAACGCGCCGCGGCGAAGTCACGCAAAGAGGCTCTCGTCGCACGGGCTGAGGAACTCGCCAGTTCGACGGATTGGGGCCCCACCGCTGGAGCCTTCCGCGACTTGATGGCGGAATGGAAAGCGAGCGGGCGGGCGCCGAAGGACACCGACGATGCGCTCTGGAAGCGCTTCAAGGGCGCACAGGACACGTTCTTCGCCGCGCGAAACGCCGCTGCGTCGGAGCGTGATGCGGAGTACCTCGAAAACGCCGCTGCGAAGGAGAAGCTGCTCAACGAAGCTGAGAGCCTCGACCCGTCTAAGGATCTCGAAGCTGCGCGCGCCGAGCTTCGAGGCTTTCAGGAGCGATGGGAAGCGATCGGACGGGTTCCGCGCGAACGCGTCCAGGAACTAGAGGGACGTTTCCGCGCGATAGAGACCCGCATTCGTGACGCAGTCGACTCGCAGTGGCGGCGCAGTGATCCAGAAGCCGAAGCGCGCGCCGCGCAGTTCCGTGAACGAGTACATCAGTTTGAGGAGCAAGCCGCCAAAGCAGACGCCGCGGGCCGCCCTAAGGATGCGGAAAAAGCGCGAGCGCAGGCACGGCAGTGGGCTGAGTGGGCGGCAGCTGCCGAGGGTGCGCTGTCCTCACGGTGACAACGGCAAGCCAGTTTAACGCGACCGGCTGTCCGGAATCGGGCTATGGCTGAGAGCGATTGTCAGCCAGGTGAGGAAAAGCAGGATCATCGCGATCAGTCCGACCACGAGGCCAGCGCCGGGGCCTCCACCCGCTTCGAGCGGAGCCAGCGTCTGGCGTGACCAGATCGCCAGCACGCCGAGGAATGAACCAACGAAACATCCGCCTGCTGCGATGAGGGAGAAAACCCAGCGCCGCGTCACTAGTGCCAGAACCGCGAACCCCACTCCGAACACGGCTGCGAACCATCCAAACAGCTGCGACGTGATCTTGATTGATTCATCGTTGGCTGCTTCGGAGCTGACGAGGACGTCCCATCCATTCGCTGTTCCGGCGTGTGGGAGGGTGAACGACAGCAGAAGCGCCAGGACCAGGGCTGCAGCGAAAACCGCGCCCTTGCCTGGGTCAATCTCACCTGCAACGCGACGTTCCGCGGCCGCAAACTCGCGACGGAACGCGTCTGTCGGATCCGGGATACGGGGCTCGTTCGACGACATATTTCAGCAGCATCCTGACGTGTGAGGTACGGGGGCGGGCGCACCGAGCCGGGGCATTCCCAGTCCGACACCGGAAGAGACAGTACCCAGGTCGCCCGAGTCAACCGGAGCGGTTTTCGGCGTGATGCCCTTCTCGACCGCGTCGCCTGCGCGCGTGCGGCGGTGTGTGAGCACCTGACCATCTGCGATGAGGTGGTGCGGCGCCGCCGACGTTATCACTGTGGTCACGACATCACCCGGGCGGATGTTTCCATCGAGGTCTCCGTGCGGCTGAAAGTGGACGAGTCTGCCGTCGCGTGCGCGCCCGCTCATTCGGTGGGTGGCGGCATCCTTGCGGCCCTCGCCGACCGCCACGAGCAGTTCAGCTTTCGTGCCAACGAGGCTTTCGTTTTCCTGCAGGCTGATTTTTTCCTGGAGTGCGATCAGGCGCTCATACCGCTCCTGCACGACCTTCTTGGGAATCTGCTCTTCCATCTCGGCCGCAGGAGTCCCTGGGCGCTTCGAGTACTGGAACGTGAAGGCGCTAGAGAAGCGTGCTTTACGCACAACATCCAGAGTGTGCTCGAAATCTTCTTCTGTTTCACCGGGGAAACCGACGATGATGTCGGTTGTGATAGCCGCGTGCGGCATAGCCGCGCGTACCCGGTCAATGATGCCGAGGAACCGTTCCTTGCGATACGAGCGGCGCATCGAACGCAGAATCCGATCGGATCCTGACTGCAGCGGCATGTGGAGTTGGGGACACACGTTCGGCGTCTCGGCCATCGCGGCAATCACGTCATCGGTGAATTCCGCTGGATGCGGTGACGTGAACCGGACCCGCTCAAGACCCTCGATGCCCCCGCAGGCGCGCAATAGCTGAGCGAACGCCCCGCGATCGCGCGGGATCGAAGGGTCAGCGAACGACCTTCCGTAGGAATTGACGTTCTGGCCAAGCAGCGTCACTTCCAGGACGCCCTCTGATACGAGAGCCTGAACCTCAGCAAGGACATCGCCGGGCCGCCGGTCTACTTCCTTGCCGCGCAGCGCAGGGACGATGCAGAACGTGCACGTGTTGTTGCAGCCCACCGAGATCGACACCCAGCCCGCGTAGGCAGAGTCCCGCTTCGCCGGGAGCGCGGAGGGGAACACCTCGAGAGCATCGAGGATCTCAACCTCAGCCTGTTCGTTGTGACGCGCCCGTTCGAGCAGCGCCGGCAGCGAACCGAGATTGTGTGTGCCGAAAACAACATCAACCCAGGGCGCCTTCTTGACGACGACGTCGCGATCTTTCTGCGCCAGGCACCCCCCGACCGCTATCTGCATGTCTGGGTTGGCGTCTTTGAAGGGACGAAGATGCCCGAGGTTGCCGTACAGCTTGTTGTCGGCGTTCTCGCGCACCGCGCAGGTATTGAAGACCACGAGGTCAGCCGCATCTTCTGCGTGCGCCTTGACGTAACCCGCGTCTTCCAGGAGGCCCGCAAGCCGTTCGGAGTCGTGCACGTTCATCTGACAGCCGTAGGTGCGGATCTGGAAGGTTTTCGAACCATGGTGGGTACTGCTCACGGCTCCCGAGTCTACCGGTGACGCGGGGCCACTACTTCCGCGGAGATTCATCAGCGAGGACTCCGAGGAGTTCCCCGACGAGTCGTTCGTGCTCCAGTTCGTGACGAAGTGGCTTGTCAGGGTTGATGACGTAGTTGTTGCGCCGCCCTACCCGGGTTCGCGTGACATATCCCTCACTGATGAGGTCCGAGAGGATGCTTTGCGTCGCCCTCTCAGTAATCCCGACGGCTTGAGCGATGTCGCGCATGCGCATCCCGGAGTCACGAGCGATGCAGACGAGGACATGCGCGTGGTTGGTCAGGAACGTCCAATGTCGTGACTCGTCCGCCATCCGTACCTCCCCGTTGCTCTGCTCTGAAACTAACGCATTCGGGAGCCGAGATGACAAATCATGACTTGCGATCTATATTACCGGAAGTTGTATTCAGGTATTAGAAGACAGGGAATGATTGTGCCGATCGACGTGCTCTCTGCCAACCTCGCGTCTCCAGCGCTCGGCTTTTTCGCCCTTGGCGTCATAGCGACACGCATGAAGTCCGACCTCTCCTTCCCCGAGCAGGCAGCCAAGGCACTGTCGATCTACCTATTGATCGCGATTGGTTTCAAAGGCGGTGTGAAACTCCGCGCTGAGGGGTTCACCAGCGAACTCATGCTCGGCGTGACCGCTGGACTTTTCCTCGCCATCACGCTTCCCCTCATCGCATACGCCATATTGAGGTGGTTCACACCGGTTTCCACGATCGACGCTGCAGCAGTTGCGGCCCACTATGGCTCCGTCAGTGTCGTCACCTTCGTCGCCGCGACTGCCTTCCTCAGCGCAATGGGCGAATCGAGCGAGGGTTTCATGATCACCCTGCTCGCGATCATGGAAGTCCCCGCCATTCTGATCGGGATCTACCTCGCACGCCGCGGCGGCGCCAGTACGGGCAACCACCGGTTCATCGATAGCCTCACGCACGGACCCGTCATCCTCCTTATCGGCGCAGCAGCTGTCGGGTGTGCCACGGGAGAGGCCGGAATGGCTCAGCTCGAGGGGTTCCTAGTGACGCCTTTCCTCGGCGTGCTCGCACTGTTTCTCCTGGACATGGGAATTGTTGCCGCGCGCCGGATCGGGGAACTGAAAAAAGCGGGATTGCGGCTACTCGCCTTCGGGATGATCATGCCGCTGATCGGCGGCTCGCTCGGAGTCCTCACCGGGACCGCAATCGGACTCACGGTAGGCGGCGTGACACTCCTTGGCGTCCTGGCGGCGAGCGCCTCTTACGTCGCGGCCCCGGCAGCGATACGCGAGGCTGTACCCGACGCCAACCCCGCACTCTCACTCGGACTCGCGCTCGGAGTCACCTTCCCCTTCAATCTCATTGTCGGTATCCCCCTGATTTACACCGCTGCACAGCTTCTTGCGTGACGAACTGCGTAACAGTTCGCGTCACCGGGTTGTTACGCAATCCGGACACCAGCGCGGGCTGAAAGTCGGCTAGCTGCGATAAGTTTATGACTTGAGACACACCTCGGTTCAGAACGTCTTTGCTGACTGACTGCCAAGGTGTGTGGGCCGAATCGGAGAGGAAAGACCTATGAGCAATCCGCACCGTAGAGGCGGACGTTTCGGGGGCAGGGCAGCGGCAGCAATTCTCGCTGCCGGAGCGCTCACGATGGCGGGCTGTGCAGCAGACGGAACCGGAGACCTCACACTGGCCACTGGCTCCACCGGCGGTACCTACTATCCGCTCGGTGGCGAGATCGCAAGCGTGTGGAGCAGCGAACTCGACGACGTCAGTGTCACAGCCACCGTCGGCGGCGCCTCCGTCGAAAACCTAAGGGCGCTTGATCAGGGCGAAGTCGAGCTCATCATGTCCGTCAACGCGACTGCTGCAGAGGCGCTTGACGGGGTCGGCGATTTCGCCGACCAGCCGCTGTCCAGCCCGGAGAACATTCGTGCGCTCGGAAACATCTACCCCGAGATTCTCCAGATCGTGACAACAGAAGCCAGTGGCATTACGTCGATCGAAGATTTGCGCGACCGCCGAGTCGAGATGGGCCCAGCGGGAAGCGCTACCTACACGATGGCGGAATCGGTCCTTCGTGCCTACGGGATTGACCCCGCCACCGAT
Organism: Hoyosella altamirensis; assembly: GCF_014191505.1. GTDB lineage: Bacteria > Actinomycetota > Actinomycetes > Mycobacteriales > Mycobacteriaceae > Hoyosella > Hoyosella altamirensis. Next base: position 80,165 of record NZ_JACHWS010000003.1, read on the forward strand.
CTGGCAGCAACGCTGGACAGCAGCTTTGGTGACGCCGCAACGAACGTCGGTGATGGCGTCGTCGACGCTGCATTCGGAATCCTCGCCGCGCCCACTGGCAGCATCGAGCAACTGGCAACCACCCACGATGTCGTGATGCTGGATATCAGCGGACCTGAGTTGGAGGCCGTCCTCGCGGAAAACGAACTGCTCAGCGCCCATGAGATCCCAGCAGGCACATATTCCGGTGTCGACGAACCAAACGCCACGATCACCTCGTGGGCAACGTTGTACACCACAGCTGATCTTGACGAAGAAACCGCATACGAACTTGTCCGAGTGATGTACGAGCATGGCGACCGGGTCCAGCACTCAGCCGCTCGCGACATGGTTCTCGAAACCGCGGTCGATGGCCTCGGCCCGGTGGAACTGCACCCCGGCGCGCTGCGCTACTACGAGGAACAGGGCGTCGAAATTCCGTGACGCTGCTATCCCTGTCACACTTCACGAGCCAGCGGGGCGCCCGGTCTTTCCGGGCGCCCCGCTTGGCGCGAGTGACGCAGACTCCCGCGGTGATTTCGCTGCTTCTGGCGATCAGCACCACCGGGGTCGTAACCGCATGCACATCGGGACCGGACCAATTGCAGTTTCAGGTGGTGAGCGCCGCAGACGGGTCCGTACTTTTCACACACCCGATGGAGCCTGGCGGCATCATCACGATGGACCACGTGCATTCTGTCCATAAACGTCCGGTCCGCGAGCTCTTCTCCGTCAATACCGAGGGAGCACTCACGATGGAAGAAATGATCTTCGACCGGATGGGCGCTAACCTGCCTTTCGGGCCCGAGACGATTAACGGGGTCACCACGACGTTCCTCGAGGAAGATGGTCATTACCGGGTACTGCACCACAGCCGTCCCCTTGGCACGGTGCAGATGCTCGTCGGCGGGCCCAGCGTGGACCACACCCTCACCATGCCGGACGGGTCCACTGTCCGGATGCTCGAACTGACCCGCCCGCGCGCACGTGTTGAACTGCGCACGAGCCAGTCAGAATAGATACCTGATCTGACGAGAGGCGAGGCAATGGCAACCACACCGGCGGGCGGCGCCACCGCTTCACCAGCGAGTGTGAAAGACCTCGAAAAGGACCTTCTCGAGCTCGAAGAACACAGCTTTGTGGAAAAGCGCGAAGCCACCCGCGTGGACAGGCGAGCCGTATGGCGCTGGCTCGTATTCTTCATCGCGCTTGGCTTCGCGCTTTTCCACATCATCACATCACCGGTATTCGAAGGCTCACTGCCCTCTCGCCAGCAAGGACCTTTCCACCTCTCGCTCGCTCTCTGCCTGATCTTCCTGCTGTATCCGGTCAAACCACGGAATTCCAGGAGGCAGCGGTACTTCGGGTGGTTCCTTACAGCATCCGGTTTGATTGCGCTCGCTGCGATTGCAGCGCAGGGCATCGCCGGGTGGCATGTGGTGCTGCCCGCGCTGGGAGTGCTGTTGCTCGTGCAGGCGGCGCGCTATGTGCCGCTGCGAGCGTGGGGGATTCCCTTCGCGGATCTGATCCTCGCCGGGCTCAGTGTCTTCACTGGCTACTACGTTTTCACCAACTACGAAACGATTATCCGGACCGCCGGAATTTTGAACCCCACAAACATAGCTGTCGGCACGGTAGCCCTACTGCTCATCCTCGTCGCAGCGCAACGGGTCCTGGGGAGCGCTCTCGTCATCCTTGCGACGCTGATGCTGGCCTACGCCTACTACGGCCCGATGTTGCCGGGCTTCCTGCGCCACCCTGGATACAGCGTCGACCGTATCGTGAATACGTCCTTCTTCACCGATGAGGCAGTGTTCGGAACTCCCATCCGGGTGTCCGCTACCGTCATCTTCCTGTTCCTCATCTTCGCGGCGATGCTGCAGCGCACAGGGATGGAGCGCTTTTTCACCGACGGTGCGTTAGGTGCAACAGGGTGGTCGACTGGTGGCACAGCGAAGGTTGGTGTCGCGACCAGCGCTTTCTCGGGGACGATCACTGGCTCGTCGGTGGCGAACACCGTCAGCAACGGCGCCTTCACAATCCCGATGATGAAGAAGTCCGGTTACAAGCCCAACTATGCGGGTGCGGTTGAAGCGGCCTCGTCGACTGGTGGCCAGATCGCGCCGCCCATCATGGGTGCGGGCGCCTTCATCATGATGGAAATCACGCGGATCCCCTACTCGGAGATTCTGAAAGCGGCGATCATTCCTGCGGTTTTGTTCTTTACCGCTCAGTTTGTGGTGATCCACTTTGACTCGAAACGCCTCGGTATCGGTGGAATACCTAAAGCTCTGCTGCCCAGTGTCCGGCAGTTGATGGCCGCGAAAGGGTACTTGCTGATCCCGATCGTGGCGATCTTCATGCTTCTCTCGATGGGATTCAGTCCTGGTTTCGCAGCTATGGCGTCGATCGGCATTGCAATTGGCATCAACATTCTGATCCAGGTCTTCGCACCTGCCGTCGTCGCGGTTGCTCCCGCGCATGGGGAGATGAATCCGCCGCCCCCGCCGACATCCAGCCGGCTAGCTGGCAGCGCGCAACTCCTCGGGTTCTTCGGTCTCGCGGTGGGTGTCGCGTGGCTCGGGTTCCAGGCGGTTGCCGCAATCGCGCCAGACATGTCGCGTTTGAACAGAATGACGGTTGTCGCATTGTCTTTGGGCGTGCTCGTCGCGCTGACGGTTCAGATCACGGCGAGGCGGAAAGGTTACGAGATCGATCCGGACCTGAACGCACCGCTGAAGACCGTCGCCCTCCGGACCGGTCAAGTTCTTGTGCCTTTCTTCGTCACGTTCCTGGCGTTGTGGCTTGTGAAGACGCTTGTCGAGGCGATGCTTCCTGGCGTTGGGCGGGCCTGGACGATCGTCATACTCGCGTTTGCGTATGCAGCGGTGACCACACCGCTTGTTGCGCTGTTCGCGAGATGGCGCAACGAATCAGAGGACAAACTTTCGCTCGCGACGTTCGCTGAGGGGCTTGTCAGCGCGACGCGGATCGCGCTGCCCATTGTGGTCGCGTGCGCGACCGCAGGGATTCTCGCGGGAATGATCACGTTGACTGGGCTTGGCCATAAGCTTGCTGATGGGCTCATCAGTCTCGGTGGCGGGCATCTCATTCCGGTTCTCGCGCTGTCGATGCTTGCGTGTTTAATTCTCGGCATCGGTTTGCCGACGACAGCGAACTATGTCGTCACTGCGACGCTCGCAGCACCTGCAATCATCGTTCTTCTGCAGGGTGACCTGTCTGAGCCCACGATGGCGATCATCTTGTCCGCGCATTTGTTCGTCTATTACTTCGGTGTGATGGCGGACATCACGCCGCCTGTGTGTCTAGCAGCGTACGCAGCGTGTGGTGTTTCCGGCGGTGACCCGATTCGCACTGGCGGCAATGCTGTTCGTATCGCTGTTTCTGGTTTCGTGGTGCCCTTCATGTTTGTGATAAGCCCCGAGTTGCTTCTGCAGAATGTGACGTGGATTCAGGGCATCCAGGCCGCGGCGACGTCTCTTGCTGGTGTGTTCTTCCTCGGAATCGCAGTGGTGGGGTTCTTCCGAACGAAGATCAGCTGGGCTGAGCGCATCGCTCTGGCTGTTTCAGGCGTACTGCTGTTGCATTTCAGCTGGACCGCTGACCTGGCTGGGCTCGCAATTGGTCTCACAATCACCGTAATTCACTATCGGCGAGGGAAGGCGCGGGAAGCAGCGCCTGCAAACAGAGAGCTGAGTGATGTCCCGACTTCAGAAGTCTGACGAAGTCGCTTCCGGGTCGGGAAGTTCGATATCGGCCCCGGAACGTTCGGCGATGACCTGCTTGACCACGCTGTAGGCGAGCCCCGGCGCATAGCCGCGGCGTGACAGCATGCCGATGAGTTTCCGCGTTGCGCGCTCCTGCTCCGCGCGATCGGACCAATTGATCGTGTTTGCGCGCTCGAGACGCTGGGCGGCGAGAGCGTATGCGCGGGAGCGTTCAGCATCGTCCGTGATCGTAGATAAGGCCTGATCGACATGCGCGTCGTCGACGCCTTTGCGGCGCAGCTCGACGGCGAGCGCTCGTCGGCCGCGCCCGGCGTGGGTGTGGCGGGAACGTACCCACGTTTCCGCGAACTCCGCATCATCAATAAGACTGACAGCGGTGAGTCGATCGAGGACCGATTCGCTGATGTGTTCGGGAATTCCTTTGCGCGCGAGCTTTTCACGCAGCTCGACGCGAGTGTGTGACCGCGCGCCGAGCCATCGTAGGCACAAGCTTCGAGCGTGTGCCTGCCATTCCTCCGGGGAACGCTGCTTCTCAGCGCTCTCCGGAGTTTCCTCTTGGTTTCCACCGCTGCTCATTGGGCAAAACTCGACTGGCTAGAACTCGACGGGGGTGGATTCTGCTTCCTCGCTGACTACCGCACCGATACCCAGCTTTTCGAGGATCTTCTTTTCGACCTCGTTGGCGATATCCGGATTCTCGATGAGGTATCGGCGTGCATTTTCTTTGCCCTGTCCAAGCTGGTCGCCATCGTAGGTGAACCACGAGCCTGACTTCCGGATAAAGCCCTGATCGACGCCCATGTCGATGAGCGATCCTTCACGGCTGATGCCCTTGCCGTAAAGGATGTCGAACTCTGCCTGCTTAAACGGCGGTGAGACCTTGTTCTTCACAACTTTGACCCTGGTGCGGTTACCGACAGCGTCGCCACCGTCCTTGAGTGTTTCGATCCGGCGCACATCGAGTCGAACGGAAGCGTAGAACTTGAGCGCCTTACCGCCGGTGGTGGTTTCGGGAGAGTTGTGAACCATCACTCCATCAACGAAATAGTTGTGGTTGCCCTCAACTTCGATGTCGAACCGGTTCATTGACCGTGTTTTCGGCTTGATGTGGACGTCGAGGACCTGGGCCGGCACGAGCCGCTGGGTCACTTCAACGAACTCGGGCGCGAGGGTGTTCTGTCCCCGGAATCGCGGCAGCAGCTTATAGTCCATGCTCGGAGCTATATACGGCGCAACGATCTCCTGGAACTGCGCGCTCGCCTGAGTGGAGAAGGTCAGAACAGCAACCTCCCTTGCGCCCGCGGTGCGCAAGCGAACATCGAGCCCATAGGTGTCGCGCAGATAGTCGCGTACCCGGCAACGAGAGCCTTCGCTCATCGCCTCGACGCAGATTTCGATCCGGCCGCTTCCTCCACGTGTGCGCCGCTGCTTCCCCTCCGAGCGGACACTAAATGATCCGTCGTCCATGTACCACACCGCCAACGCCAGGGGCGTAAGAGCCTTGAGGTACTCCTCTGAAAAGAACTTCTTTCCATCGCCCAGATACACGGCCCGATGCAGTTCGGCGAGTTCAGGAAGTGGCGCTAAGTCGACGAACTTCGCTCCCGTTGAGCCCACTCGAGTTGAGTGCCCAATGTTGCCGAGCAGTTCTGTTTTCCAGTCAAGGTACTCATGCTGTTTCTCGCCATGTCCCATTCGGAATCTGACGCCATTTCTGCCACGCCGGTTCGGTGAAAGACTGCCATCTCCCATGAGGGCGCCAAGAACCACCTGGAACTGCTGTTCACTTAAGCGGTGCGGTTCAGTCACCATCACGCAGTCACCGGTAATCACATCGCCGGCTTCCGACCAGCCACCGGGAGTGCGGATGAGGTGGTTGGGGGTAGCAGCGAACTGCGAGCGTCCATTGCCTCCGGACTTCTCGACCGTGAACTGCAGGAATTGCTCGGCAGGGCCGTTGTTGAACCAGTTCACTACGCGGCGAGGCACAATACTGTCGCTATCCGGGTCGTAAGAGAGAACCTCGACGTCCATCTTATTGTTGACGATCTTGCCGATCTTCTCGGTCGACCCGTCAGCAAGCACGACCCTCGTGTTGTATGCGAAGCACCCGAACATGACTCCGATCTTCTCGCGCAACTGATTGATGAAGATCGCGGTAGTACCAGAACTGCTGAGGGCTGACGTCATCTTCCGCAGAGCCTGGCTCATCAGACGAGCCTGTAGGCCAACGTGGCTATCGCCCATTTCACCTTCGATCTCCGCACGCGGCACAAGAGCCGCCACCGAGTCGATAACGATGATGTCGAGCGCGCCGGAACGTGTCAGCATGTCCGCGATCTCAAGCGCCTGCTCCCCCGTGTCGGGCTGCGAAACGAGTAAGGCATCAGTGTCGACACCCAGTGCTTTCGCGTACTCCGGATCAAGCGCGTGCTCGGCGTCGATGAATGCTGCTATGCCCCCGGCTCGCTGCGCGTTGGCGACAGCATGGAGCGCCACCGTGGTCTTGCCAGAAGATTCCGGGCCGTAGATCTCAATGACTCGGCCTCTTGGCAACCCTCCAATACCCAGCGCCACGTCCAGCGCGACTGATCCCGTAGGTATTGTTGAGATAGGTGGCCTGACCTCATCACCAAGGCGCATGACCGAACCTTTACCGAAGTTCTTGTCGATCTGCGCGAGCGCGAGTTCAAGTGCCTTTTCCCGATCGTATGCCGGTGCCATCGTTGCTGCTCTCCTCTTCCCGCGCTGACTCCGCAGACTCAGCGCCACGTTCCGTTCCCGGAGTTACCGCTACAGTACGACCGAGCACTGACAATTTTTGTCTCCCGCGCCCGCATTGTGGATAACACGTACTAAGCACGCATCCTGTGGACAGTCAGCACGCTTACACGAACATGACTATACCGAACACCTGTTCGAATAGGTACACAACACGCCCGGATTCGTCCTCACCAGCGGTCGCGCGGGATGTCGAAATCGTCACACAACGCCCACCACACATCGCGCAGGCTTTTGCCTTGGTGAAGCGCTACCGACGCCGTCACACCGCCCATGGCGATAAGAACGTGGTCGCGCAACACAGAATCACCAAGCACTGGACCGAACTCGGCTCGAACACGATCGTGAAACTCCGTGAGACGCACTCCACCACCGTAGCGCTCTTCCGCGCACCCTCATTGCCCACGCCGAGTAGCCACCACATGGTGAATTAGGACGAGAACTGGCCTGAACAATCTCTAGTTTGGGCTGCATGACCACCTCGCACGAACCACCCCGGGAAATGCCAGCACCCTTCCGCATCAACGTTCGGCAGGACCAGATCGACGATCTCAATGATCGCCTCGCGCGCACACGCTGGCCTGATGACCTGCCCGGCGCTGGCTGGAAGTACGGTGTACCTGGGTGGTATCTCAAGGAACTCGCGGACTACTGGCGCAGCTCGTACGACTGGCGGACGCACGAAGCTCAACTGAACGAACACCCCCAGTACCTCGCAGAGATCGATGGCCAGCAGATCCATTTCATGCACATCAGATCTCCCGAATCCGATGCGCTGCCGCTGCTGCTGATACACGGATGGCCGAGCTCGATCGTCGACTTCTCAGCCATGATCAGTCCGCTGACCAGCCCGCGTACACACGCCGCCGCTCCCTCGGACGCGTTTCACCTGGTCATTCCGTCGCTGCCGGGGTTCGGATTCTCCGGTCCGACCCGAAACAAGGGCGAGGCAACGACCAGCAACTACGCCACGGTTCTCAAGAAGTTGATGAAGCAGCTGGGGTATGACCGCTACGGCGCGCATGGCGGTGACCTCGGCTCGCTTGTAGCCCCTGAGTTGGGCCGGATAGATACCCGACACGTAGTCGGCGTGCACATGAACGGGCCACTCACGGTGCCGGCTTGGGACGCTGACCCTGCGATGTTCCCTGAGGAGGAACAAGAACCACTGGCACAACTCATGTCGTGGGCAGAAGGTGAGGGCTCCGGGTACGCAGCCATTCAGGGTGACCGCCCACAGAACATCGCTTACGGACTTGTCGATTCCCCGGCCGCGCAACTGGCGTGGATCACCGAACATTTCAAGAATCTGACCGACCCTGCTAAGGAACTGCCCGAGGATGCCGTGGACAAGGATCAGTTGCTCACCAATGTCAGCATCTACTGGTTCACCGCCACTGCCGGCTCGTCCGCGCGGATCTACAAGGAGTCAACAGATTGGGGCGAGTCGAAAGAGAGTTCTGGCGTGCCCACCGGAGCCGCCATCTTCCCGGGAGACGTGACACTCCGCAGCATTCTTGAGCGCGAGAACAACGTGGTGCACTGGTCGCGATTTGAGCGTGGCGGACATTTTGCGGCGATGGAGGTTCCTGACCTGCTGACGGAAGACATCCAGACATTCTTCCGGCCGCTCCGCTGATGAGCCCGCTCAGCTAGGCAGCCCGGTCAGCCAACAGGCGATGGCACACGCCAACGACATCGGTGACGCCCTCGACCGAGGCGGCAGCCTTGCGTGCCGCTTTTGCGTATGACGGATCGGAACTGACCTGTTTGATCGCGTGAGCCAGTTCTCGAGGATCTGGCACGCCGTCCCGGCCGGGCCACACCGCAACCCCCGCACCTATGCGAATGACACGGTTCGCGAGCTCGCGCTGGTCTCCGCCCCCTGGGACCAGAACGAGTGGGCGGCCCGCCAGCAAACCGCGCGCGATGATGCCATGCCCAGCGCCACACACCAGCACTTCAGCCTGCGTGAGCAGGATATCTTGCCGTCCCACGCCCGCTGATACCCAGCGGGGCAGGTCAGGCGGCGCACCTCCGAGCATCGCAGCGGCAACGCGAAATTCAGGCACCTCTTCAGGGGTTTCTGCATTTCGCAGGCCTGCGACTACGCCTTCCAGGACGCCCGCCGCTCCACCCTGTGACGCCGTAGACGGCGACACCATAATCACCGGCTTGTCCCCTGCGGGCAAGGGAAGCTCCTCGGTAGCTGGTTCCCAGATCAACGGCCCAACAACGAATGCATTGTCTGGCCAGTCCGGTCTGGGCAATTCGAGAGAGGGCAGCGTTGCCAGCACCCTGCCCAGCGGTCCAGGGTCGCGTGCTGGCAACCCAATAGATGCTCGCACCTGCGCGCGCTGGCGCCGGCCCCTGCGCAAATCCCGATTCACGAACGCCCGCAGAGTGATATCCCGAACCCGTCCCGTCAGCCCGCGACCTGGCTCCAGCCCACTCCCGATTGGCGGCAGGCCGCGCGATGGCAGATAGAGCGGATGGGGCGAGAGCTCCACCCACGGGATCCCAAGGCGCTCGGCAGCAAAAGCTCCAGCTACGGTAATCACGTCCGACACAACGAGGTCCGGCATCAGCCGGTTCAGATCGGGCAGCATCGCGGTGGACATCGCCGCGGCTCGCTCATTAATTCTGCGGCCCGCATCGTCGTCCTTGACTCCTGTCGGCAAGGTCAGCCCTGCAAGCTCCACTGCTTCGAGCCCTGCATTCTCTGCATGCTCGAGCCAGCGCCGCCCGGTGATCAGGACTGCGTGATCACCTGCCTTTTCGAAGGCACGGCACAAAGCCATCGCGGGGAACGCGTGACCAGGATCTGGTCCTGCGATGACGGCGATCCGCATAGTGCCTTCCGGGTAGATCTGCGAGGTGCTACGAAGCTCAGTAGCGGCCGATGACGTCGTTCTGCTTGTCGCCGTTGGAGAATGCCTTGTACAAGAAGTACACGATTGCCGCGACAACCGCGATCGTGGCAATAGTAGAGAGCGTCGAGAAGAACGCACCTATGAGCCAGCCGAGAATCGCGAGTCCAACCCAGATGACCACGATCGCGCCGATAATTTTGAGAACCATTTCTCCTCCGGTGTGTCAGCCTCACAATCTGCGTTTGCGAGGTCCTGGTTCTAGCCTTCCACCGGTAGTCACCTCATGTCAGCCCTGAAGCGCGAAGATCAGGGGAAGTTCGGGGAGCACCCCGAGTCGCTGGGCGCACCGCGAGTGGAGACGCGTACTGCTGGGAGAGACCGCGAAGTTCCTGCAAAGCTGAGGTCAGGCCGGCGACGCGGTCCGTGACTGACAGCAAATCGTCGCGTTGCTGATCGAGACCTGAGAGCACACCCTCACGCGACATCCCCAGGGCGGCGTCCGTCATGCGAGCGGCAGTGGCTGTGAGGTCTTCGACTTCTGCCACGCCACGGTTTATGTGCGCGGTCAGGTTCCGGATGGGTTCCGCGAGGTCCGCGGCAGCGCCGGTCCTATCACCCGTCGCGTGCAAGCGTGTTCTCGCATACTCCATGCCCACGGTGTCGCGCGCGGCGGTCTCCAGAGCATCGCCAGCAGCCATTGTCGCGCGCAGAATTTCATCTGCCTCGCCACTCGGTATCGCATTCGAGCGGTTCAGCACCAGAACCAAGCGGTACAGACTCTGTTCAGCGGCGCTCATCCGTGTCATCGCCGAGTGAACAGCCGAGGCATGGTGCGGCTCGAATCTCCGAGCTGGCCGACGTGGCGGCAAGGGGCGCGCACGGTACTCGCGGAACTTTTGCCACGCGACCACCGCCGGAACTGCGGCAAGGACGGTCACACCCCCGCCGGCCACAATGGTCCATTCGGGGGCGGAGCTAAGCGCCAATGTGCCAGTCCCCGCGGCGGAGAACACCGTCAGCCCTCCGAACCGCGCCGTTCGGCGGCGAGCGCGACGCGTCTTGCGGAGCAATTTCTCGCGCGGGTCAGTCCACTTGCGGGCCGCGTCCGTGACGCGGCCCTGCAGTTCGGACCACACTCTGCGAGCGTCCCCACCCATGGCCATCGGGGAAAGCCTTGTCGCGCGTCAGCTCGCGGGGTTCTGCTCGGACTCGCCCTGAGGCTGAGCTGGCTTCTGCGCAGGAGCGACCTGTGGCTGCTCGGGCTGCTGCGCGCCCGTACCGATCTGTCCGCCCTTCATCGACGCGCGGATCTGCTCGAGTCGGCTGTGGCCTGCCATCTGGACGGTTGCCTGCTGGACCTCCATCATGCGGCCCTGCACCGAGTTCTTGGCCAGCTCGGAGGAACCGAGAGCGTTCGCGTAGCGACGTTCGATCTTGTCCCGTACCGCGTCCAGGCTGGGGGTATTTGTCGGTGCGGCAAGTTCCGTCATCGACCGCAGCGAGTTGCTGACTTGCTCCTGCATCTTGGCCTGTTCGAGCTGGCTGAGGAGCTTAGTCCGCTCGGCGATCTTCTGCTGGAGCATCATTGCGTTCTGCTCGACAGCACGCTTCGCCTGCTTCGCTGCCTCCATCGACTGATCATGGAGGGCCTTAAGGTCCTCGATGTTTGCCTCAGCCGTGACGAGTTGCGCAGCGAATGCCTCAGCAGCATTCTCATACTCCTGCGCCTTCCCGGCATCACCCTGTCCGATAGCCTTTTCGGACATCTGCAGCGCCTGACGGGTACTCGCCTGCAGCTTCTCGACCTCGGCGATCTGTCGGTTCAGCCGCATCTCGAGCTGGCGCTGGTTGCCGATAACGGCCGCAGCCTGCTGCGAGAGCGCTTGATGCTGCCGCTGTGCCTCTTCAATCGCTTGCTGAATCTGGATCTTGGGATCGGCGTTTTCGTCGATGGAGGCATTCATCTTGGCTTTCATGTAGTTCCACCATTTGACAAAAGGATTCGCCATCTCCCCTACCTCCGTGTCGCTTTGTCGTCGCGGTTCTCGCAACTCTATGTCGGCCCAATATCAGCCGCAGTGTCAGCACTGCTGGCCAGATAAAGTACCCTGCCGCTCAATTGCCTTGTGGCATGTCAACGCAGACCCGAAGGTCTTCCTCTGAATCTATCCGCTAATTGGGCACGGCGCATCAGGGATCGCCCTGAAGGGTGATACGGAAAACAAGCTTATGTTCAGGCCGCAACGAGCGCACCGGCGGGTGCCTTCTCGGGCGTCTGCGTGTCCGCCATGCCCTCCGTACCTGCTTCTTGCGGGATGACCATGCGCGATCGGCTTCTGTCACCGCCGTCAGCAGCGCTGCTCCCACTGGCGCGCCCCTGGGACGCACCGACGGGATCACCTGACCGCGTAGCCACCCCATCGGCGAGTAGCGAACTCACGTCGAACAGCACATCAGCGAGTTCAACGTCGAGCGCGTCACAGATCGACGCTAGGAGTTCGCTCGACGCCTCTTTTCTTCCGCGCTCCACTTCCGAGAGATAACCAAGGCTCACTCGCGCCAGGCTCGATACCTCGCGCAGCGTCCGGCTCTGAGACACACGGACGCGCCGCAAGCTGTCGCCTAGTGCCTCACGTAGCAGCAGCGCCATGTCGCTCCTCCATCCAGTCCTTGCACACACAGCCTGGAGCACTCACGCCAGACTGCGCGCTTCTTGCCATACAACGTCCCGGAATCGCTGATGGTTCCCAGCGAGCACTTCCGGATCATTCGCGGCGCTTGGTACTGACTCTAGACGCGTTCCTCACTCAGTTCGATAAGGACCTCACCAAACGCCCGTGCAACTGCCATGAGCCGTACATTCCAGCGATCCCCCTGCAGGGCAAGTTTCTTCGAGCGTGATACCCCAGGTCCACTAACCCCTACATACACTGTTCCCGGCAGCACACCCTCCTGAGGGTCCGGGCCAGCCACGCCTGTGAGCGACAATCCCCAGGTGGCGTCCAGTTTCTTACGGATGTTTCCTGCCATTAGTTCGGCAGTACCTGCTGATACAGCGCCTTCCGCATCAAGTATTTCCTGTGGCACGTCGGCAAGGATGTGCTTCGCGTCGGTCGAGTATACGACCACCCCACCACGCAGCGCGTCGCTTACCCCTGGGATTCCGGCGAGCGCAGCACTAGCCAGACCTGCGGTCAGTGATTCAGCGCACGCAATTGTCTCGTGCCTTCGCAGCAGCGCAGCTACCAGCAGATCGGCGCCAGTGCTCTCGGCGAGGATGTCGTACGCGATCATCGATGTGCATGCTTTCTGCTGTGCCGCCGGAGTTGAAGGGCCTGTACGACGTAATCCAGGCCGGTAACCACGGTGATGATGACAGCGAGCCCCATGAGCGTCATGCTGATCGGCGATACCCAGTCGGGCAAGGGGAACAGATAGAAGCCGATCGCAATCGTCTGCACGAGCGTCTTGAGCTTGCCGCCCCGGCTCGCGGGGATCACGCCGTGGCGAATTACCCAAAAGCGCAGCACGGTAATCCCGAGTTCACGGAAGAGAATGATCCCAGTAATCCACCAGCTGAGATCTCCGAGAATGGACAAACCGACAAGCGCACCGCCCATCAGCGCCTTGTCGGCAATCGGGTCTGCAATCTTGCCGAAGTCGGTGACCAAGCCATACTTTCGGGCCACTTGCCCGTCAATCCGGTCGGTCACGGCAGCAATGACGAAGAGCAGCGCCGCCGTCACGCGCCAGACTGTCGATTGGCCGCTGTCGATCAGTAACGCTACGAGGAAGAGCGGAACTATCAAGATGCGGATCATTGTCAGAACGTTGGCGGCATTCAGCACCGGCACAGCACCGTGCTCCGCAGGTGGATGCGGCAGGCTGTGTGTGCCGCCGCCCACGCGCGAATTACCCGGCTGTGCGGAAGATCCTGAATCGTCACTGATTGCCACATGCTCAGCGTATCTGGCAGCTTTCCCGCTAGTCTTGCCGACATGGAAAATCACGGTCGCAGGGAGCCTGAGGTGTCTCGATATCCGGAGTTCATCGTGCGCCGCGCCCGTACCGCAGACGTACCCAAGATCAAGCGCCTTATCGACATTTACGCACCCAAGATTCTCCTGGAAAAGAACCTGGTCACCCTCTACGAATCAGTGCAGGAGTTTTGGGTCGCCGAACGTGAAGACGCCATCATTTCTTGTGGGGCGCTGCACGTACTCTGGTCCGACCTCGGGGAAGTGCGCACCGTCGCGGTCGATCCGGCGCACAAAGGTTGCGGTTCCGGGCGTGCCGTCGTGTCCCAGCTCATCGAGACCGCCCGCGACCTCGGCCTGCAGCGTGTCTTTGTACTGACGTTTGAAGTGAAGTTCTTCTCCCAACTGGGCTTCACCGAGATCGATGGAACCCCGGTCACGTCCGAAGTATTCACAGAAATGCGCAGGTCTTACGACACAGGTGTCGCCGAGTTTCTCGACCTCAGTTACGTCAAGCCCAATACGCTAGGCAACACGCGCATGTTGCGGGAACTCTGAGCGGAGGCGAAACCTATATGCGGATGTTTGCAGTGGAATACACCTACTCGAGAGAGGACGCGGATGCCCGGCTGGCCGCTCGTCCTGACCACCGCTCATGGCTGTCAGGGCTCGTTTCAACAGGTGTCGTTGTGTCCGCTGGGGCTTTCGCAGACGGCACGGGCGCGCTCATCCTCGTCGCCGCCGACAAGATCGGTGACGTTGATGCGCTGCGCAAACTGCTCGCCGATGATCCTTTCGCGACCGGTGGTTTCATCCATGGCGTTCAGATCCGCGAGTGGTCCCCTGTGCTGGGCGCACTGTCCGACTGAACCTCCCGGAGGCGCCGTTCCAGGAAGGCCCGCACGGCTGAGTTCTTGACGGCACGAAGCGCTTCTTCATAACTGCGTACCGCGTCAGTGTTCCGCCCCGCGCGACGGCAAAGATCGGCCCGCGCCGCGTGGAATATGTGTGACCGCGCCAGTCGCGTGTCTGCGGCGAGCGTGTCGAGCTCCTCAAGACCAGCGGTGTAGCCATCTCGAAACCCCAGGGCGATGGCGCGGTTCAGCCGTACCACGGGGGAATCCTGGTGATAGAGCAGCTGATCGTACGCCGCGACGATTGTCGCCCAGTCGGTCTGACTGAACGACGGAGCCATCGTGTGCGCACAAGCGATCACCGCTTGAAGGAGGTAGGGGCCGTGGCCGCGAACTGCAGCAGATCTGAGGTGCGCTAGCCCCGCCTGGGCCTTCATTTTGTCCCAGGAGTCCCGATCCTGATCCTCAATCGGAATGACACTCCCCGCAGAATCCATCCGGGCGGCCCGGCGGCTGTCCTGGAGAAGCAATAGGGCGAGCAGCGCTTCGGCTTCGCTGTCCTCCGGCGTCACGGCATGAACGAGCCGCGCGAGCCGAATACTCTCACGGCACAGGTCAGCCCGGATTACGGCGTCGCCCGCTGCAGGTGCGTAACCCTCGGTGAATGTCAGGTAAATGCATGACAGGACGGAGGGCAGTCGCTCGGCAAAGAGCTCACGTGGCGGAACCCTCAATGGGATTCCAGCATTCCGGATCTTTGCTTTCGCCCGGCTGAGACGCTGTGCGACTGTCGCCTCTGCATCGAGGACGAGCCGTGCGATTTCTTCCGCTGACAGGCCGAAAACGAGGCGGAGTGTCAGCGCTATCCTGGCTGGTCGTGCAAGGGCCGGATGACAGCACGTGAAGAGCAACTGGAGTTCGTGGTCTTCCGCGGACTCCGGCCCGGCCCCAGCCGCCTCAGCCGCAGCGGTCAGCTGCGCCAATTGTTCCCGTTGTGGCCGCTTCGACTCGCGTCGCACCCGATCGATAGCCCGATTCCGCGCGGCAGTCGTGATCCAGGCGCCGGGGCGCTCGGGGATACCCTCATCAGCCCAGGACCGCAAGGCATCCACGAACGCCTCCTGCACCGCGTCTTCAGCAAGGTCAAGACTGTGCGTAATCGCCGCGACAGTCGCGAGTGCCCGGCCGCTCTCTGCCCGAAACACCGACTCGATCAGACTCTGCACCACACCTGCCTCAGAATGAGACGACCTTTCGCATCTCAATTCCGCCCCGCGGACCCGTTGGTACGCGGGCCGCGAGGGCGCGGGCCTCTTCCTCGTCGCACTTGAAAAGGTAGATCCCATTCACGACTTCGGCTGACTCGATGTAGGGACCGTCACTGAGCAGCAATTTCCCGTCCCGCACGCGGATCGTGGTCGCGGCGGACGACGGGTAAAGTGCACCGCCGCCGCGGAGCCATTCACGTGCTGCGCTGCCGAACTTCTCGTGTTCGGCGACGCCACTGTCCCACGCGCTGGTGCCGGGATCTGGTGTATCGCTCGCGGGTTCTCTGATGAGTGCGACCCAGTTTTCGCTGTAGCTGTTGTCCGAGAGCGTCCATTCCGCCATCGGCCACATCTCGATCGCTCCATCCATCGCAGCAGGGATTCGGCGCGCGATTTCGATTGCATCATCGAGATTTTCGGCAGCCAAGACGTAGAGGCCACCCACCACTTCGGCGGATTCGGTGAACGGGCCGTCCGTGATCATGCCGCCTGGCTTCCTGTGCATCCCCTCGTTCACGGAATGCAGCGCGACCCCCCAGACCACGGAGTCTCCGGCCCACCGATCAAACTCCTCGTATCCAGCTACCGCAGCCTCGAATTCGGGCGTACCGGGAACCTCGTTCTCGTTCTCGGCACCGATAAGCAGGGCAAAGTAATGCATGATGATCTCCCTCGTCGGTCTTCCTGTCACTATGGCGACGAACGAACGGACCGCGTTTTCGACAACTTTGCCATACGACTTCACGGGAGATCAGCTGAGTTCGCGGACCTTCTCGTGCCGAGTTTTGATGAGGCTCGCGATGGTCACGATGGCAAGCACCGACACGATGAAAATCATCGATACGCCTGTGGTCACTTCCGGGACATGGACGGGCTCACCGCTGTTGATGAACGGGAGTTCGTTCTCGTGGAGAGCATGCAGAACGAGCTTGACGCCGATGAAACCTAGGATGATCGACAGACCGTGGGAAAGGTAAACCAGACGTTCAAGCAAGCCACCGATGAGGAAGTACAACTGGCGCAGGCCGAGTAGCGCAAAGGCGTTTGCGGTGAACACGATGTACGGCTCGCGCGTGAGGCCGTAGATAGCGGGGATCGAATCGAGTGCGAAAAGCAGATCCGTGAAGCCGATGACGACCAGCGCGAGCGCCAGCGGTGTGAAGAGCCGTTTACCATCAACTTTGGTGACCAGCTTGTCGCCGTCGTACTCCTCCGTTGTCGGGAGGAACCGCCGCGAGAATCGGATGATCTTCGAGTCTCGTTGTTCAGTGACCTCTTCCTCGTGGCCAGCATCCTTCATCAGCTTGTATGCAGTGAACAGCAGAAACGCGCCGAAGATGTAGAACACCCAGCTGAAGTTGTTGATCGCCGCGGCACCGACAGCGATAAAACCGGCACGCATAACTAGTGCCATCGCAATACCGATGAGCAGTACCTTCTGCTGATATTCGCGCGGAATCGAGAACGTCGCCATGATGATCACGAAGACAAACAGGTTGTCCACCGACAGCGCCTTTTCGGTGATGTAGCCCGCGAAGTATTCGCCACCGTACTGGGTACCCCATATTCCCATCACGATGAACCCGAAGATCACAGCTAGCGTGATGTAGAACGCCGACCAGAACCCCGACTCCCGCAGCGACGGAGCGTGCGGTGTCTTCACGTGAGCGTAGAAGTCGAAGACAAAGAACCCGATGATGGCAACGATGGTTGCTGCCCATACCCACAATGGAACATTCACTTCCGAAACCTCCGGTTCACACGACTGAACTCCGGAGGTCTCTCCCGCCAGCTGCCGTAGCGCTTGACGGAATTCCGCCAGCTAGGCAACTAACCGATGGCGCCGGACCTTGCGGTCGTGATGACGACACCAACGCGTGAGGGATACTCCCCTTCGGTGGGTCCATTGAACCATCCCCGGCGAGATTGTGCTCGCCGGGGATGAACATTTACCCCTGTGATGTTTCTCCTACGTCCCCGCCACCGTTCAGGGCTGCCAGTACGGAGTCGAGCTCGTCCGGCTTGATGAGAACCTCGCGGGCCTTCGAACCTTCACTCGGACCGACGATCCCCCGTGTTTCCATCAGGTCCATCAGGCGCCCAGCCTTGGCAAAGCCGACCCGAAGCTTGCGCTGGAGCATCGAGGTGGACCCGAACTGACTGCTGACAACAAGTTCGACTGCCTGCAATAGATGGTCGAGGTCATCACCAATGTCGGAATCGATATCCTTCTTGTCCCCAGGTTTCGCGGTGGTGACACCCTCCTGGTACTCGGGTTCCGCCTGCGTCTTCGAGAAGTCGACTATCCCGTGAATTTCCTCGTCGGTGACGAACGCCCCCTGTAAGCGAACAGGCTTACCGGCACCCATCGGCAGGAACAGTCCGTCACCCATGCCGATGAGCTTCTCGGCGCCAGGCTGATCGAGGATGACCCGCGAGTCCGTGAGTGACGATGTCGCGAATGCCAGGCGCGACGGCACGTTCGTCTTGATAAGGCCGGTGACAACGTCCACTGACGGACGCTGGGTTGCGAGCACGAGGTGGATACCTGCCGCGCGGGCTTTCTGGGTGATCCGGACGATGGCGTCCTCCACGTCTCGCGGCGCCGTCATCATCAGGTCCGCCAGCTCGTCGACGATAGCGAGAATGTACGGATAAGGGCGGTATTCTCGTTCACTCCCGAGGGGCGTCGTAATATCGCCCGACCGCACTTTGGCATTGAAATCGTCGATATGACGCACCCTGCTCGCCTGCATATCCTGGTACCGCTGTTCCATCTCCTCGACCAGCCAAGCGAGCGCCGCAGCGGCCTTCTTCGGCTGCGTGATGATCGGCGTAATCAGGTGCGGGATGCCCTCGTAGGGCGTGAGCTCGACCATTTTCGGGTCGATAAGGATCATGCGCACTTCATCCGGCGTCGCTCGGGCGAGAAGCGAGACGAGCATGGAGTTGACGAAACTCGACTTACCCGAACCGGTGGAACCAGCGACGAGCAGGTGCGGCATTTTCGACAAGTTCGCCGAAACGAACTCACCTTCGATGTCCTTGCCCAGGCCGATGACGAGCGGGTGGTGGTCCTTGCGCGTTGACGGCGCAGCCAGCACATCGGCCAGACGCACCATCTCGCGGTCAGTATTCGGCACCTCGATGCCCACAGCCGACTTGCCAGGTATCGGAGCGAGCAACCGCACATTGTCGGTCGCGACTGCATACGCGATATTTCGCGCAAGCTGCGTGATCTTCTCGACCTTCACACCCGGGCCAAGCTCAACTTCGTAGCGGGTGACGGTCGGACCGCGCGTGTATCCCGTCACCGCGGCATCGATCTTGAACTGCTCGAGCACGCCGGTGATCGCCTCGATCATCGCGTCATTCGCGGTGCTGCGCAGCTTGGGCGGGTCACCCTTGGTCAACAGCTTTCCGGGTGGCAGCTTGTAGTTGCCTTCGGGCTTCCGGTCGACGATTTTGCCGAAACCCTTGTTTTTGCCCGAGTCCTTGGGCGCCGGTTCAGCCTCGCCTTCAGCTGAAGTCTTCATCGGGATCGGCAACCGCAGTGGACGGCGCTTCGGCTCCGGCATCGGAGGTTCGTCGGTCGCCGGTAGCGGCTCTGGAGTGACGTCGTCCAGAGTTGGCTGACTGCCACCGCTGGCGGCAGACTTGCCCGACGCACCCGACGACTGGCGCCTGCGGGATGGCCGGCGCAAACGCTCAACCGGCGCTTCGTCGTCGAGGGTGATCTGATCAGCCCCCTGCTGCAGATCGTGAACAGGGAACATGCGCTCCCGGGCCCGGGCGAGCAGTGCCGGCAGTTCCCGCACGGTTGTTCCTGTCAACAGCAAGACACCGAACACCACAGCGAACACGAGTAGCGGGGTCGCGAGCCACACGGTCAGGCCTTCACTGAGCGGGCCGCCCGCGATGAATCCGAAGAAGCCACCCGCGTTTCTCCGAGCGACGGCTTCGTCGGGGGCACCTGACAAGACGTGCCATAGCCCCAGAACTCCTGCTCCGAGCATTACCGCCCCAAGGACCAGCCGCGGCCGGACGTCGGGCTTCGGCTCAGTGCGCATCACCGTGACACCAATGACGAGGAGAACGAGAGGCAGGAGAGCTGCTGGCGAACCGAAGGCTGATCGCAGGCCCGTGTTGACCCACTCCCCTACCGGGCCGCCGGCGGATACCCAGACACTCGCGGCGATGATCAGCCCCATCGCGATAAGCGCTAGGCCTGCGCCGTCGCGACGGTGTCCGGTGTCGATATCGCCTGCACGTCCCACTGTTCGCGCGGTCGCGCCAACGCCGCGGGCGATCATCGTCCAGCCCGATCCGATTCCGCGACCAACTACGCGGACTGCTGACATACCGCCACCTCCACGCGGCCGGCTGTTCTTGCGCCGGGGTGCTCTGCCCCGCGAGGCAGGCTTGCGGGGTGACTGACGTGCCGATCTCTGGGTCGATGTCCCTGAAGTGGACTTACGGGCAGGGCTGCGTGACGCACGCGATGACGACCCGCGTGGAGCGGATTGTGTGCGCGTGGTGCGTGTCTGAGTCCTGGCTGGCATGGGTGTCAGGTTAGTCGCAATGACACCATCCTGACCATACGCATCAGTTGTCACAACCAAGTCGTAATCCTGGCTGTGGCAGGGATCACCGCTACCAGGAGGGCGAGTGCCTACGAGCGATCACCGTGGTAGCCGCCCACGCCTTCGTCGTCGACGCCTGCCCACAAAGACTCGTCGTAGGGCGTGTCAGGAACGGGAATCTTCTCCTGCTTTGCGGCCGCGGACGCGGAAACTGGCGCCGGTCGCGACTGCTCGAAATCGTCGACATCGATACTCAGGCGCTCCAGGTCAGTTACGAGCCGGCGGACACTTGGCGCGTCCCCGTACTTCATCATCAGCGTCCTCACGGACTGACGTAACTGCCCGATGCCCCTGCGCAGTTCAGACGTCTCGGTAGTCATCTCAGCACCTCCATGTCCGCTCAACACTGAGCGCGCATTCTCCCGGCCCGATCGCGGGCGTTAGTTCGAATCTGCTCCTTCCCCCACTATGTGTCAAGCGTCATACTTTGAGTGGTTTAATCAGACATCAATTCGGTATCGGTCTCTGGCTGACGCTTAGCGGGTAATCGTCGGGCGTCCAAGAGACATCCACGCTGCCGCGACGGAGCGGTGGACGGCACAGGAGCGGACTTTCATATGCGTCAAGGCTCGTACCTTCGCTTCCAGAAGTACTTCACGGTCTGCTGGCAATGACGAGCAGCGCGAGCGAACCCGAACACGTCGTGCAGCGCATCGCGACGGTGGCGTGGCTGGCCATCGGCCTTGGCCTCGCCGTGCAGATACTGATCGTGGTGACGAAACTGTTCTTCGGCAGCGGCCTCCCAGGGGTGGGATTCCTCGCGAATCTCGCCCAGGGAGTTACCTGGTCGGTAGTTGTCTGCGTGGGTATCGCAGTGGGCACCGTAATCATGCGTGCCTCAGTGACAATCGCCGGTGTCCTCGGATTCGTTTGCGCACCCCTGGCTCTGGGCCTTGCCCGGGGCGCGCAACGAGGCGTGAATGAGCTAATAGGTGAACCTGTCGGCACGGTGACTGCGTCTCTCGCGCTGATCGCGCTCCTCAAAGCGTTTCAATATGGACTGCTCGGTTTCCTGCTCGCTCGTCTGGTGCGGCGACACGTCGAACGTGCCCGGCCTTACCTGATACTCGGCACAATCTCGGGCGTCGTTTTCGGTGGCATCATCGTCACAGCGACTGCGCTGGGCGCCACCTCGAGTGGAGCGGAACCGACGATGCCCGACCTCGCCGGACTGACGGTGAACGAGTTGTTGTTCCCCATCGGCTGCGCGATGGTGGTGTTCACCGCTCAGTCCGTCGCGAGGTTCGCACGGCCCGCTAGCTGAGGTGATGGACTTCCTGCAGTCCGTACACCGGCGTCGGAAGGCCCTCGTAGCGCGCTTTGAGCTGCAGCGCCAGATAGAGCGAATAATGCCGCGACTGGTGCAGATTGCCGCCGTGGAACCAGAGCGCTTCCTGCTGAGTGGGCTTCCACATGTTGCGCTGCTCGCCCTCCCACGGGCCCGGGTCCTTCGTCGTGTCCGAGCCAAGCCCCCAGCACTTGCCGACCTTGTCGGCGACGTCCCGTCCTATCAGGTCCGAAGCCCACCCATTCATCGAGCCGTATCCCGTCGCGTAGACAACGACGTCGGCTTCGAGTTCGGTTCCATCTTCGAGAATCACACTGTTCTCTGTCAGCTCGCGAACGTTACCGTGTGCGAGTTTGATCTCGCCGTCCGCAACGAGCTCCGAAGCGCCAACATCGATGTAGTAGCCCGAACCTCTTCGTAGGTACTTCATGAACAGACCGGAACCGTCGTCACCCCAGTCATGCTTGAAGCCGGCTTTCTCCAGACGATCGTAAAAGTCCGAGTCGCGCTCCCGGATCTTGTCGTAAACCGGAATCTGAAACTCGTGCATGATGCGGTACGGAATTGACGCGAAGGTCAGATCGGCTTTCTGGGTCGTCATGCCTTCTGCCAGGGCCCGCTCCGAGTACAGATCGCCGAGGCCGATTTCCATCAGCGAATCAGACTTCACGATGTGTGTCGACGAGCGCTGCACCATCGTCACATCGACGTCCGATTCCCACAGCGCAGCGCAAATGTCGTGTGCTGAGTTGTTGGCTCCGATGACGACCGCGCG
The DNA here is from genome assembly GCF_014191505.1 of Hoyosella altamirensis. GTDB lineage: Bacteria > Actinomycetota > Actinomycetes > Mycobacteriales > Mycobacteriaceae > Hoyosella > Hoyosella altamirensis. The sequence goes on from NZ_JACHWS010000003.1 coordinate 102,391, forward strand.
TTTGCCCGCGTACTTGTCCGGACCTGGATGCTGACTCGAATGATGTTGGTCGCCCTGGAACTTTTCCTGCCCGGGGAATGTAGGGACGTTCGGTTTCCCTGACATCCCTGTCGCGAGAACCAGCTGTTTAGGCCGGAGGACGAGATCCTCGCCATCGCGGTTGACGTGTACCGTCCATTCCTTCGTCACCTCGTTGAAGGCCGCTGATGTGCACGTCGTCGAACTCCAGTACGGCACCTCCATGACTCGTGTGTACATCTCGAGCCAGTCACCGATCTTGTCTTTCGGCGTGAAGACCGGCCAGTTCTCCGGGAAGGGCATGTAAGGGAGGTGGTCGTACCAGACCGGATCGTGCAGGCACAGCGACTTGTACCGCTTTCGCCACTGGTCGCCCGGACGCTCATGTTTGTCTAGGACAATGGCTGGCACGCCGAGTTGCCGCATTCGGGCGCCGAGGGCGATGCCCCCTTGTCCTCCACCGATGATCAGGACGTACGGCTGGGCCGTGTAGCCCAGTTCCTTCTCCTCGATCGCGCGTTGTTCCGACCAGGTCACGCGATTCTTATTAGCGCCGTGCACTACTCCTTTTGGTCGACGCTTTCCTTTGCCTTCCTCATAGCCTTTAAGTTCCTGCGCCGCGGTCAGGAGCGTCCAGGCACCTTCTTCTTTTAGGCGCAAATGTCCAATGCCGCGCCCAGTAGCGGTCTCGAAACTGATCCAGGCGCTGACCACCCCGTCGGCTTCGGCCGGAGTGTCGGTTGTCCGGAAGTTCGATGGGCTGGCGGCATCAAGCTGGCTGGTGAGCATGTCCGTCACGCCCTCCCGCCCCTCCACCGTTTTAATATTCCAGGTGAAGGCAACGAGGTCGCGCCAGAAGCTGTCAGTGGCGAACATTCCTGCGGCCCTGCCGATGTCGCGAGCAGCGAGTGCCGCTTCGAATTCGATGAGCCACGTGTCGACGCGGTCCTGCGGGCTGAGGTCAAGTTCCGGCCATACGGCGCCGCGAGAGATGAGTTCGGTCATCATGACTCCTTCTTCGTGAATGAGCTTGTGACCTAGAGCACACTCCTTCCCTGCACTGGGGACAAGGGTTGCGGAGGGTTGCATGGTTTGAGCCGGCGTGAGGCGCGGGGGTTAACGCGAAGCTGGCACGGCGGTGCTGGAACGCACGATAAAGTCGGTCTCCACGACCACGCTCTGGGGGGCCATCGGTCTCTCGCCAGCGGCTAGATGTTCGAGCAGAATCTCCGCCGCTTGGCTCCCCTGCCGGGCGGGAAACTGAGCGATCGTGGTCAGGCCGACGGCTTCGCCGATCGGATTGCCGTCAATGCCGATGACAGAGAGGTCGCCCGGCACGGTGAATCCGAGGTCGCGGGCCGCGAGGATTGCACCCACCGCCATCGCGTCGGACGAACAGAAGAGCGCTGTTGGGCGGGGGCCCGGCCCTGCGAGAAGAGTCTTCACTTTTCTGTACCCATCCGCGACGGTGTAGTCGGCATTAAGGTCCCAGCGTGGACTGATCTCACACTCCGCATCACGCAAGGCTGCGTAAAACCCCTCGCGACGGTCTGTCGACATGGGGAAATAGTCGGGGCCCGTTTCGGCGGTGCCACCGAGGTGCGCGATCTGACGATGCCCGAGTCCGATCAGATGCTCCGTAGCGAAGCGCGCAACAGCGTGTTCATCGAGGTGGATACTCGGCACCCCGGGCACCAGACCCCCGATTTCTACGATCGGTTTACCCACATCAAGCAGTTGCTTGAGTTCTGATTCGTCTAGACGCAGCGAAGCGGCAACAACAGCGTCGAGCCGTTTGCGCAGCAGGTAGTCGGCAAGAACACGCTGGCGCTGTCCTTGCCGGTCAAAACTGTACAGCGACAAGTCGTAGCCCTCGCTCATGAGCGCCGACGTGATGCCCTCGAGCAATTCGGAGAAGAACCAACTATTGATAAACGGCACGATGACTCCCACCGTGCGACTGCGGCCGGAAGCCAGGCTTGACGCGGCATAGGACATGACGTAGCCGAGATCTTTCGCTGCTGAGAGAACGCGCTCCCGCGCGGCGGGCGATACGTGGCCCCGACCGCTGAGCGCGCGGGAGGCTGTCGCCGTGGAAACTCCGGCGCGCTCCGCGACTTCTTTGATCCCAGCCACTGTCCGCCTTCAGTCACTTGTCATGTGCGCTTCACCCATACCGTATGGCCCGGCCGCAGCGAGCCGTGCCGGACACTGTCCGAAGCACTACTGAGCAGGACATTCGGTGTCGGCAGGCACACATCGGTGTCGCCAGTATTCACCATAACCAGGACGTCACCATTGGCGAACGCAAGGCACGCCGTATCCAGGTATTCGGGGAGCCACTCCAGCGACCCATGGCCGAGCCCATAGTTACGCCGGAGCCTAAGAGCCTCGGTGTACATCGCAAGCACCGATTCCGGATCGTTTCGTTGCACGTCGCGCGCAAACGACTCCCACCCTGCCGGCTGAGGCAGCCACGCAGCACCGCTTTCACTGAAACCCGCTGCAGCAGCGCGGCTCTCCCAAGGCAGGGGCACCCGGCTTCCATCGCGGCCTAACCGCTGGCCATCTGTGCGGGCATAGGTCGGATCCTGTCTGCATGAATGCGGCATCAGAGTGTGGTCCGGGAGCCCTAGTTCCTCCCCTTGGTACAAGTACACACCGCCAGGAAGTCCGAGCATCAATAGCGACGCTGCACGTGCAAGGGTCTGGCCACGGGCCAGGTCGGGCTGCGGATCGTCAGGGCCGAGTCCATCTCCGGGACGATCTGGCCGCTCGGTGATCCCGAACCGAGTGACGTGGCGCTGCACGTCATGGTTGGAGAGCACCCACGTCGTCGGCGCACCGACCGCATCGAACGCACGCAGCGAATCCTCGATTACAGTGCGGAATCTGGTTGCGTCCCAGGGGCAATTGAGGAACGCAAAATTGAAGGTCTGGTGCATCTCATCGGGTCGCACCCAGTCGGATAGGCGTGGCAGCGGATCGATGCTCGCCTCGGCGCATAACACCCGGTCATCACCGTACTCAGCCAGGATCTGGCGCCATCTCCGGTAAATGTCGTGCAACGCGGGCTGACCAAACATCGGTGCTAGGTGCCCCGGATGATCGTCAGTACCGACGCCGTCAGGCCGGCCGTGCCAGTCAGGCAGGTCCTGCTTCTTGACGAGTGAATGCGCGACGTCGACCCGGAACCCCGCGACTCCGCGGTCGAGCCAGAATCGCAGAATGCGCTCGAACTCGCCATGCACCGCAGCGTTATCCCAGTTGAAGTCGGGCTGAGATGAGTCGAACAGATGGAGGTACCACTGTCCCGGCGAGTCATCCACCTCAACGACTCTCGTCCAGGCGGATCCACCGAAGTGGGACTGCCAGTTATTCGGTGGTTCAGCGCCTTCCGGCCCCTTGCCGTCACGGAAAATGAACATGTCCCGCTCCCGGCTGCCGGGGCCTGCGGCCAGTGCCTTCTGGAACAGGGGGTGCTCGTCGGAACAGTGGTTCGGTACGAGGTCGATGATCACCCGGATGCCGAGAGCAGTCGCACGTTCGACCAGGTGGTCGAACGTGGCCAGTGACCCGTACATCGGGGCGACATCGCAGTAGTTGCTGACATCGTATCCGCCGTCGCGCTGCGGTGAGGGGTAGAACGGCGACAGCCACACGGCATCGATATCCATCTCGGCAAGCTGTCCGAGCTCGGCGGTGATGCCTGCAAGATCACCGTTGCCGTCACCGTCGAGGTCACGGAACGAGCGCGGATAGATCTGATAGATCACCGAGGAGCGCCACCACCTCGCCGCATCATCCGGCGAGTCGGCGGGGTGTACCGCGAGGAGCGGACCCGATGAGTCGCTAGTGGTCGTCGCATCAGAGTCACATGCAATACGAGTCGCAGTCATGCCTCACATCGTACGGAATATGGAAGCGCTTGCATATACCTTGAGCATGTCTTCTACTTTTTTCTGTCGCAGTCTAGACACATTCTCTGCAATCGCTTACCGTTGTGATTCACTTCACCTCTGACCTTCTGCGCGCATCCGATCACACGGAGAATTCGAATGAACAGACGTACCCGCCTCACAACAGGCGTGGCTGCGACCCTGGCGACGACGCTGCTCGCGTCGTGTGCCTCCGGCGAAGGACAGGGCGAGGCTGTACAGCAGTTCCTCGGCCAGTCCGGCGGCCCGATCACCATCTGGGCCGGCGAAGAAGCGATCGCCGGTCTCACCGAGATCGCAAACGAGTACGAGGCGGACACCGGCATTCCGGTGCGCTTTGTCCAGCGCGACGCCAGCCCACAGACGATGAGTGAATTCATCACCCAATCACCAATGGGGCAGGGTCCTGACCTTCTCATGTCTCCGCACGACAATCTGGGCCAACTCGTCGCCAACGGCCTGCTCATGCCCATCGAACTCGGGGAACAGAGCGAGGATTTCCTTGACGTCGCGATGCAAGCGGTCGCGTATGAAGGCGTCGTCTACGGCGTGCCCTTCGCTGTGGAGAACGTCGCGGTCCTCCGCAACAACGAACTCACCACGCACACCCCCGAGACCTTCGACGATCTCATTGCTGACGGCCAGGCCCTGGTCGAAGCAGGCCAAGCAGATTTCCCAATTTCAATCCCACAAGACCCAAGCCTGGGAGATCCCTACCACCTCTACCCGCTCCAAACATCTTTCGGAGCACCCGTTTTCGGCATGGATGAAGACGGCTCGTACACCACCGAACTGGCCATGGGCGGAGAATCCGGCGAGGCGTTCGCTGAATATCTCGCCGGTCTTGGCGCGGCCGGTGTCCTCAATACGTCGCTCACACCGGATATCGGAAAGGATGCGTTCGTCTCTGGACGCGCGCCCTACATCATTTCCGGCCCGTGGAACCTCAATGATTTCCAGGACGCCGACATGGACCTCACGCTGTTGCCGGTGCCGACAGCTGGCGGACAGACCGCTCAGCCGTTCGTGGGCGTACAGGCAGTCTTCATGAACGCAAATTCTGGAAATTCGTTGCCCGCCAATGACTTCCTCGTCAACTATCTCACGCGGCTCGACACCCAGCTCGCCATTTTCGACTCCGTCGGACGCCCACCTGCCCTCAACGACGCAATCGACGCGATCGCAGACAGGCCGCTGCTGACTGCCTACGCCGAACTCGCGGAAGCGGGCGCACCCATGCCCGCGATCCCGGAAATGCGCTCCGTGTGGACGTTCTGGGGCACCACACAGAACGGCATCGTCGAAGGCCAGGGTGAACCCGCCCTGCTCTGGCGCCGCATGATCGCGAACATCGAGAACTAAGGACCCCCATGACCTCGCAGATCACAGCTTCCCTGGAACCCGGGACTCCGGCACCGCGGCCCGAAAGCACACCGTCCAGGAAGAGAACTTCACACAGCCACGGGTTCAGCGGTGGCTTCGTCGTCAAGCTCGTACTGATGGCGCTGATCAACGCGTTCGGGCTGTACGGCATCCTCGCGTCGTGGGCGGTGGGCAACAACGGAATCCTCTGGTTCCTCGTCGCCGCCCTCGCCGTCGTCAACATCGTTTACTTCGCACCCACGCGGAAACTTCTTCCGGCCAAGTACCTCGCCCCTGGTCTGATCTTCCTGCTCATTTTCCAGGTTTTCGTGGTGATATACACGGCTGGCGTGGCGTTCACCAACTACGGCGACGGTCACAACTCTTCGAAAGAAGATGCGATACGCGCTCTGGTGCAACAGCATGAGCGGCGTGTTGACGGGACCCCTCAGTTCCCGATTTCCGTGGTCCAGAGTGAGGGCGGCGAACTCGGCTTCGCCACCGCCGGATCTGGTGAAACGGTGCTGGTGGGCACTGGTAACGCCGCTTTCCAGCCCGTTGCGGGTGCCGAAACGGGCGCCAATGGGTTCCCCGTTTCGGTGCCTGGCTACGAGGTGCTCGGTTTCCCGGACGTGATCGCGCGGCAGGACTCGATCAGTGAGCTCCGCATTCCGATGGACGGTGACAGCTTCCTTCGCACCAACGACGGACGGGTTGCGTTCGTCTACGAGCAGGGACTTGTCTACAACGAGGCCACAGACACGATGACGGCGGCCGACGGGACCGTCTACACCGCGACCGAAACGGGAAACTTTGTTTCCGCCGATGGCGAGGTGCTCTCTCCAGGCTGGACGGCGAACGTCGGATTCGCCAACTTCGGTGCGATCTTCGACAAGGACGTGCTGGGCGGACCGTTCCTCTCCGTCACCTTGTGGACCTTTGCCTTCGCACTACTGTCGGTGGCCACGACTTTCTTCCTCGGCCTCTTCATCGCGATGCTCTTCAATGACGCGTCGATGCGCGGGAGAAGCGTCTACCGGGCGGTCATCATTCTCCCCTACGCATTCCCGGGGTTCTTGTCGATCCTGATCTGGGCCGGACTGCTCAACCGGGACTTCGGATTCATCAACGACGTCGTGCTCGGCGGTGCGGCTATACCTTGGCTAAACGATCCCTGGCTAGCCAAGCTCAGCCTGGTGCTGGTGAATTTATGGCTGGGATTCCCGTACATGTTTCTGATCGCGACGGGTGCGCTGCAGTCGATACCCGCGGAGCTCTACGAGTCCGCGCGCATGGACGGCGCCGGCAGGTGGCGCGCATTCAAGTTCGTCACGCTACCGCTGCTACTGGTTGCTGTCGGCCCCATGCTGATCGCCTGCTTCGCGATGAACTTCAACAACTTCAACCTCATTTACCTGCTGACTTCTGGCGGCCCGCGGGACCTGGATTCGACTACCGGGGTGGGCTCGACGGACATCCTCATCACGTTCGTCTACAAGCTCGCGTTTGAGACCGGCGCGAATCAGTACGGGCTCGCGAGCGCGGTTTCCATCCTCATCTTCATCATGGTCGCGGTGGTCTCCGCGATTGCGTTCCGCCGCAGCAAAGCACTCGAGGAGATCAGCTGACATGTCCACCACTACACCTACCGAATCACAAGTTGTTTACAACAAGCGACCTGCCTGGGAAACCTTCCGCCGCAGCGGATGGCGTCACGCAGTTGCGGCAGTCATCGTCGTCTACGCTGTCTTCCCGCTGCTATACGCGTTCTCAGCCTCAGTCGGAGACGCCGGTACGCTGCTCGGCTCCAACCAGCTCTTCGCCACCTTCTCCCTCGAGAACTTCCGCGAACTGTTCTCCGACCCCCAGAACCCATTCCTGCGCTGGTTCGCGAACTCACTGATCGTCGCCTCCACTACCGCGATCGGCGCGGTCATGATGGGCGCAGCCGCCGCATACGCGTTCTCACGGTTCCGGTTCAAGGGCCGTAAGACCGGTCTGATGAGCCTTCTCATCATTCAGATGTTTCCGCAGCTCCTGGCATTCGTAGCGATCTTCCTGCTCCTCGCCACGCTGTCTGACATCTACCCGTTTCTCGGCCTCAACTCGCTCCTCGGCCTGATCATGGTGTACCTCGGCGGGGCGCTCGGTGCGAACACGTTCCTCATGTACGGCGTCTTCAACACCGTTCCCCGTGAACTAGATGAAGCCGCACGCATGGATGGCGCGACACACGCACAGATCTACTGGACGATCATCCTCCGGCTGATCAAACCAATCCTTGTGGTGGTCGGCCTGCTGTCCTTCATCGCGGCGTTTTCCGACTTCCTGATGGCGCGCATCATCCTTCAAGACCCCGATCGCTGGACCGTCGCAGTTGGCCTCTACCAGTTCGTATCGGTCGAGTTCGGTGAAAAATGGGGCGTCTTCACCGCAGGCGCAGTGGTGTCGGCGCTACCCGTAGTCCTGCTCTTCCTGTTCCTGCAGCGCTTCATCGTGTCGGGCCTCACCGGCGGCGCCGTCAAAGGCTGACTCAAACCACACCAGAGATTGGAATCCACATGGCACCTATCGTTTTCGACAACACGACCCGCTTGTATGCGGGGTCCGAGCAGCCCGCGGTCGACCGACTCAACCTCCATATCGAGGACGGGGAGTTCCTCGTGCTGGTCGGCCCGTCCGGGTGCGGTAAATCGACCTCGCTGCGAATGCTCGCAGGGCTTGAGGAAGTCAACGCCGGACGAATCCTCGTCGGTGGCCGCGACGTCACTCACACCGATCCGAAAGACCGCGACATCGCGATGGTCTTCCAGAACTATGCGCTCTACCCGCATATGTCTGTCGGGGAAAACATGGGCTTCGCCCTCAAACTGGCGAAGGCACCAAAGGCGGAGATCGCAAAGCGGGTCGAGGAGGCCGCTGCACTTCTCGACTTGAAGGACTACCTCGACCGCAAGCCGAAAGCGCTCTCAGGTGGTCAGCGTCAGCGCGTCGCGATGGGACGGGCAATAGTGCGTGATCCGCAGGTCTTCCTCATGGACGAGCCCCTCTCGAACCTCGATGCCAAACTGCGCGTGCAGACCCGCACCCAGATCGCGCAACTGCAGCGCCGCCTCGGTACGACCACCGTTTATGTCACCCACGACCAAGTCGAGGCGATGACGATGGGTGACCGTGTTGCCGTCCTGAAAGGTGGTGTGCTGCAACAGTGCGCCCCTCCGCGTGAGCTCTACCGGTCCCCCGCCAACGTTTTCGTTGCCGGCTTCATGGGCTCGCCCGCGATGAACCTGATGACGCTGCCGCTGAGTGACCGCGGCGTAATGCTCGGAGAGCAGATCGTTCCGGTTCCCCGCACCGCCCTCGCGGGCGTCGATGGCACCGAGATCACGTTCGGAATTCGCCCGGAACATGTTGAGCTCAGCGACAGCGCGGCCGGTTTGCCGCTCGAGGTGGATGTGGTCGAAGAACTCGGTTCCGAAGCCTTCATTTTCGGCCGTAGCTACATCAACGGGGCACAGCAACAGCTCGTGGCACGCGTGGACTGGCGCAATCCGCCGAGCAAGGGCGAGGTCATTCACGTCCGGATTGACGAGTCACACGCCCACATGTTCGACAGCGCTGGCGACGGCGCACGCATCACCGTCTAAGCACAAGATTGGAGCAGCATGGAGAACTGGTGGAAATCCGCCGTTGTCTACCAGGTGTATATCCGCAGCTTCGCCGATGGCAACGGCGACGGGATCGGCGACCTGCCTGGCCTGCGGGAAAAGCTTCCCTACCTGTCATCCCTGGGCATCGACGCCATCTGGATCACGCCCTGGTATACCTCGCCGATGGTGGACGCCGGGTACGACGTCGCAGATTTTCGCGACATCGATCCGTCATACGGAACCTTGCGTGACGCAGAAGCCCTGATCGGCGAAGCGCACGCGCTCGGCATCAAGGTGATCATCGATATCGTCCCCAACCACACGTCATCTGACCACACGTGGTTTCAAGCGGCGTTGCGTGACGAACCAAACGCGAAGCAGCGCTATATCTTCCGGCGCGGGCGGGGAGCCGACGGAAGCAGCCCGCCCAATGACTGGACCAGCGCATTTGGCGGACCGGCCTGGACGCGATTGCCGAACGGCGAGTGGTACCTCCACATGTTCGCGCCCGAACAGCCTGACCTCAACTGGGAAAATCCAGAGGTCCGGCAAGAGTTCGAAGACATCCTTGCCTTCTGGTTTGCCCGCGGCATCGACGGTTTCCGGATCGACGTCGCGCATGGCCTCGTCAAAAACCCCGAGCTCCCCGACGCGGGACCGCGCCCGGAAGACTGGCGGACTCAGCCGCATCCTGCGCGCGACCAGGACGCGGTTCACGACATATATCGCAGCTGGCGCAAGGTAGCGGAAACGTTCGCCCCAGAACGGATCTTCGTCGCGGAAGCAGTCGTCCCCACCAACGAGCGACTCGCCCGCTACCTCCGGCCGGGCGAACTTCACACCGCGTTCCAGTTCGACTTCACACGAGCGCCGTGGCGGGCTGACTCATTGCGGCACGTGATCGACGATGCCGTCTCCCAGGCTGCGACGGTCGGAGCGCCAGCGACGTGGGTGTTATCCAGCCACGACATTCCACGGCCAGTCACTCGCTATGCCCGCTCGCAGCCGGAGTTCGACGTGCAGCCCGAGTGGGATCGGGCACGGTGGTCAGCGGAAGAACCGGACCTCGAACTTGGGAAGCGGCGCGCACGCGCCGCCGCACTGCTTCAACTCGCCCTTCCCGGTACGGCCTACATCTACCAGGGCGATGAGCTCGGTTTAGATGAGGTGGAGAACCTTCCCCCTGCGGCCCGGAACGACCCGACGTGGGCACAGTCCGGCTACACAGATGTGGGCCGTGACGGGTGCCGCGTCCCGCTGCCCTGGTCTGGAACATCACCACCATTTGGATTTTCACCCGAGGCATCCCCCGCTGACCCCTGGCTGCCGCAACCGGAACACTGGGAGTCGCGGACAGTGCTGGACCAGCAGAATGACAATGCGTCCTCTGTATGGCTGTATCGATCTGCGATCCACCTTCGGACGGCGCTCTTTCCAGCCGAGACCGAACTAGAGTGGCTCCCGTTCGCCGGTCACGTGCTCGCGTTCCAGCGGGGTGACTCGCAGTGCTGGGTGAACTTGGGTGACGAGCCGATAGAGCTGCCTGCCGGGTGGGAAGTCGTCCTGGAATCGTCACGGACTCATGGCGACAGATTGCCCTCTGATACCGCTGTGTGGATGACGCGGTCACCCTTTTAAGGATCGCCTCTCAAGCGCCCACTGCACCATTGCCCCGGTGCATCGGGAAGTGGGACCATTGGGATGCCGGGGCCACCCCTCGACGCTCGATTGCTCAGCAAGGAAGTGACGGAAATGGCATGGCGAATCAAGGCGAATTACTACGAAGGATGTAACTGTGCGCTGGGATGCCCGTGCAATATGAATGGCTTCCCCTCGCACGGCTACTGCGAAGGCGTGGTGGGGTTCAAGATCAAAGAAGGTGATCGCGAAGGAACCGACCTCGCGGGAGCGAAAGTCGCGAGTGCGGTGAAGTGGCCCGGAGCCATCCACGAAGGCAACGGCACGATGGTGCTTTTCATCGACGCCACCGAAGAACAGCGCGAAGCACTCATTCCCATTCTCACCGCCGAGGATCCGGGACTGCCCTGGGAAATACTCGCCGCCACAGTGAGCGAGGTTCACGGACCTTTCTTCGAGACAATCGATATCGATGACAACGCCATGGACTCGCAGCTACGAGTGGGTGACAAGTTGTCCATGAACATGGAGAGCTTCCGGGATCCTGTGAGCGGCGCAAAGCACGTCCCTCACATGATCCTCAAAGACGGGTTCATCTTCCAGGATGGGGCGATTGGAACAACATCGGTTCTGACGCTCAACGCTGACGGAGTGACCTTCGACCACGCGGGCAACAACGCGTACTACTCCGAAGTGGAGTGGTCCAGCGACAACCGGATGGCCCCTGTGATAACGCCGCAGCCCTGAAATCACCCCGGAAACCACACCAGATGACCGAGGTTCACAAGGCCGCCAGAACCGATACTCCGCGCATGGCGTACAGCGTCCTCGAGCGCAGAGCAACTGTCACGATCGTCGGGATGCTGCTCGTGCTCGCGGGCGCCGCGTGGTGGTGGACCGTCCGTACCGCGCACGACATGCAGTCGATGGTTCAGGGCCTCGCTTCGATAGGCGCGCCCATGTCTTTCGACATGGGCGTCCTCATCTTTCTGGTCATGTGGACCACAATGATGGTCGCGATGATGTTCCCCACCATCGCACCGATCGTCCTGCTCCATCGCCTCGTGATGCGGCGCCAGAATCGCGGTAGCGCCCCCACAACGGCATTCGTACTGGGGTATCTCGTTGTGTGGACCGCTGCCGGGCTCGTTCCGCTGGCGCTGCTCCTCGCGTTCCGCAATGTCGCGCACGACGCGGGGTGGGTGACGGTCGCTGCGGGTGGTGTGCTGATAGTTGCGGGCGCGTACCAATTCACGCCATGGAAACAGAAATGCCTGCGAGCGTGTCGTACCCCGTTGTCTTTCCTGGCGACGCACGACTTCGGTAACGGCCTGCGGGGAACATTCCGGACTGGCGCGGCACATGGCCTTTACTGCCTCGGGTGCTGCTGGGCTCTCATGTCAGTTCTTCTGGTTGTCGGCCTGATGAACCTGGCCTGGATGGCGGTCCTCGCAGCCGTATTCCTGGCTGAAAAGCACTCGAGCCGGGGCGTTCTGCTTACCCGCATAGTCGGAACCGCGGTAGTCGCCCTCGGAATCGCGATCATCGTCCATCCCCCCGTCCTGGAATCCGTCGCGCCCACACCTGGCGTGACGGAGCCGATGCCGGGCATGTGACGCTACGAGGTCAACTGGTTACTCCTCGCCTTGCTCCGTGAAGCCGACCGCTGTTACGTCGTGGGGAAGGCTTGTACGCGTGGCACGCAAAAAGGCGTAGGGCGTGTGCTGCCCGAAGTTGGATACTCGCGAGGTGTAGACGTCCGCGAACTTCTCGACCTGACGGGCGAAGAGGCTCTTGTCGTTTCCCGCGCGCATCAGCGGGCCCCACGTCGGGTTTCCAAGGGCCCCTGCCGCTTGTGCGAGTGGGGCGATCTGCTGGTCGAGTTCCCGGATAGCGTCATAGAGGGAACTTATTGTTGCGTCTGCCTCCCGCGCCGGTTCAGCGCTCGCCGCAGCACGCGAGCGGGCGAGGCGCGCATGAGACAATTCGTCCTCAAGGCTTTCCTTGACGACCATGAGTTTGCGCAGCTGCATCTCGTCGTCAGCGAACCTCGCAGCGTCCGCTATCTCTGCTTCGAGTTCGCTCATAATCAGCGCGGTACGCCAACGCAGAACCGATTTCGAGACATGGACGTCACCGAATAGGTGATCGCCAACGTAGAGAATCTGGGCACCGTCGAGTTCGAGGCTCTGTTCCACTAGTCGTGCGCATCCGCCGTAGTAGACGCCTCCCGGTTCCATCAAGCCCTGGTGGGGCTCGAGAAGGTTCCGTTCCGGGTCGACGACGCGGAAGACGGGAGGGCTTTCCGAAAAGAAGCGAGGTTTAGCCGCCGCGACGACCACGATGTCGAACAGATCACGCCAGTTCCCACTCGGGACATGCCTATCGAATGCATAGCTCATCATTGCCCGGGTGTAGGTCCACTCGCTGTTCGTGATGAGGAGGAGCCTTTTACCCGCGAGACGCTGGTCCATCAGTGTCTCCGCGATGGCGGGATCGAAATCACAGAATCGATCGGGGTCAGCGGTGATCTCCGCTTTGAGTTCACCCATCGTATGGGACAGATCCAGCGCCGACGAGACAACCTTGAACAATTCGTCGTAACCGACCGGCCCTTTAATGAGGCCAGCGTCGAGAAGGTCGACAAGCTGCGCGTACAACGCTGCCTCGGACATGGAGAAGAGTGTGTTGAGGAAGCGGAAACGCGGTTCAGATAAGTCGATGAACACGCCGTTGTATGCGCGCCTCAGTTCATTGAAATTCAGCTTTTTGGTGCCGTGCTGTGCCTGGATGACGTAGCCAAACCGCGTGGCCTTGACGAGGTTCCCAAGATCCAGGTCGAGCACGAGCCCCTGCAGATACCGATCGGGCTCGAAAACAAGATCCTGGACCGGGTAGCCGCGCTTTGCGAGTACCCGGCGCGCGTGCTCGAACGCCGCACCTTCCCACTCTGCTGTGCGGTAGTGAAGCAACGTGTAATCCATGTCGTACCCGATCGCCTCGACCGAGCGCAGGTTCAGTGTCCGGTTCGCGTACACACGACGAGCAGGTTCTGTCACGTCTCGAAAGCCTACTGGGCGCGCGTGGGTTCGCTTTCATTTTCATGACCCCAGCACTCGACGCCCTTCAGCTCCGGCATTTCAGAGACGGTGAACGTGGGATTAATGCCCTGCTTGCGCTGAGCGACGTAGTGATCGAGCAGCCGGAACGTGATCACCGCGAGCGGTGCGATGGCAAGCAAGTTGATCAGGACCATGACGCCCATTGTGAGGTTCGCCATCTCCCATACAAGGTCGAGCGCCGCGATCGAACCGAGGAACGCGCAGCCGATAATCGCGAGACGGAACCACATCAGCGCTCGCGGCGATCTCGTCAAGAACTCGAGATTCGCATACCCGATGTAGTAATTCCCGAGCAGTGAACTGAAAGCGAGGATGAAGATGACGACAGTCAGGAAGTGGATTGCCCAGTCACCGAACTGCACCGACAACGCGTGCTGAGTCAGCGTAGCGCCCTCTCGCTCACCGAAATCAGGTTCCGCGAGGAGGATGATGAACGCCGTCATGCTGCAAATCAGCATGGTGTCGAAGTAGACGCCGAGTGACTGAACCAGCCCTTGCTTAGCCGGGTGGGAAACCGCTGCCGTCGCGCTTACGTTGGGAATGGAGCCCATTCCCGCCTCGTTCGAGTAGAGACCACGCTGCATGCCATGCAGAAGCGCGGCGCCCAGACCACCCGCAACGACTTCCCGGAAACCGAACGCGTTCTCGATGATCAGCCACACCATGCCGGGGACCTCGGGAATGTTGAGCGCGACGACAACAAGCCCGAGACCTACATAGGACAGGGCGAGCACGGGCACCAATACCTGAGTGACGTGGGCGATGCGGCGTACACCGCCGAAGATAACCAGAGCTAGCAGTGCCGCGACCGCCACTCCAATGCCCGCGAGAAAAAGCGGTTCGGTGTTTCCCACTGAGTTCGAGATCGAGTCAGCAATCGTGTTCGCCTGCACAGTGTTGAAAACGAGGCCGTAAGTGATGATCGTCACGACTGCGAATAGCACTGCTGGCCAGCGCTTTCCAAGTCCTCGGGAGATGTAGTACGCAGGCCCGCCACGATAGCTATCGCGGTCTTTGAACTTATACAACTGCCCGAGCGTGGACTCAACGAATGAGGTGGCCGCGCCGATCAACGCAAGCATCCACATCCAGAACACCGCGCCCGGACCGCCGAGGGTGATAGCGATGGCGACGCCAGCCACGTTGCCTGTGCCTACGCGCGCGGCAGCAGAAATCGTGAACGCCTGGAATGACGAGAGGCCTTTGCGGCCATTCTCCATCACCAGGGAGGGTTCTTTGATGACGCGCACCATCTCGCCGAACAGGCGAATCTGGGCGCCTTTCGACCAGATTGTGTAGACGATGCCCGAGAGCACCAGAATCGTCAGCGGGAGGTACCAATACCACTCGTTGACGGTCGTAATGACGTCAATTGTTCGTTCCACTGCGCTACCTGCCAAAAGTGTGATGTCTGAGCGATTATCAGGTCACGTTATCGCGGTTTATGCCCAGCGGCAGCGGATCTGGGTGATCAGTCAACGCCACAGCAAGCGCGGCCCAGCGTCGCTGGACCGCGCTCCACCGAGGGTCAGCTCATCGAAATATCTTCGGCGAACATTCCATCGCCCTGATCCGTCCAGGTGATGGTGCCGTTCTCGAATTCGCTTTCCCAACCTCCGTCGGTTTCGTCCTCGTCACTCGTGGGGAATCCGAGCTCCCCCTCCGGACCGCCACTCTCGGTGTAGACGCGCAGAATCTCACCTTGGACAAGGTGCGCACCCGTCTCCTCGCTCCAATAGATGGTGCCATTCTCGAACTCGGCTGCTGTACCGTCGCCGATCGTCTGTGGCTCACCGGTCAGGGCTCCAAGTTCAGGACCCAGTTCCGCGTACTTCTCGGCGAGTTCGCCTTCCAGGACGACTTCCGTGCCATCGGCGGCCATGACCGACTCAGATTCCGTTTCAGCACCTTCGCCGCCCTCGGCGTCCTGCTGCGTCTCATCCTCGGCGCCCTCAGTGGTTTCTTCGTCACCACCAAGCGTGTCGGTGACCGTGCCCGCACCATCCTGAAGTTCGTCCGTGACTGTTGCGCCGTCGTCGCCACACGCTGAAATCACGAGCGCAGCAGCGAACGCGGCAGCCAGACCAGCCATGCGAGTGGACTTCAACTGCATAGAGCAGCCTCCTCTTTTCTCTATGGACTCACCATCATTTGCGGCCGTCAGCTTGCGGCCACCACATAGGGGACCACATACGCACACAAATTTCTCCAGATAACACGAATATCACTGCGGGCGATTGATTTAAAATGGACAATACTGTCAATTCGCCAGTTTCGAATATTTGTCAGGGAATCTCACAAATTCCCAGAGCCCAGTCCGAATAGTTAGTTCGGTTAAGCATTCGGCAGTTCCAGCAGGCCTGCATCGCGATCCGCTCGCATCCCTGGCGTGCTAGATCACGATGTGACATCCACCATGCCTTTAAAAACGAGAACGATAATATCAAGCCACCAAATCATGGGGCTAACCTGGGATTTTACCGTCACGTCTAACATGGTCGGCGCATAGCCTTCGTTATACGCCCGTTATGAAGCCAGCCACATAGTGTAGAAACCAGCGCGGCACAACCGCGAGACTTTTCAGCGTTATGAAACTTCCTGCAATTTTCGCCGCATCCGCAATCGTCACCGTTGGCGCCGCCGCCACCATCCATCACGCATCCAGCGCAGAAACGTCAGCCCCAGCGGCCGACGTCGCCGCAGCCGAAGCTCTCACTGAAGACGCTGGCCACAACAGCGAGGCCGGTCTCGCGGCCGCTGCCGAGCACGACGCTCCTCCGCTTCCAGCACCCGTTCCCGCAGAATTCGCCGAGTGGATTATCAAAGCGAGTGGTGAGTGCGAAGGCGTCACTCCC
This sequence comes from Hoyosella altamirensis, assembly GCF_014191505.1. GTDB lineage: Bacteria > Actinomycetota > Actinomycetes > Mycobacteriales > Mycobacteriaceae > Hoyosella > Hoyosella altamirensis. The sequence continues at coordinate 118,974 of NZ_JACHWS010000003.1, forward strand.
GGCCAGATCGCCGCGCAACTGTTTGCGGAATCAACCTTTCGCGTAGATGCAGTCAGTTACGCGAATGCACAGGGCCCTGCCCAGTTCACGCCCGAGACATGGGAGGCGTGGGGCACCGACGCCGATGGCGATGGGGTCAAGGACCCCTTCAGCATCCCCGACTCTGTGACGGCGCAGGCGAAATACATGTGCCACAACCTTGAAAGCGTCGAGCAGGCAATCCACGATGGGAAAGCCGAGGGCGACGCTGTGGATCTAGCACTCGCGTCCTACAACGCCGGATTTGGCGCCATCCTCCGGTTCGGCGGGATGCCCAGCGGGGGCGACTACACCACCCAGACACAGCCCTACGTCGAAAAGATCCGGGACCTCGAGCAGGCATTCAACGCGTACTTCGAAGCCAGGGTCTAATCCGCTACTATTTCGTAAGAATTACCAGAAGCTCGCGAGATCCCGCGCGGTTTCTTCCAACGCGCTGCGAATTGCACGCACCGCAGGATGCCGCGCGCTCGAAGCCCGGATGGCGGTGAAGATTGTGCGCCTTGGATCGCCTTCAAGCCCGAGCAGCCGGGCGTGCGGCTCCCTGCCGACCCACACGAGATCGGGAAGAAACGCGACCGCGTTCCCGGACTCCACGAGCCGGACGTGCGCCTGCAAGTCGGCAGTTTCAAAGCGGACGTCTGGTTCAAATCCCGCCTGCCTGCATGCTTGCTCGGCCCAATGGCGGGACGCGGAACCACTTGGCTCCATCACCCACGGCAGTTCACTTGCGGCATCGAGTCCGCTGACGGCGCTGAAGTCCGCGGCGGCACCGTCGACCGGCGGCAGCGCGAGCCGAATCGCATCCCCCGTAAGCAACTGACGATCAAGGCCTGCGTAGTGCGGCGCGGCGTGCCCCGGGTACTGCTCCGCAACAACGAGATCGAAATCCCTGGCCCAGGTTTCGTGCAGTGCCGTTTCAGGCTCGTGCTGCACCATTTCGATGCGGACTTTCGCATGACGTTCACGGAGCAATTGAAGGGCCTGCGGAATAAGTGCAAGCGCCGCTGTCTGAAACACCGCCAGCCGCACGGTGCCAGTGACCGTCACGCTCGAAGCTGCCAGTGCCGCCTCGGCGCGCTCCAGGCAGTCAAGAAGTTCGGTGGCGTGGTCGACAAGAAGAACAGCCTGAGGAGTCAGCTGCAGGCGCCGACCAGATTTGCGCAACAGCACGACACCGGCCTCACGCTCCAAGATCGAAAGCTGCTGTGACACCGAGGAAGGACTGTAACTCATGGCAGCTGCGACCTCGGAGATCGTTCCGCGAATGCTGAGTTCCCTCAACAAGCTCAGACGGTGAACATCGAGCATGCGTCGCTCCATTCTTTCGGTTTTACCGCACAATACTCTTCGGAAAACGTCGCTATACCTGAAGGGATGACCGGGGTCATACTCAGAAGACAACGACTGACGCACCCTCAAGGAGGTCCTGCTGGTGAGCACGATCAAGGACAACAGCGCAGCGGTTCTCCCACAGGACCTCACTGACGAAGCTATTCAACTCGTTCGCCATTGGCTCACGGAGGGCGCGAAATATCCCGTTGACCGGTCCGCCGAGCAACTCGCCGGGGTCCTTAACGACCCGAACGGCCTCGACTTCACCGTCGGGTTCGTTGACGGTGTCATCCGCCCCGAAGATCCACGCGTCGCGGCGGCGAACCTCAAAGCTCTCGCACCGAAGGTTCCCGCCTTCTTGCCGTGGTACATGAAGCTCGCGGTTACGCTCGGCGGCATACTTGCCGTTCTCGCGCCGAAGCTCGTGATTCCAGTAACGCGGAAAGTTCTGCGGCACATGGTCGGTCACCTGATCGTCGACGCCACCGACGCCAAACTCGGCAAAACGATCGAGAAGATCAAGCGGGACGGGATCCATCTCAACATCAACCTTCTTGGTGAGGCCATTCTCGGTGAGTCAGAGGCCGCCCGTCGTCTCGACGGAACACGTCGGCTCCTTGCCCGAGATGACGTCGACTATGTGTCGATCAAGGTGTCCTCCACCGTTGCGCCGCACAACCATTGGGCCTTCGACGAGGCCGTCACTCATGTTGTCGAAAATCTGACTCCCCTCTACCGCCAAGCCGCGAACGCGTCCCCTAAGCGCAAGTTCATCAACTTGGACATGGAGGAATACAAAGATCTCGACCTGACGATCGCGGTCTTCACCGAACTTCTCGACAAGCCCGAGTTTCGCGACCTCGAGGCGGGAATCGTCCTGCAGGCCTATCTGCCCGACGCGCTTGCGGCCATGATCCACCTCCAGCAGTGGGCATCTGACCGCGTCGCCACGGGGGGCGCTCCCATCAAGGTCCGCGTCGTCAAGGGCGCGAACCTTCCCATGGAAATTGCTGACGCGGAACTGCACGGCTGGCCGCTCGCGACCTGGCACACCAAACGCCAGTCCGATACGTCATACAAGGCTGTGCTCAACTATGCGCTGCGTCCCGAACACACTCGCAACGTTCGCATCGGAGTTGCCGGGCACAACCTCTTCGACGTTGCGCTCGCCTGGCTGCTCGCGCAGGCCCGTGGAGTCACCGACGGCATCGAGTTCGAAATGCTGCTCGGCATGGCGACAGGTCAGGCGGAGGCAGTGCGGAAAGACGTCGGTTCCCTCCTGCTCTACACCCCAGTGGTCCACCCTCGCGAGTTCGACGTCGCGATCGCTTACCTGATCCGCCGCCTCGAAGAGGGCGCGTCTAAAGAGAACTTCATGTCCGCCGTATTCGAGCTCGACAAGAATGAAGCACTGTTCGAGCGGGAGAAGCAGCGCTTCATCGCATCCGTCAACGAGCTGACCGACGACATCCCTGAAACGCACCGAATTCAGGATCGTCGCCAGCCTCAGGCACCTGGACTGCGTGAAGGCTTCAAGAACACCCCTGACACCGACCCGGACCTGCCTGGAAACCGGGCCTGGGGCCGCGACATCGCAGAAAGAATGCAGACTTCCCAGCTCGGTATCGAGACCTCCGACAAGAACTGGGTAAGTTCAGCTGAAGAGCTCGACACCATCATGTCCCGCGGCGTCTCGGCTGCTGAACAATGGCAGTCGCTCGGAGCGAATGAACGCGCCGAAATCCTGCACCGCGCGGGTGACGTTCTCGAGTCGAAGCGCGCAGACCTCCTTGAAGTCATGGGCGCAGAGTGCGGCAAGACGATCGATCAGGGCGACCCTGAGGTGTCTGAAGCGATCGATTTCGCCCACTACTATGCCGAGCGGGGCCGCGACCTCGAACACGTCGACGGCGCCCAGTTCGTGCCATCGAAGCTGACAGTTGTGACGCCGCCGTGGAATTTCCCCACAGCCATTCCAGCGGGATCCACGTTGTCCGCCCTCGCCTCCGGATCCGCCGTAGTCATCAAGCCAGCACATCAGGCGAAGCGCACCGGTGCCGTGATGGTCGAAGCGCTCTGGGAAGCGGGCGTGCCACGCGACGTGCTGCAGTATGTACAGCTGGGTGAGCGCGAACTAGGTGCTCAGTTCGTGTCGCACCCCTCAGTGGATCGGCTGATCCTCACCGGCGCATACGACACCGCGAAGCTGTTCCGCTCCTTCCGGCATGACCTACCCTTGCTGGCGGAGACCTCCGGAAAGAACGCGATCATCGTGACACCGTCCGCTGATTACGACCTCGCCGCGAAAGACGTCGCCTACTCGGCCTTCGGGCATGCTGGACAGAAGTGCTCAGCCGCCTCGCTGGTCATTCTTGTGGGGTCTGTCGCGACCTCGCAGCGTTTCCGGAACCAGCTGCTCGACGCGGTGCGCTCGCTCAAAGTCGGCTCTCCGTGGGACCTCCAAACACAGGTCGGGCCAGTTATCGAACCCGCACAAGGGAAACTGCTTCGCGGTCTGACCACACTGGGCGAGGGCGAGTCGTGGGTCATTGAGCCCAAACAACTCGATGAATCGGGCAAGGTCTGGCGCCCCGGTATTCGGGAGGGCGTTAAGCGCGGGTCCGAGTACCACATGACGGAGTACTTCGGCCCCATCCTTGGCATAATGACGGCGCCTTCTCTGGAAGAAGCCGTGAACTTCGTGAACGATATCGAGTACGGCCTCACCTCTGGCCTCCATTCGCTGGACCGCGACGAGATCGCCTACTGGCTCAGCACCGTTGAGGCCGGCAACTTGTACATCAACCGTGGCATCACGGGAGCGATCGTTCAGCGTCAACCGTTCGGCGGATGGAAAAAGTCCGCCATTGGGCCCGGGACGAAAGCGGGTGGACCGAACTATCTGATCGGCATGGGCACGTGGCACGACAGTCCCGTCATCACAACTGGGGACCTCGGCGATACGCAGGCCGCACTACTGTCAGCCGTGCGGAACGCCCTGTCGGCAGAAGCCGTGGACTGGCTGCGGGACGCGCTGTCGACCGACGCCGCGATCTGGAACGCTGAGTTCGGACGAGCGCAGGACAAGACCGGATTGCAGTGCGAACGCAACCTGCTGCGTTACCGGCCGGTTCCCGTCACCGTCCGGTACGAGGCCGCGAGCTCCGGCCACGGTGCCGCAGAACTTGTGCGTGTTGTAGCCGCGGGGCTGCAGGCCGCCTCAGTGGTAACCGTAAGCAGTTCGTCAGCCCTGCCTGAGCAGGTGAAGCTGGCTCTCACCGCGCGCGGTGTCACTGTCGAGGTCGAGGACAATGACCAGTGGGCTTCGCACGTTGCACGCCTGGCCGCACGGACGGGACCACATTCCGGTGCCCGGATCCGCCTCATCGGTGGCGACTACCAGGCCACTGCAGACGCCGCCGGTGGTAAACCTGACGTCGCGATCTATGCGTCACCCGTTGTGGCAGCGGGGCGCGTTGAGCTTTTGCCGTTCGTGCACGAGCAAGCCGTGTCGATCACCGCCCATCGCTACGGGACACCAAATCATCTGACCGACGGGTTGATCTAACGAGCCGCGCCTCGCGATCTGCTTACTGTCAAAAGCGGTACACATCTCCCCCGAACCAGTGAGACTAGAGGGAAACCTGCGGCGTCTGTGGTGACGCTGCAGGTTTCCACGTCCACCGCGTAAACGGGATTGGAGTGTCATGGCTTCAGACGGCGCCACCCAGACAGCACGCACATCGGTCGCCAGCGAACGGCAAGACGTCGGCTTCGCGCCAGCAGTTCCTCAGCAGCCGGTCTCACCAAGACGGTTGTGGACTGGGCGGATCCTCGGGCCGGTGCTTGCCTTGCTGGCGTATTTTCTGATTCCGGCACACGAAGACCTGTCGACTGCAGGACGGACGGCTGCCGCAGTCGCAGTGCTCATGGCGGTCTGGTGGATGACCGAGGCTATCCCTCTCGCCGCAACAGCGCTGATTCCGATCGCCGCGTTCCCGGTCCTCGACGTCATCGCTATCGGCGACGCGACAGCACCCTATGCGTCACCGACGATCTTCCTTTTCATGGGTGGTTTCATGATCGCCCTCGCGATGCAGAAGTGGAACCTGCATAAGCGGATAGCGCTGCACACCGTGCGCATCGTGGGAACGCACCCCCGTCAGGTAGTGCTCGGGATGATGATCGCGACTGCGTTCCTCAGCATGTGGGTCAGCAACACCGCGACCACTCTGATGATGCTGCCGATCGCGATCAGTGTGCTCGCTCTCGTCACCAGCGGGACAGATGCGGCCGAGGACAAGAACATCCGGAACTTCGCGGTGTGCTTGATGCTGGCGATCGCGTACGCGGCCTCCGTCGGAGGCCTCGCAACGATCATCGGCAGCCCGCCCAACGCCATCATGGTCGGGTTCGTCGACGAAAACTACGGCATCACCATCAGCTTCGCCGACTGGATGAAAATCGGTGTACCGATCGGGGCGGTCTTCCTGATCATCGTGTGGGTGCTCCTGACCTACGTCATCTACCCCACCAAACTGAAACAGATCATCGGTGGAAAAGAGATGATCCACAAGGAAATCCACGAACTCGGGAAGATGTCACACGGCGAGTGGAATGTCCTCATCGTGTTCGCGGTGACAGCCCTGCTCTGGGTTTTCCGGGACCTCATCGCCGACTTCGACGCACTGACTTCCGTCTTGCCATTTATGGCGAACCTGTCCGATGCCGGTATTGCGATTGCTGCGGCTATCGTACTTTTCCTGTTGCCCGCGTCGACCAACGGCAAGAACGGTAACGCCGATAGCGAAGGGGGCACCAAACTGCACGGCACCCTCGACTGGCGGACGGTCCAGAACGGTCTGCCGTGGGGCGTGCTCCTCCTCTTTGGCGGCGGCCTGAGCCTCGCCGGTGCCGTGCAAGAAACCGGCCTCGACGAGTACATCGGCACTCAGGTCGGCGGTCTCGGCGCGTTGCCGATCGTGCTGCTAGTGGCGGGTACCTGCGGAATCGTGCTGCTGCTTACTGAACTGACATCGAATACCGCGACCGCAGCGACCTTCCTGCCGGTGCTCGGCGGTGTCGCACTGGGCCTGGGCATGGATCCGATGCTTCTGCTGCTGCCCGCAGTTCTGGCCGCATCGTGCGCGTTCATGCTCCCCGTCGCCACCCCGCCGAACGCGATCGTCTTCGGTTCTGGCCAGGTCACGATCGGCCAGATGATCCGCGCGGGAGTCTGGCTGAACATTGTAGGAATCGTGCTGATCACGATCGCGGTGTTCGCGCTCGGATCCTGGGCGATGGGGATCTCACTGTAACCCGGGGGTCAGTCGAGGTTGAAGAAAGTGGCGAGTTCTGTTTCGGCCGCTGTCACGAGTTCCGCGAGACCAGGAATATCGGGCAGCTCGATCGAGAGAGTACCGGTGCCGCCATCGCTCAGTGTGGTGGGCCGCGGCCAGCTCGCATCAGGCACCATGGGTGGACAGATACCACCAGGCACGGTAGCCAGTTCGAAATGCCACCACTCGTTTTCGTAGGTGCGGCACAGCCCGTACCTGGCGCCATTGCGCTCGAGCCAGCGCGCCCCTTCGACCGGGCCAACATCGATCGCGTGGCCACTGACGTGAGCTGATTCATCGGGGGGAAGGACCCACCTGCGGGCAGCGTCAGGGCTGCCGTGAGCGCGAACGCCGTTCTCCCACAACTGCTGCTGCTCAGCGTGCGAGCGTTTGCCGGACGTGATCCACAGCGGTACACCTTCTCGGCTGGCGTCCGCTTGGGCCGCGAGAAACGCGCGCGCGAGGACCGGGTCAAGGCCTGCCGTGCCGCTATTCGATGTGAGTCGCACGGACACTGGGGCGACGTGGTGATTTTGTCCCGTGAGAGCGAGGACTCCCAGAGCGAACAACATCAGCGTTAGCCCCGCAGCAGCCGTTCGGCGAAAGTTTCCGCCATTGATCATGGGAATAGTCATCTGCACCCTCACCTTTTACTGAGCAGGGCCATGTCGACTAGCTCAGAGTCGATGGCGCTATGCGGGTAGGTCTGTTCACGCTATGACACCACCCCAGGTACTGGAAGGAGCGCGCTATGAAGAAAATCCGCAGCGACTTGTGGGAAACCGAACCGGAATATCCTGCACCAGGATTGAGCACCCACGCTTATTTGTGGACACCTCCAGAAGGCAACATCCTGTTCTACAACACCACGCACGCGCACGAACTTGATCACATTGCGCAACTCGGCGGTGTCCGCCACCATTACCTCAGCCACCAAGACGAGATCGCCCCCTCACTTCGCATCATCAAGGAACGTTTCGGCTCGCAACTGCATATTCATCGCGCAGAAGCACACCTCGCCGCTGAGAAGGCACCCGTCGACGATCCGTTCTCTGATCGGCATACGGTCGATTCCATCCTCGAAATCATTCCGACGCCCGGGCATACACCTGGCAGCACCTGCTATTTAGCTAAGGGCGCCGAAGGCACCTACCTGTTCACGGGCGACACGATCTACCGCGGGGCCGATGGACGCTGGTTCGCGGGGTACATCAAAGGCTTCAGCGATGCGGTTGCGCTGGCTCAAACGCTCTCGGTTCTCGCCTCGCTCGCTCCGGACGTTGTCGTGTCAAGCGCTTTCGCCGGAGACTCCGGGGTGACAGAGCTCGGGGACGCACAATGGGCCGACATCGCCCGCGGCGTACAAGAGCGCCTGGTTAACCACACTCGCAGATCTGAAGAATCGTGAAAGATTTACCCTCCTGAGGAGGGATAATCCTTCACGATCCGCCGGCGGCACAGCGCAGCGCCGTATGGATCTCCGACAAGACGCGGTTTGGCTCATTGTTGAGGTGATGCCAGGAGAAGCGCAGAACTCGCCAGCCCGCGTTCACCAGAACGTTCTGCCGTTCCATGTCAGCCCGGAATCGGTGCGCATCGCGGTGCCACGCCCAGCCGTCCACTTCGATGGCGAGACGCTCCCTGACGAACGCGACGTCAATTTCGTAGCCGCAGCTCCAGAGATGCGACTGCCAGCCGGTAACTCCGGCACGGTTCAGCAGCTGATGCAGTATTCGTTCAGCCGCCGATGAGCCGCCCTGTTCCGCGACGTCGAGCAGGTGTCGTGCGGCCGCTGCCCCTGCCCTGCCGGGATTTCGCTCATGAACTGCGCGCAGAATCGACAGCGACGTGTGTTTCTGAAGCGCGCGGTCCAGGAAGACTGATCCCTCGCGCAGTTCTACCGCTGTTTCGAGAATCGTGAGTGGAATATCTGTTACGCCGAGTCGGCGCACTTGGGAAACATCGAGTCGATGCAGATCCCGGTACCGAACAGCAGACTCAGGCCGCTTCACCCGCCGGTCCCGCGGCACCGTGACCGAAGGCTTCGGCGGCGGGTTCGTGAGGAGACCGTGCCACCATGCTGCACTCAGGCCGCTTGCGACTGCTCCCGGTCCCGCACCATAGACAGCAGCACGCAAGACCACGGCCGCGCTGTGCGAATGATCCGCACGCTGGTACACGCCCCAGCCGAGGCGCCTGAATTCCTGCCTGCGGACCTGCCCATCAATGGCTTTCGGCGTCATCCCCGCAGTCAGCATCTGCTGGCGCGTGACAACCCCATCTTGCCTGGCACACAAAGCTCTCACTTCTCGCGGTAACACGAGAAATGTAGACGCAAACGACGCGGGGATCGGTTCCCCTCCATGATCGTGAAGGATTTTCCCTTCTGAGGAGGGAAAATCCTTCACGATCCTTAATACTGGTTGATCGCGGTGGTGAGGAGCACGGCCGAGTCATCGAGCGCGTCAAGGCTGTGGCGAGCATGTGGAAGGACGAGAAAGTCCCCTTCGCTGAGCTCAGCCGCCACGCCCTCGGTCTGCAATTGAACCCGGCCCTTGATGACGTAAAGCGTCGCCTCTCCCGGGTTCTCATGCTCGCTCAGTTCTTCGCCCGCGGTGAGAGCGATGACCATCTGGCGGAGCGTGTGCCCACTGCCCCCGTGCAGGATCTCGGTGTTGCGGCCGTGCGGGGCTTCCGCGGCGCGCGAGATCAGTTCCTGCGCGAGTTCTCGAAGCGATGCGGTCTCCACCGTGAACTCCCATCGGCTATAGCCAGGCGTGCTGCTGTCTTCCAGATCACAGATTAGCGGAACCAACCGACTTGCGAGCGCGTCTTAACTCCCAGTGCAGGTGAATAGGGGGGTTCCGGGTTCCCTGTGCTCGGTCGCTGCTGGGATGGCGGAAGCCCGTCACTATGACTCGCTGCCCGCCGTCCCAGTGGTCACTTCGTGAAATGAGAGAAAGCGCACTCTAGATAAACGATTACGTGAACCAGCGGGCCGGGCAACTGCGTTCGTCCTGACGTCATGACCAGCAATTGCGTGCGATCAGATCGAGGCAAAAAGTCGACGCGGCAGCGGCCCAGGTCGATCGATTGACGATTCCGCAAAGTTTTACCTTCCTTGACGGCACCGCGAGTTCAAAACCACATGTCAAGGCGGCTTCTGCACTTCCAGATGACAAATGCAACGCCATACCGTGGGGGAATTCACACTCTTCGCAATGAGAAGCAGACCACAGCGAGATTCGATATCTGTTCGTAATCTGTTCGAGACAGATTGGAGTTGTTTTCGAGAATGCAACTCTCAACGCCAAACCCTAAGAACTGGGCGCGAGCATTACCACTGACCAATCAGGACTGCCGGGCCACCGAAAGTCCAAGCGCGGCCAATGGAACAAGGAGAGAACCAAACCTCATGGCTACCACTCTGAAGCGAACCGCACGCACGGCAATGATCACCGGAATCCTTTCGGCTACCGCACTCATTCCCGCGATGCACGCGTCTGCAGATCCGGTCACAGTACCGGGCGTCGGTACCTTCGACGTTCCTCCCCAGGCTGCCGCCCAGTTCACTGGGAATACCGCCGTTGACATCGCAGCACCCGCGGTTTCACAGGGCCAGGCAATTGCCGATTCCGCTCTCAGCAAGGTCGGGGCGCCGTACTCGTGGGGCGCAGCTGGCCCCGACTCGTTCGACTGCTCGGGCCTCGTCCACTGGGCACACGCACAGGCGGGGAAATCCGTGCCCCGCACCAGCCATGACCAAGCATCGGGCGGCAGCCCCGTGAACATCAACGACCTGCAGCCCGGCGATGTCGTTCTCATGTACAGCGGAGCGTCACACGCCGCTATCTATATCGGCGGCGGACAGGTTGTACACGCACTCAACTCGTCGGCCCCCGTCAAGGTCGATAGCCTCGGCGACTTCCCCTTCCACAGCGCGCGCCGCTACCACTGACACGGCGAGTTCGAAAGCGTCGCTGAATTCAGTAACCCCCTGTCATTATTTATGGCAGGGGGTTACTGATTGCGTTCAAATTGCGTTTTCATCACGGAATTATCAAAACAGAGAGTTGAAAAGTGGATTCGTTAGTTAGCCATAGCAAACTAACGTACCAATTGGGACAATTGAGGCAGGTCATCAGTAGATGGCTGATCAGGGGACATCGTCCGAGTGGCGAAGGGATGTGCCTGCCATGTCAATCAACATCGGCGCCGACATATCAGTGGCAATCGCTACGATGCTGAGCTTACTTTTCGGCTTCCCGCCGCCGAAGAAGCGTCACCATCGTCGTCATCACCGTCCGAAGAAGCACTGGTAGATCGAGCAACGCGAAAGTCACGGCATACGCTGCGCCTGGATTGGATCCGGCGCAGCGCTCGTCTGCATCTCGCACTCAGCACCTTGATAGCAGGTCCGTCGAAAGCCCCTACATGCCAGCAAATCACGGTAGATTTGTGACTACCATCACATTGGGAGGCACTGTGGACGGATTAGGTATCGACCTGGGGACCGCTAACACCGTTGTGGGGAGCCCGTCGGATGGAATCATCCTGAATGAGCCGTCCGTGATGCTCGTGAAAGCGAAGGATCCATATCGCGCAATGCTCGTCGGCGCGGACGCGCGAGAGTTGGTGGGGCGCACACCTGCTGGGCTCAGCACGGTGCGCCCGATGCGCGACGGTGTCATCGTCGATCTCGATTCCGCACGTGCCTTCCTCAAGGCGATCATCAGGAAGGTTGTCCCCCCGTGGCAGCTCGCGCTTCGCCCGAAAGGAGTCATCGCCGTCCCTGCGGGTGCCACGCCGCTGGAACGCCGCGCGCTGCTGGAAGTGGGCCAGGAAGCGGGACTTCGGAAGGTGGCACTGGTTCCTGAACCGGTTGCGGGTGCTCTCGGCGCGGGAATCAACCCGCTTGAGCCGCGCGTGCACCTGGTAGTCGACATCGGCGGCGGCACAGCGGAAATGACGGCCTTCTGCTACGGCGGTATTCTCGCCCACCAAAGCTGCAAACTCGCCGGTGACGAGCTGACAAGCGCCCTTTACCATTATCTTCGCGCTGAACACGGAGTGGTCGTGGGCGAACTGACCGCCGAGAACGCGAAGATTCACATGCACGACGCTGGCGAACAGTCACTCATTCTCGAAGGCCGCGACGCGTCCACCGGGCGCGTTCGCCTCGTTACACTCAGCACAGACGAAGTGGCGGAAGCGCTGCGTCCGACCACCACCGAGATCGTGCATGCACTCGCCGCGTGCCAGGAGGAGCTGCCCGCTCAGGCAGTGTGCGATGTGCTCGCTGAAGGGCTCATCGTCATGGGGGGCGGTGCACTGCTCGGCGGGCTCACCCAATTGCTCGAGGAAGCCTCCGGCTTTCCTGTCAAGGTCGCTGACCATCCGCTGACGTGTGTTGCTGAAGGTGCTACACGTTGCTTGTCCCAGCCGGAGGTACTTTCCGCGTTCGCGGCGTGATCGCCATCATGGCAGCCCTGGCGGGTCGGAGGTGTGCCGGTTCTCGGCGTAGAACTGCAGGAGGTCCTTGACGACCGGGCCCGAGGCTGCTGACCCGAACCCGCCACCGCGCACGAATGCGGTAACCACTATTTCTGGCTCCTCGTAGGGCGCAACGGCTGAGAACCAGGCGTTTGTCCCACCACCTGGAGCAGATGGATCTTCGGCGGTCCCCGTCTTCGCGGCGGAGCTGATCGGCAGGTCCGCCAACTGTCCGGCAGTGCCGCCCGTGACCGCGGCCCGCATGCCGGCACGGACCGGGCCCAAATTGTCTGCGAACGCGAGCCGCTGAGGCGCGGGAACAGGTAGACGGATGTACTCGTCAGTCCCGTACGCATCGGCGATCCTTGGTGTCACCATCGCTCCGGTAGAGATACCGGCTGTCCATCTCGCGACCTGCATCGGCGTGACGCTGACCGTGCCTTGCCCGATCCCCATCAGCACTGTCGATCCTCCATACCAGGTGCCACCGATGCGGGCGACCGTCTCCGGCGTCCCCAGAAACCCGCTTATCTCGCCCGGAAGATCGATACCGGACCGCTCCCCCACGCCAAGAGCCTTGGCAACCTCGGCCATTCGGTCAGGGCCTAGCATCACCCCGAGCCGGTAGAAGTACACATTGTCGGACCACTGGAGAGCTTGCACCAAGTTGTGTGGGCCCATTGGCTGCCAGTTGCGGAACGTGTGTCCGCCGTAAACGTAGGCTGCGCCCGTCGGCATGACGTACGCGGGCGAGAGAGCCTGATAGTGAGCGTTCGCGGCAGCGACGACAATCTTGAATGTCGAGCCTGGAGGACCGGCGATCTGCGTGACTTTGTTCAGCATCGGATGGCCCGGAGCGTCCGCGAGAGACTGAATCGCGCCGAGATCGGCGGGAGGGCTATACACGTTGTTGTCGAAGCCCGGCACACTCGCCATCGCAAGCACAGCCCCGGTTCGGGCATCCATGACCTGTACTGCGCCCAGGTCGCCCCCATTGGTGCGGATCGCGTCGGTGAGCGACTGCGTCGCCAGACGCTGCATCTCGAGATCTATGTGCAACCGCAGATCATGCCCATGCACGGGGTCAATACGCTCAGCTGGAGCAACGGGAAGGCCAGCAGGGTCGACAAAAATGCACTGCCTGCCATCGACGCCACGCAGAACCGCATCGTACTGGCGCTCAATACCCGCAGCACCTACTACCGCTCCAAGCGCGAGTTCAGGCCAGCGCTCCAAGTCATCGGTGCCACCAATCCGCACGAAACCCAGAATCTGCCCGAGGATCTCACCATGCGGATATACACGGTCACCCGACGGTATGACTAACACACCGGGCAATCCTGCGTCGATGATCTCCTGGGCCTGGTCGGCGCCAACAGCCCCCGCACTCGCGCTGAGTTCCTCACCGCGCGCGCTGATCATCTCAGTGAGTTCGTCTGGCGGCGTCTCCACTAGTGCCGCCAAGTCATCGACATCATCTGCACTGAACATCCCCGGCACTACCTGAACCTGATACTCGTGAGAATTCGTCGCGAGCGGTGCGCCGTTCCGGTCGAGAATCAGGCCGCGTTCGGCAGGTATCCGGATGCAGCGCGTCATCTGCTCGTCACTGAGGGCCAGCAACTCGTCCCCACGGTTGTTCTGGAGTTCCCAGATGAAGCCCGACATCACGATCAGCAGTGCGCTGACCAGAAGCGCCCCTGCGCGCGCGCCGCGCGGTTGAGGATGCGCCCTGCCTGGCGGGATCCACAGCGGCCGTCGCACCCCGTCACGTCGCACGGCAAGAACAAGACCGATCGCGGCCAGGTGCACCGTCATCACAGTTCCGCCGTAGCTGAACAACGGAATCGGCAGTCCAGTGTGTGGCAGCAGTGACAGATTGGCCGCGACGGAGACCAGACCGTGCACGCCAAAGAGCACCGCCACCCCGGAGGCGATCAGGGCGCCCTGCGGCGTCCGCGCCACACGCGCCGCGAGAGCGCAGCGCCACACCACGATCAGGAGCGCAATAATGACCGCTAGACCCGCCAGCAGGCCCCACGCGTAGACGAGACTGACAAAGGCAAGGTCGTGTTCGCGCTCTGGGACGTAGCTGGCGCGCAGCGGGTAGAGCGGATCCGAAGCAAGACCGAAGAGACCGCCTGCGCCAATGGCAATTTCGGCTTGCACAGCCGCCCACCCCGAACCTGCTGGATCGTGGTCGCCGCTCAGGAAAACCTGAATCCGCTCCAACTGGTAGGGCCGCAGTGCAAGAACCGCGAGCGGCACTGCAGCTATCGCGATGCCAAATAACGGCAGCAGAGGGAGCAGCGGAACGCGACCGAGAATCAGAAGCATCACCGATGTCGCACCCAATACAAGCGCCGTGGAAAGGTCTGGCTGCAGAGCCACCAGCCCAATTGGTACACACGCGACGCCCAGCGCAATGATCAACCGCCATGGCCGATAGCCGCGTCCGAGGACAGTAGCGATCGCGAGCACAACGGCGAGTTTTGCCAGATCAGCGGGCTGCATGCTGATCGGCCCGATTTCGAGCCACCGCTGGGCGCCCTTCACTGAGACCCCCACGATTGGTACTGCAAGCAGCAAAGCAACCGCTGCCCCGTACAAACTCCAGGAGAGCAGGGTCAGATCGGCGAGCTTGATTCGCGAAAGCGCAAACACGAGAACGAATCCGACGACAGCGAAAACCGCATGCCGGAGTGCCGTGGAGTCCATCCCGAGCGTGAGGAGATTGAGAAGCCCGAACAGCACCAGTACCGCCGCGCTGCCCACTAGCAGCGGATCAGATGCGTTCTTTCGCTCTCCTTGATGCATCGCCAGCGCCTTTCAGCACGAGCCACCGTCAGCGGGCACGAGCAGCGGCGCGGAGGCCACGCGATCTGGAGCATAGGTAACGGCTGTAAGCGCGACTGCAGGACTGTCGGGCAGCATGACCTGGCTGAGACCGTAAACCTGCCGAGAATTGGGCGGCACCGGCATCGCGACACCCGGATGTTCCACTATCTCGCCAGAGCACCGGTCGGCAACATGCAATATCCAGCTGCTCAAGCTGACATCCGAATCGGGCTCGAACCGTAAATCCACACGCACAGAACAGGTCTGGGCCTGCTGGCAACCGCCATCCGCAAATGACGCCGTAACCTGCTCAACTGATCCACCTGCAGGAGGTGCCAGCTCAGGAATCGGCCCCGGCGGCAGACCACCGCCGCGGTCGAATGGTGGTGAAACCGGCTCTAGCTGCTGGGCGGGCGGATCCGGGTTCATAACCGTGTCCCACGTCGCGCGAAGGTCAGATACGACCCGAGGAATCAGGAGAAGACCCGCTACGAGAACCGCAGCGACCAGCAGGGTCAACAGAACGAATCGGCGCGAAGGGAGTCGTATCGTCCGATGCCACACTTTTCCGGTGCGGGACCGCCGTCCCCGCGGCGCAAGTACCGCGGCAGGCTGAGGGGACGCTGACTGCGAATGACCCTGCGCCGCACGCACCACTGCCGCGAGTTCCGAGCGCAATCGCGTCTCATCAGCGACACGCAATTCGCTCTCCACGAACGTCACGAGACACCGACTGGCCTCTCCTGTGTCGCCTCCGGTCCGCACCGCGGCGGCGACGACGTCTGTGAGCGCGGACGCTCGGCGAGTGCGGCTCAGGATCGAGCAAGCAAGTTGGAGTGCGGCAATATCAAGCTCGCATTTCTGTGCGGGCTTCATGGTGCCCGCATCTGTCGTCGCCACAGTGCCGTTGATCGGAGCTCGAATGGGAGCGGGGCTACCGGCGTAGGCCCCGGACCGCTGCGCGGCAGGCAAGACGGTGGTTCTGGGTGAGGGTTCATCGCGGCTGCGCCGTGACAACTGCGTGCCGGAAAAGTCGAGGGTGCCATCCGCGGCAATCCGAACCGCTCTTTCCGGCAGCGCAGCGGGCGCCTGCGCGTGGAGTCGCTCACGATTCGCGCGCTCGACGTGGCTGATCAGGTCATCAAGCAAAAGGGCAGCTTGCTGCGGAGTCAGAAGTGCGACCGCCAGGAAGCGCTCCAGCCGCATTGACCGCGGCCGGGCTTGAGTTCCTTCCGTCTCGGCTGCAATCGTCGGATCCCCGCCCACAACAACCCCCTGTAAGACGAATGTGACCTACGTCATACTTCCACGCTAGCCCAGAAACGATCATGGCGGTAGGGAGACGGAATAGATGGGGCCTCAATGATTTCGGCGGCGCTCCAGTTGTCTGGCACCACGAACCCACGGCCACGTCATCAGCGCCCAGATAGCAACAATGAGTGATCCAGCGACAACGATGTACCACGGCCACGGCCCAAACGCATCCAGCAGCGACGGGGTACTGGGCTTCGCGTTCAGGAAACCGTAGTTGGTGCCCGCGAGAGAATTGAACGTCATCGTCACCACCGCCCAGGTCAGCGTCACGGCGACGACGGTGCGGAAGCTTCCCCAGTCTGGTCGCATCCCAACTCCCCAGGTCAGGTATATCGCAGCCCAGACAACAACGAGGTGAATAGCCCAGAAAGCCAAGAAGTGCGGGTGCGGAAAATCCGGGCTTTCAAGCGCGGGGGTCACTAATGCCTGAGTACTCAGCACAAGGCACCAGTAGTAGGTCAGCGCGTAAGCCCACTGTCGCCGCGACCACAATGCGTACGCCGCGATCACGGTGGCAAGGTCAGTCAGACGCAGAGGTACTGATTGATCAATCGCAGGGGGAAGAAAGAGCACGCTCATCATGACGACGTAAAGCACGAAAACCGTGAGCCCGAAGCCTCGGCTGAAAAGCGAACTCTTTTCGCCCCGTTCACGACGTCCAATCCAGACGGACAGCACGGCCCCGAGTGCAAAGATTCCCAGCACAAACCAGTGAGAAGGACCGTATGCGGTGAAGTCGTTCGGTGCCCCGTCACCCACATTTACACCTTAGTGCCTGCGCCATTCCCCTGAATCCTCAAACCGGGTTTTATACGGTGGTGGAGACGATTGTTTTTCCACAGCGGTTCGAGAAAAGTCGGTGGGTGCATTGCGCGCAGCTCGAAACTTGATGGCGTTGGCCGCGGTTGCAGTTGTCCTGGCTAGTTGCGCGTCACCGGACGATTCGGAGTCCTCAACACAGCCCGGTCCTGGCGGAGACCAGCCAAGCGAAGTGGACTTTGCGAAACAGCCTGAACTCGCCTGGACAGCGGCCATCACCGACATTCAGCCGGGTGAACGTTTCCTCTCCCCGCACCGCATGGCAGCGATGTACGAAGTGGCCGACGCGTATGAAGTCGATGGCACCGTGATCGCGGCGGTCAGAGAAGGGCCTTCCGTTCGCCTCGTTGGTCTCGACGGAGAGGACGGTGCACTCCGGTGGAATGTAGCGCTTGACCTGGAGATTCCCGAGCAGCCGCAGCACGCATCTGATGACCCGACCCTCCTCGTCCCGGTACCTCAAGAAACGACTGGAATCACCGAGGTTACGTGCGCTGCAGCCTCCCTCGACGGCGCCCTGCCCTGCGTGATCTCCGTATTTGACACCGAAGCGCAGACAAGATCAGCGAGCATCCACTACTTCACACTCAGTGAGGGCAATGTGGTTGCAACTGTTACTGCTGATCATGCCGATGCTGTGCGCGTCGTCGATGACACGATCCTCACTGCTGGCTGGGCCCC
Source organism: Hoyosella altamirensis (assembly GCF_014191505.1). Taxonomy (GTDB): domain Bacteria; phylum Actinomycetota; class Actinomycetes; order Mycobacteriales; family Mycobacteriaceae; genus Hoyosella; species Hoyosella altamirensis. The sequence goes on from NZ_JACHWS010000003.1 coordinate 136,832, forward strand.
AGAGCGCGAGGACCAGAACATCAGCGGCACCATCACCATCGCACGGGGGACGGTGGCCGATCCGGCGGCTGACTGGATCCGGGAATACCCCATTGCAGGAATCTGCTTCGGCTCCGGTGACGGCTTCACTTTGGGAGCTTTCGGTGATTTCGTGCACTTCAGTAGCGTCAGCACCGTATTCGTCGATGCCGATACGGGCGAGCCAGTAGTAGACGGTGAGTTGAGCAGCATAAGCGAGTTATCTGGCGATCGTTTCATGGGGACGCGGTGTGAACCATCTCAGTTGTCGCCGCAGCAGTCACCCGACCGGATCGCAATCGTCGGAGATGGAACAGGTCAGCTGCTGCATGAACATCCCGGACTGCATTCGTGGAATGAGCCACGTATCAGAACTGCATCCGATGCGCCGTACATCGCTAGCTACTCAGTGTTCGATACCGGTACAGGTGAGGAGACATGGCGCCTCCCCGCGGGCGATACCAGTCAGGTCGTAGCGGTGACTGGCGAGACGCTCATCGCGTTCCAAGACTCGGTCGACGAACGGCAAACCGTGGGCTACGACCTGCATACCGGCGATGAGCGATGGCGTGTTCATGGCGACGACTTCTATCAGTACGAAGGGGCAGACGGTGCTCGCGTCCTTGGGCGCGGTGGCGCGGACATGAACATGGTCAGCGCTTTTGATGCGGCAACCGGTGCAATCGTCTGGTCACTCGAAGTGCCGGACGGAGCGAATCTCCGGATCGTTTCTGATGGATTGCTTGTAGCGACTCACGAGGAGATCCGCTACTACACATTCGGATGAGGCGGCACGAGCTAAGCGGAACGGCTCAAGTATGTGAGCACCGCCTTCACGCGCCGGTGCTGATTATCGTCTTCCATTCGCAGATTGAGCTTGGTGAAGATATTGCGGATGTGCTTTTCCACTGCCCCATCACTAATGACGAGGAGCCGGCCAATCGACCGGTTAGACCGCCCTTCGGCCATAAGCGCGAGCACTTCCCGCTCACGGGTGGTCAGCGCTGCCACAGGATCATCTTTGCGTCGCCGAACCATTAACTGTGCCACCACCTCTGGGTCGAAGACAGTGCCTCCTGAAGCAACCCGCTGAAGCGACTCCAGGAAGTCCTCGACGTCCATTACCCGATCCTTCAGCAAGTACCCGACGCCGCCACGAGTGTCAGCGAGCAGATCGTCGGCATAGGAAACCTCGACGTACTGCGACAGGATCATGATTGGGGTGCCGGAGACCTGAGCCCGCGCACGTACGGACGCTTGCAAGCCCTCATCGGTGAACGATGGCGGCATACGGACGTCAACAATCGACACGTCCGGCTTATAGGTGGTGACAGCGTCGACGAAGCTCTCACCGTCGCCGGCCTCGGCGACCACATCGTGGCCGAACTCCTGCAGCAAACTCACCAGTCCTGCGCGGATCAGGACCGCATCGTCGGCGACTACAACTCGCACGGCACCTCCGCCACTATCACTGTGGGCCCGCCGGGCGGAGAGTCGACCACCAACTCCCCTTCCACAGCGCGCACCCGGTCGACGAGGCCGGCGAGGCCATGGCCCTTGGCGATGTGCGCGCCGCCGAATCCGTTATCGCTCACCGATATAAGGACGCTGCCGCCGTGTTGTGAAAGTGACACGGCGGCTCGGGTCGCTCCCGAGTGCTTCGCGATGTTCGTCAAGCATTCAGCAGCCACGAAATACACGGCGTTCTCCACCGCCGGAGGGTAGCGGCGCTCCGTCTCGACCGCCAGATCCACGGGCACGATCGAACGTGCCGCGAGTGAAGCGAGCGCGGCGGGCAGCCCACGATCAGTCAGGATCGGCGGCGCAATTCCCCGCGACAGGTTTCGCAGTTCGCCGAGAGTATCGCGGGTTTCCACGATTGCCTCACTGATGGTCGCATGCGCTGCCTCCGGGTCTGTCGCGAGTTGCCGCTGCGCTTTGGACAACTCCATCCCCAGGCGCACAAGGCGTTGCTGTGGGCCATCATGAAGGTCTCGTTCAAGGCGACGCAGGGCGCTCGCCTCCGCGGAAGTGGCAGCGGCCCGGGACTCTGACAGGTCGCTGATCCGGCCCTGCAGCTCCCCGTACGTCGTCAACAGCACTCTGCCCAGTTGCGCTTGTGCATGTGCACAACCGCGCACAACAAACGGGAGGGTCACCGCGAAAAGAAGACCGAGCGCGAAATTCAAAGGTTCGGCCAGCCAGTGGCCGCCGGAGATACCTAATGCGCTCGCCGGGCCCATCGCGATATCCGGGTCGCTGAAGTCGACCATCCACGACCAGAACGGGTATGTCAGGCCGAACAGTGCAACAAACCACCACACAGTTGCTAGCACGAATGTCGCCGTCGCAACGGGGAAAATCACGATGCACCAGACGACATCGAACCACGACTGGGTACAAGTCAGTGGCCGCAAGACGCGGAGCAACGGAGAGCTGTGCTGCTTGCGCTCCTTGTATTGCGGCTCCGGCAACGAGAGCCCGAGCAGGCCGGTGGATCCTCTTCGACCTACCGTCGCGAACCCTCGCGCCACGACAAGCGTGAAAACCAGGATCGGTATCCCCACCCAGATGATGAGCGTTCCGGCTCCAAGGGACAGTCCAGTAACCATCACAACAAAGCTCGCGACGGCCAGCGGGAAAGACACCAGCAAAAATGCGCTATCGCGGAGCGTCTGGCGCAGGATCGTGTTCATGACTCCATGATTGTGTCGCACGCAGGCCATTTCGATCCGGCAGACGGGCGTCTTCGATGTGGGGTTAGCCCTACCTCGCCGCGCTCCGGCCAGTCGCTACCCGCCGCCGACTTCCATGATCGTCGGAATGATCATTGGGCGCCGCCGGTACTTCTCCGCGACCCAGCGTCCTACTGTCCGGCGCACCCCCTGAGCGATGCGATGGGCGTCGGTGACCCCTTCGGCCTCTAGGCGGGCGAGTTCTGCTTCGACCAGTTCGACCGCATTCTTCAACGCGGCCGGATCGTCGGAGAATCCACGACCCGCGACCTCCGGTGTGCTCACCGCCTTTCCGGTGTTCACATCAATCGCGACGGTTATCGCAATGAATCCGCCCTCACCGAGAATCAGCCGGTCAGACAGCGTTGACTCACCGACGTCGCCGACGGATAACCCGTCGACGTAGACATGACCGACCGGGAATCGACCGGCGATCCGGGCCACGCCATCAACCATGTCGACGACGACACCATCCTCAGCGAGCATGATCTGGTCGGTAGGCACGCCTGTAGCCTCGGCAAGCGCGGCGTTCGCCCGGAGGTGCCGCCATTCTCCATGAACAGGCATCACATTCGAGGGTCTGACGGCGTTGTAGATGAACAACAGCTCGCCCGCGGAGGCATGGCCGGACACGTGGATCTTTGCGTGCGCTTGTGTCACCACTGTCGCGCCTCGCTTCGCGAGACCGTTGACGACGGCAAAGACGGAGTTCTCGTTACCAGGGATCAGGGACGACGCAAGGACGACGAGATCGTTGGCGCGAATGTTGATCTGGTTGTGTTCGCCCCGCGCCATCCGGGAGAGTGCCGAGAGTGGTTCCCCCTGCGAGCCCGTGGACACAAGCACGAGCTTGTCGTCTGGAAGCTTCGACGCGGTATCCATGTCAACTTCCACACCGTCCGGCATAGACAAATAGCCGAGGTCCTGCGCAATTTTCATGTTCCGCACCATGGAACGGCCGACGAACGTGACCTTGCGGCCATAGCGGTGCGCGACGTCAACGACCTGCTGGATGCGGTGGACGTGGCTCGCGAATGACGCCACGATGACTCGCTGTTTCGCCTTCCCGATCACCGTGTCTAGCGCGGTACCAATCTGCCGTTCGGGCATTACGAAGCCCGGGACTTCAGCGTTCGTGGAATCGACGAGCAGGATATCGACGCCTTCATCACCGAGCCGCGAGAAGCCCGCGAGGTCAGTGAGTCGCCCATCGAGGGGCAACTGATCGAGTTTGATGTCACCAGTGTGGAGCGCAAGGCCTGCGGGCGTGCGAACCGCGATCGCAAGCGCGTCCGGAATAGAATGATTGACAGCAAAGAACTCGAGGTCAAACGGCCCGTAGCTCGAGTGTTCGCCCTCTGTTACCTCGGTCAGATTGGGTTTCAGCCGGTGTTCACGCGCTTTCGCCGACACCAGCGCCAGCGTGAAGCGTGACCCAACAACTGGGAGGTCCGGCCGCAGCCGCAAAAGGAAGGGCACGGCACCGATGTGATCCTCATGTCCATGCGTCAGCACAACCGCCACCACATCGTTGATGCGGTCTTCGATTGGCCGGAAGTCCGGGAGAATAAGGTCCACGCCGGGCTGCTGGTCCTCCGGGAACAGCACGCCACAATCGATGATCAGCAGCTTCCCTGCGTGTTCAAAGACTGTCATGTTGCGGCCGATTTCACTGATTCCGCCGAGCGCGTAGATCCGTAGACCGTCGCGGGGCGCGTCAGGCGGCAAACCAAGTTTGGCGGTTGGATCGAAAACAGGTGCCGCAGACTTCGCGGATGCTTGTGACACGGACGTCCCCTTCTTCGGAACTGCTGGCGGCTGCGGTGGTCCCGCGGACCTCGTCACTCGGCGTCCGCGCTCCACACGTGACTCGCTCACTGCAATACCCCGGCCGCTCGCATCTCGGCGGCCAGCGCCTGTACTTGTTCGTGGGTGGGACCGACCTGCGGTAGTCGCGGGTCGCCCGCCTCGATATTGAGCAAACGCAATCCAGACTTTGATGCAGATACCCCACCGAGCGCAGCGATGGCACGGAACAGCGGGAACATCGACGCGTTCAGCCGGCGAGCGCGGGCGTAGTCGCCGATGTTCGCCGCGTCGAGCATTTTGCGCAGTCGGCCAGCGACGAAATGCCCAGCGACACTGACGAATCCCACAGCCCCCACGGAAAGCCACGGGAGGTTCAGCGGATCGTCACCGGAATAGTACTCAAGGCCAGTTGTCGCGATGATCTCCGCACCGAGGTTCAGATCACCCTTCGCATCTTTGACGGCGATGATTCGCGGATGCTCTGACAGCGCGAACAAGGTGTCGCGGGCGATCGGCACGATCGAACGCGGCGGGATGTCATAAAGCATCACGGGAAGGTCCGTTGCGTCCGCGACCGCGCGGAAATGCGCGAGCAGACCAGTCTGCGGGGGACGCGAATAGTAAGGCGTGACGACGAGAAGGCCATGAGCACCGGCTTGCGCGGAAGCCCGCGCGAGTTCAATGCTGTGCGACGTGTCGTAACTTCCAGCGCCTGCGATAACGCGTGCACGGCCACCCACGGCATCGACGACGGCGCGCAGCAGAGTCGACTTCTCGTCATCGGTGGTGGTTGGCGACTCACCGGTGGTGCCACCGAGAACGAGTCCGTCACATCCCTCACTGACGAGATGGTCAGCGAGCTTCACGCCCGCGTCTATGTCCAGCTTGCCGTCGGGCGTGAAGGGCGTGACCATCGCGGTCACAACGGTGCCAAACGCGCGCGCCGCGTTCGACGACGGAACACCAGTGGTCATGGTGCTTACGCTACCTTTCAGCTTGCCAGATACCGAATAACCGTGGCCGGGCAGACGGCACGAGATCAGGAAACTTCTTCTAGTGTCACTTATCCTTCGGTGACAAAGGGGCTCGTTGCAACTTCGCTCCCGTCGGACAGCGTGCCGATATCGAAATCCCCGAAGATATTAGGGGCAATCTTCTGGAGCTGCCGCAGGCATTCGATCGCCAGTTCGCGGATTTCCACGTCTGCGTGTTCGGTGGCTCGCATGCCGATGAAGTGGCGCCAGGCACGATAGTTCCCCGTCACCACGATGCGGGTCTCAGTCGCGTTAGGGAGAACTGATCGTGCGGCCTGGCGTGCCTGTTTCCGCCGGAGCAGAGCATTGGGCATCTCCGCAAACTTCTGCTGCAGAGCCTCCAGCAGCTCTACGTAGGCCTCGCGAGTTACCTCTGCGGCCTTGCTCAGTAGTGCTTCGAGTTCGGGGTCGCCTGCGATTGCCGGGGGCGCGACGATATTCGCGTCGTCTTCATGCACGAATCGCTGCGACAACTGGGAATAGGAGAAATGCCGGTGCCGAATCAGCTCATGGGTGCACGACCGCGAGATACCTGTGATGTAAAACGTAGCTGAGCCGTGCTCCAATACCGACAGGTGCCCCACCTCGAGGATGTGGCGAAGATAACCGAGATTGGTCGCGGTTCGTGGATTGGGCTTGTCCCAGCTCTGATAGCAGGCGCGCCCAGCGAACTCCGCCAGCGCCTCCCCACCGTCAGCGTCCGTTTCCCACGGAACGTCGCTGGGCGCGAAGAATTCTGTCTTCGCGACTAGCTGCACCTTGAGCGGCACGATCTCCGGCACCGATATCCTCCTACACGTGACTTCACTCGCGGATGCGTGAAGCACATTGATTATCTCTCACAGCGCGACGAGTCAGGAGTTCGGGCACATGCCAGTTAGTGGATCCATCGAGTTCGACGTCAAAGCACCACCGGAGAAAGTCATGGAGGCGATCGCTGACGTGGAGTCGCTGCCACTGTGGTCCTCTTCGCACCGGAAGGTCGAAGTGAAGTCACGTCATGACGATGGCCGTCCAGCTCAGGTGTGGATGGCGATCTCCACCATGGGAGTCAGCGACGAGCAACTCGTTGAGTATTCATTCGGGGATAACAACGTCAGCTGGGAACTGGTCGAGCCTAGTGGCCAGCAGAAGGCTCAGTCAGGCGCTTACGTGCTGACGCCGTCCGCAAAGGGCACGTCGGTAAAGTTCGATCTCACGGTAGATCTCAAGATCCCGATGCCAGGTTTCCTTGTCAAGCGAGGCCAAAAGATGGCCTTGGAGACCGCATCTAAAGGCCTGAAGAAGTTCATCGAGGAAGGCAAGTAGCCCACATCAATACAGATGACGCCAAACTGACATCATACTTTCCTTGACTGATGTCAGTTATGGCGTCACTGTGGTGTCATGGATCTTTCCCGGTACACCGATCGCTTCCGCGACGACTTGCTTTCTGCTGCTTCTCTCGGTGATGACCGAGCCAAAGAGGTGGCGGCGGCGCTTGCCAAAGCGGCAGAGCCGTCCCTGCGGCTCATCTTGATGACCGCTCTCAGCGACCTCGCCAAAGAGGTCTCCGACGAAGTCGACGACCGCACAGTCGAGGTGCGCTTGGCAGGTGACAGTATTGACGTCGTTGTGATTCACGACGCCGACGCTGAATCCCCCGAACCTCCCTACGACCCCATCGCAGACTTCGAGCAGGCCCTCGACGACCTCGGGGGCAACATCTCGCGCGTAACGCTGCGGTTGATGGACAACATCAAGGCACGTGCTGAGGAAGCCGCCAATGCCAATGGCGTGTCGCTGAACTCGTGGGTTTCACAGGCTGTCCGTGGCGCGCTGCGCGACCAGGGCAAGTGGTCCTGGGAGCCTCCGCACTCCCGGCCACGCACACCAGCACCGGAGCCCGAGACTGGCACAGGCACAGGCTCAGGCACCAGTGAAGCGCCGGAGTCAGGCGGCACTGCCCGGCCGGAGTGACGGGTCATTCGAGGAGCGTCACCGCAAGCGTCGCGCCAAGTTCGTAGCATTGCTCTCTCAGTGACGCGTCAGGCTGGCCCTGGAATTCGAGTGGCTTCGCAACCAATTTCAGCGCCAGCCCCGCGGTGATCTTCTCGACGGATTTCACCGCACCAACCGTGTCTTGATTCCCATGCACCCACAGGCCGAACGGGCGCCCCGCCACTGCGTCGAGCGCGGGATAATAGACGGAATCGAAGAAATGCTTGAGCGCCCCGGACATATATCCGAAGTTCGCGGTGGTTCCGAATAGGTAGCCGTCCGCGTCAAGAAAATCGCTGACGGTCGCGCCGAGAGCCGGAACTGACCGCACGTCGACACCCTCGATCTCGGGATCGCGCGCACCCTCGAGAACCGCCTCCAGCAGCTCCCGCGTGCCGGGAGAAGGCGTGTGGTGCACGACCAGCAGGGTGGGGCTCACAACGTCACTCCTTTAATTCGAGCCTTTCGAGTTCGACTGCACGGCCCATCGCTGCACGTGCCCGCTTCCGGTCACCCGCGATGTCATACGCGCGCGCGACGCGGTACCAGCACCGCCAGTCGTCCGGCTTCGCATCGAGTTCCGCTCTGACGGAGACAAACAGTTCATCCGCTGCATCACGCTTGACCCGCCCCGACGGCATCCTCGGCAAGTCCGAGATGTCGAGTTCCAGGCCCTCGGCACCGATGCGCTGCGCGAGCCGTGAGTGCTGAAAGCCTGCGCGCAGTGTCGTATACCCGACGTACGCGCCCAGGAACGGCAGGACCAGGATCGCGACGCCCATTGTGGTTGCTGCCGCGTTCCCGTTAGTGATCAGGAGCATGCCCTGACGGCCCATCAGCACGAGATAGAAGCCGAGGGCGATGAAGATGAAGACGATCGCGAGTTTTGTTTTCACAGGTCCATGAGGGGGTCGATACCAATGGTCAGTCCTGAACGATGCGCGACACCACGGACTCCGAGCAGCACACCTGGAGCGAACGACGTTCGATCGATCGAGTCATGCCGGATCGTCAGCGTCTCCCCTTGCGTGCCGAACAGGACCTCCTGGTGGGCGACGAGGCCAGCAAGCCGGATCGAATGCACATGAACCCCGGAAACTGACGCTCCCCGCGCGCCATAGAGTGCGGTCGAGGTGGCATCCGGCATGGGCGGGCAGCCCGCATTGTCGCGTGCGCTGCCGATGAGATCCGCGGTACGTGCCGCCGTCCCCGACGGCGCGTCCGCCTTGTTGGGATGATGCAGTTCGACGATCTCCGCCGAATCAAAAAACCTCGCGGCCTGCTCAGCGAATTTCATGCACAGCACCGCGCCGATCGCGAAGTTCGGCGCGATGAGCACTCCCACTTCCGGCTGGCGCGCGAGCCATCCCCGGACCTGTTCGAGACGTGCCTCATCGAATCCTGTCGTCCCCACAACAGCGTGTATGCCGTTCCCGATGAGAAACTCGAGGTTTTCCATAACCACATCGGGGTGCGTGAAGTCGACGACAACCTGCGCACCGTTATCCGTGAGATCGGAAAGAGAATCATCCCGGTCCACTGCCGCGACGAGCGTCAGATCTGAAGCCGCCTCGACAGCTTCGCAGATCGCGGTACCGACCTTGCCTTTCGCACCCAGGACACCCACTCGGATTGTGCCCGTCTCAGTCATCGTGCTCCTCACTCATGGAACTGGCCCGGTCAATTGACGCGGGCAGTCCGGCAGATTCTCTTCAACTGCGCGGGAAGTGCCTCAACTTCACCGTACGGTCCGACAACAGCGGCACCAAACGGACGCCGGAGGAGGTCATTCGCAACGGCGCGAACATCCTCCGCAGACACCGCGCTGATCCTGCCAACAGTATCGGCGACGGAGAGGTGGTTGCCGTAGCTGAGTTCGCTGCGGCCAATGCGGTGCATACGTGACGACGAGTCCTCGAGCCCCAGCACGAGCTGGCCCCGCAGATTACCCTTTGCGCGGCGGCACTCGGCCTCACTGATGCCATGCTCGGCGACCTCACGTAGCGTCTCCGTGACAAGAGTGATGACGTCACCGAGGCATTCTGGCTGGCACCCTGCGTAGACCGAGAACGCGCCCGCGTCAGCGAAGGTATCGACGCCCGAGTACACCGAGTACGCAAGACCACGCTTTTCACGAATCTCCTGGAAAAGCCTGGAACTCATGCCGCCGCCAACGGCAGTGTTTAGTACCGACAGCGCCCAACGGCGTGGATCATGGCGGCCGAACGCGCGTACACCCAGAGAGACGTGTGCCTGTTCGCTATCCCTGTCAAGCAGCGCGATCCGCGGGGCGTGGCGGACCGCCAACTTACCCTCCCGGCGAGGCACCGGCGCGGCATCTGACCTGAGTGCGTCACCAAAGAACGAGCGCACCAGGTCAACCACGGGTTCGTGGCGGAGGTTCCCTGCAGCCGCGATCACCATGCGATCCGGCCGATAACGGCGTGTATGGAAGCCGTGCAACTGTCGTCGCGTCATGGCTTCAACTGATTCCGATGACCCGATCACGGGACGGCCGATCGGATGGTTCGCGAAAAGTGCGGAGAGAAAAGCGTCACCAAGCAGATCTTCAGGGTCATCGTCGCGCATCGCGATCTCTTCAAGCACGACACTGCGCTCGATCTCAACGTCCTCGCTCCTGCAGCGGCCGCGCAGAACGACGTCGGAGACCAGGTCCAGTGCTAGTGGAAGATCGTCGTCAATCACATGCGCATAGAAGCAGGTGTGCTCGCGGGCGGTGAAAGCGTTGAACTCTCCACCCACCGCATCCACTGCTTCGGCGATATCGAGCGCAGATCTCGTCGGGGTGGCCTTGAACAACAAATGTTCAAGGAAATGCGCCGCCCCGGCGTGGTCAGGGTGCTCGTCGCGTGACCCGACCCCGACCCATAGGCCAACAGATACTGACCGCACGCCGGGGATGTGCTGGGTCACTACCCTTAGTCCCTCAGGCAGCAGCGAACGCTGTACTGGACCGGGTTCTCCCTCTGCGACGAGCAGGCGGCCAGGACCCTCACTGGAATCCTGGGCCGCCTGCGCGCAGTAACTGTTATTCAGCTGCCCGGAACTATTCGTTCGAGGCTGGCTCGCTGGCAACTGATTCGTTCTGACCATCAGTGCTGGATTCTGCTGTCTCTCCGGTCTCGGACTCCTCATCGAGAGGTACGAGACTGATCTTCCCGCGGTTGTCGATGTCAGTGATCTCGACGCGCAGCTTGCTGCCGACGCTCACCACATCTTCCACCTTAGCGATCCGCTTTCCGCCACCGAGCTTGGAGATGTGCACGAGCCCATCGCGGCCGGGGAGCAGGGAGACAAACGCCCCGAAAGCGGTGGTCTTGACGACCGTGCCCAGGAAGCGATCACCGACCTGCGGCTGCTGCGGGTTAGCGATTTGGTTGATTCGGTCGATCGCAGCCTGAGCCGACGGGCCGTCGGTGGCCCCGACGAAAATAGTTCCGTCGTCCTCAATTGAAATCGACGCACCGGTTTCCTCGGTGATCTGGTTGATGACCTTGCCCTTCGGGCCAATCACTTCACCGATCTTGTCAACGGGGACCTTGATCGTCGTGATTCGCGGCGCATACGGACTCATGTCGTCGGGGCGGTCGATCGCCTCAGCCATCACATCGAGAATCGTGAGGCGTGCGTCGCGCGCCTGGCTGAGAGCACCAGCGAGAACCGTCGACGGAATACCATCGAGCTTCGTGTCAAGCTGCAGTGCGGTCACGAAGTCCTTGGTTCCCGCTACCTTGAAGTCCATGTCGCCGAAGGCATCCTCCGCGCCGAGGATGTCAGTCAGAGCAACGTAGCGGCGCTCTGTCTTCCCGTCCGCGGTCTCGGCGTCCTCGGACACCAGACCCATCGCGATACCTGCGACCGGTGCTTTCAGCGGCACGCCAGCGTTGAGCATTGACAACGTAGCGGCACACACCGAACCCATCGACGTCGAACCATTGGATCCGAGTGCCTCGGAGACCTGACGAATCGCGTAGGGGAACTCCTCCACGCTCGGCAGCACAGGCACGAGTGCCCGCTCCGCAAGCGCACCGTGACCGATTTCGCGGCGCTTCGGCGTGCCCACGCGGCCAGTCTCACCGGTCGAGTAAGGCGGGAAGTTGTAGTGGTGCATGTAACGCTTCGACTTTTCCGGGCCAAGCGAGTCGATCTGCTGCGCCATCTTCACCATGTCCAGCGTGGTGACGCCGAGAATCTGGGTTTCACCACGCTCGAACAGCGCACTGCCGTGTGCCCGCGGGATAATGGCGACCTCTGCGGCAAGTGAGCGAATGTCGGTGATGCCGCGGCCGTCGATGCGGAAGTGATCAGTGATGATGCGGCGACGCACCTGCTTCTTCGTCAGCGACCGGAAAGCAGCACCAAGCTCCTTCTCGCGTCCCTCGAACTTCCCGGCGAGCTGGTCGAGCACCTCGGCCTTGATCTCGTCGAGACGCTCTTCACGCTCATGCTTCCCCGCGATCGTCAGGGCCTGGACTAGCGGCTCGGTGGCGATATCCGAGACAGCCGCGTACACGTCCTCCTGGTAGGGCGGGAACAGCGGGAAATCAGCGGTCTCCTTGGCTGCACCGCGTGCCAGTGCCTGCTGAGCTTCGCACAGCTTGGCAATGAACGGCTTGGCTGCTTCGAGGCCTTCCGCAACGACATCTTCAGTCGGTGCCTGCGCGCCTGCGTCAATCAGTTTGATCACATCGTCGGTGGCTTCGGCCTCCACCATCATGATGGCGACGTCAGCATTGTCCCCGGAGCCTGAAACGATGCGGCCCGCCACGACCATGTCGAACACGGCGTCTTCGAGCTGCTTCACGGTCGGGAATGCAACCCACTGCCCTTCGATCAGCGCAACGCGCACGCCACCGATCGGCCCCGAGAACGGGAGGCCCGAAAGCTGAGTAGACGCGGAAGCCGCGTTGATGGCCACAACGTCGTACATGTGCTCAGGGTCGAGGCTCATGACCGTGATGACGACCTGGACCTCGTTACGCACACCTTCGACGAATGTGGGGCGCAGCGGCCGGTCGATAAGACGGCAGGTGAGGATCGCGTCCGTTGAGGGGCGTCCTTCGCGGCGGAAAAATGAACCGGGGATGCGGCCCGCCGCGTACATACGCTCTTCGACGTCGACCGTCAGCGGAAAGAAGTCGAAGTGCTCCTTCGGCTGCTTCGACACGGTGGTGGCCGACAGCAGCATTGTCTCTTCGTCGAGGTACGCGACGACAGCTCCAGCGGCTTGCTGGGCGAGGTGGCCGGTTTCGAAGCGAATCGTTCGCTTGCCGAATCGGCCGTTATCGAGCACTACCGAGCTTTCGAAGATGCGCGGTTCGTGATCGGTGTTGTCAGTCATTCAGTATTTCTCACTCTCGAATTTTCTTCTGTACCGCATGCGCGGTATTTGGGTTCTGGCGCAGCTGTTCCAGTACAGCGCGCACATCGCCCAGCCAGACAAGAGAGCACAGACTGCGTGCTGCGCACGGGCGTCCGTGCTGCTCACCTCCGCTACCGCGGCCTTCGATCGAAGCGGCCGGAGGACGTCATCCGGCGGCCACTACCGAGGACCGACGCGAGGAGGCAACTCTGCCCAGCAGAGCGTCGTTCACTCCATGAATGAACCTCCAGAAGACTACCAGTCAACGCCGACACATAATGGTCAAGACGCCACACGGACTGACGAATACATCAACGGGCCCGGTCACCGCCCTAGCGGGCAGCGACCGGGCCCGTCACATCCGACAAGGATGGAAGAGAAACCGGATCAGCGGCGCAGGCCGAGGCGCTCGATCAGCGAGCGGTACCGCTGGATGTCGACCTGCTGCAAGTACTTGAGCAGGCGACGGCGACGGCCGACGAGCAGCAGCAGGCCACGACGCGAGTGGTGGTCGTGCTTGTGCTCTTTGAGGTGCTCGGTGAGGCCAACGATGCGCGTCGTGAGAAGCGCGACCTGTGCCTCGGGGGATCCGGTGTCGCTCTCGTGGAGTCCATACTCCTTGAGAACGTCCTTCTTTGTCTGGGTATCCAGTGCCACGGATAATCTCCTGAATCACGTCCGCGCGATGATTATGAACCCGCAGTGAAATGCCGGTCTAACAGCATTTCCGCGCACGTTCATCGGCACAGCCACCGCGAACCGCAGCCGTACCAGCGGTCAATCGTAACAGAACCGTGCCGCCGGCTCGTACCCAGGAATTCTTGCGCCTTCGCACCACCAGCGCTGAACAGGGATTGCGTCAGTCCGGTCCCATACCAGGAGGCGGCAGTGGATGATGGACTGTGAAGCCGACCGACTTAGTTAGGTGACCCCCAGATGCCCCAGTTCCGGCCCGATAACGCAATTATGTATATCGACGCGGGATACCTGTGGCTCACGCTGCAAGAACTGACGGGTAAAGCCAATCGTCAGCAACTCGGGATCGACCAGGTCGCGCTGATCCGGCTGATCGGCGAACTCGCTCAGCGGCACCATCCCGAGGTACGCGTATTGCGCCAGATGTGGTACGACGCGGAGCCGGACAGCGGGGCTCCGATTATGCACCATCAGCTCATTCGCGACACTCCCGGCGCATGCTTACGCACTGGCACTCTCTATTTCGTCGATGGCTTCCCCCGCCAGAAGGGCGTCGATACCCGACTGGTTGCGGACGTGGTCACAGCAGCAATAAAAGGGGCTGCGGCTGAGATCATTGTTTTTGCCGGTGATGCGGATCTGATTCCTGCGCTCGAGGCGGCCGCCAGCGAGGGTGTCCGCACCGGCCTGTGGTACCTCGATGGCGGGGACACCGTATCGCGCCGGCTCAAGGGTGCAGCCGATCATGTGCTCGCACTCGACCCGCAGATATTTCTCGACCTCCAGTACCGTGGACGCCCCGCTGAGGGTCCCGCGATCGACTTCTCCCTCGGTGAGCATCACATCGCGGACGACGCCGCGGCGGCTCCGCCTGCAGCTACCGATTCACGGACCGTGCAGGCCGCTCCTGCTGCTGCGGGCGACGCCGGTCATCCCGCGGTATCAGCCCGCACAGCAGAACCAGCCCAGGAGAAAGAATCAGCTGAGGCGAAGGCCGCAGCAGAAGCAAAGCCTCCTGCACAGCAATCAGCCGGCCCAGACACCGATCCTGAGCCAGCGGGAGAAACTGTGTCCAGCCCGATTCCCTCGCCTGTAGCGATGCCACGATTTATCCCGAGGAAACGCGCCGTCAAAGAGACAGACTTGATTCCGCTATCCGTGCTCAGTCGCGTTGGCGCCCAGTTGGTCGTGGACACCCAGGGCGAACCCCGCCGGATTGGTGAGCGGTACGCGCAGCGCTGGTGGGATACGTCATCCAAGGAGCAGCGCGCACGCATCGTGCAGTTCCTCGCGGGTACACCGCAGGTGCCCCAGCGAGTGGACTCGGATCTCTTGCACCTAGCGTGCGCCGCGATGAGCGTTGAGTTCGTCGCGGAAGATGCCCGGTTCGCATTGCGCGACGGGTTTCTCGCCGAGATGAAGATGAGAGTCAGACAGCCCTGAGTACTTCCTCTGTCTGCGCTACATCGCCGCCCATCGCCTCGATGAGTTCGTCGACGGACCCGAAGCGCCGCATCCCCCGCAGCCGCTGGACGAAATCCACGGCCGCGTGCTGGCCGTATAGGTCAGCATCCACCCCAAGGACATAAGCTTCCACCGTTCGCGCGGTACCCGAAAAAGTGGGATTCGTCCCGACAGATATCGCGGCCATGCACCGCTCCCCTGGGTCTATCGTGCCTTTGACCGCGCCGGGGCCGATCACGGTAAACCAGCCCGCGTATACACCGTCCGCGGGGATCCCGGTGTACATAGGCGGTGCGACATTGGCAGTCGGATATCCAAGAGACTTTCCGCGGCCATCCCCGCGAACGATGACCCCTTCGATCCGGTGCGGACGGCCGAGAGCCTCCGTGGCGGCGTCCATATCCCCTGCATCCACGCACGCGCGAATATAGGTGGACGAGAAGGTGACCTCGTGTTCGGCAAGCAAGCCGACACCATGCACGTTGAACCCGAAGCGACTGCCAAGGAGGCGCAGCGTGTCAACATCTCCGGCTGCTTTGCGCCCGAACGTGAAGTTGTCGCCTACGACAACTTCTGCGACGTGAAGTCGCTCAACCAGAATCTCGTGCACGAAGGCTTCCGGGGAGAGACGCGACAGCTCGACGGTGAACGGCATGACGCAAAAGACGTCGATGCCTAGTTCTTCAACCAGTTCAGCGCGGCGCGTCAGTGTTGTGAGCTGGGCCGGATGTGAACCCGGGCGTACGACCTCTGAGGGGTGGGGATCAAACGTCATCAGCACGCTGGGGACCCCGAGGCGCCGGGCCTCCTCGACCGCCTTCTTGATCAGCCTGGCGTGCCCCCTGTGAACTCCGTCGAAGACGCCGATTGTGAGCACACATCGGCCCCAGTCCGCCGGAATCGAAGCGAGGCCTCGCCACCGTTGTCCGCCCTGAGCATCTGAAGACCACTTCTGCTGCACGGTGAAAAGCCTACGACGGCACAGCCACACAAGCACACGCGGACCATCACACAGCGTCTGAGCCTCGGGGCTGGAGTAAGCCGCGACGCGTGAAGCAGCGAGAATCTAGACAATTCCGAGACAACGGAGTATAAATTTCGGCATGACGAACTTTCCGCTTCGTTCGCCGAAAGTCAGGGTTTGGAGAACGCTCATTGCGGCACTAGCCACGATGGGAACTGCAGCGGCAGTGGCATGCAGCGCACCCGCCGCGAGTGATGCTGACGACGAGCGCCCGCTCGTATTGACTACGTTCACGGTGCTTGCGGACATGGGCCAGAATGTGGCGGGAGAGCATCTCCGCGTGGAATCCATCACGAAGCCCGGCGCTGAGATCCACGGCTACGAACCGACTCCGTCGGACATGCGCACGGCGGAGAACGCGGCACTGATTCTCGACAACGGCCTTGGCCTCGAAAGCTGGTTCGAGAGATTCGTCACGACGGTGCGGGCACCCCACGTTGTCGTCACCGAAGGAATAGAACCAATCGCGATCCGGGGCGGCGAATACGAGGGGCAAGCCAATCCGCACGCCTGGATGTCACCCACAGACGCGCAGGTTTACGTGGACAACATCGCGCAGGCATTCGCAGACCTCGACCCCGCAAACAGCGAAGACTTCTACCGCAACGCTGAGTCCTACAAGGCCGAGATTGCCGCCATTGGCGAGGACCTCGTCTCTGCGCTTACGGAACTGCCCGATGGCCAGCGCGCACTAGTCACCTGTGAAGGCGCATTCAGTTACCTCACGCGGGACACCGGCTTGCAGGAGGGCTATCTCTGGGCGGTGAACCAGGAGCAGGAAGGCACCCCGCGCCAGGTCGCGGACCTCGTGAACTTCGTCCGCTCAAACCACGTCCCTGCAGTGTTCTGCGAGTCGACCGTTTCCGATCGCGCCCAGCGGCAGGTCGCTCGCGAGACCGGCGCAGAGTTCGGCGGCGTCCTCTTCGTCGACTCGCTGTCCGGACCGGACGGGCCGGTCCCCACCTACCTTGACCTGCTTCGTCACAGTGCCGACGTAATCGTGGAAGGACTGACGGGATCATGACCTCTGCCCAGCATGCACAGACGCTCCCCTCTCCCGCCATCGAGGTCCGCTATCTGACGGTCGCCTATCGTTCGCTCGTCGCACTGCAATCAGCGTCGCTCACGGTGCCCTGGGGACAGGTATACGGACTGATCGGCACTAACGGTTCCGGCAAATCGACCCTCTTCAAGTCGGTCATGGGCATTCTGCGACCACAAGGCGGAACGGTCCTGATCAACGGCGGCAGAGCCGCGATTGCGCGGCGCCGCAGCATGATCAGCTACGTCCCGCAAAGCGAAGATGTCGACTGGTCGTTCCCTCTCAGTGTCCGCGAGGTGGTGATGATGGGCCGCTACGGCGCACAGAATTGGCTCCGCACTCCGCGCCGCAAAGACCGACTTGCTGTAGGCGACGCGCTCGAGCAAGTTGGGATGGCCGCCTTTGCTGATCGGCAGATCGGCCAGCTATCAGGCGGGCAGCGTAAACGCGTCTTCGTCGCCCGTGCACTGGCCCAAGGGGCTTCCATTGTGCTGCTCGACGAGCCGTTCACCGGAGTCGACAAAACCAGTGAGGCCACGATCTCCTTCCTGCTGCGCGGGCTGGCTGCCGAGGGAAAGACAATCCTGGTTTCCACGCACGACCTGCATTCGCTGCCCGGGCTTTGCGACGCGGCTGCGCTCATCAACAAGACTGTCCTCGTGCACGGCACGCCCGCGGAAGTGCTGAAGCCTGAGAACCTCGCACTCGCTTTCGGAGCCAACCCGTTCGCGGACCACCGAGGCGCCGCGACAGGTGGCGCAACGTTCGTCCACGCACCGCTGGCAGGCTGACAATGTCCGTGCTGGACCTGATCCTCGACCCCCTGAACTTCGAGTTCATGCGGCGCGCCGTCATCGTCGCCACGGTCGCCTCCATAGTGTGTGCGCTGCTCAGCTGCTGGCTGATCCTCATTGGGTGGTCGCTTATGGGTGACGCGATCTCCCATGCGGTTCTTCCCGGGGTCGCGCTCGCCTACCTTTTCGGTGCACCTTTCGCGCTCGGAGCTCTTGTGTTTGCTCTGGCCGCAGTCGCCATGATCGGCACCATCCGGCGAACAAGCAGGGTAAAAGAGGATGCCGCGATGGGGATCGTCTTCACCGCCCTGTTTGCGCTAGGACTGGTTCTGATTTCGCGCAACCCCGCGCAGGTCGACCTGATGCACATCCTGTTCGGCAACCTGCTCGGCATTCCCTCTGCTGATCTGTGGCAAGTAGTCATCCTCGGCGCAATCGCCGCAATCGTGCTGATAGCGAAGCGACGTGACCTCACGCTTTATGCGTTTGACAAGACCCATGCGCAGGCGATCGGGATCTCGGCCGGCAAGCTGGGTGCACTTCTCCTCGGCCTGCTCGCGGTCACGATCGTCGTGGCGCTGCAAGCCGTCGGCGTCATCCTCGTGGTGGCGCTACTCATCACGCCAGGTGCTACCGCCTACTTGCTCACCAGCCGCTTCAACAGGATGCTTGTTCTCGCCCCCATCATCGCTGTGGTGTGCTCATTCGCAGGGATCTACTCCTCCTACTATTACGACGCGTCCACTGGCGGGATGATCGTGCTGGCACAGTCCACTGCATTCGCCCTCGCGTACCTGTTCAGCCCCAGCCAGGGGCTCGTCACTGGCCTCTTCACTCATCGGCGCACCACGCCGAACACGCCGCGCGATCTCGCGCCCGTGACCCAAACGGCCGGGCGCGCCGGACCGGAAGGCTGACCCGGCTTGCCCGGCCAGAGAATGACGCGGTGAGTTGGATTGCCTAAGCTCGAAAGCGTGCCCCATGAGAGAACGCAGATCGCGAAGCCGGGCGCGACTGATGGCGCTGCTTCGTCAGCGCTGCCATCGCTCACCCCCGTCGCGCAGGACTACCTCAAGACAATCTGGTCGTTCTGCGAGTGGTCCGATGAGCGGGTCAGCACCAAGATGCTCGCGGAAAAGATTGGAGTCTCCGCTTCGACTGTCTCCGAGGCGATCAAGAAGCTCGCCGAACAGGGCCTCGTGGACCACGCTCGGTACGGTTCGATCGCGCTCACCGAAAAAGGCAAGGCAGCCGCATTGTCCATGGTCCGGCGCCACAGGCTGATCGAAACCTATCTCGTTCGGGAACTCGGCTACAGCTGGGATGAAGTGCACGATGAAGCCGAAGTACTCGAACATGCCGTGTCCGAGCGCCTCATCGCCAGGATCGACGCAAAACTGGGCCACCCGAAGCGCGACCCGCACGGTGACCCGATCCCCACCGCAGACGGGTCCGTACCGGCACCCGACGCGCGCCCGCTGAGTGACTACGTCAACGGCGAAAGCGGCCGGGTCGCACGCATCTCCGATGACGACCCGCAGATGCTCCGCTACTTCGATTCAGTGGGCATCAACCTGGACAGTCATATCGAAATCGTCGAGCGGAGAGACTACGCGGGGACCGTCGCTGTCCGAATCGACCGCGCCGACACGACACTCGAACTCGGGAGCATCGCTACCAACGCCATTTGGCTGACCATCACGCAGCGCGGAGCAGCACAGAAGTCGGAGGCAGCGACAACCTAGCGCCTAGGCCAGGCCCGACGGCCGGATCACAAAAACCGGGCTCGCACGGCGTCCCCGTTCCTCAAGCAGCGCAAGCGCCTGTCCGGACTGCGCAACCGCGGCGTAAACGCCACCAATTCCAGCCGGCTCAAGCCACCTTCCATGGCGCAGCACACCTGCTTCGCTGTCCGAGATGCGGCGCACAGGGAACAATCGGGATGCCGCCGAGTCAAGCGACAGGCTCAATTTTGGGACCTCCGCGAGCTCGTCGAGAGTGAGGGCATCCGCTAGCGACAAGTCACCCACGGTCGTGCGCCGCAGCCGGGTGAGGTGCCCGCCGACTCCCAAAGCGGCTCCAAGATCACGTGCGAGCGCCCGAATGTACGTTCCGCTCGAACAATCCACCGTCACGTCAAGGTCCAGGTAGCGTCCCTCACGACGGTCTCTATGGACGGCGAACCGGCTGACGGTGACTTCGCGCGCCGCAAGGTCGACATCCTCACCGGATCGAACGATGTCATAGGCGCGCCTGCCAGCTACTTTGATCGCGCTCACCGCAGACGGAACCTGTTTGATCGTTCCCGTCAGGGCCTCGACAGCCGGGCCGTATTCGGCGGCTGTGATCATGCTTGCGTCCGCGGAGCTGGTCACCTCGCCCTCGGCGTCATCAGTACTCGTAGAGGATCCAAGTCGAATGGTCGCTTCATACGATTTCGTGCTGAGGCTCAAAAGTCCGAGCAGTTTCGTCGCGCGGTTGACGCCCAGAACGAGTACACCGGTCGCCATCGGGTCGAGAGTGCCTGCGTGGCCTACCTTACGGGTCTTGAAGATGCGCCGGCACCGGCCTACAACATCATGACTGGTAAGGCCGCCTGGTTTGTCGATGACGACCACGCCACCTAACGCATCCACAAGTTCACTCATGTGGCACCACGATAGAGGCGACGACGAGGTCCCCGTCGACGAGCCACTGTCCGCGGAGCTCCGTGAGTGGAGCCCCCGAAACCACGGTGCCATCAATCAGAATCGTGGACGTAAAGCCACCTGACCTTCCAGTGTCGTCCACACTGAAGGTGATGTGAGCGTCCTCAAAACCCAGCCAGCGCCTCGTTATCGGGAACCACGCTTTGTATGTAGTTTCCTTTGCGCAGAAAAGCAGCTTGTCGAAGTGAACGTCCGGGCCGTGCTCACGTGCGGCTGATGCCAGCCAGTCGCGCTCCGCGGCGATGCTCACACTCGGCAGCACACCCGAAGGCAATGCGCTGTGGGGTTCCGCATCAATCCCCACGGACCGGACATCGGAAAGCAAACCGACCACCGCGCTTCGATATCCCGTGCAGTGAGTCATGCTTCCGATTACTCCTTCCGGCCATGTGGGTGCCCCCCGCTCCCCCTTCAGAATCGGCATCCTGTCACCCCCGGGCACGCCCAACTGCACCATCGCACGGCGAGCAAGGTGACGGACCGTGAAGAACTCACGTTGCCTGGTGGGAACCGCGCGAGCCACAGCCGCCCGCTCCGCAGACGGAACGAAGGCACTGTCATGATCGGCGAACGCCTCAGCTGTCACCAGCGGAGCGGAAACGATTCGGTCGATCACAAGCTCTCCTCACGCCGGAAGCTCGCCGGCAACATCAATGGTGGTGGCGGGTTCTCTGGTGCGGGCAGAATCTGCCGGAGGATCGGCTTCGGCATGCCCCTCCGCTTCCACTCTGGCGGGTACCCGACCGAAACCTCTTCAAAGCGAACACCATCGTAGAACGTCCTCCGCGGGATGTGCAGATGCCCGTACACGGCGCACAGCGCGTTGTACCGCACGTGCCAATCAGCGGTGAGATCAGTTCCGCACCACAACGCGAACTCGGGGTACATGAGCATCTTGGTGGCCGCACGAACGAGGGGCCAATGGTTGATGAGCACAGTCGGCAGTTCTGGATCGAGTTCGTCGAGACGGGACTGCGTATACGCAACGCGCGCCTGGCACCAAGCGTCGCGAGTCAAGTACGGCTCGGAGCTGAGGAGGAACTCGTCAGTGGCCATCACACCACGGTCCCGTGCGACGCTCAGCGCTTCACTGCGGCTCGATGTTCCCTCAGGCCGCCACGTGTAGTCGTATAGCAAGAACATCGGGACAACGGCGACAGGACCTCCCTCTCCCTCCCACATGGGGTAGGGATCCTCGGGTGTGAGAACGCCCAGTTCCCGGCACATCCGAACCAGGTAGTTGTAGCGTGCGACGCCTTTCAACTGGCTAGGGTCGCGGGCGGTAGTCCAGAGTTCGTGGTTGCCCGGCACCCAGATCACGCGGGCGAACCGCTGCCGGATCCTGGCAAGGGCATTGCGGATGTCGTCAGTGCGCTCGGCAACATCACCTGCGACGATGATCCAGTCGTCCTTGGACTCCGGCTGAATTTCATCCAGCACGTGCCCATTGCCGCGATGGCCCACATGAATGTCGCTCACCGCGAAAACCTTCGCCACTCCGCGTCCTCCTCGTCGACGGTGCCGAATCCTATGCGGACCCTAGCGTTTCTCAACACGACGTACTGACAACCCATTCCTCACGCGCACCGGCGTCAGCGCGCTCCCCGCTCCGCACCCGCTATCGCCCAGCGCGCCGACCGCGTACGCCATACCACCGCTCCGGCCCGTAACAGAACGAACGCAGCGAGACCTGACCAGATCCCGTGGAGGCCCCACTCGAACACCAATGACAGCCAGATCAGCGGCAGGAAACCGGCAAGAGCGGCGAGCAACGTCGACGTCCGCAGGAATGCGGCATCCCCGCTGCCCAGCAGGACCCCGTCGAGCGCGAAAACCACCCCCGCGACTGGGATCATGATCACGAAGAACCACCAGATCTCCCCGATGTGGCCCAGTACACCCGGGTCTGCTGTGAATATTCCCGGAACTATCGTGCTCCCAGCTGCGAAAGCGCCCGCAAGGCCCACAGCAAAAACAATCGACCAACGCATGATCCGCCATGCCGCTGCTTTCGCAGCGACGACCACCCCAGATCCAAGCAGCGCACCAATAATCGCTTGTGCCGCGATAGCGAGTGAATCGAGAGTCAGGGCAACAAAGTTCCACAAGTGGAGTACAACCTGGTGAGCGCCCACAGCGCCCGCCCCGAATCGAGACGCCACCGCGGCGGCGGAGAGAAAGCACGCCTGAAAAGCAAGGCTGCGCAGAATCAGGTCCCTCCCGAGGATGATCTGGGCACGAATAACGCCCACATCTGGCCGGATTGGCGTTTGTGCCGGCGCCGCACGCCGCTCCGCAGCGAGCGCACCGATAAAGAACACCGCGGTGACCGACTGGCCAACTACGTTCGCAACTGCGGACCCGGGCAGCCCCAATGCCGGAAAACCGGCGAGGCCGTGGACGAGCACTGGGCAAAGCACGGCTGATGTGGCTAGGCCGGCGACGACGAACCGCAACGGCCGCATCGTATCGTGGACGCCTCGTAGCCAGCCATTGCCGGCCATGGCGATCAGAATGAGTGGTGCCCCGAAAATCCCTATGCGCAGCCAGCTTTCTGCTGCCGCCGCAATGTCAGCATCCCCGGTGAGGACGCTAAGAACCGGGCTGGCCACCGCGAACACCAGTGCCACTACCGCCATACCTGCCGCGATCCCGAGCCAGGTCGCTTGTATGCCTTCCCGAACGGCGGCAGCACGGTTGCCAGCACCGTGATAGCGCGATGCGCGCGCCGTCGTGCCGTACGTAAGGAACGTCAGCTGTGTGGTGACCTGTGCGAGTACGAGACCCCCGATCGCGAGTCCAGCAAGTGCAAGACCACCGAGTCTGCCGACAACCGCAAAGTCATACAGCAGGTAGAGCGGTTCCGCGGCGAGTACCGGCAACGCAGGTAACGCAAGGCGCAACACCGCCCGAGGTGTTGGGGGGTGAGCCTCAGGCGTTTTATCCGAGTTCACGGACGATAGCGGCGACGATGTGCTCAGCCGTGTCGTCCTCAGCGGTGAAGCCCGCTGAGCGCGCGTGCCCGCCACCTCCGAGGGCCTTCGCGACCTTGGCGACATCCACCGACTGCTTAGACCTCAGGGACACCGACCATCGGCCTGGACTAAGTTGTTTGAGGACTGCGGCAACTTCAGCCTCGCCCGTGGTGCGGACAATATCAACGACCGTCTCACGCTCATCCTCGGGCAACCCGGCCATGTCCTGAACCCGGACCACCGTGTACACCAGTCCCTGGCCATCCGCCGCGTCTGGAACGAGCTGCGCTTCGCCGAGCACCGCGGAGAGCATGGCGAGCCGACCAAACGGATGTGTATCCAGCAGCGCACGCGTGATTGCGGGTGCATCGATACCGGTTCCGAACAGACGGGCCGCGAGAAGGTGCGCCTCAGGACCGCACCAGCGAAATGAACCAGTGTCGGTCACGAGTCCCGCGTACAGGCAATGCGCGACATCGGCGTCGATCGTCTCCCCTAAGCAGTCATAGAGACGCGCGATGAGCATGCTGGTCGAATCCGCAGACGGATCGACATAGTTGATCGACCCGTACCTCGTATTCGACCGGTGGTGATCGATGACGATGGAAGTCCGCGCACCACTCATCCGGTCAGCAAGAATGCCCAGCCGGTCGGCGCTTCCGGAGTCGACGGCGACGACGACGTCGGCTTCAGCCGCGACGGCATCGGGGCTGACGAGGAGTTCCGAATGCGGCAATTCGGCGAAAACTTCAGGAAGCCCGAGCGGCTCACCGAACGAAACTTGCACGGGGACACCCCATCGCTTCAGCGCTATGGCAACCGCGAGCCCACTGCCGAGCGTGTCGGCGTCCGGAAAAACGTGGCAGAGAACCGTTGCAGTGCGCGCGCTGCGGAGCTCCTCGGCGATCCGCTCGAGCGCCTGCTGGTTGTCTGCTTCGGGGTGTGCGCCGCTACTGGCCATCACCGCTGCCACTAGTTCTGCCGATCGTCAGAGGACACGTCCACAGGTCCCTCTTCCTCTTCCTCATCATGGGTGCGATAAGGATCGGGATCGCCCGCATAGGTCGCATTTTCCCGCACCTTCGCGACTTCCTCATCGGCGGCACGCGCCTTGGCTAGTAACTCCTCCATATGACGGGCAGCGTCAGGGACGGAATCCAGCTCGAATGCCAAGGTGGGTGTGAACCGCACGCCGGTACCGGCCCCGACCCGGGTACGTAGCTGACCGCGAACTTTCTCGAGTGCGATCGCTGCGCCTTCAAGGTCCGGTTCAGTATCTAGCCGTGGCCCGCGCACCGTGTAGAACACAGTCGCATCACGCAGGTCGTTCGTCACGCGCGCATCAGTGATGGTGACAAACTCAAGACGCGGGTCTTTCACTTCATGCTCGATGGCGGTGGCGACAATGGCCATGATCCGCTTCGCGAGGCGGCGCGCACGGGGTGGGTCAGCCATGGTGACCATCCTTCCTTACTCGATCGGAACTCTGACATATCCATGAGGCACCATGCTTTAGGCCTGCACCGTTCGCGGGATCAGTCCTCCGGTCCGAGGATACGGCGTCGGACTGACAACAGTTCCAGCTCAGGTTTGGCCGCGACGTGACGTTCACACCGGTCCAGCACTTCGTGCACGTGGCCGATCTCGCCGCTCACGGCCGCAATACCGAAAATGGCACGGCGCAGCCGGTTGGCATCGCCGACCTCGCTCGCGGCGACCGCGAACTTCTTCAGCTCAGCGAGAATAGGCTTCACCTGAGAGCGCTTTTCCTTCAGCGAACGGATATCGCCGAAGAGCACGTCAATTTCCAGTGCGCCGACGTACATGACTCCCCTTTTGGCGTGACCTGAGGTGCGTGAGGGGGCACCTGAATGGTGCCCCCTCACATTGCACATCAGTCGCGCGGCTTCTCGCGCATCTCGTAGACCTCGATGACGTCGTCGACCTTGATGTCTGAGTACGAGAGGGTGAGACCACACTCGAAGCCCTCGCGGACCTCAGTGACGTCGTCTTTCTCTCGACGCAGGGTTTGGATCGACATCGTCTCAGCGACGACTGCGTTGTCTCGAAGGAGCCTCGCCTTGGCGTTGCGGCGCACGACACCTGACTGGACCATGCAGCCCGCGATGAGACCGATCTTGGACGACTTGAAGATCGCACGGATCTCCGCGCGCCCAAGCTCAACCTCTTCGTAGATCGGCTTGAGCATGCCCTTGAGAGCCTTCTCGATCTCGTCGATCGCCTGGTAGATCACCGAGTAGTACCGGATCTCCACGCCTTCGCGGTTAGCAAGCTCGGTAGCTTTACCCTCAGCCCGGACATTGAACCCGATGATGATGGCGTTCGATGCCGATGCGAGGTTGACGTTGGTCTCGGTCACGCCACCGACACCGCGGTCGATCACGCGAAGTTCGACCTCATCACCAACGTCGATGCCCAGAAGCGCCTCTTCGAGGGCCTCCACCGTTCCGGAGTTATCGCCCTTGAGGATGAGGTTCAGCTGATGAGTTTCCTTCAGTGCTGAATCGAGATCCTCGAGACTGATCCGTTTCCGGCTCTTCGCCGCCAGCGCATTGCGCTTGCGTGCGTTGCGCCGGTCAGCGATCTGCCGGGCGATTCGATCCTCGTCCACAACGAGGAGGTTGTCGCCCGCACCAGGCACAGACGTAAAGCCAATGACCTGGACGGGACGCGAAGGCAGCGCCTCGTTAACGTCGTGACCGTTCTCGTCGAGCATTCGCCGCACGCGGCCATATGCATCGCCAGCGACGATCGAGTCGCCAACACGCAACGTGCCGCGCTGGATGAGGACTGTCGCAACAGGTCCGCGGCCACGGTCGAGGTGGGCTTCGATCGCGACACCCTGTGCGGGCATGTCCGGGTTGGCCCGCAGATCCAGTGTGGCATCTGCGGTCAGGAGGACCGCTTCGAGCAGCGCGTCGATGTTGAGACCCTGCTTCGCCGAAATCTCGACGAACATGGTTTCGCCACCGTATTCCTCGGCAACAAGACCGTACTCGGTCAGCTGCTGACGAATCTTGTCCGCGTTAGCTCCCTCGACATCGATCTTGTTCACCGCGACCACGATCGGGACATCAGCGGCCTGCGCGTGGTTCACCGCTTCAACGGTCTGCGGCATCACACCGTCATCCGCCGCGACCACGAGGATTGCCACATCCGTCGCCTTGGCACCACGGGCACGCATCGCGGTGAACGCTTCGTGACCCGGGGTGTCAATAAAGGTGATGAGACGCTTGACACCTTCAAGATCGGACTCGACCTGGTAGGCACCGATGTGCTGAGTGATGCCACCGGCTTCACCTTCACGCACATTCGTCTTACGGATCGTGTCAAGCAGTCGCGTCTTACCGTGATCGACGTGACCCATGACGGTCACCACCGGCGGCCGCTGCTCGAGATCTTCTTCCTCGCCATCGTCCTCCCCATAGGAAAGATCGAAGGACTCGAGGAGTTCCCGGTCCTCGTCCTCAGGACTGACGACCTGAACGTTGTAGTTCATCTCGCCACCGAGGAGCTCGAGAATCTCGTCGCTCACCGACTGTGTTGCCGTCACCATCTCGCCGAGATGGAATAGCGCTTGCACCAAGGCTGACGGGTTCGCATCGATCTTCTCAGCGAAGTCAGCAAGTGACGCGCCACGTGCTAGCCGCACCGTCTCGCCGTTGCCCCGTGGCAAACGAACGCCGCCGACGCTGGGCGCCTGCATTGAATCGTATTCCTGGCGCTTCTGACGCTTCGACTTCCGTCCCCGGCGCGGAGCACCACCTGGACGGCCGAATGCACCTGCGGCACCGCCGCGGCCACGGCCACCCCCACCGGGGCGACCGCGGAAACCGCCCGGCGCGCCACCGGGGGCACCTCCTGGGGCGCCGCCGCCACCTGGAGCACCGGCACCCGCGGCAGGAGCGCCGCGGAATCCACCGCGACCGCCACCACCGCCGCCGCCGCCGGGACCGCCACCTGGGCGCCCCGGCCGCGCACCGGCGGCTCCACCACCTGGGCGAGGTGCCCGTGAAGGCATCTGTCCCGGAGTTGGACGCGACGGCATTGAGCCGGGACTAGGGCGTGACGGCATCTGGCCTGGAGATGGACGTGGTCCGCCCTGACCTGCTGGAGGACGACCGGTTCCGCCGGGAGCTGGCCGCCCACCGCCTGGCGCGGGACGCGCGTTCGGGCGTGACGGCATCTGGCCAGGAGTTGGCCGTGGTCCGCCCTGACCTGCTGGAGGACGACCGGTTCCGCCGGCGGGCGGCCGGGGTGCGGGCCGGCCTGCGCTCGGCGCGGGCCGCGGCGGAGGTGCGTCACTAGGAGCGCTGAACGGATTGTTCCCAACGCGCGGTGCGCGCTGGCCGCCCGGTTTAGGTGCGCCCGGTCGCGGGGCACCTGGTGCGGGAGCACCTGGCGCAGCGTCACTGGGGGCACTCGGCGCGCTGGCTGCTGGAGCCTCAGGCGCGGCGGGTGCTGAACTGGCTGCGGCGGGACGAGGCTGTCCTGGCTTGGGCCCACCGGCACTGTCGCCTGGCTTCGGCCCACTTGGTGCCGGTTTCCCGGCATCTAGTGGCGCTGCAGGCTGCACAGGTGCGGCTGCCGCAGGTGCCTCAGGGGCTGCCTTCGGCGCTGCCGCAGGTCCGGGCTTGGGACCAGGTTTGGCGGCTTCCTCACCGCTGGGCTTCGGAGCAGGCCTGGCACCGCCGGGTTTAGCCGGTTTGCCGGGCGTCTTTGCAGGCGCAGCAGATTCTTTGGGTGACGCAGCCTGAGTCGAGTACGCCTCACGCAGCCGACGGGCAACGGGGGCTTCGACGGTTGACGAGGCGGACTTGACGAACTCGCCTTGTTCTTTGAGTTTGGCCAGAAGTTCTTTACTTGTGACCGTATGTCCTGATGTGCTGAGCTCTTTCGCTAGCTCGTGCACGCGGATCTTGCCTGGCACTACTCTCCTCACTAGTGAGGCCGAGCGGTGTCAGGTTCCGCACGACCTCGGGTTATCGCGGATGGTTACTCATCGCGGGTACTTCATGGTCTGCTCATAAGTGCTCGTGCCTACCCTTCTCGCAGGTCATGCTTCATGATTCGCGCGCGCTCCAGCCGTTACAGCTGAGCTGACAGTTCAGCAGCCTAGCTGAGATGCCCGCCGCAAGTCTCCTCACTGACATGAGCGCCGCTCGCCAAAATGATGCTAGCGAGCGCTGCCACGTCAGTCTCACCCGACACTCGAAGTGCTCGACCAAACGCTCGTCGCTTCTCCGCCTTAGCCAGACACCTCGGGTCGAGGTGCAACCATGCACCCCGGCCTGGCATCCGCCGGTGCGGATCGGGAAGAACAGTGATGCGAGATGAATCGCCCCGCTGCGCCACGACCCTTAGCAGATCAGCGGCTAACGCTCGGCGCCGACACCCCACGCAAGTCCGGACCGGTGCTGCCGGTCGCGGGTACGTTTCGGAAATCGAGCGGATACTCACGTTGAACCACCCAACACTCTACCGCGAATTCAGATTGCGCGTTAACCGCCCTGGTGGCGGCACGCCATGCGTCGCTTTGAGCTGCGACGGCGTGGCGCGTTCCTGCGAACCGCCGCGCGTCAGCTATCTATTGGATTCGCCAGCAACGGAGTCACTAGCGTCGCTTCGAATGTCGATACGCCACCCGGTCAGGCGCGCCGCGAGGCGCGCGTTCTGACCTTCCTTGCCGATCGCGAGCGAGAGCTGGAAATCGGGCACAACCACCCGGGCTGCCCGCGCGGCGAGATCGACGATGGAAACGGAGACCACACGCGATGGCGACAGCGCGTTTGCGACAAACTTCGCCGGATCGTCGTCATAGTCGATGATGTCGATCTTCTCACCGGCCAGTTCGCTCATCACGTTGCGCACCCGCTGCCCCATCGGTCCGATGCATGCACCCTTCGCGTTCAGGCCGGGCACGTGCGAGCGAACCGCGATCTTTGACCGATGCCCTGCCTCGCGCGCTACCGCGACAATCTCCACTGAGCCGTCTGCGATCTCCGGGACTTCCAGTGCGAACAGCTTCCGGACGAGGTTTGGATGAGTTCGTGACAGCGATATCTGAGTACCGCGCGGGGTGCGTGAGACGCCTACGACATAGCACTTCAGGCGGACGCCGTGCTCATAACTCTCGCCTGGAACTTGCTCCGCGGACGGCAGTACGCCCTCGGTCTTGCTGATGTCGCTGCCGATCCGCACGATAACGAGCCCTCGGGCGTTCGCGCGTGTATCCCGCTGGACAACGCCGCCGACGATCTCGCCCTCATGAGTGGCGACCTCTCCGTACGTCCTATCATTCTCAGCGTCGCGGAGACGCTGCAAGATGACTTGCCGGGCCGTGGTGGCCGCGATGCGGCCGAAACCCTCAGGCGTATCGTCCCACTCTG
Source organism: Hoyosella altamirensis (assembly GCF_014191505.1). Lineage (GTDB taxonomy): Bacteria > Actinomycetota > Actinomycetes > Mycobacteriales > Mycobacteriaceae > Hoyosella > Hoyosella altamirensis. The sequence continues at coordinate 166,904 of NZ_JACHWS010000003.1, forward strand.
CAACGAGGTTCCCCTCCTCGTCGTACTCACACGCAATAACGCTGACGATTCCTGTCTTACGGTCGATATCGATCCGCGCGTGCGGCTGGTGGCCCGCCGTGTGCCGATATGCCGTCAGCAACGCCGTCTGGATGGCTTCAATGACGGTGTCAACGGGGATGCCCTTGTCATCCTCGATCGCGCGCAGGGCCGAGATATCGATGTTCACTTGTTTCGCTCCTTATGTCCGCCGCCAGCTCCACCCGCACCCTGCACCCCTTGTGCGAGTTGAACCTCCCGTGGATCTGGCTCCGAGAACTCTACCTGCACGACGGCTTTCCCAATCTCCGCCAGTGCCACCACTCGGACCTGCGGACCTGGTTTACCAGGCACGACAATTTCAACGCTCTGCGGGTCCGGCTCAGGAATGAGAGCACCGACACGGCCGCGAACCGCTTTGCCGTTAACCGTCATCTGCACTTTCCGGCCCCTGGCGCGGCGCCAGTGGCGTGGCGCCGTCAGCGGACGATCAACCCCAGGCGAGGTGACTTCCAATACGTACGGCGCCTCTCCAAAGGTGTTAGCCGCATCGAGGACCTCGGAAATCTCGCGGCTCAACGTCGCCAGCGCATCAATATCCGGCCTCGAATCCGCGTCCACGACCACCGAGATCATGCTGCGTTTCCCTGCGGGAGCGACACGAACCTCTTCGAGGTCAAGTCCGCGCCGCTCCACATGGGGAGCCACAATTCCGACCACGTCTTCCCGGGACGGCACCGGCATGTATGCACCCTTCGCCTCGATGTTGATGTTTCGCGCGTTCCAGCGTCACGTGAGCATCCTCGCACCCCGTGGCCACCTAGCTTAACGCGCCAGTGATGGCAGGATGATCGTGTGCACGACGCAGAGGAGTTCCCCGGCCTGTCTCGCCGAGCTGTTTTCCAGGTCACAGCATTACTCCTGGCGGGCGCCGTCATCCCCGGTTGCGCCACCGAGATCAGCGAGCCCGAGCCAGACCCCCTCATCGCGCAGCGTGAACTCGCCTTGCGCGACGCTCGCGCGGCAGCGGCGCAGGATTTTTCTGACACCGAGTGGGCCGCCGCCGTCGCTGACCAGCGTGCGGCACACGCGACTGCTCTCGATACGGAAATCCGTCGGCTTGCGCGGCCCAGCACCGATACCGCTGAAACTGAATCCGGCGACGGCGAGCCCGATGGCGGAGCCGCGCCCGTCAGCACCACCGAACTTGAGGCGTACCTGGAGGACAGCTCCCGTTCGGCGCGCGATGCAGTGTCGGCCCTTATTGGCTACAGGGCTGGGCTGCTGAGTTCAGTAAGCGCGAATTGTGCGACATATTTCGCTCTTGCCACTGAGCAGTCTCCGCCCGCTGCGTCAGTGCCGGATGCCCTCGCCATCGCCGGCGATCCAGGGTTGGATTCGCTGCGCACGGCACTCGAACGCGAGCACGCGGCAGTATTCAGCTACGGGGTTGTGGCTGCGTTCAGCCTTTCCGAGCGGCGCGAGTTCACTGCGGCCGGGGCCGAGGAGCACCGCGCACGTCGCGACGCTGTGTCGGGGCTGCTTGCTCGCGCTGGCGGCGAGATACCGTTGGCTGCCCCTGCTTACGAGCTCCCCGTGAATGTGGACTCACCAGTGACCGCGGCGGAACTGGCGGTCTTTGCGGAGCAGGAGTGCGCGGCAGCCTGGCGTGCCGTGACTGAACGGGCTGACAACGGCGATTTGCGGGAGTTCAGCGTTGGCGCGCTCACCGAGTGCGCGCTGCGCACCGCACGGTGGCGCGGTGTGCTCGGTGCCGCGCCCATTCCGGATCCCTTTCCTGGCGAGCTGGTCTAGTAGCTTCCAGCGTGCCTACGTGACGAGTGCAATGGCGAAACCATCCCATCCCTTGGATCCCACTGTCTGAATCGCGGTAGCCGTGAGCCGCGGATGTCGCCCGATCGCTTCGAGACCGCGTCGCACTCCTATCGCGGCCGCGTCAGCAGAGTCCGGATTGAGGATGGCACCGTGCCACACCGCGTTGTCCAGTATCAAAACCGCACCTGGCCGCGCGAGTTCGACAGCGGCATCGATGTAGGCCGGAATGTTCTCTTTATCGGCGTCGATAAAGATGAGATCGAACGGTTCCGCACCAGAGCTCCTGAGATCGGCCAGCGTGTCGAGCGCTGGACCCACCCTGATTTCAGCTCGATCAATGAGTCCAGCTGCTGTGATGCTCTCGGCAGCCACCTCCGCGTGGCGCGCTTCCAGTTCGAGCGAGACAACGGTGCCACCCGGCTGAATACCGCTGGCCAGCCAAATCGTGCTGTAGCCGCCCAGGGTCCCAATCTCTAGCACCCGTCGGGCGTGCGTCATCTGCACGAGAAGCTCCAGGAGCTTGCCGTGGTTCGGCATCACCTCGATGCGGGGCATCCCCGCGTCGTCAGCGCGCTCGATGGCCGCACGGCGGCTGCTCGCTTCCGGAACCAGTGTTTCGGTCAGGAACTCCTCGACAGCGTCGAAGTCCGTCTGCGTACCCGGAGGATGATCGTTAATCGCCATAGCCCGATCATGCCTCAAGACAGTTTTGTCAGCTCCGAAACGACTTCCGCAGCGGTCACTTCTCTGCTCTCACCGGTGATGCGATCCCGGATCTCGACCAGGCCGTTCGCCCAGCCCCGCCCCACGACGGCGACCCGCGGAATGCCAAGCAGCTCGGCGTCCTTGAACTTCACCCCCGGGGAGGCTTTCCGGTCATCGAGGATGACGCGCACGCCCGCCGCATCGAGAGCTGCAGCGATCTCCTCGGCGCCGCTCCACGCTGCTTCATCCTTATTCGCGATCACGATGTGCACATCTGCTGGTGCCGCTTCGCGCGGCCACCGCAGCCCCTTCTCATCGTGCATTTGCTCCGCGATGACGGCTACCAGCCGCGAAACCCCAATTCCGTAGGACCCCATGGTCACCCGTGCGGGCTTGCCGTTCTCGGCGAGGACGTCGAGTTCAAAAGCATTCGCGTACTTGCGCCCGAGCTGGAAGATGTGGCCGATCTCGATTCCCCGCGCGGAAACCAAAGTGCCCTTGCCGTCCGGGGAGGTGTCACCGTCACGTACTTCGGCCGCCTCGATCGTGCCATCTGCTTCGAAGTCCCGGCCGGCAACGAGATCGACAACGTGCTTCCCGTCTTCGTCCGCGCCCGTGATCCAGCGGGTGCCCGCGACAACTCGAGGATCCACCAAGAACCGGACTTTGTTGGCGATCAGCGCTTGTGGGCCGATATAACCCTTGACGAGGAACGGGTATTTGGAGAAGTCGTCGAGGATCTCGAACTCGGCAGGCGAAATCGCCGCCTCGAGACGCTTCAGATCGACTTCACGGTCGCCCGGGACTCCCACCGCGAGCAATTCCCACTCGCCGCCTGGCTGCCGCACCCTCACAAGGATGTTCTTCAGTGTGTCCGCTGCGGTCACCGGCCTGCCGAGCCGCTCCGAGACCTCCGGTACACCGTTCGCCCAGTCCACGAGTGTTGCGATTGTCGGCGTTCCGGGAGTATCGAACACCTTCGCTGCGGGCAGACCGTCGATTGGATGCGGGGGCGGCGGTGTTGTTGTCACGGCCTCCACATTCGCGGCATAGCCGGATTCTGGGCAGCGCACGAAGGTATCCTCACCGAATTCACTCTCAGCGAGGAACTCTTCAGAGGCGCTGCCGCCCATCGCGCCGGAGGTTGCCGCCACGATGACGTACTTCAGCCCCAGCCGATCGAATATCCGCTGATACGCAACGCGATGCTTCCGGTAGGACTCAGCGAGACCCTCATCGGTGACATCAAAGGAGTATGAGTCCTTCATGATGAACTCGCGGCCACGGAGAATGCCGGCCCTGGGGCGCTCTTCGTCACGGAATTTTGTTTGGACCTGGTAAAGGATGACCGGCAGATCCTTGTACGAGGAGTACTCCCCCTTGACTGTCAGCGCGAAGATTTCCTCGTGTGTAGGGCCAAGCAAGTAATCGGCCTTCTTACGGTCTTTCAGCCTGAACAGTCCGCCCCCGTATTCGGTCCACCGGTTTGTTGCCTCGTACGGTTCCCGCGGCAACAGTGCGGGCAGGGAGATCTCCTGGCCCCCCATCGCGTCCATCTCTTCCCGCACGACACGCTCGACTTCCCGCAGTACGCGCAATCCGAGCGGCAGCCACGAGTAGATCCCTGGTGCTACGCGGCGGATGTAGCCCGCGCGCACAAGCAGTTTGTGGCTGGGCACCTCAGCGTCGGCAGGGTCGTCGCGGAGCGTGCGGAGGAAGAGGTGAGACAAACGGGTGATCACGAGGAGCCAGACTATCGCGTTTCTCTGACAAAACACGAAAAGGAATAACCGATAAGGTGAGTGCCCGTGCTTATCCTGCTTCCGCCGTCCGAGACGAAGGCCACCGGTGGCGAAGGCCCACCGCTGCGCCTTGATCAGTTGTTCCTGCCTTCGCTGACCAAGGTTCGTGAAACGATTCTCGACGCTCTGGTCACGGTTTCCGCATCACCGAATGAGGCAGCAGCCGCTCTGAAGCTCGGGCCGAAGCAGCTGGGCGAAATCGAGCACAATAGTGTGCTGCGAAAGGCGCCCACAATGGCCGCGATCGAGCGCTACACCGGGGTGCTGTACGACGCTCTCGATGTAGGTTCCATGACTCTCTCGCAGCGTGGACGGGCGAGCGAACGGCTCGCGATCGGATCTGCGCTCTTCGGCATTGTGGCAGCTGACGACCCGATTCCCTACTACCGCCTGTCGGCAGGGTCCAGGCTTCCCGGTCTCACCTCACTGAGGTCGCTGTGGCGTCCACTTCTCGGTGACGCGATCCAGCGCGAAGACTCACGCCTCATCGTCGACCTGCGTTCGGGCGGCTATACAGCGCTCGGGCCGGTCGAATCCGCGATCACCGCGACAGTGCTGACCGAACGGCCGGACGGAACACGCTCAGTCGTCAGTCACTTCAACAAACATCACAAGGGCTTGCTGGCGCGCGCGCTTGCGATAACTCGATCGGAGCCACGAACAATCCACGCGGTCGCACGAGTCGCGGCGCGGGCGGGTCTCAAGGTAGAAATCGCTGGTGACCGGGAGCTAGTCGTTCTCACGAGTTGAGCTCAAAGGCTGGTTGATTCGTTCTGAGCTGAGCCCTGCGCGGCACGGCCCTGGGCGACCTCCGCAGGTGTGAACCGCATCCAGATCGCAACAACCACAGTCAGGAGCAACGCAATAACTGAGCTGATCACTAAGGCAAAGAGATAGCCCTCGCCCAGAGCGACAAGCTGCACCTCGTTCATCGCGCTCGCAGGCCCGGTGGACCCGCCGAGCGACAGAGTGCGTGCCGTTGCCAGCGCACCAACTGCACCCAGGCCCAGCGCGCCACCCAGCGTCTGCGCGACGAGCGCAATCGCCGTCAACGGGCCAATCTCCGAGGACCTGACACCAGCGACAGCGCAGAGCGTGAGCGGGACAACGCTCATCCCGACACCGGCGCCCACCATCACGATTGGCACGAACAGGTCAGGGAAGTAGGACGAATGCTGATCCATTGTCGACGCGTAGGCCAGGCCCGCTGCAACGAGGAGGCCCCCCGTCGCGACCAGCCAGCGCGGCTGGATGCGCATCGCCAGCTTGGACGCCACTTGCGCTGTGAGGCCAAGCGCGAACGCGAAGGGCACGAAAGAGAGACCCGCTTCGAGCGGACTGAACAGCAGCACATCCTGGACGAACAGGGCGACGAACACAGCCATACACATGGTGATGGCACCGGCCAGCATGATCGCCACGAATGTGGCGACCCGGTCCCGGTTACGGAACAGAATGAATGGCAATAGCGGATTCTCTGCCGTGCGCTCCACTGCCAGGAAGGCCGTCAGCAGCAGTACACCAAGCACGAGGGCGAGGATCACCGGCGCGGAGTTCCACCCGCTCTCCGCGCCGTGCTGCAGGCCGTAGACCAGCGCCGTGCAGCCGGTAGTCGCGAGAATGGCTCCTGGCACGTCGAGGCTGCGGCGCGGACCCTGAGATTCTGGAAGCGACGTTCGGGCCATGAAGAGGATGAAAGCGCCAACTGGCAGGTTGACCAAGAAGATCCACCGCCACGAGATTTCGGTCAGCGCGCCACCCAGCAGCAAACCGGAGACAGAACCGAGGCCGGTCATCATCGCAAAGATGGCGAACGCCTGGTTGCGCACGGGACCTGGCGCGAACGTGGTGGCGACGAGAGCGAAAGCGGTGGGCGAGGCGACAGCAGCACCTGCCCCTTGCAGAACGCGAGCGGCAATCAGGGTGATGTCCGTCGTGGCCAGGCCAGCGATCAGCGACGCGACGGTGAACACAGCGACCCCGTACATGAACATCCGCTTGCGCCCGAATGTGTCGCCCAGCCGGCCGCCGAGCAGCATCAGGCCACCGAAAGCGAGTGCATAACTGGTCACGACCCAGGTTCGGCCGCTATCGCTCAGCGCGAGATCGTCCTGAAGGCGCGCAAGCGCGAGGTTGACGACTGTTCCGTCGAGCACGACCATGAGCTGAAGCGCGCTGAGCACGACGATCGCCCAGCCGAGCACTTTGGTCGCGGCAGCTTTCTGAATCACCAGATCACTGCCTCCGCCCACGCTGGCCTCCGCTGAATCGGTCCTCCCCTGAGTAGGCCCCAAGGTAGCCGACTTCAAGGATCCAGACCCGTCGGCATCGCTGTGCCGATATTTTGCTTCTGAGGAAGCATCCACGGTCCGGGCTCCTTAGTGTCGTAAACGGCATCTCCTTGATCAATCGTTCACTGAACCGTGATTCGTTTCAGCCAAATTCAGTGCGAGTCCCGCCACAGGGCCGATAACGATGATCGCAGGAGGCCGGATTTCCTCCTTTTTGACCGTTTCTGCAACGCTGCCGAGCAGCGAGTGAGCAACCCGCTGTGTGCGAGTGGTCCCCTCCTGGATGACTGTCACTGGTGTGGTCTCGTCACGCCCGCCAGCAATGAGTGCAGTAGCGAATTGATCGATCCGTTCGACCCCCATGAGCAGCACGATCGTGCCTTTCATGCGGCCTAGCGCTGCCCAGTCGACAAGCGATTGGGGATGACCGGGCGGTACGTGTCCGCTGACGACCACGAACTCATGCGAGACACCTCGATGAGTGACCGGAACTCCGGCTGCCGCGGGCACCGCGATCGCACTTGTGATTCCTGGCACAACTGTGACGGATATCCCAGCTTCTGCGCACGCGAGCAGCTCTTCGTAACCGCGCCCGAATACGTATGGGTCGCCGCCTTTGAGCCGCACGACGAATTTCCCGGCGCGGGCACGCGAAATCAGGGTGTCATTGATTGCTTCCTGAGCCATTGCCCGGCCGTAGGGGATCTTCGATGCGTCGATCACCTCGACGTGCGGGCCCAGTTCCGCGAGAAGTTCCGGCGGCGCTAGCCGGTCAGCGACGACCACGTCGGCCTGCGCAAGCAGCCGGCGGCCGCGCACGGTGATCAGGTCCGGGTCGCCCGGCCCGCCACCGACAAGAGCGACACCACTGCGCCGTGCGTCGTCCTCCGGGTGGTCGTCGACGACGCCGGATTGCAGGGCTTCCAGGATGGCGGAGCGGATTGAGGCGGACCGGCGATGGTCTCCCCCAGCGACCACGCCGACATTCAGTCCCTCATAGGACATTGAAGCAGGGGTGACAGCAGTGCCCTCGCGAGCGTTGTCAGCCCGCACGCAGAAGATCCGCAGCCCCTCCGCCTCGGCGACGATTGCGGCATTGACGGCCGGGTCATTAGTGGACGCAATCGCGTACCAAGCGTCGGCGAGGTCACCTGGCGCGTAGTCGCGCAGCGTGAGCGTGATGTGGCCTGACGCGGCCATCCCCTCGACAGCGGCGGTCGCTTCACGCGTGATGACTTCGACCTCGGCACCAACGGAAACAAGTAACGGCACTCGCCGCTGAGCCACCGACCCGCCGCCAACAACGACGACTCGCCGCCCAGCAAGCGCAAGACCCGCCAGATACACAGGATTGTCCCCGGCCACGCGCGCTCCCTCTTTCCCGGTTATTCGCCACCAACCGCGATTACGTCTGCAACTACGGGTATAGACACTAGTGCGGCGAACAAAGCGTCCATAATGCGAGGCTCCGGCGTGCGGCCGTGCGTACCCGTTGTGTGCACAGACGTGCAGCATCCGCGCGGAAATTCTGCGAGTTTGCGCACAGAAGCGTCAGGGGTGCCTCCAGCTCGCGACAGCGACAGCGCCGGTCACGAGGTTTCCTGTTGTTTTTGGGACGCGGACATGTATACAGGCATGCACATCGGGGCCCAGCGCCGCCATCACCGGAATGAGGTCCTTCCGCCACGCCGAGTCGCAGCACGTTCCGTAGACGCAGCTCTCACCGAGTACGTATTCCGTGTGAGCAACCGCCTCCGCATACCGCAGCGCAGCACAGATGGCCGCGGCCTCGGCAACGCTGGCCGTGCCAGTGTGAGATGCGACGCGCAGACTGGGGTGCGGGACGGGAATGTCGTCGAGGACCGCCGCAGCGAAACCCTTAACCGCGATGAGCCCGAAGTTCTGCACGCCGTCAACGAGCGCGGGCAGGTGTTTCCGCTGGTCCAGCGTGCCCACCGCGTCGAAGGTGACGATCCCGGCCTGCTCGGCCAAGCCCCGGAGCATCGTCGTGACGTCGTCGGCCTGAGCGCGCAGCGATACCCCGATCCCTGCTGCGGCAATCGTGGCGGGAACGGTCACGGCGCGGACGCTGCTCGCGGATGCGCCACTGGCTGAGTCGCTCGCGCGGCCGCAACGAAACGCGCAACTGCTGACGGATGACCGGCCGGATGAGTGTGAAGATACGACGCATGAACTGACTTACCGACGAATCCTTCACGAACTAACGCGCCTGCGTGGTCCCGCCACCCCCACGCCGCGTCCGTTCCCTCAGCTTCTAGTAAATGCGTCCGGTGGAATTCGTGTCCAGTGACGCGTTCGCCCGCACGGAATGTGACGGAGTCGGACAGCGCTGCGGCGTCTCGGTACCCGAGAACCAGGCGCTTGCCGAACACCGCATCAACGGCGATGACGCCCGCCATCGGGTACGCATCAACCTTGCGAGCGAGGTAGAGCAAACCTGCGCATTCGGCGACCACAGGCACCCCAGCCGCCGCTGCGTCGCGCACCTGGCTCAGCAGCGCCACGTTTTCCGCAAGCGCTGCCGCGTGGAGCTCTGGGAAACCACCTGGCAGTACGATCCCGGTGGTGCCGTCCGGCAGACCATCGGACAACGGGTCGAAGGTGGCAATGTCCGCTCCCGCTGCGCGCAGCAGCTCGTCGTGCTCCGCGTACCGGAACGTGAAGGCAGGCCCACTCGCCACAGCGATCAGGGGGCGGCATTGATGTGCAGCTCCGCTGCTCTCCCCCAGGGCAGCACCGGGGTCCCATGCCTCAGCCAGCACCGAAGACCGGGCGATCTGCCGGAGACCTGGCAGATCGATGCACGAGCGCGCTAATTCCCCCATCGCGCGGATAGCCACGTCCGCTGCGCCTCCGTGCTCGGCAGCCGTCACGAGCCCTAGGTGCCGTGACGGCAGCGAAACCTCGCCATCACGCGGCACAACGCCGAGAACACGCATTCCAGCGCGGTCACATGCTTCACGCAGGACGTGTTCGTGGCGATCACTTCCCACTTGATTGAGTATCACTCCGGCGATCCGGACCCTCGGATCGAAAGTCGCGAACCCGTGCAGCAGCGCGGCCAGACTCTGACTGTGCCCGCGAACATCAACAACCAGTACGACTGGGGCTCCGAGCAGCGCAGCTACCTGAGCGGTCGAGCCCTCGGCTAGCTCAGCGGAGCCGATGCGCCCGTCGAATAGCCCCATCACCCCTTCGACGATGGCGATATCGCACCCGACAGAGCCATGCTGGAACAGGGGGCCGACGAGCTCCGGTCTGGTCAGCACAGGATCGAGATTGCGTCCCGGCCGTCCTGTGGCGAGCGAATGGTACCCAGGGTCGATGTAGTCGGGTCCGACCTTGAACGGCGCGACGCGTAGTCCTGAAGCCCGCAGCGCCGCCATGATCCCAGTGGCCAGTGTTGTTTTTCCGCTACCGGACGAGGGCGCGGCCAGAACAACGGCGGGGATGGTCACCACTCGATACCCCGCTGGCCCTTGCGGCCAGCGTCCATAGGGTGCTTCACCTTCGTCATTTCTGTCACCAGGTCGGCAGCTTCGATGAGTTCCTGCGGTGCATCGCGCCCAGTGATCACGACATGCTGTCTGCCTGGTCGGCTCCGCAGCGTATCGACGACCTCTCCGACGTCGACCCAGCCCCATTTCAGCGGGTACGTGAATTCGTCGAGGACGTAAAACCGGTGTGTTTCGGCCGCGAGCCGGCGCTGGATCTCGCGCCAGCCATCCCGGGCAGCCTCCGCGTGATCAGCGTTGTCGCCGTGCTTTCGGATCCACGACCAGCCCTCACCCATCTTGTGCCACTCGACGGGAGCGCCCTGCCCTGTAGTGGTGTAGAGATCGCCGAGGGCGCGCAGTGCAGCTTCTTCCCCAACGCGCCACTTTGCACTCTTCACGAACTGGAAGACGCCAACATTGAAGCCCTGATTCCACGCGCGCAATGCCATTCCGAACGCAGCAGTTGATTTGCCCTTGCCGGGGCCGGTATGAACCGCGAGGACCGGTAAATTCCGGCGTTCACGTGTCGTCAGCCCATCGTCGGGAACGGTTCCAGCAACGGGCACACCCTTCGGCATCGGCATCCTTTCGTCACGAGTACTGCCAACTGAGCTGGCTGCCAGACTATGCGGCTGCGCGGACAACACCCGTGACAGCATCCGCTGAAAGCTCGGCCAGCCGCACGTACCCACCTTGGAGATGACGGGAAAGATCGGCCGCCAGCCCGAGGCGGACCATTCCATGTTCACAGTCCACGGTGACGGACGCAATCCGCGCGCCCACCACAAGCCCTGCGGCCCGGTGCGCTCGTTTCACCGGTTCCGTTCCCGCAGTGGCGCGCCCATCCGTCAGGAGGACCACGAGTGCGCGTCGCTGCGCGTCACGGATACGCTCGCGCAACACCACCTCGCGTGCTTTGAGAAGACCTTCAGCCAGTGGCGTGCGACCGCCTGTGCGCAGCGCATCGAGGCGGCGAACCGCGATATCAATCGACGATGTAGGAGGCAAGACGAGTTCAGCCTGACGGCCCCGCAAAGTGATCACTGCCACCTTGTCTCGGCGCTGGTAAGCGTCACGAAGCAGGGAAATGACTGCTCCCGTCACGGCTGAAAGGCGGTCACGGGCCGCCATCGAGCCCGAGGCGTCGACAACGAACACTACGAGGTTGCCTTCCCTGCCTTCGTGCTCGGCGCCCCGCAAGTCTCTGGGCCGCACTGAGAAGCGGCCGCGGCTCGGCAGCTGCGCCGCGGCTTCGAGAATCGTCGCTGGTACATGCAACGCCCGCCCGCGAAACGCCGCAGGACGCACAATCCGTCCTCGCTGGGACCGTGCACGCGAACGACGCCCGGGCGCCCCTTCTCCGGTTCCGGGTATCTCGAGCAGACGTGCCCGGAACGAACCCTGAGGAGGCGCGGAGCTGCGCTCGGGCGCGTTGCCTGAGGGACCTTCAGTGCCGCGGTCATCTGCACTCTCGGCAGCCGGGTCGCCGTCGGGAGGAGTTTGTCCGCCAGAAGGCGGCGGGCCCGGGTCTTCGGGGCCAGGGCCGTCTGGGCCAGGGCCGTCTGGGCCGGGATCGTCTGGGCCGGGGTCATCCGGGTCAGGCTCGGGCCCCCCAGCTTCCGCATCCTGGGCTGCCTTCGTCATCGCGTCGTCAAGCTGGTTCTGATCGAGACCGGGCTCGTCGAAGGGGTCCCTCCGCTGCCGGTGCGGCAGGGTGAGTTCCGCGGCAGCGCGGACATCGCCTTCTCCTACTTCGACCCCACCACGCCATGCCGCGTGCGCGATCGCGGTGCGTGCCATCACCAGGTCGGCGCGCATTCCGTCGACACCGAACTCCGCGCACAGTGATGCGATGCGCCGCACCTCCCGGTCAGGCAGGTTGACCGAAGCGAGCGCGTCTCGCGCCACTGCGATGCGCTCCGCCAGTTCGATGTCCTGCCCGTCGAATCGAGCGGCGAACCGATCGGGGTCGCGTTCGTAGTCAAGGCGGCGCCGGATCACCTCCGCTCGCACCCCCACATCACGTGAAGCGGAGACGTCGACGGTCAGGCCGAATCGGTCCAGCAACTGGGGCCTAAGCTCACCCTCCTCCGGGTTCATGGTCCCCACGAGAACGAACCTTGCGGGATGCGTGTGCGAGAAACCATCGCGTTCGACGTGCACCCTGCCCATCGCGGCCGCATCGAGCAGAACGTCGACCAGGTGATCGTGCAGCAAATTCACTTCGTCTACGTACAGCACACCTTCGTGTGCATGCGCCAGCAGACCGGGCTGAAATGCCCGTTCCCCATCGCGGAGCACGCGCTCCAGGTCGATGGACCCGACCACACGGTCCTCGGTGGCACCCACTGGCAGTTCCACGAGTCGCGCCGCACGGGGACCGTCCGGTGATCGAACGGGAGGCAGCAGCCTGGCGAGGGCGCGAACTACTGTCGATTTGGCGGTGCCCTTTTCGCCACGGACGAGCACACCACCGATACCGGGGTGGATCGCACACAGAACCAGCGCGAGGCGCAACTGATCCTGCCCGACGATTGCGCTGAAGGGGAACCCTCGTTCAGCAGTCACGGCGTGGGTCATGGGGCACTCACTGAGGACGCTCACCTACTGCTTTCGTTTGCCGACAAACACTCTTATGTCGCAGGTTCAGCATCTTCGGGCACAGCAGGAACAGTGTCCTCTTGCGTTGTGAGCTTGAGAACCTTGTTGCTGTAGTCCCACACCTCACGGTAGAGACTGGCGTTCTCGTTCAGCGACTGGCCGATCGACGGGATCGCGCCCTGCAAGTCCGTCTCCCACTTCTGATACCTGTCACCGAAGCAGCGCTCCAGCACCTCGAGCATCGCTGAGACACAGGTGGAGGCACCCGGCGACGCGCCCAGCAGACCAGCGATCGTGCCGTCCTCGGCTGCCACGATCGCGGTGCCGAGTTCGAGGGTGCCCTTCGTTTCTTTACCCGGACGAATCATCTGAACGCGCTGACCTGCAGTGATGAGTTCCCAGTCGCTTGCTTCAGCTTCCGGCACGAACTCTGCTAACGCGCCGATACGCGTGTCGTTCGACTGCAGAACCTGCTCAACCAGGTACTTCGTGAGGCCCATCTCGTTAAGACCCACACTCATCATCTGGAAAACGTTGTTGGGCTTAACCGAGAGGAACAGGTCCGAAAGGTGGCCTTCCTTGAGGAACTTCGGTGTCCAGCCCGCGTAGGGTCCAAACAGGAGTCCCCGATCGCCCCCGATCACCCGCGTATCGAGGTGCGGCACAGACATCGGCGGAGCACCGACCGCAGCTTTTCCGTAGACCTTCGCGTTGTGCGCTGCGATGAGGTCCGGGTTAGTGCACCGCAGGAACTGCCCGCTCACGGGAAATCCGCCGAAACCTTTGATTTCCTTGATTCCGGACTTCTGAAGGAGCGAGAGCGCGCCGCCTCCCGCGCCGACGAACACGAAACGAGCGCGGACGATGCGCTTGTCACCCGTTCGGACGTTTCGGATCGTCAGCTTCCAGCGTCCGTCGCTTTCCTTACGCACGTCGCGCACTTCGTGGCCGAAACGAATGTCGCAGCCCGCCGCGCCCAGATACGTGAGGAGCTGACGCGTCAAAGCACCAAAGTCGACGTCGGTACCGAGATCGAACCGGTTCAGTGCGACAGGATCGCTGAAATCCCGTCCTTGCGCCATCAGCGGTACCCACTCCGAGAACGCGTGCTTGTCCTCGGTGTACTCCATGCCCTCGAACAGGGTCTGGCTGGCAAGGGCGTCATACCGTGCGCGCAGGTACTTCACGCTGTCTTCACCATGCACGAAACTCATGTGCGGGATCGGGTTGATGAAGTCCTTGGGATTGCTGAGGATGCCCTTGTCGACGGCGTATGCCCAGTACTGCCGTGACACCTGGAAGCGCTCATTGATGTCGACGGCCTTGTCGACCGCAACGCTGCCGTCAGGCTGCTGTGGCGTGTAGTTCAGCTCGCACAGCGCCGAGTGGCCGGTGCCCGCATTGTTCCAGGGGTCGCTGCTCTCCGCGGCGGCGGCATTCAGCCTTTCGTACAAAGCAACTGACCAGTTGGGTTCGAGTTCGCTCAGCAGCGCACCCAGCGTGGCGCTCATGATTCCGGCGCCGATTAGCGCTACATCGACCGACTGCTCGGTGCTGGTCGGTGCGCGGTCTGTCGAGTCGTCCCGCTTCCGCTCGTCATGTTTTGCCACTGGACTCAACTTTCTTGTCCGGTCGTTCGGCGCCGGTCGGCCTTCTCCTGACAGTGTGTACTACCGGTGGGTAGGTTTCCCACACAGCGGTACCATCCTGCCCCAAATGTTCCCCTGCAGTATGCGCGATAGGGTGTGGGTGTGACGACATGGCGTGCTGACGTTTTGGGTGATTATTACCAACAGCACACGATCGAGCTCGGTTCCGATCCGGACGGCGAGGGTGAGATCGTTGCGACGCTTGTTCGATATGTCCCGCCTGAAAACGCTGTTCCTGCACCTCACAGCACTGTCCTGTATGTCCATGGATACTCCGACTATTTCTTCCAGCGGCATCTTGCTGACAGGTTCGCTGCCCAGGGTTACCGCTTCTATGCGCTTGACCTCCGAAAGTGCGGCCGGTCGCAGCGGCCCGGTCTCACGCCCCACTTTGTGACAGATCTCGCTCTCTACGACGAAGAGCTGAACGAGGCTTTGCGCCTCATCCGTATTGATGCGCAGGGGGACAATGCAGGGAAAGGCGATGCGGGGACGCGCGTCATCGTCGCTGCGCATTCGACAGGGGGGCTGATCGCCCCATTGTGGGTCGACCGCCTGAACAGAGAGCCCGGCGGTGCAAAGGGCGCAGGGATCCGGGGTCTCGTTCTCAACAGCCCATGGCTCGACATGCAGGGCTCATGGTGGCTGCGCAGCATCGGGACTGCCGCAATCGAGGCCGTCGGGCGAGTCCAGCCGATGAGGATCGCGCAGGACGCGAAGTTCGACGGCTATGGGACCAGCCTCCATACCGATCGCAAGGGCGAGTGGGAATACAATCTCGACTGGAAACCCCACGGCGGTTATCCCGCCCGGTTCGGCTGGCTGCGCGCGATCCGGCGCGGGCATTTTTCCCTGCAGCGTGGGCTCGACGTGGGTGTGCCCGCACTGATCTTGAGGTCTTCGAAGACGTGGTTCTCGCCGCACTACGTTGCTGAGATCGATTCGGTGGACTGTGTTCTCGATGTCAGGCAGATCGCGCGATGGGCGGGCTGCATGGGCAATCGCACCGTTATCGTGCCCGTCCCGGGCGCACGGCACGACGTGTTCCTCTCGCAAAAGGGCGCACGCGAGACAGCTTTTCGTGAACTCGACGAGTTCCTCTCCTGGATTTCTGCAACCGACGGTCTAGCGAGCACGGACAGCGCCGCAATCCCCACGAGCACCGCAGTCGTATCCTGAAGCCTCGCGCTCACCACTGCATTGCGGGAGGGAAGCACTGAATGGACCATTTCGACATCGCCATCATCGGTGCGGGCTCCGGCAACATGATCGTGAACCGCCGGTTCGCCGACAAGTCAGTCGCGATCATCGAAGCGAACCGTTTCGGGGGTACGTGTCTCAACGTCGGGTGTATTCCGACGAAAATGTTCGCCTACACCGCTGACGTGGCCGCTTCGATCGACAGTGCTTCCCGATTTGGCATCGACGCGGAAATTCACGGCGTCGACTGGCAGGCAATAGTGAAGCGCGTCTTCTCCAGAATCGACGGCAACGCTGCTGCTGCTGAACAGTTCAGGCAAGACAACCCGAACGTGACGGTCTTCAAGGAACACGCGAGCTTCACCGGCCCCAGCACGCTGGAGTTGTCCAGCGGACACCGCATCACCGCGGATCAGATCGTGATCGCTACAGGCGCCCGGGCGACGGTGCCTGAAGGTCTTCCGCGCCCCAGCGAGTCTCCCAAAGACTTGCGCCCGATCTATACCTCAGACACCATCATGCGCGCTGAGACATTTCCGCAGCGTCTGGTGATTCTTGGTGGCGGTTTCATCGCGGCCGAGTTCGCACACATATTCTCGTCGCTCGGCAGCGCCGTCACCCTGATATCTCGTGGCGAGCGGCTGCTGCGCCATCACGATGCGGCGGTTTCGGGTGTGTTCACCGATGTTGCGCGGTCACGCTGGGACGTGCGCCTGTGTTCGACTGCCGAATCTGTCGAGTCATCAGCGGATGAGGTGACCGTTGTGCTGGACGACGGTTCACGCGTGCAGGGCGATGCTCTCCTCCTGGCCCTCGGACGGCGTCCGAACAGCGACAATCTGGGCCTCGAGAACGCGGGTGTCTCGGTGCATGTTGATGGTCGCGTGGTGGTTGACGACTATCAGCGAACGACAGCTGCCGGAGTTTGGGCGCTTGGTGACGTCTGCGCGCCGATACAGCTGAAGCACCTCGCCAATCACGAGGCGCACGTCGTCGCTCACAATCTGCTCAATCCCGCGTCACCCAGGGCTGCCAATCACCGTTTCATCCCGTCCGGGGTCTTCACCTATCCGCAGATCGCGAGCGTTGGGCTCACGAGTGAACAAGCAGAGGATGCGGGAATTGACTTCGCTGAATCGACCCATCATTACAAGGACACGGCGTTCGGGTGGGCCACAGAGGACGCGCCTGGCTTTTGCAAGGTGCTCGCCGACCGTTCCACTGGGCAACTGATCGGCGCGCACGTCATCGGAGCGCACGCGACCACTGTTATTCAGCCGCTGATACAGGGAATGGTATTCGGCACCACACCGAAGCGGCTGGCCCGGGACCAGTTCTGGATCCACCCAGCGATCGCCGAAGTGGTGGAGAATGCGCTGGTCGGGCTGCGTATTTAAGACTCTGATGGCCCCGTCGCCGACCCCAATCAGGTCAAGTGGTCTTACCACTTGACCTCTTACCGGCTGACGTCTAATCTCGTTTCTATGTTTGAAGCGATCGCCCGAACGTCTGCGTCAGCCGCCGTGTTCGACCAGATCTCTGCCCGCGTTCTTAGTGGTGAACTCGCCCCTGGCGATGACCTGCCAAGCGAGCGTCGCCTCGCCGAGGCGTTCGGAGTCTCGCGGCCTGCTATCCGGGAGGCGATTCAGAAGCTCTCGCAAGCTGGACTTGTGGAAGTCCGCCAGGGGGACGCGACGTCTGTGCGTGACTATCGCGCGAACGCGGGCCCAGAATTGTTGCCGCAACTTTTGCTCCGCCAGGGCGAACCCGATGTTGCAGTCGCGCTGAGCGTGGTCGAGGCACGCCAGATTGTCGGCGTGAAAGTTGCCGAACTCGCCGCGCAGCGCGTGACGCCTGACCAGGCTGCACAGCTTCACAGCGCCGCGAACGCAATGTCCCAGAACGCCGACTCGGTCGATTTGCAGTTCCGCGCATTGAGGTTCTGGGACGTCGTCGTCGATTCGGCTGATTCGATCGCGTTCCGGCTGATCTTCAACAGCCTGCGAAGCGCATACGAGCCGATGATCACCGTTCTTGCGCCGGTAATGGAGGCCGAAGTAAGCAACGCCGACGCCTACCACCAGCTCGCCGCGGCGATCGCGGCAAATGATCACCAACTGGCGGGCACACGGGCAGAGGCCCTGCTTTCCGCTGGAACACTCGCCCTCAGTTCAGTTCTCAACTCGATCAAGGACGCTCGATGAGACCTAAAGACACACGCCCCTCGCTCATTTCGCTGAGCGACGCCGCCCATACCTTTCGTCAGCAACCCACACCGTGGATGCTGGGCGCGACAATCGCTATTGCTTTCGTGGCGAGGATCTCGGTCGGTGACTGGCAGCTGAGCGACATCCTTGTGCCGCTCGCCGTCATTGCGATATTCCCGTTCATCGAATGGGTCATTCACGTATGTGTATTGCACTGGCGGCCGCGGACGATAGCAGGGAAAACCCTGGATTCACGGCTGGCGCGCAGCCACCGGGCTCACCATGCCGACCCGAAGAACGTGCCGCTGATATTCATTCCATGGCAGACGCTCACACTCGTGATCCCCACACTGGTAGCCGCTGCTTTCCTGGCTTTGCCGCGCCCCGGCCTGGCGCTCACTTTCATCCTCACAATGAGCGCAATTGGACTCGCCTATGAGTGGACGCATTTCCTGATCCACAGCAACTACCGCCCGCAATCACGCTTCTACCGTGCGATCTGGCGCAACCACCGTAACCATCACTTCAAGAACGAGCACTATTGGTTCACGGTGACCACATCGGGAACAGCAGATCGGGTCCTCGGGACCTACCCCGACCCGAAAGCCGTGGAAACATCACCCACGGCAAAAAACCTGCATTTCACCAGGGGTTAGAACGCAGAACCACTTCCGTCGCAACGATCGCCGCGACATCCTGCCCCGAAGATCCCTCGGAGCTCGCCGAGACGATGCGGAGGTCCCCCCGCACGAATGGTCCGCTCGCTTTCGCCTGCACCATTTCGGCGGGGCTCGTCGAGATGATGGTGGTTCCCACCTCGACCGGCGGACACTCTGAATCCTCTGCAGGGGCATTCGCGGTCGGAGCTGCCGGATGCGCGGCCCCAAGGACCACGAGGCTTGATACGCGATTGAAGTGCCGAGCAGCGAATTGCCATGCGACGGTGGCCCCGGCTCCGTAGCCCGCTACGTTGACCCAAGCAGCCTTCGCCGCGTCTACCGCTGCGAGCGCGGCCCGATGATCGATTCCGGGACTGTAGGGCAGAGTGATAGTAGGAAGACCTGAGTTGTGCAGGCGCGCGCAAAGGTCGTCATATAACTCAGCGGCGACTCCTGCTGATCCGATGATCAGCACGGCGCCACTGCGGTGATCCCCGTCGCAGCGAACCTCATACTCAGTGTCTCCAACTGAGACCGAGACGAGTTCCATGCAGTGCACGTTACGCGACTTCCGCTGCCGCTACCTGCACAGTTGTGCGATATCACGAAGATTGTCCCTTAGGACCCAGCACACACGAGTGCTCCGGCCCCGCTTGCGGGCTGCCGCCGATAGCTCTATGGTTAGTTACATCAGTAATGAACCGCTTAAGCAGTTAAGCAGTTCCCCTTGGGGAAGCAGGTGACGATGGACGATGGACGCCCGCTGTTTCAGCAGATCGCCGAGATGGTCGAAAACTCGATCATTGATGGGACGCTCGCGGAAGAAGAGCAAGCACCTTCGACGAATGAGCTCGCAGCGTTCAACCACATCAATCCAGCAACCGCCGCCAAAGGGCTGAACCAACTCGTTGCCGACGGGGTTCTCTACAAGAAGAGGGGCATCGGGATGTTCGTCACGACTGGCGCTCGGGATCAGCTCCGCCGTCGGCGCCAGGAGGGATTCGCGCGCCAATACGTCGAACCCCTGATCACCGAAGCACGCAAGCTGGGCATTTCGCTCGCCGACCTCAAGAAGATGCTTGACCAGCAGGAGGTAAACCAATGACCGCACCCGCCGCGCGCTGCCGCGCCGTGACCAAGAAATACGGCTCCGTGCTGGCAGTCGACGACGTGAGCTTCGAATTGAAGCCGAACACTATTCACGGACTTCTCGGCCGCAACGGCGCTGGTAAAACCACTCTGATGCGCATGATGACCGGCCAGGAGTTCCTCACCAGCGGTTCAGTGGAAGTACTCGGTGAAACGCCAACAGAGAACGCCAGCGTCCTGTCACAGATCAGCTTCATCCGGGAAAGCCAGAAGTACCCGGACGACTACACCGTCAAGCACGTACTCTCCACGGCCAGCTACCTGCTTCCCCATTGGGACCAGAAACTGGCGGATACCTTGCTCGACGACTTCCAGCTGCCGCTCAAGCGAAAGGTCAAGAAACTATCGCGCGGCATGCTGTCCGCACTCGGTGTCATTGTCGGACTCGCCTCCCGCGCACCGCTGACATTTTTCGATGAACCGTATCTCGGCCTCGATGCCGTGGCCAGGCACATGTTCTACGACCGGCTCCTCGCCGATTACGCGGAGCATCCCCGCACCGTGGTGCTCTCCACGCATTTGATCGATGAAGTAAGCAACTTGATCGAGCACGTCATAGTGATCGATAAGGGGCGTATCTTGCTCGACGATTCGGCCGACAACCTGCGGTCCCGCGCAGCGGTCGTTACCGGGGAAGCCTCATCGGTCGCGGAATTCGTCGGTTCCGCACCCGTTCTGGCCCGGGAAACGCTCGGCAGCCAGGCGAGAGTGACGGCTGAACTCTCCTTCAGCGAGTTGCGCAAGGCTGACGCGCATCGCGGCGGCCTCACCGTAGAACCCGTGTCATTGCAGCAACTGGTCGTCCACACCACCACGAAGGGGGCAGCATAATGGCAACGACAACACTCACCCGCACGTCAGCCACCCAGCGCATCCAGCGGTCGATGCACCTGCACACCGCTACCCTGCCGCAGATGGTCCTGTGGATCGCCGCGATTCTGGCTGCAATCTTCGTCGTCCAGTACGCGATCGTCGTCGCGATCGGCAATGCGGATGCCTCGATGAACACATCCACCCCGATCGTGCTGTCAATTTTTCTGTTCGTATTCGGGGTGCAGGCGTTAGCGCAGACCTTGCCATTCGCGCTGAGCCTCGGGCTGACCAGGCGTGCCTTCTTCTGCAGCACGATCCTCTACATCGCCGCGCTGAGCATCATCCTGTCGCTCGCCACGGGAATAATGGCTTCTCTCGAGGAGGTCACCGGCGGGTGGGGTCAAGAATTCACCTTCTTCCGGGCGGCGACGATAGTCCCTGTTGTCCCCATCGCCCAGTGGATGCTGGTCCCACTCGTACTCATCACAGGCGGTCTGCTCGGCATGTTCTTCGGTGCCGTCTACCAACGATGGAGCACCACCGGGGTATGGAGCGTCGCACTCACTCTCGTGCTGTTTGGCGGATTGGTCACGGTCGTCAACATCTGGCAGGGCTGGTGGCCCGCCATCTGGCAGTGGCTGAACGACATTCCACTCGAAACGATTGTGCTGGGCGGCCCAGCGCTGATCGCTCTGGTCGCGGGGATCGCCGCCTACGTCATCACGCGCAGATCGCCCGTCTGAGCAGCCCAGCAGTCCGCTCCGCCAAGAGGCAAGTCAGCGCATAACCTGCAACGCATGTTCCCGGATTGTCGCCGTCACGGGGAGCGGTGCGAGCCAGTCACCGTCCCCGTACGCGTCAACCGATCCTTCGCACTCAACTGTGACTTCTTTGCCTCGCACCCAGATCACCTCGGGGCGGCCGAGGTGTGTGCCTTTGTACACAGTCGGCATCGCCGCGATTAACCGCATCCGTGACGAAGCGGCGATCATCACCACATCGAGCAGTCCATCGGTGGGGTCCGCGCGAGGAGCGACATGCATCCCGCTGCCATAGAAACCTGAGTTCGCTACTACGACAGTGCAACCCGTGAATCGACTCCGGTTGCCATCCACGGTCACGACATAGCGCTGTGGCGGAAAGGTCGCAAGAGCCCGGACCGCCGCATATGGGTATTGCAGCGGACGCGGCAGCCATTGGGCCCTGTCAACAAGAGCCGACGCGAGAGAGTCGACACCGGCGTACACACTGCCGACAACCGTCTCCCCCGCCGCTTCGATGATGTCGACTGGCTGCGGCTTCCCGCCGAGCAGGACGCGAGCGACGCCTTCTGGATCTTTCGGCAAACCCAGCTGCCGCGCGAAGTCGTTCCCGCGCCCGGTGGGGACGATGCCAAGCGTTCCCCCTGCTTTGGCCACCGCCCCCGCAAGGGAGCCGACCATTCCATCGCCGCCCACCGCCACGATGACCTCTCCGCGCGAGACGGAATCAGGAATCATTTCCCGGGATCGTTCTTTGCCGGTGCTGTACGTGACGGTGACGTTCGCGCCTGCGTCTCGGAGACGTTCTGCCACCGGCTTCACCGCCTCGATTGCGCTGCCACCACCCGATGCGGGGTTAACAAGCAAATGGAACGACCTCATGGGATGAGCACCCCCGGGTTCAAGATGCCCGCGGGATCGACCCGGCCCTTAACAGCTCGCAGGATGTCGACTCCCACTGGTCCGATTTCCTGCGCGAGCCATGGCTTATGATCCCTGCCGATCGCATGATGGTGGGTGATCGTCGCACCGCTTGCGATCATCGCATCCGACGCCGCCTGTTTCGCCTTTTCCCATTGGGCGAGAGGGTTGTCCAGCTGGCGTGCGGCCACTGTGAAGTACAGCGACGCGCCCGTCTCATACACGTGCGAAATATGGCAGAGCACGATCGCTGGGGTTCCCTGATCGCTGAGCGACGACTCTATCGCTGACTTCACGCTGCTGTAGAGGGCGTCCACATTCGACCAGAAAGTGGCAGTTTCGAGCGTTTCAACGAGTACACCGCGGTCGAGCAACACGTCCCGGAGATACGGCCCGTGGAAGCGGCCATCTGCCCACTGCTGCCCATCCTCAGCACCGAGCGCTTCACCGCC
Source organism: Hoyosella altamirensis (assembly GCF_014191505.1). Lineage (GTDB taxonomy): Bacteria > Actinomycetota > Actinomycetes > Mycobacteriales > Mycobacteriaceae > Hoyosella > Hoyosella altamirensis. Next base: position 189,486 of record NZ_JACHWS010000003.1, read on the forward strand.
GAGCACCGTGAGTTCTGCGGTGACTGCGGCGCGGAGCCGCGCCACGCGCTCCTCCGTTCCCTCATAACCGGTAACCATCAAACACCCACCCGTCGAGGAACTGCCAACTTCGGATGGTTTCGCCAGATTGATCGCTGTCTCGGCCTCATCCGACAAACGGATCACTGTTGGCCGCAGGCCATCCTGGGTGAGCTTGCGCATCGCGTCGCGGCCCGCAGTGAATGACCCGAACCGCCACGTCTCGTAGATGCGCACGTCGGGCACGGGATGTATCCGCACGGTGACTTCGGTGATGACGCCGAATGCACCCTCAGATCCCAGAACGAGTTGACGGAGGTCAGGCCCGGCAGCATTCGACGGCGCCGAGCCGAGAACGAGGGTGCCGATTGGCGTCGCGACTTTAAGGCCCACGACCATCGCGTCGAACCGTCCGTACCCCGAAGATGCTTGCCCACTCGACCGAGTCGCAGCGAAACCGCCGATGCTCGCATACTCAAAGGACTGCGGGAAATGCCCGAGGGTGAAGCCCTCAGCGGCAAGAAGTTCCTCAGCGTGCGGTCCAAGCAGCCCAGCCTCGAGGGTGGCCACGCCAGCAAGTTTGTCAAGACTGACCAGGCGATCCAGCCGTGCCATGTCGAGCGTGACTACGCCGCTCAAACCATTCCGTCGTGCCGCAAGCCCCCCGACCACCGAGGTGCCGCCACCAAACGGGACCACCGCGACGCGGTGCTCAGCGCATATCTCCAGCACCTTTGTGACGTCACTGTGGCTGCCAGGCCGCAGAACCGCGTCGGGCGCGTCGGTGACGTCGCCACCCCGGATCTTCAACAAGTCGGGAGTGGACTTGCCGCGCGTGTGCTGCACACGAGCCGCGTCATCGAGGAGTACGTTGCCGTCACCAAGCACCTCATGGAATGCGCTGAGCGCTTCTGGCGGCAGCGCCGAGGGCGGCAGCGTGAGGGACTCGAACGGTACCGCAGGGGTCTCGCGTGGCGGCCCGAACGCTAATTCGAGCAGCTTCCACGCGGACTCGGGGAGTTCGGTGCGGTGGGCTGGGTTGCCCCAGCGGGACCAGTGCATCAGATCTGCCATGTGTTACAGTGTTACACATGACGACCGAACGTCACAAGGCCAAACTTTCCACCATCGACCGCCAGAAGGGCATCGATGTCGACGCGGTACTCGACGCGGCTCGCGAGTGCGTCATTGCCGTGGGGTGGCGACGCACGACGCTCACCGATGTCGCCCGTCGAGCGGGGATCTCGCGCATGTCCATATACCGCAAATGGCAAGACATGACGCGACTGATGAGTGACGTCATGGCGCGCGAATGGTCGAACTTCGCTGGGGTGCATCTCCTTTCAGGGAGCGACACCGCCAGCCTGACGCCCGCGAAAGTCAGCGCCGCAATCGTCGAAGTTGCCACCGCTGTGCGAGAAAATCTTCTCTTCCAGAAAGTCGTGGAGGTCGATCCCGAACTTCTGCTGCCGTACGTCCTTCACCGGCGCGGACGGGCACAGAATTCGCTGCTCTCCGTCCTTGAAGCCGCCGTCAAAGCCGGTCAGGATGCGGAAACACTTCGGCAAGGCGACCCGCGCGGCGTCGCGCGCACTGTACTGACTGCCATGCAGGGATTCGTGTTCAGCGGAAAAACAATGACAGATTCACTCACCGCCAACGAGCTTTCCGAGCAGTATCGCCAGCTCATCGAGAGGTACCTGACGCCATGACGAAAACCGGCCTAGACAGTGCTCTCAACGCCAGCCGCCGGGAGCGCGAACTCAGCGAAGCCACCGACGGCCGCACCGTCGACGTACTCATCATCGGCCTGGGCGTCACCGGCGCGGGAGCCGCGCTGGACGCCGCCTCGCGTGGGCTTGACGTGGTCGCCGTCGACGCGTTCGACCTCGCCTGGGGGACTTCTCGGTGGAGTTCAAAACTTGTTCACGGCGGCCTGCGGTACCTGGCAAAGGGGCAGGTTGGCGTCGCATATGAGAGCGCAGTAGAGCGTGGCATTCTGATGACGCGAACGGCGCCCCACCTCGTCCGGCCCCTTCCTATGCTCCTGCCACTGCTCCCCGAGGTCACCCGCTCGCAAGGGGTGCTGGCCGGAACCGGATTCGTGGCGGGCGATGTGCTCCGCCGGGCAGCCCGCACACCGGCGGCTGTCCTGCCCACGCCGCGCAGGCTTTCGATCGCCGAAACAGTGCTGATGACCCCCGGCATCAACCGGAGCGAACTCCGCGGCGGTCTGCTGTCCTGGGACGGACAACTCGAAGATGACGCCCGTCTCGTTGTCGGTCTGGCCCGTACCGCCGCTGCTATCGGCGCACGCGTGCTCACCCGCACACGCGTACTCTCCGCATCGGGCACCGAGGCCGAAGTTCGTGACGAACTGACCGGCACAACTCACACCATCAGGGCCCGATCGGTCATCAACGCCACTGGCGTGTGGGCAAGCGACATCGACCCGGACGTCACGCTGCGGCCCTCCCGCGGCACCCACATAGTGCTTCGCCCCGAAACTCTTGGACGTCCCACCGCCGCCATCACCATGCCTGTGCCGGGAGAAACGAATCGATTCGTCTTCGCACTTCCGCAGCCTGACGGGCTCGTATACATCGGTCTCACCGACGAGCCGACCGATGGCGCGGTGCCCGATGTGCCTGAGCCGACCGAAGCCGAGATCGACTTTCTCCTCGACGTTATCGGACCCGCGTTCGCAGCCCAGCCCCGTCGTACCGATGTCGTGGGAGCCTTCGCCGGTTTGCGGCCGCTGCTCGCCTCTGAAGGCAGGACCGCTGACCTTTCCCGAAAGCACGCGATCCTCGTCTCCAGCACCGGGGTTGTGACGGTCGTCGGAGGCAAGCTCACCACTTACCGGCAGATGGCTGAAGACGCCGTTGATGCGGCGGTCACTCATGCTGCGCTGAGCGCTGGGCCGTGCCAGACCCGCAACCTCCCACTCGTCGGTGCAGCGAATAGGCGAGCGCTCGCAGCCATGAGCGAGCCATCCCGTCTTGTGAGGCGATACGGGCGGGATGCTGAAACCGTTTCCGCAGATCCAGACTTACTCGCGCCGATCCATGATCGGGTGCCTGTCACCATGGCGGAATTGGTGTTCGGCGCAACACATGAAGGCGCCACAACGGTGGGTGACCTGCTCGACCGGCGCACCCGGATCGGCTTGGTTCCAGCAGACCGGGCCGTTGCGGAAGACGCAGCGCGTGACGCGTTCCGGCTCGCGGAACAGCCTCTAGGTGCGAAGCCGTGAACCAAGGATGGGCTGACGCGCCGGTAGTCCGTCGTTGATCAAACTGAAGAGCCGCTCTACATCGACGTGCTGAGCCAGGGCATCCGCCATCAGGTCTAGCTGAGCCGCACGCTCTTCGGCGGCACTGACATTTGACGACACCACAAACCCGTTCAATCCCGCCAGAGCAGCTGTGTGCGTGAGGAAGGCCCTCCGGTACTCGTCGTTCTCAAGCAAGCCGTGCCAGTGAGTGCCGAAAACTCCAGGCCGCTGGCTTCCTTCGAAAGCATCGCCGGAGCGCAGCAGCGGGTCGTCGGCGCTGCGAGTAGCCTCACCGTGATGGATTTCGTAACCCGTCACCGCCAGATCGGCGCCGAATCCTTGTCCAGTGCCGGTAGCGACGGCGAGCGTCTTCACCGGCCCGAACACGATGTCAAGGTCGAAAATGCCCAGGCCATTGTGCTTTCCGCGCCCCGATTCCAGGTCATCATGGATGGTCTTGCCGAGCATCTGGTACCCGCCACAAATACCGAGGATGGGCATCTCCTTCTGCGCACGCCTGGTAAGCACATCCGCGATTCCGGTCGCTCGCAGCCATTCCAGATCCGCGACTGTTGCCTTCGAACCCGGCAGTACCACCAGATCTGCGTCGTGTATTGAGCCTGGGTCATCGACCCATCGCACAATCACTCCGGGTTCACTAGCGAGCGCTTCGACGTCGGTCGCGTTCGATACCCGCGGGAGCCTGACGGCAGCGACGCGCAGCCACTGCTCCCCGATCGGTGGCTTCGGCATACCAACCACGCGGCCCACTGGACTCGAAAGCGAGTCCTCCGCATCGATCCAGATGTCCTCGAGATAAGGCACCGCCCCGAAAACAGGACGTCCAGTGCGTTCCGCTATCTGCTCCAGACCGGGCGCGAGTAGCGCAGGATCGCCGCGGAACTTGTTAATCAAGAAGCCGCAGATCAGCTGCTGATCCTCCGGATCCAGAACGGCGAGAGTGCCGAAAAGATGCGCGAGAACGCCACCCCGATCAATGTCCCCCACCACCACGACAGGGATCTGCGCAGCCTGTGCGAGCCCCAGGTTCGCAACATCGGATGCACGCAGATTGATCTCCGCCGGCGAGCCCGCGCCCTCGCACAGCACGACATCGAAATCATCGCGCAAATCGCGCAACGTGTCCGCCGCGATTCGGCGAAGGTGCGCGCGATGAGTCAGGTAGTCCCCCGCCCGCAGCTGTCCTTCTGCTTTCCCCCGAATCACAAGCTGCGACGAGCGATCGCTGCCCGGTTTGAGCAGGATCGGGTTGAAACGGACGCTCGGTGGAAGGCCGCACGCCTGCGCTTGCAGGCCCTGCGCGCGGCCGATCTCGCCCCCGTCGAGCGTCACAACCGAGTTATTCGACATGTTTTGTGCTTTGAACGGCGCAACCTTCACACCTTGCCGCGCGAGCAGTCGGCACAGCCCAGCGACAACAAAACTCTTGCCCGCATCAGACGTCGTGCCGGCGATCAGCAGCGCACCCTTCATGAGCGGGCGCCTACGGGAGCGTCAGCACTTCAGCGCCCGAGTCGGTGACCACCAGCGAATGTTCAAACTGCGCCGACCAGCTGCGGTCCTTCGTCACCACTGTCCACCCGTCCGGCCACATCTCGTAGTCGATGCCGCCGAGATTGATCATGGGCTCGATTGTGAACGTCATGCCCGGTTCCAGCACCGTATCGACACTCGGATCGTCGTAGTGAAGAACGACGAGGCCATTGTGGAACGTCGTGCCAACGCCATGGCCCGTGAATGCGCGGACTGTGCCGTAGCCGAAACGATTCGCGTACGACTCGATCACTCTGCCAACCACATTCAGCTGGCGGCCCGGCTTCACAGCTTTAATCGCTCGGTCGAGCGCCGACTTCGTGCGTTCCACCAGGAGACGGTGCTCATCGGAAACGTCACCAGCAAGGAACGTCACGCAGGTGTCACCGTGCACCCCGTCGATGTACGCGGTGACGTCGATCTTCACAATGTCACCGTCTTCGACCACGGTCGAGTCTGGAATTCCGTGGCAGATCACTTCATTCAGCGACGTGCAGCACGACTTCGGAAAGCCCCGGTACCCAAGCGTCGACGGGTAGGCACCGTGGTCGAGCAGGAACTCGTGGACGATGGCATCCAGCTCGTCGGTGGTCACACCGGGCTGCACCGATTTGCCCGCCTCCTGAATGGCCTGCGCGGCGATTCTGCCAGCGACTCGCATTCCCTCGATCGTTTCGGGGGTCTGCACCCACGGTTCGCTGCCTTCCTTCGCTGTTTTCTTCCACGCGTACTCAGGAGGATCAATTGACGCGGGGACGTTCCGCGTCGGCGACACGGTACCGGGGCTCAGCAAAGAACGGGTAGGCATGATTACGAGAGTAATGTGTGATCAGCCGTGATGCTAAAGCGCGTCAATCCACCAGCACTGTGGCGAAAGTCGCTACTTGGGTGAAACCGACTTTCGAGTACATCGTCCGCGCGGCCCCATTGAAACCATTGACATACAGGCTGGCGGTCCTCCCGGTACGGATAATCCACTCCGCGACCGTCGCGGTGCCCGCTGCACCGATCCCACAACCCCGGAACTCAGGATTGACCCACACTCCATGGATCTGCCCAACCCGATTCGACATCGAACCGACCTCAGCTTTGAACGCGATCGTGTCGCCCTCGATTCGAGCCCATGCGCGGCCCGCTTCAATCAGGCTGCGAACTCTGTAACGGTACGAGCGACCCCCGTCGTGCGCGCACGGATCAACCCCCACCTCTTCAATGAACATCTTTACAGCAGCATCAAGGTACAGCTCGAACTCGTCCAAACGGACGCGGCGCGTCACTGGGTCGGGCAAACACGCCGGTGCGCCCCGCAACGCGAGCATCGGCTGGTCAGCGCGGATTTCCCGGGGCTGTCCCCAGTCGCCCTCGAGCTGCTCCCATAGCGGCAGGACCAGCTCCGCCCGGCCCACGAGCGATGAGCATGCGCGAGGGCTGCGGCAAGCACGATCAGCAAAAGACCGAATATCGTCTTCGTCGCCGAGCAGCGGTATTAGATTCACTCCGGAAAAGCAGAGGGACTCGCCGGGCTTGCCGCGACTCCACAGTTCTCCGCGCAGAAACCTCGGATCGACGCCGAACTCCTCGATCCGCGAAGCCACCATGCACGAAGCGATTGGGTCCGAGTCCAGCGCGCGTAAGACAGCTGGGGTGTCACGCAACCCCAGTGGCTTCGCACCCAGCAACTTCAGCACATCACCAGATTGCCACGCACAACATGACGAGCGGTAGCCCAACTTTGAATCGATCGATGAAACGCCGTGATAATCCGGTTCCCTGACCGTTATATGGAAGCCCTCCGGCGTAATGGCTCAGCTCACCGTTACTACGGGCGCGCCGGCACCTTCGCCGTCCGATTCCATTTCCTCCGCGATGCGCATGGCTTCTTCGATCAGGGTCTCGACGATCTGCGCTTCTGGGACTGTCTTGATTACCTTGCCCTTAACGAAGATCTGGCCTTTTCCGTTGCCTGAGGCCACACCGAGGTCTGCTTCCCGCGCCTCACCGGGACCATTGACTACGCAGCCCATTACTGCGACACGCAACGGGACTTCCATGCCTTCCAGGCCAGCGGTCACTTCGTTCGCGAGGGTGTACACGTCGACCTGGGCCCGTCCGCAGGAGGGACAGGACACGATTTCGAGTTTGCGTGGACGCAGATTCAGTGACTGCAGAATCTGGTGCCCCACCTTTACTTCTTCTGCGGGCGGCGCAGACAGCGACACACGAATCGTGTCGCCGATCCCCTTCGAGAGCAGCGCACCAAAGGCGACCGCCGACTTGATCGTTCCCTGGAAAGACGGGCCCGCCTCAGTCACGCCGAGGTGCAACGGATAATCCGATTGCTCAGCTAGCAATTCGTACGCCCGCACCATGACGACTGGATCATTGTGCTTCACGGAAATCTTGAAATCCCCAAAACCGTGTTCCTCGAACAGGCTCGCCTCCCACAGCGCGGACTCGACGAGCGCTTCAGCGGTCGGTTTGCCGTACTTCGCGAGCAGGCGCGGATCCAGCGAGCCAGCGTTGACGCCGATGCGGATCGGCGTGTTCGCCTCAGCGGCGGCCTTAGCGACCTCCTGGACTCGGCCATCGAACTCTCTGATGTTGCCCGGGTTGACGCGCACCGCCGCACAGCCAGCTTCGATCGCGGCAAAGATGTACCGGGGCTGAAAGTGGATGTCCGCGATGACCGGGATCTGGCTCTTCTTCGCGATAGTTGCCAGCGCGTCAGCGTCTTCCTGACGTGGACAGGCAACTCGCACGATGTCGCACCCGGAGGCAGTCAGTTCGGCAATCTGCTGCAAGGTCGCGTTGATGTCATGCGTCTTGGTTGTGGTCATCGACTGGACTGATACTGGATAGTCACTGCCGACACCCACGTCGCCGACCATCAACTGCCTGGTCTTGCGCCGCGGAGCCAAAGTTGGCGCTGGACCAGCCGGGATTCCCAGACCCACAGATCCAGACGGCGGAGTGTTCGGATTCGGGGTGGTGTTCAGTTCAGCTGAACTGGGGCCAGTCACAGAAACCTTCCTTACGTGCTCACCGGAACGTGATCGGGTTGACGATGTCAGCGGTGATAGTCAACAGCATAATCCCGGCACCGATCACCATCACAACGAAAGTGATAGGCATCAACTTGGTGTAATCGACCGGTGGCCCGTTGGGCTTGCCCATCAGCCGCCGCAGCCGGTTGCGGATCGCCTCATAGATCGTGACCGCCATGTGCCCACCATCGAGTGGCAGCAACGGGAGGAGGTTGAACAAACCGACGAAGAGGTTCAGTACCGCGAGCAGCAGAATGAAAACCTGCCACAGGCCCATATCGACGACCTCGCCGCCGAGACGGCTCGCTCCCACAACGCTGATCGGTGTATCAGGGTCTCGATCCTCGCCCATGATCGAGCGGGCAACAGCAGGCAGACGCTCCGGGAACCTGAGGAGCGCTTCCCAGGTCTGAACCGTCAATTCGCCGGTAAAGACGAATGTGGCTGGCACTGCTCCCAGCGGCCCATACTGCCGGATCTCGGAAGCCTCCGCGCGAGTTTCGAGGTCCTGCGCTACGCCGATAGCCCCCACGGTCGCGAGCTCCGGTTCCGCACCCGCCGAACCAATGACGTACCGTTCGACCGGCTGGACCGCGACCGGGATTTCCCGCGTTTCCCCGTCACGCTCCACAGTCAGAACGGCGGTGCCGTCGGTCGCCTGAACACGCTGAACAACCTCACCAAAGTTGCGCATCCGGTCGCCATTCACGGCAACGATAAGGTCGCCCGGTTCGATACCGGCAGCCTCAGCAGGCCCCCCACCGCCGCAGGGCGCAAGCTCGCCTGCAACCCATCTCCCGTTGTCCTGCTCTGGCGGGGCTTGTGTGGGTGCTACGCACGTGGTTTCTCCGACCACCGCGTCATTGAAGGCGAGTTTCGGCAGACCCCAGCCCAGCGCGAGGATAAAGACCAGCGTGAGACCGATGATCGCGTGGCTGATCGGGCCGCCCAGCATGACAAGAAGCCGTTTCCATGTGGCCTGCTTGTACATTGCCCGGTCATGCTCATCGGGTTCGAGTTCGTCAAGCGCTGTCATTCCGGCGATGTCACAGAAGCCGCCAGCCGGGATCGCTTTGAGGCCGTATTCGGTCTCGCCACGTTTGAACGCGAAGATCTTTGGCCCGAACCCAATGTAGTACCGGCGAACCTTCATCCCGAAGGCCTTGGCCATGGCTAGGTGGCCGTATTCGTGGATCGCGATGGAAATACCGATCCCAAGCGCGAACAAGATCACACCAAGGGTGAACATCATGAGCGGGGTCTGGCCTCCTGTGTGATGAGCTCACGGGCACGCGCACGCGCCCAACCCTCGGCGGCGAGTACATCGTCAACGGTACTCGGTGCGCTCGACCATTCGTGCGCACCGTCAAGCACATGCTCCACGATACGGACGATGCGCGGGAACGGCAGGTCGCGCTGGAGAAACGCAGCCGCAGCCTCTTCGTTCGCCGCGTTGTACACCGCGGGAAGACAGCCGCCCCCAGTACCGGCCTCGCGCGCGAGCCGGACAGCCGGGAACACCTCATTGTCTAGTGGCTCAAAATCCCAGTGGCAGCCCGCCGCGAAATCGAGAGGCTTTGTCGCGCCGCGAACGCGGCCCGGCCAGCCCAGCGCGAGCGCGATGGGCAGGCGCATATCGGGGGGACTTGCCTGGGCGATCGTCGAACCATCCACGAACGTCACCATGGAATGCACGATCGATTGCGGATGGACCACGACGTCGATCCGGTCGTATGGGATCCCGAACAGCAGATGCGTCTCAATAAGCTCCAGCCCCTTGTTCACGAGAGTGGCCGAGTTCAGCGTATTCATCGGCCCCATCGCCCAGGTGGGGTGCGCACCCGCCTGTTCGGGAGTTACCTCGGCCAGGTCTTCAGCCTTGCAGCCCCGGAACGGGCCACCGGATGCCGTGAGCACGAGACGAGCGACTTCGTCACCGGTCCCGGATCGCAAACACTGCGCGAGCGCGGAATGTTCGGAGTCGACCGGAACGATCTGGCCTGGCCTGGCCGCCGCAGTGACGAGCGGGCCGCCCGCTACGAGCGATTCCTTGTTCGCAAGCGCGAGGCGAGCTCCCGTCTTCAGCGCCGCGAGCGTTGGCTGCAGCCCTAGCGAACCGACCAGCGCGTTCAGGACGACGTCGGCCTCCACTGACTCCACAAGCGCAGTGACCGCATCCCCTCCGCTGCGGACACCGGGCACGTGCAGTTTCGCTGCCGCAGCCGGATCCGCCACCGCCACCGCATCGCCCGGCACCCCGGTCTGTTGAATCTGTTGTTCAAGGAGAGCCGTGTTGCCGCCTCCCGCTGCGAGTCCGGCCACTGTGAACAAGTCGGGGTTAGCGCCGATCACATCGAGCGCTTGGGTCCCGATCGAGCCGGTGCTGCCGAGTATCAGTACACGCTGGGGGGATTGCGGTGAGGACGTCACCGAGTCATTGTCACTGATGAACGTCGGCAACTCACACAAGGGTGAGGCACCCAACGTGGCACGTCGCGTCCGACACGAATCGGCGACCCAAATGCACTCAGCCCGCATCGGTATGTCAGGATGATCCCAGTGAGCTGCGTGTGGCGCGGGAGTCTAGATCACCAGCAGCCTGCGCAGGGCGATTTTTTTGAAGCGATCAGGAGGGATCACAGTGGCCGACGCGAACGTGGATCCAGGTTTGGAACGCGCGATTGTGCGCTCGAACGTCAACCCTGCTGATGAGCCATCAGTAGGCTGGGGCTGGCACGGCGAAGCTCCGAAGGCGTTTCAGATTGTCGGCTGGCTCTTCACGATCCTGGTCTTCGCCTACCTGATTGGCAACCACGACGGCAACGTGGAGAACATGTGGATCATCGGCGTGGGCGTGGCACTCGTGTTCTTGCTGGTCCGATACAACATCAGTACCCGCAAGGAACGGAAACGCCGCATTTAGCGGTTAGTTCTCCGCAGCAAGCTGGCCGCATGCCGCGGCGATTTCCTGACCGCGAGTATCACGAACGGTGCACGGAACTCCCTGAGCCTGCACGCGGCGCACGAATTCCGTCTCGACTGCCTTCGGGCTAGCATCCCATTTGCTGCCAGGCGTGGGATTTAGCGGTATGACGTTGACATGCACGAGGTGGCCGAGCGCTTTGCGCAGCTTTTTACCTAGCATGTCGGCGCGCCAGCCCTGATCGTTGATGTCGCGGATGAGGGCGTACTCGATTGAGACGCGTCGGCCTGTGGTGTCGGCGTAATATTTTGCGGCGTCGAGCACCTCAGCGACGGCCCATCGATTGTTCACCGGCACCAACGTATCCCTAAGCTCGTCGTCAGGGGTGTGCAGCGAAACCGCGAGCGTCACGTTCAGGTCCTCCTCCGCGAGTTTCCGGATCGCGGGAGCTAGACCTACTGTCGACACCGTGACGTTCCGCTGCGACAGGCCGAGTCCCTCTGGTGCGGGAGCAGTGATGCGCCGGACCGCCGCAATCACTCGCTTGTAGTTCGCGAGCGGTTCGCCCATGCCCATGAACACAACGTTGGAGAGGCGGCCGGGTCCTCCTCCCACCTCACCGTCGCGCATGGCCGCAGCTGCGGCACGGACCTGATCCACGATCTCGGCTGTCGATAGGTTCCGCGTCAGGCCGGCTTGGCCAGTAGCGCAGAACGGACAGGCCATACCGCACCCGGCCTGACTAGATATGCACACCGTCGCGCGATCCGTGTAGCGCATGAGCACGCTTTCGAGCAACGTGCCATCATGCGCCTTCCACAGCGTCTTCCGCGTCTCACCAGCGTCACAAGCCAGATGGCGGACGGTGCTGAGCAGCGGAGGAAACAGCGTCTCCCCAATCTTCTCGCGAACATTGGCAGGAAGATCGGTCATCGCTGCGACGTCAGCTTCGAGGCGACCGTAGTAATGGCGAGCGAGTTGGTCGGCGCGAAAGGGCTGCATGCCCAGGTCCGCGACAGCTTTGCGACGCTCGTCGCGATCGAGATCCGCGAAATGTCGCGGGGGCATTCCGCGGCGCGGCGCATTGAATACAAGTGGAATATCGACGCTCATGATGCGACCAGTGTCCCACGGAAGGTGTACATCCGAGAATTCGTGCGTGGCAGCGCTAAATACGTCATGATCATGTCATGGCATCAAAATCAGGCGAGCCGTCCAAGGACCATGGCACACCACAGCCTGACTTGGACGATACGCAGTCCGGATATGAGGGTTGGTCCGAGCCGGAAGAAATGGCGGATCTGCCGCAGTCAGGCTCGGAATTGCCTGTCTCGGCAACCTCCACTCCGCCGCATGGCAAGGCGCATTCCACGGCTCTGCCACATACGCGTGCGGGCGCCTGGTGGTCAGCTCTGATCATTGGGGCCCTGCTTCTGATTTTGCTCCTTGTGTTCATTCTTCAGAACTTGGCATCGACAACGATTTTTGTCCTGTTCTGGGAGTGGGACATGCCGCTGGGAGTTGCTCTGCTCGGCGCTGCAATACTCGGCATCTTGATCGCCGCCTGTATCGGCGGTGTCCGCATTCTGCAACTGCGCCGCACCGCTCGTAAGGGGCTGCGCTAGGCGAACGCTCCCCTCCCCAGCACCCAGCAAGCCGCCTAGCTCAGTGTGTTGCGCAGCCAGTGAATCCGGTATCGGACATCAAGAGTCACACCCGTTGTTTCGCGGCGGGCGCGTGCCGCCACTCTGGGACTGAATTCAATCGCCAGAACCTCGTCTAATAGTGCGCGTGTGGGGAAGACCCAACGCGTATCGACGCGACGGAGAGAGAACCCCTGGCGACGGAAAAAGTCCTCCACAAGGAGCGGCTGATACTTCGGCAGATCGTCACACATCCATGCGCCGTATGGAAATGCTGTCGCATCAAGATCAACGATTGTCAGGATGCCGCCATGGCGCAGCACCCTCAGCGCTTCCTGGATGCCTGGTTCACAGCCGGGCCCGAAGAAGTATGCGGTCCTCGCATGCAGCAAATCTGCTGACCTGGACTCCAGGGGTAACCGCGCCGCCTCGCCCTGGAGGACGTTGACGTGATCGAACTCCGCGATACGGTTGCGGGCGTGTTCGAGAAGCGGACTGTAGGGCTCGACGCCGATCACTGACCGGGCGGTCTCGGCGAATCGCGGGAGATGAAATCCGGTACCGCAACCAACATCAACGACATCGCGGCCGATCCAGGGTGCAATGACCGCAAGCTCTGACCAGATCGCACCATCTGCGTCCTGCGCGTGATTCTCTACCTCGTAGGTATCTGGCCACTTCCAGATATTCGGGCTCGCTATGACTGAGTCGCGCCGGCTGTCTTTGGAACGCAGCCAGGACATGTCACACCGTCATCTGATATCCAAGCACCGCTACGATCCCCCAGACGACCACAGCTGAGATCAGGAGGGAGTCGAGGCGATCCATGAGGCCGCCGTGCCCAGGAAGCAGCGTTCCCATGTCCTTGATACCAAGATCGCGTTTGAACTGTGACTCGATGAGGTCTCCCAGCGTCCCAGACACGACGAGTGCCGCCCCGACCAGAATCCCCAGCAACGGCGATTCGTCGAGGAACACCGAGACGGTAATGACGCTGCCGATGATTCCCGCGATCATCGAACCCGCGAAACCTTCCCAGGATTTCTTCGGGCTGATCTGCGGCACCATTGGATGCTTGCCGAAAAGCACGCCCGCGGTATAGCCGCCAATGTCCGAGCACACGACGGCGATCATCAACACCCAGATGGGTCCGGCGCCCTGCTCTGTGAGGACAAGGAGAGCACCGATGCCACCGAAAAGGATGACCCAGGTTGCAACAAAAAGGGTGATCGCCGCGTCACGCACATAGTTCTCGGGCTTACCGTCGAGTCCGTTGTGGAGTAGACGCCACACCATGGAGACCGCCGCAGTGATGGCGAATCCCGTCAGAACCCCCTGCACGCCGTAAGGCAGCGCTGAGAGGGTCGTCAACGGCGCCCCGACGATCAGTGGCACCAGGGGGAGATGGAAGCCCTGCTGGCGCAGACGCTTGAACAGTTCCCAAATCGCGAGCGTAAGCGCCGCGGCCACGACGACGACCCAGCCGCGAGGCTCGATCACGAGCGTGGCAATGACCAGAGCGCCGAGGGTAGCTCCAACACCTATGGCTGCTGGGAGATTACGGCCAGCACGGGACTTCTTCTGCTGCTCTGCGGCGGAGGCGTTGGCGGGTTGCCCTGACCCCGTCATAGGATGACTGGGCTCACGGTCTTCTGCCACAACTTCTCCCATCTCCACACCGAGGTTTCCAAGAACATTTCTTAGCTGTTGAGGCTAGACCTCCATGAGCTCAGATTCTTTATGTTTCACCAACTCGTCAACCTGGGCGCTGTACTTCGCGGTGAGTTTATCGATCTCTTTTTCCGCGCGACCCACTTCATCCTCGCCAGCCTCGCCGTCCTTCTGAATGCGGGACAACTCATCCATTGCTTTCCGCCGGACGTTACGAACCGCAACTCGGGCGTCCTCGCCCTTCGAGCGCGCCTGCTTAGCTAGGTCGCGGCGTCGCTCCTCTGTCAGTTGAGGGACCGCAATGCGAATTATCGCGCCGTCATTTCCCGGGTTGACACCGAGATCTGAATTGCGGATCGCGGTTTCGATTGCGCTCAACTGCGATGTGTCGTACGGCTTGATGACGACAAGCCGCGCTTCAGGGACGTTGATACTTGCGAGTTGCGTAATCGGGGTTGGCGCGCCGTAATAGTCGATGACGATGCGCGAGAACATCCCCGGATTAGCACGACCCGTTCGAATGGAGCCGAGTTCGTCCTTCGCTACCGATACAGCTTTTTCCATCTTCTCTTCGGCGTCGAAGAGCGCTTCATCAATCACGGCACACCTTCTTCTGGTCTTTTTGCCTAATCTCCACTATCGCATCTCGCCTAAACAACAAACCTACCTTGCGTGCGCGCAACGATTTCTAGGGTCTCACGAGGGTGCCGACGTGCTCCCCTGCTACCGCACGGGCGATATTGCCGTGCTTGAGCAGATTGAAAACAATGATCGGCATGTCGTTGTCCATGCAGAGGCTGAAGGCCGTCGCGTCGGCAACCTTCAGGCCACGCTCAAGCGCCTCCCGATGCGTTATCTCGTCAAACATGGTGGCGTCTGGATCTAGTTTCGGGTCTGCGGTGTAGACGCCGTCAACTGACTTAGCCATCAGCACGACCTCCGCGCCAATCTCCAGGGCGCGTTGCGCGGCAGTTGTGTCAGTGGAGAAGTACGGCATGCCCATGCCGGCACCGAAAATCACCACCCGGCCCTTTTCGAGGTGCCGTATGGCGCGCAACGGGATGTACGGTTCGGCCACTTGGCCCATGGTTATCGCGGTTTGTACGCGAGTGTCCACACCCACCTGCTGCAGGAAGTCCTGCAGTGCTAGGCAGTTCATGACGGTTCCGAGCATGCCCATGTAGTCAGCCCGTGAACGGTCGAGTCCGCGCTGCTGCAATTCAGCGCCGCGGAAGAAGTTTCCACCACCGATTACGATGGCGACTTCAACTCCGTCCCGGACGATTTCCCCGACCTGCTCCGCAACCATATGGACAACATCCGGATCGACGCCGATCTTGCCGCCGCCGAACATTTCACCGCCGAGCTTGAGCAAGACCCGCTTGTACTTCTGCCGCTCCGAAACTGTGTCTTCAGCCATTTCTCTCCTCGCTGGTCACCGAGTGCAGTGTCGCCGCTGGACACGCGAATGCGGGGCTGCCCGATGGTTTTATCGCCACCTTGCAACCCCGCATATCTTGCCTCATCGTTCTCGTTCGGTTTGGTGAGGCGCTCCGGTCAGGACTGGCCGACTTCGAATCGCGCAAAGCGCGTGATCGTTGCGCCAGCCTCGTCGAGGAGAGACTTAACGGTCTTCTTCGAGTCCTTCACGTACGCCTGCTCCGTGAGAACCATGTCCTTGAAGAACCCGTTGACACGGCCTTCGATGATCTTCGGCAGTGCCTGCTCAGGCTTGCCTTCCTCACGGGCGGTC
Source organism: Hoyosella altamirensis (assembly GCF_014191505.1). Taxonomy (GTDB): domain Bacteria; phylum Actinomycetota; class Actinomycetes; order Mycobacteriales; family Mycobacteriaceae; genus Hoyosella; species Hoyosella altamirensis. The sequence goes on from NZ_JACHWS010000003.1 coordinate 205,369, forward strand.
TGCTCGGCGATGCGCCGCTCGTTCTCGACGACGTCCGAAGGAACATCGTCGCGGGTGACGTAACGCGCCTTTAGTGCTGCGACCTGCATCGCAGCTTCGCGGGCAGCGTTAGCAGCGCCTTCACCTTCACCGGTGTACTCGATGAGGACACCGACGCCAGGAGGAAGATCACCGCTGCGCTTATGCAGGTAGGTTGCGACCTGACCGTCGAAAGCGACGACGCGGCGCAGTTCAAGCTTCTCACCGATACGCGCGGCGAGTTCCTGAACAGCGGCATCGACAGTACGACCGTTGACGTCCGTTGCCTTCAGTGCTTCGAGGTCTGCTGGCTGAGACGCGGCTGCAGCGGCCACGATCTCGTCCGCGAGGCCCTGGAAGTCCGCGTTTTTCGCGACGAAGTCTGTTTCGCTGTTCAGTTCGATCATGACGCCGCCAGATGCTGCGACGAGACCTTCAGCTGTGGCGCGCTCAGCGCGCTTGCCGACGTCCTTCGCACCCTTGATGCGCAAGATCTCAACTGCTTTGTCGAAGTCGCCGTCAGTTTCGACCAGAGCGTTCTTGCAGTCGAGCATTCCGGAGCCGGTGAGCTCTCGCAGCCGCTTCACATCTGCGGCGGTGAAATTCGCCATGGTGGGGCGAGCCTCCTCTATTTCACTTCTCACGTGTCTGGCGAGACTGGCCCCGAAACGTGTTCGGGGCCAGCGCTCAAGTCAGTTTTCGGTGGTGGTTGCTTCCGCAGCCGGTGCCTCGGCAGGAACCTCGGCAGGAACCTCGGTGGGCGCCTCTGCAGGAGCCTCCGTGCCTTCCGCTGCCGGGGATGCTGACTCGAGAAGTTCCTTCTCCCAGTCAGCGAGCGGCTCTGCCTCGCCCTTCTCGTCACCGGAGGTATTCAGGCCAGCGCGCGCCTGAAGACCATCAGCAACCGCCGCTGCGACGACGCGAGTGAGCAGTGCAGCCGACCGGATCGCGTCGTCATTGCCCGGAATCGGGTAATCAACGAGGTCCGGGTCGCAGTTCGTGTCGAGGATCGCGACAACCGGAATGTTCAGCTTCCGCGCCTCGCCCACGGCGATGTGCTCCTTGTTGGTGTCAACGATCCACACCGCGCTCGGAACCTTGGCCATGTCACGGATGCCGCCCAGGGTGCGCTCGAGCTTGGTCTTCTCACGGGTCAGCATCAAGATTTCCTTCTTGGTGCGCCCCTCGAAGCCGCCGGTCTGCTCCATGCTCTCAAGTTCCTTGAGGCGCTGAAGCCGCTTGTGGACGGTCTGGAAGTTCGTGAGCATGCCACCGAGCCAGCGCTGGTTCACGTACGGCATACCAACGCGGGTTGCCTCGCCTGCGATCGACTCCTGGGCCTGCTTCTTTGTGCCAACGAAAAGGATTGTGCCGCCGTGCGCGACTGTCTCCTTGACGAACTCGTATGCCTTGTCGATGTACGACAGGGTCTGGCGCAGGTCGATGATGTAGATACCGTTGCGGTCGGTGAAGATGAAGCGCTTCATCTTGGGGTTCCACCGACGGGTCTGGTGTCCGAAGTGCACGCCGCTGTCAAGCAGCTGCTTCATGGTTACAACAGCCATAGCGATTATCAGACCTCCGTGAGAGGTCTTCGCTCCTTCTCTCGTGTTCCGGTTGATGCGGCAAGCCACGTTGGCTTCCGCCCTGGTCCCCGTCCGGACACCCAACCCGTTCAGCACGGGACCGAAGGGCGCCTGGCCGCCTCACCATCGGAAACAGCGCGAACCGGATGGTTCAGGCCGTACCCTCAGTGTGGCTGCACGCGGGGACGCGAAGTACGGTGCGCTCACAGCACACCGCCAAGCAGTGTACGCCGAGTTGGGGTCAACTAGGTAACCGAGATTGTCAGCAGGTTCAATCCGCCCGTGTAACCCTGTGGATAACGCCTCCTCGCAGCCGTTTTATCCACATTTCCACGCGCGGAGGCCACCCGTTCAGCGGGAGCGGCATTCTCAATGACATGCATCCCGGCCGCCGCCCCACGCTTCCCTGCCTGCTGCTCGTTGCGTTGCTGACCTTTGGTGGGGCTGCCGGGCTGCCCCATGAACCGGCTAACGCCGCGCCCAGCACCACGCCCCGGCATGAAAGGCACGAGTGGCCCATTCAGCCTGCCCCCAAAGTTACGCGCGACTTCGACCGGCCAGCGCATCCCTACGGCCCTGGGCATCGCGGCGTTGATCTCGCCGCGGCACCCGGAACCACCGTGTACGCCTCGCACGAGGGCGTGGTTGCGTTCGCGGGGCCAGTAGCTGGCCGAGGGGTCGTGTCGATCGACCACCGATCTGGAGTGCGCACCACGTACGAGCCCCTTCAGCCGCTGGTGCATAGAGGCGACCATGTAAGAACGGGAACACCTATCGGCACACTCGATGCATTGCACGCTGGTTGCACCGCGACAGCGTGCCTGCATTGGGGTGCGCGTTTGGGAAACGACTACCTCGATCCCCTTCTCCTACTGAGCCTGCTGAAAATCGTGCTCAAGCCGGTGGAGCCCGAACATACCGCGCTCATGCCCTCGGGTGGGCTTGCTCGTGGACGGCCCGCAGTCGGCCGATAGAGACATGCGTGTAGAGCTGTGTAGTCGCAAGACTGGCGTGCCCAAGCAATTCCTGAACGACTCGCAGATCTGCACCACCTTCCAGAAGGTGGGTCGCTGCGGAGTGCCGAAGGCCGTGCGGTCCTAGGTCAGGCACGTCCCCCGCAGCGGACAGGACGCGGTGGACAGCCCTGCGGGCTTGCCGTTGATCGAGGCGGCGGCCTCGCTTCCCTAGCAGCAGCGCGTCCCCTGATGCAGGCAAAGCAAGCAACGGCCGCCCCTCCCGCAGCCACGTGTCCAGCGCGTCCCGGGCAGGCCGACCGAAGGGCACCACCCGCTCTTTGTTGCCTTTCCCAAGCACTCGGAGCACATTGTTCCCAAGATCGAGGTCAGCGACGTCGAGGCCACACAACTCGCCGACCCGTATTCCGCATGAGTAGAGCAGTTCGACGATCAGTTGATCCCGGATTTCGATCGCGTCCGCTGAACCGTCGGTCCGGTCTTCCGCGCGCTTCTTTGCCTGGTCAAGCGCGGATGCTGCCTGCTCCTTGCGCAAAACCGCAGGGAGCTCGCGGTACGGCCGAGGGCTCTGAAGCCTGGCCGCTGGGTCGTCCGCGATCAGACCCACATGCTGCGCCCAGGCTGTGAAGGTCTTCACCGACGACGCCCGCCGCGCCAGTGTTGACCTCGCAATTCCGCTGGCCGATTGTGCAGCCTGCCATGATCGCAGCACCCGCAGATCAAGATCTGTGAGACTGCCGCGTCCGGGATCCGCGCAGAGGTGGGCTAGAAGTGACCGTACATCCGAGCGGTATGCCCGGATCGTGTGCTCCGATCGGCCTTTGCGCAGCCGAAGGTGCTCCTCGAATGTCCGCAACACACGCTCGTATTCCTCGGGGAGTTGCGCGGTGTCGTCCTGGGCGGCCACACCCTCAGCGTGCCCAGGAGGGTGGGGGTGCGCAAGCGATGACACCAAACAGTGACCCCGGAAGTCGCCGAAACTGCTAACAGCGCCTTTTCGCTCGCCTCCAGCCAGCATCGCCGCGCTGCGCAAGACCACCGATCTCGAGTACCGCCAACGCTGCCTGCACTGATGTCGCAGGCACACCCGAGGAAACAGCGATCTCAGCAAGACTCGCACCTCCACGCATCGGAAGGCTGTCGAAAACGCGCAGCTGGGTCCGGTCAAGGCCATCGGTCACGCGGTCGAGCTTTGTCTCGGTTTCGATGCCGGGCCCCACCAGCATGCGCTGAGCCGCACGCTCACGCAGACCGGTGTCTGAAAGCACCTCGCTGCCACACGTGACCAGACTTGCCTCACCAGTACGGATCATCTGATGGCACCCGACTGAACTCACGGAAGTCACCGGGCCCGGCATCGCATAGACGGGTTTGCCGAACAATCGCCCCCATCGTGCCGTATTGCGTGCACCGCTGCGTTTCCCGGCTTCCGTGACAAGGACAGCGTCAGATAGCGCTGCGACAAGTCTGTTCCGCGCGAGAAAGCGGAAGCGGGCCGGGCGCGTTCCAGGCGGATACTCAGTCACGACAGCACCGTTCCGAACGATTTCGCTCAGCAACCTGTCGTGACCTGATGGGTACACCTGGTCGATCCCGCACGCAAGGACAGCAACTGTGGGCATCTGTCCTGCGAGCGCAGCACGATGTGCGCACGCGTCGATTCCGTATGCTGCGCCTGACACAATCGTGCAGCCCGCCGCGCTGAGTTCGCACGCCATGTCAATCGTGGATTGTTCGCCATAAGAACTTGGTGCACGCGTCCCAACAACGGCGACAGCGGATGAAGAAACCTCGTCGATCGAGACCGCACCACGTTTCCACAGCGCGATCGGGGCTATAGCGTCGGGATCCTGGCGCACTTCCTGCTGATCGAAGGCCAGCATTCGCCATGCGGGCCACTCCCGACTATCCGGCGTGACTAGCTCACCTCCCATATCGATCAGCAGTTCGAGGTCCCGAGCGGAGTGATCATCCTGACGCCGTGCACGCGTCGGGCGGTCCAGTACCTGCGGCAGCCCGCCGCTTTGGACGGCGCGGGCCGCGTCCTCCGGCCCAACCTGATTGATCAGGGCTAGCAATTGGCGGCATGGTCCTTCCACGACGCGTGAGAGGTAAGCCCACGCGCGGAGCCGAGGATCACGCGGGTCTTGCAGATTCGTCGATATCACGGTTTCGCTTTCTGAAAGAAGCAAGTGTTACTCAGAGATCTCGGGACAATCGATAAGAGAGCGCTGTCTGCACGTCCTCAACATTCGGACTGGTTCTGCCGTGCAGATCAGCGATGGTCCACGCGACGCGGAGAGCTCGGTCGGCGCCGCGAGCGCTTATGGCTCCGCGTTCGATCGCGAAGTTGATTGGGATCATTGCCTCGGCGGACCGGCCAAGTTTTGCGCGCAGCTTGGGCCCAGGCACTTCACCGTTCGTGGCGCACCCAAGTTGCGCCCACCGCTCGCGTGCGGCCTGCCGGGCGGCGATGACACGTTGTCTGACGACAGCCGTGGATTCAGGGTCGTCCCCCATCGTGGTTGCTTCTCGCGCACGATTAGTCTCCATCTCCACGCACAGATCAACGCGATCCAGCAACGGACCCGACAATCGGGAGCGGTAGTGACGGCGCACTCGAGACGAGCATTCACAGTCAATCGCTCGCACGGCGGCACACGGACACGGATTCGTGGCCAGCACCATCAGAAATCGAGCAGGATACGTCGCCAGCCCGCACCTGCGGCTGATGCGTACTTCGCCTTCTTCAAGCGGAGTCCGCAGCGAGTCCAGAACCCGGGGCGGCATCTCGGTGCATTCGTCCAGAAAGAGCACACCGCGGTGCGCTCGGCTGACAGCTCCCGGTTTGGCGTAACCCGCTCCCCCGCCGATGAGAGAGACAGCTGTCGCAGAATGGTGCGGCGCCACAAAAGGTGGATCGGCAATGAGGGGGCAGTCGTGTGGCAGTTCCCCCGCGATGGAATGTATCGCTGTGACTTCCAGCGATTCGTCCTCGGTCAGCGGTGGCAGCAACCCCGGAAGCCGATGCGCGAGCATTGTTTTGCCCACGCCGGGCGGTCCCGTCAAGAGCAAGTGATGACCGCCTGCAGCTGCCAGCTCTACCGCGCGGCGTGCCATGAATTGCCCCTCTACATCGCCGAGATCCGGTGATATCCGCCTTGGGGGTGGCGGAAGTGCCGGGGGCGCGATGAGATCCCCGCTTCGGTTCAGCCACATCACCAGGTCGCGTAGTGTCGCAGCGCCAACGACCGTCACGCCCGACACAAGCGACGCTTCAGCCAGGTTGTCCGCAGGAACGACGATTCGCTTCCACCCTTGATCCCGCGCAGCGAGAACAGCCGGCAAAATGCCGTTAACCGCGCGAAGGCGACCGTCCAGAGCCAGTTCTCCGAGCAGAACTGTGCTGTGAATCCTCGCGCAGCTTGCGAGTCCACTTGCGTTGAGCACTGCACACGCTAGTCCAGCGTCGTACAGGGATCCGACTTTGGGAAGATCCGCCGGAGAAAGCGATAGCGTCGTCCTCCCGGGCGGCCAGCGATATCCCGAGTTGACAATTGCCGCACGAACACGATCCCGGGCTTCTTGCAAGGTGGTGTCGGGCAATCCGACTAGATGCATCCCTGGGAGGCCGCGTCCCACATCGGCTTCGATCTCAACGATCGAACCGGTGATGCCCGTGACAGCCACTGCAAAAGCACGCCCAAGCGGCATCACACCACCCGCTCAACATGATCAAAGGTTGGTCCGTCAGGCCCCCAGAGAACACCGATGACATCGAACTGCACGACCGCGACGGGGTGCGGGTGCTGGCTGAGCCATTCCACCGCCGCCAGCCGCATGCGGTGCAGCTTGATCGGAGTGACGGCTTCGACAGGTTCACCGAACGCATCGCCGCGGCGAGTTTTGACCTCGACGAATACCGTGGCGCCGGAGGGGGCACGGCATATCAGATCAATTTCGCCGTTCCGGCAGCGCCAGTTCCGGTCGAGCACCGTATATCCATGTGCACGAAGATAATCCGCTGCGGCCTGTTCCCCGCGCCGGCCAAGCGCAATACGTGTACTGATGACATCCTCCACAAGTGATGAGAGCGATCACGACGATCGCGCAACACCCTCAACAATGCGGAGATCAAGCGCGGGCCAACAGCTGCAATCCGCGAAATGTGGACAATTACGATCCTGTGGACAACTCACCCTGGAACGACGGTGCCGGAACGCTTCTGTCAGTGCCGCGAGCTAGGGTCGCGGGGGGCGCTCTCAGTCTCTTGCGACGCAGAACCGTTCCCGGGCCGCGCCCAATTGACACTGATCGAACTCAGCCCGGACCGCTCACCGATCCGGAAGCGCAGGTCGACCAGGCCGAGTAACCGCCGTCGGTAGTCCATATGACTCCTACCCGAAGTGTCCGCCACCAGGCGGAAGATTGATGTCTGGCTTCTCGAGCTCTTCGATGTTGACGTCTTTGAAGGTGAAGACGCGAACATGGCTGACGAAGCGCGCCGGGCGGTACATGTCCCATACCCAGGCGTCGGACATGCGGACTTCGAAGTAGACTTCGCCCTCTGCGTTACGAGGAATCAACTCGACAGCGTTAGCCAGGTAAAAGCGGCGCTCAGTCTCGACGACATACGCGAACTGTCCCACAACGTCGCGGTACTCCCGATACAGCGACAGCTCCATCTCGGTGTCGTACTTCTCGAGATCCTCGGCACTCATGGGGAAGTCCTTCCTTCTCTTCTCAGCGATCCTCGCACGTTTCAGCCGAGGAGGACCGCATCGCGGTCACCGCGCGGGGCGGCAGCGCAAGCAACGTTGGCAAATGACAGCCTGTGCTCAGGACAGGGGCCCCTCATCGTGAGCGCTGCACTGTGCGCCGCGGTGGAGTATCCCTTATGGATCGCGAATCCGTATCCCGGCAATTGCGCATCGAGTGCGACCATAAACCGGTCACGCGTCACCTTCGCCAGAATGCTCGCTGCTGCGATACATGCGGCGGATGCGTCACCGCCGATAACGGGCAGCGATGGGCACGGCATGCCTGGCACGCGAAACCCATCCGTGAGCACATATCCTGGCCTATCGCGCAGACCCGCGACCGCACGCCGCATACCCTCGATGTTGGCCACATGGACGCCACGCGTATCCACCTCAGCGGCAGGAATTTCGATGATGCAGAAATCTTCCGCGTGGCGAAGTATCAGCGGAAAGAGCTCCTCACGCGCCCGCTCAGTCAACCGCTTTGAATCGTCAAGCCCGGCGAGAGTACGGTGCTGCTTCGCGCCAAGCACACATGAGGCGACCACGAGAGGGCCCGCGCAAGCTCCGCGCCCTGCTTCATCGACCCCCGCTACGGGACCAAGCCCTCTACGGTGGAGTGCTGATTCGAGTGCCCGCAATCCGGTGTCACGCCGGACCAGGGCCCGCGGTGGCCAACGCGTCATTCTCGTGAAGCTACCGGCTCTTGAATCTCCGGCGCACTGATCGATCCCCATCGCGCCGGCGGAAGAATGATCCATCGCGCTTTCCCGACTACGTTTTCGACGGGCACTGCGCCGTCGCTCTCATCGCCAACGTACCAGCGAGAGTCCTTCGACTGGTTCCTGTTGTCGCCCATCATCCATATGTGGTCCTCAGGGATGCGGACCGGACCGAAGCAGCGCCCGGAGCGCACGTCGGTGTCGCAGTCGATCTGCCCGGGTGTGTACGGGAAATCCGAGACGACGTACGGCTCATCGACTGGCCGACCGTCAACGAGGACACTTCCGTCATCGTCACAGCACTCGACGGTTTGGCCACCCACGGCGATCACACGCTTGACGAGATCGTTCTCATCCGGTGGAACAATGCCGACCGCAGAACCGATCTCCTGGAGCCCGCGGACTACAACATTCTCCGAGCGGGTCGACACATAGTCCTCCGCCCAAGGGCCCGTTCCGCGGAACACCAGAACGTCACCGGGACGGGGATCAGAGAACCGGTAGCTCACCTTTTCCACCAAGATCCGGTCGCCCGTGCATCCCGGGCATCCATGCAGCGTCGGCTGCATAGATTCGGACGGGATGAGATATACCCGCGCGATGAAGGTTTGGATGACGAAACTCAGGACCAGCGCGACGAGAATGAGAATCGGCAGTTCGCGCCAGAAGGAACCCCCGTCTTTCTTGCTGGATTCCTTCGCGGCGGCGTCCTGCCGATCTGCGGTATCTGTTTTGCTGGCGGGCTCGTCGCCCTGTCCCTCGTCGGCTCCCCGCGGCTCAGTCACGAGACCAGGTTAGTCACGTTGGGACTCAAAACGCGGTAAGCCTCAGCGCTTTTCTTTGATCTTCGCTGCCTTGCCGCGGAGATCGCGCAGGTAGTACAGCTTCGCGCGACGCACGTCACCGCGAGTGACGACCTCGATTTTGGCCAGGTTGGGGCTGTGAACGGGGAACGTACGCTCGACACCAACACCGAAAGAGACCTTACGAACGGTGAATGTTTCGCGGATGCCACCGCCCTGGCGGCGGATAACGACTCCCTTGAACTGCTGGATTCGTTCCTTCTGGCCTTCAATAACCTTCACGTGGACATTCACCGTGTCGCCGGGACGGAAGGCGGGGATGTCATCACGTAGGGACTGCGCGTCGAGTGCGTCCAGGGTGTTCATTACTGTCTATTCCTCGCGTTTTCGCGTTTCTGAGCAGAGGAACCGAGTGGCCTGACGACTCGTCTGGTTCGTACTCCCGTGTTGGTGCACCTAGACCTTATGGTCCGGGCAACCCTGCCATCATGCCAGATGCGGTCGCTGACAGGAAATCCGGCATCTGCGCCTACTTGGAGTATCCCGCGCGCCGTAGTGCGTCGGCAAGGGACCCGGATTTAGCGTTACCACCGCCTTGATTCCGCTGGCCTTTCGCTTGCTGTTTCGGCGATTTGCCAGGTTGCTGATTCTTGGGCGGCTGATTCTTGGGCTGCTCGTTCTTGGGGGGCTGATTTTTGGCAGGCCGCCGTTCGCGACGCGGCTGGTCCGAGCCGCTGCCAGCCGTCTCATCGTCGAGTCGCAGTGTCAACCCGATTCGCTTACGGTCAACGTCTACTGTCATAACCTTCACCTTGACGATGTCACCGCTCTTCACGATCTCGCGCGGATCCGATACAAAGCGCGACGACATCGCTGAAACGTGCACGAGCCCATCCTGGTGCACCCCTACGTCAACGAACGCACCGAAAGCTGCGACGTTCGTGACAACACCCTCCAGAACCATCCCTGGCTTGAGGTCGCTGACACGCTCAACACCTTCCGCGAACTGGGCGGCACGGAACTCCGGACGTGGGTCGCGACCAGGCTTGTCGAGCTCAGCAAGAATGTCATTCACCGTAGGGACTCCGAAGGTGTCATCGGTGAAGTCGCTGGGCCGCAGTCCGGCGAGCACCTGCGAGTTGCCGATCAGTTCGCGCACTCGCAGACCACACGAACTCACGATCCGGCGAACCACGGGGTACGCCTCCGGGTGCACGGCGCTCGCGTCGAGTGGGTCATCACCGTCAACGATGCGGAGGAATCCCGCGCACTGCTCGAACGCTTTCGGACCGAGCCTCGGTATGCCCTTCAGCGCCGTGCGCGAACCGAACCTTCCGTGACTGTCCCGGTGTGCCACGATGTTTTCGGCAATGGTGGCACTGACACCAGAGACCCTGGCCAGCAAAGGCACCGACGCTGTGTTGACGTCGACGCCCACGGCGTTCACCGCGTCCTCCACGATCGCATCGAGCGACCTCGCAAGCAGTCCCTCGGCAATGTCATGCTGATACTGGCCCACTCCGAGCGACTTTGGATCAATCTTCACGAGTTCCGCGAGGGGATCCTGCAACCGTCGGGCGATCGACACCGCCCCACGCAGCGAAACGTCGAGTTCCGGTAACTCGCGGGAACCGTATTCGGACGCTGAGTACACGGAAGCTCCCGCCTCAGAAACCACCATCTTCGTGAGTTTCGTTTCCGGCATGCGCTTCAGCAGTTCGGCGGCGAGTGCGTCCGTCTCACGGGAAGCTGTCCCGTTACCTATCGCAACGAGGTCTACGTTGTGGCGAGTGACCAGTTCTGCGAGGGCACCGAGCGCGGCGTCCCACTGTGACTGGGGTTTATGCGGGTAAACGGTGGCGGTTTCGAGCAGCTTCCCCGTGCCATCCACGACGGCGACTTTGACCCCGGTGCGGTACGCGGGGTCGAGGCCCATCGTGATCCGCGGGCCAGCAGGCGCAGAAAGCAGCAAATCCCGCACGTTCCGGGCAAACACGTCCACAGCATCCGCCTCAGCGGCCTGCCGCAATCGTGCGCGCACATCGATGCTTGAGCTGACTTGCAATTTCGTCTTCCAGGCCCACCGGACCGTGTCGGCGAGCCAGCGGTCACCCGGCCGCCCCTGGTCGCGCACACCCAGCGCGACTGCGATTTTCTGTTCGTAGAGAGAGGGGCCTGGAGCGCCCTCGGCGTCCGGTTCAGGGTCGAATTGCACCGACAGGAACTCTTCTTTCCCACCCCGTAGTAGGGCAAGGACACGATGTGACGGGAGCGAAGTGAAGGGTTCCGCGAAGTCGAAGTAGTCAGCGAACTTAGCGCCGTCAGCTTCTTTTCCTTTGCGAGCCGAGGCGACAATTCGTCCGCGCCGCCACATCAACTCTCGTAGTTCACCCACAAGATCGGCGTCTTCGGAAACCCGCTCAATCAGGATCGCGCGCGCGCCGTCGAGCGCGGCCGCAGCGTCCGCGACGCCTTTTTCCTCATCTACGAAGCTCGTAGCCACCGATGCGGGATCTTGGGAAGGGTCGGACAGCAGCCGTTCAGCCAGTGGTTCCAGGCCCGCTTCACGGGCGATCTGAGCTTTCGTCCGGCGCTTGGGCTTAAACGGCAGGTAGATGTCTTCGAGTCGCGACTTCGTCTCCGCTCCGACAAGCTGCGCTTCGAGTCCGTCGTCGAGTTTGCCCTGCTGCCTGATCGACTCGATGATCGCGCTCCGCCGCTCATCGAGTTCTCTGAGATACCTCAAGCGCTCCTCGAGCTGGCGAAGTTCAGCGTCATCAAGCCCGCCCGTCGCTTCCTTCCGGTAGCGGGCGACGAACGGTACCGTCGATCCCCCGTCGAGAAGCGCAATGGCAGCGGCTACTCGCCACTGCGCCACGTTCAGTTCTTCCGCGATCCGGTCAGTCACAGGCCTCACAGCGATACTCACGGCGGGCAGAGTACTCCGTGGCACCGACACAATCGAGTGTGGCGGGGAATTAGTCCTCGAATTCGCCGTGATCGCTACGGTGCGCGTCGAGAACCGCCGAGTCCGCTTGCGCGAGGTCGATCTGGGCGAGAAGTTCTGGGCGGCGGTCAGCGGTCCGCCGGAGGGCTTGATCTCGTCGCCATCGAGCGATTCGCGCATGATCACCCGACAACAGCACTGCCGGAACGTCAAGTCCTCGCCAGGACGCTGGGCGTGTATAGGAGGGGCCCTCGAGCAGGCCGTCGGAGAATGAATCCTCCTGATGCGATTGCTGGTTTCCCAGCACGCCCGGCAGGAGGCGCACCACAGCCTCCGCCATCACGAGGACCGCGACTTCCCCACCGATCAGGACATAATCGCCGAGGGAGACTTCCGCGACCCGGACTCGGCGCCTCGCGTCATCGACAACACGCTGGTCGATGCCCTCGTAGCGCCCGCATGCAAACACGAGGTGCGATTCTTCGGCCCATCGCTCGGCTGTCGCCTGAGTGAAAGGCACGCCGCTCGGCGTGGGGAACACGAGCAGCGCGTCGTCGGGGCAGACGTCATCGAGTGCCGGTCCCCAAACGGAGGGTTTCATGACCATTCCAGGGCCACCGCCGTACGGCGAATCGTCGACCGACTTGTGGACATCATGGGTCCAGTTCCGTAGGTCATGGACACTCACTTTGATGAGGTCCTTCTCCCGGGCTTTACCGAGGAGGGAGACGCGCAGCGGCTCGAGATACTCGGGGAAGATGGTGATGACGTCAATCTTCACCGCGGTGGTCAGAGCTCCAGCAAGCCGTCGGGGGGCGTCACTTCGACGAACCCGCCAGGCACATCCACGATGGGCACAAAGTCGGTAATGAAGGGAATCAGCACTTCCCTACCGTCAGTGGCCTCAATGGAGAGGGTCTCCCCTGCCGCTGTGTGCAGAACCTCGCGGATCACACCCAGGTCTCCACCCGACGCGATTCGGACAACCAATCCTTCAAGTTCGTGGTCGTAATACTCGTCGTCCCCACTCGCTGGCAGTTCAGAGGAGTCCACGACGAACAGCAATCCCCGCAGTGAGTCGGCGGACTCTCGGTCCGCAACGCCTGCCAAGCGCACAAGAAGCCGCCCGGAATGCTCCCGGGCGGCTTCTACGGTAAACGATGTGACGGCACTTGAACGCGGTGCACGGGCCCGCAGTTGCGCGCCCACAGCGAAGCGCTGCTCTGGCTCGTCCGTACGGACCTCCACGACGATTTCGCCCCGGATGCCGTGTGACTTCGCGATACGACCGATCACGAGTTCCATGTGGATGCCTGGCTCAGTCAGTTATCCGTGTCGACAACGTCGACGCGGATGCCTCGGCCACCGATTCCCGAAACAAGCGTTCGCAGCGCAGTCGCAGTGCGTCCTCCGCGACCGATGACCTTACCCAGGTCGTCTGGGTGCACATGAACCTCGATCGTGCGACCACGCCGCGTGGTGCTCATGCCAACACGAACATCGTCAGGGTTGGAAACAATCCCCCGCACGAGATGTTCGACAGCATCGATGAGGACTGAACTCACTGCTGTGCAGCCTCATCCGACGCAGCGGCAGCTTCTGCGGCTGGGGCTTGCTCGGCCTCATCCTTCTTAGCTGCCTTCTTCTTCGGCGTCGCAGCAGGAGCGGGCGAACCACCATCGGCTTCCGCGAGGGCAGCCTGGAATAGCTCGAGCTTGGTCGGCTTCGGAGCCTTGACCTTCAGCGTTCCTTCGGCACCGGGGAGGCCCTTGAACTTCTGCCAGTCACCGGTGATCTTCATGATTGCGAGGACCGGTTCGGTCGGCAGGGCGCCAACACCGAGCCAGTACTGAGCGCGCTCCGAGTCGAGTTCGATGAAGCTCGGCTCTTCCTTTGGCCGGTACTTTCCGATCGTCTCGATGGCACGACCGTCACGACGGGTGCGCGAATCGGCTACGACGATGCGGTACTGAGGGGTGCGGATCTTGCCGAGCCGCTGAAGTCTGATTTTGACAGCCACGAATGTAGCGCTCCTTGTTCTGTTCACGGTGCAATTCAGCGATGCACACGGTTTAGTGCACCCGGTTTTGCGGTTTCGTGGTTCGCTGGGCAGCGCGCAGTGAGACACCACGCAAGTTGCTGCGGCGAACAGCGGATCATTCTGCCAGATACCGGCGAGTTGCGGAAATCTGCCTCCCACATCCCGGTTGCCGTGCCGTCACGGCATCACGTCCGGCAGCACGAGCACGCTGAGAGCGGGCAGGGTGTTGTTCACAATGTGCGCAACTGTCGAGGACAGGACAGAACCCGTGTAGAGGCGAGCCAGCCCGAACATCGCGCCCGCGAATAGAAGGATGGCCAGGCGCCAGAACTCCACATGCCAGAGCGCGAAGACGACCGTGGTGACGGCGAGAACTGACCAGTTACTGCTCAGAGCAACTAGGACGCCGACCCTGCGCCTGACGAATCGGTACCGCTCGAGCGCCCCCCACAAAATGCCGCGGAAGATGACCTCTTCGGCGATCGGTGCGCCGATCCACACCCACATCACGAGCGCGATGCGCACACTCATAGGCATGCAGCCCGTTTCCTCGAGTACCGACGACGGCACGTCATCCACCACGAGGAAGAGGAGGAACGCAAGAATTATCCCGCCGACCACCGCTCCGCCACCAAATGCTAGTCCAGTGGCGCACTGCCTCGCGAACTCGCGCATCTTGGTGGGCAGACCGAAGTCGACTACCGGGCCGTTTCCGCGCGTGAAAGTGATCAGGACGGCTACCAGCGCCGCAGAGAGCGTGGGGAGGATGATCGCGAGAAGGATCGCGGGCGATGCGGGATCCTCCACGAGAAATGCGCCGATGGCGAAGCCGAACAGGTTGACAGCAAGGACAAATGCCGCCGCCCCTAGTCCCCATCGCTGACCAGGCTGTCTGCGCTGGGCCGCTTCGTCGGATCGCCACCAGCGACTGCGCTGGGAGGACATTTCGCGCCCGGCGGGAGCGCCTCCTACCGTCGTCGGCTCGACCTGGGCTGCGCTTCCGGTGCTCGTCGGATACCACCAGTCAGCAGGTACCGGCGGAAAAGGTTCACGGGGTTCGTCGCGAGGATCGGGAGTACCACTGCCGTCATCGGCACGCCTCACGCAACCACCCTGCCGGCGCACACGACACGAACTGGCTCACGGAGAGTGTCGAGGTTTACCCGTGGATCCTCTCGATAGACCACGAAGTCAGCTCGCTCGCCAGGCATGTAGTTCTGTGCCGCGCCAAGCCAGCTCCGCGCGCCCCACGAACCTGCCGCGATCGCATCTTCCGCTGTCATACCCACTCGCACCAGAGACGCGATTTCGTCGACAACCCGGCCATGCTCAATCATCCCGCCGGCATCGGTCCCGGTGTAAACACGTACCCCAGCTTCGATAGCTGCGCTTATCGTGGCGTCTCCACGCGCGTGAAGGGCGCGCATGTGGTCGGCGTACATCGGGAAGCGCGCCGCGCTTTCCGCGATTTCGGGGAAGTTCTCGATGTTGATCAGCGTCGGCACCAGGGAGACATGGTTGCGTGCCATGAATTCGATCGTTTCTTCGGTGAGCCCCGTGCCATGCTCAATGCAGTCGATCCCCGCAGCAAGCAGGCCGGGGAGCGCGTCACTTCCGAAGACGTGCGCAGTCACCCGTGCCCCTTCATCATGTGCGGCGGCGATGGCTTCTTTCAGGACGACGTCACTCCAGAGCGGCGTCAGATCACCGACTTCCCGGTCGATCCAATCGCCGACGATTTTCACCCAGCCGTCACCAGACTGAGCCTGACGCCGAACTTCACCGGGCAAGTCCGCTTCGTCATCCAGGTCGACTCCCAGGCCTCGGATGTAGCGTTTGGGAGCCGCGATGTGGCGCCCGGCCCGGATGATGCGCGGCAGCCCCGGTTCCTCGTCCAGAAACCGGGTCGGTACGGGCGCGCCCGCATCACGTGCCAGGAGAACACCAGCGCGGGCCTCGGTTATTGCCTGCCAGCGCGCACCGTCTGGATTCTCGTGTCCACCGCCGTAGCGGATACCCACATGGCAATGCGCATCGACCAGGCCCGGGAGAATCCAGCCGTCGTCTGTGAGCGATTCCGCACCGGGAATGGGGCCGTCCTGGAAGACCCCGTCACGGAACCAAAGCTCCCGAGTTTCCTCTTCGGGGAGCGCGACCCCGCGCACGACAAAGGCACTCATGGATCGCTACTTCTTCTTCCCCTGGTTCGGAAGGTTCAGCTGAGACAAATCGAGACCTTCGAGCCCCGGTGGCAGTTCATCGAGACCCTTGGGCATGCCCGATAGATTCGGCATGCCGGCGGGGAGGCCACCGGGCATACCACCGCGCACCTTCGGTGGCGTCGGGCCGCGCCCGCGGCCCTTGCCCTTCTTTCCTTTTTTCGTTCTCCTGCGCTGCGAGCCGGGGAGACCCATACGCCCAGCCATGGCAGACATCATTTTGCGTGCTTCGAAGAAGCGATCAACCAGCTGGTTGACATCGGACACCTTGACGCCTGAACCGTTTGCGATCCGTAGACGACGGGACGCGTTGATGATCTTCGGATTAGCCCGCTCAGCTGGGGTCATGCCCCGGATGATCGCCTGGATTCTGTCGAGCTGCTTCTCATCGACCTGGTCGAGCGCATCCTTCATCTGTCCGGCACCGGGGAGCATGCCCATCAGATTTGCGATGGGGCCCATCTTGCGGATTGCCATGAGCTGGTCGAGGAAGTCCTCGAGGGTCAGCTCACCCGAACCGATCTTCTGGGCAGTGGCCTCAGCCTCCTGCGCGTCGAAAACCTGTTCCGCTTGCTCGATGAGGCTCAGCAAGTCACCCATGCCGAGGATTCGGCTCGCCATCCGGTCAGGATGGAAAACGTCGAAGTCCTCGAGCTTCTCGCCCGTCGACGCGAACATGATCGGACGACCGGTCACCTCACGAACGCTGAGGGCTGCACCACCGCGAGCGTCGCCATCGAGCTTCGTCAGTACGACACCGGTGAATCCGACGCCGTCTGCGAACGCGTTAGCGGTGCTCACCGCGTCCTGACCCACCATTGCGTCTAGGACGAAGAGCGTTTCGTCAGGCTGAACTGCGTCGCGGATGTCCGAAGCCTGCTGCATCAACTCTTCATCGATGCCCAGTCGCCCAGCGGTATCCACAATGACGACGTCATATTGCTTCGCACGGGCCTCCGCGACACCGTCGCGAGCGACGTTCACCGGATCGGAAGCGGTAATACCGAGCGGGTTCTCTCCGCCGCCGATAGAAGTGCCTGGATGCGGCGCGAAAACATTCACACCCGCCTTCTCACCCACGATTTGCAGCTGGGTGACAGCACCGGGCCGTTGAAGGTCGCACGCGACAAGCATCGGAGCGTGGCCCTGCGCTTTGAGGTACTTCGCGAGTTTGCCCGCCAGCGTTGTCTTACCCGAGCCCTGCAGACCTGCGAGCATGATCACGGTCGGCGGGTTCTTAGCCAGGGACAGGCGACGGGTTTCCCCACCGAGGATCCCTACGAGCTCCTCGTTGACGATCTTGATGACCTGCTGTGCGGGATTCAGAGCGCCGTGGACTTCAGCGCCTTTCGCCCGCACCTTGATTTGCTTGATGAACTCACGCACGACGGGAAGCGCGACATCAGCTTCGAGCAGCGCGAGCCGAATTTCACGGCAGGTGGCATCAATATCCGCGTCAGTCAGCCGCCCCTTCCCGCGCAGACCCTTCAGCGCGCCGTTCAATCTGTCAGAAAGGGAATCGAACACCGAGTGCACTCCTTTACGCGGTTCTCGCCGAACGTCCATACGGATGCTGAGCGACCAGCATGACCGACGATCTGTACCAGGGTAACGGCAGCGGACGCTCGGCGGTGCCGCGTGGGTCCGCCGTCAGCGTGCCGTCTTCCCTACTGCCCTGATTTTCTGGGCGCAGGCTGCGGCAGCACCATACGGACCGCCGCGTCTGCACGGGACCGGCCGTCATCTCCCGCCCCCCGCACAAATCGCACCGAGAAGACGTCGTCGACGTACGCCCCCATCGTAGCCACCTTCGCCCACTTGATGTCCGCACCCGCCCCCTCTAGCGCGAAGGCGACGCGGCAGAGCAGCCCCAAACGGTCCACGGAACGGATCTCGAGCAGACCTTCGTCCGCTGCGACCGTGGGAAGCCATCGAACAAGCGGCGGTGCGTCTGGATACTGAATGGGGACTGCGGCAGGAAGCGTCCCCAGCACCGTCGAACCGGGAACGGTCAGTCCAGCAGCGATGGGGTCGGAAGCCAGTTCGTCAGCGAGGACCCTCGCCGCCAGGTCCTGCCGTTCGTCCAGCATCTTCAGCACGTCAATGCCGCCGCTCAGCGCGCGGATCAGTTCCTGACGGAGGAACCCTGCATCGGGCGGGGTACCGAATCTGGGTGTGACCATGAACACGTTCACGACGCTTCCGTTCACCCCGGATACCGACGCCGCGTGAACGCGCAGCGAATGCAGCGACAACAAACCAGCTGCCTTGGCTAGCAGTCCTGGCTCATCGGGACCGCTGATCGTCAGCTCATACATGTGGTGACCATCGGTGGGCTGCAGCGCGACCCGCAGCGGCACTTTGCCGGTCTCGTCCGGCTGCAGCCGCTCAAGGAGACGCTCAGGCACCGGGTCCTGCACGGGCAGCTCTTCGCCGTCGAGAACACGCTCACATCGGCGCACAAGCTCCGCTATGAGTGATGCCTTCCACTCGCCCCACACACCGGGGCCGGTCGCATGGGAATCGGCCTCCGCGAGCGCGTGAAGCAGTTCGAGGAGAACCCTCGATTCGCCGAGCATGTCGACCACCCCGTGAATAATGTCAGGATCATCGAGGTCGCGGCGAGTCGCAGTCTGCGGCAGCAGCAGATGATGCCGCACCATTTCGCTCAGAATCTGCACGTCCGACTGGGGCAGACCCATGCGCGTTCCCACCTGGATCGCAAGTTCCGCTCCGACGACGCTGTGGTCGCCGCCACGCCCCTTACCTAGGTCGTGCATCAGCGCGCCCAGCAGCAGCAGGTCGGGCCGGGAAACGCGTGTGCTCAGTGAGACCGCATACGCCACCGTCTCGACGAGGTGACGGTCGACTGTCCACGTGTGGATCGCATCCCGCGGCGGCAGATCCCGTACCGGTCCCCATTCGGGGAGGATGCGCCCCCACAAACCCGTGCGATCTAGCGCCTCGATGACGGGAATCATCTGACGACCAGACCCTAGAAGCACCAGAAGATCGTGGACCGCCTCGCGCGGCCACGGCGCTTTGAGTTCCGGCGCGGTATCGGCCAGCCTCCCCAGAGTTCCTGCGCTCAGTGGGAGTCCACTGACAGCTGCGGCCGCTGCAGCGCGCACGACAAGCGCCGGGTCTCGTTGCGGACGCGCGTCCCGAGCGAGGACGACCTCGCCTGCTTGTTCGACCACACCTTCGTCGAGGGGCCGCCGGGACGGCAGCTTGCGAAAGCTCCCAAGAATGCTGCGGGGAAGCGCGTTCCGTGCTGTGCGCACACCAACCTCGACGGAAAAGCTGATGGTGCGTGCACAATCGCTCAACGTGCGCGCCAAGTCGAACCTGTCGCCAATATGCAGGGCTGCCGCGACTTCGTCCGCGTCCTGCGCTCGGAGCTGATCTCGTGCCCGCCCAGCGACCCGATGCTGCTCAGTTCTGATGTCGAGCAGACGTCGGTGCGCGGCCTGCACTCGGCCTGCGTTCCCGCCGCTACGGAAGCCCGGGGCAGCGTCGGTCAGCTGCGCGGCAGCGAGCGCGTTGAGCAACTGAATATCCCGCAGTCCGCCGCGGCCGCTCTTGAGATCCGGTTCCGAACGATGCGCAATCTCACCGTTGCGTTCCCAGCGCTGTTCGGCCTGACGGACGAGCTCGTCGAATCGCACTTTGATGTTGTCACGCCAACTCTGCCGCACACCGCTGAGCAGCTGGCTGGAAAGTTCACTGTCGCCGACGATGTGGCGCGCTTCGAGCATGCCGAGCGCAGCTGTCATATCGTTTCCGGCGACGTCAAGCGCCTGCACGACCGTGCGAACACTGTGATCAAGTTTGATGTGCGCGTCCCAAAGTGGATACCAGAGGCTATCGGCGATTGTCGAGAGCATCCGTGGATTCGCATCGTCATGGAGCAAGATCAGATCGAGGTCGGAGAAGGGCAGCATTTCGCGGCGGCCGAGACCGCCGACGGCGACAACCGCGAATCCGCTGTCAGGCTTGATTCCTAGCTCAGCGCCTTTTGTGTGCAGCCAGACTTCATAAAGATCGACGAGGACGTCACGCAGTGCCTGCGAGTCGAGTTTTGTCCCGGCCAAGAGAAGCTGCTGTTTTGCCCGCGCCAAGTCGGCAGCGCCGGTGGATACACCGTGCGGCACCGCGGACGGGCGTGGCCCCGCACCCGCGGCTGACGCCGCCGGCACAGGGCCACCCTTTGGCCTCGTGGGCTCAGATCGCATCCGTGCCACGTTCTCCTGTCCGAACCCGGATTACCGAGTCGACAGAGGTAACCCAGACCTTTCCGTCACCGATCTTGCCGGTACGAGACGCCTCGACGATGACATCGACAACCTTGTCGACTGCGGCTTCGTCGACGACGACCTCCACCTTGACCTTCGGAACAAAGTCCACCGAGTATTCCGCGCCGCGATAAACCTCGGTGTGGCCCTTCTGGCGGCCATAGCCCTGGACCTCGCTGACAGTCATGCCAAGCACGCCCGCCTGCTCGAGACCTGACTTGACATCCTCCAAAGTGAACGGCTTGACGATTGCCGTAACCAACTTCATTTCATTTTCCTCCGGGGCGATGAGTGGCGAGTAGTAGGTGTAGGGGCCGACAGGCATCCAGCATCGCTAGCAGCGAATGCATGTCGCGGATGCCTGTCAGCCGTAACTAGATTCCATCAGACAGTCAATCAGACGAGGTCGTATGCCGTTTCAGCGTGTTCAGCCTCATCGATTCCACTGTGCTCTTCCTCGATCGTGACTCGCCAGCCGAAGGGCTTGAGGATGAGCGCGATGACCAGGGTGACCACCGCCGCGAAGACCACTGCCACGATCGCGATCAGGGTCTGGACGACCAGCTGACCAATTCCACCGCCGTAGAGGAAGCCCGTCTCGGTAGCGAGTGCACCAATCGCGACGGTGCCCCACAGACCGGCGACGAGGTGGACGCCCACAACATCAAGCGAGTCGTCGTAGCCGAACTTGAACTTGAGCCCGACAGCCAGTGCGGACAACGCGCCAGCGATGACACCGAGCGCGATCGCGCCGACGGGGCTGATCGAACCTGCTGCAGGAGTCACTGCGACAAGACCCGCGACGATACCGGAGGCGGCACCAAGGCTTGTGGCCTTGCCATCGCGGATACGCTCCACTACAAGCCAGCCGAGGATTGCCGCTGCAGTCGCAGTCGTGGTGTTGACCCAGGCGAGGCCAGCCATACCGTCGGCTTCATACGCCGAACCAGCGTTGAATCCGAACCAGCCGAACCACAGCAGTGCCGCGCCGAGCATGACAAACGGGAGGTTGTGCGGACGGAACGCAGTCTTACCGAAGCCCTGACGCTTACCGATGATCAGCGCGAGCACGAGCGCCGCGACACCAGCGTTGATGTGAACGACTGTGCCACCCGCGAAGTCGATTGGCTCAATGCCCTCGAACATGTCTGCGAACGGGCCATCTTCTGAGAGCAGCCCGCCACCCCAGACCATGTGAGCGAGTGGGAAGAACGAGAACGTCACCCAGAGTGCGGCGAACGCCAGCCAGGTGCCGAACTTCACGCGTTCGGCAAGCGCGCCGCTGATCAGCGCCACGGTGATGATGGCGAAGGTCGCCTGGAAGCCCACATCGACAATCACTGGGAGACCGTCGGCGAGGAGGAACTCTCCCTCGCCATCGTAAATTGCCCCGTTCAAGCCGAACTGCTCAAACGGATTTCCGAAGATCCCGCCGATGCTCTGCTCCGCGTACGACATAGACCAGCCCCAGAGCACGTAGATCACGCTGACTACGCCCAAGGTTCCGAATGACATCATCATCATGTTCAGCACTGACTTCTGCCGGGACATGCCGCCATAGAAGAACGCCAGGCCCGGGGTCATGAGCAGGACCAATGATGCGGACACCAGCATCCATGCTGTGGTGCCGTAATTGATCTCTTCCACCTAATTCCTCCTCCCGGCGCGCCCGTCAGCACGCCGCTTGGGGAAAGACTGCTCACCCGTTGTTTCCACGGTGGCGCCCCCGTGTTTCAATGACGTGAACGAACGTCCAGAATGTGTTACTTCGACATTGCACCTGGGGGTATTCGTCCGTATTACTGGTCATCCTCGAAGGTGTCGCCGTTCAGAATCGTGTGATCGGGATCATCGAGGCCGTGTTCGATTTCCGGGCCCACTTCTTCTTCGGGCACCTCGACGACTTCATAGACGCCGTAATATTCCGGCGCCGGTTCTCCTGGGAAAGCTGGGGAGCCGATGCCCAGCCACGCTGGCACACGGCGGCTTTCGCCATCTGGACTAATTCCGGGACTGCATACAGCGTCTTCGAGTTCTGGACATGCCCCGGCTGGGGCTGCCCCGTCATATACACCCTGTCCCGCCCAGAACACTCCACTGTGCCGGTGCACCAGCAGCGCCGACGATCCTCCACTGTCGAGCTGAACACCCATCGCAGCACCAAGCCCCCGCAGCAAATCGCCCAACTCCGCCTGGGTAAGACCGGATTCTGGATCCATATTCGATCCCGCCTGAATCAGGAAGAGCCGATCGTACTTGGGGCTATATCCGATCGCGCTGCGTCCAGTCCTTGCTTCGTCCGGCATGTCGACGTCCCCGGAGGGATGCAGGAGCGACAGGCCGGCGAATGCGACGAATGCCCTCCCCGACGCCTCAAGTTCATCGAGGCGCTGCTCAGCCGCGGGGTTCTCGAAAGGACGGGGCGCCACCAGCATTTCGATGGTGCTCGCGCCAGAGCCATCACCGCTGATGAGGAACGTAGCGAGCCGGCCCCACCCATTCTCGAGCTCACCGGTGAGCCCCATCGGTCCGCGATAGAAACGGCCAGTGCCGTCAGACCGGATCCCACCGTCAAGACGTTCACGCCCCGGATCATCGTGGTTGTCGTAATACACCCCGAACGGGGTGCTGCAATTCGTGTCGCGCCATCCCTGGCCTCCGAGCTGGGGACGTACGTCGAAGAAGTTGGTGTTGATCAAGATCGCTGGGCGCTCCAGCGCATCCCACGCCTCCCGCGCCGTGAAGAGTGCTGACTGCTGCACGGTGCCGTCAGCCGTCTGGGCATTGGGGTTCCCGGCACACCGGGCGGATCCGCCATGCGCGTCGAGAAGCAGCCGCCCGGTTATCGACTGCGACGCGTTCGGAACGACGACGATACGGACATCGTGGGCCGTCGAATACCAACTCAAGTCCGACGATTGCATCGGAGCGGGGAAATCGGGCCCCGCTTGGTAGGCAACGACGCGCCCGCCCGCGTCATCAATCGCCGCGGCTACGAGTGTGCGCGCATCTGGCTCCTGCGCTACTGCCTGACCTGCCGCCATCACGGTACAGGCGGCGACGGCGAGACAGGCAGCAACAGTGAGGTAGCGACGGGACCAAGTACGCACGGGTCAACCTCCAGCGCTGGGCACTTTAAGAGGGCAGATTCCTCTTGCCTGTCCAATCTCGGCCGGAAGTCCATATTCGCGCGCGTGTGACACTCATCGCGCCATCTTTGTCGTTCGATCGTGACCGGGGCTTTATCGGAAACGCCGCACGGTGGCCAGTGGCGACTCTCCTACAGCAGCGCATCCACGAACGCGTTCGGCTCGAACGGGGCGAGGTGGTCCGCGCCCTCACCGAGACCGACGAGCTTCACTGGCACACCGAGTTCGTGCTGCACCTGGAAGACAATCCCACCCTTTGCGGTGCCGTCCAGTTTGGTGAGGACCACCCCGGTTATGTCCACGACGTCGGCGAATACGCGCGCCTGGGTCAGCCCGTTCTGTCCGATCGTCGCGTCGAGCACAAGCAGCACCTCATCGACGGGTGCCTTTTTCTCGACTACCCGCTTAACCTTGCCGAGTTCGTCCATCAAGCCTGTCTTCGTGTGGAGACGCCCGGCGGTGTCGATGAGGACCGAGTCAACACCAAGCTCGATTCCGCGGCTGACGGCGTCGAAGGCCACCGATGCCGGGTCTGCGCCCTCACGGCCGCGCACTACCTCGGCACCAACGCGCTCGGCCCACGTCTGCAACTGGTCTGCCGCAGCGGCGCGGAATGTGTCGGCCGCGCCAAGCAAGACGCGGCGGCCATCAGCGACGAGCACCCGGGCGAGTTTGCCGGTGGTCGTCGTCTTTCCTGTTCCGTTGACTCCGACGACAAGTGTCACCGATGGGCGATCACCATGCGGCAGGACGCGAATGGAGCGATCCAGCTCAGGACGAAGCGCGTCGACGAGCACTTCCTTGAGCAGTCCGCGCGCTTCGGCCTCGGTCCGGATCGTTCGGGATGCCATCTCTTCCCGTAGTCGGTCCACGATCTTTGTGGTCGTCGCCGAGCCGAGGTCCGCAATAAGGAGCGTGTCCTCGACCTCTTCCCACGAGTCTTCGTCCAGATCGCCGCCGCCGAGCAGGCCTAGCAAGCTCTTTCCGACAGCGTTCTGCGATCGTGACAGCCGTCCGCGCAGCCGGTCGAGGCGGCCCTCGGTGGGTTCGATTTCCTCGATTTCGGTGACGGGTGCTTGTTCAGAAGGGGCTGCTTCGGGAGCCTCTTCCGCAGGCTCAGCCTCAGCGGGTTCGGCTGGCTCCGTGGCGGGACGCGGCGTAGGTGCTTCCGGGATCTCGACATCGCGGATCAGCCGTTTGGGTGCGTCACGCGGAATTGCGGCGTCGTCTCCGACGTGTGGTTGGCCCTCGGTGTCAGTGCGTTCAATGATCGGAGGTTCCGGCGGGGCTGCAGGGCCTGATGGTTTTCCGGGAGGCGGTTTGAGTGCGGTCGAGCCAGACGGCCCCGTGGTGAAACTGAAGCTTCCTTTCGCCTGGTAACCGCCAGACTTGTCTTTCTCGACTTCAGGCGGCTTCGTGAGCGAGATCTGCCGGCGCCGATAAAGGACAGCGCCAGCAACCAGCGCCACGAGGATGATGGCGGCAATAGCCGCAACGACAATCCAGAGTTCGGTGGTCACCCGGGCAGTATTCCAAACCTCAGGCCGAAGTGCCGCATGCGTTCACCGGGAAGCCGCAATCAGGGAGTGAAGCCGTCGAACTGAACGATCTCGCTGAGCGGTGCGCGCTCAGCCATGAATGCGTTGGCGGGGTCTGCTGTGTCTGCATACCCGATGGCCATTCCGCAGAACAACATGTGTTCGTCCGGCGGTTTGATGACCTCCGCGACGGAGCGATGGTAGATCGACCATGCCTCTTGCGCGCAACTCGCTAGGCCTTCCTCTTCGAGCAGGAGCATCAAGGTCTGCAGGAACATTCCGAGATCGGACCATTGCGCCGCACCCATCTGACGGTCCACATAGCAGAAGAGCCCGACGGGAGCACCAAACAATTCGTAATTGCGGGCGAACCAGCGCAGCCGGTCTGTTTTGTTCTCGCGCGGGATGTTCAGCGCGCCGTACAACTGCTCGCCCAGCCGGAACCGGCGATCCCGGTACGGTGCGCTGAGTTTCGGTGGATAGACCGCGTAGTCCGGGGCATCACCGCCAGCGCCCTCGTTCAGCCGATTCAGGACGACCGAACGGAGCCGGTCGAGTGGTTCACCTGTGAGGACGTGAATGTGCCAGGGCTGGAGGTTGCCGCCAGACGGTGCGCGCAGCGCCGTTTCGAGCACCCGCTCGAGAGCTTCCCGTTGCACCGGCTTATCGAGAAACGCTCTCGTCGACCGTCTAGTTAGCACTGCTTCACGCACGTCCATCCCGGTGCACCTCTTTCTGCGCTCGATCACGACCGAGGTTATGCGGGCGCGAAGCGGTTATGCGAGCCGCCCCCTTGAGGGGCGGGGACATCAGTGGGCTGCGTCAGGCTGTGTGTCGGGGCTATCAACCGAATCCGCGCCAAACCCGTCGGGACGATGGGGCATCAGCACAGACACCGCGACGATCCCGACCCCGAGGATCGCACCGACGCCGAAGGCCCACTGCATACCGCCGACCTGGGCGGCGGTGTCGTTCGCCCCGGCGTCGGCGAGCGCTTGCGAACGTACCGCCAGGACCGTCATGGCGATGGCGGTGCCCATCGCCGCTGCTACCTGTTGCAACGTCGCCAGCAGTGAACTGCCATGCGAGTACAGGTGCTGCGGGACGGCCGCATCCAGGGACCCGCAACATCTTTTTTTACGCGATGTTCCTTTTGCGAAAGTTGCCGGAGCCCCGGCACTTCCAGGAACGAGTGAAGCCAGGCGGTTCGCGTCATCCGGCGAGGGTCGATAGGCGTCGTTCGAGTTCGGCGAGTTGCTCAGCCGTCCGCATTGAGCGGTCGAGTACATGTACCTGAAGCTCTGTCTCTTCTAGGTTTACGGAAAGCGTGCCCGGCATCAATGAGGTTATAGCGGTGAGCGCAACCCGGCTCATATCGTCGGGCAGCGTCGTGTGGTGGGTCACCATGCCAGGGTCCAGATCGACGGGCCGTCGCACCGCGCGCACCGCGACGTCCGCACCACCACGGAAGGACTGCCAGAGAAACCAGAACAGCAGCATTGTTCCGGACAATAGTCGGCGCGGCAGCGGACCACTCCGCCCTTTCGGGGGAAGCAGAATCAACGAAAGCCCAGCTGAGAGGGGCACGACGACGAACCCGTACTGGATCATGTCTGCGGCGCCCTCCGTCAGCACCCACCACATCAGCGCGAAAACGGCGATACGGGGCACGGCCCCCCGTGCCTTGATCCAGAACGCCACAATGCCGGTGCCGGACAGACGATTCATCGCAGCACCACCATGAGAACCATCGCACCACCGAGCAGAAGGACAACGACGCCGGACGCGACCCAACTGGCGAGCCGCCGCTCGATGTTCTCAAGGGCCGCCATAGGAGGAGGTATCCGGTGTGTGGTGGCGGCGATCCCAGCGGCCCACACCGAACTTCGCCCCGTCACATAGTCCGCACCACGGATGACCACGCCCACGATGCCGCGGGCCAGCCGTTCTTCTGCCACCAGGAGGTCACCAGGCGGGATTGTCCAGCGCCGTAAGAGGGACGCAAGCGCGGCCGTCCGACCCCAGTGTGTAAGCAACCACGCCAATGCTGCTAGCCCGAGCCCCACCAAGATCGGCCAGGTCGCATCCCAGAGTGCTGACCCCTCGCGGCCGGGAACAGAAATGAGAGGCGTCCACTGCACGGCAAGCAGCCACGTCATTACAGTTCCTCCGACAATCAGAACCGACCAGCTCAGCAAAGCCCCATCCACACCCCACGCACGGTCTCGGCTGCCCGTCAGCAGCAGCCAGCCTGCCCGCAGAAGCAGCAGTGTGGACACAGTTGCCACCAAGGGCAGCAGGTCAGCAAGCTCCACGCCGAGAAGCCCGACAGGCTCGATCGCCTCTTTGGCCGCGTACTTGGCGACGGCACCCGAACCGAACGGCGCGCCCGCAACGGCAAGAGCTAGCAGACACAGCCCGCCGATGACCCACCAGCGGACCCAGCCGTCACCGTGTGTCCGCCACACGGTGACGCCCAGGAACAAACCTCCCTTAGCCAGGCCGTGGTGCACCGCATAAACCACCGCGGCGAGCACGCACGCTGACGCGATCTCCGGCTCGGCAAGCGCCGCCCCCACGAGGACCGCGAGAAACCCCATCTGACTGATACTGCTGTACGCGAGCGCAACTTTCGTATCGTTCTGCAACAGACCTGGTACTAGCGCGGCGAACGCACCGACCAGGGCGAGCACAACGAGGGCCTGTCCCCAGCCGGGCATAGCGACTTCGCCCAGTGGGAGGAAACGCAACCAGCCCACCAGACCAGCTTTGATCATCGTTCCGCTGAGCACGGCGCTCGCGGGGGGTGGAGCGGCGGGGTGTGCGAGCGGCAGCCACACATGCAACGGCACCGTCCCGGCCTTCACACCGAACCCGACGAGGAGCAACAGGACTATCAACTCAGTGCGCCCCGATCGCGCCACCGCTGAGGGCGCATCGGCGATCAGCAGTCCGCCCGCGTCGACCACCATCATCAGCGCGGCCAGCGTCGCCATCTCGCCAAGCAACGTCAGCACGATATAAATGCGGCCGGCGCGCACCGCTGTCGCCGTGCCTTCGTGGATCACTAGCCCATATGCGGACAGACTCATCACCGTGAACCCCAGGTAGAAAGTCACGGTGTCTGCTGCGACAAAAACCAGCGCGTTGCCCAGGAAACTGGACAGGAGGAATCCGGCTAGGACAGGAGCCCGTTCCGTACGTGAACTGTATGTCGCGATCAGCGCAGCGGCATACAGCAGCACAGCCACCAGCAAGAGTGGACGGCCGACGTCATCGACCGTTAAGTGCGTACCGAGAAGTAGCCACGGCAATTCAATTGGGCCCGCACGCGGGCCCACGAGGGCAAGCGCTCCGAACGGCAGCAAAGCGAGTGCTGAGTACTTCGCGATGAATTCGCGTCCATTCGCTGCCATGTGCGCGCCACCGAGGCCAGCCAGTCCAAGCGCAGCGACAGTCAGGACTGGAAGCAGAATCGCGGAAACCCACAGCACAGTCATTAGGCGTAGAACCTCTCCGCGATGACGCGTGCGAGTTCCACTGAAGACACTTCAAGCCCAGCGAAAATGCCCAGTGCAACAGCAAGCCCGGCGGTTGCCAGCGTCGGTATCAACAGCGCGGGCGCCGCCTCAAGACGGGTGCGCTGAACCGCGACGCTGCCGTTCCATTCTTGGTCAGGCTGCGGGTCACCCCACCACATCGAGTAAACAGCGGGCAGGAAGTATGCGGCGTTGAGGATGCTGCTCAACAACAGAATGCCGAGAATCCACGCTTGGTCTGCTTCCAGTGCCCCCATCCCCAAATACCAT
The DNA here is from genome assembly GCF_014191505.1 of Hoyosella altamirensis. GTDB lineage: Bacteria > Actinomycetota > Actinomycetes > Mycobacteriales > Mycobacteriaceae > Hoyosella > Hoyosella altamirensis. Next base: position 234,230 of record NZ_JACHWS010000003.1, read on the forward strand.
TTCGACACGAATCCCGCGACCGGCGGCAGACCAATCATCCCGAGAGCACCGACAGTGAAGGCAGCACACGTCAAAGGCATTCGGTGCCCCAGGCCACTGAGCTGGCTGAACTTCTTCACGCCCAGTGTTTCTGCGAGAAGCCCTGCACAGAAAAACAGAGTGATCTTCATCAGCCCCTGGTTCACGATATGTGCGACCGCACCCGTCATCGCAATTACGCTGGGTATCGTCAGGCCCAGCGCAATGTACGAAAGCTGGCTAACTGTCGAATACGCGAGCCGCGCTTTGATTCCGTCCTGGCGGAGCGCCTGAATGGAACCGTAAACAATCGTGATTGCCGCGATCGCGGATAGCGGAACCAGAACACCGAGTTCGCGAGCTACTTCGACACCGAAAACACCGTTGACCACCAAGGCGATCCCGAACACGCCAGCCTTCACGACGGCCACGGCGTGCAGAAGCGCACTGACCGGTGTCGGAGCGACCATCGCTTTGGGCAACCACGTGTGCAGCGGAACCAACGCAGCCTTTACGGCAAGACCGGCGATGAGGAGACCGAAGATGAGAGCGGCGGTACCTGGCTGTTCACGTGCCAATTCAGCGACTTGAGGACTGCCACGGTCGGCGAAGTCGACAGGACCTGCGACAGCCGTGAGCCAGACAACCCCGAGCAGAAGCACCACACCCCCGGCCATCGTGTAGCGCAGGTAGGTTCGTGCGCCCGCAAGAGCCTCAGGGGTCTGCCGGTGCGCAACCAGTGGGTAGGTGGCGAGTGTGAGTAGTTCGTAGAAGACGAGGAACGTCACGAGGTTGCCTGACAGTGCAATTCCTGACGTCGCGGTGACGCAGAGGCTGAAGAACGCAAAGAACCTGCTGCGGTGTGGCGAGTTTTCCAGGTATCCGATGGCGTAAATCGTGGTCAGGAACCAGAGAACTGAGGAGAGCGTCAGGAAATAAAGGGCAAACGGATCTATTCGCAACAGAAAGTCGATGCCCGGTACAAACGGCGCCCGCAACTCCATCGTCTCGCCAGCAACCGCGAACGGAATTAGCGCAAATACGAGGACCACCTTCAGAGTGGCGCCCGCCATGTTGACGACGGTGCGCACCCGATGCTGATCGTCTCGCAGGAAGAAGATGATGGTCGCAGGCACCAGTGAAAGTGCCAGAATCACGAGAGGGATCCACTGATAGCTCACCTCACAAACCTCCCATTGCGGCGCCTGCCTGCAGGAGTTCCGTGAGTTCAATTGACCGTAGGCCCAAAACAAGGGTGAGTACAGCGAGTAGCAGCGCGGGATACTGCATGCGCTGAGGAATCGGGCGGTAGTCGGAACGTACCCGCGTGAACTTTCCCTGCTCTACCTTCGCTTCCTGATCGTCGGCCTCCTCAGTGTCAAGAAGGATTCGCAGGACACGTGCCGTGTACGCAAAAGTGAGAAGCCCGCCGATGAGGAGTACCGGGATCCACCACCACTGCCCGGACGCTATGGACGCATGAAGCAGCTGCCATTTACCTACGAAGGCCAAAGTCGGCGGCAGACCCGCTAGGCTCACCCCGGCGATGGCCATCGACATGGAGGCCACCGGCATGCGGGCCGCAGCGCCGCGCAGATGCTCGAGTTCGTCCGTTCCGTGCGCGTGAGCGAAGCTGCCCGCCGCCATGAACATCGCGGCTTTGGCCAGCCCATGCGCGAACAGGAACACCAGCGCACCCTCCCAGGCAAGCGCGCCAGCCGCACCGTCACCAGCTACGACGAGCGGAAACAGCAGGAAGAAGTACCCCACCTGAGCGACGGTGGAGTACGCGACCACACGTTTCAGCTTGCTTTGCCGCAGCGCCAGCGCAGCGCCCCAGAGCGCGGCGACAGATCCCACCGCACCCAGAACATAGGCAAGTTCTGCGGGTGCCGAGCCTTGCGACAGGTTGATCCACATTCGTGCCAGCACAAAGAATGCCGCCTTGATCACCAGCGCTGACATCAGCGGACTCACCGCTGCCGGAGCCCCCGCGTGTGCTGGCGGTAACCAGGAATGCAGGGGGAAGAGCGCCACCTTGATTGCGAGACCGAGCGTCATCACCCCAAGCGCGACCAGCAGAACCAGTCCCCCGGTTGTCTCCTCTGCAGCACCGAACGTAGCTAAGGTCCCCGTCTCCGCGTACACCAGTGCGACACCGAGCAGGAAGAGAAGGGAGCCAAGAACCGCAATGAGAAGGTACCGAAGAGCCGGGAGCAGCGCGGCACGACCACCGAGAGCAACAAGCGCGACCGCGGCGACAGTGAGAAGTTCCAGCGCCACGTAGGTGTTGAAGAGATCGGCGGATACGTACACCGCGTTGAGTCCCGCCAGCAGGAACAGCCACAGCGGCCAGAACCAGTACCCGCCAGTGATTTCCGGCGTCGTGGACGCGAATACGCATACGACGAGACCAACACCGGCCGTCATCAGAAGCATTGCCGCGCTGAATCCGTCACTCATGAGCGCGATGGCGACGGGTGTCTCCCAGCCGCCGAGCACGAGCATCAGAGGACCCGCCGAACCAACCTGGAAGGCCACAGCACCACCAGCGGCCAGCACTAACGCCGTTGTCACCGTGCTGATCAACGGCGTCAGCCGCCGTGCACCCAAGTGGGTCGTCAGTGAAGCAATGATCGCGCCCACAAGGGGCAGCAGCACAAGTACGGGCAGCAGATTAGCCATCTGACTCCCGTGGGCTGTTTCGTACGGCCTCGGTTCGTTCAATCCGGCGGATGAGTGCAAGGGCAAAGCCCGTGATACTCACGGTGATAACGATGCCCGTGAGTACGAGAGCATGGAGCACCGGATCAGGTTCGCTGGCGTCCCGGACAGTCGCAAGTGACATGAGGATCAAAAACACCCCGGCCCCTGCGACGTTCAGCGCAACTACTCGCCTTATCAGGTCTGCGGTTAACAGCATTCGCGCCGCCCCGAAGACGAACAGAGCGACACCTACAATGATGAACAATTCCGCTCGGCTCACGCGCGCTCCGGATTTCCGGCGATGAAGAGCGCCGCTAGGCCCACCCCAATGCTCACCGCCAGGGCCGCTTCGATCAGCAGGACGACAACGCCGCCCCATCCATCTGCCACATCCAGCCACGCCCGGCCAGCGGCGAATGTGCCCACACCTGCGGCCACGAAAACCGCCAAACCGATAAGGGCACCCGGCACGAGCCACTTTCCGGTCACCATGGTCCGCGCCCGCCCTGAGAGGTAAAGCAGCAAAAGTACGCCGGTCAGCATCGCGCCGGCCTGGAACGCACCTCCTGGCTGCGTGGATCCTGCGACAAGCAGCCACCCCGCGAGCATGACAACGACTGGGGCGATGAGCTTTACAAAACCAAGCACGACAGGGCGGGTTTCGGTCACCCAGACGACACGCTTCATACCGCTATCGCACAGCAGCGCGAGTGCAGCGATCACGGCCGCAGCCAGGACGGCGATCTCCAGCAGCGTGTCATAGGCACGGAAATCCAGCAGCACCGCGGTGATGGGGTGACCAACGACCGCGTCGGCTACCGAAGCACTGGCTTGCACCTCAAGCGGGTCGGACGGAGCAATCCGGGCAGCGGAGACAGCAGCGACACCCACGAGTACGACAGCGCTCACACCAACAGCAGCCTCCAGCACCGTCAGAGTTCGCCTTCCGACGTTGCCTTCTTCGTACGACGTTTCAGGATGTCCTGTCGCCGCGGCCAGGAGGAAAGCGCCAGTGACGCCCGAAGCGATCGCCGCTTCCGCGATCGCAATGTCCGGGGCACCTAATCGGGCCCAAAGGACAGTGAGCAGCAAGCCAAGGACGAGAAAGGACATCACTCCCACGATCCGGCGCGACCCGTACAGCGCCGCCGCCGCACCGAGCAGGACAGCGATTCCGAGAAGCACATCGAAGACGTCGATCAACTGCGCGTCCCCCCCTGCTCAGTGCCGTCGAGCGCGAGCAAAGTCGCGCTTGTCGCCGCCGCCACCAGCGCGAGCAGCCAGATCAGCACGAGCTTTAGCGCGATCGCAACTGAGCCCGCTTGCAGGATCAAGCCGAGCACGATCAAGCCCAGCCCCAGGTTGTCGGCTTTGGTCAAAGCGTGTATGCGCGTGCGAAGGTCGGGAAAGCGAAGCAAACCAACCGTCCCTGCGGTGAAGAACACGCAGCCGAGCCCGATGAGAAGAGTGGTCAGCACATCCGCGATCACCGCGATCACGCGCGCGCCTTCTCGCCGACGATACGAACGATGATGATGAGTGCGGCGAGCGCAACCAGAGCGAGTGCAGCATCACGGAGCGCGGGCACGTCCATTGCCTGAGCGAGCAAGACCAAGACCGCCGTGCCAGTTGTCGAAAGCAGCAGCAGCCCTGTGAGACGGTTTCGGGCATCCGGGCCCAACCCTATGCGGGCTGAGGCCACAACGATATTGAGCAGCAGCACGATCGCCGCACCGAACAGCACCTTCTCGATCCCGGCTCACCTCCTAGCCGTCGCCACGAGCACATTTCGTTTCATCAATCGTTCGGACCGTCTCCCGACCAATGATCATATTCAATGCCCTCCGCGACACGGTAAATGCAGCGTAATGTCATTAATATGGTGTCGCCTCAGCACACGGTCGGTAGCTTCCGATATTGGCCTCGATCTGACCGGTGGGAGTGGTCGGACGAGGTCGCGGCAATTCACGGCTATGCGCCAGGAACTGTTCAGCCGACGACAGAGCTCATCCTGAAGCACAAGCACCCCGACGATGTCGCGGAGATCAGTGCTTTGCTCGACTTGACCAAGACCGCCAATGTGCCGTTCAGCGGGAAGTACCGGATTATCGACACCGGTGGCCGCACCCGCTACGTCGTTGTAGCGGGCCGAACGGTGTACGACGAGCAAGGCGAGCCCGACGGTACTGAGGGCTTCTACATCGACATGACCGATGCGTGGACAACCGATATGCAGTCCTCCGCCGATGAAGCTGTCGGGAAGGTCGTGAAATCGCGCGCCTTGATCGATCAGGTCAAGGGAATGCTGATGGTCGTATACGGGATCTCCGCTGAGCGCGCCTTTGACGTTCTGGCGTGGCGCTCCCAGTCCACGAACCGAAAAATCAGCGCCCTCGCGTCACAGATCCTGGTGGATGTCGCAGAGATTGATGGCGGAGAGGAACTGCGCGCCGCATTCGACAGTATCCTGCTCACCGCGCACGAGCGGATCGCCGAATCGCCCAAAATCGCGAAGCTCAATCATATCGGCGAGGCCACCACTCATCTCCCTCGCAAGCAAGAAGCGAGCGTTCGGTCGCAATGAAGGCTGACGGCGGCCGTGTCGCTAGCTCCAGACGATGCGCTGTTCGAGCCTTCGCAATTTCTCACGCCGACGTGAATTCGATTCCCCTACCCAAGCGATATGCCCGCTGACGTGCTCCCGGAAATGCGTGCGGCCGTCCCGGTTCTGCGACGCGGGACCGTACCGGACGCAGTTGTACAGCAATGCCTTCAACGCCTCATAGTCGTCGCGGCTCGCTTGCGGATGCGCGTTGACGACAAGCCCGGCCAAACGCTGACGGTGATGAGCGCGCATCACTTTCGTCTTTGACGGGTGCACGAAGAATCCTTCGTCGCGCACGATCGCGCCCACTGTCCACAGCAACTGCTCTACGTTCACGACATCACCGGAGAAAGCCAGATCGTCGGCGTATCTGGTGTAGTAGAGGCCTTGCGATTGCGCTAAGCCAGCGAGACGGCGATCCAGGTTCCGCGCCACCATGTTCGCGAGGGCAGGCGACGTCGGCGCACCTTGGGGCAGATGCCTGGTGCGCAGCAGCGTTGCCTGCTCGAACGGCATCCCTCGCAATATCGGCACGGGCGTCGCCGTAGTGCACAATCCCGCCAGCAGCGACGCGACCGACGGTGGATAACCGACCGCCAAAAAAACGGCCCGAACCCTCGCCGCAGTAATTGTGCTGAAGAACCACCGCAAGTCAATCCGCACAACGAGGTCCGCGCCTGCATGGCCACTCCCGAATGTGTGCACGCTGCGGCCGCGACGAAAGCCATGCGCCGCCGCATGCACCGGCAAGCGATCAAGGACTTTCCTCAAGATGCGCCGCTGCACTTCCCGCAACCGCACCTTCGGCGCCTCGATGAGCCTTGCGCCATTGTGATAGCGGTAGTGATGGAGTCGGCCGGGCTTACCTCGCAGCCTGCCCTGCACATCGGCGAACCACTCGAGTTCGGGCATCGTGAGATCGAAGGCCTGGCACAGCGCATGCGGTGTCTGCCACCGCGGCACGTCGAACTTCCACAGTGATGACTCGACCGTCACCTCGACCGGCCTAGCAGGCAGTTCAGGGAGTTCGGCAAGGACATTCCGGACCGTTGATTCTCCCTCTATCGGCTCCCCCGGCATCAGATCCAGCACCCGTCGGGCAAGAAGCACAGGATCTGCGGCGCCCGCCTCACCGAGGCGTTCCTCGAGGCCGCTGCGGGTCCACGGACCAGCGACAGCTGCCGCCGCAAGCAGGTCAGCCTCCAGACGCGTGAAGGCGCGGGGAGGACGCGATGGCATGCTCACACTCAGCCCCGTTGTGGTATGCGAGGCGCGGCGCGACCATAACCTGTCGTCAGCGGCGCACGGGCGCACGCGGAGCGTGCCGAAGTGCGTCGGACGATGTGCCCAACTTGCAACGCGCAGCCCGGGGTTACCCCGGACATGGAAAGGGCGACAGCCCTCCCACTCTCGCGCACGCGCACTCGCATGGGTCATAGGGTGCCATAGTTGCTCCGGAAGATCATTTCGGGGCGCGGATGTCGGGAAGGTCGTCGGCCGCGCGCTGGGAAGTCGAGTCGGCTCTGCGGTGGGTTCCGAGGGCTTGGCAGAGGACTCGGTGGACATAGCCGGTTTCAGCAGGAGCGTTGTCGATAAGGATGGCGGTGCATAGGCCGTCAGACGCGGCGACGAGCGCGGCGACAGCCTCGGGACTATCAGTGAGCGCGGCAGCGAGCGCGGCCACGTCCTCACGCCAGCGGCGCGCGATCGGCGCCAGCGCTGGGCGGCGTGCGGCCAGGGTAGACAACTCACGTTCGGCCAACGCTCGTTCTCGCCCCGCCCCGGCGGTTTCAACGATCAATTCGGCTAGGCCCCGCAGCTTGTCGCCGGGATCATCGACGATCTGACGGATGCGCGCGCTATAGGTATCAGCGACGCTCGTCAGTGCCGCGACGAGCAAATCATCCAGGGTAGCGAAGTAATAGATGCTGAGGCTGGTGGTGATCCCGGCTTGCTTCGCGACGGTTCGGTGGGTGACCCCGGCGGCACCCTCACGGGTAACGACGGCGAGAGTGGCATCGATGATCTCAGCACGGCGTCTATTGCCCTTAACCCGGCGCCCATCGATGGGTTCGCTCTCGTCGTCCTGCATGTCCCTCCTTTTTGCTCGAGGGTAGTCGAACCTGTTACCGCTGGTCCGTCTCTCGTTCCTGAATTTCACCGAGCGGACGTAGGTGTCGCAGAGCGACAAGACACAGCAGTACCGCGACGAGGGTGACCGCACCGGCGGCGAGGGATGCAATGTTCACGCCCGTCGTGAAGGCCTCCTGCGCAGCCTGCACAACTCTAGGGGAAACCCGTTCACCCACCGATAGCGCACCGGAGAGGCTTCCCGTAACGCGTTCGGCGACTTCAGTTGAGGCTTGTGCGATTTCGGCCATCCTGTGGGAGTAGAGGGCGGCGGTGAGGCTGCCGAGCAATGCAACCCCGACCCCGATGCCGAGCTCCTGGACCGTTTCGGACATCGCAGCGGCCGACCCGGACTTGGAGGCAGGCGCTGCGCCGACGACGGTGTCTGTGCCGAGCGCAGCGATCGCGCCCAGACCGAGATAGATGAAGGTGAAGCCGACTACCACGCGAATCGAATCCCCAGGGCCGATTACGGCCAGCAACGCATACCCGACCACCGACAATCCGAGCATAAGGCCCATGACAATGCCTGGGCGAGCCCGCCTGGCGATCAAAGGCGCACCGATGGCGGCGGCGAACATCGCCAGCGCTGGCGGGCCCATCCAAAGACCCGCCGCGAACGGCGTAAGCCCCTCGACGAGCTGCAGGTACTGGGTGACCAAGTACATTGTCCCGCCCACTCCGACCAGTCCGATCAGCAGCACTGTAAGCGCCGCCGAGAATGCGCGGTTAGCGAACAAGGCAACGTCCAGCAGTGGGGAGGCAAGGCGGCGTTGCCTTTTCACGAACAACACACCCGCGGCCCCGCCAACCAGAACGCAGAGCAGTCCTAACACACCGAACCCGTAGACGGCCGTATGCTTGATCACGTATATGACCGGCAGAATGGTCGTCAGCGAGAGTGCGACGCTGACCAGGTCAAGTCGTCCCGCTTGCGGATCGCTGTACTCGGGCAGCAGCCACCGTGCACACGCGAGCACAATCACCGCGATCGGCACGGCGAGCAAAAACGCTGCACCCCACCACAAGACCTCGACCAGTGCGCCGCCAACGACCGGGCCAGCGGCCATTCCGAGTGCGAACATAGTCGCCCACACTCCTATCGCCACGGCACGCTGACGCACATCAGCGAACATGTGCGAAATCAACGACAATGTTGAGGGCATCAGCGTAGCGCCCGCGATCCCCAGCAGCGCGCGGGCAACTATCAGCAATTCGGCGCTCGGAGCGAAGGCTGCGAAGACTGACACCGCTGCGAATGCCGCCATGCCGACTAACAGCAGACGGCGCCTTCCTATTCGGTCACCGAGGGTCCCCATTGTGATGAGGAACCCAGCGATGAAGAACCCGTAGACATCCATAATCCACAACGTCTGCGTCGCCGACGGATCCAGGGCGGCGGACAGACTCGGCAGCACCAGGTAGAGCACCGTCACGTCGAGGCCAAGCAGCACTGTCGGCAGCCCGAGTAGCCCCAAGCCTGCCCATTCGCGCGTTCCCGCACGCCTTACTCCTACGTCGAGCATGGAATCCCCTTAACGATCGACTTACTTGAACGATAGTTCAAGTAGAACGATCGTTCAAGTAATTCGTTTCGTCTGCCCCGGTTCAATCAGGAATCAAGAAGCTTGGGAGCGATGGCCGGACTACGGTCACCTCTAAAGGATCGATCAACGGCAGGAGAGAATAGCGATGACCACCGAAGGCTTCTCCGAGCAAGAACGCGCAGCGATGAAGGAACGCGCCACTGAATTAAAGAAGGAGGCAAGCCGCGGTCGCGGGAAAAAGGCTGCTGCCGAGGAAGCCGACATGCTGACAAAGATCGCGCAGATGGCCGAGCCTGACCGATCTCTAGCCGAACGCATTCACAACATCGTCACCAGCAACGCCCCGAACCTCGCACCGAAGCTGTGGTACGGGCAGCCCGCCTACGCAAGGAAAGGAAAAGTTGTGTGCTTCTTCCGCAGCGGCAACGATGACAAGGAACGCTATTCGACATTCGGGTTCACCCCCGAAGCTAACCTCGACGAGCGCGGTCTGTGGCCGACCTCGTACGCTGTGACCGACTTAAGCGACGAGGAGGCGGAGGCGATCGCCGTGCTCGTCAAGAAAGCCGTGAGCTGACGGGCCTGTCAGCTCGCGGCTCGGTGACCTATGACGCGAGCCACGCGTCCGGCCCGAAAACTTCGTAGTGCACCCGGTCAGCGGCAACGTCGAGATCGCGCAGTCCAGCACGGACTGCTTGCATGAATGGCAGCGGGCCGCACAAATAGACGTGCGCATCAGCTGGGATATCCACACCGCTTAGATCGACGAATCCGCTGCGGACCGAGTCGGTTTCCGCTCGGTTTCCGAGATCTTCGTACCACCGATAAAGCACTGCTGTAGGTAATTGGTCTACCGCGGTTTTGAGTTCGTCACGAAATGCGTGCGCAGCTTTGTTCCGGTCGGCGTGTACCACCGTGACACGGCGTTCTGAGCCAGATTCCGCGAGATGTCCCAGCATGCTCATCACAGGGGTGCAGCCGATCCCCGCAGTGATGAAAACCAGCGGTTCCGTTCCCATACCGTGCAGCGTGACGTCCCCGAATGGCAACGAGACTTGCAGCTGGTCGCCTTCGAAGACGTTGTTGTACAGGTAGTTCGAAACCTCGCCCGCTGGCTGATTTACACCACCATCACCCTCGAGTTGCGCGATCCGCTTCACCGTGATGCGCCAGCGATCCGTGCGGGGCGCGGCGGAAAGGCTGTATTGGCGGATCTGGCGACCACCATCAGGAAGAGTCACGCCAACCGAGATGTACTGCCCCGGAAGAAAAGGAGGGAGCGCCGCTTCGTCAGCACCGGCCAGTACGAAGGACACCGCGTCCGCTGATTCGTAACGGCGGGCCACCACATCGACGGTGCGCCAGACGTCACCATCCTCGACACTGGCAGCACGATAGAGCCCGCGCTCCGCCTCGATAAGTGTGTTCGCCATGTCCCAGTAGACCTCGGTCCAGGCCTCCGCGACTTCACTGGTCACTGCACTACCGAGAACCTCAGCGATCGCGGCGAACAGGTGCTCATAGACGATCAGATACTGTTCTGCTGTCACGCCGAGGGAAGCATGCTTGTGCGCGATCCGGCTGATCAGTTCGCGCGGCGGGGGTGCGCCAGGGGTAATTAACAGCGTCGCGTACGTGGCGATTGAACCCGCGAGTGCCTTCTGCTGCTCGCCGCTGGCCTGATTGCCGCGATTGAACAAGTCGCGCTCGAGCTCCGGATGTGCTGCGAACATCTTCTTGTAGAAAAGCGGGGTGATGTCTCCAATCGCGGCGCCGACGGCCGGTAGCGTCGCACGCACTACTTCTGTCGCTTTGTGTGACAGCACGGTTCCTCCAGTTTGGTGCAGCTGTAATCGTTTCGGTTTCACGCGCGACAGCGAGCCGCATGACAGCGCGTAGCCGCAGGCCAGTAGGCAGCCTGACCTGTACGCGGCGAGCGTATTTCACCGCGCATCTCAGATTCGGGTTATGTGTGCTGGCTCACGACAACTAGTGACCAAAGACTTTTTCGGATGACCAAAGTCCTTCAGAACAGAAGATTTTTGCTCCTGTTCTCACGCAATTCGGCGCTCTAGGAGCATGCGGGACGCGGGTACAGCGTCAGCGCATGAAGCGCCATTTCCGAGGAGGCCGCGCAACGACGTTTCCCATCCCTGCTGATCCCGTCACCCGGATCGTCGCGTCCGCTGGAGACGCAGCGTAACCAAGTTTGTTTTTGACGGAGCCCATCGTGGTCTTCACTTCATCGGTGCTGACCGTCACTCCTGGGGGAACGATCAGCACGATATTGCCCATGTTCGCTGACGCTTCGATCAGCACCTGGCCGTAAGGGAACTCTGCTTGAGTGAAATCGAGCTTGAGGGAGCCCATCGCGGTACTCGCGACGATATGGTTGGGTACTTTCCAGTACCCGTCACGTTTCAGGTCGGAAAACCCCGCGTTTAGTCGCAGTGGCTGCGCGGAGGACTGAGCTGGAGAAACTCCAGGCAGTGCTGGAACTGGCAGGTCGGCGACGACAGCATCCAGATCAGTGTAAGTCACCGCGGAGTACACGGCCACCAGGCGCTCATCGAGTTCGCTGAGAGTAATGCGGCCCTCTGAGTGTGCCTGATTGACGATCTTCACCGCGACTTCGCGGTCTTTGTCCGACGCCCGCAGGTTTCGCCGATCCGGTTGGGTCATACCTTCATCGTACGAAAAGATCTTGGAGGACGGGCACACACAGGACGTGAGAGCAGACGCTTCATGTTGGCTCGTTCGACGATGAGAAATCTATCTCAGTGACTTCCGGAATGTTGCCCCCGAGTGACAACGCACGATTCTCGGGCAACCCGTCGCCAGAGCATCCTTGCGCTGAAGCGCGACCGGTCACCGTTTGCGGGCAAACGACGTCGCCATCGCGGCCCAAGAAGACACGACCGCCAGCCCGGCTTTTAGTGACTGCACGCCGCCGACGCCACGCAGCTCCCGCAGTGTCCTATGCCCTTCACCGGCCTCAGTAGTGCGCTGCTCCCATCTCACAACGATTTTCCTCTGCTTCGGCACCTCTCCCCTCCCGCACCGCGCTTCTGGACGCACACGGCTGACCACTTAAGAACAGCATGTAATCAACAGGGGAATTACCCGAAAGGTTACGTTCTACACATGGCGAGGGCAGTCGCAGGTCACCAGTCGAGGAGCGAGCCCGGACACGCTGAGTTGCATGGTCAATGGCTTGGGATGCGGAACTCGCTGACCTTGCCGCCGACGACAGTAACGAACGCGCGGCTCGACCCATTGAATCGGTTGCTGCGCCAGTCGAACTGGATCTCGGTGACGTTGTCTTCTGAGCTGGCGGCCGTGACCGCGATTGTGGCGTTCTGCCCAATGGCATCCGTGTCCGCCCAACTAGCGATTCCGTCGGCGCCATTTAGAACACGGCCCCAGTCGTTGACGACACCATCAGCCGTGAATGCTGCGACAAATGCCTCTCTGTCACCGTTGTTGATTGCGTCGACAAGCGCCTGGATAGGTGCGGGAAGCTCGCTCACTGGTTCACCCACTTACGCGGAGATGGGATAGTTTCGTGCCGACTCGTCGCCGTTACAGCATCGCCCAGCCGGAAACAGCTGCGAACAACGCATCCAGAAAGGCCTGGGAGCACGACGGTAATGGTACCCGTAACAACGGATGGTCGTTCTCTGTCTCTCCCAGGTGGTAGCTACCAGCACCGCCTCAGCCGCGTGTAAGCAGGTGGTGCGACAGCACCCTAAGGGGCCTCCCGCAGCGCAGGCATCCAGCGGAGTATTAGCTCCACGCACCCCCTAGCAACCCGGAGGTTACATTGTTCCGCACTGCCGCAAAGATCCTCGCCTCTACAACTGTCGCCACGGCCATTGTCCTACCCGGCACTGCCATCGCTGGCGCGAAGCCCGCTCCGCAGCCAGTTGGCGCGAGCACACCGCTCACCACCACTACCACGGTGGGTCTGCAGGCGGGAGCGACAGGGCAGGGTGAGACACAGGCTCAGTGCGACCGGCGCGCCGCGGCGATCAACTCCTGGTACGACGAGCTGTACACGCAGACCATCGCAGGCAACGCCGCAGCAGCGGAAACGGCCAACAACAATGTGGCAGCCCTCGAGGATGCCGCTTTGAGCGCGGGCTGCTTCCTCTTCTAGGTCAGTCAAGGAACCGGCCGGACACAGCAATTCCTGGCTTGCAAGCTAGGCGGCACCACTCGAAGGAAGCACAAAAGCCCAGGTGAAACAGTGTCTCACCTGGGCTTCCTATGTCGGGCTGACAGGATTTGAACCTGCGACCACTTGACCCCCAGTCAAGTGCGCTACCAAGCTGCGCCACAGCCCGCCGCTGAACTAAGACGCCGAGGCGCCGTTGTTAGCTCAGCTAGATTACAACAGCCCGCGTGCTGGTTGCCAATCGCCTCGCGGTCAGCGCCGCGGTTTGCCGCGCTTCTCGCGCACTCGCACGCCGATCCTGATTGGGCTGCCTTCGAACCCGAATGATTCGCGTAGCCGACGTTCGAGGAACCGCCGGTAGTTTGCCTCGAGGAAGCCGGTCGTGAAGAGCACGAAAGTGGGTGGCCGTGTGGTCGCCTGGGTGGCGAAGAGGATCCGCGGGAGCCGTCCGCCACGCATCGGCGGTGGTGTCGCGGCTACTGTTTCACGCAGCCAGGTGTTCAGCCGTCCGGTGGGGACGCGGGTGTCCCACGATTCGAGCGAGGTTTCCATCGCCGGAACGAGTTTCTGCACGGCGCGGCCCGTTTGGGCGGACACGTTGACGCGCAGTGCCCATCGCACACGCTGCAGGTCGCGATCGATTTCCTTCTCGAGCTGCAAACGCCGCTCATCGTCCACCAGGTCCCATTTGTTGAAGGCGAGGACGAGTGCCCGGCCGGTCTCCTCAACCATGGTGATGACGCGCTGGTCTTGTTCACTGATCGGCTGGGACGCATCGATGAGCACAACCGCCACCTCAGCGGCTTCGATCGCGGACCGGGTCCGTAGCGACGCGTAATATTCGGCGCCGCTCGCGTGGATGACGCGTTTACGCAGGCCGGCAGTGTCGACGAATCGCCAGACTTTTCCACCGAGTTCGACGAGGGAGTCGACGGGGTCGACGGTGGTGCCTGCGACGTCGTGCACGACGGAGCGTTCATCGCCGGACAGTTTGTTCAGCAGACTCGACTTGCCCACGTTCGGCTTACCGACGAGCGCGACACGCCGCGGTCCGCCAGTAGCGCCGATGATTTCACGCGGCGTCTCGGGCAGCACTTCGAGGATCTTGTCGAGAAGATCACCTGTTCCCCGGCCATGCGTAGCACTTACGGAGAATGGTTCTCCTAGCCCCAGAGACCACAGCGCCGCGGCTTCCGCTTCGAGTTTCTGGTCGTCCACCTTGTTAGCCACCAGAATGACCGGTGTTTTGGACCGACGCAGCACGCGAGCGACCGCTTCGTCTGTGGCGGTGGCACCGACTGTCGCGTCGACAACCACGACGATCGCGTCGGCGGTGTTCATCGCCAGTTCGGCTTGCCGGGCAACGGACTGTTGCAGGCCTTTCGCTGACGGCTCCCAGCCCCCAGTGTCCTGGATCGTGAAGCGCTTCCCTGCCCATTCGGCGTCGTAGGAGACGCGGTCGCGGGTGACGCCTGGAACGTCTTCGACGACGGCTTCGCGGCGGCCGATGATGCGGTTGACGAGCGTCGATTTGCCGACGTTCGGCCGCCCGACTACAGCGAGCACCGGGACCGGGACGAATTCGCCTTCAGCTGCGCCTTCTAGGTCGCCGAGTTCCCACTCAGTCTCGTCGCTCCAGGTTCCGTCGGCGGACCATCCTCCGGCGAGATCATTGTCGGTCACTTGTACGCTCCTATCCGCTCTTCGATGAGCGTGAGAAGGTGGTCGACGACACCATCCAGCGTGAGGTCGCTGGTGTCGACGATCAGCGCGTCCTCTGCTGGCCGGAGTGGTGACACGGCTCGATTCGAGTCGAACTCGTCCCGTCTGATGACGTCTGCCAGCACTTCGTCGTAGTTGTCGCCACGGCCTTCGGCGATGTTCTGGTCGTTGCGGCGCTTAGCGCGCGCCTCGGGGGACGCGGTGAGGAAGATCTTCACGGACGCGTCCGGGAGAACGACGGTCCCGATGTCACGGCCTTCGATCACAATGCTGTCAGCTGCGACGGAAAGCCGCCGCTGCAGTTCAACGAGTTGCTCGCGAACAGCCGGAACCGCGGCGACAGCGGAGACTGCAGCCGTCACAGCTGCACCGCGGATTTCAGTGGCGACATCGTCGCCGTCAAGCATCACTTGTTCGCTTTGCGGGTCCGAACCGATCGAGAACGGAAGGTTCGCGGTCACCGCGGCGAGCGCAACCGGGTCGTCGATGTCCGCACCGGAACGCAGCGCATGCAGCGTCGCGATCCGGTACATCGCACCGGTATCGAGGTAGCGGGCTCGCAGCCGCTCAGCAACACGGCGAGAGACGCTCGACTTGCCTGTCCCGGCCGGCCCGTCGATCGCGATCACAACGTTGCTCACAACCCGACCTCCTTGTACAGTGCCCCGACCTCTTGGCGGTTCAGAGCCCTGATTGTTCCAGGCCGCTGATCACCGAGATGCACGGATCCGATCTGGGTGCGCACGAGCCGGGTCACGGGGTGCCCGACGTGTTCGAGTAGTCGCCGGACAATGTGCTTGCGGCCTTCGTGCAGAACAATCTTCACAAGGGTGCTCTTGTCGAACGCGTCGACCACGGAGAAAGCATCGACTCGTACTGGGCCGTCGTCCAGTGTCACACCGGCCGCCAGGGCACGGTCGACGCTTCTGCGCACGACCCCTTCGACGTCGGCGAGGTAGGTTTTCTGCACTTTGTAGGACGGATGCATGAGTCGATGAGCTAGTTCACCGTCATTGGTGAGCAGCAGCAGACCTTCAGTTTCGGCGTCGAGGCGTCCGACGTGGAAGAGCCGCTGCCCGGAAGCGATCCGTTCGGCGACGAGGTCGCCGACACAGGGACGCCCGAGTTCGTCCAGCATCGTCGACTGCCATCCGCGTGGCTTGTTGAGCGCGAGGTGGACCAGTTCTTCAGTGATCATCACTCGCATGCCGTCGACCTTGACCACAGCGGTGGAAGGGTCGATCCGCATGCCCTGGGTGGTGACGATTTTCCCGTTCACTTCGACGCGACGCTTGTCGATCATCTGCTCGCATACACGGCGGGAGGCGACGCCAGCCTGAGCCAGCACCTTTTGCAGCCGCACGCCTTCCTCACCGTATGCAGCGGTATCAGGGAGCGCGGCCCCTCGCAAAGGGGCACCTTCGGGTGCTGGGCGCGCGTTACTGATACGCGGCAGCCCGGCCGATGGATTTTTCGGCTGCGGTTTCGAATGGGTCTTACGAGCCGAGGGCTTGCGTGTACCCGGCGTCTGACTCGACGACTTGGGGAAGGAAGGCTTCTTGCCTCCCGGGCTATCGGTTCGGGAGTGCTGCGAACGCGACTCCTGGCCGCGGCGCGCCCCCGTGGAGGGCTTTTTGTTTCGGTCCGGTGTGCCATCTCGGCGAGCGGGTCTTTTCATTTCTCATTCCTGTTCAGATGTTGCTCGCTCCCCTGCACGAGACGAACGAGCGTGGCTTTTCGCCATGCGAGCATCAAGATCACTTTCGATCTCGATGCCCAGTTCATCGATAACGTCCACGTCCGGAAGCAGCGGTGCGAGCGGCGGCAGTTCAGCGACCGCGGCGATACCGAGCCGCTCCAGGAACAGCTCCGTCGTCACATACCGCGTCGCTGCCGATTCCGGGTCAGGCTCAGTCTCGGCGATCAGACCGCGCGCGAGGAGAGTCCTCACAACACCGTCCACATTCACACCGCGCACCGCGCTCACACGTGCTCGCGTCACCGGCTGGCGATACGCGATCACCGCCAGTGTCTCCAGCGCTGCACGAGTCAGTTTCGATCGCGCACCGTCCCGGATGAGACGTTCGACGTACACAGAGTATTCGCTCCGTGTGTACATACGCCAACCGTCTCCCGCGAACCGCAGGTCAATGCCGCTTCGCCGTGACTCATAACTCGCTCCCATCCGTACCAGGGCGCGGCGGACGCGGTCCTCAGGCACATCGAGGGCGTCAGCGAGGGACTCCGCGCTGGCGGGCGTGTCTACAACGAGCAGCAGCGCCTCGAGCGCAGCCTCAAGGCGCTGCTCGGTCCACTGTTCCGCGTCATCGTCGGGATGGTCATCCTGCATAATCTTCTCCTGCTCCGGCCAATTGCGGTTCCACACCAGTCCAGCTGACCTGAAGCGCCCCGAGCGGTTCGGGCTGAGCGATATCGAGCGCCTTCTCCCGGTAGAGCTCCAACATGCTGAGGAAGCGGGCAACGATCCGCATCACCGAATCACAATCCGCGACAAGCGCGGGAAATGCGACCCACTCACCCGCACCGCGTTCACGGAGGCGACGCAACAGAATTCTCGATTCCGCGGGCACGGATATGTATTCCGCATGCATGTGCGTCACGTTGACTTCCGGGACTGGGCGCGGGCGGAAGGCGGCGGCAGCGATTTCCGCGAACCGCTCCGGCGTCACACCGAGCACCACGTCGGGAAGCAGGCTCGTAAAGCGGTCCTCAAGTGACACCGAACGCGGATAGCGGCGCAGCGCGCGTTCTTCCATCTCCGAGAAGACCTGCGCTAACTGCATGAATGCCCGGTACTGGAGCAGACGCGCGAAGAGCAGATCGCGTGCGTCGAGCAATGCCAGATCTTCGTTATCTTCTACCTCAGCGGAAGGAAGAAGACGGGCGGCCTTCAGGTCCAGCAGCGTCGCCGCCACAACAAGGAACTCGGTCGTCTGGTCGAGCCCGAGCTGGCTACCGAGCCGCCTGGTGTACGCAATGAAATCGTCAGTCACCTTGTGCAACGCCACTTCAGTCACATCAAGGCGCTGCTGACTGATCAGACTGAGCAGAAGGTCAAACGGCCCTTCGAAGTTACGCAGAGTGACCCGGAATATTTCCCCGGGATCATCCGGCTGCGCATCATCAGGAAGGGGTACTGTCACCGGCCCCGGCCAAAGCCCGCGATCACTTCACGTGCAAGTTGCCGGTAGGCGTCCGCTCCCGCGGATTTCGGCGCCCAACTCGTAATCGGCTCGCCAGCAACGCTCGTCTCAGGGAACCTGACGGTGCGGTTGATCGTCGTGTGGTAGACGAGGTCACCGAACACTTCGACGACGCGGGTCATCACGTCCCGCGCATGCAAAGTCCGGGCATCGAACATCGTCACGAGAATTCCCGCAAGAGAGAGACGCGGATTGAGTCTGTCCCGAACCTTCCCCACCGTGTCATTCAGCAGAGCTAGCCCGCGCAAACTGAAGTACTCACATTCCATCGGGATCATCACCCCGTCGGAGCAGGCGAGAGCGTTCACGGTCAGCAAGCCGAGCGAGGGCTGACAGTCAATCAGAACATAGTCATATCGGTCGAGCACGGGATGCAGCGCCCGGTGCAGCGTCTGCTCGCGCCCCACCTCGTTGACAAGCTGAATCTCGGCGGCGGACAGGTCGATGTTGCTCGGCAACAGATCCATCCCGTCGACGCGGGTGCGCATTAGCACCTGCTCAATCGACACTCGCGGCTCGACGAGCAGGTTGTATACGGTCTGATCAAGCTCATGATGCGCAACACCGAGACCTGCGGACAACGCACCCTGGGGGTCAAGGTCGACGAGAAGTACCCGCCGTCCATACTCGGTCAGCGCGGCACCCAGGTTGATGGTCGAGGTCGTTTTACCGACCCCGCCTTTCTGGTTGCACATCGACAAAACCCGAGCGGGCCCGTGGCTGTTGAGCGCTGTCGGCTCCGGTATAACCGGCAACGGCCGGCCCGTGGGACCGAGTGGCTCGCCGGGTTCATTCCCGAGAGCACCTGCCGCGTCGTCCCCACCAGCGACACCGCTCCCCGCGGCTGCTCGCTCGGACTCCGCTGCGAATTGCTGCGGTGTCTTCACGGTTTCTGGCACTCCTTCTCTGGGTGTTACCGCCCACAGTCCTGGCTGTGACGGTACTAACGCTACCGTTTGCTGCTGTTATACGCGCCATTCGACACGAGGCACACGCGCTTTTACCGCGCGCGTGGATGCGCCTCCGCCCACACTTCGCGCAGTGCCGTCACAGTGACAGCCGTATACACCTGCGTTGTGGTCACCGAAGCGTGGCCTAGAAGTTCTTGCAGCACACGCACATCCGCTCCACCTTCAAGCAGGTGGGTCGCGAACGAGTGCCGTAGCGTGTGCGGTGACACGGCGGATGTCACCCCGGCCCGCTTCGCAGCGTCCTGCAGGACCTGCCACGCGCTTTGCCGGGAGAGTCGGCCACCGCGATTGTTGAGAAACACCGCGGGGTCGAACCTCCGCACCAAAGCGGGCCTCCCCCGCACCACATACGCATCGAGCGCTGCGATGGCCGGGCGGCCAAGGGGAACGATGCGCTGTTTGCCGCCCTTACCCCGAAGCAGCACCGCACGGGACTCCAGGTCGAGATCGTCAAGGTCGAGGCTGATCGCTTCCGTGATCCGGGCGCCGCTCGAATAAAGGAGTTCAAGCAGCGCACGATCACGGAGGCCACGCGGCCCTTCGGACTCCATGCCCACTGCCTCGAGAATTGCGAGAACATCGTCCAGAGGCAAAGCTTTCGGCAACCTCTTACCTGGACTTGGCGGCTTCACGCTACGCGCGACATCCGCTGGCACCATGCCTTCGGCATGCGCGAACCGGTGCAGACCCCGCGCTGCGATCAACGCGCGGGCGACCGAACTCGCCGACAAACTCTGAACATTGTTCGCCGGATCGCCTTTGCGCAGGGCGAGAACGAAGTCTTCCACGTCACGTTCGGTGACGTCAGCCAGATCGCGGATCTGCCGGCCAGCGAGATGTGCGACGTACCGCCGCAAATCACGCTGGTACGACGTCAAGGTGTTCCGTGACGATCCGCGTTCCACCGCAAGATGATCGAGGTAGGCCGTCACTTGCCCGCTCAGCAACGCGGGCGGGTTCACGTCACTCGCCATCGCCGTGACGGCGGCGCGCCAGTGCGGATGGCCGCAGAGGCCACGCTGCGTCCGGCTCGCGAAGGTCTGTGCCAGCAGCGCGCGCGGCATGCAATGCAAGGATCCCTGCGACACTCGTGGCGTTGCTGATCTCACCGCGCAACGCCATCTCGACCGCGCCGGAGAGAGGAACCCGCAGGATCCGCATGTCAGCTTCTTCGTGCTCTGCTTCCGGCCTCTCGGTTTCCCGCAAGCCCTGCGCGAGGAAAACCCTGACGACCTCGTCCGTCATTCCGGGCGACACTGCTACGTCGACGAGCAGCTTCCAGTTGTCCGCCGCGAGGCCCGCCTCCTCCGCGAGTTCACGCTCCGCAGCCCTGCGCGGGGACTCACCCGGCTCATCAAGCAACCCCGCCGGTAATTCGAGCAGACGAGCGCCGACGGGGTGCCGGTACTGCTCGACAAACGCGACCCTGTCCTCATCATCGATCGCGACTATGGCGACAGCCCCGTAATGCTCGATGACCTCGCGCACCGCAGAGCGGCCGCCGGGCATCACCACGTCATCAACGCGCAGCGCAATGACCGCGCCGTCGTATGCGAGCCGCGACGCGCTCGTACTGAATTCGTGGCTGCCCGGCTCAGTCATTTTGACTCGGCTTCACTCGACACAAGTTCAGGTGACTCGTCATTTCCGCCGATATCGACGGGCAGCCGCTGCTCTGCCGAATAGCGCATCGCTGCCTTTACGAACGCGGCGAAGAGCGGGTGCGGCCGCGTCGGCCGGCTCTTCAGCTCGGGGTGTGCCTGCGTCGCAACGAAAAACGGATGCTGCTTGCGCGGGTACTCCACGAACTCCACCAGGCGTCCGTCAGGAGAGGTGCCGCTGAAAACCAGTCCACTCTTCGCGATCTTGTCCCGATATGCGTTGTTGACTTCATAGCGGTGCCGGTGCCGCTCCGACACCGAGGTGGCGCCGTACGCTGAGGCGACGACAGAACCTTTCGTCAGTGCCGCGGGGTACGCGCCAAGGCGCATAGTGCCGCCCATGTCCGCGTTGCCTGCCACGATGTCCCGCTGGTCGGCCATCGTCGAGATCACGGCGTGGGGCGTTTCTTCCTCGAATTCTGACGAGTTCGCCCCCTCCAGCCCAACTGACCGCGCCGCCTCAATGACGACGCACTGCAAGCCGAGGCAGAGCCCGAGTAGCGGGATCTTGTTGGTGCGCGCATACCGGATCGCACCGAGTTTGCCCTCGATCCCCCGGATCCCGAAACCGCCCGGGATCAGGATCGCATCCACTTCACCGAGCGCCGCGTGCGCGCCCTGATCGGTCGCACACGTGTCGGATGGCACCCAGTCGATCTCGACCTTCACACGATGATGGAAGCCTCCGGCCCGAAGCGCCTCGGTCACCGACAGGTAGGCATCTGGGAGGTCCACGTACTTGCCGACCAGCGCGATTCGCACGGTTTCGCGAGAGTTGTGGACACGTTCGAGCAGGTCTCCCCACACCGTCCAGTCGACATCACGGAAGGGAAGACCGAGTTTGCGCACGACGTACGCGTCGAGACCCTCGCGGTGGAGCACCTTCGGAATGTCGTAGATGGAAGGAGCGTCGGCGGTCGAGATCACACCTTCGACCTCGACGTCACACATAAGGGCAATCTTGTTCTTCAGCCCCTCGGGGACATCCCGGTCGGCGCGAAGGATGAGAGCGTCCGGCTGAATACCGATGTTGCGCAACGCCGCAACCGAGTGCTGGGTCGGCTTGGTCTTCAACTCTCCTGACGGGGCAAGGTAAGGAACCAGCGAAACATGCAGGAAGAAGACGTTTTCACGGCCTACATCGTGACGGACCTGCCGCGCGGCCTCGAGGAATGGCTGCGACTCGATGTCGCCGACCGTACCGCCGATTTCGGTGATCACTACGTCGGGGACGTGGCCCTGTAAATCTGGGCCTGACATGGCGAGAATGCGGGCCTTGATCTCATCAGTGATGTGCGGAATGACCTGCACAGTGTCGCCGAGGTACTCCCCACGGCGTTCCTTCGCGATCACCGAGGAATAGACCTGACCGGTTGTCACGTTCGCTGAACCTGGCAGGTCACGGTCGAGGAACCGCTCGTAATGCCCGATATCGAGATCCGTCTCGGCGCCGTCCTCGGTGACGAAGACCTCGCCATGCTGGAACGGGTTCATCGTTCCAGGATCAACATTCAGGTAAGGGTCGAGCTTCTGCATCGTGACACGCAGGCCGCGCGCGGTGAGAAGCTGCCCGAGGCTCGAGGCTGTCAGCCCCTTGCCCAGTGATGAGGCGACGCCGCCGCTGACGAAGATGTGCTTCGTCTCGGTCTTCGCGTGATGACGTGAGAAAGGCAAAGAGACTCCCGTGACAACTCGAGCAGACATACTACGACCGGGTGTGGTGCCTGCTGACCCACGGGACTTCACGGTAACACTTCGACGCGTTCTCTGATGCACCGACGCCATGCTTTGCAATGAAAAACACGGTCATCTAAGCGCCCCGTGTGACTGCGGCTGCGCGCGGGCCCGTCCCGTAGTGCGCCGAATCGCCGCGCAGCCGCTCTGCGAGTGCGAGCGCGACCGTTACCCGTCCTGTCGCTGTCCCCGCGTTGTCCACCGTACTGACAGCCGAGGCCATGCTCGTTTCCGAGCGGATTACGGCCAGCGCGTGGTTGCCGTTCGCTGACTCTGTAGCCCCTGCCGCAACAACCGCACCGTGACCGGCAAGGCCGGCTGCGAAGCGTGCAACGAAGGCTCCGTCATTTCCGTCCCTGTCCTGCAGCGCCGCGGTAACCACCACTGCGGAGGCGGCAGGCGTCACCGCACCCTCATGGGAGATGAAACCGCCACTGCTGAGGACATCGAGGATCACTTGACGTTCCTCGTCAGTTCCCTGCGGCCCCTCACCCTGCGCGTGTAAGAATGCTGTGCCCAGCAAGTCACCAGTCATGCTGCCCTGATCGGTCGCTCCCGTATCGAGCTGGGCGCCCGCAGGGAGCGAGTTCGTCACCAGCCCACGCAGCCGTTCTGCTTCGGCCACATCGGTGAATGCTTCCGTGAGGGTTACCGTTCCGTGTATTGAACCGCCCGCACGCGTCAGCATGTCCTGCACACCCGTGACGTCATCCGGGTCTGCGCCCGGCGCCGCGAACACCACAACTGCCTGATCACGCAGTTCACCGTCGAGAAGGCGGTCCGCGTACGTGACGGTAAATTCAGATGCCGCGTCAAGCTCGTTCAGCGCGGTGTCACGCTCGGCTTCAAGCGCCTCAGCCTGCTCGGTCAGACCACTTCGGTCCGAGCGCAAATTCTGCACCACACGATCAGCAAGTGTGGTCGACCCGAGAACCAGGCCCAGCGCAAGCGCCAGGAACACAGCCACCAGGGAAACTGCGTGATAACGCAGCGGAATCACGCATCAGCCCCTGAGGTCTCGGATAAGCCCCTGAACCCAGAGAGCAAACCTGTTCCATGTATCGATCGCCCACGACAGCGGGTCTTCAATGCCATTGACGATGAGAAGCACTACCAGTGCAGCTGCCATCAAAGCGAGTACGAACAAAGCAATCGCTGTGACCGACACCCGGCTCCGGTAGAGCGTGGCCAGCGCGCGCCCATCAACCAGTTTTTCCCCCACCCGCAGACGAGTGAGGAACATGGAGGGCGCCGATTCTGACTTGTCCCGGTCAAAGAACTCACTCAGTGACGCACTCACCCCCACGGTCGCGATCAGCGACGCCCCGTGATGGTAGGCGAGCAGCAAGGCAAGATCAGCCGGAGTCCCCGCAGCAGGGAACGTCATCGCCCCCACACCGAGGTCCTGAATCCGTTCAAGACCCTTCGCGTGCCCGTCTGGGTCTGCGGGCAGGACAACCTGGGCGCCGCAGCGGAGCGTTTCTGAACTCATCGACTCGGGATCACCGACGATCAAGTCAGGCTTGAACCCAGCCTTGAACAAGGCGTCGGCACCGCCGTTCACACCGATGAGGATCGGCTGGTATTCCTTGATGAACGGCTTGACTTGCTTCAGTGCGTCTTTGTAGTCAGGTCCCGCATCGACGACGAGTACCTGGCGGTCGGCAAGCTCAACATCGATATCTGGGATACCGATCCCATCGATAAGCAGCGGGCTCTCGGTACGAATGAACTCGACGGTGTTCCCGGAGAATGCTTCAAGATGGTCGGCGAGTGACTGCTTCGCCGCAGTGAGGAGGTCTTTGATCTCTTCCTCGAACAGCTGGACACCGAGCGCGACCGGTTTCTCGCCGAGGAAAACCTCACCCTCGTACAAGCGGACCTTCGCGCCGTCCTTGACTTCACGGAAGATCTCAGAACCGACATCATCGACGAGGATGATGCCCGCGTCGACGAGTTGCTGCGGACCAAGATTCGGATAACGGCCAGAAATCGACGGCGAGGCATTCACGACGGCGAGTACCTGCGCCCGGATCAACGCATCAGCGGTCTTGCGGTCTAGATCGATCTCATCGAGGATGACCACATCGCCCCGTCCGGCGCGGCGGAGAACCTTCGCGGTATCCCGATCGATCCGTGCGGTGCCACTGATACCTGGAAGCGACGTGCTATTGCGCGACAGCAGGGACGGCATCTTCATGTCCCGATGATGGACCCAATGTCGCCGAGAGCGCGGGAGGCGCGCCGATACCAAATAGTTACGCAACTTCGAGACGTCGCTGAGAAGTCTTGCGCGCCTAAGCGGCCAGTGCCTGACGTTCTTGCTCAGCGACCGCGAGAAGTTCTTCCGCGTGAGCCCGGCCCGTGTCCGAATCACCCATCCCAGCCAGCATCCGGGCAAGTTCGGCCACGCGATCCTCGGGCCCGAGGTTCCGGACACCGCTGACAATCGTCCCGCCGGGCTGATCCGTCTTGTCGACAACGAGGTGCGTATCCGCGAAGGCCGCGACCTGCGGCAGGTGCGTTACGACTATGACCTGGTGGGTGCGCGCAAGCCGCGCGAGCCGCCGCCCGATCTCGATCGCCGCCCGGCCACCCACGCCGGCATCAACCTCGTCGAACACCATCGACGCCGCACTGTCTCCACCCGCGAGCACGACTTCAAGCGCGAGCATTACGCGGGACAGCTCACCACCCGACGCACTCTTCGCCAACGGCATCGGCTCGGCACCTGGATGCGCGGCCAGTCTGAATTCGACCTCATCGATGCCGTAGGGACCTGGGACATACCACGACTTTTCAACTTCAATTGCGCCGTCAGTTTTCGCTTCGACGGGGGTCGTTTCGACGGAGACCTCAAGCTTCGCTCTTCCCATCGCGAGGCCCGCCAACTCGCCCGACACCGCCTTGCTCAAGGCCACGGCAGCCCGCCGCCGCGCAGCCGAGAGCTTAACCGCGTGCCCTGCAAGTTCGCGTCCCGCAGCAGCTACGGCGGCGGAAAGTTCTGAGAGCGCTTCAGCGGATACATCAATGCTGGCGAGCCGTTCCCGTGCGCTGCTCGCCCATTCGAGCACACCATCGACGTCCGCAGCATATTTCCGGGTCAGCATTTTGAGGTCCGACTGGCGGTTGAGCAGCCCATCGAGCGCACCCGGGTCCGAAGGAAGTCCTTCCAGGTACGAACTCAATTCGGCACCGAGGTCACCGACCAGCGCTATCGCATCACGGAACCTCGGAGCAAGCTCACCGAGAGACGGGTCATCAGCCCCTTCGAGGCTGTGCCGTGCTTTGCCCAGAAGTTCCAGTGCGTTCTCGGCGCCCGTCTCTGCGGTGTCGGCGATGTCGCTGGCTCCCGCGATTGCGGCGAGGGCCTCAGTCGCAGCGCCGCGCAGCGAATCAAGGTCGCTGAGTCGCCGCACCTCCGCCGCGATCGACTCGTCTTCTCCTGGCTGGGGGTCAACGGCATCGATTTCGTTGAGCCCGAATTGGAGGCGGTCTGCCTCTTGCGCGAGTTCACGCGAACGCGTCGTACGTTCGTGAAGTTCCTTTGTGAGTTTCTTCCACTCCGCGCGAGCGCTGCGATAACGATCAAGGAGCGGTGTGATCGCCTCACCAGCGAACCGGTCGAGCGCACCTCGTTGCTGATCAGCTTTCAGCAACCGCAGCTGGTCGTTTTGCCCATGCACCGTCAGCAAGGCGCCAGTAAAGCGGCCTAGCACGCCAGCTGGCACGCTGCGCCCACCGAGGTGGGCGCGCGAGCGCCCGTCGCGGGAAACCGTGCGGACTGCGATCACAGACCCGTCGGAGTCCTCCTCGGCACCACTCGACTCGAGTATTTCTGCGATTTCTTCCTTTACGGATTTCGCCACGCCATCAATGGTGAATCGGCCCTCCACGGTGGCTCTTTCCGCACCCGCACGGACTCTTTTCGCGTCAGCCCGGGCACCGCTGAGCAGATGCAGACTCGTCACAACCATTGTCTTGCCGGCACCTGTTTCGCCGGTGAGCACAGTGAAACCCGGGTCGAGCTCCGCGCTCGCCGCGTCTATGACCCCAAGGCCGTTGATACGTAACTCGGCTAGCATCGCTACTCCTCCCCGATACCCGTGACGGGTCTGCCACGCCATCCTTGCACCGGCAGTTCAAATTTCCGCACAAGCCGGTCCGCAAACGGTGCAGAGTTCAGTCTTGCCCACAGCACGGGTGTGGTCCCTCGCCTGAATTCGATGCGCCCACCCGAGGGAACCTGCACAATCCGGCGCCCGTCACAGAACACGAGCGCATCGTGACCGGCAGGATCGACCTCAATGGCCACCAAAGCAGCTGGGCTGGTCACCATTGGCCGCGCAAAAAGGGCATGGGCGTTACTCGGCACCACGAGCAACGCTTCCAGTTCCGGCCAGACGATCGGACCGCCCGCCGAGAATGCATAGGCAGTTGACCCCGTCGGTGTCGCGACGAGCACACCATCACACCCGAAAGCCGACACCGGACGGCCGTCCACTTCGAGCACCACTTCAAGCACACCGAGCCGGGGTGCCTTCTCAACGCTCGCTTCGTTGAGCGCCCAGCCCTGCGCCAGTGACCGGCCCGCCGACCACACCTCCATGTCAAGCGTCATGCGGTGCTCTACTCGGTATTCGCGCCGCACAACCTGCCCCAGTGCGTCTTCGAGGTGTTCGGCCTCCGTTTCAGCGAGGAACCCTATTCGCCCGAGGTTGATGCCCAGCACCGGTATCCCCGCCGAGCGAGCGAGATCAGCAGCCCGCAGCATTGAGCCGTCACCACCGAGAACAAGAACCAATTCGCACCCGGCAGCAGCATCGGGGCCAGCTTCTATCACTGTTTCGTAACCCGACAAAGCTCCAGCGGAGACGTGTGTGCTCGCTGCCTCATGCGCAAGTATGCGAAGCCCGATGCCGTGATGCTTCATGATCCGCGCCACCTGGGTCACGGTACGTGCGACCTCTGGCCGTCCCGTATGGGCAACGAGCAGTATCTCGCGGTGACTCGTTGGCCCTTCCTGGTGTGTCACTGAGGGCCCTCTTCCACTGCGCGGCGGATCATTTCGCTGAGAGTGGCCGTGGGCGCCGGGCCAGCTTCACCGGAACGCAGCCACAGAAAATACTCAACATTCCCAGATGGCCCCGGCAATGGGCTTGCTACCGCATCGATGGCGCGAAGACCCAAGCCACCCGCATAGTCTGCCACCTCCCGCACCACGCTCGCGCGCAGTTCCGGGTCGCGGACAACACCGCCGGAACCGAGGCGCTCCCTGCCCACCTCAAACTGAGGCTTGACCATCGGCATCAGATCAGCGCCAGGCGTGACGCAACTCGCAAGCGCAGGCAGAACCAGCCGGAGCGAAATAAACGAGAGGTCCGCGACAACGAGGCCGACCGGACCGCCAATCTGTTCGGGCGTCAGGCTGCGAACGTTAGTGCGGTCACGAATCTGCACTCGCGGGTCATTCTGCAGTCTCCAGATCAGCTGACCGTATCCGACGTCCGCAGCGACCACCTCTCTGGCACCTCGTTTTAGAAGCACATCAGTGAACCCGCCCGTCGAGGCTCCCGCGTCAAGACAGCGCCGGTCCCTGACCTCGAGCCCACCTGGCTCGAACCGTTCCAGCGCACCGAGTAGCTTATGCGCGCCCCGGGACGCCCACTCTTCTTCGCTCGGGTTCTCGATCACGTGCAGTGGCGCGGCTCGGTCGATAGCCGTCGCCGGTTTAGCAATTGTGCTGCCGGCTGACTGCACCCGGCCTGCTGCGATCAGTTCAACCGCGTGGTCACGTGAACGAGCCATGCCGCGGCGAACAAGTTCCGCGTCGACGCGGGCCCTGCGTGCCATCAGACCGTATCCACCGACGCAAGGGCCTTGACGAGAACGCCGTGGGCGTCTTCGAACAATTGCACTGCTTCCAGGGTCGCTAATTGCTCTGATGGCAATGAGTCGAGTTGTGCGACGATCTCTGAGACGGCAGTGCGCACCTCATCAGGTTCATGCTGAAGAGGTGCTGCAGGTCGTGGCCCGGGCAGTGGCGCTCCGTTAGTCATCGGCCTCAACGCTAACCGACAGTGCTCCCCCGCCACCATGCGAAACACCGGAATCCACTGACCACGCGCGGAGAAGTTGCGCCGCACGCGCTCCTCGCACCAGAATCCGGGTGGCAGTTTCCGGGGCCGTCACGCTCCATAAGGTACTAGCGACAGCGCGCAATGCTGCCGCGCCGTCAGCGTTAGCACTGTCGGTGGCTGTTATGACGACGTTCGGCCCATCCCAGAACACGTCCCAGCCCTCTTGCGGCCCAGGCCGGAGCTGCTCAGCTGGTTCTCCGAGTCCTCGGAGATCGGCCGCGATGTAGTCCGGACGCATATCTGGTCCAGCACGCAGTACGTCAAGTGGCTGCGAGACACCTGTCATCACATAAAAACTGGGGAGCCCTGCAGCGCGCGCTCCGGCGATATCGGTGTCCAGGCGATCGCCGACCACCAGGGGTGTAGACAATGATGCGCGCTCAATTGCGTCCTTGAAAATCTGGTCACCGGGCTTGCCCGCCACGTAAGGCTCTGCATCGGTGGCGGTCCGAACGGCAGCGACCATCGACCCGTTTCCGGGCAAAAGCCCACGCTCGGTAGGGAGCGTGGCGTCGAGATTAGCGGCGACCCAGACAGCTCCCGACCGAATGGCCAAAGCCGCCTCTGCGAGCAGCGCCCACCCAGTGTCCGGCGAGTGCCCCTGCACCACCGCGTCAGGACCTTCGTCGAAACGCGTCACCGGGACCAAGTTCGCCTTGCGGATCTCATCAGCAAATGCCTCAGTGCCGACTACCAGAACCTTCGATCCTGGCGGTACAAGCGACGAAACCAGCCTCGCCGCCGATTGAGCACTCGTGATCACATCCTCGCAAGCTGCTGCAAACCCCAGTTCCACCAGGTGTTCCGCCACGTCACTCGCACTGCGGCTAGCGTTGTTCGTCACGTACAGCAGTCGTGTGCTCCCCACATGGTGAAGCACATCCACTGCGTGTGGAACGACCTGAGGGCCCCTGTACAGCGTGCCGTCTAGATCCAGCAGTAAGCCGTCGAACTCCTCAAAGAGTCTCGCCATGGCTGCGGCCGCCTCACACGATGTCCGGATCGGCCTCGGACATTTCGACCGCTCGATCCTCTGCGTCCGTCGCTTCGGAGTCTGCTTCTGACGATCGGAAGAACCAGGACAGTGCTTCATCGCGGCGGCCCGCCGCTAGGAGTGCCTCCGCATAGGCATAGCACAACCGCGCGGCCGTAGCGCCTTCGCGAGCATTGTCGAGATCGGATCCCTGCAAGGTAACGACCGCTGCATCGTATTGTTCCAGGTCCATCCGGGCGCCGGCGGCAACGATCCGCAATTCGATGGCGGCCTCAGTCGGCAGCGAGCGAGCCTCTGGCGAGCGGGCAATTTCGATTGCGCGTTCTGGCCTTCCGAGGCCTCGTTCGCAGTCTGCCATCACTGCGAGCAGTCCAGAACCGCCGCCGATTCGCCGTGCGGTACGGAGCTCGTTGAGCGCTTCAGCCCATTCACCTGCATAGTAGGCGGCGATGCCAGCGGTTTCGCGCACCATCGCGATCCGCGAAGCCCTGCGCCGAGCAGCACGGGCATGCGCGAGAGCGCGGGCTGGGTCCTCCTCGAGCAGTTGTGTTGCTACGACGAGGTGCCGGGCAACAAGGTCAGCCGAAGTTTTGTCGAGGGCGAGCAAGTCACGTCGGGCCTCGTCTGGCAATTCGGTCGGTTCAACGTTGTCCGGCAGCCGGGGATCTTGGTTCCGCTGCTGGCTGTCGTCGCCGCGGGACGGACGACGGTCTTGTGACCGGGGATTCGGTTTGCGCGCCGTGAAGCTCGCGCCGTCCCGGGGTCTCCGCACCGGCGTTCCATCACGGTTTGGGCGTCCTGATCCGGAAAAGCGTTTACCTTCACCTGAACCCGCACCGTCTCGACTGCCCGGTGAGCGGTTGTCACGTGCGTTGCCTCGCGATGGGTAATTGCTATCGCCACGATCTGACACGCGTTCAACCTTTCCATAGAAATGGGTCAGAGGGGGACCCTGGTGGGTCCCCCTCTGGTTGTTGATGTCCGGCGGTGTCCTACTCTCCCGCACTCTCGCGTGTGCAGTACCATCGGCGCTGGAGGGCTTAGCTTCCGGGTTCGGGATGGGTCCGGGCGTTTCCCGCTCCGCTATGGCCGCCGTGACAAGCTTTTTTTGTTGTGGCAAGGGGTGGTGTGTTGTTTCAGATGCTGGGTAGTGGTGTGTGCGCGTGTTTTGCGTTGTGTTGGGTTGTGTGTAAGTCCTCGGCCGGTTAGTACCAGTCACCTGCACACGTTGCCGTGCTTCCAGTTCTGGCCTATCAACCCCATGGTCTGTGGGGGGCCTTACCCAATCGTGTTGGTGAGAAACCTCATCTTGGAACGGGCTTCCCGCTTAGATGCTTTCAGCGGTTATCCCTTCCGGACGTGGCTAACCAGCCGTGCCCCTGGTGGGACAACTGGCATACCAGAGGTCCGTCCGTCCCGGTCCTCTCGTACTAGGGACAGGTTTCCTCAAGTTTCTTAACGCGCGCGGCGGATAGAGACCGAACTGTCTCACGACGTTCTAAACCCAGCTCGCGTGCCGCTTTAATGGGCGAACAGCCCAACCCTTGGGACCTACTCCAGCCCCAGGATGCGACGAGCCGACATCGAGGTGCCAAACCATCCCGTCGATATGGACTCTTGGGGAAGATCAGCCTGTTATCCCCGGGGTACCTTTTATCCGTTGAGCGACACCCCTTCCACTCGGGGGTGCCGGATCACTAGTCCCGACTTTCGTCCCTGCTCGACATGTACGTCTCACAGTCAAGCTCCCTTGTGCACTTGCACTCAACACCTGATTGCCAACCAGGCTGAGGGAACCTTTGGGCGCCTCCGTTACTTTTTAGGAGGCAACCGCCCCAGTTAAACTACCCACCAGGCACTGTCCCTGAACCCGTTCAGGGTCCGAGGTTAGATGCCCAATCCGGTCAGAGTGGTATTTCAACAACGACTCCGCCCCCACTGGCGTGAGGGTTTCACAGTCTCCCACCTATCCTACACAAACCGAACCAGACACCAATACCAAGCTGCAGTAAAGGTCCCGGGGTCTTTTCGTCCTGCCGCGCGTAACGAGCATCTTTACTCGTAATGCAATTTCACCGAGCCTGTGGTTGAGACAGCAGAGAAGTCGTTACGCCATTCGTGCAGGTCGGAACTTACCCGACAAGGAATTTCGCTACCTTAGGATGGTTATAGTTACCACCGCCGTTTACTGGGGCTTAAATTCTCAGCTTCGCCCTAACGGGCTAACCGGTCCTCTTAACCTTCCAGCACCGGGCAGGCGTCAGTCCGTATACCTCGCCTTGCGGCTTCGCACGGACCTGTGTTTTTAGTAAACAGTCGCTTCTCTCTGGTCTCTGCGACCACCCCCAGCTCCCCACGCAATGGTGGCTCACCGGGCGTGGTCCCCCTTCTCCCGAAGTTACGGGGGCATTTTGCCGAGTTCCTTAACCACAGTTAACTCGAGCGCCTTAGTATTCTCTACCTGACCACCTGTGTCGGTTTGGGGTACGGGCCATGCGGGAACTCGCTAGAGGCTTTTCTCGGCAGCATAGGATCATGGAATCCCCCTCAACGGGGTCGCATCACCTCTCACCCTTGATGGCAGACGGATTTACCTATCCACCGGGCTACAGGCTTACACCAGTATTACCACTGACTGGCCCCACTACCTTCCTGCGTCACCCCATCGCTTGGCTACTACCGGATCAGGTCCCACGCATCCACCCTCACACCCGCCGAAGCGGGACAGAGGGCTTCTGGGTGGTTAGTCTCACCGATTCACCACGGACGCGCCCACACGGGTACGGGAATATCAACCCGTTATCCATCGACTACGCCTGTCGGCCTCGCCTTAGGTCCCGACTCACCCTGGGCGGATTAACCTGCCCCAGGAACCCTTGGTCATCCGGCGGCAGAGTTTCTCACTCTGCTTTCGCTACTCATGCCTGCATTCTCACTCCCACACCCTCCACAACTCGTTCACACGGCTGCTTCCCTGGATGCAGGACGCTCCCCTACCCACCCCAGCCACTGCACACACCCCCAAAGAGGTGTGCGGATGTCATGCTGGAGTGCCGCGGCTTCGGCGGTGTGCTTGAGCCCCGCTACATTATCGGCGCAGGACCACTAGACCAGTGAGCTATTACGCACTCTTTCAAGGGTGGCTGCTTCTAAGCCAACCTCCTGGCTGTCTGAGCGGTCCCACATCCTTTTCCACTTAGCACACGCTTAGGGGCCTTAGCCGGCGATCTGGGCTGTTTCCCTCTCGACCAGCGAACCTTATCGCCCGCAGTCTCACTGCCACGCTCTCACTTACCGGCATTCGGAGTTTGGCTGACGTCAGTAACCTGGTGAGGCCCATCGGCCATCCAGTAGCTCTACCTCCGGCAAGAAACACGTGACGCTGCACCTAAATGCATTTCGGGGAGAACCAGCTATCACGGAGTTTGATTGGCCTTTCACCCCTACCCACAACTCATCCCCTCAGTTTTCAACCTAAGTGGGTTCGGGCCTCCACGACGTCTTACCGACGCTTCACCCTGGCCATGGGTAGATCACTCCGCTTCGGGCCTAGAACATGCCACTGCAACGCCCTATTCAGACTCGCTTTCGCTACGGCTGCCCCTCACGGGTTAACCTCGCGACATGCCACTAACTCGCAGGCTCATTCTTCAAAAGGCACGCCATCACCCCACCCCAAAAGGGGAAGGCTCTGACGGATTGTAAGCGCATGGTTTCAGGTACTATTTCACTCCCCTCCCGGGGTACTTTTCACCATTCCCTCACGGTACTTATCCACTATCGGTCATCAGGGAGTATTCAGGCTTACCGGGTGGTCCCGGCAGATTCACAGCAGATTTCACGGGCCCGCTGCTACTCGGGTACAACGTCACAGACCAGGCATACATTTTCGCGTACGGGACTCTCACCCTCTCCGGCACACCATCCCAAGCGGCTTCCGCTAACACACACACTGGATCTGACTGTCACGGCGGTAACAGAACAACACTGCCCCACAACCCCTCATACGCAACCCCCGCCGGGTATCACACGCACAAGGTTTAGCCACCATCCGCTTTCGCTCGCCACTACTCACGGAATCACTCAATTGTTTTCTCTTCCTGCAGGTACTGAGATGTTTCACTTCCCCGCGTTCCCTCCACACCGTCTATACATTCAACGGCAGGTAACACGACATCACTCGTGCTGGGTTTCCCCATTCGGACACCCTCGGATCACAGCTCGGCTGACAGCTCCCCGAGGCCTATCGCGGCCTCCCACGTCCTTCATCGGCTCCTGATGCCAAGGCATCCACCATGCGCCCTTAAACACTTACAACACAAAAAATCAATCACAAGCAATAAACACTCGTCACACCACTATCCAGCTCTCAAACAACACACACAACCAACACCACCCAGCCACAGACCCCACACACCGTGTGAACATCCACTCCCGCCAGGCACTATCAGCCATGCCCCTGAAAACACCACACCCACACAATCCCCCCACAACAGGAGAGACCAGGCATGCTGCCTCAGAACCCCAACAGTGTTCCAGCCGTCCCCCGGCCCGCACCCCCTTCAAGGGACACGAACACACACAGGAAACAATTGTTTGATGTCCACCCGGCACGGCCCACAGCCCGTGACACGAACGGTCACGCAAGCCAGGCCGCAAATAATTATCTCTAAGAGCAAAGCTCCTTAGAAAGGAGGTGATCCAGCCGCACCTTCCGGTACGGCTACCTTGTTACGACTTCGTCCCAATCGCCGATCCCACCTTCGACCACTCCCTCCCACAAGGGGTTGGGCCATGGGCTTCGGGTGTTACCGACTTTCATGACGTGACGGGCGGTGTGTACAAGGCCCGGGAACGTATTCACCGCAGCGTTGCTGATCTGCGATTACTAGCGACTCCGACTTCACGGGGCCGAGTTGCAGACCCCGATCCGAACTGAGACCGGCTTTAAGGGATTCGCTCCACCTCACGGCATCGCAACCCTCTGTACCAGCCATTGTAGCATGTGTGAAGCCCTGGACATAAGGGGCATGATGACTTGACGTCATCCCCACCTTCCTCCGAGTTGACCCCGGCAGTCTCTCACGAGTCCCCACCATTACGTGCTGGCAACATGAGACAAGGGTTGCGCTCGTTGCGGGACTTAACCCAACATCTCACGACACGAGCTGACGACAGCCATGCACCACCTGCACACCAGCCACAAGGGAACGCCCATCTCTGGACGCGTCTAGTGCATGTCAAACCCAGGTAAGGTTCTTCGCGTTGCATCGAATTAATCCACATGCTCCGCCGCTTGTGCGGGCCCCCGTCAATTCCTTTGAGTTTTAGCCTTGCGGCCGTACTCCCCAGGCGGGGTACTTAATGCGTTAGCTACGGCACGGATCCCGTGGAAGGAACCCACACCTAGTACCCACCGTTTACGGCGTGGACTACCAGGGTATCTAATCCTGTTCGCTCCCCACGCTTTCGCTCCTCAGCGTCAGTTACTGCCCAGAGACCCGCCTTCGCCACCGGTGTTCCTCCTGATATCTGCGCATTTCACCGCTACACCAGGAATTCCAGTCTCCCCTGCAGTACTCCAGCCTGCCCGTATCGCCTGCACGCCCACTGTTAAGCAGTAGGTTTTCACAGACAACGCGACAAACCACCTACGAGCTCTTTACGCCCAGTAATTCCGGACAACGCTCGCACCCTACGTATTACCGCGGCTGCTGGCACGTAGTTGGCCGGTGCTTCTTCTGCGCCTACCGTCACTCTCGCTTCGTCGGCGCTGAAAGAGGTTTACAACCCGAAGGCCGTCATCCCCCACGCGGCGTCGCTGCATCAGGCTTGCGCCCATTGTGCAATATTCCCCACTGCTGCCTCCCGTAGGAGTCTGGGCCGTGTCTCAGTCCCAGTGTGGCCGGTCGCCCTCTCAGGCCGGCTACCCGTCACCGCCTTGGTAGGCCATTACCCCACCAACAAGCTGATAGGCCGCGGGCCCACCTCACACCGCTACATAGCGCTTTCCACCCACCCCCATGCAGGAGCAGGTCCTATCCGGTATTAGACCCAGTTTCCCGGGCTTATCCCAGAGTGCAAGACAGATCACCCACGTGTTACTCACCCGTTCGCCACTCGTGTACCCCGAAAGGCCTTACCGTTCGACTTGCATGTGTTAAGCACGCCGCCAGCGTTCGTCCTGAGCCAGGATCAAACTCTCCGTTAAAAACCAAACACACCCCAACACCCCACAAAGGAGCACCAGAGCACGATCAGAAAAACAGAGCCAAAAACTGGCAAAAAAAACAAAAACAGACACCCAACCCCGACTAGGGATCTGAATCAGGCATCCAAACAACAGCACCAAAGGACTGCCATCAATCCCGGCACCATCAAACAAAAACCAAAACACTGTTGAGTTCTCAAACAACACACCCCAAGACCCAAACCAAACAGTCCAGACCCCCTCAGGGCACAGCCACCAATCTTAACCAGATCCTGCCCAGGGAGTCAAACCATCGATTCGAGTTGATTCGGGGGTTTGCCTTCCCGCTCAGGTGCCCGGCTCCTTTCGGAACCGGCCTTCCGGCGTCGGCGGCGTAGAGAAAGTTACACAGAGCGCGTCTGAAAAACAAATCCGCAGTTCAGACGCGCTCCCGGGCTCCGGGCCTACTCGCCGCGCCGGACACCAGCAAAGTGACGCTTCCCCTTACGGACGACTAGCCAGCGCCCATGCAACCAGTCGTCAGCAGCGGGCTCCCACGCCTCATCGCTGATCTTCTGATTGTTGATCGCGGCCCCACCTTCCCGGATGGTTCGCCGTGCCGCGCCTTTGGAGTCACAAAGTCCACTCGAAACGAGCAGATCGACCAGAGTCTGTGGTGCGCCTGGCACCAATTCGGCAACCGACGCTTCCGTAAGCGACGCGGCAAGTGTCCGCTCGTCGAGTTCCTTCAACTCGGCTCTCCCGAACAGAGCCTGGCTCGCATGCTCGACGGCACGGGTATTCGCTTCGCCGTGCACGAGGGTCGTCATCTCGCGTGCGAGTCGTTTCTGTCCCGCGCGCAAGTGCGGACTGTCTAGCGTCTGCTTCTCGAGATCTTCCAGTTCTTCCTCGCCGAGGAAGGTGAACCAGCGCAGATACCGGACGACGTCCGCGTCTGTCGTATTGACGAAGTACTGGTACCAGGCATAAGGGCTGGTCATCTCAGGATCCAGCCACAGGCTTCCGCCACCGGTGGACTTGCCGAACTTCTTTCCATCCGACGTGGTTACCAGCGGAACGGTGAAGCCGTGGACATGTTCACCGTCGAGCTTCCGCACCAAGTCGACGCCTGCGACGATATTTCCCCACTGATCAGAACCACCGACTTGCAGAACGCAGCCATGCTCGCGCCGCAGATGCACATAGTCGTTCGCCTGCAGCAACATGTATGAGAACTCCGCGTAAGAGATGCCGTCGGACTCAAGGCGGCGCTTCACCGTCTCGCGCGCAAGCATGACGTTGACGGAGAAATGCTTTCCTATATCACGCAGGAACGCGATCGCCGAGAGGCTGCCCGTCCAGCTCATGTTGTTTTCGATGATGGCCGCGTTCGATGAGGCACCGAAGTCCACGAAACGTTCAAGCTGTCCTTTGATCCGCTCCGACCACTCGGCGACGGTGGACTCGTCGTTCATCGAACGTTCCCCGACATCACGCGGATCACCGATGAGGCCCGTCGCACCACCAGCGAGAACGATAGGCCGGTGGCCAGCTTCCTGGAAGCGGCGCAACACGAGCAGCGGAATTAGATGACCGGCGTGCAAGCTGGCAGCGGTCGGATCGAAGCCCGCATACAGCGTCACCATGCCAGAGTTCAGCTTTGTGCGGAGCGAGTCGATGTCGGTGGATTGTGCGATCAAGCCGCGCCAGGTCAGTTCGTCCAGGATGTCGTGCGTCACGAGTCAGATCATCCCTTAATCACTACCCAGGTTGCCACTCGCGTCCCCATGCTCAAGCTCGCGAATGTCTCCGGTAACGCGAAACTGCGGGGTGGCCCTTTAACCAGAAACGCCATGGACGGTCCGCGTCGCGGAGAATTCCGACCCGCGGCCCGGCGAGAAATTCACCTGCGTCCCGGGAGTCCGATAGCGACACTTCGAGATTGTCGTCGAGGACGTCTACTCCCTGGTCACCGAGCGATATGCCTAACGCTTGTGCGAAATTTGCAGGTCCGGACGCTAGCGTGTCGGCCGTTCCGGTACGGCCGCGGCGAAGGGCTGCCTCGTCGGTTCCGCGCGTCAGCGCACCGGCTCTCAGCAGCACTGCGCCGGCTGAACCTGCTGGCCCGAAGGTGATGTTGATGCACAAGTGAATTCCATAAATCCGGTAGACGTAAAGGCGTCCGGCTTCACCGAACATCACGGAGTTTCGTGCTGTTCGCCCGGGATACGCGTGCGATGCTGGATCCGGCCACGGCCCCGAGGCGTCACTGCCATACGCCTCGACCTCAACTATCTTTGCTTCGCATCCCCGCACCCGAAGACGACGACCGAGAAGTTCCTGCGCCGCGTGTTCAGGAGTAGTGCTGGTCAGCACATCACGCACTTCGTCACCCTCCGCTCGCGGCCATTAGCCCGTTCTGGACATGCGGACACATCGTTTTTTGACGCATCCCGAAGCGATTAAGTTCCAGGCAATTGTTATCCACAGGGAAAACTCCGGACGGTTGAGCCGAAATGCAATGCTCTCGCCATGACCAGCTCTCCGCGACATTCTTCCAATGACCTCACCGAAATCCCCGTACTCACGGACGATGATCTGCACTCGCGCGTCGCCGCCATCGTGGGCCCTGCTGTCGTGCCGCAACTGTGGTTGTTGTTCTTCACGCCACTTGGGTACCAGCTACCGGTGGTGATTCCGGTCCAAGATCCGCCTACTGGCCTTCCCCGCGCGGAGCAGTGCACCGCGATGGTCACCGCAATGAAGGGGGCTATCTGGGAGACCGGCGAGGACGCGGCTGCGGTCTTCGTGATTGAACGCCCAGATCAGACGGTCATCACGCATCTGGATCAAATCTGGGCGCGCCGCCTGCTCGCAGCAGCGGCTACGGCTGACTTGCCGGTGCGCGGAGTGTTTATCAGCCTGAGCACCGGGGTTCGTCCTCTGCCCTTGACTCCCGGCTAGGGTGTCAGCGACCGGTTTCAGCCTGTGCACGATCGGTGAACGCCTGGTGCTCACTGTCCGACACCCCGCGCGCTTCGTCGATCAGCAGAACCGGAATGCCGTTCTCAATCGGATAAGCCCTCCGCAAGCGGGGGTTGTACAGCACCTCATCATCGATGAGCAGTAGCGGCCCGTGGTCTTGTGGACATGCAAGAACACTCAAAAGGATCGGATCCAAAGTCACGACAACTACCCTACCTTCGCACCGGTGAACTAGGTGTCCGCGATGACACGCTTGCGGGCCGCTTCGGTCAGCCGACGGTACTGGTGACTATCCGGATCGTAGTACCAGCAGTTCACGCCGGCTGCTGGTACACCTTCGGCGGCGAGTGCCCGGGTTTTGGGCCGATACCACGTCGTCAGCGGAATCTCGTCGACCACATGAACGATGTCGGGTCGCTGACCTTCCGGGAGGATCGACAAGGCATTGTTCAGGTGGCCCGGCTTGACCTCTGCCTTCGTGGATGCGCCTTCCGGCATCCATAACCGCAGCGAAAGCGCCGCGACCACCAGTGTTCGCTTTCCCGCAGGTACGCCATAAACCACTGCCAGGTCGAGGGCATCGATCTCTGCTAGCGCGTCCTCAATGGGCAGGGCGAAGACAACTCCCCGCTCTGTACGGATCACCGAGTTCCGATTGTCGACCATCCAGTAGTCACCGGAATCGTCCCGGCGGAACAGGTGATCAGTGGCGATCCATGCGTCCCCGGCCCGGAATACTCCGCGCATCTCATTTGAGCTGAGTTCCACACCCGCCCGGGGATGTGCCAGGAGGCGTCCCACGTCGCCGTCTTGGGCCTCGCGGACGAAACCACGGTCATCCTCGATGAAGCGGTCCTGCTCCACGTCATAGGCGGCGAGTCTGATGGTGGCGGACCCTGGGATGGGCCGGCCTTTCGACCCGGGCTTCGCGCCCGAAATGTTCGCCAGCACGGCCTCTCCCTCCGTGGAGGCGTAAAACTCGACGACGTTTGCTGGCGCGAATCGTTCTGTCACTCGGCGCCACAGAGCCGCTGGCATACCAGATCCCATGAAAAGCCGGATCGGATGATGCCTTTGCACTTGCAGATCTTCAGCGTTCACCAATTCTCGGAGGAGGGTCCACGTATACGAAACGACCGTCACTCCGTAGCGGTGAATCTCCTCGGCGAACTGACTCGGATCGAAAGTCCGGGTGAGCGCGATGCGTGCGCCACCGGCGACCGCCCCACCGAGTGTCATCAGCAAACCCGACGGGTGGTGCAGCGGGGTTAAGCAGTAAACCGTGTCACTCATTGTCAGCGATGCAGCGGAGGCCGTCCCGAACGCCGAGAGCGCCCACCTGTGGTTCGTGATGAACTGCGGCTCGGTGTGACCTCGTGAGCGGGTGAAAACGATGAATGCCAGGTCACTCGCGAGACCAGGGTCGGGCCGATACCAGGCCGGCAAGCTGACGGCTTCAGGGTCGATCTTCTCCATGTCAATGACATCGGTTTTGTTCGCCAACTCCAGGTCACGTTCATCGCCGCCGCCAAGGACGAACACTCGGACACCTGCCGTCATAGCGTCGGCGAGGTTCGGTGGGTCCGCCACAATTGCGGATACCTCACCGATCCGGATGGCTTCAGCTAAATCAGTTCCAGGCTGCAATAGCACGCTCACTGCACCCAGTCGAGACAACGCGGCAATAGCGGCGAGCGCGCTGGGACGGGTCTGCATGAGGACACCGACATGGCTGCCCTGTCTGACACCGACGGAGATGAACCCGCGAACCACGTTGTCGATGCGCTCGTTCACCGCGGCGTGCGTATGAACTCTGTCATCGAACAGGAACAATTCACCTAACGGATTACGTCGTCCCTGTTCATTGAGCAACAGTCCGAGCGACATTCGTGTGTGAGCCTGCATCACTCCAAGACGCGCGAGCCGCGGCAACGTCCGCATCGCCTCGCCTGTGATCTCCTTGGTCGTGCGCGCAGCACCCCTCGTTGCGTCAACAAGATCCTGGGCAACTCCAAACCCGATCTCAGCAGCTTGGCTCGCGCTGTTCACCAGCCGCTGAGCCACAGTGTATTCACCGTCGACTGGTTCTTGAGGCTCATCGGTCATCGGATTGATGATGACGGGCTCATCCCCCGCGCCTTCATGCCACTTGACCCATTCCGCCACCGTTGGCCAGGTGTGAATAGCAGCACTCGATCCGACAACCAGACCGAAATGGCCTGCGCGCAGCGTCGCTTCGTACACGTCCGCTCGCGGTGCCGCGCGGCGGATCCCGCGGACAGCTCGGGGCAGCCCAATATCGTCGGTGGTGCCGAGGAACGCGAGCACAGGGCAGGTGATCTCCGCCAGGCTGATCAAGCGGTCATCGACCACGAATCCGCCGGTCATCATCCTGTTGTGCACCACGAACTGCTTGAGAAGTTCAGCAATCGCGGGGCCGGACCACGCGACCCAGCCCTCCGCTTCAAGGAATCTGCGTTGCTTTTCACGCGGCAGCAGCGCTTCCCGATCATGCAACTGCAACAGGAAGTCCAGACGCGATTTCAGCGTCTTTACCGGATCTAGCATCTGGAAACCGGTCCGCGCCATCCAGCTCGGAACTGCGAGACGATTAAACACGTGGTCAGCCAAAAGGTCCGCACCCTTGGACGCAAGCCCCACGGGGATCCCGAGGGGAAGTGCGACTGAATCAGCCGGAGCTCCGAAGGTGATGACGCTTTTGAGGCCAACTGAACGACGGTAGGCCGCGACTTGATAGCAGAACATGCCGCCCTGCGAATACCCACCGAGATGCACGTCTTGCCCCGTGTGCTTACGGACCAGGCTTACCACGTCGCTGACACCGACGACGTGGTCAGCGAGATTGCGGGCCATCCCCCCGATTTCCCGATCTGGCGAGCCGAAGTCGACAACCCACGGGTCGAGTCCCTGCGCATGCAAAATACCTACCGCGCCCTTGTCCTGCGTCACGTCGTAGACATCGGCCGCGACCATCATTGGGGGCACCAGCACGATCGGTGGGCGGTCCTTGATGTCCTTTGTCTGCGGAAAGTACCGCCGCAGCCGGAACATGGGACGACGTTCCACGACAACATACGGCGACGCTTCTTCACCAGTGTCAAGACCGCCGAACCGGATTACTTCCAGTCCGTTCTGTGCGGTAGCAAGTACCCGGTGCAGCGGTGACGTCATCGTGCGCACTGTGAACTGCACTCGGGACCTCCGTCATGTTCGCCGGCATACTTCAACACCGGGCAGCCAACTAACCCGAATCTTCGCACATCACCCAGCGCGAACGCAGCCAGGTGAGTGAGACATTACTGACAGCACGCCCTCAGGGAAAAACCGGCTTCGCCCATTCACGCAGCGCCTCTACCTCCGCGCGCACACCTGTGAGCTGCTCGGACACGCGATCGCCAGCTGTTCCGCCACGTGCGCTGCGCGATGCGATCGATCCCTGGACAGTAAGGACCTCACGCACCTGCGGAGTCAGATTGGGGTCGATGGCCGCGAATTCCTCATCAGTCAGCTCTTCGAGCGCAGCGCCTCGAGACTCTGCAGCTCGAACGCATGCACCTGCGGCCTCATGGGCGATGCGGAATGCCACGCCCTGGCGAACCAGCCATTCGGCGATGTCCGTGGCCAGCGTGTATCCGGCAGGTGCCAGTTCGGCCATTCGCTCTTCATGAAATTCCAGCGTCGAAATCAGACCGATGATCGCGGGAAGAAGCATCTCCAGTTGCGCGACAGAGTCGAACACCGGTTCTTTGTCTTCCTGCAGGTCCCGGTTGTAGGCCAGTGGCTGCGCTTTGAGCGTAGCTAGCAGGCCGGTGAGGTTTCCGATGAGTCGGCCCGACTTACCACGCGTGAGTTCTGACACGTCGGGGTTCTTTTTCTGAGGCATGATCGAGCTGCCCGTGGACCATTCATCCGCGAGGGTCGCGTAACTGAACTCGGGCGTAGTCCAAATGATGATCTCTTCAGCCATCCGTGATAAGTCGACACCGATCATGGCGAGCACGAACGCTGCCTCAGCCGCGAAGTCTCGCGACGATGTGGCATCTATAGAGTTCTCGGCCGCGGAATTGAACCCCAGGTCTGCAGCAATGGCGTCGGGGTCAAGCCCCAGGGACGAACCGGCAAGCGCGCCCGACCCATAAGGAGATACTGCTGCTCGCTTGTCGAAGTCCTGCAGACGCTGAACATCACGCAACAGCGGATGCGCGTGCGCAAGCAGATGGTGAGCGAGGAGCACTGGTTGCGCGGCCTGTAAGTGGGTCTTGCCAGGCATCACCGCCGCCGGGTGCGCCGCCGCCTGACCGGCGAGCGCGTCGACCACGTCCAGCAGACCCGCCGCGATCCGCCGTGCCGCGTCCCGCAGCCACATTCGGAAGAGTGTCGCCACCTGGTCGTTTCGGGACCGGCCTGCGCGTAGTCGCCCGCCGACCTCGGGGCCCGCGCGTTCGATCAAACCGCGCTCCAGAGCGCCGTGAACGTCTTCGTCCGATTCCGCCGGACCGAAGGCACCGCTGGCAACATCCGCGGCGAGGCGTTCGAGCCCGTCAGTCATCGTCGCGAAGTCGTCATCACTGAGCAGTCCAGCCCTGTGCAGTACCTTCGCATGCGCCTTGGACGCCCGCACGTCGTAAGGAGCAAGTGCCCAGTCGAAATGCGTCGACTTACTCAGCGCCGCCATGGCGGCGGCGGGTCCCGATGCGAACCGTCCGCCCCACAGTGCGCCTTCGTTCGTGCCGTGTTGATCAGTCACGGGCGACCCTCACAGGCCCAGATCGCGCTTAGCGGCAACCTTGGAGGACAGCCCGTGAATCTGCACGAAGCCCTTTGCCAGGGACTGGTCGAATGTGTCGCCCTCGTCGTAGGTAGCGAGGTTGAAGTCATACAGTGACTCGTTGCTCCGGCGGCCGTTGACGACCGCACTTCCCGCGTGCAGCACGATACGGATGTCACCGCTCACGCGCTCCTGCGTGTTCTGCAGGAAAGAATCCAGCGCATACTTCAGTGGCGAGAACCACAGGCCGTCATATACAAGCTCGCCCCAGCGCTGCTCAACCTGACGTTTGAAGCGTGCGAGCTCGCGCTCAGTAGTCACGGCTTCGAGTTCCTGGTGCGCGGTGATGAGCACCATGGCACCTGGTGCTTCGTACACTTCACGGCTCTTGATCCCCACCAAACGATCTTCAACCATGTCGAGGCGGCCTACTCCGTGGCGTCCGGCGCGCTGATTCAGCTCGATGATCGCCTCGAGGACCGTGACGGCCCGGCCGTCGATTGCTACCGGCACACCTTTGTCAAAGGTAATGACGAGCTCATCAGGCGCTTGCCAATGCGCCGTAGGGTCTTCCGTGTAGTCGTAGACGTCTTTGGTGGGAGCGTTCCACAGATCCTCAAGGAAGCCGGTCTCCACCGCGCGTCCCCACACGTTCTGGTCGATGGAGAACGGTGACTTCTTGGACACCGTGATCGGGATTTTGTTTTCCTCAGCGAAAGCGATCGCCTTCTCACGAGTCCATGCGTAGTCGCGCACAGGAGCAATAACGTTCAGGTCGGGAGCCAGCGCACCGATGCCCACCTCGAAACGAACCTGGTCGTTTCCCTTGCCGGTGCAGCCGTGCGCCACCGTTGTGCCATTGTGGTCCCGTGCAGCCTGCACCAGGTGCTTGACGATGAGCGGGCGTGAAATCGCGGACACCAGCGGGTACCGGTCCATGTATAGAGCATTCGCCTGGATGGTCGGCAGGCAGTACTCGTTGGCGAATTCGTCGCGCGCGTCAACACAAATCGATTCGACGGCGCCGCAGTCGAGCGCGCGCTGTCGCACGACCTCCATATCCTCACCACCCTGCCCAAGATCGATGGCGAGCGCGACGACTTCGGCGCCGGTCTCCTTCGCGATCCAGCTGATGGCGACGGAGGTGTCCAGACCGCCTGAATAGGCGAGGATCACGCGTTCTGCCATGGTGTCCCAACTCCTTAAGTCGTGGCTTGTTAATGCTCGTTACTACTTGTCGTTACGCCAGATCTTCGAGCATGGCAGCGACGTCAGCTCCCATGTTTGGTTCGCGCGCAATGACG
This sequence comes from Hoyosella altamirensis, assembly GCF_014191505.1. GTDB lineage: Bacteria > Actinomycetota > Actinomycetes > Mycobacteriales > Mycobacteriaceae > Hoyosella > Hoyosella altamirensis. Next base: position 279,127 of record NZ_JACHWS010000003.1, read on the forward strand.
ACAATCGTGTCATCTCCGGCTATCGTGCCCGCGATTTCCGGCAACGCCGCCTTGTCTATCGCGCTAGCGACAAATTGTGCCGCACCGGGCGGAGTTCTCAATACTGCCAAGTTGGCGCTGGGCTCCGCCGACACCAGAAGATCACTCAGGACTCGTGACAGTCGATCGGTTCCTCCGGTGATTCCACGCACCGGACTGCCATCTTCTGGTACGACGTAAACGCCGGTTCCGCCATCTGCGGCACGTAGCTTCACTGCGCCCAGTTCCTCGAGGTCCCGGGACAGTGTCGCTTGTTTGACGTCAATGCCCTCGTCTGCGAGCAGCCGGGCAAGTTCGGTCTGACTGCGCACCTGCCGCTGTGCCAGTAGCTCAACGATCCGCGCCTGCCGTCCGGCACGACTCGTGGCTAGTGACCTGCCCGGCTCCGTCACTGGTGCTCCAGCAGCCAAGTCAGCAGCGCTTTTTGTGCATGCAGCCGATTCTCGGCCTCGTCCCAGACCACGCTGTGCTTGCCATCCATGACCTCGTCGGTGATCTCCTCACCTCGGTGTGCGGGCAGGCAGTGCAGCACGATCACTGTTGGACTGGCATGCGCCAGCAAGTCAGAATTCACCTGGTACGGCAGAAACGGCGCGATACGGTCGAGGCCATCAGCTTCTTGCCCCATTGATGTCCAGGTATCGGTGACAACAACATCCGCACCGCGGACCGCGTCCACCGGATCGGTCACGACGCGGACGGACGCATCCGTTTCGGTGGCGCGCTCACGTGCCGCCGAAACGATTTCGGGGTCGGGTGTGAAGCCATCCGGTGCAGCGACATTCACATGGATTCCGGCCGTGACTCCCCCGAGCATCAGCGAATGCGCCATGTTGTTCGCGCCGTCACCAAGGTAAGCCAGCTTCAGGCCCGCCAGCTTCCCCTTGTGCTCCGCGATTGTCTGCAGATCCGCAAGGACCTGGCAGGGATGAAACTCGTCAGAGAGCGCATTCACGATGGCGGCTGTTGAGGTTTCCGCCATGGCTTCTAGCCGTTCCTGACCGAACGTCCGCCACACAATCGCATCGACATAGCGAGAAAGCACACGGCCGGTGTCCTGGAGAGTCTCGTCGCGCCCCAGTTGAGTGGAACGGGATTCGACAACCACTGCGTGGCCACCGAGCTGTGCGACACCCAGTTCAAAGGAAAAACGCGTGCGCGTCGAGTTCTTGTCGAAAATCACGGCCACACCCCGCGGCCCCTCGAGCGGCCGGTGTGAAAACGGGGCCTTCTTCATGTCAGCGGCAAGGGCAAGCACCTCGGCCTGTTCGGCAGGTGTCAGGTCATCATCCCGCAGAAAGTGGCGGGTCATTGCTGTCCTTCCTCGCGAGCTGCGTCAAGAATGGCGGGCATAGCACTGATGAACGTGCGTACCTGCTCTTCGGTGATGACGAGCGGTGGGGCAAGACGCAACACCGTCGGCTGGGCAGCGTTGAGCAGGAACCCCGCGTTGCGCGCTGCGGTCTCTGCTGCGTGCGCCACTGGTTCGGTCAGTACCACTCCGAGCAGCAGACCCGCGCCGCGCACATGATCGATCAGGGGGTCGCCCAAGCCTTCGATCTCCGCGCAAAGCAGTTTACCGAGCCCATCCGCGTGGCTAAGGAGGTCCTCTTCCTCGATTGCGCGAAGCACGGCAAGCGCAGCTGCTGCGCAGACCGGATTCCCGCCGAACGTGGACCCGTGCGAACCTGGGCTCATGAGGCTGGCCGCCGCGCCCGTTGCGATGCACGCTCCGATGGGAAGTCCGCCGCCAAGTCCCTTCGCGAGGGTGATGACGTCAGGGACTATGCCGCTGGCCTGGTGTGCATAGAACCAGCCCGTGCGCCCAATACCGGTCTGAACCTCATCCAGGATGAGGAGAGCCCCGTGTTCCTCGGTAACTCTTCTGGCTGCCACAAGGTAGCCCTCCGGAGGAACGACGACGCCAGCCTCACCCATCATTGGTTCAAGGAAAACCGCTGCGGTCTCATCATCGACCGCAGCTCTGAGCGCTGCCTCATCACCGTACGGGACGTGGACCACCCCGGGAACTAGCGGTTCGAACGGCATTCGCTTCGATGGCTGTCCGGTCAGCGAAAGTGCGCCCATCGTGCGGCCGTGGAACGCGTTCTCCGCGGCGACGATCTTTGTTCGGCCCGTGCGTCGCGCGATTTTGAAGGCCGCTTCATTAGCTTCAGCTCCGGAGTTACCGAAGAAAACGCGGCCTTCAGCACCGAGTCGGGCGACGAGTTGTTCTGCCAACTCGACGACAGGAGTGCTGACATACAAGTTCGATACGTGCCCTAGCGTTGCCAGCTGAGCTGTCACGGCGGCATGTACTCCCTGATGTGCGTGGCCGAGAATGTTGACCGCGATGCCACCGAGCAAGTCGAGGTAGTCCTTGCCCTCGGCGTCGGTCACTACCGCGCCGTTTCCGCGCACCAGCGCTACCCGCGGTACGCCGTAGGTGTCCATGATCGACTCGGACCAGCGCCGTTGCAGAGCGCTGGTGTTGGATTGCGTCATGCTCCCACCAGGTCCTCAGACGCCCGTATTCCGTCACCGAGAGTCACCATCGTGCCAATACCCTTTTCGGTAAAGATTTCGAGGAGGACCGAATGCGGCACGCGGCCATCGATAACGTGTGCGGACGGAACGCCCCCGCGGACAGCACGCAGACACGCTTCCATTTTGGGGATCATCCCGCTAGCAAGGTTCGGGAGCAGTTGGGTTAGCGCGCCGCTGTCGATCTCGCTGACAAGCGAGTCTTCATCAGGCCAGTTGGTGTAGAGGCCCTCGACGTCGGTGAGGACGATGAGCTTCTCAGCGCCAATCTCCTCGGCGAGGGCGGCAGCAGCGGTGTCAGCGTTGATGTTGTGCACGACCCCATTACGGTCCGGGGCGATCGTTGATACCACCGGGATCCGTCCTGTCGACACCAGATCGAGCACCGCCTCCGGGCTGACGGACGACACGTCACCCACGAGACCGATATCGACAGGTTTTCCATCGATCATCGCCGATCGCTTCTGAGCTGTGAAAAGGTGCGCATCTTCCCCGGAAATACCAACCGCGTACGGCCCGTAGCTGTTGATCAAACCGACGAGTTCGCGTCCAACCTGACCGAAGAGCACCATGCGGACGATCTCCATGACGTCTGGGGTGGTGACGCGGAAACCCCCACGGAACTGGCCCTCCATGCCGAGCCGCTCCAGCATCGCGGTGATTTGTGGACCACCCCCATGGACCACGATGGGGTGAATCCCGCAGGTTCTCAAGAACACCATGTCCGCTGCGAAGGCACGTTTGAGGGTGTCATCAACCATGGCGTTGCCGCCGTACTTCACGACGATTGTTTTGCCGTGAAATTTCTGCAGCCACGGCAATGCCTCGGCGAGGACATGTGCTTTATCCAGTGCTGTGAGGTCATCACGGACACCACCGTGCGCGGTCTGGGTGTCGGCTGATTGGTCTGCTTCGTAATTCACGTTCAGGTCACCGCCTCAGATCCGTCACGCCGGTCATGACGAATACGCCGAGTTCTCTTCTACGTACGCGTGAGACAAATCCGTTGTCCGGATGGTTGCCTCAGCGGCACCGATGCCGAGTTCCACGCGCACTGTGATGTCCATTCCGCTGAGATCGACATTCCGGGCACCAGGCACCCCGACACCGTTCTTACACACAGGTTCTCCGTTGAAGAACACACTTATTCGATCGGGGTCAAGGGCTATCGGGGCGATCCCGATCGCGGCGAGTACGCGCCCCCAGTTCGGGTCCGAACCGAAGAGCGCTGTCTTGACGAGGCTATCCCGCGCTACGGCTCGCGCTCCGGTCAGCGCCTCGCTTTCGCTCGACGCACCGGCGACGGTGATGTGCACTCGTTTCGTGACGCCTTCAGCGTCGCCCATAAGCTGGTCAGCGAGATCGTCGCACACAGCGGACACTGCTTCCGTGAGTTCTGCCTCGCTCGGGGCTACCCCGCTGGCACCCGACGCGAGGAGAAGCACCGTGTCGTTCGTGGATGTAGCTCCGTCCACGTCGAGCCGGTCAAAGCTGTATTTTGTGGCGTGGCGGAGTGCCGTGTCGAGTTGCTCGCTCGTAGCTACGGCATCAGTGGTCACGACGCACAGCATCGTGGCCAGGGCTGGCGCGAGCATCCCAGCACCTTTAGCCGTTCCGCCTACGGACCAGCCACCCTGATGATGCACCACCGCTTCCTTGGACACCGTGTCAGTGGTCATGATGGCGCTGGCGGCGTCGGTTCCCGCCTCGGTGGAGGTACTCAGCTGCTGGACAGCCGTGCGGACGCCGGCGAGTACTGCGGGCATCGGCAACAGGTCACCGATGAGTCCCGTCGAGCACACCGCAACGTCGACCGCGCCGGTTTCAGTTCCCGACTCCGTAAGCGCCGCAGCCACTTCCTCGGCAGTGTGGTGTGTGTCAGCAAATCCCTGCGGCCCCGTGCACGCATTCGCGCCACCCGAGTTCAGCACTACCGCACGAAGCTTCCCGGTGGTCAGAACCTGCTGCGACCACAAGACTGGAGCGGCCTTGACCTTGTTGGTGGTGAACACGCCAGCAGCCTCGCGGCCCGGGCCGGTGTTGACGATTACCGCAAGGTCGCGGGCACCAGACTTCTTGATTCCGGCAGCGATACCCGCGGCAGCGAATCCTTTTGGACCAGTGACACCTTCGTCACGCCGCACCGCAGCGGAGAGTGCCGTAAGGGAGGAAATGTGCGGAGGGTTGAGCCCCTCAGGTCCTGTCATGGAGCTACTCCCACCGTTGACAGCCCGGCTGTTTCCGGCAGGCCGAGCGCGATATTCATCGACTGTACGGCCCCGCCTGCGGTGCCTTTTGTGAGGTTGTCAATCGCAGATACGACAACGAGTGTCCCAGCAGCACTGTCCACGTGAACACTGAGGTGTACCGCGTTCGAGCCGAGTACCGCACTAGTCTGCGGCAACCGCCCCGGCGGAAGAAGGTGCACGAACGGCTCGTCCGCGTAGGCCTTTTCGTAGACTGCTCGCGCCTCGGTGTCGTCAACGGTCGTGGGCGCAACGCACGTAGCAAGGATTCCGCGAGCCATCGGCGCGAGCACCGGGGTGAACGACACACTGACGTCTTCCACGGTAAGTGATTGCAGGTTTTGTCTGATCTCCGGCGTGTGCCGGTGGACGCCACCCACGCCGTAGGCACGCACGGAGCCCATCACCTCGGAGCCAAGCAGATCTGTACGCAGGGATCGTCCGGCTCCGGATGCGCCCGTCACCGCCACGATGGTCACCGCGGGCGTTACGATGCCCGAAGCAATTGCGGGCGCCAATGCAAGCGACGTTGCGGTTGGATAGCAGCCGGGCACCGCGATGCGCGTCGCACCTTGCAGCGATTCCCGCGCGCCCGGAAGTTCGGGCAGTCCGTACGGCCACGCGCCAGCATGGGGCGAACCATAAAAACTCTCCCAGTCCTGGGCATTTCTCAGGCGAAAATCCGCACCACAGTCAATGATGACGATCGACTCCGGGAGCTCCGCGGCGAGCGCCGCCGAATGACCGTGCGGCAGACCGAGAAAAATCACATCATGGCCGGCAAGAGTTGCGGCCGAGGTGTCTTCGAGGACCCTCTCAGCGAGTGGCAGCAGATGGGGATGGTGCTCCCCGAGCGTCGATCCGGCATTCCCGCCAGCGGTCAGCGCGCCAATCTCGAGCCTGCCGTCGGCATATGCCGGATGTCCGAGAAGCAACCGGAGGACCTCTCCACCCGCGTATCCACTCGCGCCTGCGACAGCAATCCTTATAGCCATGTGATGATTATGCACTCCCATGAAAATTTATTCAACCTGTCTGGCTACTTCTGCATAAGCCCACGAATCTGATTGAGCCGCTCGCGAGCCATCCTCGCCCGCGCTTCCCACTGTTGTTCCAGCGACCGCTCCTCGGCTTCGGAAACCGTCGTCTCCGACGCACCTATTGCCACCGCGAATCGAGCCGCAATCTTGTCACGCACACTGCTGAATGTGGGGACGCCATCCTTCGTCCATCCAGGTTCAAGCCCAGACTCCCCACGCGCTGCCGGATCCTCCAGCGGAGGCACTTCACCTACCGGACCATCGGTGACATCACGGGGCGACACCACGCCACCAGCCACCGAGATGCTCGCACTCCCAAGCTCTCCTGCGTCTTGCGGCACCGGCGCCGCCATCGCAGACAACTGCGCTACTTGATGCAGCGCTCTCAGATGGGACCGGTCAACGGTTACTTCAGAAACGAGCTCACACAACTCGTGGTCCGGCAATTTCTGTAGCGCAGCAAGCAGTTCGCCAAACGTGGCGGCTGAACGGGCATCGCCTTCTTTCCCAGCCCCAGTACCTACGGCAGGATCGGTAGTCGCCATATCCCCAGCCCTCCTTCGGAAGTGTGGTTCAAGGATACGTCCGAAGGAATTCCGAGCCGCGCACACCCGCGCCGGCGAGATCAGTGCCGGAGTTCTGCCTGGAACCGCTCGTGCGCCACCGCAACGGCGGAATCGCGCGCCGCTGTTGCCTCATCTTCAGTCAGCGTCCGGTCGGGCGCCCGGAAACGCAGGGAAAAGGCGAGCGATTTACGTCCTTCTCCGATCTGCGCGCCCGCGAACACATCAAAAAGCCTGATCTCGTCAAGCAACTCCCCCGCGCCATCCGCGAGCGCCGATTCGACAGCCGCTGCAGGGACAGTTTCGTCGACAACGACGGCCACATCCTGGTGCACGGCGGGGAATACGGATAGCTGTGGGGCGGGCAAGTTCTCCCGCACCGGAAGACTGTCGAGTTCCATCTCGACAGCGCAGGTACGCGGAGGCAGTCCCACCGCTTCTAGCACTGCGGGATGCAACTCACCGGCATGGCCGACCACGGCCCCGTCGACGATGAGCTCAGCGCAACGGCCCGGATGCCACGGCAGGTACTGGGCCGCCCCGCGCTCAAGCGCAACACCCGCAGCGTCAGCGATCAGCTCCGCAACGGCGAACGCGTCCGCGGCGGCCACCGGACGTCCCTTGCCCCAGGGGCCCGCGGGTTCACGCAGACCCGTCAGCACGACGCCGACCCGAACTGGCTGGTCAGGCAGCGACGCGAAAAGCCGTGCGATCTCCTGGCCGGAAGGCCGCCGGTCCACCGCAAGCATCTCCACCGGCACAGTGTCGGTTCCAGGCAGTGACACCTGACCGATCGCGAAGATCGAAAGATCACGCTGGCCTCTCGACACATTCCGTGCGGCAACATCACATAGACCAGGCAGTAGCGTCGTTGCGAGCGCGGCCCGATCACTATCGAGCGGGTTAAGTACCTTCAGCGTCAACCGGCGCGGATCGTCCGCGTCGAGGGACCACTGGTCGAACACCGCATCGGATATGAACGGCGAAGGCTGCACCTCGACATACCCGGAATAGGCAAGCGCGCGGCTCACCGCGCGCCGGCGGCGCTGCAACGGGGTCAGTCCACGACCTGCAGGCGCGGCCGGCAGTACGGAAGGAATGACATCGAGTCCCTCGAGTCGCAGCACTTCCTCGACGAGATCTGCCGGCTGATTCAGATCTGGACGCCAGCTCGGCGGCGTGACGAGCAGCTCAGTTGCTCCGTCCGCACCAGTGTCCTCGAGAACCGTGGCACCAATCTGCTCGAGACGGAACTGTGCCGCACCCGCGCGGTACCCCACTCCCGCGACTCGATCGGGGAGATCAGGCTTCATACGGATCGTGGGCCGTTCCGGGACAAAGCCGATGTCGGTCAGCACCGGTTCAACTGTTCCCCCGGTAATCTCGGCGAGCAGCGACGCGGCACGGTCGAGCGCGGCAACAGCGAGTGCCGGATCGACTGAACGCTCAAAGCGCCGACTCGCCTCGCTGGAAAGCTTGTGCCGGCGTGACGTACGGAATACAGCAAGCGGGTCCCAGCAAGCCGCCTCGAGGAGCACCTCCGTGGTTTCCCCGGATACCTCAGTACTTGCGCCGCCCATCACACCCGCGAGTGAGACTGGCCCGCTGTCGTCGGCGATCACCACGTCTTCACCGTCGAGCTCTCGCACCACATCGTCGAGAGTGAGGAGCTTCTCCCCCGCTTGCGCACGCCGCACGACGAGGTCTCCCCGTAACCTTTCCACGTCGAATGCGTGCATCGGCTGCCCGAGTTCGAGCAGTACATAGTTGGTGACGTCGACCGCCGGTGAAATCGGGCGCACTCCCGACAGCATGAGTCTCCGTTGCAGCCACCACGGGGTTACAGCCTGGGTGTCGACCCCAGTAACGCGGCGCAGCGCGAAGCGGGTGGCGCCCGACTCTGGATCGACGGTAACCCCCCACGCTTCTTCCTCTGTGCCGTGTACTGACACTTGTGCGGGGTCAGCGAATGAAAGGCCAAAGCCGCAGCACAGCTCACGGGTAAGACCGCGTACGGATAGGCAGTATCCACGGTCGGGTGTCACGGCCAGCTCGATGACATGATCGTCGAGGCCCACCACCGCGTGCGCGTCCGCACCCGGGATCGCTGTTCCTGGTGAGAGAACCAGGATGCCCGCGTGGTCCCGGCCAATGCCAAGTTCGCGCGCAGAACAGATCATGCCGTCAGAAACGCGACCATAGGTCTCCCGCGATGCGATCCGGAAGTCCCCTGGAAGCATTGCCCCCGGGAGCGCTACCACGACCAGATCCTCGGGTACGAAGTTCTGCGCGCCGCACACGATCCCGCGCGGTTCTGCTTCGCCCACGTCCACGGTGCAGAACCGAATGGGTTTCTTGAACCCGTCGAGCTGCTCGATGGTGACGACTCGGCCGACAACCACGGGACCCGAGACTGGGCCAAGCGCCGTGACCTCTTCAACCTCGAGTCCCACACCGACGAAGCCGGCATCGAACTCCTCGGTCGTGATCTGCCATCCCGGGTTCGCACGCTGGATGACCTCAGTCAGCCAGGACTGCGCTACTCGCACGTGAACTCGCTTCCCCTGTCCGAAGACAACTCTTTAACCCTGCACACCGAACGGCAACGTGAACCGGATGTCACCTTCAACGATGTCTCGCATATCTGGGATGCCGTTGCGGAACTGCAGTGTCCGCTCGAGCCCCATACCGAACGCGAACCCGGAGTACACGTCGGGATCAATGCCATTGGCGCGCAACACGTTCGGGTGCACCATTCCGCAGCCACCCCATTCAACCCAGCCCGGGCCGCCCTTCTTTCGCTCGAACCAGACATCAACTTCCGCCGAGGGTTCCGTGAACGGGAAGTAGTTCGCGCGCATGCGGGTGATCGCGGCCGGCCCGAACAAAGCACGCGCAAGTGCGTCCAGCGTGCCCTTCAGGTTTGCCATCGTCAGACCCTTGTCCACCGCGAGGCCTTCCACCTGCGAGAAGACCGGTGTGTGGGTAGCGTCGAGTTCGTCAGTGCGGAAAGTACGGCCAGGGCAGACGACGTAGATCGGCACTTCCCGGGTCAGCATGCTTCGAACCTGGACGGGCGACGTGTGTGTGCGTAAGACCTGGCGGGATCCCTCAGGTGCGATGTGAAAAGTGTCCTGCATCGTGCGCGCGGGGTGGTCGGGCAAGAAATTCAGCGCATCGAAGTTCGCATGTTCAGTCTCGACCTCAGGGCCTTCCGCCACCTCCCACCCCATTGCGATGAACACGTCGCAGATCTGCTCAGAGATTATGGTGATCGGGTGCCGTGCACCCCGGGGAGCCCGATCCGCTGGCAGCGTGACGTCAATGGTCTCCGCCACTAATACCGCAGCGTCACGCTCAGCGTGAAGAATCTCGGAACGCGCGTCGAAAGCCCGCTGGACACGAGACCTGTACACATTGACTCGCTTGCCCGCGTCCGCACGCTCCGCCTTGGGCAGTGTCCCCAGTGCGCGCCGCGCCAGTGCAATAGGAGCACGGTCACCAAGGTGCTGCGTCTTCGCGTGGGCGAGGTCATCCAGCGATCCCGTCGCGGCGAACGCCTCCTCCGCAGCCGTCGCGGCAGCTTCGAGCGCTTCCTCGCTGAGCATCTGCGCGTCGCCGGCAGACCTACCCGAATCTGGGGCCTGCTGAGCTGCGTTCTCTGACACGATCCGCTTCACTCCTCACTTGTGTGCTGTGCCGATGTTATGCGAGACACCGCGGTTCACGGCAATCGGTGTCCAGGTTGTCCATCGGCGCGAAGCTCGAATATCCTTGCGCTCTCGTAGAGACACAGCGCTGCGGCCGTTGCGAGATTCAGGCTTTCCGCTTTACCGAAGATGGGAATGCTCACTTTAACGTCGGCCAGGGCAAGTGCCGTGGCACCCAGTCCGTGCGCCTCGTTCCCAAAGATCCACGCCACACGGCCTGCCTGCACCGGGGAGGTTTCGCGCTGAGCGAGTCGCGTCAGCGATTCCTCTCCTTCGGCGGTCGTCGCGAGCAGCGTGCAGCCGTGGTCCCGTAGTTGCCGAAGCACAGCGCTCGTGTCGCGCTCGCGGACCACCGGGAGGTGAAAGAAACTTCCCGCCGACGCCCGGATTGCCTTGCCATTACACGGGTCGACCGCATCGCCCACAAGAATCACCCCATGCGCCCCGGCCGCGTCCGCCACGCGAATGATAGCCCCAGCGTTGCCCGGGTCGTTGACGTCAACCAGAACTGCGACGAACGCTTCAGCGGGCAGTGTGTCGAGGAGGGAGGCCAGCGAGTGCGCGGGCTGATGACAGACGGCAACAATTCCCTGCGGCGTCACAGTCTCCGAAAGCGCTTGGGCCACGCGATCAGAGACCTGCCACACCGGCACTGCGGCCCGTCGCGCATCCGAGATGACTTTCTCGTGCTTGACCAGCCCTTCCGCACTGCTGAACAGTTCGATGGCGAGGCCGTTCTCCAGAGCGCCGACGACGGCGTTCGAACCTTCAGCGAGGAACTTTGCGGTCTTTCTGCGCTCGCCGGCTCGCACCAGCTTCAAAGCCGACACGACCCGTGGATTCCGGTCAGAAATCGTATCCACGGGTCGTGTCTCTGCAGTTTCGCTGTCGCGGACGGTCAGGCCGCGTCCTCAGCAGGTGCGTTCACATCTGCCGGAAGCGCATCTTTCGCAACACTGACGAGAGCTGCGAAGGCGTCTGGATCCGAAACCGCGATCTCGGCAAGGTTCTTGCGGTCGACCTCCACACCGGCTGCCTTCAGACCCTGAATCAGACGGTTGTAAGTGATGTCGTTAGCACGAGCTGCCGCATTGATACGGGTGATCCACAGCTTGCGGAAGTCACCCTTGCGGGCACGACGATCCCGGTAGGAATACGTCATTGAATGGAGCATCTGCTCCTTCGCCTTGCGGTAGAGGCGCGACCGCTGCCCGCGGTAGCCCTTCGCACCCTCAAGGATTGTCCGGCGCTTCTTCTGAGCGTTTACCGCTCTTTTCACGCGTGCCACTAGCTTGTCCTGTCAGTTCTCGGGGGTCTACTTCGACCCGTGTGGTCCGGAGTGCTTGTCTCAGAGTCCGAGCATGCGCTTGACGCGCGGTGCATCGTTATCGCTGACCGTGGTCGTGCCCTCGAGGCGGCGAGTCCGATGGCTCGACTTGTGCTCCAAAAGGTGCCGGCGGTTGGCACGCTGGCGCAGCAGTTTGCCGCCACCAGAAACCTTGAAGCGCTTCGACGCGCCGCTGTGGGTCTTGTTCTTCGGCATGAGATTCAGTGTCCTCGGTTCGTTGTGGTTGTTGCGCAGAAGCGGTCAGCGCAGTTCTATGCTGACCTGCGCTAACGCCCCGCACGGGGGTAGGCATTGAGAGGATCAGCCGGCTTGGGCCGAGTCTTCCGCCTGCTCCTCCTGCTGCTCGGGACGGGCGGCACGCCCGGCTCCTTGCTGCGCTTTTGTACGTGTCTTTTGTCCGCGGTGGGGGGCTAGGACCATAGTCATGTTCCGGCCGTCCTGACGCGCAGATGTCTCGACAAATCCCAGGTCGGCGACATCCGCCGCGAGGCGCTGGAGCAACCTGAAGCCCAGCTCCGGCCGCGACTGCTCACGGCCGCGGAACATGATGGTGACCTTCACCTTGTTGCCCGCATCGAGGAAGCGCACTACGTTTCGCTTCTTCGTCTCGTAATCGTGGTCGTCGATTTTCGGGCGCAGCTTCTGTTCCTTGATGACCGTCTGCTGCTGGTTCCGGCGAGATTCACGAGCCTTCTGCGCCGCCTCATACTTGAACTTGCCGTAGTCCATGATCTTGCAGACCGGCGGACGAGCATCAGGGGCAACCTCGACGAGATCCATGTCTGCATCGAGAGCAAGGCGCAGTGCATCTTCAATCCGCACGATTCCCACCTGCTCGCCGTTCGGGCCGACCAGCCGGACTTCGGGAACTCGGATGCGGTCATTGATGCGGGTCTCAGTGCTGATGGGGCCTCCTCAGTTAGCGGTGCGTCTGTAGTCAGCGAACCCCTGCCCCAACAAAGAAAGCCCCTGAGCCGGTATCAAGTACCGACAGGGGCCCATTGCCGACCGGTCGCTGCCAGGGCACCGTACAGTGCCCTGAAACCCCACACTTTCAGGGGACCCGGAAATCCGGGCGGACCGGACCGTTGACACTTCGCGTGCAACGGTGGGAGCTGGGCTCCACTTGATGCCCCCGAAGTCAACGGAGGCGGTCGCGTATGACAGGGTACCACCTATGGCGGACGAAACCTACGCGACGAACGACGCGCCCAGCAGTGCCCACGACCCGCAGATGGTCCAGGGAGAAATCGAGGGCGAACTTCCCGTCCGTGAGCTCGCGGAAATCCCGGCGATAGAGGTGATCTCCCGGGCATCTGTCATGCTCCTGAGTTCGGGAGCGGAGAAGCTTGGACTGTCCTCATCTGAGCCCCAGAACAGCCCGCATTTCGATCTCGACGAAGCCCGCCGCATTATCACCGCGCTCGCAGGCCTTATCACCGCTTCAGCGGAGTATTTGGGCCCGCATGCGGGACCGCTCCGCGACGGACTGCAGGCCCTGCAGCGCGCCTTCCGGGAAAGCTCCGCTTACCCGGACGTGCCGGGACAAGGCCCGGGCGAAAAATACACCGGCCCCGTGCACTAGGCCGGCTTCGAGGGGCCTTCCCGCTAGGCAACGGGCGCGGTGACCCGTCCCCGGCGCTTTCCGCCCCGCGCTCCATTGCCGCTGCCGCCGCCCTCGGGCCCAGTTCCGCTAGTGCGGCCCGCGGCTGGTACGGACTGAGTTACGGAAGGTCCCCCCTCATGTCCGTTCACCCCAGCCTGCCGCTGGCCGCCGAGCAGTTCGGCAAGGAATCCGCCCGTATAGCTTCCCTCCATCGCCGCGACATCTTCGGGTGTCCCTTGCGCGACGACAATGCCGCCGCCCGAGCCACCCTCGGGGCCCATATCGATGATCCAGTCAGCGGTTTTGATCACGTCGAGATTGTGCTCGATGACGATAACCGTGTTGCCCTTGTCGACAAGGCCATTGATGACCTTGAGAAGCTTGCGGATGTCCTCGAAGTGCAGGCCAGTCGTCGGCTCATCAAGAATGTAGATCGTGCGGCCCGTCGAACGCTTCTGAAGTTCAGCAGCTAACTTGACGCGCTGCGCCTCACCGCCCGAGAGAGTGGGGGCCGACTGGCCCAGCCGTACGTAGCCCAGTCCGACTTCGACGAGCGTTTTCAGGTACCGGTGGATCGACGTCACTGGTTCGAAAAAGTCCGCAGCTTCCTCGATAGACATGTCGAGAACTTCAGCAATGTTTTTCCCCTTGTAGTGCACCTCGAGAGTCTCGCGGTTGTAGCGCGCACCGTGGCACACCTCGCAGGGGACGTACACATCCGGCAGGAAGTTCATCTCAATCTTTATTGTGCCGTCGCCTGTGCACGCCTCGCAGCGCCCGCCCTTGACGTTGAAGCTGAACCTGCCGGGCTGGTAACCACGCACTTTCGCCTCCGTGGTCGCGGCGAATAGCGTTCGAATCTTGTCGAATACACCCGTGTACGTGGCCGGGTTGGATCGCGGAGTGCGCCCGATCGGAGACTGGTCGACCTGGACCAATTTGTCCAGATTGTCAACGCCCTTGATGCGGGTATGACGGCCCGGAACATGCCGTGCGCCGTTGAGCTTGTTCGCCAGCGTTTTCGCGAGAATCTCATTGACCAGCGTCGACTTACCTGAGCCAGAGACCCCTGTGATGGCGAGGAGAGCGCCGAGTGGGAAGTCAACCTCGATGTCGCGCAAATTATGTTCCCGCGCCCCCACGACGGTGAGCTTACGTTTGCGGTCGATCGGCCTTCGCACCATCGGCGTCTCTATCTGCAGGCGGCCCGCAAGGTATGCCCCAGTCAGCGAGTTGGAATTCTCAAGCAACTCGGCGAAGGTGCCACTGTGGACCACCTCGCCACCATGTTCGCCCGCCCGCGGCCCGATGTCGACAATCCAGTCCGATGTTCGGATCGTGTCCTCGTCATGTTCCACGACGATGAGGGTGTTACCAAGATCGCGGAGACGTGTCAGGGTATCGATCAGCCTCCGGTTGTCCCGCTGGTGCAGACCGATGGACGGCTCGTCCAGTACATAGAGCACTCCTACTAGACCCGACCCGATCTGAGTAGCGAGACGGATTCGCTGCGCTTCGCCGCCGGACAAAGTTCCCGCGGCACGGTCTAGCGACAAGTAGTCCAGTCCGACGTCGAGAAGGAAGCCGAGTCGTGCCTGTACTTCCCGCAGCACTCGGCCCGCGATGGCAGCTTCACGCGCTCCAAGCTCAAGGCTGTTCAAGTATTGCGCGCATTCCGAGATCGACAGCTCGCACACTTCCGCGATAGACCTGGCTTGTCCATCACCGCCTGGGATGCGGACCGACAGGATCTCAGGGCGCAGTCGAGCGCCATTACATGCGGGGCACGGGGTATCCCGCATGAACCCCTCGTAGCGGTCTTTCATCTGGTCGGACTCGGTCTGATCGAGGCGCCGCTGGAGAAACGGCATCACACCTTCGAATTCGGCATAGTAGGAACGTGTCCGGCCATAACGGTTCGTATAGCGCACATGGACCTGGTGTTCCGAACCTTCGAGAACCGCCTTCTTCGCCTTTGCGGGCAGACGCCGCCATGGGGTGTCGAGGGTGAATCCCATAGCGTCCCCGAGCCCCTTGAGCAGGCGTGTGAAGTACTCCGCCGACTGCCCCGACGACCAGGGTGCAATGGCGCCATCGGCCAGGGAAAGCTCAGGGTCTGGCACGACCAGGTCTGGGTCCACTTCTTTGCGGATGCCCAGACCGTGACACTCAGGACAGGCACCATAGGGCGAGTTGAAAGAGAAGGACCGGGGCTCGAGATCATCTATCGCAAGGGCGTGGCCATTCGGGCAGGCGAGGCGCTCTGAGAATCGGCGCTGACGATCGGAAGCAGATTCATCGCGATCGACGAAATCGAGGACCACTATGCCGTCCGCGAGGCGCAGGGCCGTCTCCACGGAATCGGTCAAGCGCTGCTTCGCGCTGTCTTTGACGACGAGTCGGTCAACAACAACTTCGATGTCATGCTTTTCTTGCTTCTTCAGTGTCGGCGGATCAGTAAGCGGATACACCGTGCCGTCGACGCGCACGCGGGCGAACCCTTCGGAGCTGAGTTGCGAAAACAGCTCGACGAATTCGCCTTTTCGCGTTCGTACCACTGGTGCGAGCACCTGGAATCGTGTACCCGACTCCATCTCCAGCACCTGATCAACGATCTGTTGCGGAGTTTGCCGGGCGATCTTCTCCCCGCATGCAGGGCAGTACGGTGTGCCCGCACGAGCATAAAGAAGCCGCAGATAGTCGTACACTTCCGTGATCGTTCCCACTGTGGAGCGCGGATTACGGTTCGTCGACTTCTGGTCGATCGAGACAGCTGGAGAGAGACCTTCGATGAAATCGACGTCCGGCTTGTCCATCTGGCCGAGAAACTGGCGGGCGTACGCCGAAAGTGACTCAACGTAGCGACGCTGCCCTTCGGCGAAGATCGTGTCGAAGGCGAGACTCGACTTCCCTGACCCTGACAGGCCCGTGAAGACAATCAGGCTATCCCGCGGCAAATCGAGGTCAATCCCCCGCAGATTGTGCTCGCGCGCACCACGCACGACTAGCCGATCCGCCACTTCAACCCCTCTTGTCCGGCGCGTACGCGCCACGGAAACCACGCTTCTTAGCCAGCGCCGACATGCTACGCCGTGCCTCTGACAATTTCAGGAAGCCGCCGTCAGACGGCAATCAATCTTCAGATGGCAGACTTCAGGTAACCAAAGTCCAACGGTAACCTCGGTGTGCATGGCGCACCCACTAAAGATCGTTGACGAGTACACCGGAACTGTCGAAGGCGGAGGTCCAGTCCACCGTCGACTGCTGCCCGAGGCTCGGATCCTGAAAATGTCAGTCGGTCCAATGGATAACAACGTGTATGTCGTTACCTGCGAACATACCGGAAAGTCCATCTTGATTGACGCGGCGAACGAGGCGCCCCGCATCCTCGAACTACTCTCATCTCAGGCGCCGCAGCTCGAACTCATCCTGACGACACATCAGCATGCGGACCACTGGCAGGCGCTGGAAAGGGTGGCGGCGGAGACGCAAGTACCCACCGTTGCCCACCCTCTCGATGCCGAACCGCTGCCGGTGCCGTCGGACAGGCTTGTCGACCACGGTGACGTAATCCAAGTCGGCGATCTCTCGTTTGAGGTCATTCACCTTCGCGGCCACACCCCGGGCTCCGTGGCACTCGCCACCTCGCTCGGCGGTGTCACGCACCTGTTCACGGGCGACAGCCTATTCCCCGGTGGCGTCGGCAAGACTTCGTCGCCGGAAGCGTTCCGCCGATTGTTCCATGACGTCTCGGAGCGGCTCTTCGATCGGTTCGATGACTCGGCGACCGTCTATCCAGGTCACGGTGCTGACACCACACTCGGCGCGGAACGGCCCCAGCTTCCTCAATGGCGCGACCGCGGATGGTGAACGCGTGTCCCCAACACCCGATATGTCATGTTCCTGGTGCGCCACTTAATCAACTCACATGCAACGTGACGGATAACGAGCCCCTTCCTGGGGTATGTAGTTACTAGGGTGGTAACCGGACTCGTACCGTGGAAAGGCTGAATCATGCTGCTTCGCAGGATCGCACGCCCAATGCTTGCCGGAGTTTTCGTTGCGAACGGGGTCAACACGCTTCGAAATCCTGAAGAAATCGCCGACAAAGCAGCCCCGCTCGTCGAATATGCCCACGCCTCACTTCCGGCGGACACCTCGCGCAAGCTTCCCGCAGACCCCGCAACGGTCGCGCGCATCAACGCGGCGGTTCAGGTTGGAGCAGGCGCCTTACTGGCTCTCGGGCGAACCCCACGGATTGCATCGGGGGTGCTCGCAGTGACACTCGTGCCGACCACGGTGGTGCAGCATCCTTTCTGGGCAGAGACCGACAGTCGGCTGCGCGCCGAACAACGCTCACACTTCCTGAAGAACGTGGCGTTGCTCGGAGGTCTGCTGATCACAGCCAGTGACACCGAAGGCAAGCCTTCCGTCGGGTGGCGCGCGCGACGTCTCGCTGGCCGGGCCACTACGGCGATCTCCACCGCAGCGCCAGCCGCGTCGAGCGCAGGCACTTCAGCCGAGGCACGCGCGAAACTTGCGGAGGGGTGGCACACCGTCGCAGAACGGGCACGTGAGGTCGCTTCAGAAGCAGGTGAGCGTGGCTCTGAACTGTTCGAGGTTGCCGCTGATCGTGGCTCCGAACTCATGGAGGCTGCGTCCAAGCGTGGTTCTGAGTGGTACGAAGCGGCTGCAGACAAGGCTCCGGATTTGTACGAGACAGCAGCTGAACAGGCAAGTAAGTGGTACAGCACGGCCGCGGACCGAAGCGCTGAACTTGCAGCGAAAGCGGCGGATCGCGGCTCAGATCTCGCACACCGCACCGCAGAATTGGCCAAGGACGGCTCCGCGGACGTCCGCGCTCACATCAAGCATCGATAACGCCTCGACGCGGCAAACTTCGCCTGCGCGTGCGCCGATACTTCTGAGCTAGAGTGGTTGGCTCAGTATTGCGACGTTGCTGTCGCGCAGGCGAAGGAGCTTGAGGTGCAGGAGCGAGAAATCGACCGTGAGCAGGAGTATGTCGCAATGCTCTACGGGCGATTGGATGGTCTGCGTGACCATGCGCGCCAGAACCTGGCCTCAGTAATGCGTGAACGCGGTGGTACGCCGCAGGCGCAGTCCGAACGCGAGTCATACAACGCGATGTACACCGCGAAGTTGTCCAAGTACCTCGCGGCGGAAAATGGGCTCTGTTTCGGCCGCATCGATCTCAGTGACGGCGAAGCCCGCTACGTCGGTCGGCTCGGCATCTGGGACGACGACAGCGACTTCGACCCGTTGCTCCTCGACTGGCGTGCACCGATGGCGCGTCCGTTCTACCTTGCTACCCCCGCGTCACCCGAGGGGGTAGCAAGGCGGCGTCATATTCGGACACGCGGTCGCACTGTCACCGCCCTCAACGATGAGTATCTCGACCCCGACGCGCTCGCCGCAAACAATGGGGACGCACACAGTGAATCCGTCGCGTACGCTGAAGGTGAGACCAGCGTTGCCAGCGAAAACGCCCTCCTCGCAGCAATAAGCGCGGCGCGCACCGGCCACATGGTCGACATCGTTGCGACAATCCAGCGCGAACAGGACGAGATTATCCGTTCGGAGCATCGGAGCGTCCTGGTAGTTCAGGGTGGCCCGGGTACGGGCAAGACGGCGGTGGCGCTACACCGTGCCGCTTTTCTCCTCTATACCTACCGCGACCTGCTCGAGAAGAGCGGCGTGCTCATAATCGGGCCGAATGACACGTTCCTGAAGTACATCAGTCAGGTGCTCCCCTCGCTCGGGGAAACTGGCGTGGTGCTCTCCACCATCGGTGATCTCTACCCTGGTGTGGCCGCGACCGGCCACGATTCGCTCGGTGCAGCAGTCGCCAAGGGGTCCCTCGCGATGGTGGATGTTCTGAAGGAAGCCGTCCGGGATCGCCAGGAGGCGCCGTCACGACCGGTCGAGTTCGAGTTCGATACGTACCGTCTCACGATCGATAAGAAACTGATCACCCGGGCTCGGGGACGCGCCCGTTCATCTAGGAAGCCCCATAACCGGGCGCGCGATCTGTACTTCTCGACAGCGATCGAGGGCTTGGCGGATCAGTACGCCGCGATTGTGGGGGCAAACCTGGTCGGCAAGGATTCGTTGCTCAGCCGGGAGGATATCGCCGACGTCCGCGACGAAATGCGGCAAGACTCGACAATCCGCACGATCGTCGGTTCCTTCTGGCCCCACCTCACGCCGCAGGTCGTCTTACGCGACCTGTTCGCGTCCGAAGATCGGCTTCGGCGCGCCGCGCCTCATCTGTCCGAGGCTGAACGGTCCGAACTTGTTCGCCCTAAGTCAGTGCCGTTTTCCCCCGGTGATGCGCCCCTCTTGGACGAGCTTGCTGAGCTGCTCGGAATTGATGATGAGGACGATGACCGGATAGCGCAGGAACGCTGGCGCGCGAAGATCGCCGAGGCGCAGGAGGCTCTTGACATCCTCACCGGCTCAGCTCCGCAAGATCTCGAAGACGACCTCGATCCCGAAATCCTGATGGCGTACGACCTCATCGACGCAGAACAGCTTGCGGAACGTCAGGAGTACCGGCATTCGAAGACGACAGCAGAGCGCGCTGCTGCGGACAGGCAGTGGACTTACGGTCACGCAATCATCGACGAGGCACAGGAATTGTCTCCGATGGCGTGGCGCATGGTGATGCGCAGGGTGCCCAACCGCTGGATGACCATAGTGGGTGACCCCGCACAGACCGGCAATCCGGCCGGCACATCGTCGTGGCAGGGAGCGCTCGAGCCCTACGTAGCGCGTAGATGGAAGCTCGCCGAGCTCTCCGTCAATTACCGCACGCCGTCCGAGATCATGGCTGTTGCGGGGGATGTACTCGCCCGCATCTCGGAAGATGCTGTGGCGCCGAAGTCAATCCGCGATTCTGGTCATTTGCCCTGGGCACGCAAGGTCACAATTCCTGACCTCAACACCGAAGTCGCCACTCAAATCACCGAGTGGAAGCACGAACAGCGGGAGGGGACGATCGCGATCATCGCACCGGCATCCCTCGCTACGTCGCTTTCGCCGCTCGAGTCCGAGGACGTCAGCGTTCTCGTGGTGCGTGAGGCTAAGGGTCTGGAATTCGACTCCGTGCTCGTCGTCGAACCTGGCGACATTCTTTCGGAATCGCCGCGAGGACTCAACGATATCTACGTTGCGCTTACCCGCGCGACCCAGCGGATCGGCGTCTTCTACGCTGAAAATCTGCCCGAGTGTCTGAGTTTGATAACGGATTAGTGCGCTACTCAACTATTTCTGCGAGGAATCACTGATTTGCGGGCCGCGAACCTGCACACTCTGATGCAAGCCCGGACCACTGCTTAGGAAGGATCACAAACCCCATGCCACGCCGTCATGTCGCTTCATCGAGACGCACACTGTTTGGTGCGCTTGTATTTGTCGCGGCGGCGATCGCTACTTCGGCATGCGGTGGTGGTGATGATGAGCAGGCTTCGGCGAATACAGCCAGCGATAGTGTCATTGCGACGGTCGAACCTGAAGCTGCGAGTCCGATGGATGAGGACCGCGCGCAGGACATCTTCGCCGCACTCGACGGTGCAGGCGTGAAAGGGCAATCTCCGGCGACGACACTTCAGTTGGTGCGCGGCATCTGTGTTCAGATTGAGGCCGGGTCTTCGGGCCAGCAGATCCTCGACAATCTGCAATCCGTCACCAGCGTAATGGCGAGGGAAACTGGAGCCGGAATGACCGGCACGGAAATCGCCGAAATCTACGTGGAAGCAGCGAAAACGTACTACTGCGCGTAATGGAAGACACGCCGGGGGCCGACATCGCGCGCCCCCGGCGTGTTCGAGTCGTCAGCGAACGGTATGAACGATCAGAACGTCGCTTGCGGATTTCCGTGCGACATCCGATGGCACCGAGCCAAGCAGCCGGCCAGTCAGCGTGTTGAGTCCGCGGTTTCCGACGACTAGGAGGTCCGCGCTTACCTCTTCGACGAGAGCGAGCAACGAGTCGACAGGAGCGCCCACTACAGCACGCTCCACCACGTTCTTTGCGCCAGCATCCACCGCGCGCTCGCGCGCCTTCCGGAGAATCTCATAGGTCGGTGCGGCGCCAGTGATCTGATAGGCGTCGTCCTTCAGCTGATCAACCGCATCCCCAAGTTCCTTCGGATCGGACGGGTAGTAAGCACAGGCGACCACGAGCTTGGCGTCTCCATCGCCCGCGAGCGCTCCTGCCTTCTCGACAGCCTTGAGCGACGACTCTGAACCATCTGAACCCACAACGATCGTGCGGTAGGCGGTCATTCGTTCCTCCATTGATCTTGCCAGTGCTCGGAGCATAGGGATGCCCCGCTTAGAGCGCGGTAAGTACTTCTAGCGCTGACACTAGTCTGTACACACCCATCTTCACGTTGATTTCGGCTCTGATTCCACTGATCTTCTTGAGTATTTCCGCGATGTCTGTCACAACCACCGTTGCTATGTGCTCAGGACATCCCGGCAGCATCCATTCCGCGGAGTTCTTTCTTTAGGTCAGCAATCTCATCACGCAATCGTGCAGCGAGTTCGAATTGCAAGTCCCGCGCGGCAGCCATCATCTGGTCGGTGAGTTGCGCGATAAGGTCGGCGAGTTCGGCGCGGGGCATAGCCTTGACATCTTGCCCGTCGTACACTCCCGGGCTGACGGCCCGGCCCGCTTCGCCCTGAGCACGGCGGCCGCGCGACGCATTCCGGCCCGATCCACCGACGGATACCGACTCATCAGTATCGTCAGCCTCCTGGTAAACCTGGTCGAGAATATCGGCAATCTTCTTGCGTAATGGCGCTGGCTCAATACCCATCTCGGTGTTGTAAGCGATTTGCTTCTCGCGGCGCCGCTCCGTCTCCTCTATTGCCCGCTGCATAGAGTCAGTCATCCTGTCGGCGTACATGTGAACCTCGCCCGAGACGTTACGCGCCGCGCGACCGATCGTCTGGATAAGGCTTGTTGAACTCCGCAGAAACCCTTCTTTGTCAGCGTCGAGAATTGCAACAAGCGATACCTCGGGAAGATCAAGGCCCTCGCGCAAGAGGTTGATGCCAACAAGCACATCGAATTCTCCGAGGCGCAATTGCCGAAGCAGCTCGACTCTCCGCAAGGTGTCGATATCGGAATGCAGGTACCGGACCTTAATTCCTAGTTCCAGGAGGTAATCCGTGAGGTCCTCCGCCATCTTTTTCGTCAGCGTGGTGACGAGGACTCGTTCGTCACGCTCGGTCCGGCTCCGCACCTCATGTACGAGGTCGTCAATCTGCCCTTTCGTTGGCTTCACAATGACGTGCGGGTCAACGAGACCGGTCGGCCGGATGACCTGCTCGACGAACTCGCCTCCCGTTCTGCCCAACTCGTACGGGCCGGGCGTGGCTGATAGATAAACCGTCTGCCCAATCCGGGATGAGAACTCTTCCCACGTGAGGGGCCTGTTATCGAGAGCAGAGGGTAGTCGGAACCCGTAGTCGACAAGGTTGCGTTTACGCGACATATCGCCCTCGTACATGCCCCCAATTTGCGGCACCGTGACGTGTGACTCGTCAATGACAAGCAGAAAGTCATCCGGAAAGTAATCCAGCAGTGTCGCTGGCGGTGTTCCCGAACCACGAGCATCGATGTGGCGTGAATAGTTCTCGATGCCTGAGCAGAAGCCGACCTGGCGCATCATCTCGATGTCATAGGAAGTCCGCATACGCAGCCGCTGCGCCTCGAGAAGCTTTCCCCGATTTTCGAGGTCAGCGAGCCTCTGTTCGAGTTCCCTTTCAATCCCCTCGATCGCCTTCTCCATGCGTTCCGGTCCCGCAACATAGTGGGTGGCAGGAAAGATGCGCAGTGACTGAACCTGCTCGACGACGTCACCCGTCAGCGGGTGGATGTAATAGAGAGAATCAACCTCGTCGCCGAAGAACTCGACCCGGACAGCAAGTTCTTCGTACGCCGGAATGATGTCAAGAGTGTCGCCCCTGACTCGGAAAGCACCACGGACGAAGGCCATGTCGTTTCGTGTGTACTGAATGTCCACCAGGAGCCTGAGTAGCCGGTCACGCGGAACGTCCTGCCCCACTTCGATCTCAATCGAACGGTCTAGATACGACTGCGGGGTCCCTAGCCCGTAGATGCACGACACTGACGACACCACCACGACGTCACGCCGTGACAAGAGACTCGACGTGGCCCGATGGCGGAGACGCTCGACATCGTCATTGATCGAACTGTCCTTCTCGATGTACGTATCGGTCTGCGCGATATACGCCTCAGGCTGGTAATAGTCGTAGTAAGAAACGAAATACTCAACAGCGTTATGCGGCAGCATCTCCCGCAGCTCATTCGCTAGCTGCGCCGCGAGCGTTTTGTTCGGCGCCATCAGCAGCGTCGGCCGCTGGACCCGCTCGATCAGCCACGCCGTTGTCGCGGACTTCCCGGTCCCAGTCGCACCGAGAAGAACGACGTCTTTCTCTCCCTCATTGAGGCGCCGCTCTAGATCCTCGATCGCGGCGGGCTGGTCACCGGCAGGACTGTAGTCACTGACTACCGTGAAGCGCCCGGGCGTGCGCTCAATTTCCCCGATCGGCCGGTATTCCGAGTGGGCGAGCACGGAGTCGGGACGTTCGGTCGCAAATGCCATACATCTCAGAGTAATGCGGGGCCCTGACAAGCACCGACAAGCACGGACAAGCACCGTCAAGTCCTCCGCCAGCATCTACGCGAAAGGTACGGTAGAGCGATGAGCCTCTATGACACACGTCACAGCGGGGCGCGTCTCCCGGCGCCAACAGTTCATCCCCACCCGCCGAAGGTCGAGCGTTTCGACCTGTCGGACCGGACCAACACGGACCCTAAGGGATTCGTCCGGCCGGTGGACCGCTACCACGTGGAGCCATGGGGACTGTACATGGGGCGGCCCGCAGACCACGAACAGTTCCACTACCTCGAATCGTGGCTTATTCCCCGGTTCGGTATACGCGCGTCGATTTTCCATTTCAATCCAGCGCACGAACGCGACCAGAACTTCTATGTCGACATCGGCGACTTCACACCCTCCCCCTCCGTGTGGAGATCGGTGGATCACTACATCGACATCATTGTCCGTACTGGTCGTGAAACGGAGGTCGAAGACGTCGACGAACTACTCGCCGCGCATTGTGCGGGGCATATCAGCGCGGACACAGCACAGCACGCATTCCAGCGGGCAATTCGCGTAGTTGACGGGATCGCCGCTCACGGCCATTCACTCGAAGGCTGGCTGGCGTCGAAAGGGATGAATATCTGGTGGCGTTAGCCACCTATCCCCCTTCTGTGAGCACATACACATTCGCGGGCCGCCCCGGGTCCGCGCTCGCGTGCAGCCGCTTCGTCGGTCCACTGGCGTCAGTTTCGGCGAGGGGACTGTCCGGAGTGACGTTCGGGACGCGCGGAAAGCCACCGTTTTCCAGCTTCGGAGCCAACTCGTCTGCCACATCCATCGACGCAACGGTAATCTGCATGTCGATCACGTCCTTCGCGAGCGGTCCAGCACCTGACGAGGGACCGATGTAGTCGACGCGCTGCGCCAATTCTCCCGCCAGGAATCGGAGGCGGGCAGCTACCCTCGCGCCTGCCGCTTCCCAGTCAGTTTCAGGCTGGTGGAGTTCCAGCGACGCGCTTGCCGGACGACGTTCACGCAAGTTCCGTTCGAAAGGCACGAGCCGTTCCTCCCACACCTTCCGGACCTGCTCTTCGAGTTCGTGTGGTTCTCCCGTGTTGTCCAGCCAGACATCGGCGGCCGCCCGCCGCTGCTCGTCCGTCGCCTGGGCCGCTATACGTGCGCGTGCGTCGTCCTCCGGCATGCCGCGCATCCCGGTGAGTCGTTCAATGCGTTGCTTGACTTCAGCGTGCACGACGAGCACCAGGTTGCACGTCGGACCAATCGCATTCTCGATTAGCAGCGGAATGTCATGTACGAGGATCGCGTCGTCCGCCGCCGACTCCGTCAGTTCCGCTGTCCGCTGTCCGACCAGCGGATGAACAATGGAGTTCAGCCTCAAACGCGATTCGTCATCTTTGAAGGCCTTCGCAGCCAGTGCGGGGCGGTTGAGGCTCCCATCGTCGAGAAGGATGTCCCGCCCAAATGCCTCAACAAGACGTTCCAGACCCGGCGTCCCTGGCGCCACAACCTCACGAGCGATCTGGTCGGCGTCGATGATGATCGCGCCGAGTTCATCAAGTACTGCCGAGGCGGTGGACTTTCCCGCCCCGATCCCGCCTGTTAATCCAACACGTAGCACTCAATGAGTCTGTCATTCCTGATGGTTCGGACCTATCATCGGGTCCAGAACCGCAACGAGAAAAGCCCCGGACTTCACGAGTCCGGGGCTTTTCATCATGAGCTAATCAGCAGATCAGGCTCCGCCTGACAGCTTCTCGCGCAGCGCTGCAAGTTGCTCGTCGCTGGCGAGGGTGCCACCCGACTGTGCCGGGGCGGCAGACGCGGCGGGTGCCTGGGCGGCACCGTCGCTGGAGTAGTTGCTCGGCGCGGCTTCCGCTGCTTCAGCTTCGACCTTCGCGAACTTCTCCATCTGGGCGGTGTGCATCTTGTGACGACGCTCCGCCTCGGCGTAACGCGCCTCCCACTCTTCGCGCTGCTTCTCGAAGCCCTCGAGCCATTCGTTGGTCTCGGGATCGAAGCCCTCGGGGAAGATGTAGTTGCCCGCTTCGTCGTACGAGTCGGCCATGCCGTACTTGGCGGGGTCGAACTCTTCCGTGTACTCCTCGTTTGCCTGCTTGAGGCTCAGGGAGATCCGGCGACGCTCAAGGTCGATGTCGATGACCTTCACCATGGCGTCGTCGTTCACGGCGACAACCTGGTCCGGCACCTCGACGTGGCGCTCAGCCAGCTCGGAGATGTGGACGAGACCCTCGATGCCCTCTTCGACCCGCACGAACGCACCGAACGGAACCAGCTTCGTGACCTTGCCCGGGACGATCTGGCCGATAGCGTGGGTACGCGCAAACTGGCGCCAAGGATCTTCCTGCGTGGCCTTCAGCGACAGCGAGACGCGCTCGCGGTCCATGTCGACGTCGAGGACCTCGACGGTGACTTCGTCGCCGACCTGAACAACCTCGGACGGGTGATCGATGTGCTTCCAAGACAGCTCAGAAACGTGGACCAGACCGTCGACACCGCCGAGATCGACGAACGCGCCGAAGTTGACGATGGAGGACACGACGCCCTTGCGGACCTGGCTCTTCTGCAGCTGGTGCAGGAACTCGCTGCGAACCTCAGACTGGGTCTGCTCAAGCCATGCACGGCGAGACAGGACCACGTTATTGCGGTTCTTGTCGAGTTCGATGATCTTCGCTTCGATCTCCTTGCCGACGTACGGCTGAAGGTCGCGAACACGGCGCATCTCGACGAGCGAGGCAGGAAGGAAGCCACGGAGGCCGATGTCGAGGATGAGACCACCCTTGACGACCTCGATAACCGTTCCCTTGACTGCTTCGTCCTTCTCCTTGAGCTCCTCGATGGTGCCCCAGGCGCGCTCGTACTGTGCACGCTTCTTGGAGAGAATCAGACGACCGTCTTTGTCTTCCTTGGTGAGGACGAGCGCTTCGACCTCATCGCCGACGTTCACGACCTCGCTGGGGTCGACATCGTGCTTGATCGACAGTTCACGAGAGGGAATGACACCCTCAGTCTTGTATCCGATGTCGAGAAGGACCTCGTCACGGTCGACCTTGACGATGGTTCCCTCAACGATGTCCCCATCGTTGAAGTACTTAATGGTGGCGTCGACAGCGGCGAGAAATTCCTCGGCGGAGCCAATATCGTTGATGGCTACCTGCGGCGAGGTCGTGGTTGTGGTGGGCATTAGGTGAGCTGCTCCGGACAGTTTGACTCGGTTGTGCGTGGACAGGGCATGAATGCCACGCGCCGACCCGCCCCCACTAGCACCACAGCAAACCGCGACCCAGCAGAACAGAGTGAACGCATGCGCATCCGTGCTGTGTACATGACACAGCACGGCTAGCCTACGCGATCACGATCGAGCACAGCAAACCTGCCCGGTTACCTACACTAGCCTGATCATTGGCCCTCTACCACTGGTGCACACCACATGATCACAAATGATTCCGCCGCCGCAGAAACGCCCAGCACTTGGGTTCGGCACCGCAAGGCCGACTCGCGGGAAAGCGACGCTGCCAGCAGAATGTGGTGGGACTCCGACGCTGACAACTATCACGACGAACACGGCGACTTTCTGGGAGCCGACTCCCCCAGCGGTGAGTTCCTGTGGTGCCCGGAAGGGCTGCACGAAGGCGATGCTCACCTGCTGGGCGAGGTCGCCGGCTCCCGGATTCTCGAACTCGGGTGCGGATCAGCCCCATGTGCACGCTGGCTGCGCCACCAGGGCGCAGATGTGATCGGGCTCGATATCTCGGCCGGAATGCTCGGTCATGCGCGCGCAGCGATGTCACGAGGCGGGCCGCAGGTGCCCCTTGTGCAGGCCAGTGCGGAGCGCCTCCCGTTCGCCGCTGACAGCTTCGACAAAGTCTGCTCGAGTTTCGGCGCTGTTCCCTTTGTCGCAGACTCTGCAGGGGTAATGCGCGAGGTGGCGCGCGTTCTCAGACCGGGCGGCATGTGGTTGTTCTCCGTTAACCATCCCATGCGGTGGATGTTTCCCGATGACCCCGGACCCCGGGGCCTTACCGTCACGCTCCCGTACTTCGACCGGTCGCCGTACGTCGAGGTCGATGACGCGGGCGTTCCTAGCTATGTAGAACACCATCGGACGATGGGAGACCGCGTCCGCGAAATCGTCGCGGCTGGATTCGCACTCGAGGATGTCATCGAACCGGAGTGGCCAGAGTGGCTCGATCAGGAGTGGGGTCAGTGGAGTCCGCTGCGCGGACAGTACTTCCCGGGCACCGCCATCTTTTGCTGCCGAAAAGCGTAAATAGGACTAGTTTCCCGCGTGCGCGGCCACACCAACCGGTCCGGAGCCCAGACAGATCTCGATACCGGGCGTCGGCGTAGTGAACAGCAGCGACTCAGCGCCGCCCACGAGACGCACGTAGGCGGTGTTGAGCCCCTCTTCAATCGGAACGCTGACTGCGGAGCGCTCACCGGCTATCGAGTCGAATGCAACAGTAAGTTCGCCGGGTGCGTTCGAAAAGTAGTTCAGTTGGGCTGTCCAGCCATGCTCGAACATTCCTCCGCCGAGCGGCACCGCGACAGGCGCCGCAGGCGAAATGCGGTAGCCACATTCAGGGTCAGGGCCCTGCGGTATCGCGCGGTTCCACCACACTTCGGCCGCCACGAGCCGCCCACGGTCATCGACCATCCGTAATTCGGACACGACCGGACCGAATTGCACCCGATCATCGAGTGGTGCCAGCACACGGCTCGCCATGTTTTGCGGGAATGTCACCGGACTCAGAAGGTTCCAAGGGACCTCTTGGTCGAGAAGCTGGACCGGCGCGTCAGTGGCAGTGGCGCCGCGCAAATTAGCCAAGTACTCCCGGCTCGGGTTCTCCGACCACACCTGTGAGAACGTCACCGTGGACCACACACTGCTGAAGGTGAACGCCGCAACCGCGACGGCAGCAGCTTTGCGGCCCGGATGCCACCGAACGTCCAAGCCCTTGCGCCGCGGCGCAATGAGCACCAGCGCGATCGCGGCGGCAATGATGACGCTCGTCTCGGCGAGATACCGAAGGGACTGGACCAGTTCTGGCGCGGTGTCTGGGCCCGCGCGGAGGATCAAGACCGGGATTGTCGCAAGAAGAATGTAGGCAAAGACAAAAGCGAAAACCGGGATCACGTGCCGCTTGAGGACGATCGATCCACCGACGATCGCTGCGAGAGCGGCCCAGCCGACCACGGTGGCCCACTGCGGCGCGGCAGCCCACGGGGTTGACGGTAACCACCGCTCCCACGTCCAGGGACCTCCGAACAGGGTGGGGATAAGACTGTCGGTGAATGTTCTATTCAAGATCGTGCCCGCGGATTCCAGCCCATCGAAGCCGACGTCCCTGCTTACCGCCATCGAGTAGACCGGGATCCACCACAGCAGAACGACGGCGGACCCGATCCACAACTCCCGGCCACCCCGAGCCACAAACGCGAACAGGTTGGCACGGCTGGCCCCCGCTTCCCGCGGCTTCTGCGCGACCCAGACCCAAAGCAGCGCCACCGCAAAAGCAGCAAATGGCACAACAGCGGCTTTCTCGAAGAACAGCAAAGCGATCAGGAAAACCACCAGCGCCGACACCGCGTATCGGCGCCGGCGCGTTTCAATCAGTCGCACCGTATCGGCTGTCACCCAAGCCAGTGCTGCCTGCAACGGCAACGCGTTGAGTCCGGCGGCCCACCAGGCGAATGCCGGCAGGGTAAGCGGCGACAATAAAAAGAACGTGAGCGGCACATAGAGCACGGGCCGCCAGCCGAGCAGTACAACTA
Organism: Hoyosella altamirensis; assembly: GCF_014191505.1. Classification (GTDB taxonomy): domain Bacteria; phylum Actinomycetota; class Actinomycetes; order Mycobacteriales; family Mycobacteriaceae; genus Hoyosella; species Hoyosella altamirensis. The sequence continues at coordinate 308,694 of NZ_JACHWS010000003.1, forward strand.
GCAGGCGAAGGACAGCAAGAGAAGCCAGCAGCTGAAGAATGAGGAGCGACGCCGCAGCGGCCCACCATTCAAGAGGAGCGACCGCCGTAAGCAGCCATGCGGCCGCAAACGTCAACGGCATGAAATGGCCGTCATGGTCATGGAAGAGCAGATCCGCCGAAAACAGAGGGAACTCTGCGGCCCTTCCGATCAGGATGAAATCGTCCCAATAGAACGAGCCACGGGATAGCACCCATCCGCGCAACACGAGTCCGGCAACAATGAGGGCCAGGGCTCCGGCGACGAGCACGCGCGAGGACTCAACCTTGCGCTGGGAGCCTCCGGGAGCGGCGGTCATCCGATCCCGAACATGTCGACAATGGCGTCCACCGCATCGTCGGCGATGTGCGTCTTCTTGCCGCCCCCGAGATCGTGGCCGGCCTGCGCAACCTCGAGCAGCCGCACACGCGCAGGGATGAGCTCAGTGGCCGCATGCAACTCCTCCAGCGACCCGAACGGGTCGCGGTCGCCATGCACAAAGAGCGATGGAATCGCGATGGCAGGGAGATGTTCCGTACGCGCACGCTCTGGTTTTCCTGGCGGATGTAACGGATAGCTGAACAGAACAAGCCCGTCTGCCACAGTCGGCTGATCCGCGGCCAGCATCGAAGCCTGCCTGCCACCGTAGGAATGTCCGCCGACCAGAACGGGTCCCGACACGTAGGTGCGGAGCAGTTTCACTGCGGCGGCGATGCCGGCTCGGTCGACGCCGGCAGCAGAACGGCTGGGAGGGCCCGACGCCCGCTTCACGCGAAACGGCAGGTTGTAACGAAGCACAGCAACACCGCGCACGCCGAGGCGCTCGGCGACCAGCCGGAGCATAGGCGAGTTGGCATTCCCGCCCGCCCCATGCGTGAGCGCTAGTCCCGCTTTAGGCTGGTCAGGAAGGTGAAGCACACCCTGGATCGCAGCATCATCGAATGGCACATCGATAGCCACAAGGCGGGTTCGGTCACCGTCGGATTTCCGGTCGCGATCCATGCCGGACACGGTAGCCCACTGGGACTCGCGGGGGTATGCGGGAACATTTCGGCCCCCGTCTCTGGTTACGTAGAGGGAGCCCATAAGGAAACCCACAACGTTAGGAACCAGTGTGGCAACTCAGAACCTCACCCACGCCGACTTCGAATCTACGATCACCAGCAACGATGTCGTCCTGGTGGACTTCTGGGCAGAATGGTGCGGTCCGTGCAAGCAGTTCGCACCCACATTTGAAGCGTCGTCGTCGAAGCACCCGGACGTCGTTCACGCAAAGGTAGATACCGAGGCGGAGCAGTCCCTCGCGGCTGCCGCAGGTATTCAGTCAATCCCCACGGTGATGGCTTTCCGCGAGGGCATTCTTGTGTTCGCGCAGCCTGGTGCGCTGCCGCCGGACGCCCTTGAAAGCCTGATCACCCAGGTCAAGGATCTTGACATGGAAGATGTTCGCGCGCAGATCACTGAGCAGCAGGAGAACGGCGCACAGCAAGCCTAGTCCCCGCCTAGTGGAGTGATCAGCTCCAGCGGGCCACGCGTGCCAATACGTTCTCGGTGAATTCGCTGGTTGACGCGAGGCCGCCTAAATCGGAGGTCGCGATCCCTGCAGTAGTTGTGGCGGTCACCGCCCGGCGAATGCGCTGGGCGGCCCGTCCCATTTGGGCAGCCCCTTCTCGTTGAGCTAGCCAGTCGAGCAGCATCGCTGCCGACATGAACATCGCTATGGGATTCGCACGGTTTCTTCCGGCAATATCAGGCGCCGCACCATGGGCCGCCTGAGCCATCGCTTGCGTCTCAGACGTGTTCAGCGATGCCGCGATTCCCAGCGAGCCGGATAACTCGCCAGCGAGATCCGACAGTATGTCGCCGAACATATTCTCGGTCACGATCACGTCGTAGTCGCCTCCACGTACTAGGTGCGCGGCCATCGCATCGACATGCACGTCGTCGATTCTGACGCCGGGAAACTCGTGGCCGACCTCCCGGCATGTCTCCAGGAACAAGCCGGTTGTTAGAGGCAGTACGTTCGCCTTATGGACGACCGTTACCCGGTTGCGGCGCTGCCGGGCCAGCGTGAACGCAGTACGGGCGATACGCGTGCACGCTTCACGCGTCACCACCGCAACGGCCATCGCGACGTCCTTCGTCGGCATGAACTCGCCGGACCCGGTGAACATGTTCCGATCAGCGTAGAAACCTTCAGTGTTCTCGCGAACAATCACGACGTCGATATCGGGCCGCACGGATCGCACGCCCGGAAGCGCAACGGCAGGCCGGATGTTCGCGTAAAGGCCGTAACGCTTCCTGATCGTGCCGCCGGGAGCTGTCATGGTACGGAATTCAGCTGGATACGAAGCGTTGTCGTGTGGGCCGAGAAGCCAGCCCGGGAGATCTGACAACGCGTCCTGCGTTTCAGGGGGTAACGGGCTGCCGTGTGTCTGGATTGCGGACGCCCCGAATGGCAGTTTCTGCCATGTGATCGCACCCGCGGACGTTGCCCGCATCGCTGCGTCCACGACGCGGACTGTCGCCGGGACTATTTCGCGCCCGATTCCGTCGCCCTCCAGCACTCCAAGGGAAAGGTCCACCATTCCCTCATCATCGCCCACTTTCAGCGCCATGACAGCACAATGTGGTGATGGTGCAATCCGTTGAATTGCTTCTCAACGAGGAGCTTGAAGAGGCGATCCGGGAACAATGGCGCACACTCGACGAGGCCGGACTCCCCTGCCAGCCGCTGAGAGCCCGGCCGCACGTCACGATCGGGGTCGCGCACGAAATCTACCCGCGGATCGAGAAAAGGATTCCCGACGCCCTCGGCGACTTTCCGCTGAGCGCACGCATCGGCGGGCTCCTTGTCTTCGGCGACCGCCGAATGGTCCTCGCCCGTGCCGTGACGACCTCAGCGGCGCTGCTAGCCAAGCACGAGCGCGTCGCCGGACTGTTGCGGGAGTGCCCAGGCAAGCCAGGACATATGGAACCTGGCCAGTGGACGCCGCACATCACCCTCGCTCGCAAAATGACACCAGAACAGGCCGGTTCAGCGCTAGCGCTCGTAGCCACCAGAAAAGACCTGGCCGGACAGTTTGTCGGCGCGCGGCGCTGGGACGGCACCCTTCGCCGCGAGACGGTCATCGTGCCCGGGGACCGCTAAGACACGGCTCTTGTGCCCGAAGTGCTTTCACTCCAATACTGGAGGCTGCCGTGCGGTGAGGTCTCGAGATGACTGTCCCGTGTGCGACCGAGCAGCGCCAGCACGTCAAGCACAACGAGCAGCAAGAGAAACACGATCAGGCTGATCATGTATTCCACTGTGGCCCAGTTTTGGGCGCGTCAACAGTGGCAGGAATGCCAATTAGGGTCGATTTTCTGCCATCCGCGCGGCACACTTGATGACATGCTGCAGAAGGTGGTCGTTCTTCTCCCGCCGCGGGCTGAAACCTTTGAACTCGGCGTCGCCTGCGAGGTATTCGGCGTCGATCGTAGCGATGACGGACTCCCGGCGTATGACCTGTCGATCGTCGCCGCCTGCCCAGGCGCCGTTCACACGCGCTACTACGACCTAGACATTCCACATGATCTCGACTGTCTCGCGTCCGCCGATCTCATCATTGTGGGCGCTGGCGGCGATGCCGTTGACGAGTCTGATGATGCGGTTGCCGTCACCAAAACTACGGGCACCCTGGATCCCGCTCTCGGCGCGCTCTGTCGAGCGGCACAGCGCGGGACGGCCGTTGCTTCTCTATGCACAGGAGCGTTCCTTCTGGGCGCAGCGGGCTTACTCGATGGGCGCAGATGCACAACGCATTGGCGCCATTCCGCCGCGCTCGCGGCTCGATTCCCCGATGCGCTCGTGGACCCCAGCGTTCTGTATGTCGACGATCACCCCATTTACACCAGCGCCGGAACGGCCGCCAGTATCGACCTGTGTCTGCATATTGTCCGCAAGTTCCAGGGCTCCGATGTCGCGAACGGGATTGCCCGCCGGATGGTGGTGCCACCGCACAGGGAAGGCGGTCAGGCGCAATTCGTGAATCGGCCTCTCCCTCGCCACAACGGCTCCTCGATGGCACCGTTGCTCGACTGGATGACGGTGAACCTGCGTGATGATCATTCTGTGTCCGATCTTGCCGCCCGCGCAGGAATGTCATCGCGCACCTTCGCTCGCCGATTCCAAGCGGAAACAGGCTCCACCCCAGCTCGGTGGCTGAATGATCAGCGGGTTCTGGAAGCCCAGCGGCTACTCGAAACAACAGACCTGACCGTCGAATCGATCGCTGACCGCGTCGGCTTCCGCAACGCCGCCGCGCTGCGGATCCACTTTCAGCGTGTTCGGCTCACTTCACCTAACGAGTATCGCCGTGTGTTCGCACGTGCCTAGCCGCTCACAGGAAGCGAGCTGGCGACAGCGCTTCGGCTCGCACGGGGATGTCTTCTGGCACACTCGATCCGGTTAACAGCGCGGCTGCGACGACCGCGAGCGCAGGAGCCATCTGGATGCCGTATCCGCCTTGCCCCGCAAGGAAGCCGAACCCTGGGACCCCTGGAACAAGCCCAGCGACCGGCTCGCCGTCGGGAGCAAATGTCCGCAGACCGCCCCAGGACCGGCGCACTGTTCGCAGGCCGAGCGTGGTCGCCTCGTTGATTTCTTCCATCGCACGCGCGATACCGAGTTCGGACGGCTTCGCATCACCGGGCTCAACGGGATCAGCGTCCGCGGGAGACGCGAGAACACCGTCACCCTCGGGCTTGAAATACCAGCGTTCAGCAGGATCGCCCACTGTGGGCCCGTCACCTGCAAGCTTGCCAGGCGCAGGTGACATGAACAGCGTGCGGCGTTTCGGTACAAAACCTAATTGCGGCACACCTGCCAGCGACGCAACCGCATCGGCCCACGCCCCCGCAGCGTTGACCACAAGACCTGCGGAGAGGGATTCCTTGGCCAGCCCGACACTCCAGCCGTTCCCGTTCGGGCTGAGAGATCGCACACCGGAACCCGTGACAATCGTTCCACCGCGCGCCTTGAAGCCCCGGATGTAAGCCTGGTGCACTCCGAGAACGTCGATGTCGTGCGCTTCGTTGTCCAGCGCTGCCCGGCGCGTCACCTCCGGGTTCATCGCGGGACACCAGCGCAAGGTTTCGTCCGCGGACAGTGTGCCCAGTTCCCCAGGCCCGCCGCTGCGAGACTCGATCATCCCAGTGAGTGCAGTATCGCTGGTCTCGTCTGTCGCCGCCCACAACACCGGCCGAGCATCGAGCGGGTGGACATCGCCCCACTCTGCGGAAATCGAATCGAAGAGCTTCCTGCTAGCGACCGTCAGCGCGCGTACCACCGGGCCGCCATAGCTGGGGAGATACGTGGCGGCGGAGCGGCCCGTCGAATGAGTCGCGAGCATCGATTCAGTTTCAATCAGAACGACGGAGTTGTCGCTCGCCAGCTCATACGCGACTGACGCGCCCGCCATGCCGCCACCGATGACTGCTACATCGTAAGTCGTGGTCATTTTCAGTGCCCCGCGCTTTCCCAGGATTGACCTTGTCCGACGGAAACATCGAGTGGTACGGAAAGTTCGTACGCACTTGCCATTTCACGGCGGACCAGGTTCTCGACCTGATCTCGTTCGGCGTTGACGACTTCCAGCACAAGTTCATCGTGAACTTGCAGGAGCATGCGAGAACGCAGGTTCTCCCGCTGAAGCGCCTCATATACCCGCAGCATTGCCACCTTGATGATGTCAGCAGCGGACCCTTGAATGGGCGCATTCAGTGCAGCCCTTTCAGCGACCTCACGCCGCTGGCGATTGTCGCTGGTCAGGTCTGGAAGGTATCGGCGCCGACCGAAGATGGTGGAGGTATACCCATCTTTGCGAGCCTGTTCGACAACCGCATGCAGATAATCGCGCACCGCGCCGAACCGTGCGAAATACGCTTCCATCTGCGATTTCGCCTCATCATTCGAGATCTTCAGTTGCTGCGCGAGTCCATATGTCGACAACCCGTAGGCGAGCCCATACGACATCGCTTTGACGCGGCGGCGCATGTCGGGAGTGACTTCATCGATAGGCACACCGAACGCCCGTGCACCTACAAAGCTGTGAAGGTCCTCGCCAGTTCTGAATGCCTCGATCAGCCCGGCATCCCCGGACAAATGAGCCATGATGCGCATCTCGATCTGGCTGTAGTCGGCGGTGAGGAGCACGTCGTAAGGGGTGCCGTCAGCTGCCTTGCCCACCACGAACGCCTGCCTGATCTGCCGTCCAGCTTCAGTCCGGATCGGTATGTTCTGCAGGTTCGGTTCAGTCGACGACAGTCGGCCCGTCGCGGCGATCGTCTGATTGAACGTCGTGTGGATGCGACTATCGTCAGCGACCGTCTTCAGTAGCCCCTCAACGGTGGTTTTGAGCTTCATCGAGTCGCGGTGGGTCAGCAAATGCTCGAGGAAAGGATGCTGAGTTTTCTCGAACATCGTGGCGAGCGCTTCAGCGTCCGTGGTGTATCCGGTTTTCGTGCGCTTCGTCTTCGGCATGTCGAGTTCATCGAACAGCACCACCTGGAGCTGTTTGGGTGAACCCAGATTGATCTGCTTCCCGATCACGCCGTATGCAGCCTCAGCGGCGTCGTTGACCTGGCTCGCGAATTGACGCTGCAGATTCCCGAGCATGTCGAGGTCCACCGCAATGCCGGCGGCCTCGAGATCCGCGAGTACGAACGCGAGCGGGAGCTCCATTTCGGACAGCAGGGTACACGACTCGATCGTGTCGAGTTCACTGTCGAGCGCCGCCGCGAGGTCGACCACGGCACGTGCGCGCAGAATTTCGGTTTCGGCGTGCTGGCGTTGCGAGTCGTTCTCGTCGTCGAGGAGCGACAGCTGTCCCTGACCGGTGTCTTCGGCGCGCAGTTCACGGTTCAGGTAGCGCAATGAAAGGTCATCGAGGTTGAAGCTGCGCTGCCCCGGCCGGACCAGGTAGGCAGCCAGAGCAGTGTCGCTCGTGACACCCCGGAGCGCCCAGCCGCGTCCGCGCAGCGCATGGATCGCCCACTTGACGTCATGTACGGCTTTCCGCTGTTCGGGGTCGCCCAGCCAGCTTGCGAGTGCGGCATCGTCGGCTTCGGTCACAGTCTCGGCAGCAATGAAGGCGCCCTCGCCGTCAGCCGCAGCGATGGCGACACCCGTTGCGTCCGACGCATAGACCAGCCGCGTGCCGACCACCGACAGCCCGTGCCGCGCTCCTGGTACCGCGTGAGCATTCAGCCAGTCCGCTACCTCGCCCGGTTCGAGAATCCGGCCACGCACCTCAAAACCGGATTCCGCTTCCGGCTCAGGTGAGGCCAGCGTTTCGAAAAGCCGGTCACGGAGCACCCGGAATTCGAGGTCGTCGAACAACTGGTGGATCCGTTCGCGATCCCACACACTCACTTCGAGCTGATCAGGTGAAAACGGGAGTGGAACATCGCGAACCATCTCCGTGAGCTGGCGGTTCATCAGTACGGACGAAAGATTTTCCCGCAGCGCGTCACCAACCTTGCCGCGTACAGCGTCGACTTTCTCCACGAGGGTCTCAAGCGATCCATACTCGCGAATCCACTTCGCGGCGGTTTTCTCCCCCACACCAGGGATACCCGGAAGGTTGTCGCTCGGGTCACCACGCAGCGCCGCATAGTCGGGGTACTGCTGCGGTGAGAGGCCATATTTCGCCTCCACCGCTTCAGGCGTGAACCGAGTCAGATCCGAGACACCCCGCTTAGGGTAAAGCACCGTCACAGCGTCAGATACCAGCTGCAAAGCGTCACGGTCGCCGGTGCAGATGAGAACTTGATAGCCGAGATCGGTCGCCTGGGTCGTCAATGTCGCGATGATGTCGTCGGCCTCGAAGCCAGGTTCAGCCATCACCGGGATGCCCATCGCGGCGAGCACGTCCTTGGTGAGGTCAACCTGGCCGCGGAACTCATCCGGTGTCTTACTTCGGTTCGCCTTGTACTCGGGGAAAGTCTCAGCGCGGAAAGTCTGCCGTGAGACATCGAAAGCCACCGCGATGTGCGTTGGCTGTTCGTCGCGCAGCAAGTTGATCAGCATTGATGTGAACCCATAGACCGCGTTGGTGGTCTGCCCGCTCGACGTGCGGAAGTTCTCCGCGGGCAGCGCGAAGAACGCGCGATACGCAAGGGAGTGCCCGTCCAGGAGCAGAAGCCGTGGCATTTCTGACTGCACGGCTCCCATCGAGGCGGGGCTTGCGGACGTCGGGGACGGGGTTCCGGGAGGACGGGTCACAGAGGAAGGGCTCACAACAGGCCAGTGTAAGGAGTGACCCCGACAACAAGCCATGCGTAACGCCCCGGCAACACATCGGAGTGTCTTATCGAAACTATCCGCCGATACTGTCTCGGGACTGACACTATGATTCGGACAATTCGCTTCAGCGACAACCAGGGTCGCGAAACGTGGTGAGGACAGGCCTAATACGGACAACCCGGTCCCGTGCTCACGAGCACAGCCGGGAGGAGGAACATGTGACACACTCCGTGACCTCGCGCCTGACTGGCCGCGGGGCAGCCGTTCTGCTGGCGCTGATGTTCAGTCTTGTCGTCCCACTGCTCGCGGCTGGATCGGCACTGGCGCAGAACAACGATGAAGAGGGACCGCTCGGCACCATCCAGGGCACGCTGATAAACGCGGGAGAGCCGCTCAACGGGGTCACTATAGAGGCTACCGACGAGGACGGCGACGTTGCCGGTGAAGCGACTTCGAGCGAGCGCGGGCAGTGGTCGATGCGAGTGTCGCCGGGCACGTACACCGTGCGGCTGGATGAGGCGACACTGCCGGTTGACGTCATTGTGCAGCAGGCTGAACGCAGCGCGACGGTACGGGCTGACCGGGTTGCCTCGGTGATCTACTCATTTGGTGATCCGCGTACCGGACTGGAGACCACGTTCACCGAACGGTTCCTCCGCCTCACCGTCGAAGGCCTTCGCTTCGGACTAGTTATCGCGATCACCGCAGTCGGTCTGAGTCTCATTTTCGGCACAACCGGGCTCACCAACTTTGCCCACGGCGAACTAGTCACGATCGGCGCTGTCGCTGCGTGGGTGGTGAACGTGAAGCTCGGCATGCATTTGATACCAGCGACGGTCATCGCCATCATTGTCGGCATCATCGTCGGTGTTCTCAACAACGCCATAGTCTGGCGGCCGTTGCGAAATCGGGGCGCGAGTCTGGTCGCACAGCTAGTCGTGTCGATTGGCCTCGCCCTCGCGCTTCGTGCCGCGCTCCTGTTGTTTTTCAGCGACCGTTCCCAAGCGTTCACGACTTATCAGAGCCAGCGGCAGCAGGACTTTGGCCCAATCTCGACCACACCGGTGAACCTCGCAACGATGCTGATCAGCCTCGCGGTCCTTATCGCGGTAGCACTGATGTTCAAGTTCACACGGATCGGTAAAGCGATGCGCGCCGTTTCCGACAACCGGGATCTGGCCGCCGCATCGGGCATCAACGTCGAACGGGTAGTCATGTTCGTGTGGGCGCTGGGCGGCGGCCTGGCTGCCCTCGGCGGTGTTTTGTTCGGACTTTCCGAACTGAACGGAACCGTGCAGTTCGAGATGGGCTTCAAGCTGCTTCTCCTGATGTTCGCAGGGATCATCCTCGGCGGTCTCGGGACGGCTTACGGGGCGCTGCTGGGGTGCGTCATCATCGGGCTCCTCGTCCAATGGTCCACGCTCGTCATCAACCCGGATCTGAAATACACGGGAGGTTTGCTCGTGCTCATCCTCGTCCTGGTTCTTCGGCCTCAGGGAATCCTCGGTTCCCGCGCACGGATCGGGTGACGCGCGATGGACTTTCTCGGCATCGACTTCGGAATTGTCTTCAGCAACGCGTTCGCACAGTTCGTGGGCCCGCAAGCGATATTCTTCGCACTGCTCGCGATCGGACTGAATGTGCATTTCGGCTACACCGGGCTGCTTAACTTCGGTCAGATTGGTTTTGCGCTCGTCAGCGCCTATGGGGTCGGGATTACGGTGGTGATCTACAACCAGCCGCTGTGGCTGGGACTGATCGTCGGTATGGCGGCGTCCGTCGTGCTTGCGTTACTCCTCGGCATTCCTACGTTGCGGCTGCGCGCTGACTACCTCGCCATCGTCACTATCGCAGCGTCGGAAATTCTCCGTCTCGCTACGCGCTCTACAGCGTCGGATGACTACACGCGCGGCACGCGCGGCATTCAGGGCCAGAACTTCACGTTCCAGGCGATGAACCCCTTCTCACCTGGACGGGAGTACACCATTTTGGGGGTCAAGTTCCTGGGCTCAACGCTCTGGGCGATGGTAGTTGGCTGGGCGCTGATCGCCATCCTGCTCGTACTGATCTGGATGCTGGTGAACAGCCCGTGGGGCCGCGCACTGAAAGCGGTGCGCGAGGATGAAGATGCTGCCCGCGCACTTGGGAAGAACGTTTTTTTCTACCGAATGCAAGCCCTAGTTCTTGGCGGTTTCATCGGAGGCCTCGCCGGAATCTTCATCGCGCTCACCCAGGCGCTGAACCCCGATTTCTTCTCTACGCAGCAGACATTCTTCGCGTGGACAGCCATGATTCTCGGTGGTGCAGCCACCGTGTTCGGGCCTGTTGTCGGCGCGATGGTGTTCTGGTTCCTGTTCTCATTCATCGACAACGTCCTGCGGCAGCTTTCCTCGGGGCCCGACGCGGTCATTCCTATCTCTGCCCAGCAGGTGGGGGCAGTTCAGATCATGCTGGTCGGCATTCTGCTGGCGGTCCTGATCGTCTACCGCCCGCAGGGGATAATGGGACGGAAACGGGAGGTACAACTCAATGTCTGAGACCTCACGCGCGGGCGCTGCCGACCCGTTCGCCGAAGTAGACCGTGAACCCGGGAGCGCGAAGCCCGACCCCATCATTGTGGCTGACCACGTGACCCGCAGCTTCGGCGGCATCCGGGCAGTTGACGTGAGCCACATCGAATTCCAGCGGGGATGTATCACGGGACTGATCGGCCCGAATGGCGCGGGCAAGACAACCCTCTTCAATCTTCTGACGGGATTCGACCGCGCGGACAGCGGAACGTGGAGCGTTGACGGCGTCACAGTGTCACGCATGCCCGCGTACCGCATGGCGCGCAGCGGAGTAGTGCGCACCTTCCAGTTGACCAAGGCGCTTTCGAAACTCACGGTGCTGGACAATGTCCGGCTCGGAGCGACCGGCCAGAGCGGTGAGCGGATGCTGGGCGCCCTGATGCCGTGGATGTGGCGGAAACAGGAAGCGGAAATCACCGAGCGTGCCCATGCGATGCTCGAGCGCTTCAAGCTCGATACGAAAGCCAATGACTTCGCCGGCTCTCTATCCGGGGGGCAGCGCAAGCTCCTCGAAATGGCGCGCGCCCTGATGGTAGACCCTAAAGTCATCATGCTCGATGAGCCCATGGCGGGCGTCAACCCAGCGCTTACCCAAAGCCTGCTCGGTCACATCAAGTCACTCGGTGACGAAGGGATGACTGTGGTGTTCGTCGAACATGATATGGACGTCATCCGGGATGTCAGCGACTGGGTTGTCGTGATGGCGCAGGGCTCGGTCATCGCGGAGGGCCCAGCGTCGGAGCTCTCGAGCAATTCGGCAGTAGTCGACGCCTATCTGGGCAGCCACCACGACAAGGCGCTCGAGTTCGACGAGCACGGTAATCCCATTGGAGAGACCGCAGAGATGGTCGCGGAAATGGAGAGCGATATCAGCGAAGTCCTCGAAGCTGGTGGCGACCTGTCTGATCCCGCAGCTGTTCCTTCGCACGATCGACAGGAGCCACAGTGACCGAACACCGCTCCCCCGCCGAACTCGCAGCTACCGCAGAAGCGCACAATCGGCTGGCCGAGGGCGCTCTCATGCGGGGCGACGACCTCACGGCGGGATACATTCCCGGGGTCAACATCCTCGAGGACTGCAACTTCTATCTTCGAGACGGGGAAATCGTCGGCATCATTGGACCGAACGGGGCCGGAAAGTCCACGCTTCTGAAAACACTGTTCGGCCTCATTCCCGTACGAAATGGCCAGGTAACTCTCCGGGGTGAGGACATAACTTCTGCGCGTGCACACACGCTGGTGACGAAAGGCGTGGGTTATGTGCCGCAAACCGAGAACGTCTTTCCTTCGCTCACTATCGAAGAAAATCTTCAGATGGGGATCTACCTGCGATCGCGGCAGTTCGGCAAGCGATTCGAATTCGTGTCCGGACTCTTTCCACTGCTGAGCGAACGGCGCCGGGTGAAGGCAGGCGCCCTGTCCGGCGGCGAGCGCCAAATGGTCGCGATGGGCCGGGCGCTGATGATGGATCCTTCTGTCCTCCTGCTCGACGAGCCGTCGGCCGGACTCTCCCCTATGTTTCAGGACGAAGTCTTCGTCCGCTGCAAGAAAATCAACGCTACGGGCGTCTCAATCATCATGGTGGAACAGAACGCGCGTCGCTGCCTGCAGGTGTGCGACCGCGGCTACGTCCTCGACCAGGGGCGCAACGCCTATACGGACACAGGTGCGAATCTCTTACACGATCCGAAGGTCATCGAGTTGTACCTTGGCACCCTCGCCGGTAGCCACGAGACTCGCTAAGGGTGTCTAAAGAAAAAATCTGGGGAGGGCTCGATTCCCTCCCCAGATTTGTTTCGCAGCAAGTGTCAGTCGACGCTCACGACGATGTAGTCCTCCACCTCGACGAGCTGGTTGTCGGGACCAAATTCCAGCACACCGTACGAGCCGATACCGGGCTCACCGGCCGGGCGGAATTCCAGATCACCTGTGACACCGTTGTAGTTGATGTCGCCGCCTTCAGCGAGAATGTCGCGGCATTCCGCGAAGGAGGTGCACTCGTCACCATCGCGGGTCACGTCGTTGATCGCGGCTGCGATATCCACCCCGTTTGTGGAACCTGCCGCCTCAGCAGCGAGTGCCGAGATCACGACAGCATCGTAGGCTTCGGCGGAGTACTGCAGATCAGCAAGGTTGTATCCCGCAGCTTGGCCAGCCTCTCGAACACGCTCCTCGAAATCAGAGCTGAGCGAAGTCTGCGGCGCGGTGCCCTTCATTCCCTCGAGCAGACCTCCGGCCAGCCCCTCCCCGAGTGCGTTGCCCATGTTCCCGTCGGTTCCGTAGACGAGCTTGTCCTGGGGGCCGACACCGACTTCGGCCATCCGGGTGATGATCCGCTTGCTCTCGTCGAAGCCGATGACAGCGATGCCATCAGGGTCGAATTGAGCAATGCTGTCGATCTCGGCGTTGAATGACTGCGCGTTGGGGTCATAAATGATCAGCTGGATCTGATCGGCGGCGATACCTGCTTCTTGAAGGAACTTCTCGGTGTTGCGAGCGAGACCGGCACCGTAGGGATCGTTGCGCGCGAGGATAGAAACACGCTGCAGCCCGTCACCCGCCATCATCTGCACCAGCGCCTGGGACTGAAGTACGTCCGTCGGAGCAGTGCGGAAGTACATGCCTCGGTCCGGGTAGCAGACGAACTGGTCCGACGTGTTCGCTGGCGAGAACATAACCACACCCGCGTCTACGATTTTGTCGATCACATTCAGCGAGACGCCTGAGGATGCGGCACCGATGATGACTTGAGCGCCATCCGCTAGAAGTCGGTCTACCGTCTGGTTCGCGATGTTGGTTGTCGTGTCACCCGAGTCACCCTGGTTGATGCTGACAGGGTTGCCCAGCACGCCGCCAGCGTCGTTGATCTCAGTCACCGCGAGTTCTGTGGCTGCGATCTCGGGGGGCCCCAGGAAAGCCAGGTCTCCAGTTTGCGGCAAGAGTCCGCCGAATCGCAGCGGGTCCGTGGAAGGATTGCCGCTTGGCTCCGCCTGGGGAGGATCGCAATCAGTTTCCGCGAGTTCGACCTCAGCCAGGTCGCCGTTCTCCGCCGCCGTATCGTCGCTGTCAGTACCGCAGCCGGCGAGGACCAGCGAAGCTGCGCCTGCTACCGCGATGAGCCGGAACAATGTGCGTTGTGCCATCCGAAGTCTCCTCGAAATACAGTAGGGCCGCCGCGATCACTTCTCGCAATGCCGAAGTGATTCACGAAGGTCTATTTCGGGAGATTAGCGCCGATTAGTTACCGGACAAGACAGACACACCGGCCGTCACACGACCTTAATTGCGGTCGTACTGTCTTTTTACTTTCAGACGTCCTATTTTCCGGGCTTCGGCTTCATCGCGAGCGTATCGATCACAACCTGTGCGACAACCTTCATCGTCGTCCGGCGATCCATCGCCGCGCGCTGAATCCAGCGAAACGCCTCAGGTTCCGTCATGCCGTGCGCGTTCATCAACGCGCCCTTGGCCCGGTCTATGAGTTTGCGCGTCTCAAGGCGATCAGTCAGCTCCCCGACCTCTTTTTCGAGGGCCTTCAGCTCGGCGAACCGGCTCGTCGCGAGTTCGATCGCCGGAACGAGATCGCCCTGGGTGAAAGGCTTGACGAGGTAGGCCATGGCACCCGCGTCGCGTGCCCGTTCGACTAGTTCACGCTGACTAAAAGCGGTGAGAATGACGACCGGGGCGATACGCTTCGCCGCGATCTCAGATGCTGCGTCAATACCGTCGCGAATCGGCATTTTCACGTCCATGATCACCAGATCAGGAATCAGGTCTTCTGCGAGTTCGACTGCACGCTGACCATCTCCCGCCTCACCAACGACGTCGTAACCTTCGTCGCGCAGCATCTCGGTGAGATCGAGGCGGATAAGGGTCTCATCCTCGGCGACAAGAACGCGGCGCACCGGCCACGCCGAACTGCTGGCCTTTGCTGTGGATTCCGCCGCTTCAGTCACTTCCGAAGCGATGGCACCCTTCACGTCGGCCTCTGCGTTCGAAGCCTCGGAGCCCTTCATCGACACTGTCCCCTTTACGAACATTCTTTAAGCGATTACAGCGGGAAAACTTCTTCGTTTGGTTCCGCAACTGAAGGGTACCGGTGCACCGGGGGTGAACGCGATCCTCCAATGATCTACAGTGATGTGCCACAGGGGCACCACGTCCGGTAACCTGTGTCTCCGCGTGCGGAGCAGAACCGGGAACGGCTAGCTCCGGCACCGTCGCAGCACTGCGCCCTCGTAGCCCAATTGGCAGAGGCAACGGATTCAAAACCCGTCCAGTGTGGGTTCGAGTCCCACCGAGGGCACCAACGCTGCCTTACCGTTCCGCTGGACCTTTCACATCTTGATCTTGCTCTGACCAGGGCCCACACCCTCACCCCACGCAAACTTCTGTGATACTTCTCACATTGCCGCTCGTGATGCGCTCCGCGCCGGAGCGATGTGACACCTCGCGCCAACAGACACCTGACTGTTATCGGACTGAGCCTCAAGGCCGCGCCGTACCACCGGCGCGGCGGCTAGATTCTGCTCAATTCAGCTTCCTGAGCGAGCGGAGTCACCATGACCAGCAGCGTGTTTCGCCTCCGCTTGCCAGCCGCCATCGCGCTGCCGACCGTGTTGGCATGCGCAATGACGCTGAGTGCCGGCCCCTCGGTCGCGTCGGCGCAATCCGGATTGCCCAGCCCACTACCGATCGCCGAGACCACTGAGCGTGCGCCCGTTTTCCTCACCGACGAGGAAACAGGACTGGAAATCGCTGTCTTCTACTGCAATTCGGGTCCCCAGCCATATACCGTGCCGGAGGGGCAGCGCAGCGTGTATATCGAGGCGGTCGGCGGGCAGGGTCAGACACCTAACCCCAATCACACTGGGGAAGGCGGCCTCGGGGGGCTGGTCAGCGGCGCCGTACACGTTCAGCCAGGGCAGATCTTCGAAGTCCAAGTCGGGTGTGCAGGCGACGCGGGCGGGGGCTACTCGCCATACGCTTCCGGCGGCGCACGGGGCGAGGCGGTTGACCACCTCACCAACTTCGGCACAGTGTGGTCCAGTGGCTGGGATGGCGGCGGCGGAGGTGGCGCGTCTGCAGTGCTGATCGACGGCACGGAAGTGATGGTGGCTGCCGGCGGCGGAGGGGCCGGCGGCAACGGACCTGACTGCCACGTCATCGGTGACGACGATGCCTTCTTCGCCTTCTGCGGCGGCGACGAGGCACGCTCGGGAGGCGACGGGGGTCAGGGCAGCGCCGGCGTCGACGACGAGGAAGGCGCCCCCTATGAAGGCAGTGCTGGCGAGAACAACACGCAGGCCTCCGCGACAGCCAGCGGCCTGTCGTGCGGCCACGGGCGCGCCGGTCAGCCCGGCGGCACCTTCGACACCACCGGTGGCGGTGGCGGAGGCGGAGGTGGCGGTGGTGGCTACGCGGGAGTGCCGGGCAACGGAGGAGGCGGCTGTGGCGGCGCCGCGGCCCAGGCGACTGAAATTCACCCCGGGCACGTCATCGCACACGGCGCTGGCGGCAACGGAGGTGGCGGTGGAACGTCTTACGCATCTGCAGCCGTACTCCAGCCGACGATCGACGTGGCGTCTGTCTCCGGTGACGGCTATGTGCTGTTCATTACTGGAGCTCAGGGTGTGCGCACCACGACCTACGGCCACAGCGGCAGCCACGCTATCTACCATTGCGTCGGTGACGGGGTCACCGAACTGTTCGCTGACGTCCGTGGTGCGGCTGGCGCTGGTGGTGGCCACGAGTTCGGCGATGTCGGCAACGGCGGCAGCGGAAGCGGGCTTCAAGCGGTCATTGCGGTCGACGAACGCAAGCAGCTGGAACTCCACGTAGCCCAGTTCGGATACGCCCACGGCAGATGGGGCCACGGTCATGGCGGCTCACGCGGTGAAGCGGACTCGGACGCTTCCTACGACGGCGCGGGCGGAGGCGGGTCCTCAGCGGTGAGCCAGACCAGCGCGGAGTGCGGCACCTCGCCCAGCGGCGCCACAGTGACCCCCCTCGCGGTCGCAGGGGGTGGCGGCGGTGGGGGCGGAAACGGCTTCTCCGGGGACGGAGGTGACGGTGGGCCTGGCGGACTCGACCCTGGAGACGGCACCAGTGGTGGCTTCGGCGGCGGCTTCGGCGGCGGCTTCGGCGGAGAGGGCGGAAGCGAAAGCGGGCATAACGGTGGTCATGGCACAGGGGCTGCTACGGGCGGCGGAGGCGGTGGCGGCGGTGGCGGTCACCGCGGCGGAGGTCTCGGCCACGGCGCCTCCGGCGCCAACGATGGCGGCGGAGGCGGCGGAGGCGGCGGTAGCTCAGCCGTCACCAGCGTCCCCCACCAGCCGGTGCACGAGTACCACGGCGCCCCAGGGGATCAGTACAACGGGAGCAACGCCGAACTGGTCAACGGTCAGATCCAACTGATCGAACCCATCCCCGCTACCCGCAGTCGCGTCTCGATCGCCGCTGGAAACGGTCAGAGTGCGTATTCGGGACAATCTTTCCCCCACGAGCTGCAGGTCAAGTTCACCGACGCCGGGGGTGGCCCGGTGGCTAACCAGCAGATCATCTGGTCGATGCCCACGGAGCAGGGCGCCGTAGCCCGCTTCAGCGGTACCGGGTCAACCACGCGAACCACGATGACCGACGCGTCCGGCCACGCGACGGTGGAAGTGGAGTTGTTGCCGGCGGATCAATGGACAGTCAGTGACCCCCAAGGTGGGTTCTTCGTCGATGCTTCCCTCGCCGACGACCCTGCTCGCCTCGTTGGGCACGCCACATTCCGGCTGCATGCGGTGCACGTACCCACCACAATGGAGTTGGTCTCCAGCGCCGATGGCAACGCGATACAGCCGGGCGAGCCAGTGACATTCACCGCGACGGTGGCCCAGCGGCCGGAAACCACGCCGTCCTTCGGCACACCCACCGGTCACGTGCAGTTCCAGATCGATGGCACCACCGTCGGCAGCCCGGTTGCGCTGGTCGACGGCATCGCTGCCCTGCCACCCATCGACACTCTTGATCCTGGCGAGCACCACGTGATCGCCACTTATTTGCCCGGCCAGGACAAGATATTCGCCGAAGTGTCCGGAGCCGTCACCCAATACATTGCTACAGAGGCCGACACGGTGACCCTGACATCTGAGCACAATCCTTCATATCCGGGGCAGCCGGTGACTTTCACACTGACCGTCACGCCCGGCGACGAAGTGGCCGAACGCCCGACGGGAACGGTGCAGTTCAAGGTTGATGGAACAAACCTAGGTGGCCCGGTCCCTCTGGCGGCCGCAGGCCCGGCGACTGCCACCAGCGCCCCGGTCTCGGACCTGACAACGGGCCAGCGCACAATCACCGCTGAGTACTCGGGTGACAGCAGGTTCGGGTCGAGTACCCAGACCCTGCAGCAAACGGTGGCCCAGATCGAAACAGCGACGACGCTGATCTTGCCTGCCGAGCCGATCATCGCTGGCGCTACTGCCGACGCCTCCGTGGCAAGCGTCAGCAACACCATCGCGCCCGCGCCCACCGGATCGGTGCAGTTCCTGCAAGGCGGAGCTGAACTTGGCGCACCCGTGCCGCTCGACTCTGCCACCACAGTTACCTCGCCGCCACTGCAGGCGGGATCGGGACTGGTGGAGGCTCGGTACCTCGGCGACACCATCCATGCACCGTCCGAGGGTCAAGCGACCGCCCAGGTGTACACGAGCACCACGCAGACCACGGTGAGCGCGAATAACAACCCGCTGACCTACTTGCAGGCTCTCGACTTGACGGCGACTGTCAGCTCCTCAACGGTGGTGTCGGCGGGCACCGTGACGTTCACTCTTGGTGACACTGCGCTCGGCAGCGCAGTCCCCGTCGTCGACGGCACCGCGGTGCTCACCAACGCCGACATCTCAGCGCTGAACTTCGGTTACAACACCATCACCGCAACCTACTCCGGTGATGTGGCTTCCGGTAACGCTCCAAGCTCTGGACAGCTGAGACTGCTCATGCTGCGAGGGCCGGATACAAGCAGCCTCGGCAGCTGACGGCAAACACATGTGTCGCCTGCGGATATCGTGGTGACATGAGTACCGATCCCGAACGAAAGAACCTCAGAGCCTCGGACGCTGATCGGGAATCTGTGGCCGGGCTGCTGCACCAAGCTTCCGGCGAGGGCCGAATCAGTTTCGGCGAACTCGAGGATCGTCTCACCAAGGTGTATGCCGCGCAGACCTACGGCGAACTTGAGCCCCTCATCTCGGACCTGCCGATGGGTCTGCCACAGCTGGGCCGCAAGGAGCCCGACACCATCCGTCTGACCGCAACCGTGAACGATGTGCGCCGTGAGGGGCGCTGGAAAGTCCCACGTCACATCATCGCCAAGACCGAAATGGGCAACATTCACCTCGACTTCACCGAAGCCGTTCTTCCCGTAGGTGAGGTGCTCGTCGAGGTGGAGTCGAAATCGGGCGGTGTCGTTGTGGTCGTCCCCGATGGAGTGCCCGTGAACGCCGAAGGAATCGGCGTGGACTCCGGGTCTGTGAGTAACGCGGTCACGGACGAAACACTGGGGCTTTCCCGGATTCGCGTGATCGGGCACTCGGGGATGGGGGACGTGGTCATCCGGCGCCCGCGCCGAAGGTGGAAGCTTTTCGGTCGCCGCTGATCACGCCTCGGTGTTCCCGGTGCCGCCCGGCGAGGTGCGGCGAGCCGCGAGGAGTCCAGTAAGTTCAGAAATTCGCTGCTCAAGCGCTCCGATCCGCTGATCGACATGCTCCACCTGCGCCCGCGACGCGTTCTCGTCGGTCCCATCTCCCTCGCTCACACGCTTGACGATGGCCGAGGCGAGCAGGCCAGTGATGACTCCGATCAATCCGATTCCGCCAAGCATCAGAAGTACCGCGATGACTCGGCCAGCGCCGGTTACGGGAACCGTGTCTCCGTATCCGACCGTCGTGACCGTGACGATAGACCACCAGATGGCGTCGCCGTAGGTGGTGATTTCCGCTCCCTCTGCCCCACGCTCTGCGTCTAAGACGGCGAGCGAAGCGATATAGATCAGCAGTGCCGCAGACGCGGCCGCGTAGGCCGCCAGCCTGCCGTGGAGCGTCTTTCCCACCGAGATCTGCAAACGGTGGAAGATGACGATGAGGCGTAGCAACCGCAATGGCCGCAGCATCGGCAGCGCAACGATTGCCAGATCGGGCAGATTCCGTGCGAACCAGCGTCTACGTTGTTTCGCGGCGGATAGCCGGATGAGGTAGTCAGCCGCGAAGAGCACCCATATCGCGATCATCGCCACTTCCGCTGCACCACGCAGCGCGCTGTCCGGCATCAGGACGAAAACCGAATAGGCCGCGATGTAGAGAAATGCGGCAGCGATGAGGGGCCATTCGGATGCCCGGATGCGCTTTTGGGCTTCAGCTGGACGCGGGCTCACATCGGAAATGCTAATTCGTCGCTAGGCGCAGCTGGCAGCGGCGGCGCGCTTCCGCGACCGTCCGCCTACGGGTACCCACCGCCTGATGCCTGATCCATGTGTCGTAGAACCATAGCTCCGATTCACAGTCATCAATCTTTCGCGCGATGCACGCACCGGTCGTCACCCACCACAGCGGTATTTCCTGTCCAATCAAGTCAGAGCGCACCGCGAGCCTTCCCACAACTGAGCGGATAATTTCGAGTGCACCCCGGAAATTTGCGCCGCGAATCAGCGCATCCACCTCACAGATGTAGTCCGTGAAGTGCATTCCATCGATGTATTCCGCTGCGAACGCAGCGCTCCATCGCTCATCGAATGTATTCCACGTTTCCCACGATTCCATCGCCGTGAGCGGACCAGGGTTGTTGCCACGCCAGCGAAGCCCGCTATACCTCCTGACCATAGTTTCGCGGAAAGTCAGGAGCAGCGGGCCTAAATGGCGATGCTTGCTTGGTGCTTACCTTAGTTAACGCTCACGGCGCACGCAGGTTCTACTCGACTACGCCGCCACAAGTGCTGGCGTGCCACAGTCCGCGATCTCCTGAATCAGCAGCACGCTGTGCCTGCTTAAAGAGTGTTTGGTAATGATAAGCGTCACCGTATGTGTATTCGAACGCGAATCCATCGCGAATCAATTCGTAATTCAGCAGACGATTACTGCCAAACCACAAGAATGCAAGTTCACGCCCGAAACGATCCTGCCGTCCTTGGCTCGGGTCGTATTCCAGATACACCCGTGCACCGTCGACCAATCTACGGGCATGTTCCGTGGCTTCATATCCGAAACATTGGACCGGCAGTTGCGGGTGGTTCGTCTCGGGCGCGTCTACGCCGATCAGACGAACACGAACCGAATCACCTTCAATCAGTACCCGTACGGTGTCACCGTCGATGACCCGGTCTACGAGGAACGGGCCTTCCACGGAAGCTGGCATGACCAGGCCTGCCTCGTTCTGGCTGGCTTCATGAGTCTGGACGGATCCGGCGCCGACACCCTGCCCATCGGGCGGCACTCCCACTGAACAAGACGACACGACGATGGCAGCCAGGAGGGATGTCACAAGCCCGGCCTGGCTGCCGCTCCACCAGCGAACGCGCAACTCTAGTGGTCGTCCTCACCGATGCGGTGGACCTGGATCAGGTTGGTCGAGCCCACCGTTCCAGGCGGGGCGCCGGCCACGATCACCACTCGGTCACCACGCTCGTACCCGCCGATCTCCAGCAGTGCCTCATCCACCTGCCTGATCATCGCGTCGGTACTTTCCACGTAGTCAACAGTGAACGTTTCGGTTCCCCATGTCAGCGAGAGTTGGTGCCGTACGTCGGACACTGGCGTCAGCGCGACAAGTGGCAGATGGGTGTGCAGGCGAGCAAGCCTGCGCACCGTGTCACCGGATTGCGTAAATGCGACGAGCGCCTTCGCTTCGAGCCGCTCACCGATATCACGCGCCGCGTACGAAATCACGCCGCGCTTTGTCCGCGGCACGTGCGTCAACGGCGGCACGACAGTCGACTCCGCCTCAACAGCGGAGACGATGCGTGACATCGTTCGCACTGCCTCCATGACGTACTGACCGACGGACGTTTCACCCGAGAGCATTACCGCATCTGCACCGTCGAGGATTGCGTTGGCTACGTCCGAGGCCTCGGCGCGCGTCGGTCGCGGATTCGTGATCATCGAGTCCAGCATTTGCGTCGCCACGATCACTGGTTTCGCGTTCTCGCGCGCAACCTGGATGGCGCGTTTCTGGACGAGTGGAACCTGTTCGAGAGGCATTTCAACACCAAGATCGCCACGGGCGACCATGATGGCGTCGAATGCGAGGACAATCGCTTCCAGATTGTCGATCGCCTCGGGCTTTTCGAGCTTTGCAATTACCGGAACACGGCGGCCCACTCTGTCCATCACGTCGTGGACCAGTTCGATATCTGAGGGTGACCGCACAAAAGACAGCGCGATCATGTCGACACCCAGTTTCAGTGCGAACTCGAGATCAGCGATATCTTTGTCGGACAGAGCAGGCACGGATACGTTCATTCCGGGCAGGGAAAGACCCTTGTTGTTGCTGACCGGGCCTCCCTCCACAACCCGGCACACCACATCGGGGCCTTCGACGGCAGTGACGACGAGACCAACTTTGCCATCGTCCACAAGCAGCCGATCACCCGCACGCGCATCCGTGCTGAGGCCCTTGTAGGTCGTGGAGACCCGGGAATGAGTGCCTTCACATTCATCTGTACTGATCCGCACCTCTTCCCCACTTGCCCAGGTGGTGCCGCCTTCAGTGAAGCGGCCGAGACGGATTTTGGGACCCTGCAGGTCCGCGAGAATTCCAATGTTGTGGCCGGTTTTTTCGGCCGCATCACGAACCAGACGGTAGTTGGCTTCGTGAGTAGCGTGGTCACCATGGCTCATGTTCAGCCGGGCGACGTTCATTCCACTTTCAACTAGCTGACGAATTTTATCTTCCGACCCAGTTGCGGGCCCAAGGGTGCATACGATCTTAGCGCGACGTTTCACCCCACAAACCTTAGCCTCGGAGCCTTCCCTGTTCCACGGGAACCCACACTATGGACG
Source organism: Hoyosella altamirensis (assembly GCF_014191505.1). GTDB lineage: Bacteria > Actinomycetota > Actinomycetes > Mycobacteriales > Mycobacteriaceae > Hoyosella > Hoyosella altamirensis. The sequence continues at coordinate 331,607 of NZ_JACHWS010000003.1, forward strand.
GTGATTTCCCCGCAAATTCGCCTCAAATTCCGTCACAGCGCCAGAGGCAGCGCGGTCGGGTGCACCGGCGCCGGCAAGTCAGAATGCCCGGTGAGGTATGCGTCGACCGCGTGCGCGACGGAGCGTCCCTCCGCGATTGCCCACACCACGAGCGACGCACCGCGATGCGCGTCACCACAGACAAACACGCCCGGAGCCGTGGTCTTCCAGTCTGGCCCGCACGAAATAGTGCCACGTTTGTTCAGGCTGAGCCCCAGCCCAGATACGACCGGCAGGTCGCCGACCCCGTCAAACCCGATCGCGAGCAGAGCCAAACCGCACGGGATGGTGAAAGGATCTGAGATCGGTGTGACGATGCGCCTGCCGTCCTTGTTCTTCCGTGCCCGCACATTGACGAGTTCAACCTCGGACACGTGGCCGTTGTCGTCACCAACGAAGCGCTCCACAGCTACTGCGAATGTCCTGGTACCGCCTTCGTCATGGACTGGGTAGTTCCGGAGAATCAGCGGCCACATCGGCCATGGGGTCTTTCCGGGGTCGCGCTCACGCGGCGGTTCTGGGTACACATCGAGCTGAGTTACTGATTTCGCGCCCTGCCGCAGCGCAGTGCCGTAACAGTCGGCAGCTGTGTCGCCGCCTCCGATAATGACGACGTGTTTGTCCGCCGCCGACAACGTTGTGGGCCCGTCCCCTTCGCATTCCCGATTCGCTGGTACCAGGTGCTCCATTGCTAGGTGGACGCCAGTGAGTTCGCGTCCAGGCACCTCATTATCGCGACCCTGCAGTGCACCAACCGCGAGGATGATCGCGTCATATTGGTCCTGCAACTTCCGTACCGGCAACTGCACGCCGACGTCACATTCGGTGATAAACCGCGTGCCTTCTGCGCGCATTTGCATCAGACGCTGGTCGAGAACTCGCTTTTCAAGTTTGTACTCCGGTATCCCGTACCGCAGAAGCCCACCAACCCGGTCGTCTCGTTCATAGACGGTGACGTCGTGGCCCGCACGGGTGAGCTGCTGAGCGGCGGCAAGCCCAGCCGGGCCAGAACCGACCACTGCGATGGATCGGCCGCTCGACACCGTCGGCGGCTGTGGTACGACGCTTCCCGCCGCCCATGCTGCATCCGCGATCGCGAGCTCGACCCGCTTGATCGCGACCGCACCCCCAGTGTCTTTCTCCGAGATTGACAAGACGCACGCAGGTTCGCACGGTGCCGGGCAGATGTGTCCCGTGAACTCAGGGAAATTGTTCGTGGCGTGCAGCCGCTCTGCAGCGGCGTCCCAGCGTCCGCGCCGGACCAGGTCATTCCACTCAGGAATGAGGTTGCCGAGCGGGCACCCGGCGGACCCCGAGTGGCAGAAGGGAATGCCGCAATCCATGCATCTGCGTGCCTGCTCTGACACGTCCCGGCTGCGCGCTTTCCACTCTTCTTCCTCGTAGACGTCGCGCCAGTCGCCTAGGCGGTCCGGGATCGCGCGCCGCGGCGCATCAGCCCGCGCCACGTTCAGGAAACCTTTCGGGTCAGCCACCTGCTGCCTCCATCACGGCCTCGTCAATGTCACGGCCCTCAGCCTGAGCACGCCGAGTAGCTTCGAGCACGCGCTCATAATCACGCGGCATGACTTTGGTGAAGCGGTAGCCAGAATGGGGCCATTCACCAAGTAGCGCCGCTGCCACGGGAGAAGCAGTCCACCGCTGATGGTCACGCAGCGAATCATGAAGTTCCTCGAGGTCCGAACTGTTTGGTTCCTGCAGTGTCACCATGCCGAGGTTCACGTTGGATTCATTCAGATCCAGCACAAAAGCGATTCCGCCGGACATCCCTGCCGCGAAGTTGCGGCCCGTTGCGCCGAGGACGATCACCCGGCCCCCGGTCATATATTCACAACCGTGGTCACCGACAGATTCCACAACTGCGCATGCGCCGGAATTCCGGACAGCGAAACGCTCACCGACACGGCCCCGAAAGTACGCTTCACCAGAAGTTGCCCCGTACAAGAGCGTGTTCCCGGCGATGACCTGCTTCTCCGCGACGAATCGTGCGCGCGGCGAAGGCCGCACGATCAGCCGCCCTCCGCTCAGTCCCTTTCCCGCATAGTCATTCACGTCTCCTACGAGGTCGAGGGTCACACCGGGAACAAGGAAAGCGCCGACTGACTGGCCCGCTGTTCCCGTCAGCGTGATGTGGATGGTGTCGTCGGGGAGCCCTGCCGCTCCGTAGCGCCGTGTCACTTCTGAGGAGAGCAGTGTGCCCACGGTGCGGTTGACGTTGCGGACTGGCACGTCCAGGTGAACTGGGTGCGCATCCTCGAGAGCCCCTTCGGCTAGCTGAATGAGAGTATGGTCGAGCGCCTTGTCGAGCCCGTGGTCTTGCCCGCGGGTACGTCGGCGCTGTTGGGGTGCGGCGCGGTCGTCGACGCCCGTCCGCAATATCGAGGTGAGGTCAAGTCCGGCGGTTTTCCAGTGCTCGACACCCTCGTCGACATCAAGCATCTCGGTGTGGCCGATGGCTTCGTCGACGCTGCGCATCCCCATCTCCGCGAGAAACTCGCGGACCTCCTCAGCGACGAAGAGGAAAAAGTTCTCGATGAACTCTGCCTTGCCGGTATAGCGCCTGCGCAGCTCCGGATTCTGTGTGGCGATTCCTACCGGGCACGTGTCCAGGTGACAAACCCGCATCATGATGCAGCCCGCAACGATAAGCGGCGCGGTGGAGAAACCGAACTCTTCCGCCCCGAGCAGGGCTGCGACCATCACGTCACGGCCCGTGCGCATGCCGCCATCAGTCTGGACAGTTATCCGGTCTCTGAGGCCATTGAGCACCAACGTTTGCTGCGTCTCCGCCAGCCCAATCTCCCACGGCGTACCCGCGTGCTTCAGTGACGTCAACGGGGCGGCGCCCGTTCCGCCGTCGTGGCCTGAAATCAGCACAACGTCCGCGTGCGCCTTCGACACCCCCGCCGCTACGGTACCGACGCCCACCGAACTCACCAGCTTGACGTTGATGCGGGCCTCCGGGTTCGCATTCTTCAGGTCATGAATCAGCTGGGCAAGGTCTTCGATCGAGTAGATGTCGTGGTGCGGCGGTGGTGATATCAGTGCCACGCCGGGTGTCGAATGCCGCGTGCGCGCGATAGTCGGGTACACCTTGAAGCCCGGGAGCTGCCCACCTTCGCCTGGCTTCGCCCCCTGCGCAATCTTGATCTGAATGTCCGTAGCGTTGACCAGGTATTCACTCGTCACACCGAAGCGCCCCGACGCTACCTGTTTGACCGCGCTGCGCCGCTCCGGGTCATACAGCCGATCCGCATCCTCACCGCCTTCGCCTGAGTTCGACCGGCCCCCGAGGCGGTTCATCGCGATCGCGAGGGTTTCATGCGCCTCCGCGGAGATGGAGCCATAGCTCATGGCACCGGTGTTGAAGCGGGTCACGATACTCTCCGCTGACTCCACCTCATCGATCGGAACCGGTGCGCGCAAACCGGTGCGCAGCCGGAACAGACCCCGTAATGTTCCGCCTTCTCGCGCAAGGCGATTCACCTCATCCGTGTACTTACGGAAGTACTCGAACTGGCCGGTTCGCGTTGAATGCTGCAGTAAGAACACCGATTCCGGCGTGAACAAGTGCAATTCACCTTCACGGCGGTACAGGTACTCGCCACCCACGTCGAGCCTGCGATGCACCCGGTCAGTCGGGTTGTCGGGATACGCACGACGGTGCCGTAGCCGCACATCGTGCGCCAGAACATCAAGCCCCACCCCGCTGATCGTCGACGACGTACCCGTGAAGTACTCGTCGACAAGGGCGCGATCGAGGCCCACCGCCTCAAATACCTGCGCCGCGGTGTACGAGCCGACGGTCGAAATTCCCATCTTCGACATCACCTTCAGCACCCCTTTGCTGAGCGCTTGCAGGTAATTCCGGACAGCAGTGGGCCTGTCCACGTCCGTTATCTCGCCTTCACGAACAAGGTCAGCCACCGTTTCCATCGCGATGTAGGGATTCACCGCTGCCGCCCCGAATCCAATCAGCAACGCGACGTGATGGACTTCGCGAGCGTCCCCTGACTCCACGACGAGGGCGACGCGCGTGCGCTCCTTTTCTCTGATCAGGTGGTGGTGCACCGCTGACACCGCGAGCAATGACGGTATGGGCGCTCGCTGATGATCTGAGTCCCGGTCCGAAATAACCAGGATCTTCGCACCCTTTGCGACAGCGCGACTGGCTCGGGCACGTAGTTCAGCCAGTGCGTCGGCCAGACCCTCGCCGCCACTCTCCACGTCGAAGAGCGCCTTAAGCACCCTTGTCTGGAATTCCGGGCGATGGTCGTCGATCCTGACCAGGGTGTCGAAGTCATCATTACCGAGAACTGGAGCGCTTAGACATACCTGCTCGCAGGACGCCGGGCCTGGTTCCAGAAGGTTCTGCTCCGGCCCCATGACGCGGCTCAGCGATGTGACGATCTCCTCGCGTATCGCATCGAGCGGCGGGTTCGTCACCTGCGCGAAGAGTTGCGCGAAGTAGTCATAGAGCATCCGGGGACGCCGCGACAGCACTGCGATGGGCGCGTCGGTCCCCATTGATCCGAGAGGTTCAGCGCCGGTGCGAGCCATCGGGGTGAGGATGACCCGGAGTTCTTCTTCGGTGTACCCGAACGCTACCTGCCGCCCAACGACCGCTGGATGATCATCGAGCTGACGGCGACGTTTGGGAAGTGAATCGAGATCGACGAGTCCCTCGTCAAGCCATTCCTGGTACGGGTGTTGTGCTGCGAGTTCCCGCTTCAGCTCAGCGTCGGGCACGATGCGGCCCTCGACGGTATCGATGACGAGCATCACGCCAGGTTCTAACCTGCCCTTTTCTGCGACATCCGCCTCGTCGATGGTGAGCACACCGGACTCACTCGCGAGAACGAACCGTCCGCTGTGCGTGCGGCACCACCGTCCCGGGCGAAGGCCGTTGCGGTCGAGGGTCGCCGAAACCACCGAACCGTCCGTGGCCACAACACATGCCGGGCCGTCCCAAGGCTCGATCAGGGAGGCGTGAAAGCGGTAAAACGCCCGGATATCCGAGGGGATCGACGCGTCGTTTTCCCACGCCTGGGGGATCATCATCAGCATCGCGTGGGGAATGGGCCGACCGCCGAGGTGCAATAGTTCGAGAACCTCGTCGAACGTCGCGGAGTCAGACGCGTCCGGAGTACAGACCGGGTACGTGCGCGATAAGTCTCCAGGAAACAGGTCACTCGCCAGCAATGATTCCCGCGCGCGCATCCGATTCCGGTTCCCGCGAATGGTGTTGATCTCACCGTTGTGCGCGAGGAATCGGAAAGGCTGCGCGAGTGGCCAGCTCGGGAAAGTATTCGTCGAAAACCTGCTGTGTACTACAGCGATGGCGCTGCGGCACCGCTTGTCACGCAGATCAGGGAAGAAAATCGGAAGCTGATTCGTCAGCAACATCCCTTTGTAGACGATCGTGCGCGATGAAAGAGACGCGAAGTAGACATCGGCATCACGTTCAGCGCGCTTGCGAAGGCAATACGCGGCTCGGTCGAGAACGGCGCCGCGACGGCGCACACCATTCGTCTCCCCTGCTGCGCCATCTGTGATGAACAGGTAAGACATGTGCGGCATGCATTCCCGGGCGGCGCTGCCAATGTCGGCTGCCTCGGTATCGACGTCAACATCACGCCATCCGAGGACGTGCAAGCCTTCGTCGGCGGCGACCTGTTCGACGAACTCCTGCGCCTCCGCTCGGTCATTTTCGTGCACCGGAAGGAAACAGATGCCTGCGGCGTAAGCCTCCCCGGCATCCCAGTGGGGAAATACCATATCGCTGTATTTTTGACGGAACAGTTCATCGGGAAGTTGCAGCAAGATCCCGGCGCCGTCACCGGTGTTGGGTTCAGCTCCGCGCGCACCGCGGTGATCCAGATTGGCAAGTACCTGCAACGCGTCCTCGATCACCGCGTGCGACCGTCGACCCGATATATCGGCAATCAGGCCGACACCGCACGAGTCCGATTCATTCGCAGGGTCATAGAGCTGATGTCGCGCCGGTGTGTGCGAGAAAAGCAACGCATCACCTCCACAGTCGTCTGCGGGGTGTGTCCGTCCGGCAACACTAGGTAAGCGTGCAGGGTGGCGCTGAAATATCGCCGCGGCGGGCACATTCTCCGGCCGGCTCGCAGGCCAGCCAGTCTTTCAGTCTTTCCACGCGGACTTCGCTGGCCCGTGAACGCCGTACCAGCCCATCGCGACTGTCGTGAGCGCGATGCGGCTCCTCCGGATTTTTGTCCGGATCGGTCAATTCTAACAAGGGCGCACGAATACCCCCACTTGGTGGAACTGAGACAATTCGAAGAATTACTCATCCACCAGGGATCAAAGGGAATCCGGGAAGGTTCCTCACCACGCCCCAGACAACCGCAATTACCACAAGGGTGATGAGCGACCGGACCGGCAGTGCCGGCCGCCTGCCCCTCCTGCGCTGCAACCCGAACCAGGTTCCCCACGCCACGCCAATGGGCAATAGGACGAGCAAGAACAAGTTGTCGTGAGCTGCGGCGGCCAGGTCTCCGCGAAGCAGATCGTGACCCATCCGAAGAGCCCCACAGCCGGGGCAATCGAAACCTGTAAAGAGTTTGGTGGGGCACGGCGGGTAGATGGAGCCGGGTTCATGCGGGCTGAACGCCCATAGGTACACGCATCCGGCTCCCAGCCCGCCAGCCAGGACCAGACCTGCGATTGTGCGCCTGTGGCCCTGGGCTGCCTTGCGGACCACCTCAGCTCTTTCCGGTACCACCGTTCACCGATTCGCTGTCGTCAGCCGCAGACGAGGATGCGGACCCCGCAGCCGTCGCTGTGGCATCTGCTGGTTCCGGTGCGGTCTCCGCCTCGGCCGCGCGCGCTTCCTTGGACTTGAGGGCTTCGGGGGCTTCGCGGCCCTTTCGCGCGAGGACGATGTAGACGACTGCACCGAGGAAGACGAGCGCAGAAGTGAACGAGTTGATGCGAACCCCAAAGAACTCATTCGCGGGATCTGCCCTCAACAATTCGATCCAGAACCGGCCGAAACAGTACCCGGCGACATAGAGAGCGAACAATCGTCCGTGGCCAATCCGGGTCCGCCGGTCGATCAGGACAAGGACCACAACGAAGAAGACGTTCCACAACAGCTCGTACAGGAATGTCGGATGGACCACGTCGACGAGCTGCCCCGTAGACACACCGTTCAGGTTGTCTATCCGGCCATCCGCATCGAGCCGCGTATAGATCTCCAAGCCCCAGGGAAGGTCCGTGGTGCGACCGTAGAGCTCCTGGTTGAAGTAATTTCCGAGACGGCCGATGCCCTGGGCCAGCAAGATACCTGGTGCCACCGCGTCACCGAACGCAGGAAGCGGAATCCCCCGCAAACGACACCCGATCCATGCACCTAGTGCACCGAACGCGACAGCGCCCCAGATCCCGAGCCCGCCTTGCCACACCTTCAGCGCGTCAACGGGGCTGGCACCTTCACCGAAGTACTTCTGCCAGTCAGTTGCTACGTGATAAAGCCGGCCACCGATGAAACCGAAGGGAATCGCCCAGATCGCGATGTCCAGAACGGTTCCCTTCTCGCCACCACGCGCCTGCCAGCGCCGATCACCCCAGATGATCGCAACGATAATGCCGACGATAATGAACAGCGCGTACGCGCGGATCGCGAGCGGTCCTACCTGCCACACGCCTTGCGGCGGGCTAGGCAAATATGCGAGCAGATCAGCCGACTCTGCGGCCAGATAGCTCTGGGTCACAACACTCCCCCTGATCTTTCACCGTGGTTCTGGTGCACAACACGCCTGCCACAGGCGCGTTCACACGGTAGCTGACTGGGCTGCGCCCCGTACCCCGGCCGCGAGTTCCCGAGTGAGCTCAGCAACCGCGTCTGGGCCTTCCTGAGCCGCCGAAACCAGCGCGGAGCCGACGATCACACCATCGGCGTACCGAGCGATCTCGGCAGCCTGCGCACCATTTCTGACACCGAGACCGATACCGATCGGAATCTGGCTGTGCGCGCGGATGCGCGCCACAAGCTCCGGAGCCGATGTCGATACTGCATCCCGCGCGCCCGTGACACCCATCGTTGAGGCTGCGTACAGAAACCCTCGGCTCACATCCGCGGTCAACGCGATTCGCTCCTCGGTCGACGACGGGGCGACAAGGAAGATCCGGTCGAGGTCGTGGTCGCGTGAAGCGGCGATCCAGTGCTCTGCTTCTTCCGGAATAAGATCCGGAGTGATCAAGCCGAGGCCGCCTGCCGCCGCTAGATCGCGTGCGAACGCGTCCACACCGTAACGAAGGACAGGGTTCCAGTAGGTCATCACCACAGCGTTGCCACCGGCGCTGGCGATGTTCTCTACCGTCGCGAACACATCGCGCACGCGGAATCCAGATTTCAGGGCCGTATTTGCCGCCGCCTGAATTGTCGGGCCGTCCATGACGGGATCCGAGTACGGTATGCCCACTTCAATGATGTCGCAGCCGCCTTCGACCATCGCTCCGAACAGCGCGCGCGAGCCGTCTTTGTCCGGGTACCCGGAGGGAAGATATCCCACCAGAGCGGACCGCGACTCTGCGTGGCATCGCCCGAATACCGGTGCGAGGCGAGATTGTTCCTGATGCGGAGTCACCGTCACGTCCCGTCTCCTCCTGACTCATGCTGGCCAGTCGCTTCGCCGGTAATACCGAACCACTTGGCAGCCGTTTCCACGTCCTTGTCGCCGCGCCCCGAGAGGTTAACGAGAATGATCGCGCCTTTGCCTAGTTCCTCGCCGAGTCGCAGCGCACCCGCGATGGCATGCGCGGACTCGATAGCAGGGATGATTCCCTCAGTCCGGCACAGCAGCGCAAACGCGTCCATCGCCTCCGAATCAGTAACGGACTGGTATTCGGCCCGGCCTATATCGCTCAGGTACGAATGCTCAGGCCCGACACCGGGGTAATCAAGTCCCGCGGAGATCGAATGCGATTCGGTCGTTTGACCATCCTCGTCCTGCAGCAGATAGGAATATGCGCCGTGCAGCGCACCGGGTGAACCGCCGCTGATAGTCGCGGCGTGCCGGCCTGTTTCCACACCATCACCGCCCGCTTCGAAACCGACGAGGCGGACGTTCGTATCACCGATGAAGGGGTGGAAGATGCCGATCGCGTTGGATCCGCCACCGACGCACGCGGCGACGACATCGGGAAGACGCCCAGTCACTGCGCTGATCTGAGTTTTCGCCTCTAGGCCGATGATGCGCTGTAAATCCCGCACCATCAGCGGGAAAGGGTGCGGGCCTGCAACCGTGCCAAAGCAGTAGTACGTCTCGCTGGCGTTCGTCACCCAGTCACGAAGGGCCTCATTGATCGCGTCTTTGAGCGTCTTCGATCCAGTCTCCACCGCCACCACTTCGGCGCCCAGCAACCGCATCCGCGCTACATTCAGGGCCTGACGGTCAGTATCGACCTTGCCCATGTACACAACGCAGTCCAGCCCGAGCAATGCACACGCGGTGGCGGTGGCCACGCCGTGCTGGCCGGCCCCAGTCTCCGCAATCACTCTCGTTTTGCCCATTCGCTTCGCGAGCAGCGCCTGGCCGAGAACATTGTTGATCTTGTGCGAGCCGGTGTGGTTCAGGTCCTCACGCTTGAGAAACACTCGTGCGCCACCCGCATGCTCACTGAGGCGCGTCGCCTCGTACAACGGTGACGGACGACCGGAATAGTCACGGTGGAGGCGGTCCAGCTCGTTGAGAAAGGAATCGTCCGCGCGAGCCTTCTCGTACTCGGCCGTCACCTCTTCGATCACAGCCATCAGCGCTTCGGGAACGAACCGGCCTCCGTAGTCACCAAAGTGGCCGCGGGTATCCGGGTCGGTCGTACTGCGTTCGGTCAGTCCGGCACTCGCGCGCGGCATATTCTTGCCGCCAGGCTGCGCTGCCGCCTTGTAATCCAGCGATGTCACCCTGCCAGTCTGCCCTACATCGCCGGGACGTGTTGCCCGCACCCCGGCGCGCTCGATTCGATCACGAGTTCCGAGCGGGCTTCGGGCACGACGGGTGGGTCCCCGCAGTGACCAGATCCGCGACCGCTGCGCGCGGATCACCACTAGTCACCAGGCCTTCGCCGACGAGCACCGCGTCCGCACCGGCACCCGCATACGCGAGCAGGTCAGCCGGTCCACGGATGCCCGACTCTGCGACCTTGATTACGTCGCTGGGCAGCCCCGGGGCGATACGTGCGAAGCAGTTGCGATCAACTTCGAGGGTTTTCAGGTCCCGCGCGTTCACTCCGATCACTCGGGCTCCCGCCTCGAGTGCGCGATCCGCTTCCTGCTCTGTATGGACCTCCACGAGCGCTGTCATACCGAGTGACTCCGTCCGGTCCAGCAGCGAGACGAGAACGTCTTGCTCTAGGGCGGCCACGATCAGCAGGATGACGTCCGCACCGTGGGCGCGCGCCTCATGTATCTGATACGGCCCCACGACAAAGTCCTTGCGCAAAATCGGAATCTTCACAGTCGCGCGGACTGCATCCAGATCCGCGAGCGAACCGTGGAAACGACGCTCCTCGGTCAGCACGCTGATAATTCGGGCGCCACCGAGTTCATACTCTCGCGCGAGGTCAGCGGGATCGCGGATGTCAGCCAATTCACCGCGTGAAGGGCTGGCCCGCTTTACCTCAGCGATGACCGCAATGCCCGGTTCACGCAGCGCTGCCGTCGCATCCACTGGATTGGGCGCCTTCTGAGCGAGCTTTTGCACTTCGCCGATGTCAAGACGCGCTTGTCTGGCAGCGACATCCGCCCGCACACCGTCGAGTATGGAGTCGAGAACCGTCATGCTGCCCCCACGTGTCCTTTCCCGCCAGAATTGCTGCCACCCTTGGCGATAGCTACTAGCCTAAACCCGGCCGGTTTCCTGAGTTATCCGGCCCCTCATCCGCGCCCGCGGTGGGATCTTCGCCCGCATCAAGCGCATCCCACAGCAGACGTTCGTTCAATGGTATGCCCGCGGCCGCTCCACCCGAAATCGCCCCGTCCCTTTCCTCATCCCGCATGACAGCACGTACATCGTCGCGACGGGCCGCCGGTGTCTGGTAGCGGCTTTGAGCAGCGCCTTCAGTGCCCGGTGCGGCTATCGCCAGCGCAGCACCCGCGAGTCCCGCGACAGCCCCTAGCAGCGCAAGACTGGGCGCCCACATGGTGAGGGAAAGGTCCGCGATTTCGGCGCGAACAGGCAAACTCTCTAGTTGACGCACACGATTCTCGTCGACTCCCGTAACCAGCACCCGTATCGGTGACACCGCGGCCGCTCCAGCGAGAACGGCAATGACAACGCCCACAAGCCGGTGAAAGCGGCCGCGTACAACGAGCATCGCGATCACCGCGGCACCCATGGCGAGCGCGATCGGGCCCAGTTCCGCTGCCCACGTCGCGCCGATGACTGATTCCAGCCGCGCAGGCTGCAACCCATCGGCCACCGTCATCACAATCCAGCCCGCCCTAGATGACGCCCAGGCCAGGCCGGCACCCGCCAGCACGAGCATCATCGCAAGTGCCCGGCGCCGTTTGGTTTGCCCGTGCTGCTCAACGGCTCCCGCCGTCATGCGTCACCCGAATCCGCATCACTGGCGGCTGGTGTCAATGGCTCGATCGTGCCTGCGGCGGCCACTGCCTTGAGCACAGCCATCGCCTTGTTGCGGGCCTCGTCATCCTCGTACTCGGGCGACGAGTCAGCGACCACACCAGCCCCTGCCTGGACGTATGCGATGCCATCCTTCAGCAGCGCCGTCCTGATCGCGATGGCCGTGTCAGCATTCCCGGTGAAATCGAGATACCCCACGATCCCCCCGTACAGCCCGCGCCGGGTCAATTCGAGTTCGTCGATAATCTCCATGGCGCGGACCTTCGGCGCGCCCGAAAGCGTCCCTGCTGGAAAACACGCGGTCACCGCATCGAGTGCAGTCTTTCCATCGCGGAGACGTCCGGAGACCGTCGAAACCAGATGCATGACATGGCTGTACCGCTCCACATGGCGGTAATCGGTGACCTTCACCGTGCCAGGCTGGCAGACTCGCCCAAGGTCGTTTCTGCCCAAGTCGACCAGCATCAGGTGTTCAGCGTTTTCTTTCTCATCCTCGAGAAGTCCCTTCTCGAGGAGAAGATCGTCTTCCTCGGTCTCCCCTCGCCAGCGCGTCCCAGCGATCGGGTGCGTAATCGCCACGTCATCCTTCACGGTGACGAGCGCTTCCGGACTTGAACCCACGATGGTGAATCCCGTCTCCCCTGCTTCGTTCGGCACACGGAGGTGGTACATGTAGGGACTTGGGTTCGAGGCACGGAGCATCCGGTACACGTCCAGCCCGTCCGCACTGGTTTCCATCTCAAAACGCTGAGAGAGCACCACCTGGAACGCTTCACCGGCCTCAATCTCGTGCACCACCTGCGTCACCGCGCTGGCGAAATCGTCGCTGGTGCGCTGCCGCCGATAGTCGGGCTCAGGACGGCTGAACACCGAGACCGTGGAGGTAGCGGGCGCACCGAGAGCTTGTGCCATTTCGTCGAGGCGTGCCACCGCCGTGTCGTATGCCTCATCCGCACGCTCGGCCGTGCCGTCCCAGTTCACTGCATTCGCGATGAGCGTGATGCTGCCTTCATGATGGTCGAAGGCAGCGAAATCGGTGGCAAGCAGCATCACCATCTCAGGGATCTGCAAGTCGTCGACAGTGTGTTCCGGCAGGCGCTCGATCCGACGGACAACGTCGTAGCCCATATAGCCGACAAGTCCGCCAGTCAGCGGCGGCATCCCGTCAATGTGCTCGCTTTGCAGCAACGCTAGCGTGTCGCGCAGCGCCTTGATGGGGTCACCGCCCGCTGGCGCACCAACAGGGGCTGAGCCCAGCCACGCCGCTTCACCATCACGCACCGTGAGCGCGCAGGGACTGCCAGCCCCGATGAACGACCAGCGTGACCACGACCTCCCATTCTCGGCCGACTCCAGGAGAAACGTTCCCGGCCGGTCTCCGGCGAGTTTCCGGTAGGCCGACAGCGGCGTCTCAGAGTCAGCGAGCACTTTCCGGGTCACAGGCACCACGCGATGCAGCTCCGCGAGGTGGTGGAATTGTTCCCGGGTCGTAGTCGAATCGAGCATGCCGACCATCCTTGCAGCTCTAAAGGCGCGCGTCACACTCGACTGCCCCGGCCTACGCTTCATCGGACATTTGCGGCAGCTTCACTGACTGCGGAAATTACCGCCGGACCGTAGTTCAAGATCGCGTCGTTGTGGTCAGCCCCCGGGATCTCGACGACAGACGTGCCGGCAGCCTCAGCGACAGTGCGGCTCTGGTCGAGAGGAACGATGGAATCGCGGGTCCCTGCGATCACAGTGACAGGGAGCCCCTGCAGGTCAGCGATATTCTCGAGCACCGGGTACTGATCTTTGAGAAGTGAGCGTACAGGGAGGAATGGGTAGTGCCGTGCGCCCACGTCCGCAAGACTGGTGAAGGGTGACCGCAGCACCAGCGCAGCCGGCTGGTGTCTGACCGCCAGCGCAGTGACGACGCCCGCTCCCAGGCTCTCACCGAAATAGAGGAGCTGCTCCGGCGGCAGGTTCTCGTCCTCTGTCATGAACGCGTACGCGGCATCCGCGTCCGCCGCTAGCCCGGTCTCACTCGGTGAGCCTGGGTTGCCGCCGTAGCCCCGGTACTCGAGCAGGAGGACACCCAGTCCGTCTTCCGAGAATCCACGGGCGAGCGGCGTGCGATGGTAGCGATTTCCTGCATTGCCTGGCGCCACGAGCACGACGGGCGCGCTAGGTTCGGCGGCTGGGAGGTACCAGGCAGACAGTTCGAGCCCATCAGATGTTCGCAAGGTGACGTCACGGGCACCGTCGACGGCCTCCGCGGCAGGCGGCACGGCCCCGCTCGTAGGCAAGTAGATCAGTTGCCGCTGAAAAAGCCATGCGGCGCCGACAATCAGCCCTGCAACGATGCCCACGACCGTGAGGACTGGGAGCACTGACCTCACAGTGCTCCCACGGCTGGACGGATTAGGCTGAGTCATCGCCCTTCTCAGCCTAGCGGCCGTAGCCTCAGGTGTAGGCACGACCGATTTCCTGGAGTCCGCGTGACGTCTCAAAATGCACGATACTTCGCTGCCGGGGCGGCGTGGAGCCTCGCGTTCGCTTACCTCGTTGCCGAGATTGTCACTGCCTACGCTTGGAAGACCACCTACAGTTTTCGGCACAGGACGATCAGCGATCTTGGCGTCACCGACTGCAAACCGGAATTGTGCTCACCACTGCACCCGCTGATGAACGCCACCTTCGTGACACTTGGAGTGCTTACGATCTTCGGCGCAGTCCTCTTCAGCGTCGCCATCCCGCACGGCTACCGCCGACGGTTGATCGTCTCGCTTGCGGTCCTCACGGGTCTCAGCACCGCTGCGACCGGGCTAGTTCCGTCGAATTACGGCATCGTCCCTCATATGCTGGCAGTCTTGCCAGGCTTCATCGCAAGACACATTCTGCTGATTCTGGTCGCGATATGGATGTGGCAACAACATCGACTCGTTGCGATCTTGGCAGCACTGTGTGCGCTCAGCGGGCTCTCCGGCATCATCCTGCTCGTCGCGACGCCAGTGCATATCGGGATCAGCGAACGAATCGTGTTGTACCCGCTTCCCGTGTTTATGGCGTTTACCGGAACTGCCATCATGACCGCAACGCTCGTAAAAGTCAGGTCCCAACGCCGCGCTCTGCGACATCGGGACTCTGACTGATCTTGCCGATCAGGATCCAGGCGGCTGGTAGGTCACTTCCTTCGCTGCAGCTGCATCGACCTGTTCCGGTGTCAGCAGAGACACCGTGAGTGAACTCGCCGCACCTGACGCCGCCGTTCGCAGACTTAATGCCGCGGCTGCGACCTCGTCTGGCACATCCCCGATGACGTAGAGGTCTTCGGCGCCGAGTGCAAAGTAGAAGGCTTCTACGCTGCCACCGACACTTTCGACCATCTCCGTAATTGCGGCCCTGCGAGCACTGCCGCCTTGTTCGAGCAAACCCTGCGCACCTTCAGGCGAATAGCTAACCTGCCATAGATATTTCGGCATATTCGTCTAGCCTCCTACATGGGTCGATGACGTCTCCGCCGTATCTGACCCTACGCGTTTGGGCTGGGCTCAGCGGGCCGTTTCGGGATGGCCGTAGGTATTACCGCTTGGACGCTTGGAGGTCAGCCGAGCGGGGTGCCGCCTACGCCCCACTGTTCCCGGGGCACCTCGGTGATCACGACCCACACGGCCTTCTCGCTCTTACCTGTGGCCTCGCAGTACGCCTTGGTGACGGCCGCGATTGTGTCGCGCTTCTGTTCAGGGGTGAGTCCGGGGGTCTGCGAAATCTGAATCAAAGGCATGGCGTAAGTTTGCCGCGCGGGCGCTGGTCGGCGCGAATCGGATCAGGTGGCGGTAGCCGCGACGAGTCCATCAATCAGCGGCTGAAACGCGCGCCAGTCTTCACGCACCATGTCGAGGGTGCGCGTCGTTGTCAGCCAATCAGGTGAGACGTAGGCGCGGCTTACGGTCAGTGATTTGTGACGCATCAAGTCCAGCCGAGGATGGTCTTCAGGCACGCCACGTGGGCGTGTTTTCAGCTTGTCCCCGCCGATTTCGTAGTCTTGCCCCAGCACCGCGGTCACCGCGTTCTCCAGATCGCGTCCGCGCTTGTCGTCGTCCAGAGTTTTGCGCAGCGCCGAAACCTGTTCGGACGTTCCCCCGTAGAAGCCACCGGCGACGAATAGTCCCGAGGCGTCGATTTGCACGTACCAGCCGACGCTTGGAGCTGCGGCCACATAGGCCCCCTGATGCGTCTTATAAGGTGCCTTGTTTTTCGAGAACCGGACGTCGCGATACGGGCGGAAAATCTTGCCCGCCCCGAACTCCGGTTCCAGCTCAGCAAGGAGCGCCACCATCGGGGCACGGACGTCAGCGTCATAGATAGCCTTGTGCGACGCCCAGAAGGCTTTCGAGTTGTCGTCCTCTAAGTCCTCGTAAAAGTCCAGCGCGGACACTGGAAAGCCACCGAACTTCGGCGCCGAGTTCATCGCCTTTTCCGTCATTGCCGACTCCGCTAGAGTTCGGACTTCAATAGGACGCGCTCTTCCGTATCGAAGCACGTATGAGTCCCCGTATGGCAGGCCGCACCTTTCTGATCCACCAGTAGCAGCACCGTGTCACCGTCACAGTCGATGCGTACCTCGTGGACATGCTGGGTGTGGCCCGACGTCTCGCCTTTCACCCAGTACTCCTGGCGGCTGCGGGAGTAATACGTGGCTTTCCGCGTCGCGAGGGTCTGGGCGAGTGCACGGTCATCCATCCATGCCACCATCAAGACGTTTCCGGTCGCGCGCTCCTGGACGACTGCAGCGACGAGCCCGTCACTGTTGCGTTTCAGGCGCTTCGAAATTCCATCTGGCAATGCGGCTTCAGTCATCGCACTTCAATTCCTTCTGCCCTCATCGCGGCCTTGACTTCCGGAATCGTGAGGTCCTTGAAGTGGAACACGCTGGCAGCCAAAACTGCGTCGGCTCCCGCCTTGATTGCTGGCGCGAAGTGGTCAATTTTTCCGGCGCCGCCGCTCGCAATGACAGGGATGCCAACCGCGGCTCGGACTGCCCGGATCATCGGAAGATCAAACCCGGCCTTGGTGCCGTCCGCGTCCATCGAATTGAGCAGAATCTCACCGACCCCAAGTTCCGCACCCCGGATTGCCCATTCGACTGCGTCGATTCCAGTGCCCCGCTTCCCGCCATGAGTGGTCACTTCCCACCCGGACGGCGTATCAGGCTGCCCGTCGGGCACGGTGCGCGCATCGACGGAGAGAACGATGCACTGAGAACCGAACCGGGTCGAGAGTTCCCGCAGGAGGTCTGGCCGTGCAATCGCGGCCGTGTTGACGCTCACTTTGTCGGCCCCGGCACGCAGGAGCCGGTCCACGTCGTCAACAGATCGCACCCCACCGCCCACTGTGAGGGGTATGAAGACTTGCTCCGCTGTTCGGCGGACCACGTCGATCATCGTGGCACGATCGCCTGTCGAGGCGGTGACGTCAAGGAAAGTGAGCTCGTCCGCCCCCTGCTCGTCGTAAAGGGCAGCCAGTGCGACGGGGTCACCCGCATCGCGCAGGTTCTCAAAGTTGACGCCTTTGACGACTCGTCCAGCATCCACGTCGAGACACGGAATGACGCGCACAGCGAGTGTCATCGGCTGACCCCTTTCTCCCACTTCTGGCGATTGCTGAACTTGGCACCATCATTCATCGAGCGCCTCCTGCGTGAACCCCGTGCGCGCGTTGACTGACCGGATGATCGCAATGAGTTGCTCGTGCACTCCTGGAGCGGCCGCGAGCAGGGACGGTGATCCCGCTTCCCACGGGTTGCCGTGTAAGTCGGTCACAATTCCGCCCGCTGCTCGTACGAGCGCGGCACCAGCTGCGTGATCCCATACATGGTGCCCGAAGCTGATCGCCGCTCCGAGTGAACCAGCCGCGGTATAGGCGAGATCAGCGCCTGTACAGCCCTGGAGGCGCAACCTAGAGCACACGCGGCTGATCTCGCCGATCACTTCCTGGCGATACTCGCCGGGATATACGCCTGCGCTGTCGAGGTTGAAAGAACCGAGCGCGATGATCGACTCGCGAACATCCACTCGTTCCAGCCGCGGCTGGTCTTTGCCATTGCGGAGCAGGCAACCCGTGCTCAGAGCGACGAACTTCTCGTTGAGCATTGGCAGCCAGGTGAGGCCCGCCACCGGTTCGCGGTTGTCCAGAAGAGCAAGCAAGATACCTGCCATAGGCAAGCCAGCCGAGTAGTTCAGCGTGCCATCGATCGGGTCGAGTACCCACAGGAGGCCCGGAGGGAATCCCTCCGCAGAGTTTTCTCCGTGGCCGAACTCCTCACCGAGGACTGGGATCCCAGTGCGCTTCCGCAGTTCGCCACCGATCTGCTCTTCAAGTTCGAGGTCCAGGGCTGTCGCGAAGTCACGCCCGCCCTTGTTGACCGCACTTGGCGCCCCAATTCCTTCGCGGAACCGGACTGACGCTGCGTCGAGAATCTCCGCGGCGAGCCGTACCAGCCCTTCTAGCTGCGATTGCGACAGTGATCCCACGGGCGGCACGGTACCTACTTCGATACCGCGCGGAGCGCTTCCGGCAACGTAAAACGGCCCGCGTAAAGCGCTTTTCCGACAATCGACCCTTCCACGCCGGCTTCCGTGAGGGTCGCGATCGCGCGGAGATCGTCAATGGTGGAAACGCCTCCAGAAGCGATGACCGGCGCTTCCGTCGCTTCGCACACCTGGCGGAGCAGCTCGATGTTCGGCCCGGTCAAAGTGCCGTCTTTAGTAACGTCAGTCACGACATAGCGGGTGCAGCCGTCACGGTTTAGCCGTTCGAGGACCTCCCAGAGGTCACCCCCGTCACTCACCCAGCCACGCCCGCGCAGGCGATGCGCACCGTCGATGATCCGCACGTCCAGCCCCACCGCGATCTTCTCGCCGTGCTCGGAGACAACCTTCCGGCACCATTCGGGGTCTTCCAGGGCAGCGGTACCCAGGTTCACGCGTGCACAACCAGTCGCGAGCGCAGCGGCAAGTGAATCGTCGTCACGGATGCCGCCAGATAGCTCGACTTTGACATCGAGTTCACCAACTACCCCCGCGAGAAGCTCACGATTGGATCCGCGACCGAATGCGGCGTCTAGATCAACGAGGTGTATCCATTCCGCACCGTCGTTTTGCCACTGCAAAGCGGCCTCGCGCGGCGAACCATAACTTGTTTCGCTGCCCGCTTCTCCTTGTACAAGGCGAACAGCCTGACCATCCGCGACATCTACAGCGGGCAATAGAACGAGACTCACGTGCGATAACCCTAGTCGTTGAGTTCGCGTTCACGCGAACTGTCGTTGTCCATTTCTTCCACCGCACGCCGTGTCATGCGGGTCGATACCACACCCATCGCTGCCACAGCTGCAGCTAGCCCGGCAAGCGCGATGACTAGTCCGAGCACGGGTTGTGGCTGTAACACAAGAATGAGGAGGGTGGCGAGGAGAATCATGCCAGCGCCAGCGCCTAACGAGAAAAGCGCCAGACGTCCGTACGAAATCCGTGAACCTTTGTGTTTGTTCACACCGACCTCACCCAATTCTCCAGCAAGTGCGCTCCCGCGTCCCCCGATTTCTCTGGATGAAACTGAGTCGCGGACAACGGCCCGTTTTCTACTGCGGCCAGAAACCTCCCGCCATAGTCGCCCCACGTCAGCTTGGGCGGAGCGAGGATGTCGGACGGCTCCATTTCCCACTGCTGCGCCGCGTAGGTATGCACGAAGTAGAACCGCGTACTGGGATCGATACCCCGGAAAAGCAGACTGTCCTCAGGGGCTTGGACGGTATTCCACCCCATGTGCGGTAACACCGCGGCGTTCAGCCGCTCAACTGTGCCAGGCCATTCGCCACATCCGGTCGCCTCGACGCCGAACTCAACGCCACGCTCGAACAAGATCTGCATGCCAACGCAGATGCCCAGCACTGGCCGGCCTCCTGCCAGACGGCGACCGATGATCGTGTCCCCCTTCACCGCGCGCAGACCTTCCATACACGCAGCGAAAGCACCCACACCCGGCACAACGAGGCCATCTGCCTCGAGAGCGGCCTGCGGGTCGGCAGTGACGATCGTGTCAGCGCCAACGCGTTCGACCGCACGCTGCGCCGACCGGAGGTTGCCCGACCCGTAATCCAGGATGGCTACCTTGGGCGCGTTCACTTCAGACCACCTCCATCAACCGCAGTACGGCACCTGCGCCACAGAAGACCGCGAGCGCCGCCAGTACACCAGAAATAAACCGGTTGATCTTCCACAAGGCGATCGCGCCGCCGATCAAGAAACCTGCCGCCATAAAAAGCAGGTACATCAGCGCAGAGCTCACAGCGCACCTTTCGTGGAAGGGATGCCGCCCACGCGTGGATCCGGCTCGACGGCAGCACGCAGCGCCCGCGCAACTGCCTTGAACTCTGCTTCAGTGATGTGGTGTGGATCGCGGCCGTAGAGCACGCGAACATGGAGTGCGATACGTGCGTTGAGGGCGAACGACTCAAACACGTGCCGGTTGATGACGGTCGCGTAAGGCGTACCTGGATAACCACCGATGATCGTGGTGAGCATGTGTTCCGGTTCACCAGTGTGGACGCAGTACGGCCGGCCCGACACATCCACGATCGCCTGGGCCAAGGTTTCATCCATCGGGATATACGAATCGGCGAATCGGCGAATGCCCTTCTTGTCGCCAAGCGCCTGCCCGAACGCCTGTCCCAGCACGATCGCGGTGTCTTCAACCGTGTGGTGTGCCTCGATCTCGATGTCGCCCTGAGCCTGCACCGTCAGGTCAAAACTCCCGTGGACACCGAGAGCAGTCAGCATGTGATCGAAGAACGGAACACCTGTCGCCACATCAACCTGCCCGGTGCCGTCCAAGTTGATTTCGACAGTGATGCTGGATTCACGCGTCGTGCGTTCGACACGCGCTGTCCGCGGGGTCATGCCTCTCCCTCCAGTTCGGTCGCTGCAAGACGCTCGCTGACCTCAAGGAACACGTCGTTCTCCGCTGCAAGTCCGATCGTTGCACGCAGGTAACCCGCGATGCCAACATCCCGGATCAGCACTCCCTGATCAAGGTAGTGCTGCCACGTCACCGATTGATCAGCGAACGTACCGAACAGGAGAAAGTTCGCGTCGCTGGGGATAACGGTAAACCCCAGCTCTGACATTTTCTGCGCAACCCGGTCACGCTGTCGCGCCAATTCAGCCACGCTTCCCAGGGTTTCGTCCGCGTGCCGGAGCGCTGCCCGAGCGGCTGCTTGCGTCACCACAGATAGGTGGTACGGCAGACGGACGAGCAGCATCGCGTCAATCACCGCAGGTGCGGCAACCAGATAACCGAGTCTGCCTCCAGCGAAGGCGAAAGCTTTGCTCATCGTCCGGCTGACAACGAGTTTGCTCGGGAATTCGCTGATGAGGCCCACAGCACTCGGTGCATCAGAAAATTCGCCGTACGCTTCATCGACGACGACGATCCCCGGTGCTGCAGCAAGTAGCACCTTCAAGTCTTCTATCGGGATGCTGTGACCGGTTGGGTTGTTCGGGCTCGTCACAAACGTCACGTCCGGCTCGTGGGCGCGGATCTCCGCGACCGCCGCGTCGATGTCAAGGGAGAAATCCGCGCGGCGCGGCGAATCAACCCACGTCGTCTGCGTTCCCGTCGAGATGATCGGATGCATCGAATACGACGGGGTGAACCCCATGGCGTTACGACCCGGACCACCGAAAGCCTGCAGCAGTTGCTGCAAAATCTCATTCGATCCGTTCGCAGCCCACAGGTTGTCGGTCGTAACTGGCACACCGGTCTGACGCGTCACATACGCGGCTAGTTCCGCCCGCAGCGCCACCGCGTCACGGTCAGGGTAGCGATGCAGCGACGCCGCGGCATCCCGTACGGCTTCAGCCACATCAGCGACAAGCGCTGCCGAGGGCGGATGCGGATTCTCGTTCGTGTTCAATTGCACTGGGACGGACAACTGCGGGGCACCGTAGGGCTTCTTTCCGCGCAGGTTCTCGCGAAGCGGCAGATCAGCAAGCCCGATCTGTCCGCCGGGTGATTCGGTTGTTGCCACCGTGAAACCTTCGTTAGCTGGGACTGTCAGGGAAGCGTGCGCGCACTGCGTCACCGTGCGCGGGAAGATCCTCCGCGTTTGCGAGGGCAATCACGTGGCGAGCAACGTCACGCAGCGCGTCCTCGCTGTATTCGATGACATGGACGCCCTTGAGGAAAGTCTGAACCGAGAGTCCGGACGAGTGGCGCGCACAGCCGGCAGTTGGCAGCACATGGTTCGATCCCGCGCAATAGTCTCCCAGGCTCACCGGGGAGTGCGGCCCGACGAAGATCGCTCCTGCTGCGCGGATCCTGCCTGCGATCGCAGCCGCGTCACGTGTCTGAATCTCGAGATGCTCGGCTGCGTATGCGTTCACGACCCTGACACCGTCGTCGATCGTTGACACGAGCACAATTCCGGACTGCTTTCCACTAAGCGCGGTGGCTACTCGCTCCTGATGCTTCGTCGTGTGCAGCTGCTCGGCAACTGCCCTGTCGACGGCATCCGCGAGTTCTTCGCTCGTCGTCACAAGGACACTCGCGGCGAGAACGTCGTGTTCCGCCTGACTGATCAGATCCGCTGCGACGTGCTTAGGGTCGGCCGTGTCGTCAGCGAGGATCGCAATCTCAGTTGGCCCAGCCTCGGCATCAATCCCAACGAGACTGCGGCACAACCGTTTTGCGGCCGTCACGTAGATATTGCCGGGCCCGGTGATCATGTCGACCGGCTCCAATTCAGCACCATCACAATCGGTGCCACCATAGGTCAGCAGCGCCACCGCCTGCGCACCGCCGACGGCCCACACCTCATCCACGCCCAGCAGAGCCGCCGCCGCAAGAATTGTCGGATGCGGCAGGCCACCGAACTCGGCTTGCGGCGGTGACGTCACGACGAGCGACCCGACCCCGGCTTCCTGTGCAGGCACAACGTTCATCACGACGCTGGACGGGTACACGGCATTCCCGCCAGGCACGTACAAACCGACCCGGTCAACCGCGATCCATCGCTCCGTCACTGTGCCACCGGGAACTACCTCTGTGGCGGTATCAGTGCGTCGCTGATCGCGGTGAACTGTCCGTGCTCGATCGATTGCGACCTCCAGCGCCTCACGCACACGAGGGTCGAGACCCGTCAGTGATTTATCCAACTCCTCGGCGGGTACGCGAATCCGGTCTGGACGGACGCGATCAAACTTCTCACCGAATTCCAGTGCTGCTTCTGCACCGCGGTCGCGCACGGCCTCCACCACTGGCCGGACATGATGCAGCACCGAGTCCACATCGACTCCGCCACGCGGCAGTGACGCGCGCAGCTCAGCAGTAGTCGGTGTTCGGTCACGCAAATCGAGGCGACCGAGATCGGCACGGGGAGACATGCAGGTCCTTCCTGATGGTATTCGTTCATCACCAGGATACGGCGCCACGGTCTTCGCACACGAAGCTGATCTCGCGGAGACCTGTAACGTCGTCCTCAACATGAGAAACCGCAGCGAACTGGTCACGCGAATTGCTGGAGTATCAAGTCTTCTTGCCGGCACGATCATCACCGCGGGCATGGTGCTTTATGCCCTCGCGGACGCAGATCTTGAAACTGCGGTGAACTCGGGAGATATGGCCGCGTACTTCGACGCGGCGGTAGATAATCACCTGCTCGTCGTGACGTTGTTCTTGTGGATGATCGCGTCGCTACTGATCGTGGCCGCAGCGGCTTCACTCGCTGTCTACACGCGCTCGCTCGCGGGGTGGCTGGGCACCGCCTCCGGGATAATAGGAGCTTCGGTCGCGCTGCCCACTTACCTCACTATGCTCGCACTTATCAACGTTGCCGCACCCAACGGTTCCCGCGAGGTCGCGGAGGTAATCGGATGGGCTGCCTCGCGTGGCGACTGGACGGCCACCGTACTACTGCTTTCACTCACCCCCATGCTCCTCAGCCTGTCCGGAGCATGGAATTCGCAGGTGCAGCGCTGGCTGGTGGCGCTGGGCGCGACAGCGGCCTTATCAGGTCTCACGGCGGTTGCAGCGTTGTTCGGGATCGTGCCCGCACCAGCGGGATACGCCATTCTTCTCGCTGGGCCACTCTGGCTGTTCGCGGCCGGAGCCGCCACGTTACGTGCGGCGGCTCCGACGGCGCCCTGAGTCAGAACGGGAAGGACTGGAGGCTTCCAGAGTCCAAGTTCTGCGCCGACGGACCGCTCAGAGAACCACCACCACCGGATGGTGGATCCTGACTCAGGGTCGTGCGCATGAACAGAACGTTGTAATCGGACCAGCGTGACACCGTGAAGTACAGCTGGTTGCCCGATGACCACGGGTGGATGTAGGGGGCGTAAAGCCCGCCCGGCCATGCTATCGCCGTCATGATCGTCTGTGCACTACTCCACGGTCCTTGCGGCTGACTGGCGGTGCGCATAACGACACTGCCTACGCCGTTTGTATACATCGCGATGTATTTGCCGAGGTAGTCGTTCCATTGAACCGACATTTCACTGACGGGCGCACTGATCACGTTGCGCGCTGCCCCTGGATCAGCCCTCACCCACGATGAACCGTTCCAGTAGTCGTACTTCTGCAGTTCGAGGATGTCCTCCTCGAGGACGCGGGCGACGCGTGCCGCACCGCTGCGACCCGAAGGTGTCCCAAAGGTGTAGACGTATCCGTCGCGTTTGACGTATGCCGTCATCTGAAAGTTCTGGTTACCCGGAATAACGGTGGCGCCCGAGATCCCGCTGTTCTGATTGAACCGGATCGTTCCTGGATCGACTTCCCAAGTCTCGCCATTGTCTTCGGACACAGCGATCGCCGAGAAGTTCGTTGTCCACTGGCCTGGGGTGCCCCACTGCCGGACCGACATGAAGTTGATGTACTGCGTCGTACCCACGGAGATTCCGGCGGTGGGGATCACAGTGATCTCGGTCGGTGCCAACTCCAGGCTATCGATGATCTGTTTGGAGAAGTTCGGCCTATCGACAGTGACCGGTGAGCCACCCTGGAGGTAGTCGGCATCTTCTTCTGTCAAGGGGTCCGGGACGGACATCCCATCCGACAGCGTGGTGTCGCCCGAGCGCATCAGAGTGTTGTACCGCCACTCATTGCCGGGGAGGGAACAGTCGCCGAAGGTGTCACCGTAGGCAATGAGGACCTGGCGTTCGGCACCGCTCTCCCCGTTGTCCCACATGATCCCAAGATCAGTACCCGAGATGCCGAACCGTTCGACTGTCGCGTTATCGCTGCGCGGACCGGTCAGCATCCCGACAAGCGAAGCTGGCGAAGCAGATTGGGCGCTGAACAATTCATCTTGCGGTTCACTTCCAACCGGGCCATCTGCCGTAATCGGCTTACGCCCCAGCGGAGTTCCCTCCACTTCAGCTTCGTCGGATTCGGTGGACGAGGCCGTGACGCCTGAGCATGGCGCTGCGCTAGCCGTCGCCGGCATGGCAGCCGGGACGACAACCCCGCCGGCTACCACAGCCGCGGCCAGCCAGAGCGATTGGGTGGAAAGGGATCTCATGCGGACTCCTCGTTATCTAGCAGCCACCGAGGCTGCCCATGGGACGGCAGGGCTCAGGTTCCGGCGTGGGTTCAGGGTCAGTCGTGGGAGAAGGCGCGACGTCCGTATGGACGAGGTAGCCGTAATAGTTGCTTCCAGGAGAGTTCCGTGGGTCTCCAGTGAATCCGTAGCTCGCCGGACGCGTCGCGGCGTGACTGCGGACCGTCTGGCCAATCTGCGCGGGTAGGAGACCACTACATGGACCGGGCACACCCCCGCTGCCGAGGCAAAGCGCCACGACCCCTGTGACGTGCGGGGCGGCCATTGAACTGCCAGATAGTGTGGTGACGCCGCCGCCGACCCGTGTCGATGAGATACACACGCCAGGCGCAGCGATCGTGTGGGCGATCGCGCCCGAAGTCCTCGCGAAATTCGTGAATGTCGCTGCGGTGTCGTCTGACTCAGCGGAATCGCAGGAGGGTCGGCCTCCGGTCCCGCCTGGACGGCCATCGCTGTCTGACATCGCTGTCACTGTCAGCACTTCCGGGTAGGCAGCAGGGATCGCTCCTGAAATCGAGGTCCGGTCGTTCCCTGCCGATACGACGTAGGTGGTGCCGCGCTCGGTGGACCTGCAGATCGCGAGGTGCAGTGGATCGTTATTGGTTCTGCCGCAGTTGTTGTCGTTACTTCCGGTCGTCCCGAGGCTCACATTCGCGACCTTGATTCCGAGATTTTCGGCGTTCGCGGTCACCCAGTCGATGCCGCAGATCAGCTGCGAAATTGTGCCGACACCGGCGCTGTCGAGGACTTTGACTGAATACAGGCGGGTGTTTGGTGCAACCCCGACAGTGTCGGAGCCGGAATTGCGCGCACCGATAATGCCGGCAACGTGCGTTCCATGCCCGTTCGCGTCTTGCGAGGTGCCGCCGCTAGCCGTGCAGTCGGTGCCTGCCACTGCATTGAGGTCCGGGTTCTGCAGGTCTATTCCCGTATCGATGACCGCGACTGCGGCATCGCTGGCTGGGCTGACTGTTGTTGCAGTGGCGGCTTCAATTCGCCTGACGCCGGTGGGCACTGATTCACCATTTGAGATGGGGACACTCGCGATGTGTGCGGCAACAGCGCGGTCTTGAGCGATGAAAGCGACGTCCGGGTCCTGTGCTAGTCGATCTCGGACCGCGGAGGGCATGCGGGCGGAGAATCCGCGGATCGCGTGACTGTAGTTGCGGTTACTGCTGATTCCGTAGGCACGTTCGACTGCGACCGTCTTAGCGTGGGTGTTGACCTGCTCGTTGAACACCACGATGTATGCGTCGTTCTGGTCTGCTGCCGCCATCGGAGCGCCGATCAGCGCTAATCCACCAAGTAAAACTGATGCTGAAAGCGCTCCGAGCAGGGTTCGGCGCATTGAGTAGCCTCCACAATTGAGCACAACGACAAGCGCGCACCGATCGCCCCGTTGAGGGCAGCGCGCGAAGTCTCAGCGTATGAGTGGACACTCAGGAGGACGGCTCGGTTACGCCCGCGTCTGGGAGTTGTGACCGTATTGGCGGCTTCAGTTAACCGCGGCGTGACTCAATTTGCAGTGCCGTGGCAGCCTGCGCGATTCCGCGGGCCGCCGCGAAGGATAGTTCCGCGATGTCGAACCGCTCCCGCCACAACGCGATCTTCCCGTCGACGAGCTCGAAAGTCCCCCAGGTCCAGAAGTCGACGGGAATCGGCCCAAGCTCAATTGTGTGGGTGCGCTCCGTGAGCACGACTCCCCCATTGGCCGCGATGTTGTGCGTCTGTATGGAAATGCGCCTCGCGAGCAGCCGCAGCAGTTGAAGCTGACGCGCGACCGCGGCCTTGCCATGTACGGGCGGGAGCGGCGCCGGGTGGAATACGACGTCCTCATGGAGGTGCGACAGACAGATCTCGATGTCGCCTTCCTGCAGCGCCGCCACGAATTCGCGAACAACATCAAAGGGGTCACCGGGCACCGCGAGCGCCGATGATGTCACCTGTGCCAGGTGGGTTGTTTGCGAAGTTTCCGTCATACCTCCGGAAAGTACGCCGCCGACATAGCGCGGTTCAAGCGCGCAGCAGGGAATACGACGAAAATGTGACGACCGATACCAACGCTGTGGAGCCACTTCTCGCAGTGAGCAGTCACGGTATGTCGAGCCCCAGGTCCATCACGGTCACCGAGTGTGTGAGCGCGCCGACAGCAAGGTAGTCGACGCCCGTCGCGGCGTACTCACGTGCCACCTCGATACTCAGCCCGCCAGATGACTCCAAGCGCGTTGAGGGCGCTATTCGATCACGTCGCTGCACAGCAATCTGGGTTTGCCAGACTGGGAAGTTGTCGAGGAGGACCAGTTCCGCTCCAGCCGCGAGCACCTCGTTCAGCTGCTCAAGCGAGTCCACTTCGACCTCACACGGGACCCCGGGGAACTGTGTGCGTACGGCTGTTAGAGCAGCGACGACAGATCCGGCGGCGGCCACATGGTTGTCTTTTATCAGTGCGGCATCGCCGAGTGCCATGCGGTGGTTCACGCCGCCGCCGACGCGCACCGCATACTTCTGCAGCACACGCAGCCCGGGCAGCGTCTTGCGGGTATCCCGGATTTGCGCGCCAGTCCCGGAAACTTCATCTACCCACCGAGCGGTTTCGCTGGCGATGCCGGAAAGATGACACAGGAGATTCAGCAATGTGCGTTCTGCGGTAAGGAGCCCGCGTGTAGGAGCTTTCACTGAAAGCACCACGTCCCCCGGGGTAACACGCGCTCCGTCCTCGACCGCGCTGAGGAGAGCGTAACCGTCCGCTCCTAACACTTCGTCTAGCACGAGGCTGGCAACGCCAATCCCAGCGATAGTGCCGTCAACTCGGGAGACCACCTGCGCTTCGGTGATCGCGTCTTCGCTCACCGTCGCGAGAGTTGTGACGTCTGGACCGTAGCGAAGGTCTTCGTCGAGAGCGATGCGCACGACACGGAGAGCCTCGGTGAGTTCCGCTTCAGTGAGGGCTTCACACACGAGCTGCGACCTCCAGGGAGTCGAGCGAGATCGTTCCGTCTCGCAGTGAGATGGGGATGCTGCGTGCGCATTCTGGGTCCGTGTAAGGGAAGTCGAGACGCGTATGGCTGCCGCGTGTTTCACGCCGCCACCGGGCGGCCGCGACAATGGCCGAAGCAGTGAGATGCAGGTTCTGATCTTCGTATATCCCCTGCGCCGCCGCGGCATTGGCGAGCGTACTCGCTGCAGAGGAAAGGCCCGTTTCATCGCGGACAACGCCGGCATGCTGACTCATCATGCGCTGCAAGACAACTCGCGGCAGGACCGGACCGGCGGGTTCAGACCATTCGGCTTCCGTCCGTGACCTAGGACCTCGGCTGACTCGACTTACTACGGCCTCGCCGACGCGTTCCCCCACTACGACCGCTTCGAGGAGACTATTGGAAGCGAGGCGATTGGCGCCGTGGAGCCCCGTGCGTGCCGCCTCTCCTACCGCGTATAGACCTGGAATGCTCGATGCCCCATTGACATCCGTCATTACTCCGCCGCAGTGGTAATGAGCTCCCGGAGCGACCGGGATCAAGTCAGATTGCGGGTCAAT
The DNA here is from genome assembly GCF_014191505.1 of Hoyosella altamirensis. Classification (GTDB taxonomy): domain Bacteria; phylum Actinomycetota; class Actinomycetes; order Mycobacteriales; family Mycobacteriaceae; genus Hoyosella; species Hoyosella altamirensis. The sequence goes on from NZ_JACHWS010000003.1 coordinate 360,414, forward strand.
CCCTTCCCGCGCACACAACATGGCAATCGTCGGGAATCGCTGCGCAAAACGATCTATTCTGCGTGCATCAAGATAGACATGCGCGGCACCGATTTCCCGCATACGTGAGGCGATGGCCCGGGCCACAACATCACGTGGCGCTAAGTCACCGCGCGGGTCGCCGTCAGTGATTGCCCGACCGTCGATGTCGACGAGCCGTCCCCCTTCGCCACGAACCGCTTCGCTGATCAGCGGGCGGGTGCCGGAGCCGGTCGGTGAGTACAGCATCGTCGGATGGAACTGAATGAACTCGACGTCCGTGACCGTCGCTCCTGCGCGAAGCGCCAGCGCGATTCCGTCAGCGGTTGCCGCGCCGGGGTTCGTGGTGACCGAATACAGCTGACCGATGCCGCCCGTCGCGAGGACCACCGCCGGCGCGTGGATGAGCCCCCGCGCGCCAGTCGTATCGACGACGGACACGCCAGTGACCTCACCGGCCGCTACACCGATAGCAACGACGTTGTGGTGGTCGAGAACCGTCAAACGGCGGGATGCATGCTCCAGCGCACGCTGGATCTCTGCTCCTGTCGCATCACCCCCGGCATGAATGATGCGACGCTCGGAGTGGCCACCTTCGCGGGTCCGCAACAACCCATCGGGCCCCTCGTCGAAGTGGGCGCCGCGAGCACGAAGTCGCCAGATCGCCTCCGCTCCTTCGGTCAGGATGACGGTCGCCGCATGGCCATCGACGAGTCCCCCACCTGCCGCGACGGTGTCGCCGAAGTGCTGCGGCACGCTATCGCTGGGCACTGAGCCGTCGACGACAGCCACGCCCCCCTGCGCGAGCGCCGTGGCCGTATCCCCGTGTGACGCTTTACGGACCACGATGACTTTCAGACCACGCGCGTGTGCCCGCAGAGCTGCCGTCAGACCAGCGATGCCAGCTCCCACGATGACGACATCAGCGTGACGTTCCCACTCGCGGCGAGTTCCCCCTGATCGGGGGCTCATCACTCACCGCCGCCGGAACTACCGATCGAAATCATGCGCTGCACCGACTGCCGTGCCTTCGCTGCGGTTTCGGCATCGACATGGACCTCGTCCGCATTCTGGACAAGGCTGCGCAGCAGCGCGGCCGGGGTGATCATCTTCATGTACTTGCATGAAGCTCGATCGTTGACCGCCTGAAAGTCGATGTCCGGTGCCGCTCGGCGCAGCTGGTGCAGCATTCCGACCTCGGTGGCAACGAGAACCTGGCGAGCCCCCGTCGACCGGGCGGCGTCGAGCATGCCACCCGTGGACAGGATCTTCACGCGATCTTCGGGCACCGCTCCTTCGCCAGCTAGGTACAGCGCCGATGTCGCACAGCCACACTCGGGGTGCACGAAGAGGTCAGCGTCGGGGTGCGAGCGTGCCTGGTCGGCGAGCTCATCGCCGTTGATGCCTGCGTGGACGTGGCATTCTCCGGCCCATATGTGCAGGTTCTTCCGTCCGGTGACACGCTTGACGTGAGCCCCGAGGAACTGGTCTGGCAGGAAAAGAATGTCGCGATCAGGCTCGATCGATGCGACGACGTCTACCGCATTCGATGAGGTGCAGCAGATGTCTGTCAGCGCCTTCACCTCCGCAGTGGTGTTGACGTACGACACCACAACGGCTCCGGGGTGCTCGTCTTTCCATTCGCGGAGCTCGTCCGCACTGATGGAATCAGCAAGCGAGCAACCAGCGCGCTGATCCGGTATCAGCACCGTCTTCTCTGGCGAAAGGATCTTCGCGGTTTCGGCCATGAAATGCACGCCGCAGAACACAATGGTGCTCTCCGGAGCGTCAGCAGCAATTCGGGACAGCGCCAGCGAGTCGCCGACGTGGTCGGCAACATCCTGGATTTCGGGCAGCTGGTAATTGTGCGCAAGGATCGTCGCGTTGCGTTCACGCGCGAGCCTCCGCACTTCTTGGGCCCACTCCGGCCCCCCAGTGACCCCGCCGAAGCCGCCGGGGCCGTCCTCGACCTGGCCGAGCAGTTCAAGGGTCGTCTCCGTCAGAAACGGCGCTGCTGTTGTCGCGGTCGTCATGACCGTATCTCCTCACAATCAGACACCACCGGAGGTTTCCCGGTGTTTGCCATGGCCTGGCCGGGGTTTCGATTCGACCATCCCAGGTTTTCGACTTAGAATCGAAAACGTGATTGTCAATGGTAGCACCGTTCACGAAGTCCTGGTAGCCGTGTTCCAAGTACGGCACCTGGGCGGCCATGACGATCCGAAACATCACAATGGTGCTGAACTGTGCGTTTTACTGTGGGAACGCGCCATGGCACCCATGGTCGGCATGTGGTCGCTGCCCGGTGGAAAACTTCGTTCTGACGAGGACCTGCCGACCTCCGCGCGCCGCCAGCTCGCGGAAAAGGTCGATGTCCGCGAACTTGCGCACCTCGAACAACTGTCCGTGTTCAGCGACCCCCACCGCGTCCCTGGGCGCCGCACCATCGCGTCGACATTCCTCGGACTCGTACCCTCCCCTGCCGAACCAGAGCTGCCGTCTGACACCACCTGGCATCCCGTCACAGCACTGCCGGAAATGGCCTTCGACCACCGAACTGTGGTCGACTATGCGCATAGCCGTCTCGCCGCGAAGCTGTCCTACACAAACATCGGCTTTGCGCTCGCGCCGGAACAGTTCACCATCTCAACGTTAAAGTCCATCTACAGCGCTGCGCTGGGCTATCACGTTGATGCGACGAACCTGCAACGCGTACTTGGCCGCCGGGGCGTCATTACGCCGACCGGCTCTACAGCACCGTCAGGGCGTTCCGGTGGGCGTCCCGCCGCGGTATACCGATTCGCCGACTCCCGGTACCGGGTCACCGATGAGTTCGCCGCCCTGCGTCCCCCCGGGTGACCTCCCTCCCGAGACTCCCAGATCGGGGTCCGAACTAACCCCAGCAGCGATGAAGTAGACAAACACCGCAACAAGCGGCTGAAAGATCAGCGCCTGCCATGCTGTCACTTCTGGTGGCAGCGAGACGATCGCCACGCCAGAGTCATCAAACGGATCAGGTACTCGCAGCTCAGCTAAAGCGCCGCCGAGTAGAGCTGCGATACCCGACCCCAACCCGGAGCCGCCAACGAGCATCAAAACCGCTGCCGGGCCGCGCCGCCGCCGCATCACCCACACCGCTGCGCCGCAGATCGCTCCCGCAACCGCGGTCACGCCCACAAATATCGCCAGTGAATCGAACAGGTGCAGATTGTCACCGGGAAGCAGCGCCTGCCCTTGATCAGTGATGACGTATCTCGCTGGAGGTGCGAGCAGCGCCCACACCCCGGCCGCAACCACGCCCGCCACTACACACACCGCAAGGATCACCAGCACACGTTCACGGTACGCGAATGGTTAACTTAACCGATCAGCGTCCGAGCCCTCGCAACAAGTTGTCGACGACCCGTTCAACAATCCCTTCAGTGTGCAGGTCGGGATAGTTCTGGTACACGATGATCGTGAGCAGTGGGCTCATGAACATGGCGACAGCAAGATCGAGGTCGATGTCGTCGCGCAGTTCTCCGCGTTCAACGCCAAGGCGGAACACTTCCTTGATGAAGGACCGGCGGCGCTCAATGAAGCGGTCGTGGTGACGCTTGAAGTCAGGATTCGCTGTCGACTCGAACATCATGCACTTCAGGACTTTCCGCTCTTTGTCGGTGAAACTGGTGCGGACGTTGCGACCGAGGGCAAGGAGATCGTCCCGTACCGAGGTGTGAGGAAGCGGGAAGTCCGGCGTGGACTTGATGCTGTCGACAGCTGTGGCGACGAGTTCTTCTTTGGTTGACCACCTCCGGTATATCGTCGCTTTGGACACGCCCGAGCGCTCGGCTACTGCATCGACGCTGACATCGCTGATCGAGCCGTGCGCCGCAATTAGCTCAAGCACAGCGCTGAGGATCGCCTGGCTCGCAGCTTCACTGCGGGGCCGGCCTCGCGCTGCGGGGCTTGCGCAGTCCCGCGCAAGGTCTACGTCGCCAGGTTCTTGCGTCACGCTTACATCTTCCCTCAAGCCCTGGACATTGCGGGACCTGGCGCCCGTGTGGGTGTCGGCGCCTCATTGGTTTGCCGTTTCGTCGGGAAGAACAAAATGACAACGATAAGGCCGACGACCGCCGCCCCGATCGCACTGTAGGCGGTGGTGTGCATTGCGCCAATGAACGCTTCGCTGGCGGCGTCCATGACACCTGCTGGGGCTCCACCCTGTTCGACTAGTCCGAACGTGGCCGCGATTGACTCGCGTGCAGCGTCGGGGAGCTCCGGCGCCCCTTCCTCGATGCGCGAGCGATATCCCTGAGCCATGACGGTGCCGAGCACCGCGACACCGAACGACCCGCCGACTTGGCGCAACGTGTTCCCGAGTGCGGATCCGACACCAGCTTTCTCACGCGGGACCGACGACATGAGGGTGTTCATCGCGGGCGGCATAAGGTGCGCCATTCCGGTGCCCTGCACGAAGAACAGCGCGATGAGGACTCCTACCGGAGTGTCCGCGTCGAGCATCGTCACGACGAAGAACGAACCAATGATCAGGAGCAGCGCGCCGACGCCGACTACACGGGGCCCGAACCGGTTCACCATTGCGTTGGAGAGTGGCGAGAAGATCAGCAGGGCAACACCGGTCGGCAGGAACAGCAGACCCGCTTGCAGCGGCGTGAACCCTTTGACGATCTGCAGGTAGAACGTCATGAAGAAGAACAGCCCCATCATGCCGAAGAACGTGAGGGCGATAATTGCTGCCGACGCCGAGAATCGCGGGTTCGTGAACAGCGACATGTCGAGTGATGCGTGCGGAATTCGCCGCTCCCACACGACGAACGCCGCAAGAATGATCAGGCCAGCCACGATGGGGACGATCACGCCGACACCTGACCAGGATCCCGCGTTGCCTGCGTTGATGATGCCGTACGTGAGCGAGACGAGCCCGGCGACGGACAGGCCCATTCCGACAAGGTCGGGTTTGCCCTGCACACCTTTCGACTCGGGAGCGAAGAACACGATCATGATCATGCTGAAAATGACGATGGGCACGTTGATCAGAAAGACAGATCCCCACCAGAACCGCTCCAACAGCGCTCCTCCGACGATCGGTCCGAGAGCACTGCCGATACCCACCGCGCCGGTCCACACACCAAGCGCTTTCGGGAACTCCTTATGCGAGAAGGCCGCGCGCACCAGCGCGAGCGTGGCCGGCATCATCGCCGCTGCGCCAACACCTTTGATCGCACGGTAGAGCAGCAGATTCTCGGGGGATACGGCATAGGCGGACAGCAGCGAGGCCACACCAAAGATAACCAAACCGATCAGCAGCATGCGTTTGCGGCCGATGCGGTCACCGATGACTCCGAACGCGAAGAGCAGGCCTGCGAAGACCAGCGTGTAGGAGTTGATGAGCCACGCGAGTTGACTCTGAGTGGCTCCAATGCCGTCGTTGGGATCGGCAAGCGTCTTCATCGCCACGTTCAGCACGGTGTTGTCGAGCACGACGACGATCAGGCTGAGCACGAGGACACCGAGGATCAGCCACCGCCGTGGGTGCCCGGCGTCTTCGAAGTCAGTGTCTGGCGCCGGTGTCGGGAGGGTTGTAGCCACGCGGCCCGCCTTTACTTGCAGCGATGGGAAGGTACGTGACTATCGTACTACGTTACGAAACGAAACGGTATCGTATTCTTTTCCTCTCCTGCTGCTCTGCTCAACCTCCGCCTGACCCCTTACGGCGCGCTGGGCTGAGCGCCGTGTCTGGCACCGTGCTTGGGACGCTTTCGCGTGTCTCGCGTTCTCAGGCGAGCCGGGGCGCGGCACGCCTGGTGGTAGGTGTTGCGCCTGGCGCGCTGCTCGGGGTCGAGCCACGCGGGCGGAATAATGTCTGGCTGCCCGTCAGCACCCATGCGGATAGTCCAGTCACTGTGGTGAATGAGCCGATGGTGGTAGCTGCACAACAGGCACAGGTTCGCTAGGTCAGTGGGGCCGGACTGCTCACACCATTCTTTGATGTGGTGCGCCTGTGTCCACTGCGGCGGGCGGTCACATCCTGGGAAAACACAGCCTTTGTCTCGCAAGTACAATGCACACCGTTGGGCGAGGCTCGCGGTACGCACTGCGCGCCCAAGGTCGAGCACCTCACTCGCACCTCCGAGCATGGCAGGGACGATCTTGGCGTCACACGCGAGCCGCCGGGCCTCAGCTGCGGAAATCGCACGGTGGTCGTTCAATTTCACCGGGCTATCGTCGTGCCCCAGCAATTGATCGATCGTCATAGTGATGGTGCAGCGCGGCGGCTCCCCGCCCTGACCGGGCAGTTGCCCTGCCCGTTCCGTGTATTCCAGCAGCTCGGCGAGTCCGTCGCCACAGCGCTCACTGACGCTGCGCAGGTCGGGCGTAGCGTCATCGGCGGGCCGGGGCTTCGCCAATGGCGAGAGGAGAGTTTCGAGCCGCACGCCTGACTCTTTGTCCAGATAACCGGACAACCGCAGCCGGTCACCTTTGGCACTCCAGGCAAGGTGCAGTTCTCGGCGCGGTTGCGTCAGTTTTTCTGTGTCGGGTTCTTTACCATCCGGATCGAGGCGGTCAAGGATTTCCCGTCCTGCTCTGCGCACCACTGCCGGGCTGTTGGTACGCGCCAGCTCCGTAAGGATTCGTTCACCCTCCTCACGCAGCACTCGCTCCGCTGCAGGTGGAAACAGGCTGAGTACGTGATCGATCACGTCGACATGCGCGGCCGAGATTTCGCCTTCGCGCAGCGCGGATCCAGCCGCCGGAAGCGTCGCAGGCACGACTGACCCATCGATTCCGGCGGTCGCACAAATCATTTCGGCTCGCCGGGCACGCTGCCGCGCATCTTTGGCGTCGACGTTCAAGACGTCTCGCAGCAACCCAGCGGCGTCTGCATAGCCGTAGGTTCCCATCACGCCACGCGCAACGATCTCAGCCGTGATCAGAGCCTGCGCTGCCTGCAAACGCCGCTGCGCCACCTCCGCGGCACGCAGTCGCGCCACCAGTTCCGCGTCCGCGACGCGGAACAAGTCCTCCCCTATGTCTCCCCCGAGCACCACACAATTATCGAACATGAGTTCGATAATTGTCAAGGCAGAAGAACGCTCAAATCCGCCTTCAAGCGCAAATCAGCGACGGAACGTCCCGCGTGAAGAACAAAGGTGCCCGGCTCAACTGACCAACGGCCGGCATCGGTGTCCCAATGCTCAAATGCGCGCGGAGCGAGTTGCACCGCAACCTCTTTCGTCTCACCCGCCGCAGCGTCGACGACCGCGAAACCGACCAGCCAGCGCGGCGGACGCTCAACCTGTCCGTCCGGGCGCGAAGCGTAGACCTGGACAACCTCACGTCCCGCACGCGCGCCCGCGTTGCGAACACGGACATACGCGCAACGTTCGTCAACGGACATCTCGTCGTACGCCCACTCGGTGTATCCGAGGCCGAATCCGAAGGGGTACCTCGGAATGCGGCCCTCCCTTTCGTAGCCGCGGTAGCCGATGTGCAGCCCTTCGCTGTAGCGCAGTACACCGTTCTCCGGAGTACACGCGGGGTGGCCCTCTTCATTTGCAGGCCAGCTCACAGGGAGGCGGCCACACGGTTCAACAGCACCGAAAAGTACATCGGCGATCGCGTTGCCCGCCTCCTGGCCCGGGAACCATGCCAGCAGCACTGCCGCGACGTCATCGGCCCACGGGAGCAGCACGGGGGCACCGGCATTCACGACGACCACGGTTTGCGAGTTCACTCCCGCTACACGGCGCACGAGTTCATCCTGTCGGCCTGGTAGCGATAGCGATGTGCGATCGAAGCCTTCGCTTTCGACCTCATCCGTCGTGCCGACCACGACTATTGCGACATCGGCGTTCCGTGCGGCTTCCACGGCCGCCTCGATCTCGGCATCAACATCGGTGATCCGCCCTGCGTTGATCTGGATGACCGGCATCACAGGCAGGTCATCGTCGCCGAAGGAGAAATCTCCCGCAGTGAGTTCAACGCGAAGCTTGAGCGACACTCGCTGCCCTTCGCTGAGGTCGACCGTGGCGAGAGCCTGTGGCGGGCGGGCGAGGACCTCAACCATATCGGCGCCTGACGGAAGGCTGACCATCTCACTGAAAGCCTCCACGCCATCGAGTTCCAGGATGAAACGGCCGATGCCGGAGCCACCGATCTGATAGGTACCAGATTCCGCCGCTTCGTAGACAGCGGTGAACTCGATCGAATCGACGTCGGTGAGGGGGGCACCTGCCGCGGTGTCCTGCCACATGAGGTGGGTGGCGTGCCGGACCTCGGACGCAAGCAGATGGTTATCCCGGTCCATGAACCGGACCTCCACCGCGTTCCTCGTGCCGTCCGGAGCAGTGAGTTGCTCGATCCTGGCGTTGGGCACGCGAGAGGTCACTGCCCCGCCCGGCCGGTGCTCGATTCGCACAACAGCATCTAGAGCATTGCGGATGCCGTCGAGCGGCGAAACAACGTAGGGCGGTGCCACGGTCGCGCTGCCTCCGCCAAGGGTGCGCGCGGTGGCCGCGTTCGGGCCGACCACCGCAACTGCTCTCAAATCTGATTTCACGAGCGGCAGTGTTCCCTTGGAATTATGGAGTAGCACCATGCCTTCCGATGCGGTTGCCCGAAGAGTGCTCGCGATCTCGGCGTCGTCGACAATCCTGGCCTGGGCGACGGGCGCGATTCGCTCGAGCGCACCAACTCTGGCCGCCACCCGCAGAATGCGTAGCGCCTTCTCATCAACTGCTAATTCGGGGACGGATCCGTTTCGGACAGCCTCAACGAGAGCCTCACCCCACGGCCCATGCGGACCAGGCATGACGAGGTCGAGCAGGCCTTCTTCGGCAGCATCGAGCGAACGGCCCGCGAACCAGTCAGACATCACGAGACCGTCAAAGCCCCATTCGCCCTTGAGGATCTCGCGCAGCATCGGCGATTCGGTCATCGTCTTCCCGGCGACGCTGTTGTAGGCAGCCATGACCGCCCATGCCTTGGCCTCGCGAACAATCGTCTCAAAGGGGGCGAGATAGAGTTCACGAAGAGCCCGCTCCCCGATCTCCGCGTCGTAGGTGAAACGTTCGGTCTCAGAGTCGTTGGCAACGAAATGTTTCACCGTCGCACCGACACCCTCGGACTGAACACCGCGCACATACGCGGCCCCGATCTGCGCCGTCAGATAGGGGTCTTCGCTGTAGCACTCGAAGTGCCGTCCACCGTACGGGGTTCGGTGGAGGTTGACGGTCGGAGCAAGCAGCACATCCACGCCCTTCCGACGGCACTCCGAGGCGATCAGCTTGCCGATCACTTCGAGCCGCGCGACGTCCCAGGTTGCTGCAAGTGCTGTTGGAGACGGCACGTTGGCGGACGGGTTGCGCTCATCGAGGGATTCGCCACGTACCCCGGCTGGACCGTCGGAAACGACCAGTCGCCGCAGACCGATCTTCGGCTCTGGATGCAAGGACCAGAAGTCGGCGCCGGTGAGGAGCCGCACTTTGCTTTCGAGCGTGAGCTTCTGCAACCTCAGCCGCAATTCTTGCTCAATTTGGGCGCTCTCCATTACCTCAGTGCCAGCTGTGAAAGACATTCTTACCTGTTTCCTTAATTCCACCGGGTATCCGCCGCTATCTCAACTCTCGACAGTGTCAGCATCGCTTACACGTGTCAGCGACAGTCTACGTCGAGATCCAACCGTGACGCAATGGCCAAATCGTGGACAAACACGTGTAAGCTCACGGCGTGCGTCCACGGGCAACGAGCGTCGATGTAGCGCGGGAGGCTGGCGTCTCACGAGCGACCGTCAGTTACGTCTTAAACGACACACCTGGGCAGTCCATCCCAGACGAAACGCGTCAGCGAGTTTTGATAGCGGCTAGAAAGCTCGGCTACTCGCCGTCCGCGGCGGCTCGCACGCTGCGCAGGGGCCGCAGTGATGTCGTCTTGTTCATGCTCCCGGAGTGGCCCATCGGGCCGGTGATCGGGACTCTCATCAGCACGTTGACCGCGGAACTCGCCGCGCACCGACTGACGCTGCTGACCTATCAGAAGCTCCCGGGCAGCACGCCATTCCGGGAACTGTGGACCGCGATAACCCCCGCGGCGATCATTGTCTGCGACGCGCTCAGCGACGGCGAAGTGAACACGATCAGGACGGCTGGTATCGAGGTTCTCACCGTACTCGCCCCTGCTCAAGAGTTGTTCGGGTGGCGGCAAGTTCAGCACCTCACGGAGCGCGGCCATGTCCGGCTCGGATACGCCTACCCCGCCGACGAGCGCCTCGAAAGTTTCGCTGCGCCGCGACTGCGTGGCGCGCGCCGCGCCTGTGTCGAGCTTGGCCTGACATCGCCTGTCGTCGCGACCATCGGGGACGACAACGCGGCGCACGTCATCTCTCAGTGGCGAGCACTAGATGAGCCGGTCACAGGACTATGCGGTTACAACGATGAAATCGCGTTTGCGCTTCTCGACGGCGCGCGACGAAACGGGCTGAGAGTGCCTGGCGATCTGGCAGTCATTGGGGTGGACGATATCCCGGTCGCGCGTTACGCGAACCCGCCCCTGACGACAGTAACGACTGGCGTCGAGGTGCAAAGTCGTGCGATCGCGGAGTCCGTGCTCGCCATCCTCGCCGGTCGGCCGACCGGCAGTCCTTCGCCTCATCAAAACGACATTGTCCGAGTGATCGAACGGGATTCGACCTAGGCGGCTACGGCAACGATGGGCTAGCGATGGGGGCCCGGCGAGCCTTACAGAGGTAGACTTCGGTGACGATAGTTTTCTTCGGCTGGTTCCCAATGCAGAGGAAGTCAGATGGGCGAGAGCACAGCTGGCGACAGACACGGCGAGCGACGCCTGCCCGATTCGAGCGACCACATCGTCCAACAGCGCGGAACCGAGCATGATGCCGCCCACAAAACCTCTCTCTTCACCGGAGTCGGCCATATCTGTGTGACCGCCATGCGTCTCACGGGGGTCGATGGCGCAGCTGTTGCGGTGCTCACCAACACAACCAAACTCCGCGAACTCGTTTATGCCACCGATGCCCTCGCTCAGGAGCTCGACGAACTACAGTTCACCGTCGGAGAAGGCCCCTGCCTGGACGCGTACCGGATTCAGCGTGCAGAACTCTGGCACGACATGGACTCCGCGGAGGCGGCAGCCCGATGGCCCGCCTTCACAAACGATGCCGTTTCACTCGGGGCACGGGCGCTCTTCGCGTTCCCAGTCTCACAACCAGAGCCGCTCGGGGTGCTCGAGCTTTACCGGCGTACCATCGGCGAACTGACGACAGCGGAGCGTGATGCTGCCGCGGCATGCGCTGTGGCAATTGGGCGGACGGTTCTAGCTAATTGGGAACTACAGGTCGCTGAAGCTGGGAGTGAAGAGTCCGCCGCTGATGCACTCGGAGTGCACCCCGACGACCCGGCGGACACATTCTCACGAACAAAAATTCACCTCGCTGCCGGAATGGCAGCGGTGCAGCTCGCTGTACCTGTCGATGAGGCACTGGACAGGATACGAGCCTATTCTTACTCCCACAACAGATCGATCGCTGATGTCGCCGATGACATCGTGGCCCGACGTCTATCGATGCAGGAGGAACGCGATGACGCTGGAGGCCATGATGACTGGAACTGACCGGAGCAGCGAAGTTGCGACCGACGGCGGACGTGTGCAGCTTGCCATTGCGGACCTGACGTCGACGCTCACGAACGACTTTGACCTTCCCGCCATGCTGCATTCTGTTGCAGAACACGCTCGGGTTTGCTTCGGTGCGAGCACCGTTGTCGTGCTGCTACTGGACAGGCGAGCGCCCGGGCGTGGGGTTGTCCACATAGTCGCAGAGGCAGCGAGCGAGGGCCACTCTGTCGACCCCCGCTTTCACACCTCAGGACCTGGCCTGATGAGCGCGAGCGAAAGCGCCGTCGCGATGGTCGACGACCTTGCCCACGCGGATGACACACGCTGGCCCGAGTATCGGGAACGAGCAACGGCGGCCGGATTGCGCGGTATGCGCGCGTTTCCGGTATCAGCACTTGGGGTGCCTCTGGGCTCAATTGTGGTGCATACCGAAGATCCTTGGGGCGATGCACGGCCCCGCAGTTTCGGGCAGATCCTAGCCGATCTGACCGCGATTGGTCTCGCCAGCGGCACCGTCGACGGCCGCCGCCTGTCGACTTCCGATGCGGTCGATTCGGTACTGCGCGGCAGCGCGACGATTGCTGCTGCGGTCGGGATTCTGACCGAATACTTGCGGCTGGAGCCCGACATCGCGCGCCTCCGGCTGAACAGACTGGCTCGCGCTCGCGGTCTCACCGTCACCGCTCAGGCGCGGATGATTGTTGACGCGCACAACTCGTCCCCAGGTGATCTCGAGAGAACTGGAGTGCTGTCTCCGGCGAATGTGTCGTCCGCTCGACTTATCGGCCGCGACTAACAGCGTCGTGGCTGTGCCGCCCAGGTAGTTTCAGCGGACTCGCGAAAGCCGCCCGGCGCGGTGCCGTCCGGGCGGCGCGGTCAGCACAGCCAAATTAGCGGTTTAGTCGCGAAGCCAGCAGTGCCTTGCCTTGCTCCCCGCCCTTCTGGCTTTCAGCTTGCGCACGGCGGAAAAAGTCGGCGAGTTCTTGGTCGCCTTCTCGCTCTGCGTCCTTGATGTACTCCTCCATCCGCAGCGCATTGCTGAGGCAGGCTTCGGTAAACCAGATGATGTTGTAGTGCTTGTCACGGGTTCCGGTTACCGAGCCCGTTTCGGTGTCACGAACGACATCAGACATTTGACGCGGTCCTCTCGTTGGTTTTGCACGTACGAACATTGCCTTCCACCCGCGCGTCCGGGTTAAACACGTAGCCCCGCAATGATCCGGCTACTTTTTCTTCGGTGTCCGCAACGGAACGGTCCCGAGCAGCACCATGCCCAGGCCGAGACCAAGGTGCAGCCAGTTGATGGCGTCGTTGATCGGTAGAAAGTTCGCGTCGCTGCTGTGATCGATCACAAGCCCGTACAACGTCAGAGCGATGTAACCGAGCCCGCCACCGATGAGATAGATGCGCGCACCTAGCGCCCTCATCGCCATCACGATGCCAAGGACACCGAAACCGACGTGGATCACGTTATGCAGGATCGACACCGCGAAAATGCCGAACAAGTACGTATCAGTGTGGGGTCCGGCCCATGTCAGCTCGTCGGTGCCGGTGGTGACGCCTGGAATGAACCCGAGAATGCCTACCACGATGAAGGCGACACCCACTGAAAACGCGAAGAGCTTGCGGACACGCTGCGACGAAAGATCACTCTGGAAACGTGGACTAGCAGTCATGGTGCTCGGGCACCCCTTCTCCTGTAAATCTAGCCAGGCAGTGTCTCGCCACCGATGGGCGCGAGTACCTCACCCGAGTAATAGGACGACAACTGATTCGCCGCGAAGAAGACGTACGACGGCGCAATCTCATCGGGTTGTGCAGCCCGCTTGTATGGCGCCTGCTCCCCAAACTCTTTGACCGCATCTTCCGGGAACGTCGCCGGGATGAGTGGCGTCCAGACAGGCCCCGGGGCGACACAGTTGACTCTGATCCCTCGCTCCATCAGCGACTGAGCCAATGAGTAGGTCAGCGCGAGAATAGCGCCCTTCGTTGCGGAGTAGTCGATCAGCTGTTTGTTTCCGCGCAAGCCGTTTATGGACGAGGTATTGATGATGGCGCCGCCGCTGGGCAGGTGCTGCAGCGCGGCCTTCGTGACGTAAAAGAACGAATCGATGTTTACGGCGAAGGTGTGGCGCCACTGCTCATCGCTGATGTCTTCGAACTCCTCAACGGGCATCTGGTATGCCGCGTTGTTCACGAGGATCGACAGACCGCCGAGGTCGTTCGCTGCGTCGGCGACGAGGCGCCGGCAGGCGCTTGCGTCCGCAAGGTCGACGGCGTAACTGAATGCCCGGCGGCCCTCTTTCTCGACCAGTTCGACGGTGCGCTGTGCATCGTCGTGTTCCGAGAGGTACCCGATCGCAACGTCTGCCCCTTCCTTTGCGAACGCCACTGCGACGGCGCGACCGATTCCCGAGTCACCCCCTGTCACAAGTGCTTTCTGGCCTGCGAGGACATCGCGGCCGACGTACTCACGCATCTCGTCCTTGGGACGCGAGGGCATCTCACGGGTATGGCCGGGGTATTCGATCATCGGTTCATCCATGGTGCTCCTTCGATTTGTGTGCCGATTCTGAATTCACACGCGGTCCTCTACCCCACTCACACCGGATTGATCAGCGCAGTGCGCACAGCAGTACATGCGTCCATCGCTCTCCACGCCATGCCCGATGATTCGGCAATCACAATGCGTGCACTGCGGCGCCATCCCCTGGATCGCGCACTCGAAGCTATCGAACGCGGCGGACTTGTCCCCCTGTGTGACAATTAGTGGCTTGTCGTAGACATTGCCGCATGTTGCGCAAGTCTCCATCATGGCCTCCTTCAAACAGCCCTAGCTGAGCGCATGGCTGAGTACTTCCCCCGTGTGGCGGATACAAACGTTGGCTGGCAACTCGTTTATCCACCGACGCGAGGGGTAGGCGCACACCGGACCTCACGAAGGGAGAACGGTATGGAGCGCCGAGACGACAAAGACCGCAGGCTCGACGCGTCGAGAACGGACGACGACCACTCGTGGCTCACGACGCAGCAAGGGGTCCGCGTCGAGCACACGGATGACTCCCTTAAAGCAGGTGTTCGCGGACCGACGTTGCTAGAAGACTTCCATGCGCGCGAGAAAATTACGCACTTCGATCACGAACGAATCCCTGAGCGAGTTGTCCATGCGCGGGGCGCAGGTGCCTATGGCTATTTCAAGGCTTACGACACTCGGTTGCGCGACTATACGGCCGCCGAGTTCCTGACCGAGCCGAAGCTCACCACCCCGGTTTTTGTGCGGTTCTCCACCGTTGCAGGTTCTCGCGGCTCCGCGGACACGGTGCGCGACGTCCGCGGTTTCGCAACGAAGTTCTACACACGGCAAGGCAACTACGACCTCGTCGCTAACAACATGCCGGTGTTCTTTATCCAGGATGGCGTCAAGTTCCCCGATTTCGTCCACGCCGTCAAACCAGAACCCGCAAGCGAAATCCCCCAGGCACAGTCCGCGCACGACACTTTCTGGGATTTCGTTTGGCTCCACCCGGAATCTCTGCACATGGTGATGTGGCTGATGTCAGACCGTGCGCTCCCCCGCAGCTACCGCATGATGCAGGGTTTCGGCGTGCACACATTTCGCTTGGTTGATTTAGAGGGCAACGGCACGTTCGTCAAGTTTCACTGGCGGCCCATCCTGGGATCCCACTCGCTCGAGTGGGAGGAATGCCAGCGCATCGCGGGCGCTGATCCTGATTTCAACCGCCGCGACCTGTGGGACGCGATCGAATCGGGACAGTTTCCAGAGTTTGAACTCGGCGTCCAGCTCATCAGTGAGTTGCGCGAACACGATTTCGATTTCGATCTCCTCGACCCCACTAAAATCGTTCCAGAGGAACAAGTTCCGGTACAGCCTGTGGGGCGCATGGTTCTGAACCGCAATCCACAGAACTTTTTCGCCGAAACCGAACAGGTCGCCTTCCATACCGCCAACGTGGTGCCGGGCATCGACTTCACCAACGATCCGCTCCTGCAAGCACGGAATTTCAGTTACCTGGATACGCAACTGATCCGTCTAGGCGGACCGAACTTCTCCCAGCTGCCGATAAACCGGCCGGTTGTCGAGGTGCACACAAACCAGCGAGATGGGTACGGACAGCACACAATCCACACGCATCCGACGAGTTACACCAAAAACAGCCTGGGGAACGGATGCCCGATGTCCATGTCTCAGCAGGAGCCACCCCTCGATGTCTACCGCCACTACACGCAGCGAGTGGAGGGTGCAGTAATCCGCCGTCGGTCGGAAAGCTTCAACGACCATTACGGCCAGGCGCGACTGTTCTGGAACAGCATGAAGGATGTCGAGCAGCAGCACATTCACGACGCTTTCTGCTTCGAACTTTCGAAAGTGTCTTCTAAGTACGTGAAGCAGAGAGTCACCGAGCAGATCGCACACGTCGACCCTGGCCTCGCCGCGGGAGTCGCGCGCAAGGTCGGAGTGCCAGAGCCCGAAGACCTCGGGGCGGACCTCCACAACGACGCATCGTCGGCTCTCAGCCAGGTCTACCCGATAGCAGGATTCGACGACGCACCTCCATCGATCGAGTCACGAAAAATCGCTGCTCTGGTCTGTGATGGCGTCGATGACACGGGTATTCGCAAACTTGCGAGTGCACTCTCGGCCGAAGGTGCTCTCCTAGATCTCATCGGACCAGCCGAGGGAACTATCCGCGGGGAGAGCGGGCACGCGGTCGACGTATCGGTGGCACTGTCGTCTACGGCATCGGTGCTGTACGACGCAGTGATCGTTCCGGGCGGTGACATCGCCGCCCTGATTGAAACGAATGGGTCAGCAAAGCACTTTGTCCTTGAAGCTTTCAAGCACCACAAACCGGTCGCCGCGTTTGGTGCCGGCGCCGAGGTGCTGCGTCAGAACGGTCTCACTAATGCCGAAACTAACCCCGTCCGGGTGACCGATGAGGAAGGAGTTATTGTAACGAGCCATTCTGGGCAAGAATTGCCCGATGAATTCGTCCGCAGTTTCATCGATGCAGTTGCGCTGCATCGCATTTGGAACCGCGAAACAAATCATATTTCTGCGTAACAACGCTGAAAGGAGCGTTTGATGGGCACAGTAAATAAGTCAATCGACGTGAACGTACCCCTCAACGTCGCGTACAACCAATGGACGCAGTTCGAGCAGTATCCGCAGTTCATGGAGCACGTTGAACGCATCGAACAGCTCGATGACACGCACCTGCGGTGGCACGTTCGCTTCGGGCCGATCTCTCGTGAATTCGCCGCTGTGGTTGACGAACAACATCCTGACCAGCGGGTCGCATGGCATTCGACCGAGGGACCGACCCATGCTGGGGTGATTACCTTTCACCGGATCGACGATGATCAAACTCGGGTGACGGCTCAGATCGATATCGACCCGGAAGGCGTCGCAGAAAATATCGGCGATGCGCTAAATATCGTGGATACGCAGGTCAAAGGCGATATGAAGCGCTTCAAGGAGTTCATCGAAGAGCGCGGCGTCGCGACGGGTGAGTGGCGTGGCGACATCGATCCACCGCAGCCGTAAACCTGCCGCGAGTCAGCTCCGGCCCCGCGGGGCTGGAGCTGACTGCTATTTGAGCTGAGCCAGCGGACTTGAAGAGAAGTGTGCACAGAGTTCGCTGACACTCGTGTAAACCGCGATCGCACCGGCGTCTTCGAGTTCTGCCCGCGAAACCCCACCGGTCAGAACACCGACGCAGTTAACCCCAGCACGATTGCATGCCTCCACGTCCCAAACTGTGTCGCCCACGAACACCGCACGCTTGGGCGAGACCCCTGCGCGTTCGAGGGCGATCTGAACAATGTGTGGTTCAGGCTTCGCCGTCGAGACGTCTTCCGAAGACGTGACAGCAGAAATGACGTCCTCCCGGTTGAGGACGCTGCGAAGTTGCGCGAGTTCATCTTCCGGTGCTGACGTTGCAAGCACCGTCTGCATGCCAACTGACTCCACCTTCTCGAGAATCTGGCGTGCCCCATCGAAAGCGCGCAACTGTGGTGTGAGTTCACGATAAAAACGTGCGTGGAGGTCCTTGACAGTGCTCGCGACATCGTCGCTCGCGCCGTCGCTGAGAGAAGTCACGAGCGTCGATCCGTCCATTCCAATCGAGCGATGAATCCGCCAGCTATCTACCGGAATACCCGCCTCTAGGAATGCGCGCTGCCACGCATGCACGTGCAGATAGTTGGAGTCGACCAAGGTGCCATCAATATCGAAGAGAACCGCTGGCTGCATCGCGTAGGTATACCCAATTGAGCAGAAAACAAACGGGTTATTTCCGCCACCCCAGGGGTAATCAAACTTACAACCAGGTTTCGCAAGAGGAGAGAACGATGACGGCCGCATTGGAGTTACGAGATTCCAGTCCCGATCACCTGCTCAGCGAGCTTTTCCCCCAGAACGTGACAGACACGGCTTTCACTCACTCAGATGCTGTAGTTTGCCTCGATGTGCCAGACCACGGCAGGTGGACCCTCGAGGTACACGACGGCGTTGCCGAGGTGTCGTCGGGCACGCATCCTGACCCAACGAGTGTGGTGACGACCAGCGCCGAGACGCTCACAGATCTTCTCACTGGCCGGCGTAGTGGTGTAGACGCGTTCCTCGACGGGGACCTTACGACCCGAGGCAGCCTCGCCACCGTGCTGCAGATTGGCAGTTCCTTTGCTCCAGAAGCGGAGCTCCCCACTCGTCCGCTTGCCCGGGAGGCGCTAGTGGACGGCGCGCGTACCGCCTACCTTGAAGCAGGCGTCCCTGAAGGTCATCCGGTGGTGCTGTTGCACGGCCTCGGCAGTTCCAACGCGTCCATGCTCCCCTTGCTCGCTGGACTGGCGAGTGATTGTCGTGTTCTTGCACCGGACATCCCAGGGTTTGGCGCATCAGAAGCGCCGCTGTGGACCTATACCGCAGAACGAATGTCTCGGTGGCTCGACGCCTTCCTCACCGCGACCGACGCTCGGGGCGCCACCGTGATCGGCAATTCCATGGGTGGGCGCCTAGCGCTGGAACTTGCCATGCACGACAGCGAGGCTGCGAGCGAACTGGTCCTCCTGTGTCCGTCGCCCGCATTCCGGCGGTTTCGCCAGTTTGTTCCGCTGGTCAAGTATCTCCCGGTGACGCTTGGCGCCGCCCCGCGGTTCACAGTCCCCCGATCCCTGATTCTTGAGTCGGCGAAGCGGCTCGTGGCCAAACCGCGCCGGATCCCGGAAAACTGGTTTGAGGCGGCAGCTGACGAATTCACGATCGCTATGTCCCATTGGCGACACCGCCGTGCAGCGCTTTCCGCTCTGATCAATATCTACGTGGAGGAACCCTTTGGGGAGTCTGGATTCTGGGACCGGCTTCCGGGCATGAGGACTCCCGCCCTGTTCATCTGGGGCAGCGAGGACCGGCTCGTTCCAGCAAAGTTCGCCCGTCATGTGCGAAAGGCGGTTCCTGCGGCGAGGTCCGTAATTCTGCCTGACTGTGGCCATGCCCCCCAGATCGAATTGCCAGCGTGGACCTTGCGCCTGTCCAGGGCGTTCATTCGCGGCCCGGGACGCCCTTAGTTTGCGCAGCGCGCCCGCAGGGTACGCAAGGCTCATGCAGCTTGCACGACCGTCAGCACGAATGGCCAGTCTCACGCGCGCGAGCGCTCGAGCCGTCGCACGACTCCGGAGCAGCGGCCGACTCTTCCATCCGTGGGGTGAGTGTTTCTCCGGCACAGTGAATTTCGCACTCCCCGACACCGCTGGCGTGCCAGAAGAGCACTCGTGCATGGTTCGGCTATCCAAGGGTGCTGGGCTGGGGGCTGCGTTTCCTGACGCGCTCGGACTCGCTATCCGCATCGAGAATTCCAGCCCGTGGGACATCCTCATGGTGAGTAGCGTCGGCACTGGTCGGCTGACCCGCATGATCATCAAACCGTCGGCCTTCTGGACGGAGCCCCGCTACAGCACTCTGATGCCGTATCAGCGTGCCGATGGCGCTTTGACGTGGCTGCACGCGCAAGCTTCCACGGAACGAAAAATTCCGGCCCGGAAGGAGTCACTCACTGCAGCAATCGGGCAGAGTCCGCTTCGATTCACCTTGTACTCCAGTACGTCACACGGTGATGTGCACCGGTTCGGCGAACTGATACTGGAGCAACAAGTGAGCACGGAACTGTCATTCGACCCCGTTGTCAACCATGCGGACAATTTTCGGTTGTACCCTCACTGGCTCGCCGCCTTCCGTTCAGATGCATACAGGGGAAGCCGGCAGTCACGGGGCGCGACGCTCAGGGCTTAAGAAGTATCTTGACCGTGTCACAGCTTGCATGTTCTGCTCCTTACCGCATTAGTCTGCGGGCGATTGCCGCACGTAGCCGCTGCCTTGGCCCTCGGGCTTCGAGCGCCGAGTGTGCGGCGTTCCAGCCGCACATTCCGTGAACGCCTCCACCTGGGTGAGCCGACGCGCTGCCGAGATATAGACCCTTCACGGGTGTGTGATTGTCCGCGAGCCCTGGGATCGGGCGAAATACATACTGCTGGAACAGTTCGAATGTTCCGCTGTTGACCGCTCCGCCCCGCAAGTTCTCGTTGTCGCATTCGAGCTGACTGCCAGTCTGCACTTCAACGTCGACGAGCCGGTCCGTGAAGCCAGGAGCATACGTGTCGATTTTCTCGGTCATCGCGGCTGCGATTTCCCGGTGTTCCGGTTCAGTGCTTCCTCGTGGGGCTTTGGTGTATGCCCAGGCGGTCGTCAATCCTGCCGGAGATCGCGTCGAGTCGGCGGCGGTCATCTGGCCAAAAAGAATCAGCCGGTCCTGGTCGTCATCACCGCCGATATGAACAGTTCCAGCGCCTGCCGCGAGTGGACTCGCCCAGGGGATCTCGCCCTGGACCACGTAGTTGGACTTGACTACCGGAGGGTCCCATTGGAACTTCTTGATGCCCTCGCGTACCCGCTCGGGAATCGCTGAGCTCGGTAGCAAACTCTCGTAGAGGTCTGGTGCGCTGACGTCTGCGATCAGCGCCCGGCGTGCGCGAAGGGTGTCACCTCCTTCGGTCACTACGCCATCTGCACGACCGCTCCGCACCAGGATGTGCCGCACACGCGCGCCGCAACTTACGCGCCCGCCACCCGCCTCGAGTCGCCGCACCAGTGCTGAAGTGAGTTGTTGCGCGCCGCCACGAGGAGTGGGGAACCCGCCATCCTGCGCAAGCATCGTGAGGACGTAACCGACCATGCCACTTATGGGGGCCGAGACGGGAACGTCGGCGTGTAAAGCGTTGCCACGGAGCAGGAGCCGTGCCGCGCGGCTCTCGAACAATTCGTGTTCCATACGTCGTACCGGAAGCGCGAGAAAACGGGCGAGTCGCATCGCGTCTGCCACACCGAACTTGTGGAGCAGGGACATGGCGCCGCGGGTGGGTGGAAACGGCGCGAACATCATGCTGAGCAGTGGCGCCTTGACTGATTGCCATTCCTCACACAGTGACAGCCACGTGTTCGCGTCTTTCGCGCTGAAACGTGCTAGCGATTCCGCTGTCTGCCGAGGTGTGCGCTCGATCCGAACCACATCACCCGAGCCGGGGCCAACAACATGCGCGACGGGAGACTCGGCGTGGCTCCACTGCAGCCCGAAACGCTCGAGCCCGAGCCTCGGTATCGCAGGGGCGGCCATAGCAAAGGGATAGAACGAGCTAAAAAGGTCCCACGTCACGCCGTGCTCCCGGTTGACGGAACGGACCGCGCCGCCCGGATCCGGCTGTGCCTCTAGGACGTGCACATCCCAGCCGTGATCCGCTAACACATTCGCTGCGACCAGCCCATTGGGGCCTGACCCAATGACGATCGCGTCTACCGCACGCGTCATTCGCGGCGGCCTTCGGCGATGAGTGCAAGCCGCCTGAGGCACTCCTTGTTCCGCGGCCCCGCCAGTTTTTCCTGCACCCGCTTGGGGACTTGTCTCCACGGCCACGACTCAACCCACTCTTCGAGCACCATCGCGCAGCCTTCCGGATCCTTCGTCAAAGATACCCGGACCCGCGCTTTCCCGGCCGGCCACGAATGCGCCGCGAGCTCGATCATTCGCCCAGGGTCGCAGCTAACCACTTCGGTGTAATTGTCGTTGAGAAGCGGCCAGAAGCCGACGGAATGATAGAACCGGCTGCCCTCATTCGGCCAGCCCTCGTCGGTCCCACGGATGCGGGATGAACCGACCACCCAACCGGCGTAAAGCCAGGGGTCGCAAAGTATGTGCCACACGGTGTCTGGGGTCGCGCGGGTACGGTAACGCGATGCCATAGGTAGCCACCTCGCTGACGGGGTCCGGTATGCCTCTTAGCTACCCGCGAACGGACCGAACAAACCGGCGCTCAGGTCATCTGCTTGTCAGCGCCATGCTCGACAGCGCCGCGTAGGCGAAGAAGAGCACCAGCAGGAACCAGCCAGCACCCTGCCACAGGGGCCATGTACCGCCGCGGCGCCACACGCGGTAAGTCTGGACGAAAGCACCGATGCCTCCAAGCAACAGGATCGCTGCTGGGCCGAACGTAAGTAGATTCCCTGCTACACCACCACTTTCGGGTGCGGCCCACAGGAGCAGCACGCCCATCGATCCGAGTGCGAGCACTATCACGACCGTGGCGTACGTGGCGGCCTTACGGAATGTGGGTGGGTCATAGAACCGCTTCTCGACGTCTCTTGTCATCGCGCCTCCCTACCAGGCATTGAACGCTTGGCCCCCCAAGTAGACCGCGACGACCAAGAAAGCAATGGCGATAGCTGCTGTCAGGACGATGATGACACCACCAGCAACCTTAGGCTGCGAACCGGCGTCTGGGTCAGGCTCCTCGTGGACCAGGTTGGTCTGGTCTTCGGCGGGAGGGGTCGGTTCGGGCTGTGACTTCGAATGCTCATTTTCCATGTGCACATCTCTCCAATCTCGTTGTGCTGCGTTGAGAATGAGGCCAGCGTTACGTCCGAGCCCTGCTGTCTGGCAGGTTGCGCCGTGCAGCATCGAGGTCACCGCAGCGTGGCCACCGCGGGCGGCGCTGCGCTGCAACTGCGCGCCACTTCCCCTTTTCCGCAGCGCGGCCAGGAATGTTCGCACCGCGTAATAGTCGCCAGCCTCACACAACGCGTCAGTGGTTTTGTCCAGCAACATCGATGTGTACTCACTGACGGTCACCTTCTTCCCTGTGACCGGGTCAATGGCGGGGCCCTCCAGACCGTGGCGCGCGGCGGTCCACAATGCGGCATCACCCCATAATGGGTCGATAGCTGGAGGCGGGTCTCCCTTCTGGAGGTCGGAGAGCGCCGTCATTACCAGGGCCCGTCCTAACGCCGCTTGCAAGACGGAATCGTCGGCCGTGAGTCCGACGTCAGAAGCGCGGATCTCGATCGTCGGGTACCGGTCTGAGAGTCGGGCGAGCCAGAAACACGTGTGACCGTCCTCGAGTAGGCCAGCATCAACAAGCGCAGCCACTGACTCGTCGTAGTGTGCAGCCGACCGGAACTGCGGTGGCAAGCCGGATACCGGAAACCTGCGCTGGGTCGCGATCCGCCAGCTCGAGAAGCGAGTGTCGGCCCCACCTGAATAGGCCGAGTTACCCCCCAGCGCAACGAGAAGTGGCAGCCAGGGTGTCAGATGCCCAAGCACAGCGACGGCCGTCTCACGGTCTGGTACCTCTACATGGACGTGTGTACCGCAACCCTGATAGCGCTCCGCAGCCGCCCCGTAGCGTGCGAACATCTTCCTGTACCGGTTATCACTGACGGACGGTCGCGCGGGTGGCGACTGCGGTGACATCTGTGGTGGCATTCCGGCGGGGAGCAGCTGCAGCCCCATCTCGTGCGCTGCTGCTGATGCTTGTTCGCGGTTACGCAGGAGTCCCGCTGCCAAGGCGCCGAGTGCGGTTTCCGGCTGCGTCACGAGCTCTATCTGAGTGTTTTGCATCTCTGAGCAAGCACCGTTCACATCGTCCGCCAGCCCTGCCAAAAGCTCCGGCGCACACGGTGCGAGCACACCACGTTCAGCGTCATGGAGCAGAAACTCTTCCTCCACGCCGACACTGGGGCAACCACGGGGTGCGAGTGCGGGCGCAGATTCGTCTGGGTTTTCCAGCGGGTCGACCTTCAGCACCATATCCTCCGATGGGTGGGGTCCTGCCGGACGCTCACGGGCGCGAACACCGACCGGACGTTCATCGGCGGTACCCGGAACGTCGCAGACTGAAACCTTGCAGAGTGCCCAGCTACGGGGAATTTTGGGGGGAATTTTGGGGGGAATTTTGGGCCCTATAGGAAAACTGGGCCGAGGCGTCCATGAGCGTCCCGACCCAGTTTTCGGAGACTTATGACACGGCTCCGTTTCAGCTTGCTTGGAGGGCGTACACCCGTTCCAGCCAATCAGCCGTCCCGTTTGGAGACATCCCATCAACCGTGATCACATGGGGGGTGGGCTCATAGAGTGCCAGGCACCGTGCGACAACACGTGGGGCGAAGATCGAAAAATCGACTCTGATGTCACTGGCGCGCGTCGCGCATCGCGCAATCGCCTCGATGCACGCCACGCTGCAGAAGCGCACCTGGGACAGATCGAGCATCACTGGGGTACCTGCCTCGAGCAAATCGTGAATGCCCTCGGTGATTTCCGCACGCTTACTAGCGTCGAGTTCGCCCTGCAGAACCGCGACACGGACGCCTCCGCGAGGCGTGCTTGCCTGCGTTACGGTCATGGCCCATTTTGGATCGTCTTTTGGGAGTGCTGTTGGAATCATTCCAGCTCCTACTACTACTCGATCCGGAAGCTGGAGAAATGCACACGAGCGCGGCGCCTAATACCGCGCGGCGCTGGGTACCATCCCAGCTTCCCCGGTTGTATCGGCTGCTGGCTCAACCTGTACCTAGCATCCCCCAACGCAGGGGTGCCACGCAAGGACACAGGCAAGGATTTTGGGCAATTTTACTAACTGATTACCATAGTGGTTACCAGGGCTAACGATGAATAATCGTGGTCATTTTGGGTAGCTGACCAATATGGAACTACTTGTGATACTGGCACTTCTGATACTCGTTCTGGTCTGGGCAGGGCGCCGCCGACTGCGGCAATCGGCCCGCGGCGAGTCCCCACAGAACCCGGATGCCTGAGCTTTATGCGGGACCACGATGACCCAGCCATAAGAATCTCCGATCTCCCCCCGCGCGACGGCGGCTACGTCGATCTGCGATCGTATGCGGCAATCGGAGATGGACGAACTGTGGCTCTTATCGCACACGACGGATCCGTCGACTGGTATCCGATGCCAAACCTGGACTCACCGCCCGTGTTCGCGCGACTGCTGGACAGCGAGAACGGTGGTTGTTTCGAGTTGTACCCGGCGCAGACGCATACGGTAACGCGACAGTACATTCCCGGCACGAACGTTCTGCAGACCACTTACCAGACCCGCACCGGCAAGGTCTGTGTCACCGACTCGCTGAACACGGGCAAGAGCGGGCGCCTGCCGTGGGGAGAATTCGCGCGCCGCATTGATGGACTCGAAGGCACCATGGAACTGCGCTGGCGCGTGGCACCAGGCACCCGGCTTAACCGGGTATCGCCGTGGGCGGACAATACCCGGCAATGCCCGCTCCTGCGCGTCGGCGATGTGACGCTCGGGGTGATCGGGTGCTCAGGCGAAGAGCTGAATTTCAGCGACCGCACGGTCAGCGGAACCATCAGCGTCGATGCGGGACAGCGCAGGCTCATCGCGCTAATATCCACAAGGCATGAACCTCTCCCCTGCCCTGACCCGGAACACATCCTCGACGGTATCGAGAGAACAGTCAGCTACTGGGAAAGCTGGTCGTCCGAGCTCCACTATGACGGGCCCTGGTCGGGGGAAGTCCTCCGCAGCGCGCTCGCCCTTAAGGTGCTGACGCACAGCCTCTCCGGCGCGATCGCCGCTGCCGCGACCACTTCCCTGCCCGAAGATCCACGGGGCGGGAAGAACTGGGACTACAGGTTCGCGTGGATACGCGACGCCGCATATACGCTCCACGCGCTGATTCGCTTCGGCGAACGCGAAGAAGTCCATAGCGCGGTGAGCTGGCTGCTCACAATGATTCGCAAGCAAGGTCCTGACCCAGAAGTCTTTTCGACCCTCGGTGGCGAGCTCCCGCAGTCCGAGCACGAGGTCGACGCTCCGGGATGGCGGGGCATCGGCCCGGTTATCGAAGGCAACCGCGTGGGCGGTCAACTGCAACTCGGTGTCTACGGCGACTTGTTCGACATGATCGACCTCTACCTAGAGGGCGGAAACGTCATCGACCAACCGACTGCCCGCCTGCTCGCCGACATCGCTGACCGGACCTGCGACGTCTGGCACCAGCGGGACGCGGGCATCTGGGAGCTGACCGAGGCCCGCCACTACACAAGCTCCAAAATGGGCTGCTGGCACGCGCTCGAATGTGCTGTGCGGCTTGCAGAATCGGGTCAGATCGAAGGGGAGGCGGCACGCTGGCAAACTGAACGCGACCGCATCAAACAGTGGATTCTCGAGAATTGCTGGTCAGACGAGCGTCAGAGCTATGTGTGGTACGCAGGAAGTAACGATCTCGATGCCTCTGTTCTCATCCACGCGATGAGTGGGTTTGACCGTAGTGAGCGCATGTCGACAACGATCGACGCCGTGCGGAAGGAACTCGGCGACGGCCCACTTATCTACCGCTACACAGGGATGCAACGAGAAGAGGGCGCGTTCGTCGCCTGCAGCTTCTGGATGGTTGCTGCCCTCGCGGAAGTCGGCCGCAAGGCGGAAGCGGAGCGCCTGATGGCGCAGATGGTCCCCCTCGCTAATGACGTGGGGCTTTACGCGGAGATGATTCATCCAGAAGACAATCGCTTTCTCGGAAACCTTCCGCAGGGCCTCAGTCATCTCGCACTCATGACAGCCGCATTGACGCTCATCGAAAAGTACTGAAGGGAGTCACCATTGAGCCGCATCGGCTTCCACGCCTCACACGAACAGATCAGTCCGCAGCAGCTGCTCGAGGATGTTCAGCGCGCCGAAGCGGCAGGATTCGCTGGCGCGATGTGCTCGGATCACATCGAGCCGTGGTCACACGCCCAGGGGCATTCCGGGTTCGCGTGGTCGTGGCTGGGAGCAGCTCTCGGCGCTACCCGCTTTCCGATTGGGGTGGTCACAGTGCCCGGTTACCGCTACCACCCCGTGGTACTTGCGCACGCGGCGGCAACGCTGGGCACGATGTTTCCTGGACGCTTCTGGTTCGCGCCAGGCAGCGGGGAACACCTCAATGAACGAGTCACCGGCCAGGCCTGGCCACCCAAGGAAGTACGGCAGGTCGTTCTAGAAGAAGCGATAGACATCATCGGTCGTCTTTTGCGTGGTGAAACCGTGACCCATCACCGTCATATCCGAACGTCGGAAGCTCGGCTTTGGGACCTTCCCGATAAGCCCGTGCCAGTGCTGATTCCCGCGCTCACGACCGAAACGGCCCACCGCTTCGCGCCCGCGGTCGACGGCCTCATTACCGTCAACCAGCCCCTTGACGGCCTCAAAGGCATGTTAGAGGCGTTTCGGGAGCACAATCCGTCAGGCAGAGCAGTCTTGCAGGTCCATTTGAGCTGGGCAGAAAACTCTGATGAAGCCTGGCGAATCGCAAACGATCAGTGGCGCACCAACGTTCTTGACCCGCCGGAGATGGCCGAGCTTTCTGCACCAGAGCAGTTCGAGGAACGCGCCAAATACGTCTCAGACCACACTCTCGAGCAGAGCGTCAACATCTCGCCGGATCTCGGACGTCACGCAGAGTGGATCCAGCAATATGCAGAACTTGGTTTCGACGAAATCTATCTTCACCACGTGGGTCAGGAGCAGGCACGATTCATTGACGCCTTCGGCGAGAATGTCCTGCCCCAGCTTAGAGGCTGAGGTCGTCTGTTTCGCCTGCGGCGGCCTCGAGTTGAGCTACTGCTTCCGGACGTGGTGCGCCGGTCAGCTGCAGGATATCCACGACTGCGGAGCGGATTTGCATGATGAGGACAGTGCGGGTGTGTCGGGTGCCCGGAAGATCGTGCTGGGCGTACGACGCTTCCCTAGCCGCCTTCAGCGCGGCCTCACGTAGTTCATGTTCTGGCAGCGCCCCTGTTATCCAATCCGGAATCAGACAGATAACACGGGCGAGCCGGAATAGCGCCGGCGACAAACTAACGTCGTAGGGGTCACGGGCGTGCCGGACCGCATTGGAGACCGCCCTGCACACTCCGCGGCAGGTGGCGGCGGTCGCTTCAACGGATATAACCAGACTTTCCGCTCGCGCCAGCGCGCGGCGCGCACTCTCACGCTGGCCCCGGCTCCGCAGAAAGGTCGCGCTGGCTAGCCGCTCCCGGGCCGCCGTCACTGAATCGTCGAGTGCGGCCGCCGCATACTTCAGTTCTGGCAGCCGCTCAATCGTGAGATCCGCTCGCTGCAAGGACTGGGTGTCGATTGCTTCTGCCGCTTCGTTCACGATTGCAGCGTGGCGGCCTACGTACTCTTCCGCATAGTCGACGACGGCGTTAACCGGGTTCCCCGGATAGATAGCGGTGAGCACCAGCGCGACGAACCCCCCAATGACCGCATCGGCGAGCCGGATCCAGGGCGAAACATCCAAGAACGGGCCGACTGCGATCACAACCACCGCGGCGACCGCAGCCTGGTTAACGAGCAAGGGACTCGGTCTGATAGCGACGGCAATGGTCACGGCCACCAGAACCGCCACTGCCAGCTGCCACGCGCCCACGCCCGCGACCCGCACGAGCACATCCGCTGCGGCACCCCCAAGCAGAACTCCGAGGGCAATCTCAACAGCGCGCCGTCGCCGCTGCCCTACCGTCAGGCCTGTCACGATGACGGCGGCAATCGGCGCGAAAAAAGCCCCCTCTTCCCCGAATGACAGAACGGCGATGAGGTAGGCGAGACCGGCTGAGGTCGCCGCTAACACAAGCAGCGGCGCATGCTTACGCACATTGGCTGCTGCAACTCTCATCGCGGACCTCAGCTCGCCGAGCGTCTCACACAGGCGTGCCGGAGTCTACGGCCAGCGCCAGCGCAGACTGCCTGGTATCGAGCCGACGCACCTGAACAACGATTGGTGCTCCGCAGGTAACGACCATCGCGTAGGGCACAGTGAGCGGTACCGCTTCCGGCTCGATCAGGTCGTTGATCCGCACATGACGAACGCGGGCCGCGGGCACCATGATCCGGTACGCGCCAACCGGGTCACGGTCAGCGAAATAGACCGTCACTGCAGCGCATGCGTCCGCGGAGCCCGCATTGAGAATGCATAGCTCATCGCGGCTCGTGAACTCTGGTTCAGGACCCGTCCCGTGCGCTGGGATGTTCCCGGCGGTGAACGCCCACCGACGGTGGCCGATTGGACTATTTGTCACGACGCCCCCTGCAGCCCGAAGAGTTCGGCGAGGTAGTCATTCATGAAGACTCCTTCAGGGTCGCACTCCTGCCGCAGTTCGAGGAAGTCATCCCAGTCCGGATACATCCTCCGAAGATCAGGCGCGTTTCGGTAATGCTTCTTGCCCCAATGGGGACGTCCGCCCCAATCGAGGAAAAGCGCCTCCATATCCCGGAAGTAGGTCTCGTGGTCAAGACTCGCGTTCTGGAGTAGCGCAATCGTCATCGTCGGCTGCGGCGTATTCGACAGCATTGCGTCATCCGGCGCGACGGTCCGAACGAGAACGCGCCACCCTACTTTGTCCCGATGCCGCTCCTTCACGCGCTCGCGCACACGGCGAAAAGCCTCGAGCCCGTTCTCGAGCGGAAGCATGTATTCCATTTCGTCGAACTTCAGATCACGGAAGTTCGGTATGACCTCGTATGAAGGGCCCTGCACATCCTTCTTTAGATAGCCGGGCGGAGAGATCACTGGTTCGTCGCCCGGCACTGTGAGAACACGAACTTGTGCGCGATCGCTGCGCGGATACCAGTAGAAATCCACATGACGGCACGTCTGTGACAGTTCTTCGAAGTGGCTAAGAACCCAGTCGATATGTGTCATCCAGTTCAGGCGATGTAGGTCATAAGCTGGCTGCACCCGCAAGGTCAGCGACGTCAATATCCCCAGAGCCCCCAGCGCTACCTGCGCCCCGCGGAGCAGAGTCCTGCCACGCGCGTCATCGGAGCCTTCCCCGAATCGCACCAGTTCGCCAGTCCCTGTTACCAGCGTTCCACCCGCGAGGGTGGAGGATAAGTTCCCCAGATTCCGGCCTGTGCCGTGCGTGCCTGTGCCAATAGCACCCGCAAGGGACTGATAGTCGACGTCGCCAAGATTCTCCATGGCAAGTCCATGCTCTGCCAGTGCAGAACCGGCATCAGCGAGACCGGTTCCGGGCAGCAATGTGGCTCGGCCGTTACTTTTGTCGGCACCCACGAGCCCCGACATTCTGCCGAGTGAAATCAGCGTGTCCCCAGTCTCGGCCAGCGGTGTCGAAGAATGCCCCGACCCCACTGGGCGGATGGAACCACCCCGATCAAGTGCCTCACGAACGATGTCGATGACCTCTTGCTCAGAACTGGGCTGACAAAGGTGTTCGGCATCGAACGCGAGGCTTCCTGACCAGTTGACGAAACGTTCCATCAGCTGACCGCGAACTCGATCCCGAAATTGTTGTAGGTCTCGGGAAGGTCTTCAGCTGGCGATAGTTTCGGCTCGGAAACAAGCTCGAATGCTGCCGTGCTGACCATTTGGGCCAGCATCGTGCTTGTCGTGAGCAGCACTACGTTCCTGCCTGGACACTCAGCTGGGCCCCCGCTGAAAGGAACCAGGGACGGTTCCTTGTGTGCGCGGCCGTCGAGCCAAATTTCCGGCTCGAACCGGTCCGCAAACGGGAACTTGGCCTCGTCGCGGTGAAAAGCCGCTGCGACGATGAGGATCGCCGCACCCGACGGGATCGTCACCCCCTTGCCGTCGCGCTGCCAATGGGTGTCTTCCGTAGTGTCGCGAAGAATCACTGGCGTAGTCGGCCACAACCGAACCGACTCGAGGACAACGGAACGCAGGTACGGCAGTAGCTGTGGAGTTCCGCTTCGGAGGGTTTCGGCGTCTCTGCGTGCCGCCTTCATCTTTTCTGGATGTGCCGCGAGGAGAGCCAGAGCACGGATTGATGCCATACCAGCTGCGTCAAAAGCGAACAGCCAGTGCGGGATCTGCCCTACCTCTTCCTCGCGGTCACCAACTCCAGGCAGAGATGCGGCAAGCGAGTCTGCTGGCGCGTTGTCCACGTAACGGTGGAGCCGTTCAGTGAACTCTTCGCGCAAGCGTCGGCGACTCGGGCGGAAATACGCCCAATTCGCGTTCCCACGCAGCTTCCACAACATGTCAGTGAGTTCTTCATCGTCACGAGCAGCCGGGCCGAGGACGACGCTCCGAACTACTCGCCACCACGCTCGATTGAACTCGTCTGCATCGAGCTTGCCGACGATCCGCGCACGATCGCATAGTTGTTGCGCTTCCTCCACGACGCATTTGACCAGACCCTCTGCATTCTCGTGGATCTCGTCGGTCATTCCCAGCGCACGTTCATTTGTCTCACGCCGCCGAGTCCGCTCCGTGCCCTCCGAAATCAGGGATCCGTGCGGCTGAAATACCGAAAGTGCTGCCTGTTTTTCCCTGTTTGCTGGGTGGAACGGTTCTGGGGCGCCGTCTAGCACCGCGCCAACATCTTGGTGATCGAGAATCACCGCGAATCGGCGCCCGAACACGGAGACCTCGACCGGCTCAGGTCCGTGCTCCTTCCGGAGCTCCCGGACCTTCTGTACCCCGGGCGCATCCGCCTGGATTTTCTCCAGCAGCGCCATTACCGGCCGACGCCGTGCAATGACCCCTGACGCCAGCGAAGGCGTGCCGAGTTGCGCCATCAGCGCAAGCCCTTTCACACCACTCACCTGATGCTCGCCGCCAGAACGGTTGACCTCCCACTGCTTACCTTTTTCCGGTTTCAGGGAGGTCATAGTCACATGCCCCCGGTGTCCGCATCACGGATCGCGGTGTCTGCCTCAGCCGGATCCTCGCACACCTCAAGGAGACGCGTCGTCGTGTCGTTCACCTCGGGATCATTGGGTTCGACCGTCCGGTCAAGTTCGTCCTCGAGATAGGCCGTGACCGTTTCTAACTGCTCATCCTCATCTTGTTCGATGAAGTCCGAGCAGCTCGTATCACCGCCGGTGGTCCAGATCCCCTCGACTTCTTCTTGCGCGTCATCCCACGTCTCGCCGAGCTGGTCACCGTTGAGTCCGTCGTCAGTCGTCACCTCGTCATCGCCACATGCGGCCACGCCGAGTGCTAACGGGAGCGCACAAGCTGCCGCGAGCAGGCCCTTCTTTGTACCCTTCTTTCTCATCTCAACCCCCTACGCTACGGATTTGCTGATCTGGCCGGATCCGTCTGGGCACCTAGTTGTCGGGAGTTATGGCGTCCTTTGCCTTCTTCGCGGCGTCTGCAGCCTTGTCTTTTGCCTGTTTCGCCTTCCCCGCGACCTTGTCGCCCGTACCTTCATCCTTCAACTGCTGGTCATCAGTAGCTTCGCCGGCAGTTTCCTTCGTGCGGCCTTTCAGTTCCTCGGCCTTGTGCTTGATCTCATCAGAGAAGTCAGACATGAACATTCCTTTCTGTTGGGTGACACCGGCAGTCCCCGTGTCACCTCCTGCCTACCCGGCATCAGGTCAGGCAAACCCCACAAACAGGAAAAAATCAGTGTGCCGATGAGCGGCTGAGCGCTCCCTTCGGAACTGGAATGGAGCGGGCGTACGCGCGCTCCGTCTCTTGCGCGACCTGTTCCCAGGAATACCGGGCTACGGCGCGATCCCGCCCAGCAATGCCCCATCCTTCCGCCACTGAAGGGTGGCCGAGGATCTCCCGAAGACCGTTGATCAGCAACCGTGGACGGTCGGGAGGTACGAGCATTCCCGTTACCCCGTCCACAATCGTGTCGAGGATTCCGCCAACCGCATGTGCGACTACCGGCACTCCGCACGCCATCGCTTCTAGGGTCACCATTCCGAACGGCTCGTACCATGGTGTGCAGAGGACCACGTCGGCAGAACGCAGCAGACTCGGCATGTACTCCCGTGGAACGTGTCCTACCAGATGTACTCGATCAGCCACGCCCAGATCGTCTGCGAGTGCCTTCAGCCGCTGCGCCTCGTGGTCCTCGCTGAGAAGTCCGTGGGCCGGGCCTCCCGCAATGACAAGTTCGACATCAGGCAATGCGGCGACTGCCCGGATGGCAATGTCAAAACCTTTGCGCGGCACAAGCCTTCCAGCCGAGACAATTCGCTTCACTGCTGAACTCGGTTGGTTTGACCGGTCTCTGGCGCCATCAGACGGTTCCGTGTCAGGCGTGAAGAGACTCAAGTCAACTCCGGACGGCACGACCGAGATACGGGCGCGTGGTGTTCCCATTCTGCCGAGTTCGAAGGCTTCGTCAGAACTCGTGGCGATGATCCGCGAAGCGGCCTTCGCGACGACACGCTCGGTCCGGATCCGGTCTTCGGGGCTCGTATCCGCCGCGCCCTGGAATCGCCGCTTCACGGTCCCCAGAGCGTGGAAAGTCTGCACTGTGGGCGTCCCCAGCGCCCTCGCAGCCAATTGCGTTGCGATGCCGGACATCCAGAAGTGCGCGTGCGCGATGTCGGGTGCGCGAACCTCCCAGTCCTGCCTCAAGTAACGTGCGAAATCTGTCATATGAGGGAGGATTTCGTCTTTCGGAACCGTTCGCGGGGGGCCAGCCGGAACGTGGACGACCTCATAACCGGCGTCGACCCGGATGCGCTCCGGGACGTCCGGGTCCTCACGTCTGGTGTACACCGCAACCTCATTACCCCGGCGTGCGAGTGCTGCGGACAACTCCGCCACATGGACACCCTGGCCCCCAGAGTCGACAGTTCCCGGCCTCGCTAGCGGGCTGGCGTGCTCAGAAACCATCGCGATCCGCATGTCCCACCTTCCTCGTATCAGGTGCGAGTGCCGACCGCACATGCAGTACGAGAATCGAGAGTCCGCTGCACCCCTCTGCCATACGAATGCGTCTACCCACCGGTGCTGCCTGTCAAACATCAACATCTCGCCGCAAATGATAAAAACTCCCGGCATCAATGATTATCTGGGCGGTGTGCGCGGTACCCCGTATCCATGACATCGCTTTGGCTCGAAACGAGGAAGGCACCCGCCGCCGCTGAACTCCACACCGTCGACACATCCACGAAACCCGATGTGGTGATCGTCGGCGCCGGGGTCACGGGCCTGGTGTGCGGCCTAGAATGCGCCCGAGCCGGTCTGCGCGTTGCAGTGCTTGATGCTCGCGGTGTAGCCGAGGTCACGACAGGACTTACCACCGCGAAAGCCTCTTGCCTGCAAGGCGCGAAGACCAGCGAGATTGTGCGAGAACACGGAAGCGAGGCCGCTCGTGAATATGTGGCGGTCAACCAGTCGGCACTGTCATGGCTGCGCGAGTTCTGCGCCGGTGCGGGTGTAGAGATACAGACTCGAGCCGCATACACGATTGCGCAACACGACTCGTCTCTCGAAACGCTCGAACGCGAAGCTGACGCTGCGAGCGCAGCTGGGCTGAAGGTCGACTCCTCCCGTGGTGCCCCCCTGGATTTCGCGCCCTTCCCGATCGCCGGGTTCGTGGGACTCAATGATCAGGCGCAGTTCAATCCAGTCGAGTTGGCCGACGCGCTCGCATCGCAGATTCGTGAGCTGGGAGGAGGTATTTACCAGGGAATCCGCGCCGAAGGGGTCAGTACTTCCGGCACTCTCACGGTGCACACAACTCACGGTGACATCGTCACCGATCGGGTCGTGCTCGCGACGGGAACTCCGATTCTTGATCGTGGCGGATTCTTCGCCAAACTTGAGCCACAGCGCTCGTACCTCGCTGCGTTTGCGGTACCCAGTGGAACACTGCAGCCGGAAGGGATGTACGTGTCCATTGATTCTCCTGAGGTGGCTCCTACGCGTTCGCTGCGCTCCGCTCCCGGACATCTGCTTGTCGGGGGCAATGGGCACGTCGTTGGGCGCGCAGCGAACACGCGTGTATGTGCCCGCGACCTTCTGACGTGGACAAGTCATTACTTCCCCGAGGTCGCCCCCACTCAGCAATGGTCAGCACAGGACTACTCGAGTGTCGATGGGCTGCCCGTGGTCGGTGCGCTCACGCCCGCGAGCGACAAGGTGCTTATCGCCAGCGGGTACGCGAAATGGGGAATGACCAACGGCGTTGCGGCAGGCCGCATTCTTGCGGAGCGCATTTCTGGCAGCGCGGCAAAGTCCGGCGGCACTTTGCCGGGTACGGAACTGTTCGATAGTCAGCGTTCACTCGCGGTCCGGCGTTTGCCAAATTTCACAGCGACAAACGCGAAGGTCGGCATGAACGCCATTAAGAGCTGGGCACAGTTAGCACGGACTTTGCCGCAGGCTCCCGCTGAGGGCGAGGGCGTCGTCCATCGGCATCAACTCAAGCCCGTCGCGACCAGCACTGTTGATGGCGAAACGCGGACGGTGTCAGCGATTTGCCCTCACTTGAAAGCGCTCTTGTGCTGGAACTCTGCCGAACGGTCGTGGGACTGCCCCCTGCACGGTTCCAGGTTCAATGCTGACGGAACTTTACTCGAAGGGCCCGCCACTCGTGACCTGGCGGCGGCCCCCTCACCAGAATGGAAAGGAAGCTGAAACTGAATGAACACAGCCACTTTGAAGAAGCGACTCGACTCTGCTCGCGGTCCGTTCGCCTCGATCTATGTCGACGATTCGAAGAACACCGAGGACTCGGGGAAGGCCCGCGAGCTTCAATGGCGAACCGTGCTCGACGAACTGCGGAAGCAGGAGGCTCCCGACGAATTGGTGGCTCGCGTACTGGATCTCGCCGACCGCAAACCGCCAATTGGCAGTCGCGGCAGGGCGCTCGTTGTGGGCGAGTCCGGAGTAATTGTTGACGAGGAACTTCCCGTCGTGCCCGCGCTGCCCGATGTGCGGTTCTCGGTCATGCCGCATCTGCTGCCCCTGTTCGAGTTCGGGGCACCTGAGCACACCATTCTGCTCGCGGAGGTCGATCGTACTGGTGTCGATGTGAGCTTTATCGACGAGTACGGCCGTGCGCTCGACTTCGACTCAGAAGACATGGACCGGCACCCGATACACAAAGCCAACGTCGGCGATCGCTTCAGCTGGGCTCATGTCGAAGAGCGAACAGAAGAGATGATCGACCGGAACTACCGGGACACTGCAACTTATCTGGCGCGAGTCGTTCGGCAGGTCAGCCCCTCGATGCTCGTGATCAGCGGCGAAGTGCAAGCGCGGACAGGTATCGAACGATTGCTGCCAGATGATGTCAAGAAGCTGACCCACGCGGTGCCCGAAGGTGGCCGCGCTGACGGCGCCGACCATGCTCGGCTTGCCGACGCGATCAACGAAATTGTGCAGCAGCGGCGCACTGAGAAGGTCGCCGAAGCCCTCGAACGCTTCCGCATCGAATCTGGCCGGGCATCAGGGTTCGCGGTCGATGGCATGCGAATCATCGCGGCCAATGTGCAGCAGGCAAATGTTGACACCCTTCTGGTTGCACGTCCCTCCGACGAAACGCAGCCAGCCCCGGTCGACGGCGACAGCCGCGAGGAGGATGCCGTGATCGCGGCAGCGATTCATCAGGGCAGCGATGTGATTGTGTGCAAGAAGGACGACGTCAAGTTCCGCGACGGGTTCGGCGCCATCCTGCGCGCCCCCGCGCTCGATGTGAGCGACCAATAGGCGGAAGAGTCCAGCCAGGTGCGGCGGGTGCGCAAGCGCCCGCCGCTGGCTTTATTCAAGCATCCGTGTCCTGGCGTGTTCGCTTGCATATCAGATTCGCGAGTGGGAGCCGTTTCGCTGCACCCAGCAGTGCAGCTGCGAGGCGGGTTAGTGCCCTGCGCTCCACTAGTGCGTGGCGATTCCGCAGCTGAGGAGGGCGTTCCGCTGGATAGTGATGGGCAACAACAGCGTCCACATAGCACTGTGTCCAGCCATCAGCAGCAAGTGTGTAGGCGAGCATACGCTCCTCTCCGACGTAATCGAGGACCGCGTTGAACCCGCCGCACTTTCGGAGCGCGACTGCGCGCGCTACGCATGCACATGCGAGAAAGCCGATGATTTCGGGGCCCGGAGAGTCCGCAGAGCGCGGCCTCGGGCTGTTCGCCATCAACCTGTTGGCAGGGTCTTCTTCCTCATTTCCGCCCACTAGAACTCGCCCGGCGATGAGTCCAACCCGCGGATGATCAGCGAAGATGGTTTCCGCTCGCCGCAAAGCGTCAGGCTCCCACCATGAATCGTCGTCACAAAAAGCCACGAGCGACGTGCGAGCACGCCAGATTCCATAGTTACGTGCAACCGCTCCCCTGTTTTTGCGGAGCCTGATGTAAGTGAGGAGATTTTCGGGGAAGTCTCGCTGACACTCTTCGACCACCGCAGCCGTGTCATCAGTGGAAGCGTTGTCGACGACTATCACCGGACACGCGGGCTGCAACTGCGCGAGATGGCTCAGAGTTCGGGCTAGCTCAGAAGCTCGATCGCGAGTCGCGACGACCACGGTCGTATCACCGTAGGTTTCGCGCCCTATCCGGTCTTCTGCGCTCATAGTAGGCACCTACCCACTGGCACCGTGGCCAAACTGTTCATGGTGCACGCACGTTTGGACCTCGGCAAAACGGGAACCCCGATTCAGTCCGACGTTTGGAGGAAACCATGAAGGAACCCGAGTACGCCGGCCGCGATGAAGCTTTCCCTTCGTCAGCCGGACGTGCGCTAGCACGCCTTGGCTATTTACTGATAGCCCTCGCCGTTGTCGCCATTCCGCTTGGCCTCATCGCGGCGGCTTCTGGTGAAGCAGCGCTCGCCTGGATTGCTGCGGCGTGCGCTCTCGTCTTACTGATTGTCGGCGGCGGGTTGTGGCGGTGGCAGGCAAGCCGAAAGCAAGACAGCCACCCGGAAAGCAGTGACCGGCAGGTATCAGCTGAAGGCAAAGGGCCGCTGGACATCTGACATGCGCGCACGGTTCAGTGCCTGCCTTGGCGGCATCAGTCCCGTTCCAGGACACCCTGGGGGGCGGCCTCATCGAGGTTGGTGGTGACAAACTCACCGGCGACTTCGGCGAGCCGCCTGTTCGTCTCCTGTGAGAGTCGCACGAGCAACTGAAACGCCTCCGTCGCGTCGATCTTGTATCGCTCCATCAGGATGCCCTTAGCCTGCCCAATGAGGTCACGGGTAGCGAGTGCGCTCCGAAATTCTCCGTCTCGGCGGGCCGTCCCCAAAGCAATAGCCGCATGGGTGGCAAGGACCATCCCGACTTCCTCGGCCGCCTCGGTGAACGCGTGAGGCTGATCAGCGTGAATGTTGAGAGCGCCGAGGAGCTGGTTCTGGGTGAACAACTGGAAACACACGGAGGAGCGGACCGGAGTCTCACGCAGCGCCGCAGCGGTGAATTTTGGCCACCGCTGATCCTTCGTGTAATCGTCCGTGCGCACCATCTGATGGTCCCAGGCTGATGCGAGGCAGGGCCCTTCATCGTGGCGCCGCTGGATGGCGTCAAGCAGTGCCGCGTATCCGTCAGTCGGTGCGACCGACTTGATCTCGTGACGGCCCGTGATGAGGGTTATACCCGCATGACGAGCGCCGGGCACGTGAGTGAGGGCGGCGCGCGTGGTCTGTTCAAGTACTGAGTCGAGACTCGCGCTCGACCGCCCGTGCATGTCACGGGCAAGTTCAGCTAAACGAAGATGTACGTCGCAACCGTCGCTCACACTGCTCACCTCAATCCCTTATCCAGGGTAGTCACTCATCGGTCACGCATATCCTCGCTGAGCGCAAAGTATGGTGCCAGCGTGTCAGGCGCAATAATCGACAGACTGACATCCGAATGTCGAGCCAGGTCAGCGACCTGCAATATTTCCTCGATCGCAGCGACACCGCAGAACTTCAGATGCGTCAGATCGAGCGTTACCGGCGCGCCGAACTCCAGCATCCTTCTGAGCTGCACGCCTAGTTCCTGGCGCGACGCAGCATCGAGTTCTCCGTGTATCTCGACCGCATACCCGGAGGTTCGAGCCTCGCTTCCGGTTTCTCCATGACGGGGAAAGATCGCCACACACCACGCAGCACCCCAACGCCGGACGGCTGAGGTCATCTTCAGCTCCTACCAAAGAATCGCGGAAATCCGCCTACTGCCCCAGCACGCGCCCTACTTCGATGTAACGGCCACACCGCTGCCCTCGGCACATTCCGCACCAATTCGGGCTGCTGGCTCAACCCCATGTCCGAATCTATGACACTACGGCACGCACCCGCAAGCTAGGCACGTGGAACGTGCTCAACAGGGTTTAGTGCCACCCTGGAGTGGGCACACCCACTGACATGAAAGATCGAGCTCTGGCCCTGCCTGGCTTCCCTGAGGACGTGGCGAGCGAAACATTTCTGTCCTCGCCTCCGCGTCTCCCCAGAGAACGCGGTCCACTCTCCTTTGGGCTCCTCGAATTGTTCGCGAAAGGCAACATCCATCGCAGCGATCCTGAGCTGCGTGCTCTGGCCCAGCTGGCGTCTAGCTG
Source organism: Hoyosella altamirensis (assembly GCF_014191505.1). Lineage (GTDB taxonomy): Bacteria > Actinomycetota > Actinomycetes > Mycobacteriales > Mycobacteriaceae > Hoyosella > Hoyosella altamirensis. Next base: position 399,702 of record NZ_JACHWS010000003.1, read on the forward strand.
CGATCCGTTCAGTGAGGATGCGCAGCTCGCCCTGACAATTTGTTACGAACTGCACTATCAGGGCTTCCGTGGTATCGACGAGAGGTGGGAGTGGTACCCAGAGCTGTTGTGGCTGCGCGCAGCTCTCGAAGATCGGTTTCTGACCTCCCTGCGCACAAGAATCAGACTGACCGATCCGATTGAGGCGCTGGAGGAGCTCTGCACGGCCCCGGCAGAGGACGGCAGCGTCGGGCACTTCCTCCGTGATGACGGCACCTGGGAGCAGATGCGTGAGTTCTTCATCCAGCGGTCGATCTATCACTTGAAAGAGGCTGATCCCCATGCGTGGGTGATTCCGCGGCTGACGGGCAGGCCTAAAGCAGCAATAGTGGCCGTGGAGTTCGACGAGTACGGCGGTGGCAGCGCCGCGCGCATGCACTCGCGACTTTTCGGGAATCTGCTAGAGGCGGCCGGGCTGAACCCGCGCTACCTCGCTTATCTGGACAACGTTCCGTCAGAAACGCTGGCAACCGTCAACTTGATGTCCCTGTGCGGGCTGCACAGGGCGCATCGCGGCGCACTGGTAGGTCTGTTCGCCGCCGCCGAGATCACGACGGGACCGAGCGCAAAAGTCATGGTGGACGCACTAAGCCGCCTCGGCGCGCCGGAAACCTGTATGCACTTCTATCGCGAGCACATCGAAGCCGACGCCGTGCATGAGCAGTTGATGCGCAAGGACGTCGTAGAAGAACTAATTCGGGCCGAGCCTGACTTGGCCGAAGACGTGAGCTTCGGCATCCAGGCAAGCGCAATGCTGGAAGAGCGCTTCGCGGACCGACTTCTCACCAGCTGGTCCGCGGGAGAGTCGAGCTTGCGGAGCGTGTGACTTCACGTTCCCGGCTGGATCCCCTTTGCACCCTGCGACCTACCCTTTCGTCGGTGGCTCGTATCGCAGAAAGGAAATATCCGGCTGCGCTTGCAGAGGCAAAGCGCCACCACAACCCGATCCGAAGTGGCGACGCGACCGTCGGGCAGTTCGACGGTTACCGGACCTGGAACGAGCAACGGCCCATCAACGGTGTAGCGCACACGACACACGTCCTCATTGTTTGTCTGCACGGACAACCACAATCTCCTCAAGTGTCTGTTCTGGCAGCAGGTAGCCAGCTGCGCGCAACTTTGCTGCCCGGCTGCGCATCACTGGACCGAAAGGGATGTGTTCATGCGCGGTCACCGTAGCGGTAAGTCCCGCCTCGCTGAGCATCGCCACGGTCTTACCTGGATCGCTGACCGCCGAATGCACCATAAGCAAGGTAGCTTTCGGTGCGAGCAGTCGACCGGCCGATGCACACAGTGAGTCGATGACCGCCCGGCCGTCAGCACCCGCATCCCACTTAGCGCATGGCCCGGCACCGCCACCCCCAAACCAGGGCACATAGGGCGGATTAGCAAGTACAACATCGTAACTCCGCGTCGGGTGTAGCGCCGCGAGATCGCTGTGCACCACATTCACAGGAGCTTTGAATAGACGTGCGTTAGCGCGCGCTGACCAGACAGCGCGCGCAGATGTGTCCACCGCAGTCACAGTTCGCGCGCCACTCCACGCGGCGACCAGCGACAAATAGCCGGTTCCGCAACATACGTCGAGGACCGATCCCCGGCCGGCCAGGCCACTGCGCAGATACTCACGCGCGAGCAGCATCGTATCCTCCTGGGGTCGGTAGACCCCAGGCAGCCGGAGCACCTTCGGTCCCAGCGGTGCGGCGTGCTGGGATGGGGCAACTGTGGCGTCTTTGCCACGTTCTAGTTCCAGGGTCACCAGCACCTCCGGGTGTGCGAGCGGAATTAGTTCACTGCGCGGATTACCCCGAAAGCTGGCAAGGAAACCTCAACTCCGCAGCCAGAAGAAGCACTAAACGAGACTGCGTGGTATTTCGCGCTCCCAGTTCTCGGAGTAGACGCGACGGTCGCCCTGTTTGTCGTCGAACTCCCACGCATCGAGTTCGGCGGTAATTCGGAAGTCCGTCTTGGTCGAGGTCATCACCGTGCGCGTCCTCACCTCAATCTGCCAGACTCCTCGTGACAATCGCCGCACGGTGCGCGTCTCGCCCCGCACTGACTGGACGTCGTTGTTGGCAAAGCTGAACCACTCCGTGGTCGCTCGGCGTACTACCGTGCCGATCTCATCGATGCGGAACTCGCCCTGATCGTTGACTATTTCGAGGGTCGAGTCTCCGGACGCCAGATCACGCGTGACCTTCCAGTGATGCTCGGGCGCAATCAGACGCGTCGTGGCCAGCTCCGGTGCCGCCGCAGGCGGTCCGAAGGCCCGCAAAGACTCATCGACGGGTGCCGGGGGACGTACCGGCAGCACCAATTCGCTGTGGTCAGGCTCAATCGACAGCGTCGCAGCTTCAGGGGATGGCCACGCCAACGGCCAGTAAGAACTCGACAGCGCCAAGCGAATCTTGTGTCCAGCGGGGAAGGACTGTGCCACACCGTTCAGTTGTAATTCCACGCGGTAGGTCTTTCCCGGCTCCAAAGGCTCGGGATTCGCGCTCCCGTTCCGGTGCGTCAAATTGAGTAGCCCATAGGTAACACGCGTTGCTTCACCGTTGGGGGCCACATCGGACAGGCGAGCCGCGACCATCGCGTTAGGTTTATCTGCAGATACGGCCAGCAGCAGCCTGGGCAACCCGAGAATCTCGACGGTTTCGGTAAGTCGGCTCGTTTCGTAGACCAGCGCACCCCCATCTTCCTCCCGCTGGTCCGACGGCAAATCGGGCGGCGCGGCATACGACGCCCACTTGCCTGCGAACATGCCGACACTGAGGGGTGATTGCACCACGTTCGTTGGACTATCCGCCCTGCGCTCAGCGATTTCGGTGACTTCGTTCATCCCAATCAGTGACCGCTCACCGAGTTGCAGCCGCTTCTCAGAGATCCGGCTCGATGGCCAGCCCTCCTCGGCGACCCACCGGCCGGGCCGGTCCCCGTAGGACGTTCGTGGTGGCACTGAATCCTGCATCCACACGCGTAACGCGGGCTCGGCAGACAAACCGGTATCACGGCCTTTCAGCCAGTGATCCCACCAGCGGACAACCTCATCGAGAAACCCGATCGCAGGACCTGGGACGCCAGTGTGGGGGTACTTGTGCCCCCACGGCCCGATCAGCGCTCGGCACGGCACCTCCAGGTGTTCGAGTAGCCGGAAGATGGCATTGGTGTAGCCGTCAGCCCAGCCGCCCACCGCGAAGACCGGACATTGAATCGAACCGTAGTCCTCGTTGATCGATACTCGTCTCCAATAGTCGTCGCGATGCTGATGGCGCAGCCACTTCTCGATCCACAGGCCGCTGCCCCGGAGCCGTTCGTGCCACATCTCGCGCCACCGATCACCGACGATTTCCGGATCAGGCGGCAAGCTATTGAAGGCGAACATCACAGTGGCTTCCGAGAGGTTGTCAGAAAGCAGACATCCGCCCATGTAGTGCATGTTGTCGACGTACAGGTCTTCGGTCGCTGACGCGCTGATGATCGCTTTCAGTTCAGGGGGCCGTTTCGCGGCAACCTGGAGACTGTTGAAGCCGCCCCACGAAATGCCCATCATGCCGACGTTGCCGTCACACCATGGCTGCCGAGCGATCCAGGCAATCGCATCAACCGCGTCCGTGTGTTCTGCATCGAGGTACTCGTCCTCGAGGACGCCATCCGAATCTCCACTGCCGCGCATGTCGATCCGGACGCAGGCGTAGCCGTGGCCAGCGATGTACGGGTGATTCAGGGCATCCCTGCCACGCGTGACATCGCGCTTGCGGTAGGGAATGTACTCAAGAATCGCTGGAACCGGATTGTCCTCAGCGCCCTCTGGCATCCAGATGCGTGACGCTAACTGAGCGCCGTCACGCACAGGGATGAACTCATTCTCCCTCGACTTGATCGCGTGCGGAAAATTCGTGATGTGTTCCATCCGTTTTCTCCTCATCGCTGGGGTTCTTTATCTCGAAAAGCAACTGAGATACACACGCTTCGTACACGCCCTGCAATTGCCTCGCAGTTTCCGCTCCGATCGTGAGGGTGCCGAGCCGATACCGATACGGGTCCTGGTGAGCGATATGCTCAAGAACATCCCCGGGATGCACTCCCAGCTCCACGATGGTCTCCGGAAAGGTCTCCGAAATCGCATAGATCTCCCCGGACGTGGGAACCTTCGTCACGATCCCTCGTTCAGTGGTCGTCAGATAGCACATGGCCGCAACACCGCACGTTCCTTTATGGTGCGGGAACTCTGGTTTCCGGCCCAGCGCTACGTCGAGTGCCACCAGGTGATTGGGCGCTCCATCTACCTTCATGAACAGCGCGGTGTGCGATTGCGAGATGCGGGTGTTCACTTCGACGCAGCACACCTTGTCGGCTTCTTTGTTCCAGATAAACTCTGCGTTGAAGCAGCCATCGTTAAATCCCACGTGTGTCAAAAAGTCGCGCGCAGCGGAGATAGCTCTTTCCTGCACTTCATCGGGAGTGTGCTCAGCGGGATACACGAACGAATCGAGTGAATGAGTCTCCTTCTCGATGCCCATGTCGAAGGTGCCGTGGACCAGCACTTCTCCCCCTGACACGCAACCTTCGATCGCGAACTCATGTCCGGTGAGAAGAACTTCCGCGATGCACTTAGAGCCAGCAGCGTCACGGACTTCGGGCGGAAGGGGGCTGACCTTGTCGAGGACCACATTGAACGCATCGCCGATGTCGCCGATATCTTCGCGAATCTTCGCGAGAGCGTTCCGTAATTCTTCGTCACTCCCGATGCGGAATCCGAGGCTCGATGAATGGGACTTGACTGGCTTTAGCCAGAATGGATAGTCAAGCGAGAGATTGTGCACGGCTTCGTCGTCGAACGGATCTACGAGCTCGAAATCGGGCACGACGTCCGGAATGCTCGCACGCTGGTCGATACGGCTCCAATATTTGTGTTCGCAGCGCAACACACTTTCCAGTGTGGGCGCCCGCAAGCCCAGTTCAGCTGCGAGGATAGGGACGATCACGCTGGTGGGGAAATCCCAGTGCGGAATAATTCCGTCGATGCCGTGATCGAAAGTCCTGATTTCCTCACGGGCGTCAGCCAGGAGTTTTTCGATATCTATGTCCTCAGCGGCGACGAGCCGTTCATAGTCGAGGAGCGGATGAAAGGTCACGTCTCGTGACGCTTCGAGATCTGCGAGCAGCCGATGTTGTGCCTCAGTCATGCCTGGCACGAGCACATTCAAAGACATGTTCGACCCCTCTCCCTTGCAGGCACAGGCGACGAAGATCCCGCCCCGCCGCCGACGGTAGTGAGCATTGGCGTACCCGAGAATGTCAATGTCAAACTCCGAAAGCCCGGGTTACTTACTCCCCCATGCGCACACGCAACTGTTTCAGCGTTTTTGCCAGCAGCCGGGATACGTGCATCTGAGAGATGCTGAGGTGCTCCGCGATCTGGGCCTGGGTTTTGTTACCGAAGAACCGCATCACAATGATGCTTCGTTCTCGCGCGGGCAGTCCATCGAGCGCTGCTCGAAGGGCCTCATGATTCTCGAACTGTTCGAAGTGGATGTCCGGTTCACCGACAGTGTCCAGAAGCGGCTGCGATTCGTCGCCCTGGCCTCGCGTTGCGTCGACTGACTGCGCACTGAACGCACTGCCCGCGAGCCTCCCCTGTTCAAGCTGTTCGACAGTGATGTCCAAAGCGGAAGCGAGTTCCTGAGAGGTCGGTTCTCGCCCTAGTCGCTGGGCAAGGTCAGCGGTCGCGTCGCCGATAGCGAGGTGCACTTCTTGCAGGCGCCGCGGAACACGTACAGCCCAGCGCGTGTCACGGAAATGCCTGCGCACTTCACCCATGATTGTCGGTACGGCGAACGCTAGAAAATCGTCGCCCACTTCAGGCTTGAACCTGTCAACGGCGTGAATAAGCCCAATAAGCGCCACCTGCCGCAGATCATCTATTTGCTCTCCACGGCCAGCGAACCTGCGCGATATGTGCTCGGAAAGAGGCATGCACTGGGCGATTATCTGGTGCCGCAACTCATCTGCTTCATCGCCGTTGTGCTCGGCGTTGCGCAGTTTGGCTATGAGCTGTGGGACCTCCTTGTAGTTAGGATCTTCCACGGGGGCTGGGAGCCTTCCGTTTCACAATCCGGACCACAGTCTTCGGTCGCACCCCATCTGCCCCGTCGCGCTGCGCCGGGTCTAAGTCCTCATCCCAGCTCAGTTCATCCGTCAGCGTCTTGACGATATGCCAGCGGAAGTTGTTGGGGTTAGGCAGTGGCGCAACAGCGTAGTCCGCCGTCATCGTGACGTGGAGACCCGAGCCGTTCTCCCGGAATTCGCAAAGAACATCAGAATCTGAGGCAGAGATTTCGATCAGCGTTGCGGCGATCTCGTCGACAGCGAGTCGGAGATCGTCCGTCGCGTCGTAATCGAATCCCGCTGAGGCTGACATCAATTCAGCGACGCCGCGGAAAACGTGGAGGTACTCCAGGTCGGCGCGCACGGCGACCCTCACCGTAGCGTCACGGTGAATTTCGCTTCTGTTTGCTGCAGTCACGTATCTCCCCCAACCAGGGTCTTGCGAGCAGGGCGCCAATTCAAGCGTACATTGGACCGCTCGCCACGTGTCAGCGACCCGTCTACGTGCGCAGTTTACCTAGTCGGCCGTAAAGTGCGGGGCTGCACCGTTGCGCGGTGTCGTTGAAGAACGTTAACCGATCTCGCTGCTGTACACCCTGCCGTGACGTGAGCATTGTCCCCACCAGCCAACCGGGTCAACTTGCACCACCATTCGGCGGCCGCACTGCCCGCAGAATCTGGGCGGCTCGAGCCCAAGTTGCGCGGCACTTGGCAGCGCCGCGCCTTCAGTCAGGAGCTTCCCGGTGTACACGTTGTAGATCTGCTCACCGCCGAGCGGCCCGCCGCCCTTAGCAGGAACCTCACGAGCAGCCCGCGACTTGTCCGGCAGCCCAGCAGTGATCACGTCCTATGCTCCTAGATCGTGGCGTTCAGAGCCTTGATGGGCATCTCGAGTTCGCCGAGCAAATCGATGTCTGATTCGGCTGGACGGCCGAGCGTCGTGAGGTAGTTGCCGACAATTACGGCGTTGATGCCGCCCAGCATCCCCTGCTTTGCACCAAGATCACCCAAGGTGATCTCACGGCCACCCGCGAAACGCAAAATCGTGCGTGGCAGCGCAAGCCGGAAAGCGGCGATCGACTTCAGTGCTTCCGTTGCGGGAAGAACCTCGAGATCCCCGAACGGGGTACCGGGACGCGGATTGAGGAAATTCAGCGGAACCTCATCAGGTTCGAGGTCGGCAAGCTGTGCGGCGAACTCCGCCCGCTGCTCGAGGGTTTCTCCCATACCGAGGATGCCACCACAGCACACCTCCATGCCTGCTTCCCGCACCATCCGCAGAGTGTCCCAGCGTTCATCCCACGTGTGGGTGGTCACGACGTTCGGGAAGTGCGACTGAGCGGTTTCGAGGTTGTGGTTATAGCGGTGCACACCCATCGCGGCGAGTTCGTCAACCTGCTCTTGCGTCAGCATTCCGAGAGAGCACGCAATATGAATTTCGACCTCGTTGCGGATCGCCTCAATGCCAGCTTTGACCTGTGACATCAAACGGGCATCAGGACCGCGCACCGCGGCGACGATACAGAACTCGGTGGCACCGGTTTTCGCAGTCTGCTTCGCCGCTTCAACGAGACTTGGGATGTCAATCCAGGCGGAACGCACCGGCGACTGAAAAAGGCCCGACTGCGAACAGAAGTGGCAGTCTTCCGGACAGCCGCCCGTCTTGAGGCTGATGATTCCTTCAACTTCGACCTCAGGGCCGCACCACCGCATGCGCACATCGTGAGCGAGCTCAAGCAGTTCTTCCAGCCGCTCCTCAGGCAGTCGCAGTACCTCGAGAATCTGCTCCTGCCGGAGCGGTTCCCCTCGCTCAAGCACCTGCTCGCGCGCTTCGGAAAGAATGTCATTTTTGCTGATCTGAGCGGACTGAACTGGTGCCTGAGTCACTAAGATCTCTCCTCGTTATCCTGCGCGCCACACCAGTTTGGTGCTGTCGCACATGTCTCGCACATCGATAAGTGGTACGCACCGTCCTGGGTGACGCACCACACGTAGCCAGTGTGCCTTACCGTCCGTCCTCATAGTGAATCAGATACCCCACCGGACGCGGACACATCCGCCCGCGCCGCGATTGCCTGCGCGAACTCGCTGGTAAACCAGCCCGCGACTCCGCGCGCGAATTCCGCAGACGTCCATTCCCCGCATCCGTCAGGAAGCACTCCCACAATCGGGATTCCGGAAATACGAGGCAAGTCATCGAGATTGCAGCGCATCGCGAGGTCAGGCTCTGCCGGTAAGGCACCGACCACTATTCCGGTGCAGCGGACATCGCTGCGTTCGAGTGCCTCGACAGTGAGGGCAGTGTGGTTCAGTGTACCGAGCCCAGCGGCAGCCACCAGAACGACCTCCGCGCTCGCCGCGCTTGCGACATCACGCAACGTGAAACCCCCTTGCCCTAATTCGACCAGGACCCCTCCTGCGCCCTCGACGAGCACCAGGTCATGCGCGGCCTCGAGACGGGCGATTTCCGTGACGATCGCACTCAAGGTGAGCATTGGCCGTCCGCTTCGTCTCGCCGCGGTGAACGGTGCGAGCGGTTCAGGGTAGCGGGCGAGCTCACTGACGGGAATGTCACCGGCCAGCCGAATCACCTCTGTGAGATCCCCTGGCGCGCCGTCATCAACACCCGTCTGGGCCGGCTTGCACACAGCGACCGAGAGTCCCCGCGACTTCGCCAGTACAGCCAGGCCCGCCGTCACCACAGTTTTGCCGACACCGGTAGAAGTTCCCGTAATGACGAGGACGCTCACTCTGCATCGCCCGCGATACGCCGCAACACCTGGGTGACGGCTGCCAGCTCGTTCTCGGTGAGATCCGCGCGGGCGGTCAATCGCAAGCGCGACGTTCCCGGAGGCACTGATGGCGGGCGGAAACAACCCGTCCGAACACCTTCCTCAAGGCATCGCTGGGCCGCAGCAACAGCTGTCGCGGCATCACCGAGAACCACCGACACCACCGCGGATTCCGGCTTGCCCGCGACGTCCGCAGCCTCGGCGAGAACCGCCGCGTGGTCGAGTACAGCCTGTGCACGTTCGGGTTCTCGTTTCAGCACCCGAAGCGCAGCACGCGCAGCGCCGACCGCAGCGGGGCTGAGGCCGGTGTCGAAAATGAATGTCCGCGCCGTGTTGATGAGGTGCTCCCGAATGCGGTCGTCTGCAACGACAGCGCCGCCCTGACTCCCCAGCGCTTTCGACAGGGTCATGGTGATGACAATGTCGGGCTCTCCGGCCAGTCCGGACTCGTGCACCAGCCCCTGGCCGCCTTCGCCGCGCACACCGATGCCGTGCGCTTCGTCAACGATCAGCACGGCGTCCATTTCCCGGCACACGGCATGTAAGCCGCGCAGCGGCGCGAGGTCGCCGTCGGCACTGAACACTGAGTCCGTCACGACGAGCGCATGCTCTTCGTCACGCCCTTCCAGCGCCGCGCGCACCGCAGACAAATTGCAATGCTCGACCACCGCGATGCGTCCGCGAGAAAGGCGGCAGGCATCGACCAGGGACGCGTGGCTCGCGGAGTCGGACACGATGAGTGTGTCCTTGTTACTCAGCGCGGTGACAGCGGCAATGTTGGCCATATACCCCGACGAGAACACTAGCGCGCTCGGAGCGCCCGTAAAGTCGGCGAGTTCCTCCTCGAGCTGCAGATGCTCCGCTGTCGTGCCGGTGACCAGGCGCGACCCCGTCGAACCTGGCCCCCACAGGTCGAGTGAACGCTTCGCGCCCGCGATCACCTCAGGATGGCGCGACAGACCAAGGTAGTCGTTGGACGCAAGATCGATGATCCCGTCATTGGGCTGCCGAGGGCTGAGGACGCGGTGCAGACCAGCGGCCCGGCGATGCTCGGAAGCACTGTCCAGCCACGCCAGCGGGTCAGGCAATTCGCTCATAGCCTGGCCTCCCTCTCTGGATGTGTCGCACCGGCGGCGTGGCACACGGCAACCATCGCGTCAGCGATCTGCGCGACCTCGTCGGGAGTGGAGATGAACGGCGGCATTGTGTACACGAGATTGCGGAACGGCCGTAGCCAAACTCCCCGCTTCACCGCGGCGTCGGTGGCGAGTTGCATAGGGACCGGTCCGGCAAGTTCTATGACGCCGATCGCGCCCTTGATGCGGACGTCGCGAACACCTGGAAGCCCCCGTGCCGGTGCCAGTCCCGCACGCAAACCCTGTTCAATCTCATCTACTTCACGTCTCCAGTCCCGTGCGGTAAGGAGATCGATCGACGCCTGAGAAATCGCGCAGGCGAGCGGATTAGCCATGAACGTGGGGCCGTGCATCAGCCCCCCAGCTTCGCCGGCGCTGATGGTGTGAGCGATCAGGTCGGTGCACAGCACAGCTGCCATTGTCAGGTAACCGCCGGTCAGAGCCTTTCCGACACACATAACGTCGGGGCTGACATTGGCATGGTCAGCAGCGAACATTTCTCCGGTGCGGCCGAAACCAGTTGCGATTTCGTCGAAGATCAACAGCACATCGTTCTCGTCGCACAGCCGCCGCAGCTCCGTGAGGTAGCGCGCATCGTGAAAACGCATACCGCCCGCGCCCTGGACCACCGGCTCGACGATCACCGCGGCGAGTTCGTGGGCGTGCGAACGAATAAGCGCGGCGAGCGTGTCGCGGTACTCGAGATCGAAATCGGCTGGCGGCACCGGGGCGAAGATCTGCTCAGCGAGGATGTCGGTCCATAGCGCATGCATGCCCCCGTCTGGATCGCACACGCTCATTGGCGTAAATGTGTCGCCGTGGTAACCGCCCCGCCATGTCAGAAGCCGACGCTTCTCGCCGCGCCCAAGGCTGCGCCAGTACTGCAGGCACATCTTGACTGCCACCTCGATCGATACCGAGCCTGAGTCGGCGAAGAACACCTTCTGCAGCGGCTGCGGCGTAATTCCAACGAGTGTCTGCGCGAGGCGTACGGCGGGTTCGTGCGTCAGGCCGCCGAACATCACGTGCGACATCCGCGCCAGCTGGTTTGTCGCGGCTTCGTCGATGACCGGATGCTGGTAGCCGTGGATCGCGGCCCACCAGGAGCTCATCCCGTCGATCAGTTCCCGGCCATCCCGAAGACGCAGGCGCACACCAGACGCACTTTCGACGACCAGCGGAACTGTCGAGGGCGGAAATGCCCCGTAGGGATGCCAGACGTGCTGCGCGTCGAGCGCCACGACGTCTTGCTCGTTCACTTCTTGCGCCACCACGACATCCGACACTATCGGGTCGGCACTCAGTACCTCGAACCCGGCCTTACCTGGATTGGACCGACAGCCAGGACAGATTCACGGTGATGAGCGCAGCTTGGCAAGCTCCTCACTGCTGAGTGTCTGAGGCAGACCGAAGGCACGGAAGAGCTTGAGGTCGAAGAACGTGGCAGCATGCCGTATACCACCACCGGTGACATCGAGGACCTGCAGCTGGAATGCTTCCCAGGTGCCTTCCGGCGTCAGAATGTACACACCGAACGCGGGCTGGCCGTTCCCTCGAAGCGGTACCGTCGCCAGTTCACCCGGTCCCGCCGGGCATTGTGTATCGATGAGAGCGCCGATGTCCGCGGGGCCCTGGTACCAGCCGGTGAAGGGTGGCATCTCCCACACTGCGTCCGCAGTGAACAGCTGGACAATCGTGGCGATGTCCTTTTGCTCCAATGCGAGCGCGTAGCGGTCAAGGAGTTCACGCTTATCGGACTCCGCGGGCTCGTTGAAGTCTTCTTCCCGTGGCGAAAGCTTGTCGAGCTGGGCCCGCGCCCGCTGCAGACTGCTATTCACTGAAGCGGTCGTAGAGCCTAGGGCATCCGCGATCTCGCTTGACTGCCACTGCAGGACTTCCTTCATCAGCAGTGCCGCCCGCTGTTTGGGCGGCAGGTGCTGCAGGGCCGCGATCAGCGCCAGCCGCACGCTGGACTTTCCGGTCGCGACCGTGGCGGGGTCGTCCTCACGTGGCAGCCAGGCGTCGGGCACTGGTTCGAGCCACGGTATTTCGTGCCGCTCCTCCAGCACCGCATGCGGGTCACCTCGCTCCTGCCCCAGCCCCGAAGGCATCGCGCGCCGCCCTCGGCCTTCAAGAGCGGTCAGACAGACGTTCGTGGCGATGCGGTAGAGCCACGTTCGGATCGACGATCTGCCTTCGAAACCGCTGAACGCGCGCCAGGCACGCAGATAGGTTTCCTGTACGGCGTCGTCCGCGTCGTGCGCGGAGCCCAGCATTCGGTAGCAATGGGCCATGATCTCGGATCGCATGGGCGCGAAAAGTGTCTCGAAGTCAGCTTCCGCAACAGAGCCCCCATCCCCGCTCTGCGCAGCATCAGCTATGACATTGGTCATGTTCCGACACTACTCGGGAATCGCCCAGAACACACTGCGAGCGTCACAAAAATCCAGGTAATGCGCGCTATTGACTTTCCATCGGCTCACGCTTTATTTGATCGTGATAGTGGTGCACTCGCCCTTTGATTCAGGTTGAGGCGCTATTATCACAAACTCGTATGGCGAATACGAGCTCGAGCGCCGATTCCCGAATGGAACCGGCTGGAACTTCCGGGCGCGCGCAAGCCGAGCGCGCTGCCCGTCGTCCGCCGCGCGCACCTTACCGATACGACCTTGATGGCCTGCGTGGTTTTGCGATTGCGCTGGTAGTCATCTATCACGTGTGGGCGCTCGGCATCTCTGGCGGCGTCGACGTGTTCCTCACGCTCTCTGGCTTCTTCTTCGTCGGAATGCTTGTACGCAACGCCCGCTACGGCTCCGACCTCTCGCCCTTCCCCATGATGAAGCGGCTGGCGCGGCGATTATTGCCGGCATTGGTCACAATTCTCAGTGCGGTCGGAATTGCCGCTTTTTTCCTAATGCCGAGCACGCAGTGGGCCACTATCAGCGGCCAGTCCGTCGCGAGTCTCTTTTACTTTCAGAACTGGCAACTCGCCCGGACCGCCGGTGACTATCTCGCCGCAGACCCGACTACCAGTCCGTTGCAGCACCTGTGGTCTATGTCCGTGCAGGGACAGTTCTTTGTCGCCACGCTCGCGATCGTCTATTTAACCGCCTGGCTGACACGCACAGCATTGCGCAACCGTGACGACGCTGGCACCTGGGCCGCACGCGCCGCCATCGTCGTCCTCACGCTCTGCGCTGCTGCGTCGTTCGCTTACGCGGCGATCTCCATCCAGCAGGACCCTGCCACTGCCTATTACGACTCATTTGCCCGCGGGTGGGAGCTCCTCGCCGGCGGCTTGGTGGCCGCGTATCTGCCGCTGTTGCGAATCCCCACGCTATTGCGTCCGCTGCTCGCTCTTGCCGGTCTTGCGGCCATCATGTTGTGCGGCATCGTTGTCGACGGCCGCTTGTTCCCAGGCCCGTGGGCCCTCGTACCGGTGCTCGCGACGCTGGCGATCATCGCCGCGGGCACCCCCGCTGCGAACACTTCGACACCCCGGGACCATCGACCCACAGCGATACTCCGTTTCTTGGCCTTGCCGCCGCTGGTCTGGCTGGGTTCGGTCGCATACTCGTTCTATTTGTGGCACTGGCCTGTGCTCATCTTTTACCTCGCTGCGTCTGGACAGCGGTCGGTGTCAATCGGTGAAGGCATTGGCGTGATCTTTGTTTCGCTGTTCCTCGCCTGGCTCACGCTGCGGTTTGTCGAGATTCCGCTCCGCTACCCCCACCGCAACCCTGCCCCCTCTGCGTCTCGCATACGGTGGCGGCACCGCTCCACGTATCCCGCGATCGCCCTTGCTGTCGCCGCACTCATGCTCGTTGGGGCAGCGGGCGGCTGGCGGGTCTACCTCAACGACCGGGAAGAGCGTCTTGCTGAATATCTCGACCCCTTGCTGTATCCGGGCGCTACTGAACTCACCGATGGTTTGAGAGCGTCGCCCATGCCCTGGCGGCCGGTGCCGCTCGATGCGTGGCACGATCACCCGATTACCGCATTCGATGGCTGCATCGCTGACACTGATTCCGAAGAACTGGTGACGTGCGAGTATGGCGACCTCACCGCTGACCGCACCATTGTGCTCGCTGGCGGCTCCCACGCAGAGCAGTGGGTCACCGCGCTCAATCAGGTGGGCCTCGATGAGGGATTCCGGGTTGTGACGTACCTGAAGATGGCGTGCCCGCTGTCAGCCAACCCCGAACCCACACATTTCGATGGATTCCCCTACCCACAATGCTGGGATTGGAATCAGCGCGTGCTCGCGGACGTCGCGGCGAGCCAGCCCGATTACCTTATGACCAACAGCACCCGGCCGATCCATTTCGAACCCGGCGATTACCTCCCCGACCACTACCGGGAGATGTTCCAGTTCCTGTCGGACAACGGCATCGCGACCCTCGGTTTGCGCGACTCGCCCTGGCTGCCACATTTCCCGGAACCTTCGGACTGCCTCGCCTCAGGTGGCGATCCGGAAGAATGCGGCATTTCACGCGCTGAGGTACTGAGCGCGGCCAACCCAGCTGACGAACTCGAAGGGGAAATACCGGGTTTCGTGTCCCTCGACTTGAGTGATGCGATCTGTGATGTCGACGTCTGCCGCGCGGTCGAGGGGAACATCCTCGTGTACCGCGACTTCAACCATCTGAGTGCGTCTTACGTCAGAACAACGGTCCCCGAGATGCGGCGGCAGATTGGTGAAGCGACAGGCTGGTGGGAGAACTAGTGGAAGGATAGGTCCGTGATAGTCCGCAGCCGGCACCCTGGCAGCCCGGATCATGGCAGGCCCATCCGCCCCGCTGTGCGCCCACCAACATCGGTGTACCGTGTGCAGCTCCCCCATGCTGGACAAGAGTGGCTGCCCTCCGGTGACATTCCGGAACTTCTGGACTATCTCGCGGACATCGGTATCTCGCACCTCTGGCTAGCAGCTCCGTATGGGAGCAGCGCTAACGCTGATTCGGGTGTCGTTCCCGCCGAATACGGCACAGTGAATTTGCGCGAGCTCGCTTCGGTCGCGCATGCGCGCGAGATCGGTTTGATCATCGACATAGTTCCAGCGCATACCGACGTAGCGTTGCCGCAGCACAACGCGTGGTGGTGGGACGTCCTGGTGAGTGGTCGCCATTCGCGCTTCGCGGATTACTTCACCGTCGATTTCGACGCGGACCCCCAGCATCGCCTCCGGCTCCCGGTTCTCGATTCGGATCATCGGACTACAACTCTGGCGGTCTCTGGCAACCGCCTCCGCTTCGACCGTCCCGGACCTGAATTCCCCCTCGCACCGGGCACTGAGTTGTTCGCTCCAGAAGAGTGTTCACGCCAGCAGATGTACCGCCTCATCGGCTCGGATGAGCATGCGAACTATCGATACGTTGGGGGCGCACCCCGCTTCGCCGCATTGCGGCAGGACAGCCAGGATGTGTTCGGCGAAACCCACCGCTTTTTGAAGGAGATCGTCCACGACGGAACCGTCGACGGGGTCCGCGTTGTGGGCGTCGATGATCTGCCGGACACGATGCTGTATCTGTCCTGGTTGCGTGCGGCGATCGGCGAGAACCACCTGCTCTGCACCGACACGGCGCCGCACCGCAATCACGTTCTGGACCAGGCTCTGCCTATCGATGGGACAAGCGGCGCCGAGATACGCCGCGTCGTCACAGGTGTCCTCGCGAAGCCCGGTGACTCGGATACCGGAGCGGCGGAGTATGTACCGCGGTCGGAGTTCCATCTTCATATGGCCGACATTGCCCGGCATTGGCCTTGCTCACTGTCCGCGGCTCCTGAGTCGGGTCCGGGGCCCGTGCCACACGCACATCGCCCAGCGAAGCTCGCCCAGACGTTGCAATACATCCTGGGCCCGGGACTGCCCGCGGTCGATGCCGGAAGTGAACTCTGGCAGCCACGCGGCCCCCTCAGCCGACACGTCAAACGTTGCCGCGAACTCTGCACGACGCTCGAGACAGCAGAGACGATTGACACCGGCAACGATGGTGTCATTCCGAGCATCGCAAAGCTACATGTGGTGCGCAGCGCTCTGCGGCTGCGTGATGAGCGACCCGACGTGTTCGTTGGGGGCGAGTACGAGCCGATCACGCCTTCAGGTTCTGCGCAAAGTTACGTCGTGGCGTTCGAAAGGGCGCGGGAGCATTCGCTGCCCGAAGCTGTGGTGGTGGTCGCCCGGCTGACTCACCTGATGCCGAATGACGACGGGCAGCCAGCGTGGGGTGACACCTCCGTCCCGCTGCCGGAGGGAACGTGGCGTGACCTGCTGACAGGCAAGAACCATAGCGGCGAAGCCCTTGCCGCCGACATGTTTTCCGAGCTGCCCGTCGCCTTGCTCGTGCGCGGCGGCGGGGCTCTCCGCGAGCCACGCCGCCTAGAGCCGCGAGCGGAGGATACACCCCAGCCGGAGCACGACCCACGCGGCTAGCACCGCACCCGCTGTCAGTCCGCGGCCGCCATCCCACGCTGGATTAGCGTTCCCACCCGCGGCAGCGCCTGGACGACATGCTTGTGCGCTTGACCGCGCAGCTGGCCGTAGAGCTTCGCAATGCTACGGTACGCGGACGCTTCCGCACGCCTGTCGACGATCGCAAGTAACTCGTCCGCAGCCTCATCCCCGCGACCGGCGAGAAACGTGCCGAAATCGCGCTCCCCAGCGGAAGTGAACGCATCCCAGTGCGGCTGGAGCTGTTCGAGAAAATCCGGCAGGAGAACGCGAATTACGCTGTTGACAAACGTTGCGTGTACCGCGTTTACGGTTTTATACGCGCCTTTGAGCATGACCCCAGTGGGCCCTCGTTTCGCACGAACCTCCTCGTCGAGGACCGTCCTCGCGTCAGCTACGAAGGCATCGCGATTCTCGTCGGAGAGCAACACATCACGCAGAGACCCCGCCATGGACTTCCTCCGTCTTCCGCAACAGTCCGCGCCGCGCGGATGCAACGAATTTACCGCACGCCGTGACAATTCGTGCACGTAAAGTCCGTTCCCTGCCCTACCTAAATCGACCCCTCACGAGCGAACCGTCCAGCCGGTATATTGCCGCGTGTGCCCAACGCATCAACCTATGACCGTATCCTCGACGCGCTGGAACGTATTCTGCTGCGCACCGGGTCCGCGCAAGTCACCCTCGAGGCAGTTGCCAACGAGGCAAGCGTCTCAAAAGGCGGTCTTCTCTACCACTTCCCCAGCAAAGACGCATTGTTGATCGGCCTTGTCTCGAGGCTAGGTGACCTGGCAGATGCCCAGCTGCGTGACGCCTTGTCAGCTGGGCGCTCCATCGCAGAGTTCTACCTGCAAAGCCCCGATACGACCGCAGAAACAGAGTTACTGGTATACCGAACGCTGATCGCTGCCCTCCACACTGTCGACGGTCAAAATCATGCACTGCGTGATGCCGTCACGAAGGTAGTCAGAGGCTGGGATGAGCATCTGCGCGCTGAGATCACCGATCCTGTCCAGGCCGAGATAGTCCGGCTCGCTGGGGATGGCATCTACTTCAGTGCACTTCTAGGCCTTCCCCTGCCTGACCCGGACCTGCATCGGCAGGTTATCGAGCGCCTCACGCAACCCGGCTCCGGGAACTAAATCAAGTAGCGGAAGGCCGGCGTTCCAGGCTCGAGGTGCTCCACTTCCATGCCCGACTCCCGGATACGCTCCATCAGGGGGCTGAGGCCAGAAGCAGCGCCGAGCTCGATGCCGACGAGCGCACCTCCGGTCTCACGGTTGTTGCGTTTGACGTATTCGAACAGCGTGATGTCATCATCCGGTCCGAGGACGTTATCCAGGAAACGCCGCAACGCGCCCGGCTCCTGTGGGAAGTTCACCAGGAAGTAGTGCTTCAAACCCATGTGGACGAGCGACCGTTCGATGATTTCGCCGTAGCGCGACACATCGTTGTTGCCGCCGGAAACGAGGCACACCACATTCTGATGCGCTTCAAACTTCATTTGTTTCAGCGCAGCGACCGCCAGTGCACCTGCAGGCTCCGCGATGACGCCTTCGTTCTGATACAAGTCGAGCATCTCGGTGCACACAGCACCTTCATCGACCTTCAGGATCGAGATGTCGCCTGGGTGACTGGGCGCCGGAACGGACGCCACGAGCGGCAGTGACGCATGAGTGACCGCTGACGCACCAGCCGCCGAAAGTACCGCGTAGGGGAAGTCGCCGGCGCGGCGCACTGCCGCGCCATCAACGAAAGCGTCGATCTCTCGAAGAGTGACCGGCCCGCGGGCCGCGAGCGCACCAATCATCGACGCGGCTCCTGTTGGCTCTGCTCCCACGATCGTGGTCGACGGCGACCGCTCGTGCAGGTAGGCGGTCATGCCAGCGATGAGACCGCCCCCGCCAACTGGCACGACCACAACGTCGACGAGCCCTTCAAGCTGTTCCAGGATTTCCCTTGCCACGGTGCCCTGGCCGGCCACAGTCCGCGGATCGTCGAAGGGTGGAACCAATGTCGCGCCTGATTCAGCGCAGTCACGCAACGCTGCCGCAGCAGCCTCGTCGTAGGTCGGTCCCGTGACCTTGAGGTCGACGTAGGGGCCGCCGTGCGCCCGGATACGATCACGCTTCTGGCGCGGCGTGTTCGATGGCAAGTAGATTCGGCCTCTGATTCCCAGCGCACGGCATGCGAAGGCCACACCTTGGGCGTGATTTCCGGCGCTTGCGCAAACGACACCAGCTGTCCGCTCAGGTTCGGTCAACTGCACCATGAGGTTGTAGGCACCCCGCAGCTTGTATGAGCGCACTCGCTGCTGGTCCTCGCGCTTCAGGAAAATGTTCGCACCGGTCACCTGCGAAAGGCGGTCGCACCGTTCGAGCGGCGTGACAGCCACAATGCCGCTGATTCGCTCCGCTGCCTCATCGATGTCGGATGCGGTCAGCAGCTCAGCGGTTGTCAGGGCTTGAGCACGGGGAACAGTAGACACTCGACCTATGCTGCCATCAATCTGGCCCATTTACATACTTACCGAGTGTTGCGATTCGGCACGAATGCTGGCTGACTCCTAGCTCGCAGTCACTCGGCGGGACTGAGCACCAGTACAGGAATCTGCCTTGAGGTTTTCGTTTGGTAGTCGTTGTAGTCGGGCCAGACATCGGTGGCCCGTTCCCACCACGTCTCGCGCTCTTCACCCGACACTTCGTGGGCGACGAAGTCTTTCTTGTCAGCGCCATCCTGAACTTCGACCAGTGGATTCGCACGCATGTTGTGGTACCAGACTGGATGCGTGGGCGCGCCGCCCATAGAGGCCACCACCGCATACTTGCCGTCATGTTCGACCCGCATCAGCGGGGTTTTCCGCAGTTTGCCTGATTTTGCTCCGAGCGTTGTCACCACGATGATGGGCTTGCCCCCCATCGTGTTTCCTTCGCGGCCATTGGTGCGTTCAAATGTTTCCACTTGCTCGCGCACGAAGTCGCTGGGACTGGGCTCGTATTCACCAGTGAGAGGCATAGGTTAAGTCAACACCACGATCGCGGCGCTGTCTCGATGATTCGTCGAAACTGGCGTTACTGGCTCGGGTCTTCAACACCGCCCAGGAACAGCGGTGCCCCTGTGGGCGTGTGCATGATGGCGAAGGTGTAGGGCCTGTCTGCACGGAACTCCACCTGCGCTTCGGGCGGCAGACTGGTGACGCCCGCGACACCAGTGACAGCCGCAGCTTCGGTTCCCTGCTCGTCTACCGTGATCGTCGCCCTGTGGATTGCGTCGCTCACCATGAAATCTGGGGTAATCCCGTCGAGTTCCGACAGATTTGTCAGTCCTATGCCTCGCAACTGTTCCAGCAGTTGCACGGTGCCGCCGAAGTCCCAGCGCGGCAGCGCGATATCTGCGGATACGGAAGTGCCGCCGTCAGCGAGTGTTTCTAACGTCGAAGCCGTCAATTGGGGCGCAGTCAGATCGTCAGTGTCCGATATCAGGATCCACATCGACAGTTCGCCGCCCGCATAGGGGAGTTCGATCGCCTCCCAGCCTTCTCCCGTTGCGTGCCGGACGGTAGTGGACTGCTTGTTCATCATGGGGACCGTCACCACTGAACCGTCCGCTTTTGTGAAGTCGTCGTCTTCGGTGGAGCTTTCGCTGAACTGGTTCTCCCATTCCGCTTTCATGTAGATCGCGTTCGCTAGCACGGCGATTGTTTCCGGGTCCAGTTCATCGAAAAGCCGGTCGATCCTTCCGGCGGTGTTCTCCTCGACCCACGAGTCAATGGTTGCTACGGCTTCTGGGCTCGTGAAATCGACGTTTTCGGGTTCCGCATCAAAATATTCGCTCAGTGTTGTGGTGAAGTCCGATTCGAGAGTCATTCCCTCCTGCACGAACAGACCGTTTGCGAGGGCGACGATCGGTTCCGCGGGCTCATCGTCGGGGCCGCGTGTTTCTCCGGATTCGGTTCGAGGCGGAACGTCATCGACGGTCACAGCTTCATCGGCGAGGGCGCGAACAGCTTCATTCAGCCCTTCGGCAGGGAACCCGAACACCGCATCCAACTGCGCCGCGGTCTCACCCTCCGCCCCGGCCCGCAGCATCGCGAAGGCGTACGCGATGCTCACCGGTGAGTACACGGTGTTCTCGCGGTCCTCGTCGTCCTGTGCGATCGAGCGGGCGAAACTTTCGGAGAACTCGTAGAGCCCGGCAATGAACTCGTCAACGGGTTCTTCCATCGCAGGCGCCGCAGCTGTGGTGGTTTCAGGCTCGGGGTCACTGGGCTCTGTGGTGCCGCATGCGGTTGCCAGCATCAACACTGCGCCAACTCCGAGCGCTGCGGCTTTCCGGATCCTCACAATCATCACTCCCCTGAGCCGTTGTGTGTCGCGTCGTTTCAGCCTAAGCAACCGGGGCCGAGTAACGCCTTGAGATCACCCATGAGTGCGGACGACGGAGTTACCCGATATCCGTCATCAAGTTTGAGTGTCGTTGTCCTGTCGCCAGTTATCAGTCTGACGTGGACGTCCGCCTGTCCGGGGTGACGCGTCAGCACTTGCTTGAGTGCACCCACCTTGTCGGGTGTGCACATGCGGGTGTGCATGCTCAGCGCGACGGGCTGCGCGACACCGATGTCCGAGAGGTCCGGCACCACAAGATCGTTGGCGATGATGGAGATGCGATCATCCTGGACTTTGAGGCGGCCCCTGATCAGCACGATCGTGTCTTCGGTTACTTCCATCCCGTACACGGAATATGCCTGGGGGAAGAACATCACCTCGATGCCCGCCTCTAGGTCTTCAAGCTGTGCCGCCGCCCAGGGCTGACCGTTCTTGTTCACGCGCCGCGTCACGGAGGCGAAAATCCCGCCAACGGTTACTTGTGCCCCGTCTTTGACGATGCCTTCGAGGATCGCCGTGATCTGTGTGTCGGTCTGCGCAGCAATGAGGTGTTCGATGCCGTTGAGCGGGTGGCCTGAAACGTAGAGACCGAGCATTTCCCGCTCGAGCGCCAAGCGGTGCTTCGTATCCCATTCTTCTTCGGGAACCTTTACTTCGAAAACGCTCGCGATTTCATCGTCGGCCCCACCTCCGCCGAAGAGGTCGAACTGCCCGATCGCCTCAGCCTTCTTGGTATTCATCACCGCGTCGACGGCATCTGAATGGATGAGGACTAGGCCTTTGCGCGGGTGATCGAGCGAGTCGAACGCCCCAGCTTTGATGAGGGACTCGATGGCTTTCTTGCCACATGCAGCGGCATCGACCTTTCCGAGGTAGTCGGAGAACGAGGTGAAGCTTCCCTTTTCATTGCGGCCCTTAATAATCGAGGAGACAACGTTCGAGCCGACATTGCGGACGGCGCCAAGCCCGAAGCGTATGTCGTCACCCACCGAGGTGAAATTCTGCTCCGACTCGTTTACGTCCGGAGGCAGCACCGTGACCCCGATTTTGCGGCAGTCCGCAAGATAGATGGCTGCCTTGTCCTTGTCGTCGCCAACCGACGTCAGGAGTCCCGCCATGTACTCCGCTGGATAGTTCGCCTTTAGGTAGGCAGTCCAGTACGAGACCAGCCCGTATCCAGCTGCGTGTGATTTGTTGAACGCGTAGCCAGCGAACGGGAGGATGGTGTCCCACAGCGCGGTGATCGCTTTGTCACCGAAGCCGTTGGCGCGCATACCTTCTTGGAAGCCATCGAACTCAGCAGCGAGGACTTCAGCCTTCTTCTTGCCCATTGCGCGGCGCAGAATGTCTGCGCGTCCGAGCGAGTAACCAGCCACCTTCTGAGCGATCTGCATGATCTGCTCTTGATAGACGATCAGGCCGTACGTCTCCGAGAGGATCTCCTTCAGCGGCTCCTCGAGTTCGGGGTGGATTGGGCGTACTTCTTGGCGCCCGTTCTTTCTGTCCGCGTAGTCATTGTGGGCGTTCATGCCCATCGGGCCGGGCCGGTACAGCGCAAGCACGGCGACGATGTCCTCGAATCCGGTCGGCTGCATCCGGCGCAGCAGGTCGCGCATCGCAGAGCCGTCGAGCTGGAACACGCCTAGCGTGTCACCACGCGCTAGCAGTTCATACGCTTTCGGGTCATCGAGCGTGAGGGTGTCGAGGTCTATGTCGATCCCGCGGTTCGACTTGAGGTTTTCGATCGCGTCACCGATGACCGTGAGGTTCCGAAGACCGAGGAAGTCCATCTTGAGGAGGCCGATGTCCTCACAAGACGGGTAGTCCCATCCGGTGATGATGGCGCCATCCTGCTGGCGCTTCCACAGGGGAATAGCTTCCATGAGGGGTTCGGACGACATGATTACCGCGCAGGCGTGCACACCCGCGTTGCGGATCAGCCCCTCTAAGCCAATCGCGGTTTCATAGATCTTGCGGACGTCGGGATCAGTTTCGATCAGCGACCGTACTTCGGTGGCTTCTTTGTACCTCTCGTGCTCAGGATTCATGATCCCGTGAAGCGGAATGTCTTTGGCCATGATCGGCGGCGGAAGCGCCTTACTGATCCGGTCGGCGATCGCAAATCCCGGCTGGCCGAAGAGCACACGCGCCGAGTCTTTGATCGCCGCTTTGGTCTTAATCGTTCCGAACGTAATCACCTGGGCTACACGGTCACTCCCCCAGCGGTCTGTGGCGTACCGCACCATCTCACCGCGACGGCGGTCGTCGAAGTCAATATCGATATCAGGCATCGACACGCGCTCGGGGTTGAGGAACCGTTCGAAGAGCAGCCCATGCGGGATCGGATCGATGTTGGTGATGCCGAGCGCGAAAGCCACCAGTGAACCCGCTGCGGAGCCTCGGCCCGGGCCGACCCGGATTCCCACCTCTCCCGCATGCCGCACGAGGTCACCGACCACGAGGAAGTAGGCCGGGAAGCCCATTTGGTTGATGACATCGAGCTCGTAGTCAGCGCGCTTCGTGTACTCGGGCGGAACCGCGCCTGGGAAACGCCGCTCCAAACCCTCGTGGACCTGCTTGTACAGGAACGTTGCCTGCGTCTCACCGTCTGGCACGGGGAACACCGGCATCCTGTCGCGGTGCGTCCACACCTCCTTGTATGACTCGACACGCTCCGCGATCAGCAGGGTGTTGTCGCACGCGCCGGGCACCTCTTCGTCCCACGCCGCTCGCATCTCAGCAGCCGACTTCAGGTAGTACCCGTCGCCGTCGAACTTAAAGCGGGTCGGGTCACTTAGTGTTTTCCCAGTCTGGACGCAGAGCAGCGCCTCATGGCTGCGCGCCTGATCGACAGTCACGTAGTGGCAGTCGTTAGTCACGATGGGCGGAATGCCGAGCTTCCGGCCCACCTCCAGAAGTCCCTCACGCACGCGGCGTTCGATCGAGATTCCATGGTCCATCAACTCGAGAAAGAAGTTCTCAGGTCCGAAGATTTCCTGCCACTTCGCCGCCGCCTCGAGAGCCTCGCGTTCATGTCCGAGACGCAGCCTGGTCTGCAGCTCACCGGAGGGACAACCGGTCGTGGCGATAATCCCCTCGGAATGCTCCGCGATCAGTTCCGCATCCATTCGCGGCCATTTGCCCAACTGACCTTCGATCGAGGCGAGGGAGGAGAGTTTGAAGAGGTTCCGTAAGCCAGTTGCGTTGGCGGCAACCATCGTCATATGCGTGTAGGCACCGCTACCCGAAACATCGTCGGACTTCTGCGACGGGTCGCCCCACCGGACACGCTTCAGGTTGAACCGCGACTCAGGAGCTACGTACGCCTCGATCCCGATGATCGGCTTGATGTCCGCTTTCACCGCAGCGTTGTAAAAGTCGCTCGCACCGAACATGTTGCCGTGGTCCGTCATGCCAACCGCAGTCATGCCGAGGCGCTGGGCTTCGGCAAAGAGCGGTTTTACCTTCGCCGCACCATCGAGCATGGAGTACTCAGTGTGGTTGTGCAGATGGACGAACGACCCCGTATCAGTCACAAGTACCTCTCCCCGCAGTCCAGCGATCCCGCGCACCCAGCGTAGCTACCGACGTGGCCCACTCATGCTAGGCGCTCCCACTGACAATTTTTGTATCGGCCGTACGCTGTCGTAGACATCAATAAAGATCGCGACGGCGGTCTTGCAGGTACGTGTTGACGACACGCGACGCCTCCAGCACCGCGAGATCGATTTCGGTCACGATCAACTGTTCCGCAGCTCCGGCACGGGCCAATTCGGTACCGTCTGGCGCCACCGCACAGCTCAGGCCGCAGTATTCGACTTCTGCTTCGGTTCCGCACCGGTTGACGTAGGTGATGAACATCTGGCTCTCGTACGCACGCGCGGGCACAAGGGTTTGCGCCACCCGCTCAAACGGCCGCATCAAACCAGTGGGCACGATCAGCCATTGCGTGCCCGCGTCGGCGTGCGCGCGGACAGTTTCCGGGAACTCCACGTCGTAGCACGTCAGCAGCCCGCAGCGTATACCGGAAAGATCAAATTGGACGACGAGTTCCATTCCGGGCAGGAAGTGATCTCGGTCAAGAGCGCCGAACAGGTGGGTCTTGCGGTAGTGGGCAAGCGGAGTTCCCGACGCACTTACGACCTGCACGCTGTTGTAGATGGCGCCCGCGGCTAGTTCCGGGTAACCGTAGGCGATCGCAATGGAGTACCGCTGGGCCGTCTCGCCTATTTCGCCAGCGATCGGGCCATGGGACGGTTCCGCACGCTGAGCGACAAGGGGGCCAAGGTTGTACCCCGTCGCGGACATCTCCGGGCAGATGAGAATCGCGGCACCCTCACGCGCCGCTTCCCTCGCGGACAGGTCAATAGCACGAAGATTCTCCGCAACCGACGTGGCTCGCTCGGGCCCTTGGTAAAGGGCAGCGACTACAGCACTCACTGTGTCATCCTCCCACTGTGTCACCCTCCCATTGAGCACCCCGATGTTCCGCCGTGGTGTATCCAGAAGCTAGGTTGACTCCCACCGGACCACGGAGATGAATTATGAACCCCGCAGACGAAGTTCCGCGCACTCGCGAGGACGGAAACGTCGGTCAGGTGGACGCGACCCGTAAACCCCGCTTCGCGGAACCGACCACCTTTGCCCGCCTCCCGCGACTCGATGAAGTCTCGCGCGCGGACGTGACAATTCTCGGTGTCCCCTTCGATTCCGGTGTGAGTTACCGGCCCGGTGCGCGGTTCGGGCCGAACCACATCCGGGCAGCGTCGAAGCTGCTACGGCCCTACCACCCTGGCTTGGACGTGCAGCCTTTCGCGGCGCAGCAAGTAGCTGATTTCGGTGATATCGGGGTGAACCCGTTCGACATCAGCGACGCCCTCGCGGCCATTCAGTCAGCAGTCACTGATTTGCGCCGCGACGGCTCAAAAGTGCTGACCCTCGGCGGTGATCACACAATCGCATTGCCACTCCTTCGCGCTCTGCACCGTGACCACGGGAAGATCGCGGTCCTCCACTTCGACGCGCACCTCGACACCTGGGATACGTACTTCGGCGCCCACTACACCCACGGCACACCCTTCCGGCGGGCTAGCGAGGAAGGGCTGATCGATATGGAGCGTTCGCAGCACATCGGTATCCGAGGTCCCCTGTACAGCAAGAAGGACCTCGAGGACGACGACGTCCTCGGGTTCCAGATCGTGCGATCGGACGACTACCAGACTGACGGCGTGTCAAGCATCATCGACCGCATGCGCCGCAGACTCGGAACCAGCTCAGATGGTCCGGTCTATGTCTCGATCGACATCGATGTGCTCGATCCTGCCTACGCGCCCGGGACGGGCACGCCCGAGGCCGGCGGACTGACGTCCCGCGAGTTGCTGCACACCCTTCGCGGGCTGACGGATATGAACATCATCGGCGCCGACATCGTCGAAGTCGCGCCGGCGTACGACCATGCGGAGATTACCGGTATCGCCGCCGCTCATGTGGCCTACGAATTGCTGTCGGTCCTCGCGCTGAATCGACCGCGATAGACGTCAGCGAGGTGGATCCACCACCACGGGCGATCGCATCCTGCGCCGGGTGCGACGCACAGAATCCGTGGTGAACACCGCGAGGGCACACCAGATGAGCGTGAAGCCCAGCCACCGCGAGGCCGGCATGTCCTCGTGCAGAACGAGCACCCCCCATGCCATCTGCAAGGCCGGTGTCAAATACTGCAAGATCCCCATTGTCACGAGCGGGACCCGTTGCGCCGCGGCGGCGAAGAGAAGCAGCGGCAATGCCGTCACCGGGCCAGCTGCGATCAGCAGCGCGGTATGCCCCGGCCCCTCACTCACGAATGTCGCGGCGCCGCTGACGCCCAGAACGACCAGAAATGTAATCGCGAATGGTGCCGCAAAGAGCGCCTCCCCGGCGACGCTGAGTCTGGGGTCTAGTGGCATCACCTTCTTCACCACGCCGTACATCGCGAACGAGAATGCAAGGCAGAGGGCAATGATGGGTGGGCGTCCATAATCGAGAGTCAAGACAACTACTGCTGTAATCGCGATGAGGACCGCCGCAATTTGCGTGCGATTCAGGCGCTCACGGAAGAAGACGACACCCAGCATGACGCTTACCAGTGGGTTGATGAAATATCCGAGTGCTGTCTCGACTACCCGGCCGCTGACAACGCCGAAGATGTATACACCCCAGTTTGTCGTGATGAACACCGATGCTGCGGCAACAAGCAACCACGCCCGCCCACCCATAGACAAAAATGGTCTGATCCGGCCGATCACGAGAACAACGCCCACCATCAGTACCGCCGTCCAGACAACGCGGTGAGCGAGAATCTCCAGCGGCGCTGACACCGCCAGCAGGCCGAAGAACGCTGGAAACAAGCCCCAGCAGGCATACGCTCCCGCCCCGAAGGCAACTCCCTCTGCAGGGACAACGCGGGAGAGTTTCATCAACGTGCCCGCACAGCGAATCGGCCCCAGACGGCATCATCTGGAAGCGGTTCCGCCGTGTACACACCTTTGTGCTCGCTGATGCGTCGCAGCGTCTCACCATCGGCGCGCACCACCACGCCCACCACACACGAGCAGTCGGGCGGTGTGCCATCCTCGAACGCGCCACGGAATGTCCGGAGCCGGGACAGCGCGCTCGAAACCGCGGTTTCGAGCGCGTCGTAGGAGTTATTGACCCCAGGCACTGGGGCCGGCAGGTCGATCGGCATGTCAGGCAATATTCGGTACTTGTCGTCGTCAGGCCGTGCCCCAGCGCTACCGTCGACCACCACGCGAGAGATTCGCGTATCACCGGTCACGTCGATCACCTCCGCCAAACGTGCGGGCGGATCGAACGTCAGGAGCGCCCAGGTTGGCTCTTCGGGTGCTTCGGAGAGCGCAGCAGCTGCTCGCGCCGCATAGTCCTCAGCCGACTCCCCGCTGACGGGACCAAGCCGGTCTGTTCGGATCGAGTCGCTGGTCCTGGGAGGTGTGAGGTATCCAACGATGACCACGACGACCAGAAATCCCACGAAGACGACAACGGAGGCGATGCGCCACCGGCGCGCGTTGTTCCACTCAGCCATCCGCGGCTATTCCGTTAGTGCGCATTGAGGACGTCGAGTGCGTGTTGCAGATCTGCTGGATATTCACTGGTGATCTCGACCCAGCGGCCATCCGCAGGATGCGCAAACCCTAGCGAGCAGGCGTGCAGCCACTGACGTTGCAGTCCCAGACGCTCAGCGAGGCGGGGGTCGGCACCGTACGTCAGATCGCCGCAACACGGGTGCTTGAGAGCAGAGAAATGAACGCGGATCTGATGGGTCCGGCCGGTCTCGAGGTCAACGCTGAGAAGACTTGCCGCCTGGAAAGCTTCGATCGTGTCGTAATGGGTGACGCTGTGTTTGCCGTCGGCCCGGACCGCGAACTTCCAGTCATTGCTGCCGTGCCGCGCGATCGGAGCCTCGATCGTGCCGCTACTGGGATCAGGATGGCCTTGCACCAGCGTGTGGTACTGCTTTTTGACGTTGCGGTACTTGAATGCGCGCTTCATGATGCTGTACGCACGTTCGGATACTGCGACGAGCATGACTCCCGAGGTCCCGACATCGAGCCGGTGAACAATGCCCTGGCGCTCTGGCGGGCCGGACGTGGAAATCCGGTAGCCTGCTGCGGCGAGACCGCCGAGCACTGTCGGTCCTGTCCAGCCGACACTGGCGTGCGCGGCGACCCCAGCGGGCTTATCGACCGCAACAATGTCGCTGTCGGCGAAAAGGATCGTCATCCCCTCGACGGGCTCAGGCCGGTTCTCAGGTGCCCGCTTCGGCTCGGGGAGTTCCACCTCGAGCCACGCTCCCGCATGCAGACGATCTGACTTCCCTGCGACCGCGCCGTCGACGAGGACGGAACCGTTGTCCGTGAGTGTCGCAACTACGGTCCGCGACAATCCGAGCAGCCGCGAGAGTCCCGCATCGACCCGCATCCCTTCGAGCCCATCCGGGACCGGCATCGATCGGGCCGTAAAAGACTGCGGTGTCATCATCGCTTGCCCTCTTCGTCGACTTGCTCCTTCTTCGAATGACGCTGCCCATCTGGGTCGAATCCGAGAAATGTCAGTGCGACGAGAAAGATGGCGCCACCGACGATCGCGGGATCGGCGACGTTGAATACCGGCCACACGCTCCCGTCTGGCGCCAGCAGGGACACGAAATCGACCACGTGGCCTTGCATCGGGCCTGGTGCCCGGAACATCCGGTCGACGAGGTTGCCTAACGCACCGCCGAGAACAAAGCCAAGTCCAAGCGCCCACGGCAACGAGCGGAGATTACGGCTCAGCCTGATGATGACGACGACGACGGTGATGGCAACAATCGTCAACAGCCACGTCATCCCTGTTGCCATCGAAAACGCCGCACCTGGGTTGCGGTATAGCACGAGGTAGACCGCGCCTCCGAGGAGCCGCACCGGTTCCCTTCCCTCCAGGAGGGCAACCGCCACAGACTTAGTGACAAGGTCAAGGGCGAGCACCACCACTGCCACGGAAAACAGGAGGCGCAAACGTTTCGGATGTGCGATTTCAGGTTGGGTCTCGTCGTGACTCACACAGACATCATCCCTTATCCCACGAGTCCTTCTCACGGGTGGACGCTGTGACGCGCACCAGCAGGCACGTAAGCGGGGCTGCTCTCAGCGTGTGCATTACGCTCGCTGCTGTGAAGTTTCGTGGCAATTTCTCATCATCTGCCCTGTCCCGTCGATCGCGCTCGATGCAATGGGACAATTCCGCAGCTTCTGGGTTGTCGCCGAAGCCTCTGACCGACTGGCGACGGCTACCGTTTCCGAAAGAAGTGGGGCCCTGTCCGCCGCCGAGCTAGGAAGGGACCAGATTGCCTCCCTGCCGCCATCCACGTCTGAGCATTCCGTTGCCCATCTGAAACGCGGAACCTCACTAACACCCGTGCACCGGCAAGACCGCGGGTACTAACCATGCAGTTCCGTCACTCGCTGTGGAGGGAAGCCATTACGCGGTCAGCCGCCGTTACCTTTCGGGACCCCAACTCAAGGGGTCCTGGTCGCCAGAACCGGTATGGCTCCCTTGCCGCAGTCGTACGCATGATCCGTGGTGTTGCCGGTGCTGGTGGCGGGATAGACCGCTGATAAGGACAGGGCGTCTTTGCGTTGGTCGCTTCGTAACGTGCCTGTCGGCATCCTTCGTCAGACTCGTCGACGAGCCGTACGAACAAGGGCGCATCGATAAGCAGTACCGAGTACCTGGAGTTTCTCGGTCTTGACGTCGGTAAGGTCGAGCACCCCGCCACGGACTGGACCCAGCAGGTGAGCAGGTCTACGACAAGGCGCTGCCTCAGGACGAGGCCGCGCTGAGGCACCTGTACGACGAACTTGCCAAGCGCGGTCCAGTGCTGGTCGTGGTCGACCACACCGCCCTCGAATGGGCGCGACTGTCGCGGTCGCTCATGACGCCGACGTGGATGTCGCCTATCTACCGGGCCTGGCGATGCGACAAATCACGGACTTGCACCCGGCAACGCCAAGACCGACGCCCGCGACGCCTACATCATTACCGAGGTCGACAGGTCGATGCCGCACGCGCTGCGCCGCCATATTCGCCGCACTGTCCGACTCCAACCAGCCAAGCCTACCAGGAGCGTAAGCGTGCCGCCGGGGAGAAGCACGATGCTGCCCTCATCTGCCTGGACGCCGCGTCGAAGCTTGCACTCTATGCTCAAACACTGCACCTTCTACGAACGCCGATCAACCAAAGCTGCCGCTTGACAACCCCATAGTAATGTCGACGGCAGGCGAATGCTGACCCCCAGCCGGCACGACAGGAGTGTCCGATAAAGGGTGGATCTGGTCTTGGCGTTGTTAGTTTCCGCTCGGGTTGATGCGGCCTTCGAATGCGATCGCGAACGCGTTCAGCGCTGGCTTCCACCTCACTGCCCAGCGTGCCTTCCAACTTCCGGTTGGGTCCAGGGAACGGGTCACAAGATAGAGACACTTCAACGCGGCCTGCTCGGTCGTTCTGTGGACTCAGAATTGTCAAGTTTGTGCTGGTCGGCCATGGTTGACAGTGACGATCGGCAACGGGGTGGCGGTCAGTTGGCGTGTTGTTCTGGCCGGGGTCGGAACGTCGGCGAGGCGTTGCAGTAGCTGCTCGAGGGCGGCTTGACCGTCTTCGACAGCTGCCTGTTCATCGTGGGTGAGCGGGATGCTGACGAGCATCCGCTGAAGGTTCGATTTCGCCTGCAGGAGTCGGCTTTTGCTGGACTCTATGGGAATGTAGAAGTCGCAGCGGGCGCAGGCCATGCGGTGCGGGCATCGCTTGAAGAAGGTGTAGCTGCAGAAAAGGTGGATTATGCAGACTCCCGCTGTCAACCTCGCCGCAAAATCGGCGGTCGGGATGAGGGCGTGGCGGTGCACTGCAGGCCGGTGGTCTGGTGGCCTGCAGGTCAGAAGAGATGATATTCCTAGGCTGCGGTGGGTGTGGTGAATGGTCCGGTTGTAGGTGCTGTGGTCGTACCAGCAGCGCCACAGGATGCGGGTCCAGCGTGCGCCGAGGCCGCGGAGCGCGCGGTGGTGGCCTTGGCCGACGGCGCGGGCTTGTGTGTAGATTCCGCCGGACCAGTCGTCCTCGCGGGTGGCGACGAACATCCACCAATCGATGGCGTGCCGCATTCGCCGGTTTGCGGCGTAACGGAAGCGGACTTGCCGGGTGCGCCCGGATGCGCGGGTCACCGGAGCCAGGCCATTGCTCCGCCCGTACTTCCCTAAGGGCAGCGATCTGCGGACCTTCACCGCAGAGCTAGTCTCGACATGATCAAGTGTCGCGACGCCAACTCGAATTCGCCCTAGAACCCGCGTGCCGAAAAAGGATCAGAATTCAGCCGCCGTTGGCAAGTGGGACATCCCCTATCTATGGGCCCCGCTCGCTCCTACCTTCCGCACAACTTTGCTATGCCCTGGGCGAACGGGGTCAAACACTACGATCACGAAGAAATACACCCGGTCGCCAGTTAGTCGGTTCCTCTCTTACGGTGCGCGGCCAACAAAATTTGGGCGGCTCTGCATGGGGAAGCAGCGAGGAGAGACACAGGTGCGGGCGGGCGTTCACCCATACTGACAGTATAAATGCCCGCCCTTCCAGGTCGAAGGACGCGTTGACTGAGAGCACCACTGCCGTCAGGTGACAACCTGCTGGTTGCCCCACTCCCAGCGGGTACCTTTGCCTTTGCATTGACTAGGACTGCTCATCCCGGCCACTATGACTGCCCACCTATGGGCACAGCGCTGCTTCGATACCGAATGATGTCGCTATGCCACATGCGTCCTCGCGCGAAAGCTTCCAAACACCATCCTCGGCGACGAACGTGAGCAACCCGCTCCCCGGAGCTTGATCTGAGGAAAGATACAGACTGAATTCCGCCGTGAGGGTGCATTCATCCAGCTGTTTGACAGCGTTGTCCGCAGCCGAAACCTCGTATCGTATATCCGGGTTGGCGGCTGAAGCCTCCGCGAGGCGAGTCCAAAGCTCTGGGTCGTCGCCTCCCTCACCTTCGACCAGAGTGTCCTTTTCCTCAGCCATCAAGCCCACGTCCACGATGTCTCCGATCATCGCGGTGAGGTCCTCAGCTGTAGGAGCGGCCCCCTGGGGCGTATCACAGCCTGACTCCTGGCCGACCGCACCAGTCGATTCGATGCTCCTCGGTTCACGGCTGTCATCAGTCCCGCACCCACCAACCGCAAGCGTCAATACCGCTACCGCTGTCAGTGGCCCCCTATGATTCACCACCCGAACATCCTTCGTATATTCCGCCGGTGCAAAAAGTAGCTGGCCGAGCAGCCGCTTCCGCTCACCCATAGTACCCGCTCCCAGAAAATCCACCCGGACACCCAAAATTTTTCACGGTCAGACCATAGTTCGAAGCAGCGCTTGATCGCGTTCAACGCGCCGAGTGACAAGAGCACGGATAGCGCGAGAATACGCTGGTCGTCGAGTCGCGAGGCCGATCGGCCCATGCGTACGGTATCGCCGACCAGATCCGCCTATGCCCGGTCGGGACTGCAAGCATGTAAACCTGGCCCACTCGGCGTCGATGACCGTCAGGTCCCGGCGCACCTGGGCGCTTTTCGATGTTGACGGTGACGCCAGTCGCGTCGTGTTTTGCGCCATCGAGATGCGCTGCGCGCTTCGCTGCGACGATCGGCACAACCACCCAGGTGCGCCTTTTGATCGCCCGTGCCCGTAGTGTGAGCTGCAATGCCGACGGGACGTCGATGTCGACCGCCCGGATCAGCCGACCCGCGGCTGAGCCCGCGCGCGAAGCGCAACGGCTCCTCAGCTGGGCAGCGTCACTCCTGTTCCGGGTTTTCAGACGTCGGAACTCGCGCCGCCAGCACCGCAATGGCGGCTGGGGGTGGCGCGGCTCGGACTCTCGTCCTCGGCTGCTGGCTGCACGGGCTGCGGAGGCGCGCAGCCGTTTGAGCGGGGAGTCCCTGCATTGGTGACGGCCCCCAAAAAGGTTGGCGCGATTAGCGCGAGGGTGAAGCCTCCGACCGCCCGCTTGCCTGATGATTTCACCTCATCCATCATTCGAATTGGCTCGCCACCGCGAACGATCGGGCGCTGGGGACCCGCTCAGACCCGATGCTAAGGAGGCTCGAGTCCCGAGATACTGGACCGCACACCAGACTCCAGACTGGTGCTGGAGCCGAATCTCGGGAGGGTATCAAATCGGTCAGGTTCGGCATCCTTCCTAAGATGTAGGACGTAGGGCGCAGGATGCTGTCGAATACGATCGAAAGTTGCTCGACAGGCGGAACGAGACAGGCATTCGAAGGCGGTGGCGCATTGCACTTCGAAAGCTGGTACGTTACGCGGTGATATCGGGGTCACTAAAAATCGCCAACAACCCGTGTCCCGCCCCAATTCAGTCGATACAAGCAAGCGGCGTGCGCCGGTCTGTCGATTGCGCTCCTTGGTCAGCATGCCCTTCCGGCTGCCTTAGCCTCGATCTTTCGTCTGGTTGACGGGTCGGCCTGATCTTGTTGGATTGGTGTGGGGTGCCCGGTTATCGGATATGCGTGACGGCCGGGGCAGTCGCTCTGCCGGTTTCCGCAGGCCCGGGTTCGGTCCTTTCGTGTCTCGTTGAGGTGGGGTTGGGCTTGTTATCCTGGCTGGAGCCGGGTCAGTGCGGTCGTTAGCTGGGTGGCCCAGGGCGCGTGCCTGCTGAGTTTCAGCCGTGTGCTGGGGCGTGACGGGCGATGCGTGCGGCGATCGAGAGGATCGATGTTCCTGCGGCGCGCACATTTCAAGGCCGCGCTGATCTGAGCGATCGTCAGCCGCGCGGCCTGGGCCGGGGTGGGTGCTTTGGCCAGCAGCTCCAGAGTGTCACTCGCCTCGAGGTCGTCGAACGCGACGAGCGCGGCGGGGAAATAGTCGACCAGCGCGCGCAGCAGTCGCTGGGTGTGGCGAGTCCGTTCCCAGATCATCATCTTGTGAGTGCGGGCCACGACCTTGAGGGCGTGTCATGACAAGTGTGTAAGTCCTGGGTGGGTCAAGATCGGCTGGTGTGAGGACCGGTCAGGAAGGACACCTTGTGGCAGAGAAGATATCGGCTGGTGAGAAGGTGGTGCCCCCGGTGCTGGCGGGCGATGGGGGTGCCGCGCGGCTGCTGGCGCAGGTTTTGCCGGAGGAGAAGATTGATTCTCTTATTCAGGAGGCGAAATCTTCCGGGACGCCGCTTGATGGTGTGGATGGCCTGCTGAATCACATGACCAGGGCGGTGCTGGAGCGGGTTCTGGATGTGGAAATGACTGAGCATCTTGGTTACGAGACTGGTGACCCGGCCGGGCGCGGCACGGGTAATTCCCGGAATGGGAAAAACACGAAAACTGTTTCCACACATAATGGGCCCGTTGAGATTTCGGTGCCGCGTGACCGTCAGGGCAGTTTCGAGCCGAGGATCGTGCCGAAACGCAAGCGGCGGACGGGCAGCATCGAGGAGATGATCCTGTCGCTGTACTCGCGCGGTATGACCACCCGTGATATCGAGGCGCACCTGAAGGAGGTGTACGGTGTCTCCGCATCCCGGGAGCTGATCTCGAAGGTCACCGACGTGGTCGAGGACGAGATCCGGCAGTGGCAGTCCCGCCCGCTCGATGAGGTGTACCCGATCCTGTACGTCGACGGGATCCGCATCAAAGTCCGCGACAACGGCATCGTGTCCACCAAGGTGGCGTACCTGGCCATCGGTGTGGACACCGATGGGTTCAAGCATGCCCTGGGCTGCTGGATCGCGGATAGCGAGGCGGCGCGCTTCTGGCAGAAAGTCGTCACCGATCTGCGCAACCGCGGCGTGCGTGACATCCTCATCGCCTGCTGCGACGGCCTGACCGGGCTGCCCGACGCGATCCGCTCGGTGTTCCCCGATACCACGGTTCAGACATGTGTCGTGCATGTCCTGCGCAATGCGATACGGTTCGTCTCTCACGATGACCGCAAGAGGGTCGCCGCAGCGATGCGGCGGATCTACACCGCCCCGAACCTCGAGGGCGCCGAGCTCGCGCTGAAAGAATTCCGGAAACAATTCGGTGATAAATACCCAGGCGCCGTGGATGTGTGGGAACTGGCGTGGGAGGAATTCATTCCATTCCTCGACTATCCAGCCGAGCTGAGAAAAGTCGTGTACACGACAAATATGATCGAATCGATCAATTTCCAGCTCCGGAAAATAACGAAGAACCGGGGGCATTTCCCGGACAATGATGCCGCGATGAAGCTGTTCTACCTGGGATTACGAAACATCTCTAGCTGGCGTGGCGGCACGTCCGGCACTGCGACACCCGGCTGGAAAATCGCCCTCAACACACTGGCGAGAACCTTCCCGGGAAGACTGAAATTCTGATAGCGTAAAAACGGACGTAAGTCATCTAGAACTTACACAGAAATCGTGACAGGCCCGACCTTGATGGCCTCAGCGCGCGCGGAGCCCCCGGCAACGGGCCGCAGCTCATGCGCTTGGGTGCGGACCATGTCCGCCAGCACGTGCGCGTCGCCGGGGTCGCTCTTGGCTCCCGACACGCCCAGTCGGTCACGGAACCGGGCCGCCTGCAACGGGTTTACGGCCAGCACGGTGTATCCCGCGGCGACCAAAGCACGGACCCACGGGCCCCGATCGGTTTCGATCCCGACCAACACCTCGACCTCGTCGGAAGCATCGCCGACCAGATCCCCGATGATCGTGTGCAGCTTCGCTATCCCCGCTACACCCTCGGCCAAACGGGCCCGCGACAGACGGCGGCCGGTGCTGTCCATCACCTCCACATCGTGGTGGCCCTCGGCCCAGTCATCACCTACGAACAGTCTCAACGGTTCCCCCGTCCTCGATACCGATCACCACCTTCGCAGCCTGCAGGAGAACTATCAGCGACCTAATCAAGCAGTGCTCATCGTCTATCGCGAGGCACGACATCCCAGCAGCAATTAACTCTCCCGGCCTACCGGCGGGGGCACGGTCTTTCAGCAGGACTCGAAGTCCAGGAACACGAGTGCTCACCCGCCGGTCGGCTACCACCAGGAGTTTGCCGTATGGCTCACTCCCCAACTGATTAGGTGTCCTCGAACTGGATGACTATTGACCTCAGCAACCAATACCTTCCAGTTCAGAAGCCCTTTCTCCGTTAACGGCACCCCATCAGCCCGAATTTCGATGAAAGCGGCAGGCTAGACCGGCGCCAAGGCCGCCCATTGCCCAGTGGAGGTCGACGGACTCATAGTCAGCCCTGCGCAAGCTGCAATTGTACCGAACTTAGCCCTCCACAAGGCGAGCGTCCCCACAGCCACGCAGCCATCGCGGCTGCGTAGAGTTAGACAGTCTGAACATATCGGACACGCATTCGGTATCGAAAAGCCGCACGTGCGGAAACTGCAGACTACCAATCGCCTCAGCCCTCATCTATCAAAACCCAAGGTCAGCACTACAGCTGTCCAGAACCCCAAACCCCCATGAATTCGTCTCCCTATGCAATCTCCACAGTTCTCAACCATCTATTTACACGTAAAGCTTGACGCAGTTTAATAGTGCTTGCTAGCGTTCTAATGCCGTAGTGGCAAACTGGATCACGACAGCAAAAGGGGATTCAACAATGACAAGAACCTTCACGCGAGTCGCAGTGACCGCACTCGTTGCCGCAGGGGGGCTCGCCTTTACCGCCCCGGCAGCATCCGCCCACCCGGGGCCGACGCACACTTACTATTTCAATGGATCCGGATCCCTCCCGTTCTGTGAAGCAGGACGACATATTCACCTACAGGGAGGGCACCCTATTTCCGTGTGCCGGTGGAGCAGCACAACCCAGCGGTGGTACTTTCACCACTACGGATAGGCGGAACGGCGTTGCAAGCCCGGTGCAACGCGAATTAAGCCCCGACCACAGAGCCTAGGCTCAAACGCTGGTCAAATACTGGCGCAGGAGCACATGCCACATTGCAAGCAAAACGCGCCTGCACCAGTATTCGGCAATCGCAATGGTCCCGCGAGTGAAGCACTCGTATCTCGGGCCATTCGGTTCGGTCGTTCCCACTATCGCTATCGTAAATATCATGGCAGTGATAGTCCACGCGACCAGCACAATGACACTTGCGAGGAAGTAGCAAGTGCAGAATTGAGTGACGGGAGACCTCAAGGGCGCTGGACTGAGCGGTTAGCCCATAGCTCAGTGGTTACCCGTGGCAGGAATGGCGTGGACCACCTATCAGGCCGGACATGCGATCCTCGCAGAGTCAAAATAGTTGGACATTTGAGTGGCGTTCAGCAGGGCCGGGCGCACTCCGGGAAAGTTCGATCGCGGACTTTTGCTTCGAGTGAGCAAGTGAAGAACGACTTCAGCGCGATATGTAGATGTCTTTTCGGCGGCACCCCGCTCAATTACAGAGCTCAATTACAGAATTTCTCGGAGCTACCTATAGCTGGCAACAGCCGCTACCGCATTGGTAACCAGAGTGTAGTTTACAACTGCGTCGCTATTCCGACAAACCTGCATTGCAGTTCGTCAGCAGTCGTGCCACATTGTCTTTTTTAGTGACCAAGTCCGCAGGGGACATGGCGACGCGGCTGATCGAGTGCAGAATCGAAATCGAATCTGTTCACCGCCATCGTCGGGATTGCTGCTCTGCACTGCAGAGCAGTGCAGTACTCTCACTGGCGTGAAGATTCGAGGTCCATTCTCCGCCGACCGACCTAAACGGCGTGACGTAGCGTTCAGGCAGGGTTTGCTGCATGTAGCAGCCATTCTCACGCTATTGCTGACTGTCGCATGTTCCGATCCACTACAGCCTGAGACAGACGAGACGGTCGATGCCCCTGCTGAGTTCACCGTGCCTGTACCCGGGCTCGAAATCAGTCTTGTTGAGCCCGGCGCCGAACCACGCCAGACACTTGCCCCGGACCTTTCCGAGGGGGATTCCCATTCGACCGTGGTGACCGTTCGCTCCGAACTGTTTCAGCAACTCGGTGACGACCCTGAGAGCGACTTCGGTCTCCCACCGGTCACCCTCCCGCTCGACACCGAGGTCGAAGCGGCAGATGGGAGTGAATTGTCAGTCGCGCTGACCCTGGGCCGCCCGGAGAGCCCTGACAGGGTCGTCAACGCCGCGCTTGCTGCCGCTGAAGGCAGTCGTGCCGGCATGACAATCCGCGCTGACGGCTCCGTGTCCGAACTGCGAATCTCCCCCAGCCCGGAGTCCGATGACATCGCGCGCAGCGCCGTCGAACAGGCCCTCTTCCAGGCCGTGTACGGAATGATCGCATTCCCTCAAGAACCTGTAGGCGAGGGGGCAAAGTGGACGATCGACCAGCCGATCGAGAGCCAGATGGAAATCGTCCAACGGACAACGGTGACGGTGCGAGAAATGTCCGGCACCACCCTTCTGCTCGATCTCGCTGTCGAGCAGCGCCCGCGCCTTCCGTACCTCGACGTACCTGGTGAGGGACGCGTCGCGGTGGACGAATTCACAGGCGAAGGGACCGGGTCACTCACGGTGGACCTGGAACGCCCGCTCCCTATCGAAGGCGGCTTTGAGATGTACGGCACGCAGCAGTACTCCGATCCGGACACCGGCTACGTGGTGCGTCAGCGCACGTCGATGGCGACCGAATGGGACAGTCCGTAGCTAAGACACCATCGCTCAAACGACAGCACGCCGGGAGGTGAGAACCTTCCGGCGTGCTGTGATCGAGGATGATCTACGGGCAGAGTTCCGTCTCGAGACCAAACGAGATTGCGAAGCTGCACGCATCCTCGCGGGACAGCTTCCACTGGCCGTCTTCAGCCACAAACATCAGCGGACCAGTATTTGGGGTCTGATCAGGGGATATCTGCAGTGTGAGCCCCACACTCACCTCACACTCGCTCAACGGGAAGACCGCGCCTGGCGTGTCCGGGATCTCATATTGGATGTCCGGATTCTGTGCGGCCTGCTCGGCGAGCTGTGCCCATAGTTCTGGATCGTCGCCGCCACCTTCGATGAGGCTGGCTTTCTCCTCAGTGGGAAGCGACGGATCGAGTGCATCGTCAAGAATGGCTGTTAGCTCCTCGACGGTGGGCGTATCACCAGCCGGGACCTCACACTCAGCGGTCGGCGCCGCGGTGGTGCCGGCACCATCGTCCATTGCCTCACCGTTTTCGTCCGAACCACAGGCAGACAGAGCCAGTGCGGGCGCGGCAACGCCCGCGATGATCATGTTCCGAAGTTTCAACGATACGTCCTTTGCTTGTCATCACACCGATGTGAACGACTGATGCCACACCGGCACAGGCAGCCTCTGCCCACAGATAGTACGACCCCGCCGGCCTTCAGTGGCGCATACTCCCCGCATCCACAATTACTTCTTAAATTCGTGTGCGGCGACACACCCTATGCGACCTGTACGTCCGCGTAAACGCCGCCGCCCAGATCATGTACAGGAGTGGAGTCACCTGATGAGTCGACCGAGAAGTCGACCGCCAGAATCTCGCGTGCCATGAGGCCTGCATGCCGTTGCGCCCACTCGAGCTTGTCAGCAGACACACGCAGCTGCACGCGGATGCGGTCCGAAACGTCGAGACCGAGCGTGCGGCGCAATTCCTGCAGCTCCCGGATTCGGTCTTTCGCCCAGCCTTCCGCCTCGAGTTCATCGGTGATCGTCAGGTCAAGCACGACCACGCCAGCGCCGCCGGGCAGCGCAGAGGTAGATTCAGGCTCGGCGGCTACCAGTCGCTGCGTGAACTCTTCCGGCTGCAATACGATTCCTGCGGCGGTCACCGTCCCGTCATCATTGGCGGTCCAGTCCCCTGATTTGACCGCCCGGATCGCGGTCTGCACGTCCTTGCCGAGCCGGGGCCCGGCGGCGCGCGCGTTGACAGCGAGCTCAAACCGGCCATGTACGTCGACGTCAGTTGTGAGATCTATATGCTTCACGTTCACCTCATCAGCGATGATGTCAGTGAATGGCTTCAGCCGATCCGCGTCGGACGCCGCTATGGTCAACGATGCGAGCGGCAGGCGGACACGCAGTTTCTGCGCCTTCCGCAGGCTGAGGACCGTTGAGCACACTGATCGTGCTTCATCCATAGCCGCCACCAGTTCGGGATCAGCGGGGATGGCGTCCGCCGTAGGCCAATCGGTGAAATGTACCGACTGGCCGCCGGTGAGCCCACGCCAGATGACCTCTGTCATGAGCGGGAGCAGCGGCGCAGCAAGGCGGCACGTCACTTCGAGCACAGTGTGCAGCGTGTCGAATGCATCTGCCTGTGTGTCCTGCCCTTCCCAGAAGCGACTGCGGGACCGTCGCACATACCAGTTCGTCAGCGCATCGCTGAACTGGCGCAACGTGTCACAGGCTGTTGCGATGTCGTTGTTCTCCAGTGATTCAGTAATGACATCACGCGATTCACGCAGTTTCGCCAGGATGTATCGGTCCAGAACGTGCCGGGAATCAGTACGCCAGGTGCCTTGCCGGTCTGCGTAGAGCCGCAAGAAGCTCCACGCGTTCCACATCGGGAGCAGCGCTTGGCGCACGCCTTCCCTGATGCCTTGCTCAGTAACGATGAGGTTGCCGCCGCGCAGCACCGGTGACGCCATGAGGAACCAGCGCATGGCATCTGAGCCGTCCCGCTCGAACACCTCGTTGACGTCTGGATAGTTGCCCTTCGATTTGCTCATCTTCAGGCCGTCGTCACCGAGAACAATTCCGTGCGCGATGACGGTGCGGAACGACGGGCAATCAAACAGCGCCGTCGCGAGGACATGCAGGGTGTAGAACCAGCCGCGCGTCTGACCGTTGTATTCGACGATGAAGTCACCGGGGTAATGGCTGTCGAACCACTCCCGATTCTCGAATGGGTAGTGCACCTGCGCGAACGGCATCGACCCGGACTCGAACCAGCAGTCCAGGACCTCAGGGACACGGCGCATCACCGATTTACCCGTGGGGTCGTCGGGGTTCGGCCGTGTGAGGTCGTCGATGTAGGGCCTGTGCAAGTCTTCCGGGCGCACTCCGAAGTCACGCTCAAGTTCATCTAGTGAGCCGTAGACGTCGATTCGCGGATAGGCGGGGTCGTCCGACTTCCACACCGGGATGGGGCTGCCCCAGTAGCGGTTACGGCTGATCGACCAGTCCCGTGCGCCCTCCAGCCATTTTCCGAACTGACCATCGCGTATGTGTTCCGGCACCCAGTTGATCTGCTTGTTCAACTCGACCATGCGGTCGCGGAACGCCGTCACCTCAACGAACCATGACGACACAGCGCGCTGGATCAGCGGGTTGTTGCAGCGCCAGCAGTGCGGGTACGGGTGGTCGTAGGTTTCGTGTCGCAGGAGCACACCGGCCTGCTTGAGGTCAGCGATGATCGCCTTGTTGGCGTCGAAAACCTGCTGACCGGCGTACGGCGGAACTTCCGAAGTGAACTCGCCACGGGAGTCCACAGGTACCACTGCCTCGATACCGGCCGCATCGGTGACAACCTTGTCATCCTCACCGAATGCGGGGGCGATGTGAACGATGCCTGTTCCGTCGCCGGTGGTCACGTAATCCGCGGCCAGGATCTGGTGCGCGTTTTCGCGCCCCTCGAAGAAATCGAAGACCGGGGTGTACTGCATGCCGACGAGGTCCGCACCGCTGTAACGTGCGAGGACTTCCGGCTCTTTGCCGAGTTCGCGGGCATAGTGGCCCAGGCGAGCTTCAGCAAGCAGGAACTTCTGGCCGTTCTCCGCCAGCACCTGGACGTACTCAACCTCAGGATGAATCGCCATCGCAAGGTTCGACGGCAGGGTCCACGGGGTTGTCGTCCAGACCAGTGCTTGAGTTCCTTCGAGTTGACCTTTGAGACGCATGCCTACGGTGACGGCGGGATCCTGCCGCATCCGATAGACATCGTCCATTTTGGTTTCCGTCGCTGAGAGCGGCGTTTCACAGCGCCAGCAGTACCAGAGAACCCGGAAGCCCTCGTAGACAAGCCCCTTGTCCCAGAGCGTCTTAAACGCCCACAGCACCGACTCCATATAGTCGGTGTCGAGTGTCTTGTAGTCATTGTCGAAGTCGACCCACCGGGCCTGGCGGGTTACGTACTCCTGCCACTCGTGTGTGTAGCGGAGAACCGAGCTACGGCACGCGTCATTGAACTCGGCGACACCCATCGTTTCGATTTCCGACTTGTGGTTGATGCCGAGTTGCTTCTCGGCCTCCACTTCGGCCGGCAAACCGTGGCAATCCCAGCCGAAGCGGCGCTCGACCTTCTTGCCCCGCATGGTCTGAAACCTAGGTACGAGATCCTTCACGTACCCCGTGAGCAAGTGACCGTAGTGCGGCAGCCCGTTGGCAAACGGTGGGCCATCGTAGAAAACAAACTCAGGTGCGTCAGCACGCCGTGTGATGCTCTCACGGAAGGTGCCCTCAGCGTCCCACTGCTTCAGTACAGCTTTTTCCAAGTCGGGAAAACGTGGCGAAGGCTCATCTGCCCCGGGAAAGCTGACGAGCGGATACTTGCCTGTGGTAGCGGTGCCTGACACCTGGTACTCCTCGTGCTGCGGATTGTCGCCTGCTGCACGGGGACGATGAAGTAATTCTCACCGCGGTACCACCCCGCTTGCGATCCACGAGGAACCGCCGCTCATCTCTAGGCTGTGACGGGCCTGCCCGTTCGGTTCTACTGGGCACTCCGTAGCGTGCTGTTCTTCCGAAGGCTCCCCGGTGATGGCCGGATCAACGCTGCTTGTTTGCGATGATACGGCACGCGCACCGCTGCGGGCTAACGAGTTCCGGACGCATCCTCGTCTTCCACTGACCCCCTGGCTGGCCGCACCGCGTCGAAGATGAGGCCTGCAATACCGGCCACGCAAATTCCGATGCATATCCACGCCCAAAGGAGGTTTCCGGTGAGGAGCGCTGCGACCAAGAAAGCAAAACCCACGATTGTCGCGACCAGGGCGGCAGCAAGCATGCTGCCAGGGTAACGCCGCAACGTTCAAACTGGCGTACCTATCGGGTCGCCGCGCTCCATTTCGGCAGCTGTGGCGCTGGTCTCACACAGACACACTGATGGCACCGGCGCACGAGAAAGCAGATCCGTCATGACTCAGACACTGAACCAGGCAGCACCCACTTTCAGTTTCACCAGCCCCACCCGCGACGAGGCACCAGTCGCGTTCCTCTCGTGGCCTGATAGCGCCCCGCTCCTGGCAGATCTCGTTGCCACGTTCGCGGACCTTGGACTGCGGGTCGCCTCGCACGAATCTGTAGGCGGAGGGCATCGATTTACTTTTTGTCCCCCTGATTTCGCGTGGAAGGAGGGCACCGCGGCCATGCTGTCGGCCGCCCTCATTGCCGCAGCCAATGACGAGTTCGAGATCGACCTTTACGCACGGCTGATCTGCACAGCTCATATCGACTGGCAATCTGTTGCGCTGGTCCGTGCAGCCTGCCGGTATCTGCGCCAGGCGGGACTCAAACTAGCCGAGAAGAATACGGTCGAGATCCTTGTGCGGCATCCGGATTTCGTGCGCTCCTGGATCGGCTTGTTCCATGCCCGCTTCGAGCCTGAGTCCGGACGCGACGCACGAGTGCTCAGCGAGATTGTCACCGCGAGCATCGCGACGACCTCAACCCTGGACGAGGATCGACTGCTTCGCGCATTGCATTCATTCCTGGATGCGACGTTGCGGACAAACTGGTTCCAAGTACCCCAGCCGCAAACACTCGCTTTTAAGGTCGACCCGTCCCTGCTGACGGTAAAGACAGCGGTGACACCGTTCCGGGAGGTCTTCG
The DNA here is from genome assembly GCF_014191505.1 of Hoyosella altamirensis. Taxonomy (GTDB): domain Bacteria; phylum Actinomycetota; class Actinomycetes; order Mycobacteriales; family Mycobacteriaceae; genus Hoyosella; species Hoyosella altamirensis. The sequence goes on from NZ_JACHWS010000003.1 coordinate 443,930, forward strand.
TTCACGGGCCACGAGTCGAAGGCAGCCATGTGCGCGGTGGCCTGATCGCACGCGGTGGGTTGCGCTGGTCGGATCGCAAAGATGACTTCCGCACCGAGGTTCTTGGCCTGCTCAAAACCCAGGTTGTGAAGAACTCACTCATCGTTCCGAACGGCGCGAAAGGTGCATTCGTCGTGCGGGGCGAGACGACACCGCCCGGGGTGCGTGCGGCCTACAGCGATTTCATTGGCGCGCTGCTCGACGTTACCGACAACATCATCGACCAGAAAGTCGTTCCGCCAGCGAACACGAGAACCTACGACGGGCCCGACCCGTATCTCGTGGTGGCGGCGGACAAGGGCACTGCCACGTTCTCCGACTTGGCGAATAGCATCGCGACCTCACGTGGCTTCTGGCTGGGTGACGCGTTCGCTTCGGGCGGCTCTGTGGGGTACGACCACAAGGCCATGGGCATCACGGCCCGCGGAGCGTGGTGCTCGGTCCGGCGCCATCTCGCTGAACTCGGACTCGACGTCGACACCGATCCCTTCACTGTGGCCGGCATCGGTGACATGTCCGGTGATGTTTTCGGAAACGGAATGCTGCTCTCGCGGCAAATCAGGTTGATCGGAGCCTTCGATCACCGGCACATCTTCCTTGATCCGAATCCTGACCCCGAGGCATCGTTCGAGGAGCGTCAGCGGCTTGCGACTCTCCCCCGCAGTAGCTGGGACGATTACCGCCGCTCCGCTATCTCCGACGGCGGAGGCGTGTGGTCGCGTTCAGCGAAAACGATCCGGCTCACCCCAGAAGTACGGTCGCGGCTGGGCGTGACGGCCCAGCAGCTCTCCCCCGACGAGTTGATCAAGGCACTCCTCACAGCGCATGTCGACGTGCTGTGGAATGGCGGTATCGGCACCTACGTCAAGGCAAGCGCAGAGGGGCACAGCGTCGCAGCTGACCCCGTCAACGACAGCGTCCGCGTCGACGCGGATGAACTTGCTTGCCGCGCCGTCGGTGAAGGCGGAAACCTCGGCTTCACGCAGCGCGGACGAGTCGAATACGCGCTGCGCGGCGGAAGGATCAACGCCGACTTCATTGACAACGCGGCGGGCGTCGCGACATCGGACCGCGAAGTCAACATCAAGATTGCGCTCGACGCGGTCGTAGCGGCGGGGTCGATGACTACCGTTGAAAGGAACAGTTTGCTAGCGGCCGCTGCCGACGACGTCGCGGCCGCCGTTCTGGCGGACTCCGATAGGCAGACACTCGCCCTCAGCCTGGCGGAAGCACATTCACGGTTCCTGGTCAGCAGACACGAACGACTGATCGAGAACCTCGAAGTATCAGCGGGGATCACCCGGGATGGCGAGGGTCTGCCGTCCGACGCGGAACTCCGGGCACGGCACGTGGCGGGTACAGGACTAGTACGGCCAGAGATCGCGGTTCTCCTCGCGCAATCAAAAAACCTCGTGCGCCAGGAGCTCGCGGACTCGTCCGCCCTCGACAATCCCATATTCACGCACACGGTCACTGACTACTTCCCGCCGCTGATACGTAAGGCAGCGGCCGGATACCTGCACACTCATCAGCTGGCTCGCGAGATCAAGTCAGTTGTGGTCGCGGGTGAGATCATCAACCGGGTCGGTCCTGGCCTCGTGCGCCGCCTCGAGGAACAGTTCGGTGCGACAACTCCCCAGATCGCAGTGGCCTATTGGGTGGTCCGGGACGTCTACAGCATCGATTCTGTGTGGCAAAGTCTGGATACGCTCGACATGGCGCCGCACACGCGCATGACGCTTCTCACCAGCGTTCAGGAACTGATCGAAACCGCTACGGCGTGGTTGTTGCAGCACGCACCGAATATGCCGGCGCGTGATCTGATCACTCAGTACAAGCCTCACATAGAAGCGCTGAAAGCAGAGTTGCCTCAGCTTCGTGGACTCTTGGACCCAGACCTGGCGACGCTGCGTTTGCTCGCACATGGCTTCGCATTGTCGGACACAGCACGTGCTACGGGCCGCCCGATTGGTGCTGTCGCGCAAACTTACACCGAAGTGGGACGGGCTGTCGGGCTCGACTGGCTGGCGCAGGACGTCGCACAGAACACGCCCGCTGAGGCCGACCATTGGGATGCGCTCGCGAATACCATTCTAGTTGCCGAACTGAATCACCAATGGCACCAGCTTGTTCGGCGGTTACTACTGACGTCCTCAGACCTCGAGGCACCTGCGCACGACCTTGTGACCCGGTGGATCGCACAGACACCACAGACCGGACGCGTGAGCACGCTCATCGGCGAACTGAAAGCGAGCGGCCACGTGACCCCAGCACGATTGTGCGTGGTCACCGCGGCGTTCAAGGCGTTCGGGGCATGTGCGGCATTCCACTAATCATGACTGCTGGACGATCAGCCCGAGCAGGAGTTCCGCGCGAACCCTTGCCACACTCAGATCGCAGTTCAGTATCGCCTCGGCACGCGCGATACGGTTGCGCAATGTGTGCCGATGGACGCCCAGCACCGCGGCCGCGGATTCCCAATGACCGTTCGCTTCGAGGAATGCCCGCAGCGATGGCAGCAGTTCGGTGCTGTTCTGTTTGTCGTACTCGGCAAGCGGAGTGATGAGAGTGTCCGCGAGCGCGGAGAGGACCTGACGGGCCTCAGGGAACGCGAGAAGCGCGTAACCTGTAAGGCGCGCGAACTCCAGCGGCGCGCCGCCGTATTCGGCGGCTGAAGCCGCGAGCGCTGCATTCCCGGCTGCGCCTCGGATCTGGTCGACGGGGAGCGCGGAACTCAGCCCTGCACGAACTGATTTGAGTTCATCCGACCGCAGTCCTTTGAGGAGGGAATGCGCGAACGCAGCGTCGTCTGAACCGTTCAGCAGCACTGTCAGCTCATCGTTGTGCCGGTAGGTGAAGGACGGCCGGCCTGCGTCGTGTAGTTGTTCCTCGGCGGCCCGCGTTGCCCGTTCGAGGACATCTGGATCTCCCGAAACGAGGGTGAGGACCCGGATAAGGCCACGGTCGTCGGCTGCGGTGCGGACCTGAGCCCAAGCAGCGGACTTGTCGGTCGCGTCGGCTAGCACCTGTCCGAGCGCTGCGCTGTTCAGTTTGTTTTGTGTGGCGCGCAGGCGGACTGGCTTCTCGAAATCCAGCGCCAAGAGCGAGTTGGCGTGGCCGAGAAGCAGCTGTTCAGCGCTGCCCAGCGGCGCTGGACTGACCACTGCCAGGTAGCCGTGAATCACCTGGCCTACCGCGATGGTCTGTACTGCTACAGACGAACCGTTAGGGAGCACCGACACGCGGCTGGTAGCTGTACCGGCGTCGATCAGCGCTCTCACCTGTTCCACCGCGCCACGATCGACCGGTGCCGGCTGCGTGTCAGTCACCCGGCCGGCCTTATCCACGAGAAGTACCGTCGCCCGGATCGCCGAACCTAGTTCCCGGAGTGTCGCCGTCGTCCCGCCCTGGATGACAGCGCGCGTCATTCGTGGCTGCGCGCGGGATGCACGGAGGACCGCTTCGTATTGCTGCTCGGCGAGCCGTGTCATCACCTTTTTGTGGATCGCGGCGAAGGGCGTCGGAAGGGGCACTTCGAGCAGCGGAAGTCCCGCTTCATTCGCGGCGTCGATCAGATCTGCGGGGACAGTGGGGTGCGATAGCCCTGTGCCGAAACCCAATGCCGCAACGTCACATTCAACGAGCCTACGAATGTAGTGAGCCCGGTCGGCAGTGCTCAGTGGCATGGTTATCCCCGTTGTGAGGATGAGTTCCCCGCCCGACAGCCAGCGGAATGGATCTTCGAGTTCGGTTGTCAGCACGAGGGTGATCGTCCTTGTCAGGCCGGCTCCCCCGCCTTTGAGCTCAAGCGAAAGATCTGGCTGCGCTAGCACCCATTTCACTGGGACGCCCATCGCTCCTCCTCACTCAGCTAGCGACACCACACATCCCAGCCGCGACGGATGTACAACCTGTCAATCACGGCCAGCACGATTGCACCATTTTGTCAGGGTACGCGCACCTGTGAAGGGGACCACACTGGGGTTCAGCGCATGAGTTCTCACTACTAGACAGCAAGGACCACCACAGATGACAACTCCTTCGTTCCGGTTGCCGCAGAAGCGCGCCCTGGTCACCGAGCTCCCCGGCCCGAAGTCCACGGCACTGACAGCGCGCCGACAGGCTTCGGTAGCCGCGGGTGTGGGCTCAGCGGTGCCTGTTTACACCGCTGATGCCGACGGTGGCATCATCGTCGACGTCGACGGCAACTCTCTGATCGACCTCGGCTCAGGCATCGCAGTGACCAGCGTCGGCGCGTCCGACCCTCATGTTGTTGAAGCAGTGCGCGAGCAAGCAGGGCACTTCACGCACACCTGCTTTATGGTGACTCCGTACGAAGGGTATGTGCAGGTAGCCGAGGAGCTTGCCGCCATGACACCCGGAGAACACGAAAAGCGCACAGTGCTGTTCAATTCGGGGGCTGAGGCTGTCGAGAATGCCGTTAAGGTCGCTCGGCTTGCTACCGGCAAGAACGCCGTCGTCGCGTTCGACCACGCCTATCACGGACGCACCAACCTCACGATGGCGCTCACCGCCAAGTCGCTCCCTTACAAGAAGCACATGGGTCCGTTCGCGCCGGACATTTACCGCATGCCCGGCTCGTATCCCTATCGCGACGGTCTTGACGGGGCGGCTGCCGCACGGCGCGCAATCAGCCAGATCGAAGTTCAGATCGGCGCGGACGAACTCGCCGCGATCATCATCGAGCCAATTCAGGGTGAAGGCGGCTTCATCGTTCCCGCAAAAGGCTTCCTTCCGACCCTCGTCGACTGGGCCAAGTCGAACAATGTGGTCTTCATAGCTGACGAAGTGCAAACCGGTTTTGCGCGGACTGGACAGTGGTTCGCGAGCAACGATGAAGAGACTGTCCCTGACATCATCACCATGGCGAAAGGGATCGCGGGCGGATTACCGCTGTCCGCGATCACCGGCCGCGCCGACCTGCTCGACGCAGTCCATCCAGGTGGCCTGGGCGGCACATACGGCGGCAACCCCATCGCTTGCGCGGGTGCGCTCGGAGCGATACACGCGATGCGCGCGTACGATCTTCCAGCCAGAGCGCGAGCCATCGGTGACATCGCTTTTACCCGCCTGCGTGCCCTGCAGGAAGAGATCCCCGCCGTTGGTGACGTCCGTGGACGTGGCGCGATGATCGCAGTCGAGTTCGTGAAGCCGGGAACGAACGATCCGGATCCCGCTCTCGCGAAAGCCGTCGCTGCGAAGGCGCTCAGCGAGGGCGTCATTCTCCTCACCTGCGGCTCCTACGGCAACGTCGTCCGGCTACTCCCCCCTCTCGTCATCAGCGACGACCTGCTGAGCGAGGGTCTTGATGTCCTCGAATCAGCTGTCCGCTCCCTCACCTGAAGGACAATTCATGCTCAACACAACTCGACTGCTCGCATCCGTGCCTAGCGGACTGTGGATCGATGGGGCCTCGACCGAACCTGTCGATGGAGGCAGCTTTCCAGTCCACAACCCGGCCACCGGTGAGGTACTCACCGAGGTCTCCGACGCCTCACCGAAAGATGCTCTCCGCGCGCTCGATTCCGCCTGCGCGGTGCAAGCAGAATGGGCGGCCACCGCACCGCGCACCCGGTCCGCCATTTTGCGGCGAGCCTGGGAACTTCTCATCGAACGCACCGAAGACTTCGCCATGCTCATGACTCTCGAGATGGGCAAAGCCCTATCCGAAAGTCGTGGCGAACTTAACTACGGCGCAGAGTTTCTGCGGTGGTTCAGTGAAGAAGCAGTACGAATTCAGGGCCGCTACACCGAGGCGCCGAATGGCAACGGCCGGATCCTGGTTACGAAAGAGCCGGTCGGCCCCTGTCTTGCGATCACGCCGTGGAACTTCCCGCTGGCTATGGGTACCCGAAAGATCGGCCCTGCGCTCGCCGCAGGCTGCACGATGATCGTGAAACCGTCCGCGGACACTCCCTTGACGATGCTTTTGCTCGCGCAGGTGTTCGCCGACGCGGGGCTGCCCGCCGGTGTGCTATCGGTACTGCCGTCGTCACATTCATCGGCGCTGAGCGACCAGCTGATCAGTGACGCCCGCCTGCGTAAAGTCACTTTTACCGGCTCAACACGCGTCGGCAGTGTCCTGATCAGCGAGTCCGCACCGAACGTCCAGCGAACATCGATGGAACTCGGTGGCAACGCTCCATTCATCGTGTTTGATGACGCTGATCTTGACGCAGCAGTCGAGGGTGCGATGGCTGCGAAAATGCGCAACGGCGGAGAGGCATGTACGGCAGCGAATCGGTTGTTCGTACACAACAGCATTCGCGCTGAATTCACCGCCCGCCTCACTGCCCGAATTGCTGCGCTGAAGGTCGGCCCCGGCTACGAGCCGGATATAAACGTCGGCCCGCTGATCAATGGGCGGCAGCGCGATTCGGTTGCGGAACTCGTGGCTGACGCAGTCGCAGCCGGGGCGACAGTACTCACCGGTGGCAGGCCGCTCGATGGGCCTGGCTTCTTTTACGCGCCAACAGTTCTCACGGATGTTCCCAGTTCGGCACGCATCGCTCACGAGGAAATCTTCGGCCCCGTTGCGCCGATCTTTGGCTTCGACACTGAAGAGGAAGCAATCGCACTCGCCAATAACACTGAGTTCGGGCTAGCGGCCTACTTCTACACGAAGGACATCGACCGGGTGTTCCGAGTCTCCCGTGCGCTCGAAGCCGGGATGGTGGGCGTCAACCGCGGCGTGATCTCTGACCCAGCCGCACCATTCGGTGGAGTCAAAGCGTCTGGTCTCGGCAGCGAAGGCGGTACTGAAGGGATCGAGGAGTACCTGAACACCAAGTACGTGGCGTTTACGTAGATCCGGTGTGTGACCCGAAACGCGTGTGATCTGCGCCCCTGTGCCCGGAATCCGGGGACGCAGATCACTAGCCTGAAATGAGGGAAAAGCCGACGAAGTTGTCGGCGTGAGGTCCTGTTCACTATCCTTTGCTGCCACTGTCGGCCGCCCGCCCGCACCGTGCCCGATCGCGCATCGGACAGCTGACGAATCGCTCCGCGCATCGCGCATCGTGCTTGCACCATCCCCGCGTTGTGAGGAGCTTCCAGCATGTCATCACCAACTTTGCAGTCACAGGCCGTAGACACGTCAGTCGCCCGATCCTGGCTGCTCCGAGGGCCCGCCAACTACAGCGATATCGTTGCCGCCGAATCCAGCGGCGCTGATGTCGTCGTCCTCGACCTGGAAGACAGCGTCGCCGAAAATGAGAAACATCAAGCGCGAGAGAACGTTTGGCGCTGGCTGGATCAGGGGAAACCGACGTGGGTGCGGATCAACGACGTGTGCACTCCGCATTGGAGTCATGACTTGGACATGCTCTCGTCCGTGAAAGGCGTCGCCGGTGTGATGCTCGCGAAGGCAGAGCATCACGATCAGATAGCTGCGACGGCCGCGCGACTGCCCGCAGGGACACCGATAGTCGCACTCGTCGAAAGCGCGCTTGGCCTCGAAGAAGCCCGCGGCATAGCGAGCGCGAGCGGCGTTCTACGGCTCGCGTTCGGCACTGGCGACTTTCGCAAAGATATCGGTGCCGCAGCTGACCCTGTTTCACTCGCATATGCGCGTTCCCGCCTCGTTGTAGCGAGCCGAGCGGAGCGGATCCACGCGCCAATCGACGGACCGACGCTGACCGACAGTATTGACGAATACCGCGCTGGCATTACGGTCGGTATTGCTGCAGGCATGACTGGAAAACTGTGCCTCTCTTCGCAGCACGCGCGACTCATCAACAATGAGCTCACCCCCTCCGCTGCCGATGTGAGGTGGGCTGAGGCGACCATCGCACGCCTCGGCGTGGACGGCGCACAGGTGAAATACGGCAGCGAAAGGCCGCAACTCGAACGGGCCCGCAAGATCCGGGAACTTGTCGCTGCGTTCTCGCGGTAACCACCGGCTCGTGTGCACAAACTCGCGGATCCGCCCGCCGCAGGATTCTGCGATTCTGTGCACACGACGCGGTTGTGAGACCGCTCAACTGGTCTCCGACCACCACTGCCTGACGGCGGACTCAGTGACTTCACGTAGCACTCTGCTCGCCTGCGCTTGCGCTACTTCTGGCGAGCCGGCCGACTCAGTCAGGCTGTACGCTGCCTTGATGCCCGACTCTTCCAACGCTGCCTGATCGGTGTCGACGAGCCCGGCAATCGCTAAGCACGGCACACCGAGCTCTCGTGCCAGCAGGGCGACTGCACTCGGCGCTTTGCCGCGCAGCGTCTGGCTGTCGAGGCGCCCCTCTCCGACAAGCACCAGCGCCGCACCGTCGATGGCGTTTCGCGCGCCAGCCACCTCCAGCAGGAATTGTGCCCCGGAAATTCCTGTAGCTCTGAGAAAGGCGAACGCTCCCGCACCTATGCCGCCCGCAGCGCCCGCGCCAGCACGCGCCGTGATGCCCGGCGACGTTTGTTCCAGGAGCCCGGCGTACCGCTCGAGACCGCGCGTTAACGACGCCACTGCGTCCGCGTCTGCCCCTTTTTGCGGGCCGAAGACCGGGGCCGCGCCGTCAGCGCCGACGAGTGGGTTATCGACATCGTATGCCACGGTGACTGTGCAATCTGACAGGCGCGGATCCAGTCCCGAGGCATCGATCCGCGCCAGCCGGGCGAGGGCCGCCCCGCCAGGCGGAAGCTCAGCGCCATCAGCGTCGAGCAGCCGGACTCCCAGCGCCTGAGCCATTCCCGCACCACCATCGGTGCACGCTGACCCGCCCAGGCCGAGGTGGATTCGCCGGTATCCGGCATCGAGGACGGCGAGCAGTAGTTCACCCACTCCGTAGGAGGTCGCGTCAATCGCGGTACGTGGACCAGGATTGGGGACTTGAGCTAGTCCGCACGCTTCCGCTGTCTCGAGGAAGACCTCGTCGCCAAGCACCGCGTATCGGGCGTTCGCAGGCTTCTGCAGCGGGCCGGTGACCTGAGCGGACCTGATTTCGGCGTTGCGTGCGGCGGCAACGTCGAGCATGCCCTCGCCACCATCGGAAACCGGAACCACCGTTGTGATGCACGCTGGCAGCGCCGCCCGGCAGCCGTCATGCATTGCGGCCGCCGCTTCGGCCGCGGTGAGGGAGCCCTTGAACTTATCTGGGGCGAGAACAATGTGGGGGCTCATTGTTGCCACGCTAGTGGATCCGGCTACGCGGAAGGCCGCGCTTCTTTGCCGTAGGTGAGCCTGCGCAGCACAACCTCCGCTGGCCCGCGCTGATTTCGCTTCTCCAAGATGTAGGCGCCGACCACGGTGATGAGCCACACTGCTATCGCGTAGAGCGCCATGTTCGCGCTGTACATGTGCTGGCCAAGCCCCAGCCCCCACGCTGCGAGGATTGGTGCGCACAGCACGGACTGCGCCAGATAGCAACTCAGCGAACGCTTGCCGACCGCAACGATGCCGGTGCCGAAAATACCAAGGGTTCGACCGCGCAGCCAGTATCCAACGAGACCGAACAGAGCAACGTAACCGACGCCGCCGGCCAGGCCCGTCGCGAGCTGAACTTGTTCGAAAGCGAACATCATCGGGTCGGAAACTTCCCAGATGCCGACCTTCGCTAGGGCCCTGGCTCCACCACCGAGCCACCCGATCGTGATACCCGCGATCGCCACATTACGCAGTAACACAAGGTACTCAGCGGGTTCTTCGAGAATCCGCCGGCGTCCCGCCCAAATACCAAGAAGGATCGCGATCGGCACCGCGAGCGAAAAGATACCTTGGAAGAAGATCAGGAAGAGCCAGAACCCCACCCGAGTCAGAGCCGAGGCGAAGTAGTTACTTTCTCCGTTGGCTGCCTCGATGATGAAGTAGATATCAAATGGCTGCTCTGCACCCTCGGACCCCTCAGGAATGGCAGACACAGACGCGACCGTGAGCAGAGTAAGCGCGAGCAGCAGTCCAGCCCCAATGGCGCTCCAGACAATTAGCGTCCCGTCCCGGCGCCGTAGGAACAGCCACACGAGGAGCAGGCCGGCAAGGCCATACGCGCCGAGGATGTCACCGAACCACAGCAACAGCGCATGGACGAAGCCAAATACGAGCAGCCATAGATTTCGCTTCTGGAGCAGCACCCTGGCATCTTTTTCGGTGGTACCCGCAGCTATCTGACGCTGGTACAGCATCGCGATCCCGTAGCCGAAAAGGAAAGCGAACATCGGATACACGCGCAGGTCAACCGTCGTGACGATTATCCCCTGCGTCACCTGGTCGATGAACGATTCCGCTTCCGGATGCGCGGACAGACGGTCGCTGTCTCTGCCCCATAGGTACCACGGCGTATTCGCGACCACGATGAGCAAGAGCATGAAGCCCCGCGCGAGATCGGGTGCCAGCGCGCGCTCAACGCCGCGAACTGGGCCCCTGGCCAGATGTCTGGACATCAGAGTTCCTCCAGCACAGTCGCATCATCGTCGAAATAGTCACTCGGTGTTTCGTTCTCGCGAAGTATAGCGTTGCGCGGTACGACACGGAGTTCTACCGAACGCGGTGCGCCTCAGCGTTCGGAAAAGAGGCCGGTGTAGTCGTGGGAGCGGTCCTCGGCTGTCTGCTCTGAGGTTTCCTGCTGCTCGCTGGCTTGTTCGTCACCCTTGGTGGACTCGGACTTAGCCGCGAGGAATTCTGGATAATGATTCACGGGTATTACTCCTCGGTTTGCCGCAGAACCAGACGAGTCGCTAGATGTCATCAACTCAGAATCAGTGAACTGCGAGAACGGCTGGAAATCAGCCATTGCCACTCACTCTACGGCACTGGCTGCGCGACGGGCATGGGGCACAAGTCGTGCTTCCCTTACGCCCCAGATACCGGTAGTCTTTGAATTATGACAGTATCCGAGAGGCCGCAGCGTCGCGGCCTGATCATTGGCTGCGGCGGCACCCTAGGAGCTGCCTGGATCGTGGCCGCCCTCACCGCAGTGCGCGACGTCCTCAACTGGGATCCACGTGACGCGGAACTCCTCATGGGCACCTCTGCCGGGGCGGAACTGGTGACGATGCTGGGCAGTGGCGTCAGCGTTGACGAGCTTGTGGCGATGCAGCTCGGCACCACGCGGCACCCCGCTCTCGTCAAGCATCTTTCGGCGGCGCCAGGCCGGTTTCCGCCGGTCCCAGCTCTCGCGCTCGGTGCACCTTCCCTTCTCAGGAAAGCTAACGGAGTGACGAGATCGGCTGGCCTGCTCCCCCGTGGCCGAGGGAACGCGGCCTGGCTGACGAAACTCGCAAACCGACTCACTGACGGCCACAACTGGGTCCCGCACTCAGCGACATGGCTTGTAGCCGCCGACGCAGAAACGGGAACACGGGTTGCGTTCGGCTCACCACAGGCTCCGCACGCATCGATCAGCGACGCTCTGCGGGCGTCATGGGCCATCCCCGGGTGGTTCCCTCCTGTGCGGATAGGCGGTCGTAGCTACATTGACGGCGGGGCAGTGTCAACGGCATCGGTGGACCTCGCTCTCAACCGGGGCCTTGAGGAACTCGTTGTTCTCGCGCCGATGGCGTCCGCCGGTCGAATCCCCGCTCGGGGAGCACACATCATAGAACGCGCCGTACTGCGAAATGCGATGAGCGCGCGGCTTGATCAGGAAATTGCACTCGCGGAATCACAGGGAATCAGGGTGCTCAGAGTTGACGCCAGCGCAGCAGATCTCGACGTGATGGGACCGAACTTCATGGATGGCAGGCGGCGGTTAGCCACCTTTGAACACGCGCTGCGCAGCACACGTAACGCCCTCGAAGCCAAGGCAGGTGTTCTCGCATGACCCATTACGACGTCCTCATCATCGGGGCGGGGATCTCCGGCATCGGCGCGGCAATCACGCTCGCCCGCAAGGGCATAGCGAACTTCGCCGTACTCGAGAAAGGCGACACGCTCGGGGGCACGTGGCGAGACAACACGTACCCCGGGTGCGCGTGCGATGTTCCCTCACGCCTCTACTCGTACTCATTCGCGCCGAACCCAAACTGGTCCCGCGTCTTCGCCGGACAGCCTGAGATCCGCGAGTACATCGAGCGGACAGCCACCGAGTACGGGGTTCCGGAGAAAGTCCAATTCCGGACGGAAGTTACTAGGGCACAGTGGAATCCACGCACCCATCTTTGGGACATTGATACCACTCAGGGTTCCTTCACTGCACAGGCAGTGATCGCGGCGGCCGGGCCGTGGAATGAGCCACTCATTCCGGATATCCCTGGTCTCGCAGGCTTCGGTGGCGAAGTGTTCCATTCATCCAGATGGAACCACTCGTACGACTTGACCGGCAAACGTGTCGCTGTCGTGGGGACGGGAGCCTCCGCGGTTCAGTTCGTCCCCGAAATCCAGCCGCTAGTCAGCGAACTCCACGTTTACCAGCGCACCGCTCAGTGGGTGCTGCCGAAGCCTGACCACGCGATGCCCGCGGCTGAGTCGTGGGCGATGCGCACAGTGCCTGGTGTTTACAGCGGGTTGCGGCGCCTTGAGTACGTTCTCCTTGAGAGCCTCGGTGTGGGTTTCCGCAACCCATGGATCCTTCGACTGGTTCAGCAGGCCGGTCGCGCTCACCTGTTCCGGCAAGTGCGGAATAAGAAACTGCGCGCGATGCTCACACCCGATTACACGCTCGGGTGCAAACGCCTGCTGATGTCGAACACGTATTACCCAGCGCTCACCCAGCCGAACGTCGAGGTGCATCCGAATGCGGTGACCGAAATTCGCGGCAACACTGTCGTCGGCGCCGACGGCCAGGAAAGGGAAGTGGACGCCATCATCTTCGGGACTGGTTTCCACATCCTCGATATGCCCGTCGGTTCGCGAGTATTCGACGGCGACGGACGCAGCTTAGACGACCACTGGAAGGGCAGCCCTCAGGCGTATCTCGGCACAGCAATCGCCGGATTCCCCAATGCTTTCGTACTGCTCGGACCAGCTTTGGGTACTGGGCACACTTCCGCGTTCATGATTCTCGAGGCGCAGCTGAACTATTTGAGCCAGGCCATAATCCACCTACAAGACAACAACTGGGCTCCTATCGCGCCGCGGCGTGAGGTTCAAGACGCATTCAACGCGGAAGTGCAGGAGGCACTCGACAGCACCGTCTACAACGCCGGTGGGTGCCACAGTTATTACTTGGACGTCAACGGCCGGAACAGCTTCAGCTGGCCGTGGTCCACCAAACGGATGCTCGACCGCCTCGACGGGTTCGACCCAGCCGCGTACAGCCACACCGAGACCGAAACTGCAGAGGCCCCCGCATGAGCATGTTCCGCTCCCCGTACCCCTCACTGACACTCGCACTTTCGACCGTGCTCGTCACGGGATCCGGCCGAGGTATCGGCCGCGCCACCGCTGAACTGTTCGCGCGGCACGGCGCGCGCGTTCTCGTCACAGATGTCGATCTCGACGCCGCTGAAGAAGCCGCAGCAGCGATCGGACCGGACGCGTCAGCGCACCGGCTCGATGTGCGATCACGGCGGGCTTGGGACGAGCTCGCCCACGAGGTCGGCACCGTCGACATCCTCGTCAACAACGCTGGCATCATGCCGCTGGCCGCGCTTCTCGACGAAACCGACCAGACCATCGACGCGACCATGGACATCAACGTCCGTGGCCCCATGCATGGCATGCGCGTCTTCGGTCCTCAAATGGTGGAACGCGGGTACGGACATATCGTGAACGTCGCATCACTGGCAGGGAAAATCCCGATCCACGGAATGGTCGCGTACAACGCGAGCAAGTTCGCCGCGGTCGGCCTTTCCGCCGCTGCACGGCTTGAATTCGCTGACCACGGGGTGAGCGTGAGCACCGTGCTTCCTTCGGCGGTACGAACCGAACTTTCGTCGGGTGTGCAGCTTGGGCATGGTCTGCCAACGGTAGACGCTGAGGACGTTGCCCGCGCCATCCTGCGGACTTGCACCACCCGGCAGGCGGAGATCGCGGTGCCCCGCTACCTCAGTCCTGCGGACGTCGCACTCGCAGTCACGCCGGAACGTCTGACCTCAATTTTCCGGACAGTCATCGGCGCAAGACGTGCACTCACGGGAGTCGATCACGGGGTGCGCGGGGCATACGACCAACGCGTGGCGCGCATCGCGAACACGGAGTCGTGATGCGCATCCATCACCTGAATTGCGGAACGTTCGCACCACTCGGGATGCGTAAAAAGTTCGTGACGCACTGCCTCCTCATCGAAACGGAGACATCCGGCCTGGTGCTTGTCGACAGCGGGCTCGGCCGAGCGGATGTGACGGAACCCAGAACCACAATGAGGTTCCCGATCAGCTACACGCTCCGCCCTCAACTCGCCATGGGCGAAACCGCAGTGTCGCAGGTCGAGAAGCTCGGCTACAGCGCTAGAGATGTGCGACACATTCTGCTGACCCACCTCGACTTCGACCACGCCGGTGGGCTGCGTGACTTCCCTGAGGCGAACGTGCATATCAGCGCCGCAGAGCTGCGCGCGGCGAGGAACCCCTCCAGCGTAATCGAGCGGCGCCGATACTCCCGCGCCACCTTCGATCACAAGCCACGGTGGGTCGAACACAGCGAATTCGGTTCACGATGGTTCGGTTTCGACGCCGTACGCGATATTCCCGGCCTGCCTGAGCAGATTCTTTATGTCCCCCTCGAGGGACACACGCGTGGCCATTGTGGTGTCGCAATAAACACTGCTGAGCAGGGCACGCCGCAATGGCTCCTCCACGCGGGAGACAGCTATTACTCTCACACCGAGATTGGGACCCCGCCGTCGCACCCGCGTGTTTTCGCAGCGATGGAGTCAGTGCTACAAACCAGCCGGAGCGCGAGGCTGAGCAACCTCGCGCGGCTACGGGAAGTGGCGCGCAACGACGCCGTGGACGTCATCTGTGCGCATGACCCAGCGGATCTCGCAAGATACTCGGCGCGGTAGTGCTGGCGAGTGTCTCGCTGTCGTCGACGGCGAGACACTCACGAATCCCGAGCATCATTAGCAAGGAATTGCAGTCATTCGCGCTCTCACTATGAGAGGCGACGACCCGCTGTGCCTGCGCATACGTGTCCCGGTCAAGCTTTCCGATTATCGATGACTCACACTCGTTCTTCAGCCAGCTGATTGTCATTGATCAGCGCTTCTTCAGAGCGGCAGTGGGCTCAGCCGGACCCTCAGACCCCGACTTGGCACGCTTCACCGCTCGTTTTTCCTTAAGCGATTTGCCAGATTTCTTCGTCATCGTCTGACGAGGGGATTTGTCGGACATGAACCGTCCTTCGATTGGGAACCTGAATGGTCCCGGCTAGCCCAGCTTACTCGGGTTTTCGCCCATCTGGCGCATCTGCCAGTTCTTCGATGAAGTTGACAGCGACGCGGTGACGGCGGCGCAGCGGCCTCGCTTGCCTCGGTCGTGTGGACAAAATCGCAGAAATCCGTGCTCATATCTGCGATTTTGTCCACACAAGCGGATCGGTCCCCGCCGACCTGCGTGCGCATCTACGCCCGAGCCTCATCGAACAACTCTTTGATATAAACGATGCCATCAGTCAGATGCAAGAATTTCGGGTCAAGTGCAAAGTAACTGAGATTTGCTGACGTTTCCGTACGGATCTCTGGGTATATACCCGCGCTCTCTAGCGCCTTCCGCAAGCCCGTGGAGTTCATCACGGTGCGGTTCTCTGCTAGCGCCGCGGCTAACACGCCTTCAAGCGTGTGCTCGGAGGGAGCCCCCAGGTCGTGGTGAGGTGCCGTACCTAAAGCCGTAGCCAGGAACGCATAGTCACGGCCAAGTTGAACATCAACGATGGCGCCTGCGCTCCACCATTCAATGTCTTGCCCTTCGAAGACCCAGTGGCTCTTATACTTTTGGAGATGGCGGTTGTGTGCAAAGGCCAGCGTCGGCCCCCGTGTCATCTCACGCGCCACGATCGCTTGGAGGTTACTAGCCATCAACTCGTCCCTCAGGCCGAGTAGGCGCGGAACACGGGCCACAGACGAATCCGCTACCGCCGCATGGTAACGCAGCAACCCGAGAGCCGTGCGACCGTAGAGCCGCGCTCGCCACCACTCGTCAGCCGACAGGCTTGCGGCCAGTTGGGGTGATTCCGAATAAAGCAGCGCCACCAGGTCGTCGGTGATCAGCCTGAGGTGTCGCGCATCCGGGGAGGAGCCTATCGACAGTGAAGGATCGAGCGCTGCTTCAGGATTCGTCCATTGATCGTCCTTACCAATAACCTGGTCCAATTCCTCATGTGAACATGGAAGCAATGCGGGGTCCACGTGGTCAGCCAGTAGTTGGTATAGCCCACTTAGCACTAGCCGCGGACTGTCACCCCCCGTCATCTCAACAGGTGCATCAAATCCGAAGAACCGCAGACGATCTCGCAACGGACGATCACGGTTATACGCGCGCATCCACTGGATGAGCGCCCGATTGGCTGGGGAGTCACCGAAACCGTGGCTGAAGCCGTGCTCCATCGCCTCATCCAGCGACCCGGTTCCATTCACAACGAAACTGTCAGCCAGAAGTCCTGCGAGACAATCGCTCTCAACGGCGACCGAACGATACCCCTCATGCTCCACGAGGTACTGGAACAGCAAATTCCGGAGACGAGGCAGGCCTTCCTCCTCATGCATACACTCCCCGAAACCGAGCAGCCTTGGTCTCGTGGGGAGCGAATCGAGGAACTTGCTGAATGGCGCCGTGGTTCCGTCGCCGGTGAGTTCCCAGCAGCCGTCTTGCAAGAGGGTACGAGGCGTCATGTCGAAAGTATCCTCCTGAAGTCGCCCCGCTCTTTCAACCCAGGAACGTGCATTGCCTCATTCTAAGCCTTTGGCCTGTAAGAGGATTCAACGATGGTCGGAGTGGGAGCCATCGCCGAGTCATCACAGGCCGTGCAACTCATGACTCCCACATCATTTTCACACCGGCTTACATACTGGACGAGCGATCTGACTGATTCCACAGGAGGCCGCGTTCGTGAACCTCGCTGGTCCACAGCGCTAACCCGCCGGTGAAGCTTCGAGTTCGCGAGCTTAGCTGGCCGCGATTGCCTGCTAGCCGCTACGCGTCGGGGTTGAAACAGACAGTCTGAACAGTGACAGTGCCTGCCACTCCGCCGAATGTGAATCGCCATCGCCGCGGATCAGTGGGGTGCGGTCTCGAGTCTCGTGTACTGACAGCCAGACCTCCAACATCGAGACCCCCATTGATGGCGATGTCGCCGACGTTGCACGCTGGGGTGTCCACCGTCGTGGTTCCGATCAGGTTCAGGCTCGCATTCGCTGTGTTGGTGAAATACACTTCCGAGCCTGGGCCCGCGGGTCCAGTGGGACCCGCGGGGCCAGTCGCACCCGTCGGGCCGGTCTCACCCTGAATACCCTGCTCACCCTGCGGACCCGTCGGCCCCGTCTCACCGGTAGCACCCGTGGCACCCGTGGCACCCGTCGGCCCCATGTCACCGGTAACACCCGTGGCACCTGTCGGGCCGGTCTCACCCTGAATACCCTGCTCACCCTGCGGACCCGTCGGCCCCGTCTCACCGGTCGCGCCCGTCGCACCCGTGGCACCTGCTGGGCCAGTCTCACCCTGAATACCCTGCTCACCCTGCGGACCCGTCGGCCCCGTCGGCCCTGCTTCACCGGTCGCACCCGTGGCACCCGTCGCACCGGTCTCCCCCTGAATGCCCTGCTCACCCTGCGGACCCGTCGGCCCCGTCGGCCCTGCTTCACCGGTCGCACCCGTCTCACCCGTGGCGCCAGTCGCACCCGTGGCACCCGCCGGGCCGGTCTCCCCCTGAATGCCCTGCTCACCCGTCGGCCCCGCCTCACCGGTCGCGCCCGTCGCACCCGTGGCGCCCGTCGGGCCGGCCTCACCCTGAATACCCTGCTCACCCTGCGGACCCGTCGCACCCGTCGGCCCCGCCTCACCGGTCGCGCCCGTCGCACCCGTGGCGCCCGTCGGGCCGGTCTCACCCTGAATACCCTGCTCACCCTGCGGACCTGTCGCACCCGTCGGCCCCGCCTCACCGGTCGCACCCGTCGCACCCGTGGCGCCCGTCGGGCCCGTCGCACCCGTCGGCCCCGTGTCACCAGTCGCACCCGTGGCACCAGTCGGGCCGGTCTCCCCCTGAATACCCTGCTCACCCGTCGCACCCGTCGGCCCCGTGGCGCCAGTCGCACCCGTGGCACCAGTCGGGCCGGTCTCCCCCTGAATACCCTGCTCACCCGTCGCACCCGTCGGCCCCGTGGCGCCAGTCGCACCCGTGGCACCCGCCGGACCGGTCTCACCCTGAATACCCTGCTCACCCTGCGGACCAGTAGGGCCTGTCTCACCAGCCGGACCAACTGGGCCTGTCGGTCCTGTCGGTCCTGTCGGGCCAGTCGGGCCCACGCACCCGCCACAAGACGAGCCGTGTGGCCCCAATGAACCGAGTGCGGCAAGGGAGCCCAGGCCGACCAATGAACCTGATGAACCGGAAGATCCATGAGAGCCAGACGAGCCGTGTGAACTGCCATCGATGGTGGAGCTGCTCAGCGCGGGAACGATCGAGTCACCATGTGCAGTTGCAGCCGTGTTCCCTTCGCTGCTCGTCAGGTGTGCGCTCATGCCTGTGAAGCCGGTTACGGCAACCGCGCAGGCAGCGACAAGCACCGAGTTACGTGCGAAGCGTTTCATAGTGACTCCAAGGGTCTTCGTTGCGCAGCCGAATCGTCGGCAGATGAAAGCGCCGCAGCGTCTCTCCACGAGTGTGCTGCGCCACTTCTGTTGTCGATTGCGACCAATGCCACCACCTCGAGTGACCTGCCGGGCAGTTAGTTACTAACTGTTAGTTGCCCGTGACTGCATCGTTGTCGCGCGGCGAGGACGAGCAACCGAGGCTCGACATCGCCACGGCACCTTTTTCGTGAACCTTTAATTCGCTGCCTGCCTGGACAGCACGACCAGCCCTTCGACGAGCGCGCGCACCCCGAGTTCAAATGCGGCATCGGCGCGTGATTCCAGCGGTGTCGCGGCAGCTATTGCGCTCCGCATGGCCGCATTCGCGTTTGCGGGTGTCGCCCACACTTCCTTCGGGGCGGCAACGTCAAGCGCAGAGCCGAGCACGAAACTGTCGACAGCAGTGATGGCGTGCAGCACGTCCGCTGACGAAAACCCCGCACTAACAAACGCGTCTGCCAACGCGTTGTACATGTTGAACGCCACTTCCGTCTGAACAGTATGTGCAGTAAAGAGAGGGATGAGGCGCGGATGCTGAGCGTAGCTGCGCCGATACTCCCTGGCGAGCCCAATCACGACGTCACTCCATGTGCGTGATTTCGCCTTGACCGCTTCCACGTCAACGCTTGACATCATTCTGGCGCGCAGGAGTTCGATGATCTCGCCGCGTCCGCTTATGTGGTTATAGAGGGAGGACGGCCGAACCTTTAAGCGTGCAGCTATCCCCGGCATGGTGAAGTCCCCACTGTCGTCGACCATGCGCAGCGCCTCGTCGGCGATCCAGTCGGGGGTGAGCAACCGACGGGGCGGACGGCCCATTTTCACTCCTTCAGAAAAATGACCCTTGACTGCTGTGATGGGATTCACCATACTTAACGAATCACATTCGTTTTACTCCAACCCGCTCCGAGGACCCGATGCGCACCATCACAGCTTTGACGCCCCCGCACTCTCCCGCTCGCGTGGAACCCGCTGACCGGCAACCGCTCCGAGTCGGAGTGGTGCAACACCAATGGCACGACAACCCGATCACTCTCCGCAAGGAACTGCGTGAAGGAATAGCCCTCGCTGCCAGCCACGGCGCACGGGTCGTGTTCCTGCCCGAGTTGACGCTCAGCCGCTACCCGGCATTCGTGCCTGGAGGGGCAAACCCGGCCGCGAACGCCGAAGACCTGTTGACGGGGCCGACCTACCAGTTCGCCGCTCAGGCCGCCAAGGAGAATGGCGTTCTCGTGCACGCCTCCCTCTACGAGCGCAACAATGGCGAAAACGGTGTCGAATTCGACGACGGCCTGGGATTCAATACCGCAATACTCGTTGCGCCCAACGGTGAGCTTGTCGGCCGCACTCGCAAGATCCACATCCCCGTCACCGCCGGTTATTACGAAGACACGTACTTCAGAGGCGGCCCACAGAGCGCTGACGCGTGGACTGTACATACCGCGCCCGAGATCGACGGCGCACGAATCGCCATGCCGACATGCTGGGATGAGTGGTTCCCCGAAGTGGCGCGCATCTATTCATTGCGCGGCGCGGAGATCATTGTCTATCCCACTGCGATCGGCTCTGAACCGGATCACCCGGACTTCGACACACAGCCGCTGTGGCAGCAAGTGATTGTCGCGAATGGCATCGCTAACGGCACCTTCATGGTCGCCCCCAACCGGCACGGCGACGAAGGTGTCATCAAGTTCTACGGCTCGTCCTTCATCTCAGACCCGTACGGCCGGATCCTCGTGCAGGCACCTCGTGACGAATCCGTGGTTCTCGTGGCTGACCTCGACCTCGCGCAGCGCAAAGACTGGCTGACACTCTTTCCTTTCCTTCAGACGCGCCGTCCCGATACGTACACGCAGCTCGTCGCTCCAATCGAAGCGAGTGTTCCGTCATGACCAGCAACTGGCGGATGCCTGCTGAGCGCGCGCCACACGAACGCACATGGATGGCCTTCCCCTGTCGGGGCTACTCCCTGGGCGACACTGCCGAAGAGCACCATGCGGCACGTAGCGCGTGGGCCGCAGTGGCCAACACCATCGTCGACTTCGAGCCAGTCGCCGTCGTAGTAGCGCCCGATGAGGCTGAATACGCGCGCCGCTACCTTTCCAGCGCAATCGACATTCTCGAAGCCCCACTCAATGACGCGTGGATGCGGGACATCGGTCCCACCTTCGTTGTCGACGACGACGGTGACGTCGGCGCGGTGAACTGGATCTTCAACGGGTGGGGTGCGCAAGACTGGGCTCAATGGGACCTCGACGAAAAGATCGCGGCATTCGTCGCTGACCACCTGGCGGTGCCGCGAATCGATTCGCCGCTCGTCAACGAAGGCGGCGGCATCCAGGTCGATGGTGAGGGCACGGTCCTGGTCACCGAAACCGTCCAGCTCGATCAGGATCGCAACCCAGGCTGGACGAAGGCCGACGTGGAAGCTGAACTCGCCCGGACGATCGGCGCGAAGAAAGTGATCTGGCTGCCGCGCGGGCTCACCCGC
The DNA here is from genome assembly GCF_014191505.1 of Hoyosella altamirensis. Taxonomy (GTDB): domain Bacteria; phylum Actinomycetota; class Actinomycetes; order Mycobacteriales; family Mycobacteriaceae; genus Hoyosella; species Hoyosella altamirensis. The sequence continues at coordinate 465,132 of NZ_JACHWS010000003.1, forward strand.
GATTCGGAAAAGTTCGGCACGCGCGGTCACGTCGACATCGTTGCGGCGATTCCCGCTCCCGGAGTGGTGCTGGTACACCAGCAGCAAGACTCGGGGCACCCGGATCATGCAGTCAGCCGCGAAATCATCAACCTGCTCATGGAGTCCACCGACGCGGCTGGACGGGCGTTTGAGGTCATACCTGTACCGGCCCCGAAGGTCCTAGAGGACGAGGAGGGTTGGGTCGACTACAGCTACCTCAACCACTACGTCGCCAATGGCGCCGTCATCGCGTGCCAATTCGCTGATCCACAAGATCAGCAGGCCGCTGAGATCCTCGCGAGCACCTACCCGGGCCGCGAAGTCGTCACCGTCGACGCACGCCCGATCTTCGCCCGCGGGGGCGGCATTCACTGCATAACGCAGAACCAGCCGGCAACGGCGCGTTAGATACGTGCAGCCGCGGTAGTTATAACTACCGCGGCTGCACACAACTATCGCTCCAGCGCCGGCTCTAGGCGGGCACGAGCCAGAGCACCCCTAGCGGAGGCACCTGGACCACCGCTGAGGCGGGCAGCCCGTTCCAGGGCTCACCGGTCGCCTCGACAGATCCCATGTTGCCCACTCCTGATCCGCCATAGTCGGTGGAGTCGGTGTTCACCGCTTCACGCCACGTTCCCTTGGCCGGAAGTCCGACGCGAACATCGTTGTGCGGGATACCCGAGAAGTTCGCGACACACACCAATGGCCGGTTCTCGGGATTCACGGGGTCCATGCGGACGAAGCTGAGGATGCTGCGCGTGGAATCGTCGGCGTCGATCCAGCGAAAACTCTCTGCGGAGTTGTCACCCGCGTAGAGCGCGCGCACTGACCGATAGGTGCGATTCAGATGGGCGACACAGTCCTTGATCCCCGCGTGCAGAGGGTCCTCGAGCAGGTGCCAGTCGATTGATCCCTCGTGTGACCATTCGCGCTGCTGACCTAGTTCCCCGCCCATGAAGAGCAACTGCTTCCCTGGATGGGCCCACATGTACGCGAGCAGAGAGCGCAGCCCGGCCGCTTTCTTCCAGTGGTCACCCGGCATCCTCGTGAAGAGCGAACCTTTGCCATGGACGACCTCGTCGTGGGAAAGCGGCAGTATGAAGTTCTCGCTCCACGCGTACACCAATGAAAACGTCAGATCATTGTGGTGATAGGTGCGGTGTATCGGATCGCGTCCAATGTAGGCGAGCGTGTCATTCATCCAGCCCATGTTCCATTTGAAACCGAATCCGAGACCATCCGAATCAGTGGGCTTTGTGACTCCCGGCCAAGATGTCGATTCCTCGGCGATCATCATCACGCCAGGATGGTGCTTGTACACCGTCGCGTTGAGTTCTTGCAGGAACCGCATCGCGTCGAGGTTTTCTCGGCCGCCACGCTCGTTGGGGATCCACTCGCCTTCCTTGCGCGAGTAGTCAAGGTAGAGCATCGACGCGACAGCGTCGACGCGCAGTCCATCGATGTGGAACTCGCTGAACCAGTAGAGCGCATTGGCAACCAGGAAGTTTCGCACTTCGGGCCGCCCAAAGTCGAAAACGTACGTGCCCCAGTCGGGCTGTTCGCCCTTTCGGGGATCCGGGTGCTCGTACAACGCGCTGCCGTCGAACCGCGCAAGCGCCCACGTATCGCGAGGGAAATGCGCAGGCACCCAGTCCAGGATGACGCCGATTCCCTGGTTGTGCAGGGTGTCAACGAAATACCGGAGGTCGTCCGGGGAGCCGAACCGTGACGTCGGGGCATAGTAAGACGTGACCTGGTATCCCCATGAGCCACCAAATGGGTGCTCGGCGAGGGGCAGGAACTCGACGTGGGTAAAGCCCATTTCGGTGACGTACTCGGCGAGTTCCTTCGCGGCTTCGCGGTAGCCGAGACCGGGCCGCCAGGAGCCGAGATGCACCTCATAGATGCTGACCGGCGTGTTCACGGGGCTCACGGAATCGCGCTGCGCAAACCACGTGGAATCAGTCCACGTGTAGTCCGATTCGTAGATCACCGACGCGGTCGCGGGTGGGTGCTCAGCGCACACCGCCATAGGGTCCGCTTTCTCGTGCCATCCACCGTCAGCGCCATGGAGCCGGAACTTGTACTTTGTTCCGGCACCGATCCCCGGGATGAACAGCTCCCAGATCCCGGAGCTGCCCAGCGAGCGCATCGAGTGCTCAACACCGGACCAGCCATCGAAATCGCCGCAGACCCGTACGCCGCGCGCGTTAGGAGCCCACACCGAGAATGCGACGCCCGCGACCTCGCCCGATGGCGTGTCGTAGCTGATTGGCCGCGCGCCAAGCACATCCCAAAGGCGTTCATGGCGGCCTTCACCAATTAGGTGCAGATCGAGTTCCCCGAGTGTGGGGAGCCAGCGGTAAGGATCATCCAGTACGGAGGTGCGGCCGTGGTAGGTGACCTCGAGCTTATAGTCCCCGACCGTCTCGCCGGCGAAGCCGCTGAACAAGCCCTCATCGCCGCGTGAAAGTGGATACTTCTGACCGTCGCTTATCACCGTGACGGCTGAGGCCTCCGGCCGGTAAACGCGAACTACGGCGCGTCCAGATTCGTGCTGGTGCGCGCCCAGCATCCCATGCGGGTTACTGTGGGCGCCCACTGCGAGCGCGTGGATCTCCTCTGCGGTCGGCCAATGGCCGGCCTCTGAGTGACGTTCGGATATCGACGACATCATCCGTCCTTCCTTGCCGGGTACACCATGCGCTGCGGCCGCGGCCAGTCAATGCGAACGATGTGACACACCGAGCGCTCAGGCGTAAGGATGATTGTGTTGTGACTGCCCCAGTCCCAGGTTTGTCCGCTGACTTCATCGTGCGCACTCAGCCGCGCATCGGCCGGGAAACCGAGCGCGGGCAGGTCGAGGTACAAGGTGCCGTACTGAGTGCCGAAAGGGTCCAGGTTCACGATGACCACGACCGTGTCGCCGGTTTCCGGATCTTGCTTTGAGTAGGCGATCAGTGCGTCGTTGTCGGTGTGGTGGAACCTCAGGGTGCGCAGTTGCTGCAGCGACGGATGCCGTCGACGGATTGAATTCAGCCGTAACAGCCACGGCTCCAGCGAGTCACCCGTGTGCAAGGGGGTCACGAAGTCGCGCGGCCGCAGTTCGTATTTCTCTGAGTTCAGATACTCTTCACTGCCTTCGCGCACGGCCTCATGTTCGTACAGTTCGTAGCCCGAGTACACGCCCCAGGTTGGCGCTATCGTCGCGGCCAGGGCAGCACGCAGCGCGAACATTGCGCGCCCCCCATACTGCAGGGACGCATGGAGGATGTCGGGGGTGTTGACGAACAGGTTGGGCCGGCATTCATCAGCGTGCGCCACGAGTTCGTTGCCGAACTCGATCAGGTCGTGTTTAGACGTGCGCCAAGTGAAGTACGTGTAGGACTGGGTGAAGCCCAATCGCGCGAGGCCATATAGCCGTGCGGGCCGCGTGAACGCCTCGGACAAGAAGAGGACGTCATGGTGCTCCCGTTTGACCTCGCCGATCAGCCATTCCCAGAAGTTCGGCGGTTTGGTGTGAGGGTTGTCGACCCGGAAGATCTTCACCCCATGACTCACCCAGTACAGAACGACACGCAGGATTTCCTCGTACAACGTTTCAGGGGCATTGTCGAAGTTCACCGGATAAATGTCTTGATACTTCTTGGGTGGGTTCTCCGCGTAGGCGATGGTGCCGTCCGGCTGGGTGGTGAACCACTCGGGGTGCGCAGCTACCCAGGGATGGTCCGGCGCGCATTGCAGCGCGAAATCCAGTGCAACCTCCATCCCGAGTTCGCGTGTCCGCGCGACGAACGCTTCGAAGTCCTCCATCGTGCCCAGTTCTGGATGGATTGCATCGTGGCCACCCTCCGCCGCGCCGATCGCCCAAGGTGACCCCACATCCTCCGGGCCTGGGTTCAGTGTGTTGTTCCGCCCTTTTCGATTGATACGCCCGATGGGGTGGATCGGCGGGAGGTACACGACATCGAATCCCATGCCAGCTACGCGATCGAGTTGCGCCATCGCGGTGCGGAACGTGCCATGGACTGGTCGACCATTCGCATCCGAGCCGCCCGTCGACCGGGGAAACAGCTCGTACCACGAGCCGAACAGCGCTTCCGCGCGGTCGACATGAAGATGGTGCGCTTGTCCCTCAGTAACAAGATCCCGAAGCGGGGCTTCCTCCACTATCTTCTGGACAGGGTATGACAAGGCCTCAGCAATGCGCTTAACCACTGGCAGTTCCGTGTTGCGCAGGTCTCCGGCAGCGGCGCTAAGTATCCTGCGGTCCCCATCCGAGCGGGACAGTTCGACCATGCGGTCCAGCAAACGCGCACCAGTCTCCAGGTCGTTCGCGAGTTCCTCGGCCCCTTGACCGGCGGCAGCTTTCACCTCCACCGCATGGCGCCATGTTGTCCATGGATCGCTCCACGCGTCCACGCGGAACGTCCAGATGCCTTCGCTGTCCGGCGTGATCGCCGCAATACAGTCATCGGGATTGTCCGGTTCAGCAGTCATCCGTGTCAGCCGAGCTGATGTGTCGTTGGGGCCTTGCCACACGACCGTCGCGGCGACGGCGTCGTGACCTTCCCGCCAAACTCGTGCCTCGATCGGAATATGTTCGCCTACTACAGCTTTAGCAGGAAATCGACCACAGTCGACGACTGGACGCACACCATCGATACCGAGCCTGCCGTACGTCATGCAACCACTCCTTTGAGCACCGACCGATAGACATTTACCGTTTCGTGTGCGATGGATCCCCAATCGAAGGACCCCTCTGCGCGAGCACGGCCTGCCGCTCCCATCGCCTGTGCGCGCTGCGGGTCCTGCAGGAGCGAGTTCACCGATTCGGCGAGACCCGCTTCAAACGCAGCCGGGTCCTCCTCGTTGTAGTGCACCAGAATCCCGGTTTCCCCGTCGGCGACGACCTCCGGGATACCACCCACGTCGGACGCGACGACGGGCGTGCCGCATGCCATTGCCTCGAGATTGACGATGCCGAGGGGTTCATAAACGCTCGGGCATACGAAAACGTCCGCATGTGAAAGCACTTCGAGCATCGCCTGGTGATTCAGCGACTTGTCGATCCAGAAGACGCCGTCACGAGTACTGCTCAGCGTGCTGACCCCCAACCGTGTCTCCTCGGCGATATCGGGTGTGTCCGGAGCACCGGCGCACAACAGAACCTGCGCCTCGGGAGCGATTTTATGAGCGGCCGCGATGAGGTGGCGCAGACCTTTCTGCCGCGTAATTCGGCCGATGAACGCGACACTTGGCCGCGCTGGGTCGACACCGAACTCCTCGAGCGACTCGGTGCTGGTGACAGGATGGAAACGTTCCGTATCGACACCGTTGTAGACGACGTGGACGCGATTTGGATCGATCTCCGGATAACACTCGAGCACATCTTTCCGCATGCCGTCACTCACCGCGATGACAGCGTCCGCCGATTCGTACACCGCCTTCTCCACCCACGAAGATAGCCGGTATCCCCCACCGAGCTGCTCAGCTTTCCACGGCCGACGCGGTTCAAGTGAATGCGCGGTGACGACGTGCGGAATGCCATAGAGCAGGCTCGCCACGTGACCTGCGAAGTTGGCGTACCAGGTGTGTGAGTGCACCAGGTCGACACCTTCGACGGCAGCGACGATAGACAGGTCGACCGATAGTGTCGACAGTGCCGGGTTCGCTGCTTCGAAGCCCTCAGCCGGATGGTGCGCCACCGCGCCGGGTCTGGGGGAGCCGAAGCAGTGGACGTCCACTCCGACAAGTTCGCGCAAGCTATCGACGAGAGAGCCAACATGCACTCCCGCCCCGCCGTACACGAATGGGGGAAATTCTCGGGTTAGCAAGCCGATTCGCATCGCCTATCACTCCTTGAGAGGTCGCTGGCTGGTGTGCTCTGAGGGCTGAAATTCGTGGACTAAGCCGAGCTCATGCGGAGCGAGATGTGGATGCTTAGGAATGACACGCGCGGTGTAGCCGAAGTGTCCGCCACGTGGCACATCAACGACCGCTTCAAACGTGCCCTCAGAGGGAGCCCCGCCGCCAGAAATCATCGGTGTGAAGATCGGGTCGACGAGGGTGTCGCCCTGCATAGTTCCAACGAACAGTTCAACCTCGATGTCGTCAGGAGTGATTCCGCCGCAGTCGACTTCGGCACGGAACGACGCGCAGCCCGTCTCCGGATCCACACTGATCTCAAGCGCCCCTGGGGTTACCGACGGCCATTCATCCCGGATGCGTCCCGTCCATTCAGCGAGTTCCCGTGCTGGGCTGAAGTTGCTGGCCGAAATCTCAGCGGCCGACTGAGCTGCTGGCCGATAAAGCGAACTGAGGTAGTCGGTGAGCATTCGGTCCGAAAGGACTTGTGGCCGCAAGGTACCCAGCACCGCGCGAATCTTGCGCAGCCATTGGGGGTGGTCATCGTAGAAGAGCGGCACGACCTTGGTTTCGAGCAGATCATAGAGCGCTGCAGCTTCCTGCTCGTCACGACTCAATCCACCAACACCGTCGTGCCCCGACGGAATGGACCAACCATAATCGGGGGCAAAGCATTCCGCCCACCAGCCGTCTCCAATCGATAGGTTGAGTCCGCCGTTCAGCGCGGATTTCATCCCCGAGGTTCCGCAGGCTTCCAGTGGACGCGTTGGGGTGTTGAGCCACACATCACATCCGCCGACCATCTCCCGCCCCAGCGCCATGTCATAGTCAGGCACGAAAACAACCCGGCGGCGCAATGCTGGGTCACTGGCGAAGTGGATGAACTCCTGGATCAGGCGTTTGCCGCCGTCATCGGCGGGGTGCGCTTTCCCGGCGACGATCAGCTGCACTGGCCGGTCGGGATCAAGCAGGAGCTGCCGCAGCCGCGCAGGGTCACTCAGCATCAGGGTGAGCCGCTTGTAGGTGGGCACACGCCGCGCGAAACCGATTGTCAGCACATCCGGGTCTAGACAGTCCTCAACCCAGGCGGTCTCCGCAGCGAACTCAGAATCTGCTTGCGCCGAACGCATCCGGGACCGGACCGCCTCGATAAGTTTCTCACGAAGCGCCTTCCGGGCCGACATGACCTCTTCATCTGGCAGCCCAAGATCTGGTGCATGCGGAGCCCAGCTTGGTCCGTGTACCCCGTTGGTGACGTGCCGTATCGGCACCTCTTCTGCTTCGAGTCCCGGCCATAGCGGAGCGAACATCGACCGGCTGAGCGCGCCGTGCAGTTTCGACACTCCATTGCACCGCTGCGCGAGACGCAAACCCATGTGAGCCATGTTGAACACACCCGGATCGTCTTCAGCGCCGAGGTCGAGGCACGCCTCAGTAGGCAGTTTCGGCAGCGCGACCGCCAGGTGGCCGCCAACAAGTCCGCGGTCAAACCGGTCGATACCTGCCGGAACCGGCGTGTGCGTGGTGAACACGGTGCCAGCGCGCACTGCTGCGAGCGCCTCGGAGAAGCCGAGGCCATCATCGGTCAGTTCAGCGATTCGCTCGAGCCCGAGGAAGCCAGCGTGGCCTTCGTTCGTGTGGTAGACCGCGGGCTCGGCCAGCCCGTTCGCGTCGCAGTACGCACGTACCGCGCGCACACCGCCGATGCCGAGCAGCAGTTCCTGACGGAGTCGCGTTAGCGTGTCGCCTCCGTAGAGCTGGCTCGTGAGGTTCCGCTCAGCTTCTTCGTTACGGTCATCATCGCTGTCGAGAAGTAGCAGCGGCACCCTGCCCACCTGAGCAACCCACACACGCGCGTAAAGATCCGCACCGCCAGGCAGCGCGAGATGAATGTGCGCACTAGTGAGTTCGGAGAATCCAGCGTCTTCGGGAACCAGGGTCGGGTACTGCTCGCACTGCCAGCCATCCGGCGTGAACGACTGCGTGAAATAGCCTGACCTGTACAACAGTCCGACACCGACGAGCGGTAAACGCATATCGCTAGCAGTCTTGAGATGGTCACCGGCGAGGATCCCAAGACCACCTGAGTACAACGGCAGCGACTCGGTGATCCCGAACTCGGGCGAGAAGTAAGCGACGGCGGGTGCGTTCTCCGCCGCCGGTCGCGCCAGGTAGGCCTGAAGGTCCTTCCGGGCCGCGCGCATCCGTGCGAGGAACCTCCGGTTCGTGCTGAGAGCAGCTTTCCGTGCGGTTGTCAGCTGCGACAGGAACAGAAGCGGATTGTGCCCGGTCTGTTCCCACAGAGCGGCGTCCGCAAGTTCGAAAACCGCACGGGTATCGGGGTGCCAGGACCAACGAAGGTTTTGTGCCAGTTCCCTCAGGGGTTCAAGCGTCTCAGGTAAACGCGTGGGCATGGCGAATCGGCCATATGCGTGCACAGGTCATCACTTTCCGCCGAGCGCCGCGGACACCACTGCCCGCGCCTCGGCCTGAATCTGAGATAAATGGTCGCGGTCTTTGAACGATTCCGCGTAAATCTTGTACACGTCTTCAGTGCCTGAAGGGCGCGCTGCAAACCAGCCCGAATCGGTGCACACTTTGAGCCCGCCAATAGGTTTTCCATTGCCGGGAGCCTCGGTGAGGATCGCCGTAATCGGCTCTCCCGCAAGTTCTGTGGCCGTCACCTGGTGGGGTGACAATTGTGCGAGCACATGCTTTTCTTCGCGCGTCGCCGGTGCGTCTGTTCGCTCGTACACAGGTTCACCATGCTTCGCGGTGAGGTCGGTGTAATGCTGGCTGGGGGTGCGGCCCGTTGCGGCCAGAATCTCCGCGGCCAGCAAGCAAAGCACGATGCCGTCCTTATCTGTCGTCCAGACTTTTCCGTCCTTGCGAAGGAACGACGCGCCTGCGCTTTCTTCGCCGCCGAAAAGGATTGACGAGTTCACAAGGCCCGGAACGAACCATTTGAACCCCACCGGAACTTCCACGAGAGGACGGCCGAGGTCCGCAACAACTCGATCGATCATCGATGACGACACGACCGTTTTACCTATACCGGCGCCTGCTGGCCAGCTCGGCCGGTGACGCACTAGGTAGTCGATAGCGACCGCGAGAAAATGGTTGGGGTTCATCAGACCAGCATCGGGGGTGACGATGCCGTGCCGGTCGGCGTCGGGGTCATTGCCCGTCGCGAGGTCGTAGTTCGCCCGCTGGTCGACGAGCGACGCCATCGCGTACGCCGAGGAGCAGTCCATGCGGATCTTGCCGTCCCAGTCCAAGGTCATGAACCCCCAGGCTGGATCGACCTCGGGCTGCACCACCGTCAGCGAAATATCGTGTCGCGCAGCGATTTCAGCCCAATAGTCGACGCTCGCGCCGCCGAGCGGGTCGGCACCTATCCGGATTCCGGAGTTTTTGATCTGTTCGAGATCGACAATCGCCGGAAGATCGCCGATGTAGCTGCCGCGGAAGTCATAGCGCTGCGTGGTCTCTGCCTCGAGGGCACGCTCATACGGCATGCGCTTCACTGAGCCAAGGTCGGTGAGCAGCTCGTTCGCTCGGTTCTCGATCCACCGCGTCGCGTCGGAGTCCGCTGGACCGCCGTGAGGCGGGTTGTATTTGTACCCGCCATCACCGGGCGGATTGTGCGACGGTGTTATCACCACGCCATCCGCCTGCGCCGATTTGCCGTTAGCTCCCCGCCCCGCGTTGTAGGTCAGAATCGCATGCGAGAGCGCGGGGGTGGGGGTAAAGCCGTCACGGTTGTCGACGAGCACGGTCACGCCGTTGGCAGCAAACACCTCCAGGGCGGTCTGAGCGGCGGGATCGGACAGGGCGTGCGTGTCCCGCCCCAAGAAGAGGGGGCCAGCGACACCCTCGCCTGCGCGGTACTCGCACAGTGCCTGGCTGACAGCGAGGATGTGCGCTTCATTAAAGGAGTTATTGGTACTGGAGCCGCGGTGTCCCGACGTTCCGAAGGCAACGCGCTGACCCGGTTCCGCCGGATCGGGTTTGTTATCAAAGTAGGCGCTGATCAGCGCGTTAACGTCGATGAGGTCCTCGGCGCGTGCATGTTCGCCCGCTCTCGGATGGATCGGCATGGCATTTCTCCTTGCACAGTCGGTTTCAGAGCCCTGAATCAGTCGGCTGCTGCTTTGCGACCACAACCACGCCACCCTTGCTCACTGTGTAGGTGGCACTGTCTTCCTCGAGATCAACACCGATCGTCGCGCCAGGCGGAACTACAACGTTCTTGTCGAGAATCGCGTTGCGCACGACTGCGCCCGCTCCGATCACGACATTGTTGAACAGCACTGAGCCGTCAACCTCTGCGCCCGGACCAATTCTGACATCCGGAGACACAAGTGACCTGTTCACACGCGCGCCCGCAAGGATTGCACCTGGCGCGAGGATCGTATTCTGAAGTTCAGGCGTATGACCGTGGGACGAAACCACTTTCGCGGGCGGCCGCGGAGATTGGTGGCTCAGGATCGGCCAGCGATAGTTGTACAGGTTGAAGCCCGGGTTGTCGGCAACGACGTCCATGCTCGCTGCGTAGTACGAGTCGATCGTGCCCACGTCCCGCCAGTAGCCGCGATCTTGGTCCGTGCTGCCGGGCACGTAGTTCGTCGCGAAGTCATACACGTAGGCGCTGCCCGAACTGACGAATGCCGGGATGATGTCGCCACCCATGTCGTGGCTCGATCCGATATTCGTTGCGTCACGTTTCACTGCGTCAACCAGTGCTTGAGTGGTGAAAACATAGTTGCCCATCGAGGCGTAGACCTCGTTTGGAGCGTCCGGCAAGCCAATCGCATCCGAAGGCTTCTCCCGGAACGCCGCGATCTTCTCGCCGGCCTGATCGGTTTCAATCACGCCGAACTGACTCGCCTCTTCAATCGGGACCCTGATCGCGGCCACAGTGGCCGCAGCACCCGACTCGACGTGCTCGGCGATCATGTCGCGCGGATCGATACGGTAGATATGGTCAGCGCCGAATACGGCCACATACTTTGGCCGCTCGTCGTAAATCAGATTGAGCGACTGATAGATCGCATCGGCGGAGCCCGCGAACCAGCGCGGCCCCGTCCGCTGTTGCGCTGGGACAGGCGCGACGAAGTCCCCCAGCATTGAAGGTAACCGCCAGGTCAGGGAGACATGCCTGTCGAGGCTGTGGGACTTGTATTGGGTGAGAACAACGATCTTCCTGATGCCCGCATTCACCAGATTAGAAAGTGCGAAGTCGATCAAACGGTACGTTCCGCCGAACGGAACAGCGGGTTTGGCTCGGTCGGCAGTCAGCGGCATCAGCCGCTTGCCCTCCCCACCTGCTAAAACAATGGCCAGGACGTCGCCGGTATCAATCAGCATTAGGTGCCTCCTCCCAGACCGGCACTGTCACTTGTGGTGAAAATGCCCATCGTGGGTGTTGTTTAAATTGTGGTACTCGTCACAATCTAACACCACGAGATTGGGGCGTCAGATCGCCGCCTTATTGCCCGAATTACTCGGCTACAACCACATACACACGGGCACCTTCGGGCGTGGCGTTGGACGCGTATTGACCACACCACGCGTCGGTAGTGCCCCCCATCACTCGGGCGTAACAGAACACAGGCAAACGTCTACTGTTTAGATATGGCTTCGAAACCCGTATGGCCGGGCTCGTCCTACCCGCTCGGCGCGTCCTACGACGGCGCCGGTACTAACTTTTCCCTATTTTCGGAGATCGCAGAAGCGGTCGACCTTTGTCTGATAGCGAAAGACGGCACCGAGGAACGCATTCGACTCGAAGAAGTCGACGGACACGTCTGGCACTGCTACGCGCCGTCCGTCAATCCCGGGCAGCGCTATGGATACCGCGTGCACGGACCCTTCGATCTCCCGGCGGGACATCGGTGCGACCCGGCGAAGCTTCTCCTTGATCCCTATGGAAAGGCCTTCACGGGGGATTTTGATGGGCATCTCTCGCTGCTTTCAGAGCGCGGATATGGTCTCGATTCACTCGGCCACACAATGACCTCCGTGGTCGTCAACCCGTATTTCGACTGGGCGAACGATCGACCGCCGAAGCGCCCCTACCACGAGACAGTGATCTATGAGGCGCACGTCAAAGGCATGACCGCGACCCACCCGGACGTGCCCGACGATCTGCGAGGGACCTACGCCGGCCTTGCGCATCCCGTCATCATTGATCACCTCACCCGCCTGGGTGTGACTGCGATCGAACTCATGCCGGTTCATCAGTTCCTGCAAGATCAAGTTCTGCGTGACCAGGGTCTGCGCAACTATTGGGGGTACAACACCTTCGGATTTTTCGCGCCGCACCACGAATATGCTGCGGGCGCGAAGCCGGGGGCTGGGGTGGCAGAGTTCAAAACGATGGTGAAGGCGTTCCACGAAGCAGGCATCGAAGTCATTCTCGACGTGGTGTACAACCACACCGCAGAAGGCAACCATTTTGGCCCCACGATCAACTTCCGCGGCATCGACAACGCAGCCTACTACCGCCTGCTCGACGACGACCGTCGCTACTACAAGGACTACACGGGCACCGGCAACAGCCTCAATGTCCGTAACCCCCACACACTGCAATTGATCATGGACTCACTCCGCTACTGGGTTCTGGACATGCACGTTGACGGTTTCCGGTTCGATCTTGCCGCGACGCTCGCGCGGGAACTTCACGACGTCGACCGCCTCAGCGCATTTTTCGATCTCGTGCAGCAAGATCCTGTCGTCAGCCAAGTGAAGCTCATCGCCGAACCTTGGGATATCGGCGAAGGCGGCTACCAGGTCGGCAACTTCCCCGGCCTCTGGTCCGAATGGAACGGTAAGTACCGCGATACTGTCCGAGATTACTGGCGTGGTGAACCCGCCACACTTGGGGAATTCGCGTCGCGCCTCACTGGATCGTCAGACCTCTACGAGACCACTGGCCGCCGCCCCCACGCCAGCATCAACTTCATCACTGCCCACGACGGCTTCACGCTGAACGATCTCGTCTCCTACAACGAGAAGCACAACGACGCCAACGGCGAGAACAACCAAGATGGGGAGAGCCACAACCGCTCATGGAACTGCGGAGCCGAAGGCCCCACAGACGATCCCGAGATCCTCGCCCTGCGCGCGCGTCAACGCCGAAATCTGCTGACAACACTGCTCCTCAGCCAGGGTGTTCCCATGCTGCTCCACGGCGACGAAATGGGCCGCACCCAACAGGGAAACAACAACGTCTATTGCCAGGATTCAGAACTGGCGTGGATGGACTGGTCACTCGCCGACGAAAACCGGGACCTCGTGGAATTCACCGCGCAAATCATCGCCTTGCGCAAAGCCCACCCGGTGTTCCGGCGGAGGCGGTTCTTCGAAGGACGTCCCATCCGGACCGGCGACCAGACCCGAGACATCGCGTGGCTCACACCCACCGGGGACGAAATGACCCTCGAGGACTGGGATAGCGGGTTCGGCAGGGGACTCGCAGTCTTCCTCAACGGAGAAGGTATCCACGAACCAGACCAGCGTGGCCACCGCATCGTCGACGATTCGTTCCTGCTCTGTTTCAACGCGCACCACGAACCTCTCGACTTCATCACTCCAGACGGCAAGTACGCAAAGGAATGGGAGGTTGTCGTTGATACAAACCTCGAATCCCCAGCCGATATGAGAGCGATCGAACCCATTACGGCTGGAAAACCGATCACTGTGGAAGCTCGCGCGATGGCGGTGCTGCGGAAAGCGAAAAGCTCGTGATCACCTCCACATACCGGCTGCAGCTGCGCGCTGCGACCGCTCTGTCTGCGGGTTTCACATTTCACGACGCTGCTGGGCTGGTTCCGTACCTCCGTGAGCTCGGTGTGAGCCACCTCTACCTCTCACCGTTCCTCACCGCCGTCGATGGTTCAGCCCATGGCTACGACGTCGTAGACCCCGGTTCGGTCGCCCATGTCCTGGGCGGACGCGAGGGGCTGCAGTGCCTCGCTGATGAGGCTCACGCGGCGGGACTCGGACTGATCGGCGATATCGTCCCGAACCACATGGGGGTCGCTAAACCGGCCAGCAATCGGTGGTGGTGGGATGTCCTCACGCACGGGCGAGAGTCTCGCTACGCAGCCTACTTCGACATCGACTGGGACTCGGATCCCGAAGGCCGGCTTCGGCTTCCAGCTCTCGGAAACATCAGCGAGCTCGAGCATCTTGAACTCGACGGCGACGTGCTTCGGGTCCATGGTGTCGAGTATCCCGTGGGCCCCGGGACACACGGCGGTACCGCGCATGCGGTGCACGATCGGCAGCTTTATCGCCTGATCGACTGGCGCGACGGTCCGAACTTCCGCCGCTTTCTCGGAATCAACGAACTGGCAGCACTTCGGCAGGAAGAGAAACGAGTCTTTGAGGCTACCCACCAGCTAATCGGAGAGCTGACTGCGGAAGGTGTGCTTGACGGTGTACGAGTCGACCACCTCGATGGCCTCGCCCGGCCAGAACAATACATCCACTGGCTTCGCGATCTGCTCGGCGCGGACAAGCTACTCGTCGTGGAGAAAGTGATCGGCAGCAACGAAGAACTCGACCCACAACTGCCAGTTGACGGCACCACGGGGTACGAAACGCTGCGCGAGATCGGCGGTGTCTTCAACGATCCAGGCAGTGCCGATGCTCTTCAGCAGCTCGCGCACGAATTCACTGGCAGCAGTTGGGATGCGGGGGCAATCGCCACCGCGACGCGCGAACTGAAAATTGCCGCTGCCGCTGGTCCGCTCAAACCTGAACTCAACCGGGTGAGCCGTGCTGTCAGCACCACCGAATCGGATCTCAGCGCGACTACGGAAGCCATCATCGAGACGATCGCTGAGCTTCCTGTCTACCGCGCGGATTCCAGCGATCATTTCGCTCACCTGACGAGCGCCCTCAACACTGTCACCGCGCGCGGAGCTGAAATTGGCGCGGCGGCGCAGAAGCTTCGGGCGTCCCTCGACGAGCCAGAGATACTCAGCCGTTTCAGTCAGCTCAGCGCGGGCGCAATGTCCATCGCGACAGAAGGCCCCCTCGCGTACCGGGCAACTCGGCTCATCTCGCTCCTCGAGATGGGCGGAGACCCGAGCCGCCTAGCGACGGCCAGTGATGAGCTCCATGCGTTCTTTAAGCGCACCGCGGAAACGTGGCCCCGCACGATGACGACCCTTTCAACGCACGACGCGAAGCGCGGCGAGGATGTGCGGGCCAGAATCAGCGTTCTCACTCAGTTCCCCGAACAGTTCGGGGAACTCGCCCGTGCCTGCGACGCAGTTCAGCCTGCCCCTGACCGCGCGACCGGCTACTTTCTGCTGCAGAACATCATCGGCGTCTGGCCAGAAGCTGGTCCGCCCTCCCCTGCCCTTCGCGATCGTCTCGCTGACTTCGCCGTCAAAGCGGCCCGTGAAGCGGGAATTCGCTCGGGGTGGGGCACGCCGGATTCGGATTTCGAAGACTCGCTGATCAACTGGATCGGGGAGATCTGCGACGGCAGCTCCGCCGCGCTCATCAGTTCGTTTGTCGCTCGGATCAGCCCGCACGCGCACGCCGTGTCGCTAGGGCAGAAACTGTTCCAGCTCGCCGGTCCCGGCATTCCCGACGTGTACCAGGGCACTGAAATGTGGGAGGACTCGCTCACCGATCCGGACAACCGTCGTTTCGTCAGTTACCCCCGGTTCGACTTCGCGCTCCGCCAAGTCAGCCGGGTGCCTCCCTCATCGAGCGAACCTGCATGGCTCACGAAACTACGACTGGTTCGGGAGACACTGAAGCTGCGGCGCGAGCGGCCCGCCGCGTTCATCGGCGGCGGCTACGCACCGGTGGCGCCTGATCAAACATTCGTGGCAGGCTTCAGCCGGTCACGACCAGAGCAGCCTCCCGAGATCGTCGCAATCGCAGCTCGGTTTACCGCGGTTCGGTCACAGCAAGATTGGGCAGACACCACGATCACGCTTCCTGCTGGCGCATGGACGGATAGGCTCACAGGGATCGACCACACAGGCACGGTCGACGCGCCAACCCTCCTAGGGACCTACCCAGTCGCGCTGCTCTCGCAGTCCTAGACCCATCGGCCCTAACTGCCGTTGCTCACAAGTTCTGCCTGGGCCGACGATTCGGACTCCTCGTCGACAATTTCTGGCTCATCCTCGTCGTGCGCAGGGCGCGGCACCGGCTGGCTTCCGGAGGTCATCGACGTCAGATCTTCGAGCTGCGACTCCAGGTACGCCTTAAGCCGCACCCGATACTCACGCTCGAATGTGCGGAGCTGATCGATCCGCCCTTCAAGTACGCGGCGCTGCTCATTTATCGCACCCAAGATCTCTGTGTGCTGACGCTCGGCATCAGACTGGAGCGACTCCGCACGTTCCTGAGCAGCGGATAGTTCACCGTCGCCCTTCTCACGCGCGGCCGTGACGATCGTCTCTGCCTTCTCGCGGGCATCCTTCACCATCGCAGCGGACTTATCGCGCGCTTCGGTGAGCATCGTCTTGGACTTTTCCTTCGCGTCCGTCAGCGTCGAATCCGCTTCCTGACGAGCATCAGACGTCAGACGATCAGCCATCTCCTGCGCGAGGCCGATGATCTTCGCTGCCTGAGCGCTGGCCGCCTCACCAGAGCCCTCGTGCTTGTTAACGTTCGCCAGCTTCGATTCGAGTTCGGTAACGCGCTCACGCAGATCACCATTCTCGTCAGCTAAGCGTGCAAGTTCCTGCTCAACAAGATCGAGAAAGACGTCGACTTCGTCTTCGTCGTAACCCCGCTTACCAAGCGACGGCTTTTTGAACGCCACATTGTGGACGTCCGCCGGAGTCAGACGCATGTCTCCCTAACCTTCCTCACAGGTCTGTTGCACAACGCACTTATCGGACCCAACCCTACGCGTTGCTCGCAATGATGCCGCCAATGACACTCTGCACCACCATGATTCCGATCAGCAGGATGAGGACAGACAGATCCAGCCGTACCGACCCTAAAGGGATCGGTGGAATGAACTTCCGGAGGAACTTAATCGGCGGATCTGTGATGGTGAAGATGAACTCCAGGATGACAACAATCGCGCCCGTGGGATGCCAATCCCGCGCGAACATCCGGATGAACTCGATGACCACCCGCGCGATGAGGAAAAGCGAGTAGAAGAACAGAAGATTCGAGATCACTACAAGGATCAGCACTCTGCCACTCTGCCTGACTTCACGAGAAGGTTCAAACCCGCCAGCGCTTCGCAAGCGCCAGCATCGCCCGCCGCCCTATGCGGCGGACAATGAGGAATCAACGGGCCTGATAGAACCCGGTTTCTGCGATGCGACGACGATCTTCGGCCGAGACATCGATGTCAGCTGGTGACAGCAAGAACACCTTGGACGCCACCTTCTCAAAGCTGCCGTTCAGCGCAAAGGCGCATCCTGCAGCAAAGTCGACCAATCGCTTCGCATCCGCGCCTGGCATGTCATTGAGGTCCATGATCACAGGTACGCCTTCGCGGAACTGTTCACCGATGGTGCGCGCCTCACTGTAGTCGCGCGGACGGAGCGTGGTGATCTTGCCCAACTGGCTGCCTTCCTCCATAACGGCCGCAGGACGGCGGTCCGGGCCTCCCTCGTGCCGATCAACGCGTGGCGCCCGCTGCAGTGGCTGCCTGAGTGGTGCGCGGCCAAAGTCCTCAGGAGCTGGTCCAGGCTGCGGGCCACGGGCTGCACGGGGGTCCACGCCGAAGCGGTCGCGGTCGAAACCCTCACGGTCGAAACCATCACGCTCGTACCCATCCCGGTCAAAACCGCCGCGCGGGTAGTCGTCGCGCTCACCCCGACGGGGTGGTACGTACGTACCAGGACGATAGCCCGGCATCTCCTCATCGCGGCGCATGCGTCCGCGAGGGTGCTCAGGCTCATCAAGGTAGTCGTCCTCATACTCCGCGGGCGGTACTAGCGCGAAGTACTCCTTGATCTTCTGCAGAGTGCTCATAGATGACCTTCCTTGGCAGGGGCGAAAAGGCTGTGTCGGGATAGGTGGATGTAGTCCGCGCATTTGGGTGTTCGGGCAGTTCACCATCGTTCAATTACGGCGAGGTTATCGTTCTGAGACCCAACAATGCGGTACCGACACGCACGCAGGTAGAGCCGTGTCGCACAGCGATTTCCGCGTCACCCGACATTCCGGCCGAAAGCTCCACTGCGGAAGGGAACCGCGCCACAAATCGTTCATGGATGGCACCGAGTTCTGCGAACGCTTCTTCCGGCACCGCACTGAGCGGTGGGACACACATCAAGCCCGCCAGTCTCAGCCCCTTCGCCCCGGCAACCTGCTCGCCAAGAGCTTCCAGTTCGCTCGGGGGCGCTCCCCCGCGCTGCTCATCCTGATCAAGACTGACTTGCAGGTAGATCGAGAGGTCTGACACTCGGTCGCCCCTCTCCAGTGCGGACTGGACCCCACGCTCGAGCGCCGTGACGAGCTTGCTGCTGTCGACTGACTGCACTGAACTTGCCCAGCGCGCGATTCCACTCGCTTTCTTGCGCTGCAATCGGCCGATCATGTGCCACCGCACGTCAGCGCCTGGCTCGAGTTCCGCAAACGCCTCCACCTTGGCTGCTGCCTCCTGCGCGCGTGCCTCACCGAAGTGACGGAAGCCAAGGCGATAAAGGATCTGCACGTCGCTGGCGGGAAAGAATTTCGTCACCGGAAGTAGCTCGACTTCCCGCTCGGCTCTGCCAGCCGCACTGCACGCATCACGAAGCCGGTCACGCTGAGCAGTGACGGCATCGGCGATCTCCCGAGCGCGCGCAGTACTCAATACATCATCCACAGTTACTCCGTCATCCAGATCAGCGACGCGAACCGCCCCGTGGGCGCAGTGCGGCGGTGACTGTACAACGTTGGATCCTCGATCGTGCAACGGGGGTCTTGCCGGATCTCGCGAATCCCGAAACTTCTCAGTTGCCGCTCCAGTCCGGCGGGCAGGTCGATCGATGGGGTACCGGACCGAGTCGTCGATGAACTCCGCGGCAGGTGCCGCTCTACGTCTGCACGCATCTCATCAGGGACCTCGTAACACCGGCCACACGCCGATGGACCGAGAAGAACAGTGATACGGCCAGGGTCTGCCCCCATGCTGGCCATCTGGCCGATCACTGCCTTCACGACCCCGTTCTTCGCGCCGACCCTTCCGGCATGCGCGGCCCCTATCACACATGCCGTTTCATCGGCGAGCAGCACTGGCACGCAATCAGCGGTCAATACTGCGAGAACGAGGCCGGGCTTCGCGGTGACAACCGCATCGGTTTCGGTAAGTGGCTCCGAAGAAGGGCGCTCGACTACTGCGACTTGCGTGCCATGCACCTGGTCCATCCAGATCACACGATCGCCGCCCACGCCGAGGTCCGCAGCGAGCCGCCGGCGGTTCTCCGCAACAGCGTCCGGTGCGTCACCGACGTGAACGCCGAGGTTGAGGGAGTCGTAAGGGGGTTGGGAGATGCCGCCCGACCGTGTAGTGATCTTCCACCGAACTGGCATCTCGCCCCCCCTAATCAACTCCCCCGATTATCGCCCGATGAAGGGCCATAATCGTTACCGCATAAACGGCGGAACGTCGAAATCGTCGTCGAAATCGTCGTTGTAGCGGCCGCGGCCCTGTCCAGATCCTGCGGGTACTTGATCGGGCCGGGAGGGGGCATCCCCGCGACGACCATTACCTGCTGGGATTGGAGGCAAATCACCGCTGAAGCGGTTGCGAGAGGATGAAAACTCGCGTCCTGCAGGAGCCTCAGGAGCGGCGCGCCGGGTGTTCTCAGGTGCAGGGCGTGAGGCCGCCTGTCGTGTGGGCTCACGCCGCTCGTCACGAATGTTCCGGGCCGGTGGGGCTCCATCGAAGCCTGCGGCGATGACCGTGACCCGAACCTCGTCGCCGAGGGAGTCGTCGATCACTGTTCCGAAGATGATGTTCGCATCGACGTGAGCAGCTTCTTCAACCAGGCTTGCCGCGTCATGAATCTCGAACAGACCGAGATCAGAGCCACCGGCGATGGACAGGAGCACACCGTGCGCACCGTCCATGGATGCCTCGAGCAGTGGTGAATTGATCGCCGCCTCAGCTGCCTTGACAGCGCGACCCTCACCCCGGGATGAACCGATACCCATTAGCGCGGTACCCGCTCCGGACATCACACCCTTGACGTCGGCGAAGTCGACGTTGATGAGACCCGGAGTGGTGATCAGGTCAGTGATGCCCTGCACACCATTGAGGAGAACCTCGTCTGCTGAGCGGAAGGCATCCATGAGGCTGACTGCTGCGTCACCGAGCTGCAGCAGGCGGTCATTCGGGATGACAATGAGCGTGTCGCAGGACTCGCGCAGTGAGGCGATACCAGCCTCCGCCTGACCTCCGCGGCGCTTGCCCTCAAAAGAGAACGGCCGGGTGACAACACCGACTGTCAGCGCGCCGAGCTTTCGAGCGATGCTCGCAACCACCGGGGCGCCTCCGGTACCCGTACCGCCGCCCTCCCCGGCGGTAACGAAGACCATGTCTGCGCCTTTGATGACTTCTTCAATTTCGTTCTTATGATCTTCCGCAGCTTTGCGGCCGACTTCGGGGTCTGCACCTGCGCCGAGACCTCGTGTGAGTTCACGACCCACATCGAGTTTCACGTCAGCGTCGCTCATCAGCAACGCTTGCGCATCCGTGTTGATCGCGATGAACTCAACACCTTTGAGTCCCGCTTCGATCATTCGGTTTACTGCGTTGACCCCACCGCCGCCGATGCCGACGACTTTGATAACGGCGAGGTAGTTGTGCGGGGGCGTCATGGGCTCTCGCCTTCCATGTGTCTTGCTCTACCAGCGTTCTTTGTGGACCTTCGGGGGCCGGGAACTCGAACCCTAAACTCTAAACCTCAACCACAGGGTTAGAGTTATGTCAAGTACCTGACTGCTCGGAAACGCTAGGCATGACGCAAGACGATCTCCATTAGGCGCGCCGAGACTGCACAGTTATTTCTTCTTCGCGAAACGTTGACCGTGTCGTGCTGCGTGGAAGCGTCAGCGGATTGTTGGCAGATCTGGACTCGACACGTCGTAAACCTGCCCCGGCTGCGTGAGGAGAGCGTTCGCGACTCTGGCTTTACGCTCAGTGCCTTCTGAGCTGCCCCAGATTACGGTGCGACCGTCCTCAAGCAGTAAACGCACGTCGGCAGGCGACTCGGCACTGACCTCCACGACTTGCTCACGCATTTCGGGTGCGAGCGAGGAAAGCACAGAGAGCGCGGACCTAGTCGCGGAGTCGTCCGCTCCGGGTTCGTCAACTACCAGCCGGGGAACGCCAGGGGGCGGCGGTTCGATCGCGTAAGTTACCGCGTCTAAATCCATTAGATGGGGCCCAGCCGGATTGTCGTAGAACACTGCGGCAACACGCTCAGTGACCAGGATTCGCAGCGTTGACGGATAACTGCGCTTCACCGCCACCTCTGCAACCTTGGGCAGTTCCGCCACACGAGATGCGATATCGTGCGTGCTTACCTGCAGCAGTGGCGTTTCAGGTGCAACATCGACGACCGCGCGAACCATCTCATCTGGAACTGTCGGGCCGGTTTCGACATCGATGCTGCGGACTGCCAGTACAGGCGTGAAGTAGGCCGCCGCGCCAACTCCAGCAACTGCCGACACTGCGAGCACGATGATCAGGATCATTTTGACGCGCGCCAGCCGAGGCCGTCCCTCTCGTGGATTCCGCTGCTGTCGCCGTGGTCGCTGGGCTGTTCTCGAGCTCACCTGCTACCCCGAGTTTCCCCGGGTGTTTGACGCTCCTGGACGCAAATGGTTCCGTTTCGCGCGCAGGGCATCCAGAATCGATGGGCCCAGCATTGTGACATCGCCTGCCCCCATCGTGAGGACAACATCCCCAGCGCTAGCCAGCTTCGCCACCTGACGCGGAAGCTCTGACACATCAGGCTGGAAATACGCGGGCTTCGCCACCTGACGTGCAATGAGTTCACCGGTAACGCCCGGTACCGGCTCTTCCCTGGCACCGTAAACATCGAGGACGATGATTTCGTCAGCGATGCCAAGCGCAGCAGCGAACTCCGACGCGAAGGTCTGCGTGCGCGAGTACAAGTGCGGCTGGAACACGACTACCACCCTGCCCTGTGGTGTCTCAGGGTCGGCCGCGTGCTCCTGCGCCACCATGTCCTGCGCGGTGGACAGAACTGCCCGAACCTCAGTGGGGTGGTGCGCATAGTCGTCAAACAGGCGTACCCCGGCTTCACGCCCGGTGTACTGGAAGCGGCGGCGCACACCGCCGAACCCCTCAAGACCCTCGAGAATTTCGTCGGTATACGCCCCGACCTCACGCGCCGCAAGGAACGCTCCGAGTGCATTCAGTGCCATGTGCCGTCCAGGTACTGCGAGCCGCATGGCTCTGGGACTGTGCTCACCCGCGATATGGATCTGGCCAGCGCCACCACCATCACGCGCTTCCCAGTTGATGAGCCGCACACCGAGTTCAACTCCAGTCGGCACCGTTTCGCCAGAACCGTAACCAACGACCCTGATTCCCCGTGCCGCGGCGCGTTCCGCGAAGGCGGCGGCGCCAGCATCGTCAAGGCACACAACCATGAGGCCGCCGGGCTGCATACGACCGGCGAAGTCGTCAAAAATCCGCACGTAGGCCTCAGCGGAGCCGAAGTAGTCAAGATGGTCCGCTTCGATGTTAGTCACGATGGCCACGCCTGGCTCGTAGCGCAGCAGAGAACCGTCACTTTCATCAGCTTCCGCCACGAACACCTCACCAGTGCCATGGTGCGCGTTGGTGCCAGCTTCGTTGAGCTCACCGCCAACCGCGAATGACGGATCCAGTTTGCAGTGCTGCAGCGCAACGACCAGCAGCGACGTTGTCGAAGTCTTTCCATGTGTACCCGAAACGAGGACGGGTGTGCTCCCCCGCATCAATGTGGCCAAGACGTCGGGGCGGTAACTCGTCGGAATTCCGCGTTGCTGCGCTTCGACCAGTTCGGGGTTGGTCTTCGGAATCGCGCTCTGGGTGCTCACCACCATCGTGGGGCCACCATCGATAAGATCCAGAGCAGCGGCATCGTGCCCAACCCGCACTTCAGCGCCGCGCGCACGCAAATCGAGCAGGACCCGGCTATCTTTCGCATCTGAACCGGAGACAGCACCTCCACGAGCCATCAAAATGCGGGCGATGCCCGACATCCCAGCGCCACCAATGCCAATCATGTGGACGCGCCGCAGTTCGGGAGGAAGGTCAGTGGGACTATCGAGACTCTGTTCGGTCACGCGCGGTCTCCTCTCGCGACATCCATCACGATCTTCGCTACCTCAGCAGCCGCGGACCGGTGCCCGGCATCGGCTGCGTTCTCGCTCATTCGCCGCAACCGGTCCTTATCCTGCAACATTGGAATGATCGTATCGACCACCCGCGTTCGAGACAGATCGCCATCAGACACGATGATCCCCCCGCCTGCCGCGACGACAGGCCTGGCATTGAGTTCTTGTTCCCCATTGCCATGCGGCAGTGGGACATACACCGCCGGCAAGCCGACCGCCGAAACCTCAGCGACCGTCATTGCCCCTGACCGGCACACCACCGCGTCCGCAGCGGCATAAGCAAGGTCCATCCGGCTCAAGTACGGCACAGCCACGTAGGGCGGGCCGCTATCCACGTCCGGCACATCGAGAGAGTTCTTTGGCCCGTGGGCGTGCAACACCCCAATACCTGCTGCCGCGAGGTCCGGAGCCGCAGCAGAGACCGCTTCATTGAGTGATCGTGCGCCCTGTGAACCGCCGAAGACCAGAAGCGTTGTCGCTTCCGGATCAAGTCCGAAGCTCTCCCGCGCTTGCCCTCTTAGTGCGACGCGGTCGAGACCGGTGATTGCCGCCCGGACGGGAATTCCGACCATCTCCCCATTCGGTAGTCCGGATTCTGGAAACGCTGTCAGAACACGTGACGCGCGCCGGGCTCCGACCTTATTCGCGAGACCTGCGCTCGCGTTTGCTTCGTGTACAACAATGGGAATACGACTACGGCGACGTAGAAATCCGGGACCTGCGGCGAGATAAGCAGGCAGCGACACGTAACCGCCGAAACCAATGATCACATCGGCCTCTACCTTGTCGAGTACCGCCCGCGTCTGTTTAACAGCCTGGCGCACGCGACGCGGCAGGCCGAGCATTTGACGAGACGGTTTTCTCGGCAGCGGCACCGGCGGGATGAGTTCCAGGGCATATCCACGCTCCGGAATGAGCTTCGTTTCGAGACCACGTTCGGTTCCCAGCGCAGTGATCCGGACATTTGGGTCGATGCTGCGCAGGGCGTCAGCGACCGCCATCGCTGGCTCGATGTGGCCAGCAGTCCCGCCACCGGCCAGCACGACCGAAACCGGTCGGCCTCTGGACTCTGTCACTCCCACGCACCCCTATCACCTAGTTCACGACCACGCCTGAAATCCCGGTTATCTCCGGAATCGCCCGCCGTGCCCCGGGTAGCGTGACCGATTGCCGTCTGAGCTCCGATTCTGCTGACTGCGGCGGGCTCCACGACCTTCATCAATACCACTGTTGCCTGTGCTGCGACGCCCACGGGTACGGTACTCACGTTCGGGTGGAACTGGCGCTGGAGAACCGTAGGCAGCTGTGGGTGCCCGGCCACCAGGATAGGGCCGCTGCCCCCCGGCTCGTCCATAATCCCACGACTCGGCCGCACGCACATCACCATATGAGTGCGCCGCGTAGGAAGCACCACGGGGAGGCGCGCTGCGACTGGGTTTCGCTGGCACGTACTTTTCCGGATCGGGCAAGCGCAAAAAGCGGGAGAGTCTGCTCTTCTTCGGCGCGGACCGCAAGGCCGCGATCGCCTCAGGTTCGTGCCGAGCCGCATTCGCGATGACCCCCAGCATGTACAGAGTCATCACGGCTGAAGTCCCGCCGGACGACACCAGGGGCAGTTGCAGGCCAGTGACGGGCAGCAGACCGACGACGTAACCCAAGTTGATAAAAGATTGCCCGATTACCCAAACCGTTGAAGTCGCGACGAAGATTCTAAGAAACGGGTCGACCGATCTCGTGGCGATACGCAACCCGGTGTACGCGAACAGTGCAAACAAGCCAAGAACTGCCACGCAGCCGAGGAATCCGAGTTCCTCACCGATGATCGCGAAAATGAAGTCGTTGTGCGCTTCAGGCAGGTACGCCCATTTCGCGCGACTTTGTCCGAGGCCGACTCCCCAGAAACCACCATCGGCGAGCGAGAACTTCGCCTGTCTCGCCTGATAACTAGCACCGAGGGGATCGTCGTCTGAGTTGAAGAAGGCCCGCAGTCGCTGGGACCTGTAGCCTTCCGCGACCGCCATAACTGCGGCAACCGACATCGCCGCGCCCACACCAACAACGAAGAATCCCAGTGGCAGTCCCGCGAACCACAAGAGCCCTAAGAGGATGAAGAAAAGCACGACCAGGGTGCTGTAATCCGGCTGCATCGCCACGAGATAAAAGACCACGAGTGCGCCCGGCAGCAGCGGAATCAGCATGTCGCGGATGCTCCGCGTACGCACAGCCCGGTCACCAAGCAACACAGCGCCCCACATCGCGAGCGTGATCTTGACGAGTTCCGAGGGCTGGAACGCGAATCCAGCGAAATGGAACCAGCTGCGACTGCCATTGACGAGCACGCCGATCCCCGGTATCAGCACGAGCACGAGCAGCACGCAGGATGCCAGGAAGGCGACGAGTGCAAATCTGCGAAAGACGCGGATAGGTGTCCGTAATGCCAGGTAAAACATGATCCAGCCGGCTGTGATGAACATCAGCTGGCGGAAGAACATGGAGTACGCCGAGCCTGAGCGGCCGATCTCGGACACGCTCGACGCCGACAGCACCATCACCAGGCCGAGAATCGACAGCAGTGCAGAGATCGACAGGATCAGGTGAAACGACGCGAGTGGGCGGTTCAGCCACGCGCCGAACCTGGCAGCCACAGCAGTGCGCCACCCGGCAAACCCGCCAACAGCACGGGCCATCAGTCCGCAACACCCTTCACGCCAGGGAGTGGCGGACTTCCGAGCGCTGCCACGGCATGAGCGAAACTGCGACCGCGATGGCCATAATCGCGGAACATGTCGAGCGACGCTGCTGACGGCGCCAGCAGCACTGTGTCTCCCGGCTGCGCGAGGGCGGCAGCCGCGTTAACCGCCCGCGCCATAACCGCGTCTGCGAGGTCGATGTCCGCGGCTGCGGCGTACCTCTTCTCCTGCGCTGTCGAAGGGGTGCCAGCGCGTCCGCTCTGGATCGTCGTCACTGTCACTGACCTATCGTCGCCTGCGAACACCTCGACGACAGGAACATCCGGCGCGTGTCGCGCTAATGTCTGCGCGATCACCCCGCGATCCGCGCCGATGAGGACCGCCGCCACCAGCTGGTCGCGCACGTCGGCAACGAGTTCCTCGACATTGGCGCCTTTGAGCAGACCTCCCGCGAGCCACACCACACGCGGATACGTCGAGATCGACGCGAGCGCGGCGTGGGGGTTGGTCGCTTTCGAATCATCGACATACGTGACCCCGCCAAGCGACGCCACCTTGGCATTGCGGTGGGGGCCAGTCTCATGGGTGCGCAGGCCCTCTGCCACCGCTTCTGGACTTACGCCGATTCCTCGGGCCAGTGCTGCCGCGGCAAGTCCGTCGAGCAGGCCCGGCCGGCCTCCTGGCCGCACCTCATCCGCCTTCACGAGGCGGACGCCTGCAGCATCGCCGAATGCGCGATCAACCAGGTAGCCGTCCGCCACGCCGAACTCGTTGGGCCCGGGGACGCTCAAGCGAAATCCGATCGTCCGTGCTGCCATCGACCTGCTCGCCAGTTGCGATGCAACGGGATCATCTAATCCCAGCACGCCGATCCGGCCCGTGAGGACCTGAAGCTTCGCCGCGACGTAAGCATCCATGCTGCCGTGCCAATCGAGGTGATCCTCAGCAATGTTCAGGATCACTCCTGCTTCCGGGGTTACTGACGGTGCCCAGAAGAGCTGGAACGACGACAGTTCGATGGCGAGTACATCAATTCGGGCTGACGGATCAGAGCGATCAGTGTCGCACCCTGCCATCATCGCGTCCAGGATCGGGCGCCCGATGTTCCCGCATGCTGCACTCTTCAGCCCAGCTGCACGGAGAATCGAGTTCAGCATGGTGGTGGTTGTTGTCTTGCCGTTGGTTCCAGTGACGGCAAGCCACCGCCGCGGCGGACCGAAGATTCCGGCTTGGTCAAGCCGCCAGGCGAGTTCCACATCTCCCCAGACCGGGATCCCGTTGCGTGCTGCTTCCGCTAACAGAGCGGCGTCTGGCCGCCATCCCGGGCTCGTCACGACGAGGCGGATGCCGTCAAAAACATCCCTCCCCGGCTGTAGGGCGGGCTCCAGCAGAATGCCGCGAGCCCCCTGTTTGATCGCCGGTTCGAGCGCATGCTCACGCGTATCGGCGACGACCGCGCGCGCACCGATCGCGTTCAGCGCACGCACCGTCGCGAGGCCGGAAACCCCCGCTCCTGCGACCAGTACCTCACTTCCTGCGAAGTCGTGCGGTCGCGGTGCGGGCGCAGCGCCAGCCGTCACGAGACGCCCCCCGATGCGGCGAGCCACTCACCGTAGAACAAGCCGACACCGAGCGCACAGGCAATCGCTGTGAGCAGCCAGAATCTGATGATAACCGTGGTTTCCGCCCAGCCACCGAGCTCGAAATGGTGGTGGAACGGCGCCATTCGGAACACACGCCGCCCGGTTGTGCGGAACACAGCTATCTGGATGACGACGGAGAGGAACTCGGCGACAAATATCGCGCCCACGACGATCATCAGAAGCGCGGTCTGCGTGGTCAGTGAGACGCCTGCGATCAGTCCGCCCAGAGCGAGCGACCCTGTGTCGCCCATGAAGATCTTTGCCGGCGCGGCGTTCCACCACAGGAAGCCAACACACGCACCGGCGGCCGCGGCACACAAGATTGCGATGTCAAGCGGATCGCGGACGTGATAGCAGCCGGGCACAAAGTCTGCCTGGCACGAGTTCCGGTACTGCCAGAACGTAATGATGACGTATGCCCCGACGACGAGACCGGTGGTACCTGCCGCAAGCCCATCAAGCCCATCGGTGAAGTTGACAGCATTGGACCACGCCGTCACGACGAGGTACACGAAGATCATGAACACGATCACGCCCATTGAGATGGTCGTGATGTCACGGACGTAGGACAGGTGCGGGCTGCCTGGCGTCAGGTCGTCCTGATTACGGAACTGCAAGAGCAGACCACCGAAAACCAGAGCGGCAACCAGTTGCCCTACGAGCTTTGACGTCTTGTTGAGACCGAGATTGCGCTGCTTCCGAATCTTGATGAAGTCATCGAGGAAACCCACACCGGCGAGCATCGTGGTGAGACCGAGCACGAGCATTCCGGACGCCGTCGGCCCTTCGCCATCGATGCCCATCCCTACCAGGTGTGAACCCCAGTAACCCGCCCAAATGCCGGCAAGTATCGCGACGCCGCCCATAGACGGGGTGCCACGCTTGGACTGGTGTGACTGAGGCCCCTCGACACGGATCTCTTGACCGAAACCTTGCTTCGAGAAAACGCGGATCAGCACTGGGGTTAGGAGAATCGACACCGCAAGCGCGAAGCCCCCAGCGTAGAGAACCTGCGTCATTGGATGCTCTCCGTCCTCGTCGCAGTGCTGTCGGTGCTGTCGGTGCTGTCGGTGCTGTCAGTGCTGTAACCGCCAGCGAGTAGCGCCTCCGCGACAGTCCACAGACCTACTGATTGTGATGCCTTCACGAGCACGACGTCTCCGGGGCCCACCTCGGCGGTCAGCGCCGCGATCGCCGCCTCGGCGTCCGGTACGAGCACCGACTCGTTGTCCCAGGACCCTTCCATCACAGCCCCTTGGTGCATTGCATGTGATGGCCGCCCAGTCCCGACCACCACAAGCCGATCGACGAGCAGCCGTACAGCCTGCCTGCCGATACCGTCGTGCTCAACCACCGAGTTTTCGCCTAACTCAGCCATTTCCCCCAGGACCGCCCAGCACCGACGTGACGGCTTCCCGGATCGAGCCATAGTCACCAGCGCCTTGAGCGCAGCTTTGACTGAGTCAGGGTTCGCGTTGTAGGAGTCATTGATCACGGTGACGCCATCAGTTCTGGTTCTGACGTCCATCCGGCGCGCTGACACGGCCTTGGCCCCACCGAGAGCAGCCGAGATCTGGTCCACTGTGGCGCCACATTCCAGTGCTACCGCGGCCGCGCACAGCGCATTGGTTACCTGATGCTCGCCGTGTACCGCGAGCGTCACCTCGGTGACGCCCTGCGGAGCTGTTAGCGTGAACGATGCACGAGCCTGATCATCGAGGCGAACGTCGGTGGCACGCACATGAGCGTTCCCGGACTGTCCAACAAACACCACACGAGCAGTTGTTCGTTTCGCCATCGCAGCGACAAGCGGATCATCGGCGTTCAAGATCGCAACGCCTCCGGCGGCCGCATCAGGCAGCGACTCCACAAGTTCACCCTTGGTAGCCGCGATTACCTCCCTGCTACCAAACTCTCCGAGATGCGCGGTCCCCACATTGATCACCACCCCGATACGGGGTGGCGCCGTCGCTGCCAGAGCCGCAATGTGCCCGGGACCGCGTGCGGACATTTCGAGGACGAGGAACTGCGTACCGATACCGGCACGCAGTGCAGTCCAGGGGTGGCCGATCTCGTTGTTGAACGAGCCGGGCGGGGCAATCGTTGACCCGAGTGGTTTAAGGACGGAGGCGATCAGGTCCTTCGTCGACGTCTTACCTGCTGAGCCTGTCACGCCAACCACCGTGAGGCCATGCTGTTCAGTGAGAACGTCAACGCTTGCGCGGGCGAGTTTTGCGAGTGCAGCAAGCACTGCGGCACCGGATCCATCGGCATCATGCTCGAGTGCCATCGCGGTGCCCTGCCAGGCCGAATCCTGCTCCGCTATCGGAGGGACCACAACAGCCGGCACCCCGACTGGGCGGGCCGCCAGGATCGCGCATGCTCCCGCATCCACGGCTGCCTGCGCATAATCGTGCCCGTCCGCCTGTGCCCCTGGCAACGCCAGGAAGAGTCCTCCGGCCGTTACCTTGCGTGAATCGAACTCCACAGTGCCCGTGACGACCGCGTTCTCGTCCGGCACGTCATGGAGCGTCGCTCCCGTGAGATCCGCTATCTCACGCAGTGTCATGGCGATCACTCAGTTACCTCGCTCCTCAGCGCAGCATCAATGGCGTCGGCAAGGATGAGCCGATCGTCGAATGGATGCTTCACACCTCTTATCTCCTGCCCGGTCTCGTGGCCTTTCCCCGCCACGAGAACCACATCATCGCCAACTCCATGGGCGGCCACCCACTCGACAGCGACTCGGATAGCCTTCGCGCGGTCGCCGATCTCCTGGATTTCTGCGCGTTCAGCCTCGGGTACACGTCGCGCGCCAGCGAGCATTTCCGCTCGTATCACCGATGAGTCCTCATCACGAGGATTGTCATCGGTGATGATCACAACGTCACTACCCCTCGCGCTCGCCTCACCCATCGGCTCGCGTTTACCCGTATCGCGATTGCCGCCTGCTCCAATTACCAGCGCGATCTTGCCGCGGGCCTGGGCACGCAAAGTGGCGAGCACGGCCTCCACTGCGCCTGGCTTGTGGGCGTAGTCCACGACCGCCAAGAAAGGCTGCCCGCGGTCGATACGTTCCACGCGCCCAGGAACCTGAACATCCGCGAGGCCTCGTGCCGCTCGGATTGTGTCCGAACCAGCCGCGTCGAGGATCGCGAGCGCCAAGAGGGAATTCGCGACGTTGTATCTGCCTGGCAGCCGGACTGTCACGTCATACTGACGACCGTCACTTCGTTCTGCTGTAAAGACCTGCACTCCGGTACTAACGACTTGAGCGCTGCGGGCGAGCCACTGAGCGGGATGACCATCGGCGGATACCGTCACGACGTCGCCAGCAGCACAGCCCGCCATCCGGCGGCCCCAGTCATCATCGACGCAGATGACTGCGCGTTCGCATTTCACGCGTGATTCTGCGACAAACAGACGCGCTTTCGTGTCGAAGTAATCCTCCATGTCGCGGTGGAAGTCGAGATGATCTTGCGAAAGGTTCGTGAAACCGCCCACCGCGAAGTGGCATCCGTCAACGCGGCCGAGCGCGAGCGCGTGGCTCGACACTTCCATCACCACAGAGTCGATTCCCCGCTCCGCCATGACAGCGAGCAAAGCCTGCAACTGCGGAGCTTCGGGCGTGGTCAGTGCGCTCGGAATCGGTTTTCCGTCGATGCGAGTTTCTACGGTGCCAATAAGTCCTGCGCGCCGCCCGGCACTCACAAGACCACCTTCGATGAGGTATGCCGTTGTCGTCTTCCCTGACGTCCCCGTGATCCCGATCAGCTGAAGTTTGTCCGACGGGTTTCCGTAGATGCGAGCGGCGGTATCGCCCAGAATCCGCCGGGGCTCCTCATGCACAAGAACCGGCACCTGGATGTCACTACTGACGTGCGCTAGGCCGGCCTCATCCGTGAGGATGGCGGCCGCGCCGCGTTCGAGCGCCGCCGGAATGAACGAAGCTCCGTGTGCCCGCGCGCCAGGAAGCGCGGCGAAGAGGTCGCCGACTACGACATGCTGGGCTCGCAGCTCCACACCTGACACCGTCTTCGCCTCGACAGGCGGTCCCGCAGCAGCACGCGCACCCGATAAGACAAGCAGCTCGGAAAGCGAGGCGGGAGGCAGGGTCGACGGCCGCGGAGACGAAGGCTCCTCCCCTGGTCCGCCCGCTGCCTGTCCGATTGGCACCAGTCCACTCCTCTCCCACTTCGCTGCAGCACCCCACATTTTTGCAGCCCCGAAAACAGCGTCATTGCTGGCCATAAGCTAGGGCGAACGTTACCGGCCCGCCGCGTGCTTCACAGGCTCACGGCACAATACACGCGAATCTCGCGTTACGGTCGGCAAGCTGTCCCTTACGGGGCACTGGTGTCGAGGACGAGCTGCGGCCCGGGCTCTGCCGACAGCGGTATGTTCTCCCGCTGCAGCAGCCACGACGCGATGTTGTGAAAAAGGGGCGCCCCTGACGTCCCGCCGCCACCGTCGACCCCGCGGACCGGCGCATCAAGCATCACGCCGATCACGTAGCGCGGATCATCGGACGGCGCGATCCCGGCAAAAGTGATCCAGTAGGTCGAGTTCGAGTAGCAGCCGCAATTGGGATCGACCTGCTGCGCAGTACCGGTCTTTCCGGAAACCTGATATCCCTCGATTGCCGCCTGGGGACCCGTGCCCTGCTGATAACCCATCGGGTCGCGCTGGACAACGCTGCGGAACATATCCCGGACGATCTCGGCAGTCTCCGCGCTGACTACCTCGACCGGTTCAGGTCGCTCAGATTCGGTGCGCTTCCCGGATGCATCGACCGATGCCCGAATAATGCGAGGCGGGACTCGAACACCGTCGTTCGCGACTGCCTGATACATGCCAGTCATCTGAAGGAGCGACATCGACAGACCCTGCCCGATAGGCAGGTTCGCGAAAGTGCCGCCGCCCCACTGATCTAGCGGGGGGACCATGCCAGAGCTTTCGCCAGGGAGTTCAATGCCGGTTGGCAGCCCAATCCCGAAGCGCCACAGCATTTCTGCATACCGTTCTTCGCCGACTCGCTCCGCGAGCAGCAATGTGCCCACGTTTGAGGACTTACCGAAAATGCCAGTAGTGGTGTACGGCACTACCCCGTGTTCCCAGGCGTCACGCACTGTCACGCCGGACATGTTGATGCGGCCGTCGACGTCAAGCACCTCATCGGGCGTGGT
Organism: Hoyosella altamirensis; assembly: GCF_014191505.1. Classification (GTDB taxonomy): domain Bacteria; phylum Actinomycetota; class Actinomycetes; order Mycobacteriales; family Mycobacteriaceae; genus Hoyosella; species Hoyosella altamirensis. The sequence goes on from NZ_JACHWS010000003.1 coordinate 497,886, forward strand.
GAGACCATCTTCGATCGCGGCCGCAGCTGTCACCAGCTTGGCCACCGAACCCGGCTCGAATGGCGTCGATACTGCAAGGTTTCCTAGCTCAGAAACCTTGTTTTCAGGTGCGCCGAGACCGAGTGCCGGGTTGAACGTGCCGTCATTCGCCATCGCCAGGATTTCACCGGTGTGTGCGTCCATCACGACAGCCGACACGTTGCGCGCTCCGGAGCGATCCTTGGCGAGTTGTGCCTGCTGCTGAACGAAGAACTGGATATCGGCGTCGATCGTCAACTCAACCGTGGAACCGTCGACAGCTGGATACACATCGCGGGTACTTCCGGGAATGACCGCGCCGTCCTCGCTGCGGTCGTAGGTGCGCGATCCGTTCTGGCCCGCCAGTTCGGCGTCCATTGCCTTTTCCAGGCCCATAAGGCCGTGTCCGTCCCACCCCGTGGACCCCACAATGTTCGCCGCTAGTGCGCCGCCCGGGTATTGGCGGATGTCTTGGCGCTCGGAGCCGACCTCAGGAAAGTCCTCCTGGATCTCCGTGGCAACAGCGGGATCGACGCCGCGAGCGAGGTACGTGAACGTCTCGTCACTCATAACCTGGCGGCGAAGTGTCCGTTCCGTCACCTGATCGTCGAGCGCACGCGCGACACCCCTCGCGATTTCTCGAAGTCGCGCGTCCGGATCAGGTGCGGTCGGATCATTCTCCGCCACGGTCTCGAGTTGCTCCCGGACCCTGCGCGGCTGGAAGGTCAACGCACGTGCCTCTGTGGTGAAGGCAATAACGTTGCCATTTCGGTCAACAATCGGCCCTCGCGTAGCGGGGTCGACGAGGGACACAGTCCGCTGCATGGCGGCCTCGGCCGAAAGGCGCGGCGCGGAGAAACCCTGAACATTGATGAGCTGTACAACGATGAGCCCGATTGCCAGGAACATGACGAAACCAGCGACACGGAAGCGGTAGACGCGCGCCCCCGGCTTAGGTGGTTGCCGTCGCGACCGGGATGGGGTCACGGCAGGTCCGTCGGCTCGTCGGCGGCATCTGGCTCCCCACCTACCGGCACCAGGGTCTCCGAAAGCTCACCATTCTCACCGAGCTGCGGAGTCATCTCCGGTCCGGGCAGTTCGTCCACCGGAATCGGTATCGCCACCTCGATTTCACGTTCCGGGGACCCGGAAAGCGGGCCTGTCAGGTCACGGCGCTGGGGGTCGATATTGAACGGCGGAAGCGGTGCACCCTGCGCAACACGTGGCTCGCCAATCAGGTTCACCGAGCCGTCGCGGGCCACCCGGAGATACGCAGGATCAGGCGCTGGGATCATTCCCTCTTCGGAAGCGAGACGGGCCAGTTCCGGGGCAGAACGGCCGCGCTCGACGTCACGGCGTAACGCTTCACGCTCTTCTGCGAGCTTTTTGTATTCCATCTTCGCCTCAGTGATCTGATACGCCTGCTGCGCCGCTTGCGTCGACAACAACAAGGTGAGCGCGAGTCCGCCTACTAGCATCGCAATGATCAGGGCCACAAACGGGATACGACTCGCCTTTTCCCGCATGTCGAAACGGGCCGCTCCGCCGTCGGGACTGCCAAGGCGGGTTGAGCGGCGGGCATATGCGCGGCGCGCAGCCGGCGACATCCCGTGTGCTCCCGGGCGCCCGTTCTTTCGTTTCTGGTCATTGCCGCGCCGGGTGGGGGTCAGCGTCGTCGTCATTGCGATCTCCTTGCGATCCGCTCGGCAGCGCGAAGCCGTACCGGCGCTGAACGTGGATTTGTTGCCGCTTCCGTTTCCGAGGCCCGTTCGGCACCTCGCGTCAGCAACCGAAACTCAGGCCCTGTTCCAGGAAGGTCAACTGGCAGACCTTCAGGGGAGCGAGACTTCACGCGCTGCGCGAGTTCCCGCTTTACGATGCGATCTTCAAGCGACTGGTACGACATGAAGGCGACACGACCGCCAATTGTGAGCGCTTCACACGCTGGTTCAATGACCTTTTCGAGTGCTTCGAGCTCGCCGTTGACTTCAATACGCAACGCCTGGAAGGTGCGCTTAGCAGGATGGCCGCCCGTCCTTCGCGCGGCCGCGGGTATGGCGGAGTACAGCAACTCCACCAGCGGGGCGCTCGTCGTGAAGGGCTGCTGTTCGCGGTACCGCACGATGGCTGACGCGATCCGGCCAGCGAAGCGTTCTTCTCCGTACGTATTCAGCACTCGGGCGAGTTCACCTCTTGAATAGGTGTTCAGCACATCCGCAGCGGTCAACTCGGTTGTCGTGTCCATGCGCATGTCGAGGGGTGCATCGATCGAATACGCGAACCCGCGGCCCTTCTCATCAAGCTGCATAGATGACACACCGAGATCAAACAGAATCGCTTCTACAGCTTCGGACTGCGCCAAATCAGCTTGGTCAAGGGCCGTCGCGATGCCGTCGAAGCGGGTATGGACGAAGGTCACTCGGTCCCCGAAAGGCGCCAGTCTCTCCCTGGAGAGCGCGAGCGCGCGCTGGTCGCGATCCAGACCCACAACTCGCAGTCCCGGGAAGTCCTGCAGAAACCGTTCCGCGTGACCGCCGAGACCAAGGGTTGCATCGACCAGGACAGCGCCAGCACCATCCGCGGATCGCTGGGTGATCGCTGGAGTAAATAGTTCGACCGCACGTTCCGCCATCACCGGGACATGGGTCGGCTGCCCCTCAGATGGACGCCCGGGCATCGCATCGGTCATGACAGCTCCTAAGGTGATCGTCACGGGGCGGCAACCTTGGAGAACATCGGTGGATGCAACGTGGGCTCTGTCCGGACGGAGTACCTGGCGTTGGGGAAGTACGCCAGGGGCTCTACCGGGCAGAGGCCGCGTAACACCCGGTCCAAGGTGGCCTTGGCGAGCGCTGAAAGCGAACCTGGATTCGACACGTCAGAGGATCTCCTTGAGCACCTCGTCACGCGCCTGCGAGTAGTCCTCCTCGTTCTCCGAGAGGTATTCCTCCCACGAGCCGGAATCCCAGATCTCAAGGAAATCCACGGAGCCAACGACGACACAGTCTTTGGCGAGGCCCGCCCACTTGCGGTGAGCTGAGGAGATCGTGATTCGGCCTTGAGCATCAACGTGCTGCTCATCCGCACCGGAAGCGAGACTGCGAATGAACGCCCGTGCTTGCGGATCGCTGCGCGAGATAGATGCCGCTTTTCTGGCAAGCTCCATGAACTCGGCACGCGGGTAGACGGCAAGGCTGTGGTCCTGCCCCTTGACAACCATCACACCTCCCACGAGCGATTCCCTGAACTTCGCCGGCAGTGTGAGCCGGCCCTTGTCGTCCAACTTGGGCGTGTAGGTGCCGAGAAACATTCCGACACCTCCTCATCCGCCCCGAGAGACCTGCAGCGGAACTTGGGTACGTTCCACCGCGCACCACGTTACCCCACTTTCCCCCACCGGCAATCTATAACAGGGGCGTTTCATTGTGGTGCGTGCCTATTTATGCTGATACACGAGGTGGGAGAAGGTGGGGGCGTTCAGACCGTTATAGGACCTTGGCCCAAATCGAGTCCAGCCCGCGACCTCCCCGTTACCGCGGAACTCTTAGCCCGCACCCTCTTTACCGGCCAAGACCCGCCTGCAGCGGTGTGTGGTCAGCATTCGAGGTGTGTGGCGACAAGCAGCACCGCGAACAATAGGGCTTCGGGTGGGGAGATGTGGGGAGAGGCGGCCGCGAGGTGCCGTTAAGCGATGCCGCAAAAGAAAAGAGGGTGTGGCTCCCGGCCGGGAGCCACACCCTCTTTACATATGAGAAGCCGCTATTGCTCGAAACGCTTCCGGAATCTCTCTTCCATCCGCTTCGAGAAACTTTCGGATGAACCCCGGGGCTTGCGCGCTCCTGGCTGCGGCTTCTTGCCGCCTTGCTTGCCAGAAGCACCGGTGTCCGTTGAGGCCTCTTGGCCTTCTCCATCTGCTGTGCGCTGGTGGTTACCCGCAAGCGCCCAGACTCCTGCGCCGAACATCACCAGGAAGCCGACGAGACTCAGAATCGGAAAATCACCCAATTTGAGCGGCAGCGCAACCCCGGCGATCAGCAGGACAAGCCCCAGTAGGAAGATCGCAGCGACCTGGAGTCGCCGACGCGGAGATGCACCGCGAGTGCTTGCTGTACGCACTTGCGAAGCGAACTTCGGATCCTCGGCATAGAGCGCGCTCTCGATCTGTTCGAGCATACGCTGCTCGTGCTCGGAGAGTGGCACGGTCCCTCCCCCGCACTTGGTGGTGGCCGCCACACCATACGGCGCAGCGGGTTCCTGACTCTTGCAAGAACTTACCACTATGATAAGTGCACTTCTCATTGCGTACCACACAGATCGCTGTGCGGTTTGCCGCATCTTTCGTTCAGTTGAGTCCCGGGCGTCCTTTTCGGACGAAACGGCGGAAACTTTCTCACGCCGCACCTGGCTCGCGCAGTCCAAACACCGTCTCGTGAACTACGTCAAGAAACTCACCAGCCAACTGGCAAAGACCATCGGCCTCCGCGGGAGTGGCGGAGGCGATACCTGCCTCGAAAGCCGTCCGCCGACGTGAATAGGTGGCGAACTCGCCACTCCACCGCGCCCATCCTTCAGAAACCCCCTCAAGCAGAACCCAGGCGTTTCTCGTCCTGCGGCCTCGCCGCTGAGGTTTATCGTGCAGTGCCAGCACCGTTGCCGCGCCACGAAGTGCCGCCAGATAGGCGGCACGGAATTTGTCGTCAGGAATGCACTCGCCAACCGCCTCCGCGTGGAGCTGATCCGCCCGTCGTAGCAGGTCACGCGCTCGCGCTGCCGCTACACCAGTTCCTGGGCGTGCGACACAGGGCGCCGGGCTCATCTGTGAGCGCATCCATCCTCCTAACAGAGCGGGCCCCACAGACTGCTGCAAGGGCCGTACATATTCTCGGCGGGCTGGCCTGTGTCGCTTCCCTCGAACAGGCCAGCCGCCGTATCGAACAGCTGTTCGACGTCTTCAATATAACTATCCCCCCTGACAATTTCTGACGAAGCCGAGGAGCCGATACCGCGAAATGTGGCCCTTGTTGTGAGCACCGTGATCGAGCTGTCGCCCGAAACGCTGCGCGAACGAATGCATGAGGCGCTCCAGATTTATGTGGCGGCGATGGGATACCCGCCGTCAGTCGCCCGACGGAGGGCCCCGATGTGGGCGGAACATGCCCTGCGCCCAGGATGGAAGGCAGTGGCGGCGGTGCTGGAACCTGGAGACCAGCTCCGCGGAGTCAGCAAGCTGAAACTCGCCGCGCACCATGCTCCGCTTGTCGGCATCGCATACGGCTACTCAGGCGCCCCTAGCCAGTGGTGGTACAAGCAGGTCTGGGACGCCCTCGAGTCGGGGGACGGTGAACTCAACGCTGAGCGCACCCTGGAGGACTACTTCGAACTGACCGAACTCCATGTTCACCCTGATGCCCAGGGCATGGGTGTGGGGCAAGCACTGATCACCGCACTCCTTGATGCCAGGCCGGAACGAGCGGTGCTGCTTTCCACACCAGAAGTCGGTGACGAGGACAATCGCGCGTGGCGACTCTACCGTCGGCTCGGCTTCGCTGATGTGCTGCGACATTTTCAGTTCGACGGCGACCCTCGTCCCTTTGCTGTACTCGGGCGGGAGCTTCCGCTCTGAGCGGCTAACCTCAGGAACCGTGAGTGAGGCTGTCGTCGTCGGGTCAGGGCACAATGCGCTCGTTGCCGCGTGTTACCTCGCGCGCGCCGGGTGGGGTGTACGGGTAATCGAACGGGACACCGTCATCGGTGGCGCCGTCTCCACGGTGGAACGGTTCCCCGGACATCGCGTTGACCGCGGGTCATCCGCACACTTGATGATCCGGCACAGCGGAATTATCGAGGAACTCGACCTCGCATCGCACGGTCTGCGATACATCGACTGCGACCCCTGGGCGTTTGCTCCGGCTGAGCCTGGTTCGCATGGCAGAGGCATCGTCTTCTGGCGCGACCTCGATCGCACCTGCGAGTCGATCGCCCGCGCATGTTCAGTCGGGGAAGCCCGCGCCTACCGGGAGTTCGTCAAAGTGTGGGCCCCGCGGAGCAGCCACGTTATGCGCGCGTTCAGCGCCCCGCCCTCGGCGCCGCACCTCCTGCGGTCATTCTGGGGCCTCGACACTGGTGGTGATCCCGCCCAACTCTCACGAGAATTCCTCTCACCTGGTGACGCAGTACTCGACGAGTTCTTCACGAATGAGCGCCTCAAGGCTGCCCTTGCCTGGTTCGGCGCACAATCAGGCCCTGCAATGTCTGAACCGGGGACCGCACCGATGGTGGGTTTCGCCGCGCTGATGCACGTCCTGCCGCCTGGGCGCGCGGTCGGAGGGAGCGGAGCGCTGACTGCCGCACTGGCCCGCCGCCTCGAGGCGGACGGTGGGTCGATCACCTGCGGTGATGCTGCCGTCTCCCTTGCCCAGCACAATGGCGGGTGGACAGTGACGACCGAATCTGGCACGCAAGTCAGCGCACCCGTCGTGATTGCGGGGTGTCACATCCTCACTACCCTTGACCTCCTGGCTGAAGGCAAGTTTGACAGTGCCAGACTGGCGGACTGGCGAAAGCGAATCCGTGTGGGCCCTGGCATCGGCATGGCGGTTCGCGTGCGAGCGCGAACGCTCCCGACATACCCGACTGCGGACGACGACGCAGCGGTCATCGGCGCCAGCCTGCAGCTCCTGGCCACTGATCGTGCGCATTTGCGGACCGCTCACGGCGCTGCTCTGGCGGGCGAACTCCCGCCGAGACCTGTCTGCCTTGCAATGAGTTTCAGTGCGATCGACCCCTCGCTCGCGCCTCCCGGGGAACATCAATTGACGCTCTGGTCCCAATGGCACCCGTTCAGTCCACGCGGGAAGGCCTGGGAGACTCTGGCTGACCGAGAGGCAGATCGTATCCAGGCTGAGCTTGAGCGTTTTGCTCCTGGATTCGCAGGGACCGTCCTCGACCGGCACATACAAACCCCGAAGGGACTGGCCGACGAACTAGGCCTGATCGGCGGCAACGTGATGCATGTCGAGATGGGGCTCGACCAGATGATGATGTGGCGGCCGGTACCCGCCCTCGCCGGGCAGAAAGTGCCAGGGGCACCTGGCGTTTACCTAACCGGTGCCTCCACCCATCCTGGCGGGGGTGTCTCGGGATTCAGCGGACGCAGTGCTGCGCGGATGGCAATCCACGATGAGCGTTTCTCCGGACGACTCCGGCGCGGGTTGACATGGCCCCGGTAATGCGAATCGCCGTGGTCCTTGCGGCTGCCGCGATCGGAATGCAAATCATGTTTCCACTCGCACAGGGAGCCATGCTTGATGCTGTTACCGCGGCCGTGGTTGTCCTCCTCGCTGCCTCCGCGCTAGCCCATGCGCTGGTTACGCGGGGGGCTGGCTTCACGGTCACCCTCCTGGCTTCAGCGGCAGGTGCCGGATTCGCGGCTGAAGCGGTGGGAGTCGCTACAGGTTTTCCATTCGGCTGCTACGAGTACGCGCTCGATCGCCTGGGTCCGCACCTCGCCGGAGTTCCGCTGGTGGTACCACTGGCCTGGGCAGCGGGCAGTTACCCCGTGTGGTGCGCGGTCTCGGCGCTTCTTTCGGGACGCCACGGCTGGCGGCGGGCGGCAATGCGGGTCCCGCTGGTGGCGGTGACGATCACGGCGTGGGACCTTTACCTCGATCCCCAGATGGTCACGATGGGTTACTGGACGTGGTGTGCGGACGGGCCAGTCCTGCCAGGCGCGGGGCAAATACCGCTAACAAACTTTGCCGGGTGGCTGCTAGTCGCGACTGTGATCGCGCTGGCACTCGAAGTTGCCACTGCTCGTTCTGATTCGGTCTCCGAGCTGCCCGACCGGTGGGCCCGACTCTGCGTCGACGCCGTCCCTCTCGTGCTCTTTCTCTGGACGTGGCTCGGATCCGCGCTCGCGCATGCCGTTTTTCTCAATGCCCGTTTTCCCGATGCGGGCCTGCAGATCTCCGCATCGTTTGGCCTGCTCGGGATGGCCGTCACGGGTATACCTCTCCTCATTTGGCTTTATCGAACGGTCCAATCGCGGCCACGGATTCGTGGCCGCTCGGCAGGTCAGCGCGCAACCAGCGAGTCAGACCTGGCACGATAGCGGGGTGCCGTTGCGAAACAAGATGCGATCGCCCAGGTGGAGCCGGTTTGCGCCAGCAAGCCTGCTGCTCGCCGCTGTCCTGCTGTTGACGACTGGATGCCTGTATACGGATGCGAACATCCGATTGAGCGAGGATGATCGTCTATCCGGGCGGATAATCGTGGCGCAAGAGCCCACCGAAGAGAACGATCAGGGTCCGCAGTTGCGTGTGCCCGATTCGCTCTACGGACGTGCGCGAGTGCAGCGCTGGTCCGATGAGGGCTACGTGGGCAGTGAGCTGATTTTCAGCGATCTGAGTTTCACTGACTTCCGGCAGTTGGGGCAGTTCGCGTCTGACGCACCCGGCAGTTTCGATTTGCGCTTCACACGCTCCGGTGATGTCGTCACCCTGACTGGGCGCGCTGACCTGCGCAATGTCCCTGATGGCTCCCCTGTCACGCTCGCTGTGAGCTTCCCATCCAACATCAGCTCCACCAATGGGGAGATGACCACAAATAGGTCCGTCGTCTGGACCCCGGCACCCGGCGATCTCACTTCCCTGCGTGCTGAAACGTCGTACACCGATCCGAATACGCGCAGCTTCGCGGGCTGGACCGGGCTGATGATCGCATTGAGTGTCGCCGCAGCAGTCATCGTCGGCGCACTGGCCTGGTTCAGCCGGGACCGGTCCCCGAAGCCAAGCGACCTCGTTCACTGATTTTGCCGACAGCTAGCTGGACGTATCGTTTGGCAGTTGCTGGAGCTGCGCTCTCCGGGGCTGGGGCAGCTCTTGCGCTCCTCAATGTGCGTACGACACCCGAACTGCGGGATTTCGCCCCGGCGCGGAATGTGGACACATTGCGGCTGCTTCGTCCGCACGAGCCCGCGGGCACGATCGCCGTCTGCGTCCCGGCGCGAAACGAGGAGCGGACGCTCCCACTGTTGATCGAAGACCTCCGGGCTCAGCGTGACGTGCCAGGGATGAGAGTCTTCATCGTGGACGACGGCTCCACCGACGAAACTTTCGATGCCGCCATCGCCGCGGCGTCAGGTGATACTCGCTTCAGTGTCCGGCGTTCTGAGCGGGAACCTCCGCCAGGCTGGCTTGGCAAGCAGGCTGCATGCTCGGCGATGAGCACCGAAGCACTGAACGCGGGCGCTCAGATCCTGATATTCATCGACGCCGATGTTCGTGTCGGACCTGACGCCGTCTCCCGCGCGGCGGCAGCACTGCGCAGCACCGGAGCAGGGCTGGTCAGCGTGTGGCCTTCGCAAAATGCGGTCACCTGGGCAGAGAGACTCATTCAGCCTTTACTTGCCTGGTCGTGGATGTCGACCATGCCGATCGCAGTAAGCAACCGGAGCTTGAGACCTTCGACCGCTGTCGCGTGTGGCCAGTTCCTCGCGTTCACGCGGGACGCATACCTCAGCGCGGGCGGGCACAGCAAGGTTGCTGCGAGTCTGACCGAAGATCTGGACATCGCAAGAAACCTGCGGCGCAGCCGGTTCCGGACCGTCCTGGTCAGCGGCAGGGCGCATGCGCGCTGCCGCATGTATACGTCGCGGCGTGAGCTCGCCGCAGGATATGGACGGTGGCTCGGCACCGCGTTCGGAGGTACTGGCGGAACAATTGTCGTTGCAGCTCTGGCAGTACTCGCCTACCTGGTACCCCCTGTGGTGGCGCTTGTCGGCCACGGGCGTGCGCGCCGTTTCGGCTTCATCGGCTACCTGGCCGCTGTGACCAGCAGGCTCGCAAGCTCCCATACCGAACACGGCGGCCGCCTGGGGGCAGCGCGCGTCGCGGAGTGTTGCCTGCACCCCTTCTCAGCGCTCGCTTTCGTCGCCTTGCTGGCTCACTCGACACGCCAGTCACGCAGACGCAGCGCGCACTGGAAAGGGCGGCCAGTGCGCTAACCGGTTACGCGGGCACTGGTGCCAGCCCGAGGTTTGTGAGGACTTCTTGGGTGGCCCGCGAGAAGTTCAGCGTGCAGAAGTGCAGACATGGCGCGCCCTCAGCAATCAGCCGCTCACTCATCTTGGTCGCCAGCTCGATTCCGACTTTCCGTACCTCCACGCGATCTTCTTCCGGTCCGGAACCGGCAGCTCGTGCCAGCCTGTCTTCCAAGTGCGACGGGATCTGGGAGCCGGACAGCTCAACGATCTTGCGGACCTGTCTCAATGACGTGATGGGGAGAAGGCCCGGAATGATGGGTTTTTCGCCGTGGACAGGGTCAGCAGCCGAGACGCGGTCACGGAGGCGCAAGTAGTCTTCGACCTCGAAAAACATCTGGGTTATCGAGTACTCGGCTCCGGCTCGCAGCTTGTTAAGCAGGTAGTAGGTATCGTGATCGAGGTCTTTCGCTCGATAGTGCCCCTCGGGGAACGACGCAACGCCCACGTGGAAGTCGCCTAATTCCCTGATGAGGCGGACGAGTTCTTCCGCGTACTCGACACCCTCGGGATGCATTACCCAATCTCCTAGGGGGTTCCCCGGCGGATCACCGCGAAGTGCGAGGAGATTCACAATTCCGCGGTCTGCATACGATCCCACCAGACCACGGAGTTCGCTGATGCTGTGGTCTACCGCCGTGAGGTGTGCCACCGGAAGCAACGTGGTCTCGGTCGCGATCTGACCTGCGATACGAACAGTGCGGTCACGCGTCGAACCACCGGCGCCGTAGGTCAGGGAAACGAACGCTGGATGCAGTTGTTCGAACGTCCTTACCGCACGCCAGAGCCGCTGCTCTTCCTTTTCATTGCGCGGCGGGTAGAACTCAACAGAAAACGGGGTCGAACGGGGGTCGGCGGTAATCCGCTCCACAATCGACGGGGTCCGGCCCGGTCTCATTCCACGCACACCTGTCTGTCTCGCCTGACTTGTCACCTAAGCAAGCATACGGATTCCGTGCAAATGATCGCCCTTCGATCGACCGGTATGCTGCGAGCAACGGCCAATGTCGCCGGCCGATACCTTGGTCGCGCGGCTATGGCAGACGGGCTCCAACAAAACCAGGGCGTGCCCGTAGTTTCGTGCCGACGACAGGAGCTAGCGCTGAGCGCGCCAATGATGCCCCCACATCTTCCTTCTGGGCTGCCGCAGCCTCCCCACGATATTCGCACGAATGTCGCAGATGCGCTGCGTGGGTTCTTCCGCGACCGCGCAAGCCTGGTGGAACCCGTTGGCACCGAGTTCCGTAGCGCCGTCACCCACCTTGAAGACTTCGTGCTTCGTGGAGGTAAGCGGGTACGGCCAACATTCGCCTGGGTGGGGTGGCTAGGTGCGGGTGGCGACGTCGATGCCCCAGGTGCGGACAACGTGCTCTCCGCCTGCGCGTCCCTGGAGCTGATTCAGGCATGCGCGCTGATTCACGACGACATAATCGACAACTCCCGCACTCGGCGCGGTTTTCCCACCATCCATGTGGAGTTCGCCCGGCAGCATCGCGACCAGGGGTGGGGCGGAGACCCAGAATCGTTCGGGGAGGCTGCGGGAATTCTCATCGGCGACCTCGCCCTCGCGTGGGCTGACGACATGTTTCATGGCTCGGGGATCGGAACCGAAGCTCATCAGCGCGCGCTGCCCGTCTGGGCCGCGATGAGGACCGAGGTCCTCGGCGGCCAGCTCCTCGATATTGTCGTGGAGTCTTCGGGTGATGGCAGCCATGGTTCCGCGCTTAAGATAAACCGGTTCAAGACAGCGGCCTACACCGTCGAGCGCCCCCTGCACCTCGGAGCGGCAATCGCTGGAGCAGATGATGCACTGATTGCTGCGTACCGGACCTTCGGTGCTGATATCGGAATCGCATTTCAACTTCGTGACGACTTACTCGGAGTGTTCGGGGATCCAGCTACCACAGGTAAACCCTCTGGCGACGATCTGCGCGCGGGAAAACGCACCGCGTTGCTCGCGTACGCGCTCGAGACTGCCGACGCTAACCAGCCCGACGTTGCCGCTACACTACGCAGCGCCGTGGGAACTGAACTTAGCGAAGCGGACGTCGACTCACTTCGGTCATTGATAATCAGCCTCGGAGCGGTGGAGCGCGTCGAGAAGCAGATAGCCGACCTCACCGAACGCGCCCTGAACGCGCTCGATGCGAGTTCTGCGCGCCCGGGTACGAAGGATGCGCTCCACGCGATGGCGCTGGCGGTAACGCGCCGCACCTACTGATCGACTTGATCGCGGTCCTGTGGCGGGCCGGATCGCCGCGTGAATCTACTGGAGGAAGATGATGTCTGCCTATTCGCCGGGGGCGGGAGCCGCTGTGGGCAAGCCCGGGAACAACCGCGCCACCGTGCCGGGGCGGTCTGACCATGTTGTCGTCGTCGGAGCGGGCCTGTCCGGGCTTGCCGCCGCTCTTCACTTGCGTGGTTCAGGACGTGAGGTCACGCTGCTCGAAAAATCGAGCCACCCAGGCGGACGCGTAGGCTTTTACGCTGGCTCTCACGACGGAGACACGTTCCGGATCGATTCGGGTGCGACTGTTCTCACCATGCCCGACCTGATCGATGAGGCGCTCGCTGCAGTCGGGGCCACACGGCGCTCGACCACGCCGCAACTGCACATCCGTCGGCTCGACCCCGCCTATCACGCACGGTTCGCCGATGGCACAGCCATCAACGTCCACAGTGATCCCGATCAGATGGAAGAGGAAGTCCGGCGCACATGCGGTCCAGATGAGGCGAGCAGGTACCGAGATCTCCGCGCGTGGCTGCAATCGGTCTTTGAAACTGAGTTCGATCGCTTCATCGCCTCAAACTTTGACTCGCCACTCGACCTCGTCAATAGCCCGGCAGCGCTACGCGAAATCAGCCAACTCGTCGCGATGGGCGGATTCGGGCGTCTCGGACGCCAAGTATCGAAACGGCTGAAGGACGCACGGCTGCAGCGCATCTTCACCTTCCAGGCGCTCTACGCAGGAATGCCCCCAGCCAAGGCGCTTGGCGTCTACGGCGCAATCGCGCATATGGACACGTCACTCGGCGTGTACTTTCCGGAAGGCGGGATGCATTCCATTACCAGCGCAATGGCGGATGCGTTCGTTCACGCTGGCGGCAGGATCCACTACAACGCTGACGTGACTGCCCTAGAATCGAGCGGCCCCCGCATCACCGCCGCACGCTGCACCGATGGTCAGCGCTTCACGGCGGACGCCTTCGTCCTCACAGCGGACTTGCCGATCGTCGACGGTCTCCTCAGTTCGACACCTGCCCGGCCGGCGCGGCGGAGGACACGATGGTCGCCGTCCGCGTTCATCATGCATGGGACCGTTCCGAAATCCACAGCATCACTGTGGCCGGCGCAAGGCCACCACATCATCGACTTCGGTGGCGAGTGGGATCGCACGTTCCAAGAGTTGACTGGGCGCAAGGGCCGCGGCCATCTCATGACTGACCCCTCGCTGCTGATCACTCGGCCGTCGCTGACGGATACGGGAATGCTCCTCGGGGATCCCGACGAGCCGAGCGAGTTGCTTTCCGTCCTCGCTCCCTGTCCCAACCTCGACTCGGCTCCGCTGGACTGGGAGCGCGTGACGCCGGCCTACCAGGAAGAACTGCTGATCACACTGGAGGAGCGCGGATACAAGGGTATTTCTGGCTCTGACGGAAGCGGCTTCACTGTCAGCCATGTCGATTCTCCGGCGACGTGGCAGGCACAGGGAATGGCAGCTGGCACGCCGTTCTCGGCAGCCCACAACTTTCCGCAGACGGGCCCCTTCCGCAGGCGCAACCTTGTGAAAGGCGTGCAGAACGCGGTGCTGGCGGGCTGCGGCACGACGCCCGGGGTGGGCGTTCCCACCTGCCTAATTTCGGGGAAGCTCGCCGCCTCACGCATTACCGGGTGACACGTACTGCTCATGCCGCCCAAGCCGGACATGCAGCGGGCCGATACAATAAGCCGTCTTTTAGCTGCGTCCTGTGGGGACCGCTCTGCAGGATTTGCAGCATCCCAAGACTCAAGGGGGTGAATCGGCGCCGATGAACGCCACGCCACGGGTGTCGCTGCGCACTACCGCTGAAGAGCGGCGCCTCGGCAGTCTCCGCGTGTTCTTCGGGCGCCCCCAAGGCCGGGCGGCGCTGCTCGGGGTAATAGGTGCGCTGATTCTTGTTGCTGGCGGTTTGGGCGCGGGAAGCACTCGACGCCATGACCCGCTACTCGAATCAGCCAACCTGTCCTGGCTCCGCTACGGCCACGGGCTCGTTCTCGCGAGCATCTTCGTGTGGGTCGGTGTTCTCCTCATGATCTGGGCGTGGGTACGACTTGGACGCGCCACACTGCTCGGGAACGTATCTTTAGCAGAACTTCGATTCACGGTTTTGCTCTGGACCGTCCCGATGTTGCTCTCTGTTCCGCTGTTCAGCCGCGACGCGTACTCGTACCTCGCCCAGGGCGCGCTGCTGCGCGACGGTTTCGATCCCTACGTTGTTGGTCCTGTCGTGAACCCAGGGACCTTGCTCGACAATGTGAGTCTCGTCTGGACAACCACGCCGGCGCCCTACGGTCCCGGGTTCATGCTCATCGCAGAGACAGTGACAAGAATCTCGGGTGACAGTGTCGTGATCGGCACGATGCTCATGCGTCTCGCTATGCTCCCTGGACTGATTCTCACGCTCTGGGCGGTGCCCCGGCTCGCACGCTACCTCGGCGGCAACCCCGCAATCGCGGTCTGGCTGGCAGTTCTCAACCCTCTGGTGCTCATTCACCTCATTGGAGGCGTCCACAACGAAGTCCTGATGGTCGGACTCATGGCCGCAGGCGTTGTTCTGGCTCTCCAGCGTCACCATGTCGCGGGCATAGCGGTCATTACTGTCGGTGTCGCGGTCAAGGCCACCGCCGGGGTCGCACTCCCCTTCGTCGTGTGGATCTGGATGGTTCACCTACGTGAGGACGCCCGGCAGCGCGGCCAACAGCCAGCCCATCCCTTCATTTTGTTCGCCCGGACCGCAGGTATCGGTTTCGGCGCATTCGCGGTGGTACTCGGTGCACTGTCAGTAATAGCCGGCCTTGGAATGGGCTGGCTCTCAGCGCTGCAAGGATCTGCCCGAATAGTTAACTGGCTTTCCTTGCCCACGATTCTCGCTCATATCGTCACATGGGTCACGAATTTTTCCCTCAGTCCGGTTCTCGACATCACCCGGATGATTTGCGGCGCAGCGATGCTCGCCATCCTCGTGTACGTCTGGTGGCGCTACCGGCATACGCAGCGAGATGCGCTGATCGGGATCCTCTTCGCGCTGCTGGCGATCGTCGCGCTCTCGCCTGCCGCGTTGCCCTGGTACTACTCGTGGCCACTGGCGATTGCCGCAGCTTTCGCGCTCAGCCAGCGCACACTGGTGGTTCTTGTGGCACTTTCGGTGTGGCTCATGGTCATCTTCAGGCCGGATGGCTCGCACGGCATGTACTCATGGGTGCACGTAATTCTGACGTTCGCGGTAGCAATCGTGGCTGCATTGTCACTGAGGCAGGAAGACCCGCTCCGGGTTCGCGATTGGCTACGGGACAAACCCAAGCAGGAAGCTAACCAGACAGCGTGAGCAGCCCGACATCTCAGCATCTCTCACTGGCCTATCAGCAATGCCGAGACATCACTCGTGCCCATGGGCGGAGTTACTACCTGGCAACGAAAGTGCTTGACTCTCGGCGTCAATCTGCCGTCTACGCGCTCTACGCCTTCGCCCGAGTGGTAGACGACGTTGTCGACGAAGGCGATCACACTCCGTCGCAAAAAGCCGCGCATCTTGATGAGGTCGAGTCGGCAATCAAAGCAGGGTTCTCGGGCGCGCGACTCTCTGAACCCGTGTTCGCAGCGTTGTGCGACACCGTCGACCGGTACGCGATCCCACATGAGTACTTCTGGGCGTTTCTTCGGTCGATGCGGATGGATATTCCAGGTGCTGTTGAGCACCGAGCGCGGTACCGGACGATGGCCGAGTTGCATGAGTACATGTACGGATCGGCAGCCGTAATCGGTCTCGAATTGCTGCCAGTCTTCGGCTCGCATGGTGAGGACGCTCAGATCGGCGCCGCCGCACTCGGCAACGCTTTCCAACTGACCAATTTCTTGCGTGATGTGGCGGATGACTACCGGAGGGACCGGATCTACCTTCCGTTCGACGAGATCCTTCCGTTCGGTGTCACGGAAGACGTCATCGCAACGTGCGTGCAGAGCGGCAGTACAGACCCACGGATGCGTGCTGCGCTCGCACACCTCATTGCGGTGACCCGCAGCTACTATCGCGTCGCTGAAGGGTCCTTACCGTCTCTGCACCCCCCGGCGCGGCTCTGCGTCGAAACTGCACTCCAACTCTACGGCGGCATCCTCACAGAGATCGAGCGCTCCAACTACCAGGTCTTCTCACAGCGGATCGTGGTCCCGAACCGGCGCCGAATCCGCGTTGCTGCACCGCGCATCGCCAGCGCCCTGGCGATGCGGGTGCGTCGACCCTGACCGACGGAGCGGTCAGAAGCCAAGCGCCTGCGCCCGCCGCAGCACTTCCCTCGCGAGATGCCCGTGAAGCGCATCCACCGGGCGGCCCGGCAGGGTGGGGTCCTCCTGATACATCCAGCGCAACGACTCGTCATCGGTGAAGCCACCGTCGCGGAGCACCGCTATGAGACCAGGCATCTGTTTGAGCACCCGGATTTCACCCCTGTGATGGGCATCCTCAGTGAGGAACAGGCGGGGTATACCAACCACGCCGTCTCTCTTGACGGCGAGGAGCTGGCGATCACGCAACATCTGGTGTACTCGGGTAACTGGGACATGCAGGCTTTCTGCGACATCTGGAAGCGGCAAAACTTCGTCAGACTCTGACAGGACATCGTCGCAGACCGGAAACGTACTCACATGCCTACAGTATCGTCCCCCCGCAGCCAGTCCTGCCCCGCTACCACCGTCCCGGTCGGCGCGCCTCTTCACGAATGCGGCACTCAAAGCGCCGTGCGGCTACCATCGGTGAGGCGCCGAAGCCGCTGAGCAGGGCGCTCAAACGACGATGTATCTGAATCCGCTGGAGGTGGACCACTGAGCAGTGATTCGCTGAAGCTCGTCGGCTCACTTCTGGACGGGCGCTACAGCATCGACGCGCCGATTGCCCGCGGCGGTATGTCCATGGTGTATCAGGGCATGGATCTGCGCCTTGATCGTCCTGTCGCAATCAAGGTGATGGATCCGCGCTTCTCCGACGATCCCCAGTTCCTCGATCGTTTCGAGCTCGAAGCACGCTCGATCGCCAAGCTCACACATCCGTCTCTCGTCTCGGTATTCGACCAGGGAACAGATCAGCACCACGTGTTCCTCGTGATGGAGCTTGTACAGGGCGGTACGCTTCGGGAGCTCCTGCGTGAGCGCGGCCCAATGCCTCCTTACGCAGCCGCCGCGGTCGCCCGTCCTGTGTTGCGCGCTCTGTCCGTCGCGCACCGTGCTGGACTTGTCCACCGCGATATCAAGCCAGAAAACGTGCTGATTTCCGACTCGGGCTCTGTCAAGATCGCCGACTTTGGGCTGGTTCGCGCCATAGCTGCATCTGGGACCACTTCCGGCAGCATGATCCTCGGCACAGCCGCGTATCTCTCGCCAGAACAGGTCAGCGTTGGCAGCGCTGATGCGCGAAGCGATGTGTACAGCATGGGCATCTTGCTGTACGAGATGTTGACCGGCGAGACACCGTTTACCGGAGATAACTCCATCACGATCGCGTACCAGCGCACCAGCGCCGACGTCCCGCCTCCGAGTTCCGTGATCGCAGGGGTGCCGCGGGAGTTCGACGAACTCGTGAAGAAAGCAACAGCGCGCAACCCCGACGAGCGGTTCTCAGACGCAGGTGCCATGGCCAGCGCGCTGATGGCCGTGTGCGAGAAGCTGACTCTGCCCGCATACCGGGTGCCCGCACCGCAACGCTCAGCACAGCACCGCACCCGGGAAAACCTGCACGGCGCAGTACCTGCGGAGCCAGGCCCTCCTGCCCTGGGGCCCGACTCAACCAGGCAGATGACGACGGCTCCGCCAAGTGAGCCGAATGCCGACAAGTCTCACACCGCTGTGCTCCCGCCCCACGCCCCGGTACCTCCCGCTGCGCCCACCACGTCAGCGCCCCCAGCGAACCCAACCCAGGCGCTCACTCAGCAATATCCGCCCGCCGAATTACCGCCGACGCAAGAAGGACCACCGCTCGATTCCTCTCGAGGCCGCAAATCCCCTATCGTCGTCCTTCTTGTCGTTCTGCTCATCGCGGCTCTCGTCGGCGCCGCAGCGTGGTGGCTAGGTTCAGGTCGCTACGTCGACGTGCCCTCCGTCGCCGGACTCGACCTTGTGGCAGCTGAGTCCGCGATCGCTGCTGCCGGGCTGACACCTGCGCGGAACGGAATCTATCGGGACGTCGAGCCAGTCGACACGATTCTCGGCATGGATCCCGCTGCTGGCAGCCGGATCCCTCGCGGCAGCGACGTCACCCTTGACGTCTCCCTAGGGCAGCCCGCCGTTCCTGAGATCGACGGTGACATCACTATCGACGAGATGGCCGACCTGCTCGCCGACCGAACGTTCGACGTCATGGTCGATGATGGGGTTTTTGATCGAGTGCGACCGGAAGGAACGGTTGTGTCTCTCTCACCGAGTCCAGGGACCGTTCTTGCGGTGGGGTCAACTGTCACAGTCACCCCCAGCCTCGGCGAACCGGTGATCGTCCCCGACGTCCGCGGACTCAGCGCCTCTGAAGCCCGTGACATTCTCACCGATGCAGGCTTGACGATCAGTGATGTTCGTGAGGAGTTCGATGGCGGGATCGACGCTGGCCGGGTCGCCGACACAGAACCAGCCATCGGATCGGAAGTGGCGTCCAACGGTTCTGTCACCCTTGTGGTGTCGAACGCCGTCCGGGTCCCCTCTGTTCTCGGTCGCAGTGTCAACGCCGCGCGTGACGAGCTCTCGCAACTTGGTTTCGCTGTCGAGGTGCGGCAACTCGTCAACTCCGGCTCCTCGATTGTTGTGGGTCAAAGCCCCAGCGCCGGATCGAGGCAAAGCCCGGGCGGCGCGATCACAGTCACCGCGCTGCCCTGACAGTCAGCCCCTGAGCATTTCCGCGACGAGGAATGCCAGTTCCAGCGATTGCTGCGTATTCAGACGTGGGTCGCACGCCGTTTCGTAACGTCCCGCGAGGTCGAGATCCGAGATGTCCTGCGCACCGCCCAAGCATTCTGTGACGTTCTCGCCAACAAGTTCTATGTGAATTCCACCGGGGTGCGTTCCCAGCGAATGATGCACCTCAAAGAAGCCCTGCACTTCGTCGACGATGCGGTCGAAGTGCCTAGTTTTGTATCCAGTCGTCGCCTCATGCGTGTTTCCATGCATCGGATCGCATTGCCAAATGACCTGATGCCCGGTCGCTTGCACCTTCTCCACGATGGGAGGGAGAAGCTCACGCACCTTCCCGTTCCCCATCCGGGATACGAGAGTGAGTCGTCCCGGTTTGTTGTGCGGGTCGAGCCGTTCTACGTACTCGACAGCCATCTCGGGTGTCGTCGACGGACCGATCTTCAACCCAATCGGGTTCGCAACGAGCTCAGCGAAAGCAACGTGCGCTCCATCGAGCTGACGTGTGCGATCCCCGATCCAGAGGAAGTGCGCCGACAGGTCATAGAGGCGCGGCTCGTCGCGGCGCGTGTCGAGCCTAAGCATCGCACGCTCGTAGTCGAGCACGAGTGCTTCATGGCTCGCATAGATTTCGACCGTGTGCAGCGCTGGATCGTTGACGCCGCAGGCCTCCATGAAGCGGAGTCCGCGATCGATTTCTCCAGCGAGCGCTTCGTATCGGGCACCGGCGGGTGATGTGCGCACGAATTCGCGATTCCACTCATGCACTTTGCGAAGATCCGCCATACCTGCGCCGGTCAGCGCTCGGACGAGGTTCATCGCCGCGCTGGCGTTCGCGTACGCACGAACGAGACGGGAGGGATCATGCACACGGGTGGCCGGATCCGGCGCCAGCGAGTTCACCATGTCGCCGCGGTACGAGGGCAGCCCCAGCGCGTCGACATCCGACGACCGTGGCTTCGCGTACTGACCCGCAATCCGTGCGACCTTCACCACCGGCATGCTCGCACCATAGGTGAGCACCACTGCCATTTGGAGCAGCGTCCGGATGTTGGCTTTGATGTGCGGCTCAGTGTTGTCGGCAAACGTCTCAGCGCAGTCACCGCCCTGGAGCAAAAAAGCTTCTCCACGCGCGACAGCGGCGAGTTTCTCCTGCAGGAGATCTACCTCAGGAGCGACGGTGATCGGCGGCACGGACTCGAGTACCGTCCGCATCATCGCCGCCTGCCCCTCCGGCCAGGAAGGCTGTTGCATGGCAGGTCTAGCTAGAGCATCGTCCAGCCTGGTGCGCAGATCCTGCGGCAGCGGCGGAAGCTCTGGCAAGCTATCGATCGGAACATCGACGGTCCAGTTCACCCCTCTAGCGTAAGACGTCGCCACAAGGTTGCGCTCGTTGGGTGGGGTTCGAAACGCTCGAGCCGGTCACCGCGCTCACGGCTGCTTCCGATTTCGTTCGATGGCAAGGAAACGCGCCCGGTTGTGCCTCGCGTCGGCAAGCGCATCGTGGGCGTCGTCGGGCGCTTGTGGCAACGCGGGCCGTCCGCTGGATTCCCAGTGCTGCTTGATCTCCCGGGTAAATCTCGGCATCCCGGTCGGCAGCGCCGTCATCGGCCCCCAGAGTTGGCACAGAGCCACATGGTCGTAGGCGCCTACCCAGGCCCACAATTCAACTTCCCGGCCGTCCTGTGCGAAATACTCAGTTAGCCCATCACGGATCGCACTGCGGCTGCGCCACACCTTCGACGCAGGCGACGGGAGCTTAGGCAGCACGTTTGCCCGCACCCACTTCCCCGCACGGCCGGGGTCGAACTCCGTCGAAACAGCATAGAACTCGCGTCCCGTTTCACTGACGAAAGCAATGGAAATCAAGTCGATCGTGCGTCCATCCTCGATGAACTCACAGTCGTAGAAGTACCGCACGGTGTCTGCGTGCCTGCCTGTCTAGTGTCTGAGGAACTTGAACGAGTTCGCTTAGCTTGCGGCGGCCGATGCGCCTGGCTGTGTATCGGTCTTCGGCGCTGGTGGCGAGACCGGCGACGCCTGCCCAGCCTTCGTTTTGTTCGCTGCTTTCTCCGCTTTGTAGGTCGCAGCGTAGATATCGACGTATTCCTGCCCAGACAGATTCATCAGTTCGTAGAGCACCTCATCGGTGATCGCGCGCTCAACGAACCGGGTCCCGCGCATGCCGTCAAACCGAGAGAAGTCCAGCGGCTTGCCAATACGGATCCGTACTTTCGCTGGCTTCCACATTTTGGAGCCCGGCGGGTTCATCTTCTCCGTCCCGATCATGGCGACAGGAATGATCGGAGTACCTGTCTCGAGCGCGAGACGCGCAATACCGGTTTTGCCCTTGAACAGGCGGCCGTCTGGGGACCGCGTGCCTTCCGGGTAGAGGCCGAGCAATTTCCCTTCAGAGAGAATGCGCCGGCCCGTGTTCAGCGCTGCCTCGGCAGCGGCTCCACTAGTTCGATCAATCGGGACCTGACCTGAGCCCGCATAGAAGAACTTCAGGAGTCTGCCCTTGATCCCCGGCGTAGTGAAGTACTCACTCTTGGCAAGAAACGTGATGCGACGGCGCACCATCAGGGGTAGGTACAGCGAATCAGCAACCGCGAGGTGGTTGCTGGCAAGGATCGCTCCGCCCTTAGCTGGGATATGCTCCGCACCCTCGATCGTTGGCCGCCCTATTAGGTACAGCAGCGGCCCGATAAGGATGTATTTGAATGTCCAGTACCACATCGGCCCTCCTCGTGCGCCGGCCCCCACATCGCCGGGCGACTGCATTGAACTCTACCCAGACGTGCTTTCACTGCGCGCGGCGCGTGCCACGTCTGCGGCACCAATCATGGCCGCTTCTTCTCCCATCTGAGCCCGTCTGATTCGTGCGAGCGGCCTGTGACCTGCTCCCGTGACCATCGCGGCGTAATGCTCACGCGCCTCGTCGAGATACATAGGCGCGGAACTGCCCACGCCACCACCGATCACGATCAGGTCCGGATCGTAGATGTCGCTGACCATCGCGAGCCCCACACCGAGCCAGCGTGCAAACTCGGCGACAGTCGCTTCACCGAGCGGGTCGCCATCCTGCGCCGCAGCGGTGATACGGCGCCCTGAGATCGACCCCGGATCCATTCGTACCTCACGCGCGAGCGGTGTGGACATTGATGGTTGCGACGCGAGCAACTCGATCGCGGTATCGATCAGGCTGGTGCCACTGCAATACCGCTCCCAGCAACCCCGTTTCCCGCACGGACAGGTCCGACCATCCGGCACCACCTGTATATGCCCCAATTCGGGGGCTATGCCGTAGCTCCCCCGGAAAATTTCGCCGTCAATCAGCAAAGCTGCACCAATACCCGTACCAATCGCAATGATGACGACATTTTCGCTGCCCTTCGCCGCACCGAAGCGGTACTCCGCCCACGCTGCGGAGTTCGCATCGTGCTCGAGCACGACAGGGACACCGAGCCGCCGGGTCAGGTCGCTGCCAACCGCGGCCTGCCGCCAGGGCAAATGGGGCGCAAACCGAACGGTGGTGCGGTCGCGGGTCAGGAAACCGGCGATCGCCAAGCCGACAGCACTTATTTCGTGGCGCTGCATCAATTCCCGGATCGTGCCTTCCAGAGCGCGCTCGAGTGAAGCAGCGGAACGCGGCGTAGGCGCGTGCACCGTGTCGAGGATTTCTCCGTCCCAACTGACCACGCCCGCGCGAATATTCGTTCCACCGATGTCGACACCGATTGCGTGTGTGCGCCGCTCGAGGTCGGACATGCCCAGCCCCTCACTGTCGTACCGCCGCGGGTAACCGTCCGTTGGCGCGGTCACGATCCGATGAGGACGGGTATGTGTTCGAACCTGCCCCTTCGTGGTGAACGCGGTGACCCCGATCTGTTTCCGGTAGATCGCTTCCGACCCTCATCTGTTTCGCCATTATCGGGGTCTGAACCATTGTGGCGTGCACGATCGGACACGTTCGTGGATTCCGGGTCCGGCATATTGCTGGCGAAGCCACGCGCGTACTCGGCCATTTCCGCAAACGTGTTCATGAGGAGATCCTCAGAGGCTTCCTCATCCGCGCTGTCGAGCAGGGCCCGGACGAAACTCAGCAGACTCGCACCGTGGCTAGCCACATAGCCAAGCAGTTCGTGGTTCTCACCGCGCGAGAGTGCAATGAGCGCGCACACGGGGCACCACGCACACCCAGAACGCAGATATGGCCCCGCCTGCTGCGTCTGCGCTACCTGCGCGACCATCGGTTCGAGGCGGTCGACAACTGACCGGGCCAGCAGTTTCAGCTCGCGTGCTGCCTGCCGGACGCTGTCGCTGTCACCGAGGTCATGCCGCTCGCCGTTGCCGCACGCGCCCTCGTCCACCATCACCATTGCGGCCACACTTCCGGGTTAGGCTGGAATCTGACACGCAGTTCGCTCCCTGTGATCTCCGCACCTGCGACAACACACCTTCGCAGAACTGGCGCAAGAGGCACCCGTCGTTTGATTCCCGCTGCTCCCACGACCAGATCATCATCGATACGGCCCAGCCGTATGCTCCGGGGATCGACCAGCGGCAGCGTCAACCGCATCAGATAAACAGAATCGAGCCCCGTTCCCGACTCATGTTCGACCTTGCAATCCGCCGCACGCCGACGCCTGACATCACCTGGTGAACCGGACGTCAGCGGGGCACGGACGTGATCCAGATTGTCAACGTTTCGCGCCAGATCGCCCAGCGCCGCGACACCCACCGGCTCTGTCGCGGCGTAGCCAGCTATCAGCAACGGTATGTCCCCCAGCGCACTCGTGAGCTCATCGATCACCGCGACCTGCTCGGATACCCGGTCTCGATACCAACGATGGATCGGATCGTCGTTCCAGGATGTCGGCGCGGTCACATTCCCGGATCGATCATAGGCAACAAGGACTCGATTGGCGATGACCCGGTCCAGAGTCATGCCCAGCAATGACATCGCAGTGACCGTTCGCCGGGTCTCCTCGAAGACGATGCGTTCAGGCGTGACCACGAGGCGTACCAGGGTGCTGTCTCCAGTAAGCAAGTCCCGCAGCTGCCGCGTGTGCTGAGTCAACTGGTCCAGGATCCCGGCTGCTATCCCGGCGAACGAGTCCTCAGACATCGCCTGCAGCCTGCGATTCTGCGGCCATACCCGGTCGACGTACGCCATCACGGATTCCGGCAGGGCCACAAGCCTCAGCGTTTCAGCAGTGGGCGCACAGTCAACGACGACGACGTCCCAGCTGTCCCCTTCCGCATAGCGGGCCACCTCGCCCAAGGCGAGGAGTTCCTCGACCCCGGGTACACCAGTGAGTTCCTCTGGCTCTAGACCAAACCACTCCACGCCGTGACGGTGCTCCGGCCCGAGGCCCGCGACAGAGGCAATGATGTCGCGCCATTTCCGCTCAACAAGATCAAGAGTGTTGATGTGCAGCGCATCGAGCCCCGGGGTGACAGTCCAGATCTCACCGTTGCCTGTATCTCCCGCAGATCCAAACGCATCCGCGAGCGAATGGGCTTGATCCGTCGACACAATGAGGACTCGTTTGCCCTGCTCTGAGAGCGCGACAGCCGTCGCTGCGGCAAGCGTCGTCTTTCCCACGCCGCCTTTGCCCACGAAGAGCATTAAGCGAGCATCAGGCGCGCTTCCATCTACGTTCAGCGTTCAACCCGCTTCTTCAGCTCTTTGAGCGCCGTATCCGTAATGACCTTTTCCGCACGACGCTTCAGCAGTCCGATGACAGGAATTGCCAAGTCGACCATGAGTTCATAGGTGACCTTCGTTGACCGCCCACCACTCTGGGGCTCGAGGACATATGAACCGCTCTGAGCTTTCTGGATACCTCCGGACACAAGCTCCCAACTGACGCGCAGCCCATCGTGCGACCACGTGTACGAAAGCTCATAGGTGTCCTTGATGACGCCGGCATCAAGGACAAAGCGAACGCGGGACGCTCTGCCGTCCGGGAACGTTTCAAGAACGTCTACCTGCTTCGCCGCGGAAACCCACGAGGGATATTCGGGGAAATCAGCGATCACGGCCATGACGCTCTCCGCGGGAGCGTCGATCACGATCGACTGCGTGGTCCTCTCAGCCATGACGCAAACGCTACCCTGATGTCGCGGACGATACCGCCGGCTCGCCCGGTCGCCGTCCCCGCTCGGCCCTGAACTTGACCTCGAACGCCATCGCGCGGCCCGTGGCCCGCCAGCTGCGATTCGCCTGTGCAAGTTCGGGGAAAGACAGCGGACTCTGCCCGACCGGTTCGGCGTGAAGAAAGTAGTGGATCATCGTGCCGTCCAGAACGGGCTCGAGCCACACCTCCATCGTGCCGTCCAGAGATTTTCCCACTCGCCAGCGGACCCCTTTGTCGCCGCGGTCCTCCTGCACCGTCACCGAAAGGTCAGGCCACCAGCGCGACCAGTCAGCACGGTCCTGAAGTTCCCGCGCAACGAGATCTGGGCTCGCCGCAACGAACGTGTCGTCCGCGACATGAATACTGCTCACGTTAGAGAGCATCACACATGCTCCCTGGGCGCGGCCAGACACCCTGGCCGCAAAGTGGTGCAGGACGACACACAGTCCCATCATTGGTAACACTCCGACGCAGAAGCGTGCTGTGTCCCATTTGGGATCGATTGACGTTAGAGTGTGAGTCGCAAAGCTAGAGGAATCCCCTGATGGAGGTACCAGTGCGCGAGTTCAGCGTCCCAGCAACCTATACAGTCCCCGAGGACGCGTCCTGCGCCGATGCCGTCGCGCGGAACGCTGCGGAAGACCCGGCATACCCCCTGTTTCGTCGCCTCGTAGGCGGAAGCTGGACCGATGTGACCGCGAAGGAATTCGCAGACCAGGTAGCCAAGGTCGCGAAGGGGCTCATCGCCCTCGGCGTCAATCAGGGCGATCGGGTCGCGCTGCTCTCGGACACGCGCTACGAGTGGGTCCTCATGGACTACGCAATCTGGACCGCTGGCGGCGTGACCGTGCCGATCTACGCGACGTCATCCGCTGACCAGGTGGCTTGGATCCTCGAGGATTCCGACGCGGTGGGGATCGTCGTCGAGACTCCAGCGAACGCGGCGACCCACAAAGAGGTCACCGACGCGGCGAAGAACCTGAAGAAGGTCCTTGTCCTCGACGAAGGTGCGATCGATGAACTCGTCGCCGCCGGGGCTGACGTCGCCGACGATGAGGTCACCAATCGTGTGAAGGCGCTCAAGTCCTCTGACCCTGCCACCTTGATCTACACGTCGGGTACCACCGGCCGCCCAAAGGGCGTTCAGTTGACGCACTACAACCTCCTTGCCGAGGTAAAGAGCATCCTGGCGTCCAGCTTGTCCGAGTACCTGAACACCAATAGCCGCACGCTGCTCTTCCTCCCTCTGGCTCACGTGTTTGCGCGAGCCATCAGCGTGGCCTGCGTTGAAACCCGGATGACCGTCGGTCACACGTCGGACATTCCGAACATCGTTGAGCATCTCGGTGTCTTCAAGCCCACCGTCATCCTCGCCGTCCCGCGCATCTTCGAGAAGGTCTTCAACGGCGCACGCCTCAAGGCACACGCAGCCGGCAAGGGCAAGATTTTCGACAAGGCCGCAGATGTAGCGATCGAGTGGAGCAAGTCACTCGACACCGGTGGTGCTGGCCTTGGCCTCAAGGTGAAGCACGCAGTGTTCAGCAAGCTCGTGTACTCGAAGCTTCTCGCAGCACTCGGCGGTGAGTGCGTTGCCGCTGTCTCCGGTGGCGCCCCACTCGGTGCTCGTCTCGGCCACTTCTTCCGTGGCGCGGGCCTGAAGGTGTACGAGGGCTACGGTCTAACGGAGACCAGCGCAGCTATCACCGTGAACACCCCCGACCACCACCGCATCGGCAGTGTTGGCCGCCCGTTGCCCGGCAACAAGGCGCGAATCGCCGAGGACGGCGAAGTGCTGCTCTCGGGCCCTGTTGTCTTCGGCGGGTACTGGCGCAACGAGCAGGCCTCGCAAGACTCGATCATCGATGGCTGGTTCTACACGGGCGACCTCGGGTCACTCGACGATGATGGTTACCTCTCTATCACCGGCCGCAAGAAGGAAATCATCGTGACCGCGGGCGGCAAGAATGTCTCGCCTTCCGGTCTCGAAGATGTCCTCCGCTCAAGCGCGATCGTGAGCCAGGCAATGGTCGTTGGAGATCAGAAGCCGTTCATCGGTGCTCTCCTCACTCTCGATCCTGATGCTCTCCCCGGCTGGAAAGAGCGCAACGACAAGCCCGCAGACGCGACGGTCGACGATCTCAAGAACGATCCCGACCTGATCGCCGAAATTGACGAGCTGGTCGTGCAGGCCAACAAGACCGTTTCGGCGGCCGAGGCCATCAAGAAGTACCGCATCCTCTCCATCGACTTCACCGAGGCTTCCGGCGAACTGACCCCGTCGATGAAGCTGAAGCGCAATGTCGTCGCAGAGAAATTTGCGGACGAGATCGAAGCGCTCTACAAGAAGTAACCTGCAAGGAAAAGGCCGACGGGCATGTGTGTCACTTGTCCGTCGGCTTTTTCTATTGTGTAAGGAATGTTTGTAACCGGCTGGCCATCGTGGCCCACTGCCAGTTTGCGGTGACCCACTTTCGGCCCTGGGCGCCCATGGCGGCCGCGTTATCGGGATCGCCGAGCAGATCCGCAACTCTTTCGGTGATGCCCGGAACTGACCGGCCATCCACGACGTAGCCGGTCTCACCTTCTCGCACGGTCTCGGGAGCCCCACCTGATTGCCCTGCGATGACGGGCACTCCCGTAGCTGAGGCCTCGAGAAAAACGATTCCGAGCCCTTCGACGTCGAGTCCGGCTCCACGGGTACGACACGGCATCGCAAAAACATCGGCGATCGTGTGATGGGCGGCAAGTTCGTTCGATGGGACAGACCCCGTAAACACAACGTCATCCTCGACACCGCATTCGCGCGCTAGCGTCCGTAAGTTGTCGGCGTAGGGTCCGCCGCCCACGATGACCAGAGCTGCCCCATCGACGCGGCGGCGAATCCTTGGCATCGCCCGTATGAGCATGTCCTGGCCCTTGCGCGGAACCAGACGCGACAGGCATACCACCACCGGCCGGTTACCCAATCGGTAGCGTGCACGCAGTTCACTTCGTGCACCGCTGTCGGGCTTGAACTTCTCAGTATCGACACCCGGGGGCACGTGCTCTAGCGCCGCGTTAGGCCCGAACGCGGCCCCAAACCTGCCGCGGGTGTATTTGCTGACATACGTGACGACGTCGGTCTGCTCCCCGATCACGCGAAGGGCCTGTCGTGCGGCGGGAATCATGGACCATCCGACCTCATGCCCGTGGGTGCTAGCAATGATCGTCTCCGCACCAGCCGAACGCAGCAACGGCCCCATCAGAGCGAGCGGTGCGGCCGCACCGAACCAGACGCCGGAGCATGCATGATGCCTCATGATCTCTTTCGCGCGCTGCACTACATTCGGAGTTGGCAGCATAAGCGTTGTGGGATGCCGCACCACCTCAAATGATTGTTGCGAGTCGAACCGTGTATGGCTGTCATCCCGCCAGCGCGGGGCGTACACGACGAGTTGCTCCGGCGGCAGCATTTCGGCGAGGGTATGCACGTAGGACTGGATGCCTCCGGGCCGCGGAGGAAAATCGTTGGTCACCAGCAGGGTGCGACGCATAGCTCTACCGTATTGGTTCCCCGTGCACCGCGACTCGGCACACGCGGCATCGTTACCCGTGTCACGCGAATTCACGCTCGAGCCATGCGCCCCACCCACGGATCATTTCGGCGAGACCACGGCCAGTTTCTTCACGCATACGATCCTCGAGGACCGCACGTCCAGTCCCTGGAGCAGCGAGAGCGTAGTAAACCCGGGGTAACTCCGCTTCGCCGAGGGTCTCTGCGAGGTAAACGGAGAACGTCCACGCAAGTTCGTACGCAAGCGCGGAGGTTTCCCCGCCTGCCTGGAAGTGATCATCACGCGGCAGCGTATCCGGTGGGCCAAATTGCCGGACCAAAGCGCGCACCATCGACGCCCCCTCGTGCAGGGTGACTCCTGCAGCAGCGCGGCCAGCGTACTCAGCTGTCCCCTCAAGCAGCCACAATGGACTCGACTGGCCAGTTTTCGCGCGCGTCACCACATGAGATAGCTCATGCCGCAGCACCACCGCCCGCGCTTCATCAGGGAGAGTCCGCATGACGGGGGCGGAGAGCACGATCCGCTGACCCGTCGCCGCACCACTGCTGTCGCGTTCTGGGTCCGCGATGGCAACTGCCGCCGCTGAGCCATGGTCATGAGCGCCCCCTGTCAGCGCGGAGAACTCCTCCTCGGTTTGGCTGACGAAAACGACAACTCGCTCTTCCCACTCCGCTCGCCAGAAGCGGTCCACGTCCTCAAGAGCCTCCGCGAGTTGCGCGACCGTCTCAGATACGACGTCTTTGTCACCTGGATGGCCCAGCACCAGTGAGTCAGCACCCTGCCAGTTCACGGTCTCCGTGATAACTGGGCCGAAGTCCCACGGCCCCCGCCAGGTTTGCGCGTCGGTTGTGACATCGCTGCGGCTTACCAGTAGCCATTCCTCATCCACGCGGGCTGCGATAAGGCCCACGGGACGACTCGTTTCGGCGTGATCAGCCGTCAACTGATAGACAAGCCGAAGCTGCGGCGCCCACACGTCTCTGGCATCGATGCGGTCCGCGATCTCCGCGGGGACAAATATCTCCGGTTCGGATGCTAGTTCGTACCGCCACTCACGGAGTGGGACGTCGTCAAGATGCACGGTCTTTCGCCGCTCCGATTCCACAAACTCCGGGTCTGCGGCCAGGTGGAACAGACGCGTCAGGGCCTCCGTGTTACCAGTGCGCTGAGCCTCCGCCCACTCAGCCAGCAGTGCGTTGAGGCCTTCGGCGCGGATGGCGTCGTAGCTGCTAACAGGAGATGCTGCCGGGGGTGCTGTCGACTCCGTCGGCGCTGATGTGCCGCCCTCTGGTCCGCTCGTCCCACACGAAACGAGCGCCAGGGTCGCCGTGATGGCCACGGCAGTCGCGGCGCAGAGCCGGCGCGTGAACCACATACGGAAAGGCTAGTAGCGCCGGATCGAGTGCACCGGTGCTGAATTGACCGCGTCAACTTTGACAGGAACACCGAATGTCGATGCGTGAACGATCTGTCCATTACCGATATAGAGACCCACGTGCGAAGCATCGCGATAATAGATGACGACATCACCGGGCTGAATATCGCGTGGCGACACGGGCATGCCACCCTGCGCTTGCATCTGACTGGTTCGCGGAATCGCGCGGCCCGATTGATTGTGAGCCCACATCACAAGCCCTGAGCAGTCGAACTGGTCGGGCCCAGTTGCGCCCCACACATACGGGGCACCGAGTCGAGTCAGTGCGGCACGCGCAATATCTACACCGGTGCCCGAACCACGAAGCGAACCTGGGTCGAATCCGGGAGGCACAGTCACGCCCGCCCACTGCTGGCGCTCCTCCGCACTCAGCGTTTCGTAAAGTTCCTTGATCTCCTCGATCTGCGCTTGGAGGGCGGACTGCCGACTCGCAAGCAGTTCGTGCTGAACCCGCGCGTCCTCAGTGAGCGAGCGGAACTGCGCAGCAGCTTCGCGCGCATCTTGCTCGGCGCCCTGATACGTGGTCCGGGCTGACTCGAAGTCCTTGATTCGCTCGAGAGTGTCGCGGGAGATGATCTCAAATGCCGACATCTGGGTGATTAGGTCCTGCGGTGAGTCGCTGGTCAGCAAGGCGAACAGCGAATCAAACCGGATACCTTGGTAGTTCGCAAAGGCGAACTTGTCGACGATCTCCTGGAGTGCATCGATCTGCTGACGGGCATCAGCCATCAGCCGGGCACTCTTTTGCTGGCGCCCTTCCGCATCCCCTAACTGCCCCTGCAGGTCCTCCAAGCGGATCTGAGCAGTCAGAACCTCGTCGTTGGCGCGTGTCGCCTCTCGGCTCAGCGCCGATAAGCGCTCAAGCGCTTCCGTTGCATCCGTGATCACGGGATCCGCGGACACGCGCGGCGTGTGCACAAGACCTACGGCGACGATCAGAACAGTTGCCACCATCGCGAGCCAGACACGGGTCGCTGCTCGGCCACCAAAAGCCGCCACACTCACCTCAACTCTTCACCCATCAGAATCTTGCTTGGCCCTGGGTGGCGGATGGCGCACCGTGCGTGACAGCACCGCCCATCAGACCGGAGGTTACCGGTGAGTCAGGCCAAAGGTCTCGATCAGATTACGGAACTGACCACCAGCTGTCCACTTGAGACCGTTTTCCGCTAACTCGCCGAAAAAGCGATGTGGGGCGGAACCATTCGCATGGTTTCGCCCCACATCAC
This sequence comes from Hoyosella altamirensis, assembly GCF_014191505.1. Lineage (GTDB taxonomy): Bacteria > Actinomycetota > Actinomycetes > Mycobacteriales > Mycobacteriaceae > Hoyosella > Hoyosella altamirensis. The sequence continues at coordinate 529,450 of NZ_JACHWS010000003.1, forward strand.
CGCGCAGCGCCTAATGGCCACTGCAATTACTCGCTAGCTGTCATGCATAGCGGCGTGCGCTATGGAACGGGAACGCCCCTAGTGAGTCGACCTTGACCGGCTGTGATGAGTTCAGCGCGTGGACAATCTGGCCGTTGCCGATGTAAATGCCAGCGTGTGAAGCGCCACCGTAGAAGAGAACGACGTCACCGCGGCGCAGGTCATTGTGTCCCACAGGGATGCCGCCGCCGGCTTGTGCCTGGCTCGTGCGCGGCACGTTCAGGCCCGCCTGCTGGTGTGCCCAGTACACGAGTCCGGAGCAATCAAAAGCGTTAGGTCCTGCCGCACCCCAGACGTAAGGCGAGCCAACCTTGGTCAGCGCGCCGTCGGCCACACGGTCACCGTTGGAGAAAGGTGCTGCAACGTCACCGATGCTGCCAGTGTTCAGCTCAGGAATCTGAACTCCAGGAACCTGCGGCATCTGAGGAACGTCAAAAGTAGTCGGAATCGCAAGGTTGTCAGGGACGTCGAAAGTGCCGATTCCCGGAATGGTCACCGGAGCTGCCATTGCGGGTGCAGCCGGAAGAGCGATCGCACCGGCCGCAATCCCAGCAGCGACGGCAGTGCGAACAGTCCGCTTAAGCGACTTCGTGGCCATGTTGAGTAAGTCTCCTGTTTCTTCCATCGACCGCCGACCGAGTTAGCTGACGGGTTCGGGCCTGGAAGACGGCCCTACCCACATCCGGTGTCGAGTCCGGTGCGGGATTCACCCCAGTGGAAACGTGGTTCCCCGGTTCAGTGATCGCTTCGTGCGAGCACTGATTAGGCGGCTGACCTTCGGCGCCATCCCGGTCGGGTCGGCAGGACTCCGCAAGGTCTCGAAAAGATTACGAAAGAGGATCGGAACCGTCCACACCCTGGCCCGCCGGGCGATCCTTGTGGTAGAAGTCACACGCTGCTAACGTAACGGACTCACCGTCGCGGTACGGCTGCAAAACCGCAGCTCAGGGGTCCCCCGTTCAGGGGACACCGCACCCAAGCCCTCCATTCGGGCGCGTCTGCAGGCTCAGCCAGGCCGCGGGAGCAGGCGCGTCGGCGCACCCCCGCCGAAGACTCGGTTTGATCAGCGCATCCGTCCAGGTAGACTCGATATTTGATGGTGTCGCTATTCTGCTTCGCACGCCTCGCGAACCGCAATACACGGGGTGCAAGGATCACACAAAAAGAAAATTGTGACCCTTCTCTCACTTCTTGGCTGAGTGCTTGCTGAGTGCTTGCTGAGTCCGACATGCGAAGATTCGCACCCAATGACGCACTCGGACGATTCGGGCGGGTGTCCGTTCTGCTGTGCACTACGACGCGCATTCCAGTGCCTGTGCCGGCGCGTTCTTCTACGCGTTGGCTCGAATTGTCAGGGGTGACAATTAATCTGACCGCGTGAGTCCGGTTTCCACCTTCGCGCCAAGTCGCCAGAGCCCCGCCTCGATCGCATCTGGTAGCGGCGGAACGCAGCTGAGTTTTGAGGAACTCGGCACCACGTTGCGTGACATCACCTTCGTCGTCGTGGATCTCGAAACCACAGGCGGGAGCTCCGACAACGACCAGATAACGGAAATCGGTGCAGTGAAGATCCAGGGTGGCGAGGTGCTTGGCGAGTTTGCGACGCTGGTCAATCCAGAGCGCGATATTCCGCCCTACGTTGTCCAGATAACGGGCATCACCTCCGCGATGGTTTACCAAGCGCCGACGATCCGCGAGGTGATGCCCAGCTTTCTCGAGTTCGCGCGGGGCACAGTCCTGGTCGCCCACAACGCCGGCTTCGACATGAGCTTCCTGAAGGCGGCTGCGCAGCGCTGTGACCTTGGCTGGTCATTCCCGCAACCTGTCTGCACTGTCAAGCTTGCCCGGCGGATCCTCTCCAAAGACGAGGCTCCGTCAGTCAAGCTCTCCGCACTGGCTGACCTTTTTCGCGTGCCGCACCGCCCCACTCACAGGGCACTCGACGACGCCCGGGCGACAGTAGACGTTCTGCACGCCTTATTTGAAAGGGTCGGCAACAAAGGGATCCATAGTCTTGGGGAACTCACGGAGTATTACCCCTCGGTCCCCTCAGTTGTGCGCCAGAAACGCGACCTTGCCCGCCACCTCCCGGAAACGCCAGGCGTCTATATCTTCCGTGGACCTTCGGATGAAGCGCTCTACATCGGAACCGCCACCAACCTTCGTACCCGGGTTCGGTCCTACTTCACCGGGTCGGAGCAGCGGACCCGCATGCGGGAAATGGTGGCACTCGCGGAAGGCGTCGACCATGTCGCCTGTTCTATCCCCCTCGAAGCCGGCGTACGCGAGTTGCGGTTACTTGCCGCTCACGCGCCTCCATACAACCGGAAGTCGAAGTGGCCGCGGCGCGCGTGGTGGGTCACGCTGACAGACGAGCCATTCCCGCGACTATCCGTGACGCGGACGGCACGCCCCCATTCGATCGGCCCGTTCCCAAACCGAGGTACCGCGACAGATGCGGCACTCACACTCGCGGAGAGTGCAGGCCTGCGAACCTGCACTCGTCGACTCACGGAACGTGATCGCCATGGTTCGCACTGTCCCCCAGCCCCCGTGGGTGGCTGCCCAGCAGCACGAGAGGGCCTGCTCTCTGCCACTGAATATCGCGCCACCGCGCTTCGGGTTGCCGAAGTGCTCGCAGGGATGCGTGACGACCCCCTCACTGAACTGCAGAACAGGATTGCCCAGCTCGCTGTCGATGAGAAGTTCGAAACCGCTGCCCGGCTACGTGACAGGGCCGCAAACTTCGGGCTCGCGCTGCACCGCAGTCACCGGATATCGGCCCTTGCTTTGATCGAGGAGATCGTGGCGGGGCGGCCCGATGGTCAAGGGGGCTGGGAGCTGGCGATCATCCGGCATGGACGTCTCGCGGCGGCGGGGCTCGCCCCCCGCGGCTCATCGCCGTTACAGCTAGTCGACCTGTTGACGCACACCGCGGAAACAGTGATTCCTGACGGAACGCCACTGAGCGGTACCCACCCCGAAGAGGTCGGGCTGCTCATTAAGTGGCTCAGCGAGCCTGGCGCACGAATTGTGCGGACAACGCACGGCTACTGCGAGCCCGCCCACGGTGCGGGCAAGCACCTCGCGTGGTGCAAGCGGGCGCGATCGAGCGCCCGCGAGGCGCACTCATTCCCCGGATAACCCGTGCGGCCCCAGCACCAGCCTGAGCGATACAGTCAGCGAATGATCACCGTCATCGTTCACATCCACGCCGACGCTCATAGCATCCCGGAGACCGCCCAGGAAGTTGCCGACCTGCCGGGCGTCACCGAGGTGTATTCATGCGCCGGCGACATCGACCTAATCGCGATCATCCGGGTGCGCAGTCACGAAGATATCGCGCACGTTGTCACCGAACGGATCGCCAAGGTTCCGGGAGTTCAGACGACCCGCACGCACATAGCGTTCAAGTCTTACGCGCGTGCGGATGTCGAGGCCGGGTTTTCGATCGGAGAATGAGCCTCTACCCGGTGATCCGGTGCGTGAGCTCCGCCCAGCGCGCAAGCAAATCCGCTGCAGCCCCTGTATCGATCGCGCGCGCTGCCTGCTCTGCGCCTAAAGCGATCGCATCCGTGAGTTGTGTGTCACCGACTCCGTTGAACGCTGCAATCGCCGCCGCAGAGTTGAGGATGACGGCATCACGTACGGCCCCGCGCTCTCCGGCGAAAACCGACCGGGCGATCTGCGCGTTTTCCTCGGCGTCGCCGCCCTTCAGCGCCCCCGGGTCCGAGTAAGGAATACCCACAGACCGTGGATCGAAGGTGGTCGTCGTCACCGCGCCATCCGCTACTGCGTACACCGTGGTGGTCGTGCTGGTCGTGATTTCGTCGAGCCCATCGTCGCCGCGCACAACGAGCGCGGAATGTCCTCTATTGGCGAACACCTGGGCCACGACGGGAGCGAGCGACGGGAAAGCGCAGCCAACGAGGCCCGCACGAGGGCGCGCAGGATTCGTCAGCGGCCCCAGCACATTGAACGCCGTCGGGATTCCGATTTCTTTCCGCGGAGCAGCGGCAAACCGCAAAGCCGGGTGGAAGACGGGTGCGAAGCAGAACCCGATCCCAACCTCATCCACGCAACGCGCAACCGCGTCTGGACCGAGATCGATCCGCACACCGAGAGCCTCAAGTACGTCCGCTCCACCGCTGCGCGACGATGCCGCCCGGTTCCCATGCTTGACTACCCGTACCCCGGCCGCAGCGACCACAATCGAGGACATAGTCGAGATGTTCACGGTATGAGAGCGATCACCGCCGGTGCCCACTACATCGACGGCCTCGGAACTCACCGGGACCGAGCGCGCATGCGACAGCATCACATCGGCGAGACCGCCGAGTTCCTCGGCTGTGGGGCCTTTCATCTTGAGGGCAACACCGAACGCCGCAATCTGCGCGGGCGTCGCTTCGTCCGACATGATCTCGTTCATCGCCCAGCCGGTGGCGGCCGAGGAAAGATCCTGCCCCTCGGTTAGCGCTCCGAGAACTAGCGGCCAGCTGAACTGAGCATCACGCGACGTCACAACGAAGCCTCTCCTGCCGATCAATTTCAGAGTCCAGCCGATCTTAGTACCCACCGCCTCTAATCACGGAGCGGCTGTAGCGCGTCCCATCCGTAACACTGTCCGCCGAGGCGCGACGCAAGACTCGCCATCCGGGAAGCTTCCTGCGAGCAAGAAAGCACCGACAGCTTCTGCACACGCTGCAGCACGATCAGTTGCTCGCCAGTTTCGGGTGCTGGACCCGACCGCGACAGGTGCGGCGCTGTAGTCGCGACTGAGTATCCATCGATCGCCGCGATTTGCGCCGCCTCCTGGGCGTCGCTGCGGAAAGCCAGATGATGGCGGAGAACCACCGGGTCAGTCTCACGCCACTCCGGACGCGTCAAACTCGCGCGGGCCAGGACGGCACTGCACGACTCGGAGGGGTCAAAAGCTTCCGCGACAACCACAAGGTTCGCTTGCTCTGGATCTAGCTCCCTCGTGTTGCTGCGCGCCGCCAGCCAGTTGCGTAACCGAGCGCTGCGCATCCACTGCCACATAGTGCGTCTCCTGTCCGCGTCCAGACGTCACCCGTCAGCATGCATCGGCTTTCCCGCCCCAATAGCGGCGATCGGACACATGCTTTGCAGGGCGCGACACTCCGAAAGACACTACCAGCGTGCCGCCGAAACGACCGCGACCTGGGAAAACATCTACCCTTGAAACGAAATACCGGACCCGGCTGCACGTTTCTTACGACGGGGCGTCATACTTCCAATTGTGACGAGCGCAGTAGGGACCTCAGGAACGGCAATCACACAGCGTGTGCACTCGCTGAACCGCCCCAACATGGTCAGCGTGGGCACTATCGTCTGGTTGTCCAGCGAGCTCATGTTCTTCGCGGGCTTGTTCGCGATGTACTTCGTATCGCGTGCCCAGGCGACGGAGTGGCCTCCGCCACCCACGCACCTCAACATCCCCTTCGCGCTGACGATCACTGTCGTCCTGGTGGCGTCTTCGTTCACCTGCCAGTACGGCGTGTTCGCGGCCGAGCGAGGCGACGTCTATGGCCTGCGGCGCTGGTATCTGATCAGCTTCTTCATGGGCTTGTTCTTCGTCCTTGGACAGGGCTACGAGTACTACGAGCTCGTCCATGAGGGAACCACCCTGTCGAGCAGCGTTTACGGCTCGGTGTTCTACATGGCGACGGGCTTCCACGGCCTGCACGTCATTGGCGGTCTCATCGCGTTCCTCTACATCATCGCGCGCACCAAGATGAGCAAGTTCACTCCAGCGCAGGCCACCGCAGCGATCGTCGTCTCGTACTACTGGCACTTCGTCGACATCGTGTGGATCGCGCTCTTCGCGACGATCTACTTCATTCAATAGTCACCGAAATGCCGAAAGACCAGCCCCGTCCAGCCCGTCCCCCGATACCAAAGGGATCTCGATGAGCTCATCTCCACCACCCACAGCCGACGACTTCGGCGGTGCACCGGGCGTTCCCGAGAAGTCGCCCGGAATCTCGCCGCGCCAGCAGCGCCGCGCACGCAAGTTGCGCAGGCGCGCCGCCGGAGCAGTAATGCTCTTGATGGGTCTTGTCGGCGCGGGTGTCATCGCCGCCGCGATCACTCCTGAACCACAGATCGCTACAGCCCAAGAGGACAGTGCCGCTCTGATTCGCGAAGGAAAGCAGTTGTATGACACGTCATGTGTCACCTGCCACGGCGTGAACCTGCAGGGCGTGCCAGACCGTGGCCCGAGCCTTATTGGTGTGGGCGAAGCTTCCGTCTATTTCCAGGTCGCATCCGGTCGCATGCCTGCGATGCGCAACGAGGCCCAGGCGCTGCGCAAGCCTGCCAAGTTCGAGGCTCGTCAGATTGACGCTCTCGGTGCATACATCCAGGCGAATGGCGGCGGTCCAATCGTCCCACGTGATGCCGATGGCGAAGTCGCAACGGCCTCGCTGCGTGGCAACGACCCAGCACGCGGTGGCGAACTCTTCCGCCAGAACTGCGCTTCATGTCACAACTTCACCGGCCAGGGCGGCGCCCTGTCAGCCGGCAAATGGGCACCTGAACTCGTCGGTGTGCCGGAACCCGATATCTACACAGCGATGCTGACTGGCCCGCAGAACATGCCTGTGTTCTCCGACCGCCAGCTGTCGCCTGAGGACAAGCGCGACATTATCGCGTACGTCAAGGCGGTCAACGAGCCGCGCAACCCTGGTGGATATGGGCTCGGCGGTTTCGGCCCCGTCTCTGAGGGTGTGACGATGTGGGTCCTCGGAACAGCAGTAGTTATCGGCGCCGCAATGTGGATCGGAGCAAGGTCATGAGCAGCGGGGATCCAAAGCAGAACCCCACGCCGGAGGAACTGGCCAATTTGAGCCAGGACGAGCTCGCGAAGCTCGGTGCCAATCTGGATGATGTTGATGTCATCTACCGGCGCAATCGTTGGCCCATCAAAGACTCCAAGTCCGAGAAGCGCGCAGAACGTCAGATAGCGTTCTGGTTCGCGCTGGCCGGTCTCTCGGGTCTTGCCTTCGTCGCGATCTTCGTGTTCTGGCCGTGGGAATATCGCACCATAGGCGAAGAGGGCTACGCGCTCTATAGCCTGACAACGCCGCTTTATGGTCTGACATTCGGCCTGTCAATCCTCAGCATCGGAATCGCGGTCGTGCTGATCGCCAAGAAGATGATCCCTGAGGAGATCGCGGTCCAGCAGCGGCACGACGGGCCGTCAGAGGAAGTCGATCAGAAGACGACGGTCGCGCTGCTTCGTGATGCTTATGACACGTCCACGATCGGCCGCCGCGGGATGATCAAGTGGAGCGCAGCCTTCGGTATCGGCGCCTTTGCAGTCGCTGCTCCGGTCGGCCTTGTCGGCGGTATGGTCAAAAACCCGTGGGCGGACCGGGACGACTCCCCCCTGTGGCGATCGTTGTGGACGCCTGATTATCCGGGCGAAACTGTCTACCTGCGCCGTGATACCGGCCGCATCACTGACGTTGCCCTGGTTCGTCCCGAAGACATCGATGCCGGCGGTATGGAAACTGTGTTTCCATTCAAGGAATCGTGGCGGGGAGATCACGACGCGCTGCTCAAGTCGTTCCGGCACGAGTATTCTGCAGTTATGTTGATCCATTTGCGCGCCGAGGACGCCAACCGGGCGGTCCGACGCGAGGGTCAGGAAACATTCAATTACGGAAATTTCTTCGCATACTCGAAGATCTGCACCCATCTCGCGTGCCCAACGTCGCTCTATGAACAGCAGACACAGCGGATCCTGTGCCCCTGCCATCAGTCACAGTTCGACGTGATGCAGTACGCCAAGCCGGTCTTCGGACCAGCTACCCGTGCTCTTCCGCAGCTGCCCATCACAGTTAACGAAGAGGGTTATCTGGTCGCCAACGGCGACTTCATCGAACCGCTCGGCCCAGCGTTCTGGGAACGGCCTGGCTACAGGAATCTGGAATCATGAGCATGAGTCAAGCGCTCAAGGCGCGCAGTACAGCCGAAGCGAACAGTGCCGCAATCAACATGGATGACCGCTACCGCATGGCTGCTGGTATGCGGCGGCAGATGAACAAGGTGTTCCCCACCCACTGGTCATTCCTGCTTGGCGAGGTTGCGCTCTACAGCTTCATCATCCTTCTGATCTCCGGCGTTTACCTGACGCTGTTCTTCGACCCCTCCATGGCGCACATTGCCTACGAGGGCGTCTACCAGCCGATGCGCGGCGTTGAGATGTCGAAGGCCTACGAAACCACGCTGAACCTTTCCTTTGAGGTGCGCGGCGGGCTCTTCGTCCGGCAGCTGCATCACTGGGCCGCTCTGCTGTTCGCAGCATCGATCATCATGCACCTTCTCCGGATCTTCTTCACGGGCGGTTTCCGGAAGCCGCGTGAAGCGAACTGGGTGATCGGCTCGCTGATCTTGGTTCTCACCATTGCTGAGGGCTTCCTCGGCTACACCCTCCCTGACGACCTGCTGTCCGGCACCGGGCTTCGCATCACCTCGGCGATCATGCTTTCGCTGCCTGTGGTTGGTACGTGGATCCATTGGCTGGCATTCGGCGGGGACTTCCCTGGTGAACTGATCATTCCGCGCGCGTACGTCCTGCACATTCTGTTGCTTCCCGGCATTCTGCTGGCACTCATCGCGGCGCACCTCGCGCTCGTGTGGTACCAGAAGCACACTCAGTTCCCCGGCCCTGGGCGCACAGAGAACAACGTCGTCGGCGTCCGCGTTCTCCCCGTCTTCGGTGTCAAGGCGGGTGGCTTCTTCGCGGTAATCTTCGGAATCCTCGCGCTCATGGGCGGACTGCTGCAGATCAACCCGGTCTGGAATCTCGGCCCGTACAACCCGTCACAAATCTCTGCGGGTTCCCAGCCTGACTTCTACATGTTCTTCACCGAAGGAATGGCGCGCATCTTCCCAGGGTGGGATATCTATCTCGGGAATTACATGATCCCGTCGGTTGTCTGGGTTGCCGTGATTCTGGGTGTCGTGTTCGCGCTGCTCTTCACATACCCGTTCATCGAGGCGAAGCTCACGAAGGACGACGTCCACCACAACCTGCTACAGCGTCCACGTGACGTCCCGGTCCGCACCGCGCTCGGTGCCATGGCCCTGGCGTTCTACCTGGTGCTGTTCCTGATGGCTATGAACGACATCATCGCGTTCAAGTTCCACATCTCGCTCAATGCGACGACGTGGGCTGGTCGTATCGGTATGGTCGTTCTGCCCCCGCTGGCGTACATCATCGCGTACCGCTGGTGCATCGGCCTGCAGCGTTCCGATCGCAAGGTTCTCGAGCACGGTATCGAGACCGGCATCATCACGAGGCTCCCCCACGGCGAGTACATCGAGCTGCATCAGCCGCTAGGACCGGTGGACGAGCACGGCCATCCGATCCCGCTCCCCTACCAGGGCGCAGCTGTCCCGAAGCGGATGAACCAGCTCGGTTCTGCAGGCAAGCCAGGTTCCGGCGGTCTGCTAGTAGCCGACCCGCAGGACGAGCACGAGGCCCTCGAACGTGCGGAACACCAAGCACACGTCGAGCACGCACGTGCCCTGCGCGAACTACAACAACGCAACATCGATGGTGGCAACGGCCACCACTAGGTCAGCAGACCGGTCGACACGGGGTTCCAGCGATTCGCTGGAACCCCGTTCGCGTTGGCCCCTCGTGCACACCTTCCCCACTAACGGGACATACTCGTAGGACGTTTCCAATGAGTTTGTCCCGCTATGCGTGAGTCTGCCTCGCTCTTTCCGCGAGCCTGGCCGGAGGTTCAGCCGCCTGGGTATTCGTAAGTGTTCGCCGGTGGGTCGATCGCACGAGCGGCCGTCACCCGAAGGTGCGGGATGTAACCGTTGCGTTCGGTCGCGCTGCCCGGCGTCACCTCGCCACGCACCTCGAACCATTGGTGGTCGGCGGCCACTTCGAGGGGGGTCCCGTTGATGGCGCTCAAACGGATGCTGACGAGTCGTGCGTCGGCCGCGCAGCAAATGATGCTGATCCGACCCAGCAACGGCTCTGGGTGCGATTCAGAAGCAGCGAGCCAGAACCCGGTAACCGTTACCTCACGGCCACCTAGGCTACCGGTGGTGTCGAACGCTGCCCTTCTCGTAATCTCCAGAATGCTCAGCGCCGGAGCCGAATCTTCCGGGAGCGGGTCGAAAGCAATCGCCGGTGCGCTTCGCAGTGATACCTGTTTCGCCGGTCCGCTAGCCGAAACCATAGTTTCCGGACCCAAGGGGGGCGGCAGAATGAACAGGAGCAGAAGGACAGGAGCGCTCAGCATCCAGGCCGCCCGCCCTGCCCGTCCAGCATCGATGCTGTGGTCGTGTTGTGAACGCCTGAGCGCGCGAAAGTCCTGGGCCATGCCAGCTAGAGCCAATCCAGCTACGACCACGCCGCTCGCTAGAAGGAACGGCCCAAAATCTTCGCGAACGTACCGAACGTGCATGTCAGCAACCACTATCTTGATCAGCACGCAGCCGAACAGGAGAAGCAACGCGTTCTGCATTTCTCGGGTCATGCGTTTGCCCCGAGGAACACCAGACCTGCTGCGCATCCGCAAATGACCGCAATCAGGAACGTCAGCGGTGCGAATCGGCCAGCGAAACCCTTACCGAATGTGCCGGCTTGCATAGCAATGAGCTTCACATCTACGGCAGGTCCGACCACAAGGAAGACTAGGCGGGGCATTAGCGGCATCATCGTCAGGCTCGCCGCGACGAACGCGTCCGCTTCGGAGCACAGTGCGAGCAGGACAGCTAGCACCGCCATCACTAGCACGCCAATCAGCAGGTTCCCGGCGATGTGATCGTAGACCTGGTCAGGAACGAAAACCCGCAGAACTGCTGCGATTGCGGCGCCGAGCGCGAGGAAGGCGCCCGCCTGAATGAGGTCATGGCGAGCGGCGGCGGTGAAGGTCTGTGCGCGTCCCCCGCGGGGGTCACCGTGCGAGCATCCTGGAGCAATTTCGCTACTTGCGTCCCTCATCCAGTGGGGTTTGGCGATGGCCATCCACACCCAGCCGACAATCAGGGCCGTAGCAAGAGAGCCAGCAAATCGCGCGGCCACCATCTCGGGATACCCCGTAAATGCCACCGCCGTCGAGACGAGGACGACAGGATTGATTGCCGGCGCCGACAACATGAAGGTCAGCGCGACCGCGCTGGGGGCGCCTTGGTCGATCAGGCGGCGTGCGACTGGCACCGAGCCACATTCGCAGCCCGGCAGAGCCAGACCGGCCATTCCAGCGGCTCCCACGGCAGCGTGACGCTGACGGGGCAGAATTCGCTGGAGGATTCGCGGCGACACAAAAGTCGCGATGCTCGCGCTGAGCAGAATTCCCACAATCAGGAATGGCGTCGCCTGGACGAAGACTGCAACGAACACCGTCAGCGCGGCGAGGAGACGCGGACTGCCCGCGAAATGACCCGCTATCCACTCATGCGTGGCGAGTAGCGCGAGAAGTGCAGCCGCGAACAGGTACAACGACCTGAAACGAACGGTTCCCGCCCGTTCGCTGCCGTCCACAGAAACGGCAAATCCGCCCTGGGCCGAAACTCTGCTCCAGGGCGGATTGTGCTGCTGCTCAGTGCTGCTCAGGACCGAGGTGGTATTCGAAGACCAAACCGGCGGTGGCAACGAGAATAGCGACTACGCCAGCTGCAACCACCCACCACTGGACGAAAGCGAACCCAACGGCGGTGACCGCCGCCGCTAGTCCCAGGAGTAGCGGCCAGAAGCTATGCGGCGGGAAGAATCCGAGGTCGCCGGACCCGTCTTGGATGTCAGCTTCGTCATAGTCTTCCGGCCGTGTGTCGATGCGGCGAGCAACGAAGCGGAAGTACGTGCCCACGATCAATGTGAGGCCCGCGGAGAGGGCAATCGCTGTAATGCCGACCCACTCGAGACCTGCACGGGAAATATTGGTGAACACCACGTAGATGATGCCCACGATGATGAAGAAAACCGTCAACAGCTCGAAGAGCTTCGCTTCGATCTTCATGTCAGTAATCGTCCTCGCTCGGGATGGTCAGCGTCAGTTCTCGGCCCTAAACGGGATGGCGGTCTGGACCTCACGCCGGGTTTCGAACGGAACCGTCGTGATGGAAACGGGTTCTTCACCGATCGCTGCGAGCGCTTCGGCGTTCGAGAGCCCTTCGCCACCGTCTTCGGTCGGCTTGCGCAACTCGATGTACTCGGCGAACCGCTCAGGGCTGACGGCACGCACCTCGAAGTTCATCATCGCGTGGTAAGTGCCGCACATTTCTGCGCACCGGCCAACGAACGCGCCTTCCCGCTCGATCTCGCTGATCTGGAACGAGTTATCAGAGTGGTTCTCGATTGGGTTAGGGAGAACGTCGCGTTTGAAGAGGAACTCTGGCACCCAGAAGGAGTGGATTACGTCGGACGAGTTCAGGACGAATTCGATTCGACGGTTAGTCGGGAGAACGAGTACGGGGATCTCTTCGCTCGAACCCACCGTCTCGATCTTGTTGTACTGAAGGTAGGAGAGGTCGCGCTTCGCGGTGCCGTGGATCGCACCGTAGTCCTCCTCCTCGTCAGATTCCTGACCGGCTGCGATGACCTGCGGGGTCTCCAGATCCTCCCCGTCATACGAGGGAGTGCCGTCCTGCATGTCGATCGTCCGGTACCCGAACTTCCAGTTCCACTGGTACGCCGTGACGTCGACAACAACCTCAGCCTGGCCGTGTTCCTTGTCGTTCACGAAGTTCTGCACTACTACGGTGAAGTAGAACAGAACCGCGATGATCACGAACGGAACCGCCGTATAAAGGAGTTCTAGCGGCACGTTGTAGGCAGTCTGCCTTGGGAAATCGGGGGAATCCTTCTTCTTGCGGTGGAACGTGACCGTCCAGAATGTCAGGCCCCACACCAACACACCCATTACGAGAGCAGCGACCACCGACCAAGTCCACAATTCGCGCATCATCTCGGCCTGCGGGGTTACCCCGGATGGCCAGCCGAATCGCAGAACAGCATTGTCAATGGAGCAGCCCGAAAGGAGCACGGCAGCGAAACCGAGAGTCGCCGCTAGCCCAGTCCGCCGCGCAATCCGACGCTGACTACCGTGTGCCACGTTCACGCCTTCCTGGTTGCCACACCTACTGCGGACTCATCCACATTCTGAGTCCGAATACTACGCAGCGTAAACCACGCCGTTGGCAGCGGCGCGCTCGGGTCGCCCCATCTGTGACCGACGTTTGCGGCATACTCCCTTTCGGAAGTGTTGCCCCGCTGCAGGAGGCCGACTGGTCCCTGGAACCGCGAATTGAGGTGCTGAGCGCTGTGTGTGGCCTGCTTGGAATACTGACTGCTGACCGAAACGCGGCGGCGATCGCACCTGAACTGGGCGAAGCGGTGCATTGCATGCGTCACCGCGGGCCTGATGAATCTGGAACATGGCACGACGACGACGTCGCTTATGGCTTCAACCGCCTCGCGATCATCGATATCGCGCACTCACACCAGCCGCTCCGCTGGGGTCCGGCCGATAACCCCGACCGGTACGCCCTTACCTTCAACGGTGAGATCTACAACTACCTCGAACTTCGCGAGGAACTGCGCCGTGATCACGGCGCGGTCTTCCAGACTGAGGGTGACAGTGAAACCATTGTTGCCGCGTTCCACTACTGGGGCGCCCACGCTGTGCGGCGGTTGCGCGGCATGTTCGCATTCGCGGTGTGGGACACCGAGAAGCGTGAACTATTCATCGCGCGGGACCCCTTCGGAATCAAACCCCTATTCATCGCCCATGGTCCGGGCGGTTTCGGATTCGCAAGCGAGAAGAAGAGCCTGCTCGAGGCTGCTGACCTGCTGAACATCGACCTGAGCATCGATCCCCGTGCGACTGAGCACTACCTGGTCCTGCAATACGTTCCAGAGCCTGAGACGCTCCACACCGGCATCAGACGGCTCGAGTCCGGCTCGTACGCCTGGATCCGGCCCGGCGGTGAACCGGAGATCACCCGCTACTTCACCCCTCGGTTCCCGGTTGTTCCGTTCGGGCGCGGCATGAGCGAGGCGCAGAAACGGTACGACGAGATCGCGCGCGTTCTCGAGGACTCCGTCGCGAAGCACATGCGCGCCGACGTGACCGTAGGATCGTTTCTGTCCGGCGGGATCGACTCGACGGCGATCGCCGCACTCGCGATCCGCCACAATCCGGACCTGATTACCTTCACCACCGGTTTCCAGCGCGAAGGTTATTCCGAAGTGGATGTCGCGGCCGAATCGGCGGAAGCGATCGGAGCGCGCCATGTCGTGAAGATCGTGGGGCCCGAAGAGTTCGCCCAGGCGATCCCCGAGATTGTTTGGTACCTCGACGACCCAGTCGCCGACCCGGCCCTCGTACCGCTCTACTTCGTCGCCAGAGAAGCCCGCAAACACGTCAAGGTTGTTCTCTCGGGCGAGGGTGCGGACGAACTCTTTGGGGGCTACACCATCTACCGGGAGCCGCTGTCGTTGCGCCCATTCAGCGCGCTCACCCCGGGAATGCGCCGAGCAGCGTCGCGGATGTCAGACCGCCTGCCCGAGGGTCAGCGCGGGAAAAGCTTGCTTCAGCGGGGTTCTCAGACCCTCGAGGAGCGCTATTACGGCAACGCTCGCAGCTTCCAGGACGCGCATTTGCGCGCAGTGCTTCGCGACTTCCGTCCAGAGTGGACGCACATGGACGTCACGGCACCGATCTACGCACAGTCAGAGGATTGGGACCCCGTCGCGCGGATGCAGCATGTAGATCTCTTCACCTGGCTGCGCGGAGACATTCTCGTCAAGGCCGACAAGATGACGATGGCGAACTCCCTCGAGTTGCGCGTGCCGTTCCTGGATCCCGAGGTCTTCAAGGTGGCGGAGCGAATCCCGTATAAGCAGAAGATCACCCGCGAAACGACCAAGTACGCGTTGCGTCAGGCTCTCAAGGGGATTGTCCCACCACACGTGCTTCATCGCGACAAGCTTGGTTTCCCGGTTCCTATCCGCCACTGGCTGCGCGGCCCTGAGCTTTATGAGTGGGCGCGCAGCCAGATCGCGGAGTCGGGTGCTGACCACATTCTCAACCTGCAAGCGGTCGGCCAGATGCTGGAAGAACACCGGTCAGGGATCGCTGACCACAGTCGACGGTTGTGGACCCTTATTACGTTCATGGTGTGGCACGGGATCTTCGTGGAGAAGCGGATCAAGCCGCAAATCCAGGACCACCAGTATCCCGTGACGCTCTAAGCGTGCGCCGCCGCTATGCGCTGGCACCTACGGGAAGGGCTTCGCCGATCTCGGCTGCGGCGTCCTGCCCGTAGGCGTCAGCGAGCCGGGCGAGAGCTTCGTCACGGTTCCAGTTCCACTCCTGGGTGCCAACGGTTTCCAGGACGAGCACAGCTACGAGACAGCCGAGCTGCGCAGATCGTTCAAACCCGAGGCCAGCTACTCGCCCGGTCAGGAATCCCGCACGGAAAGCGTCACCGACACCGGTCGGATCAACACGCTTGAGTTCAGGCACGACATCAACGTGGATGCGCTGACCGCCCGAAGGCAGGATCTCGACGCCCCCGGCGCCCAGCGTTGTCACCCGAACGTCGACCTGGGAGGAAACGTCTTCCGCAGTCAGTCCGGTCTTCTGAAGAAGCAGTCCCCACTCGTACTCGTTCGTAAAGAGATACGCGGCACCTTTGATTAGGTGCCGGGCGGCGGCTCCATCAATCCGCGCGAGTTGCTGCGACGGATCCGCGGCGAAGGGAAGCCCCAGCTTGCGGCACTCGTCAGTGTGAACGCCCATCGCTTCAGGGTCATTCGCACCGACCAGCACCATATCGATGGACGGGTTCTGGCGAACGACGTCAGCGATGGACGTATCTTTGGCCTCGGACATCGCACCCGGGTAGAAAGACGCGATCTGGGCCATATCGAGGTCTGTTGTGCAGACAAACCGCGCAGTGTGCGCGGTCGTCGAGAGCGAGACACCGCTGCAATCGACACCATGGGACTCCAGCCATTCACGGTACTCAGCGAAGTCACCGCCTGCCGCGCCCACCAGCACTGGTGATCCGCCTAGCACTCCGATCGCGTACGCGATGTTTCCGCCAACACCTCCCCGTCGCACGACAAGATCGTCAACCAGGAAGCTGAGCGAAATCTGGTTCAGCTTGTCCGCGACGAGCTGCTCAGAAAACCTCCCCGGAAACGTCATGAGGTGGTCTGTTGCAATCGAACCGCTCACAGCGATCGCCACTGATGATCCCTTTCCATGCCCACGGGTAGCTAGACGCGAGGTCCTCGCGACGCCTTACGGTACCGCGATCGACGGCCCTGAAGAGAGCATGAATTGCCGGAAAAGCACTCCGGGGTGGTCCGGTTTATTCACCAGACCACCCCGGGTGCGACTTTGGGGAGGTGCGACCTTGGCAGTCCCTACTGCCCTGGTTCCCCAGCTTGGCTGTAACTCAGTTGAATGAGTCCCCGCAGGCGCACGAGCCCGTTGCATTGGGGTTATCGATCGTGAAGCCCTGCTTTTCGATCGAATCCACGAAGTCGATGACCGCGCCGTGAAGGTACGGCTCGCTCATCCGGTCTACGGCGAGCGTGACACCCTCGAAGTTCAGCGTGTGATCGCCGTCCAGAGTCCTGTCGTCGAAGAACAACTGGTAGCGCAAGCCTGCGCAACCACCTGGCTGCACAGCAATTCGCAGCGAGAGATCCTCGCGCCCCTCCTGCTCGAGCAGCGCTTTTGCCTTCGCAGCTGCAGCCGGAGTCAGCGTCACACCCTGCGTGGCGGTCTCGTTCTGCACAGTCATGCGTTCTCCCTCAGCTTCTACATCATTGCCGTGCCGTGCACATATACCCGTGCTCTCTTAAACGGTACATTGTTCAGGAACATTCCCACAGCTGTGAGCGGCCGTGAGATTCCCCGCTCTATCGCGGACGGGACGTCAGCGTGTCCAGCGTGACAGTCGCCACGTTCCGGCGGAGGACAGCCGCGGTGGGCACGGCGTGGCACATGTCGCACCGGGTTTGTCCGGCCCCATTCATCCAATACCCTGTAGCGCGTGAAGTTCCCCCGACGTGGCAACGAGCAGAATTCCCCGAGCGACAGCGAGGGCGATGCACAGCACAGTCCCGAAGCGAGTGGTGAAAGCTCCGGCGAGACGCGCGGCGCCGCAGCTGACCAGGCTGAACGGCGCGGTTACACCCCAGGGAAAGGCCGCCCCACGCCGAAGCGGAATGAGGCCACGCGAGGTAGTCGTGGACCCATTACCCCAGCGCCCATGACGCGTGCCGAGGCACGCGCACGCAAGAAAGCGCTGAAGGCGGCCAAGAAGAACGAGCCGAAGATGAGCAAGGCAGAGAAGAAGCGCGCTGCTGCCGAGACCCGGGCGCGTGCCTCAGAGCGTCGCGCACGGATGATGTCCGGCGAAGAGGATTACCTGCTCCCGCGTGACCGCGGTCCGGTTCGGCGGCTTGCGCGCAACTTTGTTGACGCCCGACGAAATCTGGCGGGGCTCTTCATGCCACTGGCGCTGCTCGTACTGCTCACGCTCTTCATGCCCCCCGAGCTTCAGGGCGTGATCACACTCGGAATGCTCGTCTTCCTCATCTTCATGATCATCGAAGGCATCATGCTCGGCCGGATGATCAGCAACCGGATCCGGGAGCGCTACCCGGACAGCGACGACACCGGCTTCAGCATCGGCTGGTATGCGTTCGTCCGGGCGACGCAGGTCCGTAAGCTTCGCGTACCACGCCCGCAAGTTCGCCCAGGGGATGCGGTCTGACCGGCGCATTAACGATGGGCCGTGTACTCGTACTAGGTGGCGCGCGTTCCGGTAAGTCCGGGTACAGCGAAGAACTGATCGCGGGGCAGGCAAATTCACCGGACAAGGTGCGATACATCGCGACCGCTCCGCGACGGGTGAACGACCGCGAATGGGACGAGCGCATCGCGGCGCACCGCGCACGGCGAGCGCCGCAGTGGCACACCGTGGAGACCGCTGATGTTGCTGCGGAACTGCGGCGCGACCGCGACGCGCCGACACTGGTGGACGACCTCGGCACCTGGCTAACCGCGCAGATTGATGCACGGCAAGCCTGGGACAGTGGCCCCACGGCGCTTGATGATGTGCTGGACGATCTCGTGTCTGCCGTGTGCCTGTATGAAGGGCCGCTCGTGCTCGTGACACCGGAAGTCGGGATGGGGATAGTTCCCCCCACGCACTCCGGCCGGATGTTTCGCGACCTCATCGGGGTGTTGAACGGCCGCCTCGCGGAAAAGTGCGAGAAAGTAGTTGTGGTCATAGCGGGAATCCCCTTACCGCTGAAATGAAATCAGCGCGAAGTTTGAGGAGGACAACGACCGGTGTCAGCCCCAGTTGAGCCGGATCCCCGCGCCGTGTTCGATTCGGTCCCCCAGCCTGACAGGCCGTCGCGGCGGGCAGCCCAGGAGCGCCAGCGCTCGCTGACTAAACCACCTGGTTCTCTTGGGCGGCTCGAAGAGATCGGCGAGTGGGTGGCCGCGTGCCAGGGGCAAAGTCCGCCGCGCGTGTTCGAGCGCCCGCGAATCGTGGTCTTCGCCGGAGATCACGGCGTCGCCCAAACCGGGGTCTCGGCTTACCCGGCAGAAGTGACCCAGCAGATGGTCCTGAATTTTCTGGCTGGCGGAGCAGCGATCAATGTTCTCGCCAGGGCAGCTGGAGCCTCCGTGCGAGTGGAAGACCTGAGCGTTTCCGGTGACACTTCCCCGGCGGTCTCCCGGCATAAGGTGCGGCGATCCTCTGGCCGTATCGACCGTGAGGACGCGCTCACGGAAGAGGAAACGCTTACCGCGATTGCCGCTGGGCGCGCGATCGCCGACAACGAAATCGACAGCGGCGCGGACTTGCTGATCGCTGGAGACATGGGAATCGGGAACACCACGCCCGCCACCGTCCTCATCGCTTCGCTCACCCGGACTGAGCCAGTGGCAGCTGTGGGTCGCGGTACCGGTATCGACGATGTCACCTGGATGCGGAAAACAGAAGTGATTCGTGATGCGATGCGGCGCGCGCGCCCTGCTGTTCGCAACCCCGTCAAACTCCTGCAAACGGCAGCCGGAGCGGACATCGCTGCAATGGCTGGGTTCCTGGCACAGAGCGCAGTACGCCGAACGCCCGCCATCCTGGATGGAGTTGTAGTGTCAGCAGCCGCAATGGTCGCCGAGGATCTGGCCGCTGGGGCACGCGACTGGTGGATTGCGGGTCATCGCTCAACCGAACCTGCGCACACGCTTGCATTGCGGCAGTTGCAGCTCGACCCAGTAGTGGATTTCCAGATGCGTCTCGGTGAGGGCTCCGGTGCGGCAGTTGCGCTGCCAATTATCCGGGCAGCGGTCGCTACGCTCGCAGAGATGGCGACTTTCGACGAGGCAGGGGTGAGTGACCGGTGACGGATCGGCGTTCGCGACGTTCGGTGCAAGCACCCGAAAGTGCCGCCATCGACGGGATCCGTGCCGCTTTTTCGTGGTTGACAATATTGCCCGTCCGGGGGCCACGCATCGCGGACCGTCAGGCGGGGAGCTGGGCGATCGCCGCGTCCCCTTTCATCGGCCTGGGGCTCGGCGTCCTGTCCGCTCTCGCGTTGTGGGGTTTGGTTGCCCTTGAGGTCCCTGCGCCGCTCGCCGGAATAGCGACGGTCGCACTCCTCGCCCTCCTCACCCGTGGAATGCACCTCGATGGACTCGCCGATACCGCAGACGGACTTGGAACCTACGGACCGCCGGAAAAAGCTCAGGCGGTAATGCACAGTGGCAGCTCAGGCCCGTTTGGCGTCGCGACGCTGGTACTTTGCCTTGCGGCGCAAGCATTCGCGCTGGGCACTCTAGCTGAACAGGGGAAGCTCGTCGCGGTCGTTGTGGCGATCGCGACAGCGCGCATCGCCGTCGTCCTCGCGTGCCGGCCCGGTATCCGTTCCGCGCGCCCGGAAGGTTTCGGCGCTCTGGTCGCAGGGACCCAATCGTGGGCGATAATCGGGACCTGGCTGATCGCTGCGGTGTTCGTGTCAATCGTCGCCGTGCCCGACCGCCCCTATCAGGGCACGATCGTCATAGCTGTCGCACTGGTACTGACCTTCTTGTTCACTAATCATTGCGTGCGCCGATTCGGCGGCCTGAACGGCGATGTGCTTGGCGCAGTCCTTGAGTTGACGGTCGTGCTGATCGCTGTGGGAATGCTCGTCGGCGGGTAGCTCCGCCTACCCGCCGACGGTCACCCGCGCTCTACCCCAGCTTCTGCATCCAGCCACGGGTGTCCGCGAAAGTGCCTCTCTGAATACCCGTAAGTGTGTCGCGAAGCGCAACCGTCACCTCACCGGGGTTGCCATCCGCGATTGCGTACTCGCCACCGGGGTATTTCACACTGCCGACCGGCGTGATCACCGCAGCGGTGCCGCATGCGAAGACCTCGGTGATCTCTCCGCTCTTGGCCTTCGTCTTGAGTTCGTCGACAGATATCTTGCGTTCTTCCACAGGAATACCGGCATCGGAGGCGAGGTGAATCAGTGAGTCTCGCGTGATCCCAGGCAGGAGTGAACCCGACAACTCTGGAGTGATGAGTCGAGCGTCCGCGCCCGACCCGAACACGAAGAACAGGTTCATTCCCCCCATTTCTTCGATGTAGCGCCGCTCGATCGCGTCGAGCCAGACCACCTGATCGCACCCGTGGTCAATCGACTCGGCCTGGGCAAGAAGTGACGCCGCGTAGTTGCCAGCGAACTTCGCTGCACCCGTACCACCGCGCACCGCACGAACATATTCCGTCGACAGCCAAACGCTCACAGGCTTGATCCCGCCCTTGAAATAGGCGCCTGCGGGCGAAGCGATCAGTAGATACTTGTACTCCTTCGCAGGCCTTACACCAAGCCCGGCCTCGGTGGAGAACATATAGGGCCGCAGATACAGCGACTCTTCACCGCCAGCCGCGGGGACCCAGGCACGGTCGACGTCGATCAGCTCCCGCAGCGATTGAACGAAAAGCTCGTCAGGCAGTTCAGCCATCGCGATACGCCGCGCCGAAGTTCTGAAGCGAGCAGCATTGGCATCGGGGCGGAATGACGCAATCGAGCCGTCCGGCTGACGGTAGGCTTTCAAGCCTTCGAAAATGGCCTGTCCGTAATGCAGCACCATCGCGGCAGGGTCCAGTGTGACCGGCCCGTATGGCAAGATCTGCGGGTCATGCCAGCCTTTTCCCTCGGTGTAATCGATGCTGACCATGTGATCGGTGAAGTGCTGACCGAACCCCGGCGATTCGAGTATGTTGTTGCGCTCCTCGTCGGGAAGGGCTGAGGGGTGCGGAACGCGACTGAACTCGGGCAGTGCTGTCATGGGCGCAAATCCTATCGCGAAATCTATTGAGTCTTAGGAACGACAAACGGTGGTCGCACCACAGCGCAGGGCATGTGCCGCCCGCGGACCTCCACCATCACTTCAGCACCTGCGTCAACTTCTGCTGTTGCGTCGAGGAGAGCAAGCGCGATTCCAGCTTTCAGCGTAGGGGAAAACGTACCTGAAGTGCAGGTACCAATCACCTGATTTTCGTGAGTGACGGTGAGTCCGGGACGGAGGACCCCACGGCCGAGCGCGCGCAGCCCCCACAGTTGCCGCGAGACGCCTGCGCTCTTCTCCCGCAGTAGCTCGTCACGACCCCAAAACTGAGGCTTCTTCCATCCGACTGCCCAACCGCAGCGCGCTTCCAGCGGATTGATTTCCAGCGAAAGTTCGTGTCCGTGAAGGGGATAACCCATTTCGGTTCGGAGCGTGTCCCGGGCTCCGAGGCCAGCTGCCTGGCCACCTCGCTGTGCGATGCAATCGACGAGGCGAGTGAGCGCATCCGCCGCGCTCTCCCAGGGAACAAGAAGCTCATATCCGAGCTCGCCCGTGTATCCAGTACGGCAAACACGGACCACTGTGCCCGACAGCGCCGACCATGTGGCGTCCTCAAACGCCATGTACGACATATCTACCGGAAGCCCCTCAGCAAGCAGGACTTCCCGCGACCACGGTCCCTGTACCGCGAAAATCGCGAAAGAACGGTGCTGATCCTGAACGGTAACTCCGGCTGGCGCCTTCGCGGCGAGACGTCGCGCCACCTCAGCGGAGTTGGCGGCATTGGGAATCAGAAAGACCTCACGCTCGCTGACAAGATAGGCGATCAGGTCATCCACAACCCCGCCTTCCTCGGTGAGACACAACGTGTATTGCGCTTTACCCGGACTAACGCGGCGCAGGTCATTCGACAGGCTGTTGTTCACGAATTCTGCCGCCCCCTCCCCGGACACCAGAACCTTCCCGAGGTGGCTAACATCGAACACGCCGACATGCTCGCGTACCGCCTTGTGCTCCCCGACCACGCCCTGATAGGAGACAGGCATCTCCCAGCCTGCGAACGGCGCGAATGTCGCACCGAGGCTCGCGTGTACCGCGTGGGCCGGGCTGCGCAGTAGGGCTGTGTCACTCGGGGCAACTGAAGCAGGGGAAACGGATTCCGATGTCACCGGACCAACGCTAGCCGGCGCGCGTAACGGTAGCCTCGAACCGCAAGAGTGTGTGAGGCATCAAAAACCATCCCCCGGTGGTCGCAGAAGCGGAAGTGAGGAGTCCCTTGAGCGCGGATCGCAAGTCACGCCAGCTCGGACCGGAGATCAAGCTCGCAGGAAAGATCGGCAAACGCCACGAGGTAGTCATAGTCGGAGTCTGGAAGGGCGAAGACGGTCCCGTTGTGGACGAGGCCGCTGGAGCTTTTGACGAGGCGACACGCGAACTGCTGTCTGGACAGTTACTGACCGCCGGCGCCACCGGCAAGGCAGACGAGCTGACTCGAATTCCGGCTCCAACACCCATTCGGGCATCAAGCGTTCTGTCTGTAGGTCTGGGGCCAGCACCGGATGACGGGGCCGTCGACGCGGAACGGCTGCGCCGGGCTGCTGGTGTTGCAGCGCGCTCGCTTGCGGGAGTTCAGAGCGCGGCGTGCACTCTTGGCAGCCTCAACCTGGGCGCCACGGTGGAAGGCCTCTTCCTTGGCGGCTACGCGTTCAATGAGTTCAAATCACCCAAGTCGCGACCGGGGCCGGACTCCGCGCCCCTGGCAGGCGCTGACATGATCGTTCCGAATCCGAAATCTAAGACGTCGCAACGCACCCTTGAACGCTCCCTCGCGATCGCCGAAGCTGTCGCGACGGCACGCGATTTCGTCAACACTCCCCCGAGCCACCTTTTCCCTGGCGAGTTCGCCGACCGCGCTCGCGCGCTCGGCGATGCCGCTGGACTCGCAGTCGAGGTGCTGGATGAGACCAAACTCGAGGAAGACGGTTACGGAGGGATTGTCGGCGTTGGTCAAGGTTCCTCACGGCCCCCTCGACTGGTCCGGCTGATACACCGCGGTGCGGCCAAGAAGGGCGCGAAAACCGTTGCCCTCGTTGGGAAGGGCATCACCTTCGATACTGGCGGCATCTCAATTAAGCCAGCCGCGAACATGGAGAACATGACGTCCGATATGGCTGGGGCGGCAGCCGTCATCGCCACGGTTGTGCTTGCCTCAAGGCTTGAGCTTCCGTTGACGGTCATCGCCACAGTGCCCATGGCGGAGAATATGCCTTCGGGCACAGCTCAACGGCCCGGTGATGTGATCACGCACTACGGAGGCACCACCGTCGAAGTTCTGAATACCGACGCCGAAGGCCGACTCGTCCTTGCTGACGCCCTGGTTCGCGCCGGCGAGGACAATCCCGATTACGTAATCGATACCGCCACGCTCACAGGCGCACAAATGGTTGCGCTCGGCAACCGCACGCCCGGCGTGATGGGAACCGACGAGTTCCGTGACCGCGTCGCGGGTCTTTCTCAGCAGGTGGGAGAAAACGGGTGGGCGATGCCCCTTCCGCCGGAGCTTCGGCGAGACCTTGATTCAAAGGTCGCCGATCTCGCCAACGTCACTAACCATCGTTGGGGAGGCATGCTCTCGGCAGGCCTGTTCCTTAAGGAATTCGTCCCGGAAGGCGCCGAGTGGGCGCACATTGACATCGCTGGTCCCGCTTACAACACAGGAGGACCGTGGGGCTACACGAGTAAGGGGGGTACCGGCGTTCCCGTGCGCACACTCCTCGCGGTTCTCGAGGATATCGCCGCGAACGGGTGACGGTGAAAGCGAATTGACGATGCGTCAGTAGGGCTGCTGATCCCGCTTGATCTGTTCCCTGCGCTGCAGTATCCGCTGACGCTCGTCGTACTCGCGCATTCGCTGCGGGTAGCCGGTCTTCTGCACGTCGTAAATTGGCACGCTCAAGCGTTCACCGAGCTTGCGCGCGGTTTTCGCGTCACCGACACGGCGTCGGGTCCATTCGCCATCCTTTGCGATCAGTACGACTGACAGCTGGTTGACGAACGTCTCCGGTTCAACGAATGCTTCCACGCCCTTGCGCTCTGCAACCCACGCTTCAAGGTGCGCAACGTCGGTGTCAGACATTCCGCGCAGCCGGCCCCCAGTTCCCCCACCGCCGCTGCCGCCGAAAGATCGGCGCATCCGTTCGAAGATTCCCATATCTCGATGCTGCCAGGAATCTGATGGAAGTCCCACTTGGGACATTTGACTGAGACCGCTTTTCTGGAAAACCGGACATCTCCGCCTGGCCGCGCAGTCAGAGCACTCGAATTAACTCCGCTGAAATGGCCCCTGCGCGCGCGGTGACCGTTCAGTGATGCAAGGATGGCATACAGCAGCGAAAACATTCGCGTCATCCGTAGAAGGTTTCGCTGCAAAAGCAGTATCTCGTGCAACTGGCCCCACAAGGTCAGCGCCACAAGCACAATAGAACCGACTAGAACCGAATACGTCGTCTCGCTACACCACGGCGGGCCGACGCGCCAACAACCCAACGAGCGCCGAGGAGTCGAAGGATAATGGCCTTCTCCGTTCAAATGCCCGCCCTAGGTGAAAGCGTGAGTGAGGGAACCGTCACGCGATGGCTCAAGCAAGAAGGCGATACCGTCGAGGTCGACGAGCCCTTACTTGAGGTCTCCACCGATAAAGTTGACACCGAAATTCCTTCGCCTGCGGCTGGCGTTTTGAGCAAGATCATCGCAAACGAGGACGACGTCGTAGAGATCGGCGGTGAACTCGCCGTTATCAGCGAAGACGGCGACACCGACGATAGCGGCTCCGATCGTGACGACGAGTCCAGCACCGAAGAAGCCGACACTGAAGCAGACAACTCAGAGGAGTCTGATTCCGAGCCTGACGACGCGGATGACCTCGCTGAGAAGTCGGAAGAGACCGAAGACTCCCCCGCCCAAGAGGAGAAGTCAAGCGCGGATTCCTCGGGAACTCAGGTCACGATGCCCGCTCTCGGTGAGTCAGTCACTGAGGGGACAGTCACTCGATGGCTGAAAGCTGTCGGTGACGAGGTCGAGATGGACGAGCCGCTTCTCGAGGTTTCGACAGACAAGGTCGACACCGAGATTCCCTCGCCTGTTGCTGGCACGCTACTCGAGATCACGGCAGATGAAGATGAGGTTGTCGAGGTCGGCGGCCAGCTCGCGGTGATCGGCAGTGGCAAGCCCGAACCAAAGGCAGAATCCAAGCCCGAACCGAAGGCCGAGTCAAAGCCCAAGCCGGAGCCAGAGAAGAAGCCCGAACCAAAGGCAGAATCCAAGCCCGCTTCCGGTTCAACGCCGTACGTCACACCACTCGTGCGCAAGCTCGCGTCGGAACACAAGATTGACCTATCGACGATCGAGGGCTCCGGGGTAGGCGGACGCATCCGGAAGGAAGACGTCCTCGCTGCGGCAGAGTCTGCTAAGTCAGCGAAGGGCAAGGCGCCTGCTGCTTCCGGGGCGAAGAAGGACAGCACCCCAGCAGGAGTCCGCCCTGAACTCGCGGAACTGCGCGGCACGGTACAGAAGGCCAACCGGATCCGTCAGATCACCGCGGTGAAGACCCGGGAGTCGCTCCAGACAACAGCTCAGCTGACGCAGACTCACGAAGTCGATTTGACCCGCGTCGCAACGCTGCGCGCAGCGAATAAGGCCGCGTTCAAGGATCGCCACGGAGTCAACCTGACCTTCTTGCCGTTCTTCGCGAAGGCTGTGGTCGAAGCACTCAAGCTTCATCCGAATATCAATGCGAGCTATGACGAGGCTGCCAAGGAGATCACCTACCACGGCAGCGAGCACCTCGGAATCGCGGTCGACACGCCGAATGGCCTGCTCTCGCCGGTCATCCACAATGCGGGCGAGATGTCTCTCGCGGAGCTGGCGCAAGCGATCAATGACATCGCATCCCGGGCACGGACCGGTGGGCTGAAGCCAGACGAACTGTCCGGCGGCACGTTCACTGTCACCAACATCGGCAGCAACGGTGCGCTATTCGATACGCCGATCCTCGTTCCGCCGCAAGCGGCGATGCTGGGTACCGGCGCAATCGTCAAGCGTCCGATCGTGGCCCGAGACTCCGACGGCAACGACGTGATCGCCATCCGCTCGATGGCGTTCCTGCCGCTGACATACGATCACCGGCTTGTCGACGGCGCTGACGCGGGCCGGTTCTTGACAACGATCAAGCAGCGGCTCGAAGAAGGTGAGTTCGAGGGCGACCTCGACCTCTGACTTGATAACTGGCCCCAGGGATATCCCTGGGGCCAGTTTCCTTTATCACCCCTTTTGGAGGCGATGCTGCAATGCGAATAATGATTGCTGGATCATCTGGTCTGATAGGCACAGCTCTCGTGAAGGCACTTCGCGCAGAAGATCACACCGCCATCAGGCTCGTACGTCGGCAGCCGACTGGTTCCGACGAGGTTTCTTGGGACCCCGGCCGTGCACTCGACCCCTCCATCCTCGATGGTTGTGACGCGGTGGTGAACTTGTGCGGCGCAAGTCTTGGAGACAAGCGCTGGACCGGTGCTTACAAGCAAGAGCTGCGTGATAGCCGGATCGAGCCTACTGAGGTCCTTGCAGAGGCGGCCGGGAAAGCAGGCGTACCAGTCATGATCAGCGCGAGTGCCGTCGGCTACTACGGTGACACTGGAGACAAGGAAGCCGACGAATCCGCACCACTCGGTGAAGGCTTTCTCGCTGCCCTTTGCCAGGACTGGGAGAAGGCATCGGCGCCAGCCGAACGTGCCGGCGTGCGTGTTGCCAACATCCGAACCGGACTCGTGCTCGCACCCGAAGGCGGTATTCTCACCCGCCTACTACCGATCTATCGTTTCGCGCTCGGCGGAAGGCTCGGCGACGGTCGGCAGTACTTTCCGTGGATCTCGCTCACTGATCACGTGCGGGCGGTGATGTTCCTCCTCAGCAATTCGGAAATGTCAGGGCCTTTCAACCTGACTGGGCCCGCTCCCGTCACGAACGCGGAGTTCAATGCTGCGATGGCCAGAGCGATGCGTCGGCCCGCACCCTGGATCGTCCCTGGCTTCATGCTGAAGCTGATCGTCGGTGAGTTCGCTGAGGAGGCGATTCTCGCCGGGCAGCGGGCAATTCCGGCCAAGCTCGAGCGGGCGGGATTCACGTTTGAGCACAATACGATCCGTGAAGCGCTCGAAGCGGTGTTCGATGATGGCAGCAACTAGCGTCCGCACCGGTTTGGAGTAGTTTGAAATCATGAGCACACGTAGTGCATCCGCCCGGTTGTCGCGGGATCCGATCGACGTTGTCGACGTCGGCCGCATCGAGTACACCGAGGCATGGGAATGGCAGCGGGCGCTAGCTGCGAAGCGAGCCGTCGGCGAAGGTCGCGACACGTTGCTCTTGCTCGAACATCCCGCCGTATACACCGCTGGTAAACGCACTCTCCCAGAGGAGAGGCCTACCGACGGAACCCCAGTCATCGACGTCGATCGGGGCGGCAAGATCACATGGCACGGACCGGGACAACTGGTCGGGTACCCGATCGTCCGGCTCGCCGAGCCCATCGATGTGGTGGGCTATGTGCGCAGGCTCGAGGAGGCGCTGATCGAGGTCATCAGTAGCTACGGCATTCACTGCGGACGTATCGACGGCCGCTCTGGTGTCTGGTTGCCTGCGGAAATGGCCCAATCAGATGACGGTGCTGAAGTGTTCCGGCCGGAACGGAAAATTGCGGCGATCGGCGTCCGTGTCCAGCGCGGCGTGGCCCTGCATGGGTTCGCCCTCAATTGCAGCAACGATCTCGGCGCGTTCGATGCGATCATTCCGTGCGGAATCACCGATGCGGGGGTGACGTCCCTGTCTGTCGAAACAGGTACACCAGTCAACGTCCGCGATGTCATCGAGCCGGTAACCAGCGCTGTTGCGCGTGCGCTTGACGGGGAACTGGCTGTGGCGGAGCACGAGATCGAACGACTGACGCTTAGCGATTTCCAGGCGAGCATCTTCCAGACGAGTGAACCTGCTGTGCAAGGAATGCCAAAGGTGACGACTTTTACGTTCGGGTGAACGTCCCCTACTGGCGATCCGTCGCGTCACATTGGGGCGTAGCATCGACATCGTGACTATCGCCCCAGAAGGACGGAAGCTACTCCGTATCGAAGCGCGCAACGCTGAAACCCCGATCGAGCGGAAACCAAAATGGATCAAAACCCGCGCCAAAATGGGCCCCGAGTACACCGAACTCAAGGGTCTAGTACGGCGTGAGGGCTTGCATACGGTCTGCGAAGAAGCCGGTTGCCCCAACATCTTTGAGTGCTGGGAGGATCGCGAAGCGACCTTCCTGATCGGTGGTGATCAATGCACTCGCCGCTGCGATTTCTGCCAGATCGACACCGGCAAACCCGCCGAACTGGACCGGGACGAGCCGCGCCGTGTGGCGGAGAGCGTCCAGGCAATGGGCCTTCGCTACTCGACGGTTACTGGGGTCGCACGCGATGATCTCCCGGACGGTGGCGCCTGGTTATATGCCGAAACGGTTCGCCAGATCCATGCCCTCAATCCCGGCACAGGCGTGGAACTGCTGATACCCGACTTCAACGCCGTTCCCGAGCAGCTTGATGAGGTTTTCGGCTCGCGGCCAGAGGTACTTGCACACAATGTCGAAACTGTCCCCCGGGTCTTCCGCCGGATCCGTCCCGCATTCCGCTACCAGCGTTCCCTGGACGTGATAAGTGCCGCACGCGACGTGGGACTAGTCACCAAATCGAACCTGATTCTCGGAATGGGAGAAACACCCGAAGAGGTCTCTGAAGCGTTGCAGGACCTCCGCACCGCGGGCTGTGACATCATCACCATTACGCAGTACCTGCGCCCCTCCCCCCGTCATCATCCGGTCGAACGCTGGGTAAAGCCTGAGGAGTTCGTCGCGCATTCTGATACGGCCCGGGAGCTCGGCTTCGCTGGCGTCATGGCAGGCCCTCTCGTGCGGTCGTCGTACCGTGCCGGCCGTCTTTACACTCAAGCCGTCGCTGAGCGGGGCGAAGAACTCCCCGCGAACCTCACACATCTCGCAGGCGAAGGCACCGCGGCTCAGGAAGCAAGTGCTGTCCTTGCCCGCTATGGCGGCTAGTGCCTGCCGGACTGCATGGCGCTCGGCCCCGGCAGGGGAAGTATCCTGGGATGTATGGCTAAGGGCTCAGCGGGCAAGGGCAAGCTCGACAAGGCAGAACGCAAGGAACTGAAGGCAACGCGCAGGAAGCGCTCCAAGGAGCGTCGATCTCAGCTGTGGCAGGCCTTCAAGATGCAGCGCAAGGAAGACAAATGGCTCGTTCCCATCATGGCCGGAACGATCGTGCTCACCACCCTTGTGATGTTTGGTCTGGGCTGGCTCGTGAACGCCCAGTGGTTTTTCCTTCCGATGGGTCTGATCCTTGGCGTTCTGCTGTCGGTCATCGTGTTCGGCCGACGTGTGACGAAGACGGTTTACAAGAAGGCAGAAGGGCAGACCGGCGCCGCCGCGTGGGCGCTTGACTCACTCAAGGGGCCCTGGCGTGTCACCAACGCGGTTGCGGGAACCACCCACCTCGACGCAGTCCACCGCGTCCTTGGCCGTCCTGGCATCATCCTCGTCGGAGAAGGTGCACCCCACCGCGTGAAGAGCCTCCTGGCTCAGGAAAAGAAGCGTGTTGCACGCCTAGTCGGTGACACACCGATCTACGAGATCATCGTTGGCAACGAGGCCGACCAGATTCCGCTCCCGAAACTGCAAAAAGCTATGAACCGGCTGCCAAAGAACATCACGCGCAAGCAGATGGATTCACTTGAGCAGCGACTGGCGGCGATCGCTTCACGCACCAGCGGGCCAGCGATGCCCCATGGCCCAGTGCCTGGCGGCGGCAAGATGAAGAGCGTGCAGCGCACCATCAAACGCCGCTAGAGCGCACCGTTCTCATCGTGTCCGGACGATAGCGGTTCCGGTCAGCCTGTCATGCAGTCCCCTCCCGTCGCGATCCCAGATCGCGGCGGGGATTAGCAGCGACACCAGGAACGCGCGGAGGGCTGAGCGCCACAACCCCACCGGCGCGGCCCTGTCTACTCGTTGCACCCGCAGACCGAACAGCGCTTGTCCAGGCGTGAACGAGAAAAAGAGCACCGCGAAAATGGCCACCATGAACCAAACCAGGAGGCTCCAGTTGCGGGGCGGTTCGGGAAAAGTGAAGATGGCAGCGACGCCCGCCGCCATGAAGATGTCGGCAAAGAAGGCGCCGCTTCGTCTCAGCCAGGTGGGCAGTGAGCCAGGCCCATCCTCGGGTAAGCCGAGCGCTTCCCCCTTGTACTTGGACTCGCCGTGCATCTCACCTTTCGGGAGAGCCGCCGACGGGCCGTAGAGCCATGAGCCTGTAATCCTGGACATGGCTTCTAGGATAGTTCTGACCTTGCCGGTTCCCCACATCTGGATCTGTGCGCGATATGGAACACAGTGCATCCGATTCGCAACCCTCGCGTGAATCGGTAACACGTGTGAAACACTGGGGTGACCGCTGGGCAACACCAAGTCCATACGGTTTTCTCGAGAATCCCGCGTAATCAAACTGTCTGAGCGGGGCCCGACTGAAGGAGCAGACGAGTGGCGTTTTCCAATGCCGAAGAAGTCTTCAAGTTCATTGCCGATGAAAATGTCGAATACGTCGACGTCCGTTTCTGTGACCTCCCGGGTGTGCAGCAGCACTTCTCAATCCCGGCGTCCGCATTCAACCAGGATGTGATCGACGACGGTCTCGCGTTCGACGGCTCATCGGTTCGCGGCTTCCAGTCGATTCACGAGTCTGACATGCTGCTCCTTCCGGACGTGACCACGGCAGGCATTGACCCGTTCCGCGCGGCGAAGACGCTGAATGTTGTCTTCTCGGTGCATGACCCGTTCACGCGCGAGGCGTACAGCCGCGACCCGCGTAACGTGGCACGTAAGGCTGAGGCGTACCTGGCCAGCACCGGAATCGCCGATACCGCGTTCTTCGGGGCGGAAGCTGAGTTCTACCTGTTCGACTCGGTTCGTTTCGATTCACAGGCCAACGGCACCTTCTACGAAATCGATTCCGAGTCAGGCTGGTGGAACACCGGCGTTGATCGTGAAGCCGACGGATCGCCGAACCGTGGCTACAAGGTGCGCTACAAGGGTGGTTACTTCCCCGTCGCACCGTACGACCACTACGTCGACCTGCGTGACGACATCACCACCAACCTGACCAACGCCGGATTCGAAATCGAGCGCGGTCACCACGAGGTCGGCACCGCAGGCCAGGCTGAGATCAACTACAAGTTCAACACGCTGACTCACGCCGCCGACGACTTGCTGCTCTTCAAGTACATCGTCAAGAACACCGCATGGCAGGGCGGCAAATCAGCGACGTTCATGCCTAAGCCACTGTTCGGCGATAACGGTTCCGGCATGCACATGCACCAGTCGCTATGGAAAGACGGCAAGCCGTTGTTCCACGACGAGGCTGGCTACGCTGGCCTGTCCGACATGGCTCGCCACTACATCGGTGGAATCCTGCACCACGCTCCATCGCTGCTCGCGTTCACCAACCCGACGATCAACTCGTACCACCGCCTCGTGCCGGGCTACGAAGCGCCGATCAACCTGGTGTACTCGCAGCGCAACCGTTCCGCGGCTGTCCGTATTCCGATCACCGGAAACAACCCGAAGGCCAAGCGCCTCGAGTTCCGCGCACCTGACAGCTCCGGCAACCCTTACCTCGCTTTCGCTGCGTGCATGATGGCGGGCCTTGACGGCATCCGCAACAAGATTGAACCGCCAGCACCGGTGGACAAGGACCTCTACGAACTCCCGCCGGAAGAAGCCAAGGGCATTCCGCAGGCCCCAACCTCACTCGAAGCTGTCATCGACAACCTCGAGCGTGATAACGACTTCCTCACCGAGGGCGGCGTGTTCACCAACGACCTGATCGAGACCTGGATCGCGCTGAAGCGCGAACAGGAGATCGAGCCGGTCCGGCTGCGTCCGCACCCGTACGAGTTCAACCTGTACTACGACGTGTGATGCGGTAAGCCGCGCGATACGGCGAGAGCCCGCTCCCTTCGGGGGGCGGGCTCGTTCGCGTACACTGAGTTCGGCGGTGAGGACTGATGGGGCTTATTTACACGCTTCTTTACCGGCTGAGAATCACACCGTGGGAGCAGGCCGCTAAAGATCAGCAGCACGCGATTGAGCGGCTACTTGAGCGCGAAGCCGATGAACGAGGGAAGCCTGGGCGCGCACTGGATCTCGGCTGTGGGTCGGGCCGTTACTCCGTGATGCTTGCTGAACGCGGCTGGGAGGTAACCGGAATTGACCAGGTAGGGCTCGCTATCAAACGTGCGGAGAAACACGCCTCAGAACACCACGTTCACGTTCGCTTCCTCGTCGGTGATGTCACGGCACTCGATCCGAACGTCGTGGGCGGACCGTACGACCTGATACTCGATGTGGGCTGCTTCCACGGGTTAAAGAATGACGAGCGCGCAGCGATGGGCCGCGGGGCGAGTAGGGTCGCTAGTCCCAATGCCAGCCTGCTGATGATGGCATTCAAGCCCGGCAGTCCGAAACCGCTCCCCCACGGCGCCGACGAGAAAGACATCGCCCGCGCATTTCCTGGGTGGGAGTTCATCACCTCAGAGTCGGCCTCCGCCGACAATCTGCCCGGCCGCCTCAAAAAGGCGGCACCGACCTGGTATCGGTTCCGCAGGTCCGCAAGCTGACGCCCGCGAAAGAATGTGAGATGACGAACACCTGATTCTCGTAATGCGCCGGGCTCGCAGCTCAGTCTCTCTGTGGCACAGCGAAACTGGCGTATAGGATGGCGTCCGGTGCGTATCGGTGTGACGAAGTCATATCTAGACATAATCGGCACTCCTCCATATCAAGGAAGTACGCATGCACTAAAACCTACGAGGAGGCGAACGGGTGCTCACTTTAATTCCGTCGCGCCGCCCCGTGTTCGAACCATCGCATGAACGGAAACACTTTCGCCCAAACTTGGATGCCTTCTCATTCCGTATCCGCACCAGCGAGCCATCTCCGTGCCAGTACCCTAAAGGCATGGTGATTGTCGATGTCGCGCTCCTGCCCGTACGGGTGGGCATCATCGGTGCCCGGGTGACGGTCATGGCAAGCCAGTGGGTCCGGCCGGACGGCCCGATCCGCCGGGACAACGGTCTTCTCGATATGGCAGACGTGGTGGTCGGCAAACGCGGTGTTGCAGATCAACTGTTCGCGCTGCTCGCGAACCCTTACGGTCCTGTAGCTCTTTTGCGGGCGATCACCTCAGCAACCGCACCCGATCGTCCCCTCGGTCAGGCTCTCGAGCGTGGCGGCATGCTCGAGCATGTTTTCGACCACAATGGCCTGATCGACAAAGTATTTCAGTCCGGTGGTTTCGTTGAGCGAGTGCTCACAGAGAACGGCCTAGCGGAACGCATGGTCCACCTGATGGAGAATCTGGTTGCCATCGCGCCGACGATCGACGGTTTACAGGATCCGCTTTCGCGAATTGAGTCAGCGTCCCGTTACATTACGGATGCGGCTGAGCCGATCACCGACATGGCGGGGAAGTTCCCGCGCCCCCGCTTCCCGCGAGTCAGTCGTTCTAACACGACTGGCGAGGTCGTTGAGGGCGAGGCTGCGCCTCCGCGGTCAGCCTCGAAGGCATCTACTCCCAAGGCGACTAGTAAGAAGAATCCCCGCTAGTTCACTGGTTGCTGCCGAAGACCCGTTCCACTACCCCACGCGCCCGGCGGGTGGTGCGACGGTAATGTTCGATGAAGCCACCTGGATCGCCGTCCCATCCAGCGATGTAGGCCACAGTTGTGAGCACCGGACCGGTACCGGGCAGCTGATCTGATGGTTTACCCCGGGCGAGCACCAGCGCATTACGTGCCTTTGTTGCAGTGACCCAGGCGTCACGCAGTAGCGCGGTATCGCTTTCCGACAGCACTCCCTCCGCAGCGATCGCATCCAGGGATTTCAGTGTGGAGGTATTCCGCATGCTCGTCACTTCATGTGCATAGCGCAATTGGAGCAGCTGCACGGTCCATTCCACGTCGGAGAGACCACCCCTGCCCAGCTTCGTGTGAGTCGCGGGATCGGCGCCGCGGGGCAGCCGTTCCGAATCGACGCGCGCCTTGATTCGGCGAATCTCCCGCACGGATTTTTCGGACATCCCACCCTGGGGATAGCGGGACTTGTCTGCCATGTGCAGGAAGTCGATCCCCAGCTCAGGGTCTCCCGCTACCTGATGTGCACGCAAGAGCGCTTGCACTTCCCACGGCTGCGCCCACTGTGCGTAATACGCATCGTATGCAGCGAGCGTCCGCACCATAGGCCCGCTGCGTCCTTCCGGACGGAGGTTGGTATCAACCTCGAGCGGGGGGTCAACGCTGGGCGCTCCGAGTTGTTTCCTGACCATTTCGGCGATCCCAGTGGACCACTTCACGGCGGTGGTTTCGTCGGCGCCGGATTCGGGAGTACATACGAAGAGGACATCCGCGTCAGACCCGTAGCCGAGTTCAGCACCACCCAAACGGCCCATTCCGATGACCGCAATTCGGGCGGGAGCTGGCTCGCCCCGATCTTCGACGCTGGACTGGATGGCGGCTTTGAGGGCCGATTCCAGCACTGCCACCCAGACCGAGGACAGCGCCTCACACACCTGCGGGACATCGAGCATGCCGAGGACGTCAGCCGACGCGACACGTGCAAGTTCCGCGCGCCGCAGCGAGCGCGCCGCGGCAATCGAACGTTCCGGAGTTGCGTACCGCGCGGACGACGCGAGGAGGCCCTTCGCCACGTCTTCGGGACAGGGCTCGACGAGCCGGGGGCCAGTGGCACCGTCGGCGAACAAACGCAGCACGTCGGGGGCACGAATGAGCAAGTCGGGAATGTACGCGGACGAACCGAGTATCTTCATCAGCCGGCGAGCTGCGGCGCCCTCATCGCGAAGGGTGCGCAGGAACCATTCTTTGTCAGTCAGTTCGTCGGACATCCGCCGATACGCGAGCAGCCCCGCGTCTGGGTTCGGTGTCTCGCTGAGCCAGTCGAGCAATGTTGGAAGCAGCAGTGCCTGGATTCTGTCGCGCCTCGACAGTCCGCCCGAGAGGGCACGGAGATGGCTGAGCGCGTTACGCGGCGACGTGTATCCGAGCGCGGAAAGCTGCCTGATTGCCGCGTCCTCGGTGAGACGTATCGCCTCTGTTTCAAGCCGCGAGACAGACTCGAGAAGCGGCCGGTAGAAAAGCTTCGTGTGGATGCGGCGTACCCGGGCGATGTTGCGCTTGATCTCCGCGATAAGCACGCCCTTCGCGTCAGTTGTGCCGTCCGGGCGCACGTGTGCCGCGCGCGCGAGCCAGCGCAGCGCCTCATCGTCATCGAGCGAGGGCAACGTGTGCGTGCGCTGCATCCGCTGAATCTGGAGTCGATGTTCAAGCAAGCGAAGAAACTCATACGATGCCGTGAGATTCGCGGCGTCCTCGCGGCCAACGTAACCCCCAGCAGCCAGCGCGGTGAGTGCCTCAACCGTCGAGAGCACATGGAGCGAATCATCAGCCCGGCCATGCACCATTTGCAGAAGCTGCACAGCGAACTCGACATCGCGGAGGCCGCCAGCTCCGAGCTTGAGTTCGCGATCACGGATGTCAGCCGGGATCAGCGACTCCACGCGGCGTCGCATCTTGCGCACACCTTCGACGAAGTCGTCGCGTTCCGAAGTGACCCACACCATTGGGTTGAGCGCATCGATGTACTGCTGACCGAGCGCCATGTCACCAGACATCGGCCGGGCCTTCAGCAGTGCCTGGAACTCCCAGGTATGCGCCCAGCGCTTGTAGTAGGCGATGTGCGACTCAAGGGTGCGAACAAGGGCACCTGCCTTCCCTTCAGGACGCAGTGCGGCGTCAACTTCGAAGAACGCAGCCGAGCCGATGCGCATCGTTTCGCTTGCGAGGCGGGTGGCGGCACCATCCGCCGGCTCGGCAACAAATATGACGTCGACATCGCTGACGTAATTGAGTTCACGCGCGCCGCATTTCCCCATCGCAATAATTGCGAGCCGAACCGGGCATGGTCCTGCTGGGAACACTGTTGCGACGGCTACGGACAACGCCCCCGTGAGCGCCGCGTCGGCGAGTGCGCTGAGATGGCGGACGACTGCGGTGTACGGCAAGACAGGTTCGTCCTGCACCGTGGCGGCGAGGTCGACAGCGGCGAGGATCATCAACTGGTCGCGGTACTCGTTCCGCAACGCGATGATCGCCTTGGGACCGTCAATCCCAGCCTTGAAAATCTTCGACTGGCCCTCAGGGATTTCTTCAACCGTCGCTGGCACGGCGTCGACCGCAGCGAGCATGCGGGTCGTAAGTTCATCGTCGGTGGGCAGGGGAATCGACTTCCCCCGGAGGTGGCGCCAGAGTTCAGGCCGCGCGATCAGATGATCACCAAGCGCGGTCGACGCGCCCAACAGCCCGAACACACGCGCGCGCAAGCCGGTGTCGTCGCGCACCTCGCGGTCGAACTCCTGCCACTCGGCCCCAAGTGCGTCCTTCAAGCGGCCCAGCGCGAGTAACGCGAGGTCTGGGTCCGGTGCGCGCGAAAGCGCCCACAGCAAGTCCACGTCTTCTTGGCTGCCCCACCCCAGCAGACTGAGGCGGTTCGCCGCGCTGGAATCGACCATCCCAAGCCTGGCAGGGCCCGGGATGAGAGAACGGCCAAGCGGTGGTCGCACCATGACTGCATTAACCCTTTACAGAGAAAGGTAGGTCTTCAACTCGTATGGTGTGACCTGGGTGCGGTACTGCTCCCATTCCGCGCGCTTATTGCGGAGGAAGTAGTCGAATACGTGCTCACCGAGTGCCTCAGCGACAAGTTCCGACTTCTCCATCTCGCGGAGAGCATGATCGAGGTTCCCTGGGAGTTCACGGTATCCCATCGCACGGCGTTCCGCCCGCGTCAGTGACCACACGTCGTCCTCCGCCTCAGCGGGCAGTTCGTAGCCATGCTCGACGCCACGCAAGCCCGCCGCGAGGAGCACCGCGAACGTCAAGTACGGGTTACAGGCTGAGTCGGGGCTGCGCACCTCAATACGCCGGGACCCCGCCTTGTTGGGCGTGTACATCGGGACACGGACGAGCGCGGACCGGTTCGCTCGGCCCCACGACCCCGCGGTCGGCGCTTCACCGCCGTGTATCAACCGCTTGTACGAGTTGACCCACTGGTTCGTGACGGCGCTGATCTCGTTCGCGTGGTGCAGAATTCCGGCGATGAACTGCTTCGCGGTATCCGAAAGTTCCATCGGGTCGTCCGGGTTGAAGAACGCGTTGCTCTCCCCCTCGAAAAGACTCATGTGGGTGTGCATGGCCGAGCCAGCATGCTGACTGAATGGCTTCGGCATGAAGGAGGCGTGCACTCCCTCGAGCAGAGCGACTTCCTTCACGACGTAACGGAAGGTCATGACGTTGTCGGCCATCGACAGGGCATCCGCGTAGCGCAGGTCGATTTCCTGCTGGCCCGGTGCTGTCTCATGGTGGCTGAACTCGACCGAGATCCCCATCGATTCGAGCGCCTCGATCGCATGGCGGCGGAAGTTGGGGGCAGTGTCGTGAACTGCCTGATCGAAGTAACCGCCCTTGTCGGCTGGGATCGGCTCCGAACCGTCATCCGGCGAATTCTTCAGCAGAAAGAATTCGATCTCGGGATGGACGTAGCAGCTGAATCCCAAGTCGCCGGCTTTGTTGAGCTGGCGGCGCAGAACGTGCCGCGAGTCAGACCACGAGGGTGAACCGTCGGGCATCGCGATGTCGCAGAACATGCGAGCGGTATGCGGCTTCCCGTCTTTGTGCACCCACGGCAAAATCTGGAAGGTGGAGGGATCAGGCATCGCGACAGTGTCCGCTTCAGACACCCGCGAGAACCCTTCGATGGATGACCCATCGAAGCCAATACCCTCAGTGAAAGCGCCCTCAAGTTCCGCCGGTGCGATCGCCACCGACTTGAGGAAGCCGAGTACGTCGGTAAACCACAGCCGGACGAACCGGATGTCGCGCTCCTCGATCGTGCGGAGCACGAATTCCTTCTGGCGATCCATACGGGCGAGGTTATCACCTAAGGTGGTCCGCCAACCGGGTTCGGCACGGGATGGCGGTGTCTAGCAACGACTCAGATGTCAGCCTGCATTAACACCGCCGTCTCAGCACAGCGTGCCCTCCCCCGGGAGTTCCCCTTCAATCAGATATCTGGCCGCGTAATCGTCTACACACTGGATGCCCTGAAAAACCGCAGTATGCGTATTGCCGCGAAAAGTCAGCAGCGCAGCGCCCAGCTGATCAGCGAGTTCAACGCCCGCTTCGTAGGGTGTTGCTGGGTCACCCGTGGTGGATACGACGAGTAGCGGGGGTAACTCCTCAGCGATATCGAGTGTTCCCGGTTCACTCGTATGGGGCACGGGCCAGAATGCGCACGTCGACAGAGGCGCGTTCCCGGTTCCACGGCCATCATCGAGGAAGGGGGCAGCCTCGCGGTATCTGCGGTCAACCTCGCCAGCAGTATCGCGGTCAAGTTCGGGCGGGCTGTCAACGCAGCGGATAGCGTCAAACGCATCATTGCTGTTGTCGTAAAGCCCGTCGTCGCCGCGACCCTCGTAGATGTCTGCCAGCAGCAGCAGGGCGTCGCCACGGCCGTCGGCAAGCTCGGCAAGCCCCGCGCGCAGCGAGGGCCAGAACTGCTCCACGTAGAGGGCCTGCACAACTCCCGTGAGCGCATCCTCGTAACTCAAACCGCGCGGATCAGTCGTTTGCGCTGGCCGCTCGATGAGTGGGTCCACCAGTTCGCGAAACTGCGGTATCGCCTCGCCTGGATCGTCACCTAGCGCGCATTCGGGCTGCGCTGTGCAGTCTTCAGCGAATGCGTCGAAAGCGCGCTGGAAGCCCTCTCCCTGCCGAATCACCGATTCGCCCGCTTCCTCCGCAGGGTCTACTGCTCCATCCAGGATCATTGCGCGGACGTTCCCAGGGAACGCCTCGGCGTATAACGCTCCGAGATAGGTGGCGTAGGAGTACCCGAGGAAGTTCAGTTTGTCGTCCCCGAGTACGGCCCGGACAATATCCAGGTCACGGGCACCTTCCCGGCTGCCGACACTCGCAAGCAGCGCCTCCCCTGTTCGTTCGGCGCACAACGCTGCATATCGTTCATTGTCAGCCTCGTGCGCGGCGATGCCCTCTGGGCTCATATCCACGCGAACCTGCGCGCGGTAGGCATCTTTCTCCTCGTCGGTACGGCATGCGATCGGCGGATACGACGCTCCGACCCCTCGCGGGTCAAGTCCAACGATGTCGAAGCGCTCGATCACATCCGTGCCGAATATGGAAGTCGTGATATCGGCGACGGTTTGCACACCGCCAACCCCTGGGCCGCCTGGGTTTAGGACGAGAGAACCGATCTTCTGGCCTTCCGCAGCGCGTCGCGCGAGGGCCACATAGGCAACGTTGCCATCCACGCTCTCCTGGCCCTCCGGGTCGTCTGTGACATCGAGGACGCCTGGAGCGCTGTAGTCGACGGGAACCGCGACGCGGGCACACGAGAACTCGTACACAGTGAGATTCTCGCGAGCGAGGGGATCGACCGCGTAGTCGTCGCATGGCCCCCACTCGACGGCCTGCTGGTAATAGCTCGCAAGTTCCGGGGGAAACTCCGTGGGAGTGGCGGGCACGAATTCCGGCCCTTCTTCATCCCCAGGACCCGGTCCGGCGCACCCAGCGAGCGCGAGTGCTGCAATCACGACGAGAGTGAATCCCCCGCGGCCGTACCGCCCTCCCACCGCACGCGGAACCCGTTGCGTGATCATTCCTCAGATAGTGCCACGCTGCGACGGATGCGGCGGTGAATCTGTCACCTCCCACGGTCACGTGATCCCTGCCACACCCTCTGCTCAGGACGGTCTTTGACTTCGCAGGAGTGGCAGACTGAGGGAAGTCATCACCCAAACCCGGGGACCGTCAACTCGGCCTCGAGGCACGAAGGGAACACGATGTCGGACACACCTGTGTACGGGTCTGCGGCCCAGCAGCCCAAACGGACGAGAACACGCATTCACCACCTGCAGGCACTGAAGGAAAAGCACGAGCCGTGGCCAATGCTCACGGCATACGACTATCCGACCGCGCAGATCTTCGATGATGCGGGAATTCCGGTCCTGCTCGTCGGCGACTCGGCTGCGAACGTGGTGTACGGCTACGACACCACCGTGCCGGTCAGTATCGACGAACTCATCCCGCTCGTGCGTGCTGTCGTTCGCGGCGCGCCCAACGCCCTCGTCGTAGCCGACCTGCCTTTCGGCTCGTACGAAGTTTCCGCCGAACAGGCACTTGAAACGTCGATACGCTTCATGAAGGAAGGCGGCACGCACGCTGTCAAACTCGAAGGTGGCGAGCGAATGGCGCCGAAAATTCAGGCGCTCACTGCAGCTGGGATCCCGGTGATGGCGCACATCGGCTTCACTCCACAGAGCGTGAACAGCCTTGGCGGTTTCCGCGTCCAGGGACGCGGTAGTGGCGCCGATCAGCTCATTGCCGACGCGCTTGCAGTTCAGGACGCCGGTGCGTTCTCCGTCGTTATGGAGATGGTCCCAGCCGAACTCGCCACCGAAGTGACCCACAAACTGACAATTCCCACGATCGGGATCGGCGCGGGAAATGAGTGCGACGCACAGGTTTTGGTCTGGCAGGACATGGCGGGACTGAATCGTGGGAAGACAGCGAAATTCGTCCGGCAGTTCGCGTCCGTAGGGAACGAGCTCCTGCGCGCTGCATCAGACTATGCTGACGCGGTGCGCGATCGGTCATTTCCCGGCCCCGAACATTCTTTCACCAGCTGAGACCACGCGGCCTCAGGCCCTTATCGAGTTGTTCAGGAGGCACGGTGCCAAGGACGACCTCACCGCGAATGGCCGCGAGAGGCGCAGCCGCCATTGCCGTGGCGGCAATGGCGCTCGCTGGTTGCACCGACGCACCGAGCACTGACACTGCTCCCCCAATGCCCACGGAAACGCCCGCTTTCCAGCTTCCTGACGCATCGGCGCTGTGCACCAATCTCGAGGAGCGCGCACAAGAGTTCCGCACCTACACACCCACTATCGGCAAAGTGACGCTCAACGGCCTCGTGGCCAACTGGGCGACGAGCCAGGGCGTGGATCTACTCGAACTCGCTCGTAATCGTGATGCTGTGGATGTCGCCCTCGAAAATGCCTGTCCAGAAGTACGGGCGTCAATGCTGAGCTACCTCGACATCGATTCGATCGGCTCGGCGATGATTAGCCTTCCAGGGTGACTCGATGGTGACGCAAAGCCGTGAGCGAGAGCTCAAGTTCGAGGCTGGACAGCATTCGGAAATACCAGAACTCGGCGATATTCCGGGTGTTGATGCTGTTGCTGACCCGGCCCGCAATACCCTCCACGCGACCTATTTCGACACTGAAGACCTTGCCCTCATTCGGGCTCGCATCACGCTGCGGCACCGAACTGGCGGCGGCGACGAGGGGTGGCATGTCAAACTTCCACCGGTCAAAGGCGCACGCACCGAACTGCATCTGCCACTCACTTCGTTGACGGAGGGCCCACCCAGCGAACTCCTCGACCTCGTCCGGGTACACATCCGTGACAAGGACGTATCGCCCGTCGCGGAAATCATCAACAAGCGGCGCACTTGCTATCTACGCGACGCTTCGGGCACCGTGCTCGCCGAGGTCACCGACGACAACGTGACCGCCCGCTCGCTCCGTAAAGGGCACGAACACACGTCCCGCTGGCGAGAGTGGGAAGCAGAACTCGCGAGCGGGGATGAGGCGCTACTTCAGCGCATCAGGAAGCAACTGCTCGCCGCCGGTGCGCGGGACTCATTGAGTCCTTCAAAACTCGCGAAAGCCCTGGGCCCGCTTCCGCAAGACAGTGGCGCGGAGCGCGGCACAGACTATCCGGCAGGCACTGCCGGAGGCATGACGCTGACTTCGCTGCGCAAACACAGAGCGGCCTTCGTGGCCTACGACCCCCGCGTACGCGCCGATGAGCACGACTCGATCCATCAGATGAGAGTTGCGGCCCGGCGTATACGCAGCATCCTCCGTGCCTACCGACGAATATTCAACAGGTCGGTCATCGATCAGATCGAATCAGAACTGAAGTGGATCGCACGCGTGCTCGGCGCTGCACGGGATGCCGAGGTGATGGAGGACCGACTGCGGACTCTGATCGATGAGCAGCCCGCGGGGAGCATCCCAGCGGAAGTGCGAGACAAGCTGATCAGCAGCCAGCAGACGGCCTACCGGGACGCTTACGACGATGTCACGGACGCGCTCGACGGCGGGCGGTACTTCCGGCTCCTCGATTCACTCGATGCCCTCCTGAGCCCGGGGACCTTCGGCGACGGAGCACTCGATTCAGCTGACGACGCCGTCGGCCGCGCTATCCAGGGGATCTATCGCAAGGCGAAGAAAACCGAGAAGGCGTCGCGCGCTGAAGCTGACCCCGATGCTCGCGACCACCTGCTACACACACTGCGCAAGGAATGTAAACGCATCCGGTACGCGGCCGAACTCGCTTCTCGCGAACACAATTCCAAGAAGGTGAAGAAGAGCGTCAAAAGGGTACGCAAGGCTGCCGAGATGCTGCAGGAAACTCTAGGAGAGCACCAGGACGGCGTCATCACGCGGGCGCTTCTGACTGAAGCCGCGCACGCAGCTCAGAAGGCCGGTGCGGACCCCGCCGCATACGAGTTACTTGCTCAGCATGAGCAAGAACTCGCCGACGCGGCTATGGAGCGCTACCGGGAGCAGTGGCAGGCGCTTCGTCATGAGCTGAAGCGTTTGGGCTAATTCCGCCATTCCTCGTCGGACTCGTCTGCAGCGCGATTTCGCTCCTTCGCGATCTCGAGCGCACGCTCGGCAGCCGCGCGGTCCGGGTATGGCCCCATGCGATCAAGGCCACGTGATTCTTTGCCCTGTCGCACCGTTCCATCTGTCACGCAGTAGTACCACTGGTCATCATCGCGCATAAATCAAGTGTGCCAGGCTACGGAGAATCCCGGCGGCTACCCAGGAGATTCGGTGAGGCGCGGATACCTTCCGCGCCTGTCGGGTACGCAAATTGTCAGAGTTCACTGGCAGCATGCACATGCACTGGGACGGCCAGTGCAGACGGGAGGCACTTGTGGCGTGGATAGGTAATCTGTGGTGGCTCGCAGACGCCTTACGCGAAGAGGGGCTCCAGGTGGTCGAGCAGCCTGGCTGGCGACAGCGCGGGCATGGCGAGTACCGCGACATTCGTGGCGTCATGTGCCATCACACTGCCGGTGGTGGCCCCAACGATTGGCAGGTTGTCCTGAATGGCAGACCTGATCTGCCGGGGCCGTTGTCGAACCTCGTGCTCGAAAAAGACGGCACCTACCGTGTCATCGCCTCTGGTGTCTGTTGGCACGCGGGGCGTGGTTCCTGGCCCGGCTGGCCCACAGACAATGCGAACTGGCACGTCATCGGCATTGAAGCGGTGAGCCGAGGTGTGCCCGACGCGCAGGGCCGCTATGACTGGACTCCAGAACAACTCGACGCATATGTCCGCGGCTGCGCGGTCCTCGCGCGCCGCGCTGGATTTCCGGTGCGGAACGTCGTCGGGCATAAGGAATATAGCTCCGAGGGCAAAATCGACCCTGCCGGGATCGACATGAACGATTTCCGTGCCCAGGTTCAGCAAGTCGTCAACCGCATGAACGCACCCCGCAGCCCAGATGAGTACCCGCTGCCGGAAGGCTACTACTTCGGTCCGCTTGAGGGGCCCGTCCAGTCTATTTCAGGACTGCACCCATCTGAGCGGCCCGAATGGCGTGAGGCTCTCAAACACTGGCAACGCGCTCAACTGATCCCTGACACGGGAACATGGGATGACGCGACCGCAGCGGCTGCGCGCGCTGTGCAAGCCGAAAG
Organism: Hoyosella altamirensis; assembly: GCF_014191505.1. Lineage (GTDB taxonomy): Bacteria > Actinomycetota > Actinomycetes > Mycobacteriales > Mycobacteriaceae > Hoyosella > Hoyosella altamirensis. The sequence continues at coordinate 573,893 of NZ_JACHWS010000003.1, forward strand.
TGGCTGGAACCCCGATGGGCTGATCGGACCGGGAACGTGGGCTGCTGGCCTTCGCGGCCCAGCAGCGCCGCCAGCCGGGCCTGAAGAGCCGATTCTCGAAGAGGTCGCGCCGGAGATCCCCGAAGGACCCGCCGAGCCAGATTCCGAAGTACCAGCGCCCACCGAACCGCAGCCACCGGTAGCGACGCCACGAACTGTACTGCGAGAGGCCCTGCAGTGGATTCGGGACCGCCTACCAGTCGGCCGCTGAGCAGAAAGGAACGTAGCTGTGACGGCAGCGTTCACCAAGCTGTGCGACCTCACCGGGCCGGGAACATCAAGTGCCAGGTTCGGTGTAGTCGGCACCGACCTGGGCATTCCTGCTGTCCTGCCGGACCACGAAACGATCGGATGGGTATTCGGCGACACCTTCGAAGGAACTGGCCCGGGCACAAAGGGGTGGCGGTCCCCTGTGCTGTTGCGCTCCCGACTGGCGCCCCCGAGCACTGGGGTGACATTCACGTCCGCGGCCGGTGGAGACTACGCAAAGCGGCTCATTCCGGAAAGCAATGCCAATGGTGTCACCTGGCTTCCCGCTGACGTTCTCACGCTCGACGGGACCATCTACCTGTGGGCGATGCGCAACAACGGACTCCACCACGTGACTAAAACCCGCATATTTACGTCTACCGACCATGGTGAGCACTGGTCACCCACGCGAGCGGCATGGAGCGGGCGGCGGAAGGGCGGCAACATGCAGCTCATCACCTGGGAACGCGGAGGCGATGGGTACGTGTACGCCTTCACGACCGGCTTTCAGCGGAACAAGCCGCTCTACCTCTACCGGGTTGCCGAGTCGTCACTACTGAACAAGAAAGCATGGACACCGTGGGGGTGGACCAAGCGAACCGGCTGGCAGTGGGGCAACAAGGCCACCCCTGTCTTGACCGGTCAGTTCGGCGAAATCTCACTAAGGCAGGTCGCGAACCGCTTCGTCCTCTCCTGGTTCGATGCCGGCAACTACCAGATCCGTGTCGCGGTCCTTACCCATCCAACGAACAACCTCTACCGGGCGCCAACCCGTACCGTCCTCGCTGGCACCACCTGGGATGCTGAAGATCACGCTGGAGGACGCATAGCGCAGCTATACGGCGGATACGTGATCCCCGGATCCTCACTGGAAGATTTGTATCTGGCGGTGAGCCAATGGAACACAGGAACAAACAGCGTCTACAAGACGATGGTGTTCCACGGCGATGTAGGCCCGCCCACCCAGTCTGCGTGACTACCGGTTGAGGGTAAAGGACGAGCCAGCCGTAAGCCGGATTCTGTGCCCCTCGTCCCTGTCTTACGACGAGAGAGGAGCGGCGACCATCCATCTGGGCACACCGTCGCCGGGTACCTCATGCGGCTCACCCGCGGGCTCGGGCGAGCAGCCCTCGAACACCCGCGCAGTCGCACCAACGCGGTGCGACCTTCAGCCTTGCTCCGGGCGGGGTTTACCAAGCCAGCCTGGTCACCCAGACTGCTGGTGCGCTCTTACCGCACCGTTTCACCCTTACCGGCACTGTGCGTGCACAGGTGTCGGCGGTTTGTTTTCTGTGGCACTGTCCCGCGGGTCACCCCGGGTTGCTGTTAGCAACCGCCCTGCTCTATGGAGTCCGGACTTTCCTCGGCACAGAGCCTGCCGCCACGATGGCGCTGGTTCTCTGTGACGCGGCCGCCTGGCTGACTCGTCCACCCCAAGGATATCCGGGGGTGCAGCAAAGTGAACGCCCGGTACCACCCGCGCGGCGCGTCAATGCGTGTGCGTGTGGCTTGTGTCGTTGACCAGCCGGACCGCGGCCCCGCCGTCCGGGTAGAACTCCGCGATGCTCAGCGACGCGAGATCGAGATGCAGCCTGAACAGAAGTGCGGGACCCACGTCGAGGGCAATCCGCAGCAGCGTCTTGATTGGGGTGACGTGGGTTACCACAATCACGTTGGCGCCGCTGTAATCGGCGACAAGCTCATCTTTGGCCTTCTGGATGCGCCGGTGGACCTCGTCAAATGGCTCACCGCCAGGCGGTGCAACCGAGGTGTCGGTCAGCCAGCGCTGAAATAGCTCCGGGTCACGCTCAGCTGCCTCGGCGAAGGTGAGGCCTTCCCACTCCCCGAAGTCCGTCTCGATGAAACCGTCCCGCACGTGAACATCCACGTCGAGGCCGTCTGCCACGGCGCGGGCTGTCTGCTGCGCTCTCGTCAACGGCGACGAGATGACAGCGGCGATTCGTCCGCGCTGACGAGCGAGCCTTTCGGCGGCGAATCGCGCTTGACGGTGTCCTTCTGGTGTGAGCGCATGGTCGCCCCTGCCGGAGTAGCGCCGCTCGATGGAAAGTTGTGTCTGCCCGTGGCGCAGGAGCAGCAGCCGAGTTGGTTTGCCAACAGCTCCCGTCCAGCCGGGTGCCATTTTCTCCGTTTCCGTTGGAGGTTGCTCACCGTTCTCATTGGCGGCGTCCATCGCCTCATTGGCCAAACGGTCAGCGTGCGCGTTGTCTGCCCTGGGGACCCAGCGGTACTCAACATGGCTGAACGCTTGCGCAAGCTCAGCCGCACGACGTGCCAGCGGAATCATGTCCGGATGCTTGACCTTCCACCGGCCTGACATCTGCTCGACGACCAGCTTTGAGTCCATGCGGACCTCCACTTCATGCGCACCCACTTCGGTGGCCGCCTCGAGGCCGGCGATAAGGCCGCTGTATTCAGCGACGTTATTGGTGGCGATCCCAATCGCTTGTTTGCGTTCCGCCAGAACGGTGCGGTCCTCAGGGTCGAGAACAACCGCTCCGTAGCCTGCTGGCCCCGGGTTCCCTCGCGACCCACCATCCGCTTCGATGATCACGCGCTTCTTCGCATTCGGCGTCGTCAACGCTCCAGTCACCGTGCCTTATCGGCCCGCGCGAACAAGGATCGCGCCGCATTCGGGGCATTGGACCACGCGTTCCGGCGGGGTGGCCTTAATTCGTTCGAGCTCCCCGCGGTCAAGCTCGATACGGCACGCGCCGCAGCGGCTGCCTTGGAGTCTGCCAGCGCCGACACTGTGCGAACGTCGTTCATTCTCATACAAGCTAAGGAGTTCTTCGGGAAAGAGCTGTGCGAGCTTCTCGCGATCTGTGTCGCACCGCTTCTCCGCGACGTCGAGATCCGCCGTCGCATCCCCGCGTTTACTTCCCGCGGCGTCGAGTTCCTCCTCCGCGTGCGAGAGCCGTGCACCGGCGTGCTTGTAGTTCTCCTCAGCCGCTTCGCGCTGCTCCATGATGTCGAGCAGTTCGTCTTCGAGCAGCGAGCGGCGACGACCGAGGGTGCCAAGTTCATGCTGCAACTCGGATAGCTGTTTCGCGGCTACGGACCCAGACTGCATGAGGGCGTTGTCGCGCTGCTCCCGCTGGCGCACCTGATCGACCTCACGCTCGAGGCGTTTGATGTCCCTATCAAGGTCGTCGAGCGCGATCTCGGCTGCCACTGCGTCATCTTTTCGGGCCTGGCGCTCTTTCTTCAGCCGCTCGATCTCCTTGTCTTCTGGGAGATTGATGCGACGATGCCGGATGCGCAAGAGTTCAGCGTCGACATCGGCAAGGTCAAGGAGCTTTTGCTGAACTTTCACGTCAACATCCACGTTTATGCCCCCACTAACAATTTATGACTATCCGCTGAACGATCCACCCTACCGCGCCCGCACACCCACCGGATCACGGCTGGGCAATCGTCCAGGGGTCTGTTCGGACTTCGCTGATCCTCGTCGCGACCCCTCGAGCACCGAACGCATCCTGGACAACGCTGCGCGCCTGCCCGCACCAGGGGAATTCGCTTGCCCAGTGTGCGACGTCGACGAGTGCTGGACCCCCGGCCCGCAGATGCTCATCGGCGGGGTGGTGCCGCAGGTCCGACGTGACGTACGCGTCGACGCCAAGTTTTGCGGCCAGGGCCAGGAACGAATCACCCGCGCCGCCGCACACTGCGACTCGCTCAACCATCCGATGCGGGTCACCCGCTGCCCGTACTCCCCAGGACGTTCGGGGAAGCCGCGCCGCGACCCGCTGCGTAAACGCTTCGAAGGTTTCGGGCTCCGGCAATGCAGCCACGCGGCCCAGCCCTTGCGCGGTCGGCATCGCGGCCAGTTCGATCACGTCGAAAGCCGGTTCTTCATAGGGGTGGGCTTCCCGCAGCGCCGAGAGGACGACAGCTCGGAGGCTTCGTGGCGCCACCATTTCGACGCGGTCCTCGGTGACCAATTCGAGCTCCCCCAGGGACCCGATCGTCGGGTTCGCATCAGCTCCGGGCCGGAACTGGCCAGTGCCTGTGACAGACCAGCCGCATTCGGTATATTCACCGATCTGTCCGGCGCCTGCGGCGAACATCGCGCGCGAAACAGCGTGGGCATCAGGCTGGGGGACGTAGACGATCCACTTGTCGGCGGGGCTGTCGTTCTTACTGGAGAGCGGGCCTTGCACCGTGAGGCCGAGAGCATCCGCGAGCGCGTCCGAGACTCCCGGATCGGCAGAGTCCGCGTTCGTATGTGCGGTGAACAGTGCACATCCTCTTCGGGTGAGCCGATGAATGAGGGCACCTTTGGGAGTGTGCGCGCCTACCGTGTCGACGCCACGCAGAAGTAGTGGATGGTGCGCGACGAGCAGGTCCGCACCCCACTCGAGTGCCTCCTCGACGACTGCGGCGGTTGCGTCGACGGTGAACATGACACGCGTGACGGCATCATCCGGATCCCCGCAGACAAGTCCCACGGAGTCCCACGGCTCCGCGAGGGCTGGCGGGTAAGCAACGTCGAGACACTGGGTGATGTTTCCGACAGATACTCGTCGGGCCTCAGCTTTTCCACCGTTGTCCTCGCTCACAGCACCTCCCTGATCGCGGCGAGAAGCGCATCAGCCGCCTCGCGCTCTCTCACGGCAACTCTGACATAGTCGTCTGACAGCCCCGGGAATGTGTCACACCGTCGCACCGCAATCCCGCGCTCCTTGAGCCGGTGACGCAGGTCAGGGCGGCCGCTGACATGGAGAAGCAGAAATGACGCGTCAGCTGGTTCCACTATGCCCACACCCTGGCTTTCAAACTGGCGCAGCGCCGCGATGAGGTACTTGCGGTCCTCCCCTATTCGCTGCATGATCACCTCTGCCGCGGCGAGCGCTTCCGGCGTACAGCAAGCGCGAATAGCCTCGAGCTGCAGCGTGCCGACCGGCCAGTGGGGGCGCCGTCGCGTTAACTCAGCAAGAAGCGCAGGGCTGCCGAGCAGGTAGCCACACCGCAAGCCCGCGATAGCCCACGTCTTGGTGAGACTGCGCAGGACAAGAACATCCGGCAATGAGATTCCCGCCAGTGTTTCAGGTTCGCCAGGCACCACGTCTGAAAACGCCTCGTCGACGACGATAACCCGGCCTGGCCTTCGCAACGCGTGTATGTCAGCGCGTGGATGCAGCACAGATGTGGGGTTGGTGGGGTTTCCGAGAACCACGAGATCAGCGTGGTCCGGCACCGTGGCGTCAGCCAGCCGGAATGGCGGGGGAACCACGACCTGCTGCACGGCGATTCCAGCCTGACGCAGGGCGAATTCGGGTTCGGTAAATGAAGGGTGGACCACGGCCGCGCAGCGAGGGCTGAGGTGCGCGAGCAGCGAAAACCCCTCCGCTGCACCCGAAAGGAGGAGGACCTCGTCAGGGTTTCGCCCGTGCCGTCGCGCGACAGATTCTCGCACCGCTAGATCCTCGGCCGCGGTTGGGTAACGCGCCAGATCGCTGAGCCTTGAGGCGAGCCGCCGCTGCAGCCAGTCGGGAGGCGCGGTCCCATGCACATTGACCGCGAAATCGAGCAGGCCGTCGCTCGCATCTACGTCGCCGTGGTGCCGTAACGAATCCCACAGCTGCCGGTCTGCACTCACAAGCGTGAGACTACCGGCTCCCTCACCAGGCATCATGGTGGCATGTCGTCTGTTCAATTGTTGCGTCCCGTTGTGCTTTTCGACCTAGATGGAACACTCACTGATTCTGCGCCTGGTGTGATGACGAGCTTCCTGTCCGCGCTTGAACGCATCGGCAAGGAGCCGCCAGCGGGGATGAATGTTCTCGATGTCGTCGGCCCACCGATGATTGACACTCTCACCGGTCTGGGTCTGCGGAAGCCCGCTATCGATGCTGCACTCGCCGCCTATCATGAGCGCTATGACAGCGTCGGCTGGTCCGAGGCAACGTTGTTTGACGGAATGCAGAATCTGCTCGCTGAGCTGGATCAGACCGGCGCCCGCATCGCGCTGAGCACCTCAAAAGCAGAGAAGTACGCTCGCCGCATGCTGGAGCACTTCGATATTGGCAAGCATTTTGATTTCATCGGGGGTGCCAGTGACGACGGCACGCGCAGACGTAAAGCAGACGTCATCCGCCACACACTGGAGAATCTCGGTGTGACCGCGAACGGTCAATCGCTCGGTGACGACGTCGTCATGGTGGGTGACCGCGTCCATGACATCACAGGCGCCAAGACATTCGGCATCCCGACTGCAGCAGTGACATGGGGGTACGGGCCAGCGTCCGAACACTGTGAGGCACAGTGGACGGTTGATTCCGCTGCTGAACTCCGCGAACTTCTGCTGCCCGCAAGCTAGGAGCGTTTACCCGTGCACATCACTTTTGTCTGTACTGGAAACATCTGCCGATCCCCTATGGCGGAACGCATCGTCGCTGATGTCATCGAGCGTGAGGGACTCGCTGACCACGTCCGCGTCTCAAGCGCCGGAACGGGTGGGTGGCACGTGGGCGATCCCGCCGACCACCGCACCGTCGCCACGCTCCGCAGGCATGGATACAGCACGACGCACCGTGCTGAACAGGTCAACGGCGACCATCTGTCGGCAGATCTGATCGTCGCCCTGGACCGCGGTCACGCTAAGGAACTCCGTAAACGTGGGGCGGACCCCGACAGACTGCGTTTGCTGCGCAGCTTCGAACCCGATGCTGAAGGGGAAGACGTCGCGGACCCCTACTACGGGGACATGTCCGACTTTGAGGAAGTCCGGCAGCAGATCGAGGCGGCGCTTCCAGGGCTGGTGGCGTGGATCCGCGAAAACATGTGATGCACGCAACCTCCACGCGCTGGGCATTTCAGCCGGATCACCTATACCGGTTACGGTGGTGACGTGCGACGATTCAGTTTCCTGTTCCGGCCCGGATGGCTGGCGCTCGTCGCTGTCGTCGGGGTATTCGCTTACCTGTGTTTTTCGATCCTCGCGCCTTGGCAGCTAGGCAAGAACACGGCAACCGAACACCGCAACAACCTGATCGAGCGGTCCGTCGAGGCAGAGCCAGTTCCTGTAGGCGAACTCGCCAGTCCAGGGGCCGCGCCCGATCGTGAGGACGAGTGGCGCCGCGTCACCCTGTCAGGCACCTATCTGCCTGAACATGAAGTCGTCGCGCGCCTGCGCTCCATCGAGGGCACGCCCTCATTCGAAGTCCTGACGCCATTTCGGCTAGACGACGGCAGCGAGGTTCTGATCAACAGAGGGTTCGTGCATACCGAGCAGGGCACTGACGTGCCCGAGTTCGCACCGGCACCGACGGGACAGCACACCCTTGAAGGACGCGTCCGGATGCCAGAGGCTGCCCTGGGACGCGAGCCCATCGTCTCGGACGGGACAACCCAGGTCTACAGCATCAATCCGGGCGAAATAGGGGCACTCGCAGGCATCTCGCTCCCTGGCTACTACATCCAGCTCGCACCCGAACAGCCCGGCGGCCTCGGCCTGATCGGGCTGCCGCAACTCGATCGAGGCCCGTTCCTGTCCTACGGGCTGCAGTGGATCGCGTTCGGGATAATGGCGCCCCTGGGCCTGCTGTACTTCGTGCGAGCGGAACTGCGTGAACGAAAAACCAGCCGCGGCAACGAGCCTGGAACCGCTGATCCGGACTCTGGACCCCTGGTGTACGCCGAGGCCGAACAAACGACATCACGAACGCCGGAAGAAAAACTCGCCAGCCGCTACGGCAAGCGCCGCTGAAACGGCCGCCACGACAGTTACGGTCTGCACACGGCGGGATAGCTGCACAGCACGGCGCAGGTCCTTCACCGACGGCGCGGGGCCCGATCCGAGCAATGGCCGGACTTCGGTCCCATGCCGATACGGTGTCACGCCTCCCAGCTGTATCCCAAGCGCACCCGCCATCGCGGACTCGGCCACGCCGGCGTTGGGACTTGGGTGCGAGCGTGCATCGCGGCGCCAGACCCTTATCGCCGCTCTCGGATCTCCTCCTGCCGACCATGCCGCGGCGACGGTCGCCGTGCCAGAAACACGCGCGGGGAGGAGATTGGCGAGATCGTCGAGCCGCGCGGCAGCCCAGCCGAATAGGAGGTAGCGGGGCGATTTGTAGCCGACCATCGCGTCGAGAGTATTGATCGCGCGGTACGCCACCGCCCCTGGGGAGCCGAGCAGCAACGCGTACACCACCGGCCCGATGGCAGCGTCGGAGGTGTTCTCCGCGACCGACTCCACGGCGGCTCGGGCCAAACCGTCAGCATCGAGGAGTTGCGGGTCACGACCGCACAGCGAGGGCAGAAGGTTTCGCGCGCCGGTCAGGTCGCCCGCATCGAGGCGCCGCGCCATGTCCTCACCCACGCGGTCCAGGGAGGTCCCGCCGAGGGTCGCCCAAGTTACCAGTGCTAGCGCAGCGATACGCGCCGGGTTGTGCGTCAGCCGCCGGTCAGCCCAGCCTGCTGCGACGTAAGAACCTCCAGCCAGAGCCGCGGCATAGAAGACTCCGACGACCCGGTCGTCCCGATAGATGAGCCGTTCCAGCCGCGCGGCGACCTGCCCAAAACCGGCGACTGGGTGATATCGGTGCGGGTCCGCGAATATCCGGTCCGCCCAGTACCCGAGCGCGATTCCGGCCGCCCGCACTACCATCTCGTCCCGTCGCATCACTCCGACAGTTCTACCAGCCCTGAAACAGGCTGCGTTCAGAGCCGTCATACCAGGGTCTGATGCCCCGGCGCCGCGAATCGAACTGTGAGCCGATGTGGCTTTTGTCCTGCTCAGTGACTATCGACTGTATGCAGACAACACCTAAGTCTCCCGTTCTCACGGCCCGCAACATTGTCAAGCAATTCGGTTCGGCACCGGTCCTGCGGAACGCCTCACTCGACGTTTACCCAGGCAGTGCGATCGCGATCATGGGCCCGTCAGGCTCGGGCAAATCCACGCTGCTCCACATCCTCAGCGGGATTCTGCAACCTGACTCAGGCGAGGTTCTTTTCAGTGGCCGGGCAATTCAGGGAATCAAAGAAGCAGAACGCACCGCACTTCGCCGATCGTCCTTCGGCTTCGTCTTTCAGTCAGGGCAACTGCTGCCAGAGCTTCCAGCAATTGAAAACGTGGCACTCCCCCTCATCCTCGGTGGCGCGAAAGTTGAAGCAGCCAAGCAGCAGGCTGCCGGGTACTTCTCTCCGCTTGGGCTCGCTGGGCTCGAGAACCGCCGCCCAGGTGAGATGTCTGGTGGCCAGGCGCAGCGTGTCGCGATCGCGCGCGCGCTGGTCACGCGGCCCGCGGTGCTGTTCGCGGATGAACCCACCGGCGCGCTGGATGCGCACACCAGCCATGAGGTGATGACGCTTCTTCGCGACGCGAGCCGACATACAGGTGCCGCGCTAGTTGTCGTGACTCACGACCCCGAAGTGGCGCAGTTCTGCGACTCCACAGTCCATGTGCGTGAAGGGCAACTCAGTAACGCAACCGCGAAGGGAGAAACCTGGTGAGCCTCATCGTGCAAGCAAGAACGGTCGGCAGGATCGGCGCAATGACGACACGGGCCGAAGGACTGCGAACTGTCAGCACTTGGGCTCTGCCGATCGTTGCCTTCGCATCATCCACAGCACTCGCCCTGACCGTATTCGGCGGCTACAACGCGTTTACTGCCCGCGACTCTCATCCTGAGGCGGGCATGTACCAGATTCTCGCCGCAATCGCGTCGATCCTGATCATCATCCCGTGCTTCACTCTCGGGCTCGCTGCCGCTCGACTGGGCGCACGCAGGCGGGATATGCGGCTGGCAGCGCTGCGCCTCACCGGCGCAACACCGGCGCAGGTGGTTGCCCTATCTTCCGTGGAAGCTGCAGTTCAGGGCTTTATTGGCGCCGTGATCGGCACAGGGGTGTACGTGCTGTGTCTTCCACTCGTGGCGCAACTGCCCTTCCAGGGCAACTCCTTCGCGATCAGTGAGCTGTGGGTGGGCGCCCCGATCGTGATCGTCACCGCCATGGGCGTGGTCCTCCTCGCGGTGGTGTCTGCACTCGTGGGGTTACGGTCGTTGGCGATCAGCCCGCTGGGCGTTGCGCAGCGACATGCCCCGCCCACCCCGAAGTGGGCGTTCGCGGCGGGAGCTGTCGTTGTCGTGGCGGTGTGGTCGCAAATCAATCCCGCGGCGATCGGTATTGGCGGGATGTTGGCTGGCCTTGTCATTGTGTTCCTGCTCGTCAACCTGATCGGTCCGTTCGCCGTCGCAGTGGTGGGTCGCCTGCTGGTCGCTCGAGCGCACAACGCTGAGTCGCTGATCGCGGCGAGGCGAATTCTCGACGACCCGAAGCAGGTGTGGCGGAGCGTCGGCGGAGTCACTGTGGCGAGCTTTGTCGCTGCGGGGACCGCCCTACTGACCGCGTTGGGTACAGGCTCGGATGACCCGTCACAGGTCCAGCTCATGACGGATATGCGACTTGGTGTCGCGTTCACTCTTGCAGTGACGTTCGGTCTCGCTGCAATCTCGGCGGTACTGACCCAGATCGCGTCGATCCTGGACAATCGCGAGCTGTACCGAAACCTGAGCCTGGCAGGTACACCATTCGGGGTCATGAATGCCGCACGCATCCGTCAAGTCCGAACACCCGTCGCAGTGATGTCGCTGGTAGGTGCCGGATTTGCTTTGGGCTTCCTCTTCCCCGTCACCGGGATGGTGCTCTTGACGAGCCCTTTGGCGCTTCTGCAACTCGCTGCCCTGATCGCCTTGGGCTGCGGCCTCGTCATCACCGCGGTTTACGCATCCAAACCGGTGCTGCGGTCAGTGATGAAAACCTGAAAACGCGGGGGAGCCGGTGTCGGCTCCCCCGCGTCTAGCCGTCGCAGCCCGCTACAGCGTGGGCGTCTGCGTCGTCTTGTTGGTCCGCAGCTTCTGAGTCTCTGCCTCTGCGTCGGTGAGGTACCGCTCCCACCGGCTCTGCATCGGCTTGATCAGACCGCCGCCGACACCGACGACGAGGATCCCGCCAGCAGTGGCGAGTACGGCGATCAGCACCGGCATGGTGACAGTGACAGCGACACCGACCTGGTTCAGTGCGGCAATGACCCCGAGCGCCAGAATTACGATGCTCGCGATGTTTGCGAGAAGCTTGCCGTACGAGAGGCCGGATAGACCGTTGCCAAGCAGGTCGCGCACTGCAGACGCAATTGCTGCAGCAACAACAACGATGACAAGCGCAACGAATAGCTTCGGCAAGAAGGCGATGATATCGCTGATGAGGCTGCTGATCGGATTAGGCCCGAAGACCCCGAATGCCATTTGCAGCACAATGAGCAACAGTGAGTAGTACACAAGTTTATGCACGATCCCACTGGGCGAGTAGGTGCTCCGCTCGAACGCCTGGCTCAGTGCGCCCCGGTTTACGAAGCCATCGAATCCGATTCGCTCGAGAAGCTTCTTCACGCCCTTCGCGAGTAGTTTCACAACAATCCATCCAATAATCAGGATGGCGAGGAAAGCTGCGAACTTCGGCGCGAATGTTGCGATGGAAGACCATAGGTCTCTCAGCGCATCTTCCACGGTTTTCTCCTTCTCTGTACCCGCGCCATGAGCGCAGGAATCGATCGTCGGTGCCGTGATCTTGCGTCGCCAGTCTTACAGAAGATTCTGTGGGTGGCCACTTTACACAACCGATATAGATACACGAATACGTGCATTATTTAACGGGGCTAAAAGAATTCCCACATTCGCTGCCATAATTTCAACGCCGCGTTAATAATACAGAATTACTGAGCCTTGGAAATTAATTTGGCCAGCCCGCCGGGTCTATAGACTGAGGGAAAGGAGCACAGGATGGGCCACTCGACGAGTTCACCTACAGCGCTGAACAGGCAGTTCACCGCCCCACTCACGAAAAGCCCCGCAGCGGGCGGCTGGACGTACGTTGTGATGCCCGGGTCAGCGGAGTTCTTCGGGACACGCGGTCGCGTGCGTGTCCGCGGCACCATAGACGGGCACCCCTTCGAGAGCAGTTTCATGGCGCTTGGTGACGGGACTCACAAGCTTCCAGTCAAAGCGAGCGTGCGAAAAGCAATCGGAAAAGAAGCCGGAACAGTGGTCGTCGTACACCTCACCGAACGCCTCAGCTAGGCCGGGAAGGACAGCCACGCGTGCTAGTGGAGCGAGACGTGAGTCAGAATGTCCATGCCATCATCCGCGATGAGTGCAGCTCGCTCCCCTAGTTCATCAAGGTCTGTCCTCATCAGCAGGACGTTGTAGTCGCTCCAGCGGGAGATCGCAAAGTACAGCGTGTTCCCACTGGACCACGGGTGAATGTAGGGCGCATACAGGCCGCTGATGTCGCTGCTGTCGATCAGTATGGACGCGTCACTCCACGGACCTTCGGGGCTTTCCGCAGTGCGCAGAACAATCGTGCCAGCCGGCTCGTCAGCGTACATCGCAATAAACTTCCCGAGGTACTCGTTCCATTGCACAGAAAGCTCGCTCACCGGCGCCGGAATAACTGGTTCTGTTTGAGCCGCTTCCGCTTCCCAGGAAACTCCATTCCAGTATTCGTAGGCGTTCAGGTCGAGGATGTCGCCCACCGCTACTCGTGACAGATGTGCTGCGCCAAAGCGGCCCGGCGGTGTACCAAAGCCATACAGGTATTCACCGCTCTTCACGTACGCATGCATCTGGAAGTTTTCATGCCCAGGGGCGAACTGGGGCACGCCCTCAAAACTGACATCACTGCTCAGCCGGATCGTGGACAGTGCGGTTTCCCAGGTGTGACCGTTATCTTCAGATACAGCGATGGCTGAGAAATTCGTGCGCCACTCACCGTGGTCGCCCCATTCCCGCACGGACATGTAATTGATGTACTGCTTACCATCGATGGCGACGGCGGCCGTGGGAATTATTGTCACTTCCACGCCAGAAAAGCCGAGACCTTCGATGATCTGACGCGCGAAGTCCTGCCCCTCGGGTGCTACCGAGGCCGCCACTAGGCTATCTGTGTGCCGAGGGACGAGTAAGTCCACGCCGTCAGACAGGTCCGTGTCAACGCTTCGTAACAGCGCGTTGCTGCGCCACTCACCGCCCGGCTGCCTGCAGTCACCGACCGTGTCACCGAAGGCAACCAGAAGCTGCTGATCGTCACCGGAACCACCGTTGTCCCACATGATTCCCAGGTCCGTCCCAGTAATGCCGAAGCGGGAGAACGTGTCGTTAGGGCTGTTCGCGCCGGTCATCCAGGACACAGATTGTGTCGGGTTCTCTTCCGGCATCTCGGGCAGTGGCCCCTGCTGGTCCGCACCGGAGTGACTGATTCCGCCGAACCCTCCGGAGCCTCCTCCCGGCGCGCCCGCGCCGTCGGCACATGGTTGCGCACCCGCAAATCCACTGGCTACCAGGACGCCACCCAGCGTCACGGCCACAGTTGTGGTGACAGAAGCAGCGTTTCGGCCCAGGCTCATACAAGCTCCATGGTCGGACGGCAATTCGCGAGCTGGAAAGATTCACCACACTCGCGGTACCCGGAACGCTACGTGTGACGAGTATCAACCCAGGCCGCAAAACGTCTCAGCGACAATGCAACTGGATTACGAACCGATAGTCACGGGCGCCACCACTGCGGGTAAGACATGTTGTTGAATGTGCGATTCGGGTACGAACTACACGTCGTTCCCGCCTGAGTCACCTTGGGTCACCATCGATCAGCAGACGTCCACCGACGTCGACCACGCGCACAGTTACCTGCTTCGTCTGCCCGTCGTAGGTCAGATTGTTGACCTGCATATCGACTGATCCATCGTCGTTGTTGGCCCGCTTGATTGCCTCGATCTGACCGAAGCTTTGAATAACACGCTCAGACCAGTAGTCCTGGAAGGCCTGTTGCGAGCCGAAGACGTCCTGCGCCGCGGGAGTCAGGAGTGACCATGAGCCAGCGGGATTGCTATAAAACTGCTGGACTAGCTGCCCGCCCTGCCCCCAATCGACCTGAGTGCCCGAGCTCGCTGTCTGTCCGGCGTCCGCGACGATCGTCTCTGACACGCCGGGACCTCCGGTTCCCGTATCTGTGTCCCCCGGAGGCGGCAGGTTCGTGACCACGATGACCAGCGCCAGAATCGCCAGCACCACGACCGCGGCCGATCCTGCATAGAGGACCGGCTTTCGATTGTTCTGGCCGTACTGCGCGGGCGAAGGCGCTGCCGACGCTAATGCGGCCGCGCTTCGCGTGGGCGCAGGGGGCGGCGGCGCAGAGGAATGAAGGGTCCGAGAGTGAGCGGTTCTCCGTCGGCCAGTGCTCGCAGGCAGCGCGGTTGTCGCGGCGGCACTTACGCCGGAGTCAGTCAGCCTGCCCAGCACTGCATGCGCCTGACTCATGGACGGCCGGTCGCTGGGGTTCACACTGAGCAGGTGACGCAGTAGGTCCGTTGCCGGCCCGGCGTGGCGCGGCTCGCGCACCTGACCATTGGCTGCTGCGTACAGCAACGCGAGTGAGTTTTGGTTGTTTCCGTAGGGAGGTTCACCGTCGACGGCATGGAGCAACGTTGCCCCTAGGCTGAATACGTCGGAGGCTGGTGTCGGATCTGCTCCTTGCGCGACCTCCGGGGGAAGGTATGCGGCCGTCCCTGAAACAAGGCCGGTAGCCGTCAGATTAATGTCGCCGACCGCCCTGGAAATCCCGAAGTCGGTGATCTTGGCGGTGCCGAAGTCATCGAGCAGAATGTTGCCAGGCTTGATGTCACGGTGAACGATTCCCGCGTCGTGCGCAGCGATGAGCGCGCCTGACACCTGTTCCCCCATGCTGACTGCTTGAGCAAGAGGGAGCGCGGCGCGCGCTTTGAGGACCTCAGCGAGACTGCGCGACTCGAAATACTCCATCACAAGGCACGGGTGACCCTCGTGCTCGGTGATGTCGTAAACAACGATTGCGTTCGGATGATGGAACCGGGCCGCGTTGCGCGCCTCACGGATTGCGCGCTGACGTATCACTTCGCGTTCGCTATCCGGAAGACTCGGCTGAATAGGGATCTGCTTGACGGCGACCGAGCGCTCGAGGCGCTCGTCGACGGCTCGCCAAACGACCCCGGCTCCGCCGCTGCCAATCCGCTCGACTAGGCGGTAATGCCCAGCGACCAACTGACCGGTTTCGATCGCATCCACCCCGTACTGTCTGCAGAAACAACTAATACACGCGCTACTTGCCGTGCGCTCCGCCGAGTGTACTGCGCGATGCGCGTGCGACAACCAAAGCATGGCCAACGTCACCGGCACATCAGCACGAATACCGCGCACAAAAAGACAGGAGTGGGCGCAGAGGGATTTGAACCCCCGACCACTGGTGTGTAAGACCAGCGCTCTACCACTGAGCTATACGCCCGTCATCAGCACCTGTAGTTCAGGCGCTGCTTGAAGAGGGTAGCGCGTCGAGTGCTTTCTCCCAAGCTGACTGGTCACGAGGCACTCCGGGGGGCCCAACTTCGGCGAAACGGATGATGCCGTTGACGTCGATGACGAAGGTTCCCCTGTTGGGCATTCCGTTGGTCTCATTGAGAACTCCGTACGCCCGAGACACCTCGCCGTGCGGCCAAAAGTCCGATAGCACCGAAAACAAGTAGCCCTGACCCGCAGACCAGATTTTGTGCACGGGGGGCGCGCTCACAGAGATCGCGAGAACCTCGGCCGATGAGTTCTGGAAGGCCGGAAGGTTGTCTCTGATCTGTCCGAGCTCACCCTGGCAGGTACCTGTGAAGGCAAGCGGGAAGAACACCAGAAGTACGTTCTTGGTGTTCCGGAAGTCCGACAGTGCAACTTGCTGGTTGTTCTGATCCCGCAGAGTGAAGTCGGGAGCTTCCGCTCCGACGTCTAAGGCCATCAGCGCTTCCCGACTCGCGCTCGCGGCTGAACAAGCCGTGCGCCCATCCAGGCCCCGAGGTTCACGGTCAGAGTCTGGGTAAGTCCAGCAGTAGGTGCTGACTCGGCGATCTCGCTGGGTTCGACGTGCCCGGGAGTACCGGTTTTGGGTGACAGCACCCAAATACATCCATCGTCCGAAAGCGGCGCAATCGCGTCCATCAGCGCGTCAACGAGGTCTCCATCTCCATCCCGCCACCACAGGAGAACCACGTCGACAACCTCATCGGTATCTTCGTCGAGGAGATCGTCACCGCATCCTTCCTCAACTGAATCGCGTATGTCGTCGCTAACGTCTTCGTCCCAGCCGAGTTCCTGAACAACCATTCCGTTGGTTATGCCCAGTCGCTCTGCGTATGTCCGAGCATCCGTCCCGGCCACGTTCTTCGTTCCTCCTGTTCGCGGGTTCCTGCTTTGATGATCACCCTTGCGGCCGGAGATTGCATCCCCCGGACGGCAAAAGTTTCAAGGATTTTTCAGCGGCCACGACAGTATGGCGTGCGCTGCTAGTGGTTGACTGTCGCGTCGACTGCAGCGTAGACGCACCAATTCGCGACGGGAAATTCTGTGAAGCGTCGCAAAAGCCGCCGCGCGCGGTAAGACCACAGAAGTGTGCGCCGCCCGGCGCCGAAGCGACGGCGACCCGTTCACGCCTGTTCACGAGCGCCACCCTACCCCCTTGGTTTGCCTGTCGTCGCGCTTTATGCCCGCGATCCGCATTTCCCGATCTTGTCCATGATGTGGGACATCGAAACTCACTATTTGACCTACCTCATTGGTGCGCCGGAAAGTAATCTAGGCGACAATTAGGAATGTCCATGCCTTGTACAACCACGGTCTGGATCACCCGCCCCGTCGCCGATGGACCCAACCAGGTCCTTTGACCACGCCCACAAGGAGTGCCGACGTGCCCAACGAGACATCGCCCCGAAAAGACCGAGACCGTGTTCGCGTAATTCGCGAAGGCATCACCTCGTATCTGCCCGATATCGACCCCGAGGAAACATCAGAATGGCTCGAATCGTTCGACGCCATGCTGTCTCACTCGACTTCGGAACGCGGCAGATACCTGCTACTGCGGCTTCTCGAGCGGGCTAACGAGCGGCGCGTCGCGCTTCCCGCACTGACGTCTACCGACTATGTGAACACCATCCCCACCGAGCGTGAACCCTGGTTCCCCGGTGATGAAGAAGTGGAGCGGCGCTACCGCGCCTGGATCCGCTGGAACGCCGCCATCATGGTCCACCGGGCACAACGGCCCGGCGTCGGCGTGGGTGGTCACATCTCGACATATGCGTCCTCTGCTGCGTTGTACGAGGTTGGCTTCAACCACTTCTTCCGCGGAAAATCCCACCCGGGCGGTGGGGACTCGATCTTCATCCAGGGCCACGCCTCACCTGGCATCTACGCACGCGCGTTTCTCGAGGGCCGCCTGACAACCGACCAGCTCGACGGCTTCCGCCAGGAGCACAGCCATGCAGGCGAAGGTGGAGGGCTTCCCTCCTATCCGCACCCGCGCCTGATGCCGGAGTTCTGGGAATTTCCAACGGTGTCGATGGGCCTCGGCCCCATGAACGCGATCTACCAGGCGCGCTTCAACCATTACCTGCGTGACCGCGGCCTGAAAGACACCTCCGATCAGCACGTATGGGCGTTCCTTGGCGATGGCGAAATGGACGAGCCAGAGTCGCGCGGTCTGGTCCACATCGCGGCGATGGAAGGGCTCGACAACCTCACATTCGTCATCAACTGCAACCTCCAGCGCCTGGACGGGCCAGTCCGCGGCAACGGCAAGATCATCCAGGAACTGGAGTCGTTCTTCCGCGGCGCGGGCTGGAACGTCATCAAGGTGATCTGGGGCCGCGAGTGGGACTCGCTGTTCTACGCCGACAAGGACGGCGCGCTGGTCAATCTGATGAATACCACGCCAGACGGCGACTTCCAGACATATAAGGCCAACGACGGCTCCTACGTCCGCGAGCACTTCTTCGGCCGCGATCCGCGCACAAAGGAACTCGTCAACAATCTGAGCGACTCCGACATCTGGAACCTCAAGCGGGGCGGTCACGACTATCGCAAGGTTTACGCTGCTTACAAGGCTGCGACGAGCCACAAGGGCCAGCCGACCGTGATCCTCGCCCACACGATCAAGGGCTACCAGCTCGGCACTCATTTCGAAGGCCGCAACGCGACGCACCAGATGAAGAAGCTCGCGCTCGACGACCTCAAGCAGTTCAGGGATCGTCAGCGCATCCCGATCACGGACGAGCAGCTTGAGAATGATCCGTACTTGCCGCCGTACTACCACCCCGGCGAGGACGCTCCCGAAATCGAGTACATGCTCGAACGCCGCAAGCAGCTCGGTGGCTTCCTGCCCCAGCGCCGCAACAAGGCAACAGTTCTTGAACTCCCTGGCGACAAGGCGTATGCCGCGGTTCGCAAGGGGTCCGGCAAGCAGGAAATCGCGACGACGATGGCGGTAGTCCGCCTGTTCAAGGAATTGTTGCGAGATAAGGAAATCGGGAAGCGAATCGTACCGATCATTCCCGACGAGGCCCGCACGTTCGGTATGGACTCGTGGTTCCCGTCGCTCAAGATCTACAACCGCCACGGCCAGCTTTACACCTCTGTCGATGCGGAACTGATGCTCGCGTACAAGGAGTCCGAAATCGGGCAGATCCTTCACGAGGGCATCAACGAAGCGGGCTCCACTGGTTCGTTCATCGCAGCGGGCACGTCGTATTCGACGCACGACGAGCCGATGATCCCGATCTATATTTTCTACTCAATGTTCGGGTTCCAGCGCACCGGCGACAGCTTCTGGGCTGCCGCCGATCAGATGGCCCGCGGCTTTGTGCTGGGCGCCACCGCCGGCCGCACCACACTGACTGGTGAGGGGCTGCAGCACGCGGACGGACACTCGCACACCCTGGCTGGGACCAACCCGGCGTGCGTGGCGTACGACCCGGCGTTCGCGTTCGAGATCGCGCACATCGTCAAGGACGGGCTCCGGCGTATGTACGGGCCGGATCCGGAGAACATTTTCTACTACATCACGATCTACAACGAGCCTTACTCGCAGCCGACCGAGCCGAAAGATCTCGATGTCGACAGTCTTCTCCGAGGCTTGTACCGATACGCCAAGGCCGGCAAGGGCAAACATAAGGCCAGCATCCTCGTCTCCGGGGTGGCCGTCCCATGGGCGCTGCGCGCACAGGAGATCCTCGCCAAGGAATGGGATGTGGCGGCTGATGTCTGGTCGGTGACGTCGTGGACAGAATTGCGTCGCGATGGCCGCCGGTGCGAGGACGAAGCTCTTCGTGACCCATCGGGCAAGAAGCGTGAAGCTCACGTCACCAAGGCGCTGAAGAAGTCTGAAGGTCCCTTCGTCGCTGTATCCGACTGGGAAAGCTCGGTCCCTGACCAGATCCGCACCTGGGTGCCTGGCCACTACGTGACTCTCGGCGCTGACGGTTTCGGCTTCTCGGATACCCGCCCAGCAGCTCGCCGGTACTTCAACATCGATTCGGAATCGATCGTCGTCGGGGTCCTCAATGCACTCGCCGATGAAGGGACCATCGATCGAGACGTCGCTGCCAAGGCGGCTCAGGAATATCGCATCGATGACGTCTCGGCAGCGCCGGAGCAGACCTCGGATCCGGGCGTCGCTTGATCCCACCCATCGTCGCGGTACTGTCACCGTGAGACGGCGGGTGTGACAGCGGCCATAAATCTGGGCCGCACGTGATGAGGAGCGTATGACCGGCAGGCCACAAAGCGGACGTAATGACGCCAACCCCTTGTCGGACGCACTCCTGCGCCGGGTGAAGCAGTACTCCGGCCGCCTCTCCACTGAGGCGGTCAACTCCATGCAGGAACAACTGCCGTTCTTCGCCGACCTCGACGCTGACCAGCGTGCAACGGTGCACCTGCTGGTTCAGAGCGCTGTGTCGAACTTTGTGGACTGGCTGAAAGATCCCGACCGTGACATCTGGAAGACCGTCGACTCATTCCGCGTAGTGCCGCATGACCTCGCACGCAGGGTCACCTTGCGTCAGACGGTCGAGATGGTGCGGGTTGCTATGGAGTTCTTCGAGCGATGGCTGCCGCTGATGACGCGCAATGAGCAGCAATTGGCAGCCCTCACCGAAGCGGTGCTGCGATACCGGGTGGAGATCGGGTTCGCAGCTGCCGCGGTTTATGCCTCGGCTGCCGAGTCGCGTGGTGCGTGGGATACCCGGCTCGAGGCTCTGGTGGTCGATGCTGTCGTTCGCGGTGATTCCGACTCCGCGATGCTTTCCCGGGCCGCCACGCTCAATTGGGACGCCAATACGCCAGCTACGGTGATCGTCGGCACTCCGCCCCCTGGGAGTGGCGTGTCCGCTGTGAGCAACGTTCACAACGCTGCGGGGAAGCACCACCGCTCGGCCCTGTCGGTGGTGCAGGGCTCAACACTGGTCGCGATTGTCAACGGTGAACTCGACCCTCGAAGCTCCTTCATGACCGATCTGCTCGTAGCTTTTTCTGACCAGCACGTCGTAATTGGGCCGACCGCCAAAACTCTTGCGACCGCACATACCAGCGCACGGGAGGCGTTGAGCGGCCTGCGCGCTGCGCCTGGCTGGAGATCAGCCCCCCGTCCGGTGCTCGCGGCGGACCTTCTCCCAGAACGCGCTCTCCTCGGTGACCCAGCTGCAGTGCGAGCCCTGAATGCGCAGATTGTGATTCCACTCGCGAAGGCGGGAAACGCCTTGGGCGAGACGCTCGATGTATACCTGGACACCGGTGGCGCTGTCGAGGCGTGCGCGCGAATATTGTTCGTTCATCCAAACACCGTTCGCTACCGCCTCAAGAAAATCACCGAAATCACGGGCCGAGATCCCTCGAGTCCGCGGGATGCTCATGTGCTCCGAGTGGCCGAATCCGTGGGGCGATTGATTCGCTCTGATGCAGAACCGTTACTTCAGTTTCCAGATCTCACTTCAGTAACACTGTGAAGTAGATTGCTGTAACGCTCCTGGCAGGTCCGACGATGGACCTCGTCTTTTGGCCCCTTTTGTGGAAACCCCACAAACCAGCCGGTCAAGGTTGGTACCCAAAAACACCTGAGAAAACCCTGAATAGGGTGTTGTCTTAAGCACGTGATCGCACTACTCGCTCCAGGACAAGGCGCACAGACGCCGGGAATGCTCACGCCGTGGCTCGAGCAGCCGGGCGCCGATGACCGCGTTGCGCGCTGGTCGAAGGTCACTGGGCTTGATCTCGTCCGCTTAGGCACCACTGCCGACGCGGATGAAATCACTGACACCGCCGTCACCCAGCCTCTCGTTGTCGCCACCGCGCTGCTCGCGTTCGAAGAACTCAAGCGGCTCGGGATAACCGAGGATCCCGCCTTCGCCAAGCTCACCGCTGGCCACTCAGTTGGCGAACTCGCCGCGGCCGCGATCGCTGGAGTGATCTCCAGCGACGATGCCGTTGCCCTCGCAGCGTTGCGCGGGCGTGAAATGGCCAAAGCGTGCGCGCTTGAACCGACAGGGATGACGGCTGTGCTCGGTGGCACTGAGGACGATGTCCTTACACGGCTCGACGAACTGGGACTCGAAGCGGCTAACCGCAACGCAAAGGGCCAGATTGTCGCGGCAGGCAAGCTCAGCGCACTCGCTGAACTCGCCGCAGCACCGCCAGCCCGGGCCAAGCTCCGGTCTCTCGCGGTCGCGGGAGCCTTCCACACACGGTTCATGGCACCCGCACGGGACGCCGTCGCAGAAGCAGCCGCATCGATCCCGACCAATGACCCGATGCGCATTCTTCTGTCGAACGCGGACGGCAAGCCGGTTACCACTGGCCGTGCTGCTCTCACCGAGATTGTCGAGCAGATTACGCGGCCAGTTCGCTGGGACCTCTGCACAGCCACAATGATCGAATTGTCGGTCGAAGGGCTCGCGGAACTACCCCCGGCGGGAACTCTCACTGGTATCGCCAAGCGCGAGATGCGGGGTGTTCCGCAAACCGCGCTGAAGACGCCAGACGAGCTCACCAATCTCGGCTTGCTGTCGCCGCAGGCTGCCTGACAGCCGCACCACTAGTAACACACACCTCAAAGCCCAAAGTATGGGAACAGAAGAAGGGAGCCATTCTCCATGGCCGCAACCCAGGAAGATATCGTCGCCGGTCTCGCAGAGATCATCGAAGAAGTCACCGGCATCGAGCCGAGTGAAGTGACGATCGAGAAGTCCTTCGTTGACGACCTTGATATCGACTCCCTGTCGATGGTGGAGATCGCCGTACAGACAGAAGACAAGTACGGCATCAAGATCCCAGATGAGGACCTCGCATCGCTCCGTACCGTGGGCGACGCCGTCAATTACATCCAGAAGCTCGAGGCTGAGGGTGTTGAGGGTGTCAACACTGAAGCTCTCAAGGGTGCAAGCGAGAGCTGACTGTGACTAATCCCGCTACGTCCTCCCCAGAGATGTCCATTAAGACCGGGCCAAATCGGCCCGGTGTCGTTGTCACTGCTATGTCGGCAACCACGTCGATCGCCGGTGACATCGAGCGCACCTGGAAAGGCTTGCTCGCGGGAGAGAGCGGAATTGTAGCGCTCACCGATCCGTGGCTTGAAGAGCTCGGCATGCCCGTCCGGATCGGTGGGCGCCTCAAAGTTCAGCCCTCGGAGTCCCTCACCAAGGTGGAAGCGCGCCGCAACGACTTTGTCGAGCAGCTCGCACTTGTCGAAGGCCGCAAAGCGTGGAGCGAGGCCGGGGCACCTGAAGTTGAGAAGGAACGCCTCGGTGTCGTGATCGGTACCGGCATCGGCGGTGTCGATACCTTGGTGCGATCTAACTTCGCACTGCGGGACGGAGGTGCCCGCAAGGTTTCTCCCATGGCCGTACCCATGATGATGCCCAACGGCCCCGCCGCAACGGTGGGGCTCGAGATCGGTGCGCGCGCTGGCGTACACACTCCGGTCTCGGCATGCGCCTCGGGCAGCGAGGCTATCGCGCAGGCCTGGCGAATGATCGTTCTCGGTGACGCGGACGTCGTCGTTGCCGGAGGGGTCGAGTCATTCCTGGACCCCATGGCGATCGCCGGGTTCTCGATGATGCGTGCGATGAGCACTCGCAATGATGACCCGCAAGGCGCGTCACGGCCGTTCGACAAGGACCGGGACGGCTTCGTTTTCGGTGAGGCCGGAGCCATCCTCGTTCTTGAACGCGAGGACTTCGCCCGGGCTCGCGGCGCTACGATTCTTGGTCGTGTGCTGGGCGCTGGAATCACGTCCGATGGGTTCCACATCGTCGCTCCCGAACCTGATGGCACGGGCGCCGCACGTTCCATGAGAAAGGCAATGGCGTCGGCTGGCGTCACTCCATCAGAGGTAAGCCATGTCAACGCACATGCGACGGCGACTAGCGTCGGCGATATCGCCGAGTCACGCGCCATCAACGCCGCTATTGGCAGGCATCCCGCTGTATATGCCGCCAAGTCAGCACTCGGCCACTCCATCGGTGCGGTGGGTGCGCTGGAATCGATCATCACCATCTTGAGCTTGAAAGAAGGGGTAATCCCCCCGACTCTCAACCTCGAGAACCTGGATTCCGAGATCGATCTCGACGTCGTCGCGGGCGAACCGCGTCACGGCCAGTTCGATGTCGCAATCAAGAACTCGTTCGGATTCGGCGGCCATAACGTCTCGCTCGTCTTTGCCCGCCCCTGACGGCACGCTTAGCTGCGCTTTGTGCTTCATCACTTTGGGGCACAAAGCGCGGTCAACCGGTAACAGATAACGAGACACACCAGACATATACCGATAGAGCAGTTCGCACGGACTGGGATTTGGAGGAGCGATGACCGTCTTGGCGCCGAGGACATCTCGCGACACGACACCGGACCCTCGAGATCCTTTGGACCGGCTAGAACGGTTCTTCGATCCGGGTTCGGTCAGCCTCCTTCACCCCCGCGACAACTCCGGCGTGCTCGCAGCAGTGGGACTCGTCGATGGTGTCCGCGCAATTGCCTATTGCACCGACGGCACGATCATGGGCGGCGCGATGGGTATCGACGGCTGTGCCCACATCGTCTCGGCTATCGACGCCGCAATTTCCGAAAAACTGCCGGTCGTTGGGCTATGGCACTCCGGCGGTGCACGCCTAGCCGAAGGGGTTGAGGCGCTTCACGCAGTCGGACGCGTCTTCGAAGCAATGGTGCGCGCTTCCGGCACTGTCCCCCAGATCTCCGTGGTCCTCGGACCTGCAGCCGGTGGCGCAGCTTACGGCCCGGCCCTTACGGACGTCGTCATCATGGCCCCGGATAGCAGGGTCTTCGTCACCGGACCCGACGTTGTCCGTTCGGTGACGGGCGAGCAAGTCGATATGGCTTCGCTCGGCGGTCCCGAGACTCACACGCGGAAGTCGGGTGTCGCGCACATAGCTGCGGCCGACGAAACTGACGCGATGGCCCAGGCTCGCAGCCTCGTTTCCCTGCTCGCCGACCAGGGCGAATTCGACCTCGCTGCTGCCAAGCACGAGGACTCTGACCTCAAAGCTTTACTCCCCGAATCGAACCGTCGCGCGTACGACATTCATCCCGTCATCCGGCAGTTGCTCGACAGCGTGGACACCGGACTCGAGGGAACGGAGTTGTCGACGTTCATCGAGTTGCAGGCCAAGTGGGCACCGAATATTGTCGTCGGTTTTGGTCGCCTGGCCGGCCGCACGGTCGGTGTACTCGCGAACAACCCGCTACGTATGGGCGGCTGTCTCAACTCGGAGAGCGCGGAGAAAGCCTCCCGATTCGTGCGCATGTGCGACGCTTTCGGCGTCCCCATGGTCGTGCTGGTCGACGTGCCGGGCTACCTCCCTGGCGTCAGCCAGGAGTGGGAAGGTGTGGTGCGCCGCGGCGCGAAACTCCTTCATTCATTCGCGGAGTCCGTGGTTCCTCGCGTCACCCTTGTAGTGCGGAAGGCGTACGGGGGCGCATACATTGCAATGAACTCCCGTGCGCTTGGTGCGACGAAGGTGTTCGCCTGGCCGGACAGCGAAGTTGCTGTCATGGGGGCGAAAGCGGCCGTCGGCATCCTGCACAAGCGCGCCCTTGCCGCCGCGGGGACCGACGAAGAGCGCGAAGCGCTGCACGAACGGCTCGCTGACGAGCACGAGCGTATCGCCGGTGGTGTCGGCCGGGCTATGGATATCGGCGTCGTGGACGAAATCATCGACCCCAGCGAAACCCGCAGCCGGATCGCCCAGGCAATAGCCGAGGCTCCTGCCCGCCGGGGCAACCACAAGAATATTCCGCTGTGATCGAGCCTCTCAGCCCACGCGTCGCGTCACCCAGGTAACCTCGGCTCCCTCCCCGACCGCGCGGTACGGCTCCAGATCGTCATCCCACGCACTCCCCAGTTCGTTGTGCAGGACAGTCGCCAGATCTTCTGGGCGTGCCGCCAGAAGTGCCTTCAGCCGCATTTCACCGATCAGGGTGTCACCATTGGCGCTCATCGTCCCGCGCCAGAGCCCGAGTTCCGGTGTGTGGCAGAAACGTTCGCCATCGACACCTTCGCTGGGGTCTTCAGTGACCTCGAAACGCAGCCCCGGCCACGCGGCGAGCGCGTTGGCCAGCCGCCCTCCGGTCCCCACGGGACCCACCCAGTTGATCGTGGCGCGCATATTGCCATCCGCCACTGGTTGCGGTGACCAGCGCACGCGCGCGCGACAACCAAGCGTCGCCGCAACCACCCAGTCCACATGCGCGCAGACAGCGTTAGGTGATGCGTGCAAGTACACGACACCTGTCGTCGCGTCAGATACCTGACACAAACCCGACACTTAAGCACCTCCGGTTATCTGGAACAGACGAGGAACGTCTTCCCCAAACGGTCCTCAGTCCAGCCGGTGGTACCCGCTCGCCCTTCGCCCCTGCCATGTGACAGCTGTTAGCGAAGTGCTTGCTGATGCAAGATAGTCTGCCGTGACTTTGCGAATCGCGCTAGTCTTTCGATGAAAATTCGTTACAAGTCTGAGATTTCACTGAGGATATCGTCACTCAGTTCAGGCCATAAAGGCTTTGCCCAGTCGCCGAAGTCGCGGTCGGTCAGAACAACGGTCGCGACTCGCACCGCCGGGTCCACCCAAAGAAATGTTCCTGATTGACCGAAATGACCGAACGTCTCAGCAGAGTTTTCCGATCCAGTCCAGTGCGGCGATTTGTTGCCACGAATCTCGAAACCGAGACCCCAATCATTCGGACGTTGCATCCCGTACCCCGGCACGATGCCGTCCAGATCTGGAAACTGCACAGCCGTTGCCGCACTCAGTGTTTCGGACGCGAGGAACCTCGGTTCGAGTAACTCCTCCGCGAACCGCGCCAAGTCGTCAACCGTCGAGACCGCCCCATGCCCTGCAGGACCGTCCAGTGCAGTTGATTCCATTCCCAGCGGTTCGAACACGCCCAGACGCAGATATTCGGGAAATTCAATACTGGTCTTCGATTCAATTAGTTCCGCGAGAACCTCGAAACCGGAACTCGAGTAAATTCGCTTTGTCGCAAGTTTCGCTTGAGTGCGCTTTTCGCCAAATGCCAGGCCGGAGGCATGGGCAAGTAAATGGCGCACTGTCGAGCCTTCTGGTCCGGCCTCATCATCGAGCCCGATCGCCCCTTCCTCGACGGCGATCAGTGCGCCGTAGGCGACGAGGAGTTTCGTTACCGAGGCAAGCGCGAAGAGCCGGTCCGTAGGCCCCGTACTCGCCAGCGTCCCCTGCGGCGAAACTACCGCTGCCGAGACGTGCGAGACGGGCCACGAACCGAGCTTCTCCAGAGATTGCACAGAGTGAAGCCTAGCCGCCCATGGGGTTCGCTGGCATGAGAGGCAACTCTGGCTGTGGGGCGAAGAGGTCGAAGTACATGCCGCCTGCGATCAGCAGGCCGATCACGCCGAGTGCGACACCAGCCCAGGCCAGCGCCCGCACCCACGTGCGCTCATCCTTGCGCGCGGCCAGCATGCCCACCAGAACTGCACCGACGAGCGCGGCAACCAGCGCGAACGCACCATTCACGAGCGCCGTCATATTCCACGGGGCTCCGTAAATGGCGTCGATCTCGTCCCCCGCGACACCGGTCGCCGCGTCGATCTGACCTAGCAGATCCTGCCGGGACCGCATCATGTCGGCGAGTGGGGTACCGACGACGGAGGCCAGCCCAAGGCCCACGCTGACTACAGCGCCCGCTCCCGTCGCAGTTCCCCCGCCGGAAGTGGATTTAGGCGGACTTTGTGGCGTCCGTGCCTCCACTTCACTGTCGGTCTTGTCGTCAACGAACTCTAAGCTACTCGTCTTGTCTGAAGTCATCGGCCGCGAGTGTAGGGGGAGAACTTAAGACGACAATAAGCGAGTGGAATCGGCATTGCCCCCACCACTCGTGCAGAGAAACGGATGTCATCGCGCGAGTTTTTGGTGCACTTCTCAGCACGAGTGCGCATCGGCGCCGAACCTTCGTCGTAGGCTGACCCTCACACGCGGCGGACGGAGGTTGAGGTGGCTCAGGTGATGGTGGCCGAGGTGATGGCCGAGTTGGCTGCGCTTGAGGACCCGAAGGTCCGCGCGGTGAACGAAAGGCACGGTGACGATCACGGCGTGAACCTCACCAAACTGCGCGCGCTCGCCAAGCAGCTCAAGACCCAGCAGGAACTTTCACAAGAGCTTTGGGAGACCGGCGACACCGCGGCAAGGCTGCTGGCGATCCTGATCTGCCGCCCCAAAGCATTCGACCGGGACGCGTTAGACACGATGCTTCGTCAAGCACGGCTACCCAAGGTTCAGGACTGGCTCGTCAACTACGTCGTGAAGAAGAACCCTCATGTCGAAGCCCTGCGCCAGACCTGGTGCGCTGACCCCGATCCGATCGTCGCAAGTGCGGGATGGGCGCTGACCACCGAACGGGTGGCGAAGAAACCCGAAGGTCTCAACCTTCCGGGGCTGCTCGACACCATCGAGGCGGAGATGAAGGACGCTCCCGATCGCTTGCAGTGGGCAATGAATCACTGCCTGGCCCAGATCGGCATCGACCATGCCGAGCACCGCGACCGCGCAATCAGCATCGGCGAGCGCCTTGAGGTTCTCAAGGACTACCCGACGCCCCCGAACTGCACGTCACCGTACGCGCCGACTTGGATCACCGAAATCGTCCGCCGCCAGCATGGCGAGTGAGGAGCTTGAGTGGGGCGGGCGGGGCTCGAACCCGCGACCAGCGGATTATGAGTCCGCAACACACTGTTCAGGCGTGTACGTGGATGCCTGACTTTGTTGGGTTTAGCTGCATAGACAGTCCGTGCCCGTCTGTCGGATTCCGTGAGCGTCCGAGTTGAGTTGTGACATCCTCGTGACACCAAGGCAGGAAAGACGCCGACTGCGCCCCGTGCGCAATAAGGTTCCCGTATGGAGGTTCTAGTCAGTCTGGTCGCGCTGGTCGTGGCATTGGTAGCTCTCGTCATCGCGCACCGTGACCATCGGCTCGCCCGCACAAAGGGGGGCGGACATGGGCTGTCTGTGACATTGAACATCGGCACGTCATATGTGACACCCAATGCAAGCGGTCAGCCGGTTGAACGTAAATCCGCCACGCTTCGTCTGCGAGCCGATGGCCCTGGAGTCTGGCATGACCTAAGCGTCTACATTGGCACTCTCCAAACACCCGTGTTCAAAGCGGTCAGATATGACTGCCATAGTGCCCCCTGGCAATGGGAGGTGCGCCTGGTCAAATCAGACTACGAAAACGCTTGGTACATGGTTACCTGGCTCGCTCCCCACCTCGAAGGACTGCGGTCAGAGGCGATGCGCAGCAGAATTGACGGCACAATGCAGGCAGAGAACTGGTACTGGCACAACTTCTACCGTCTACGACTCTGGTATAACGCTCAGAAATTTGTCCCGCGTCGCTGCAAGCCATTACCACTCGGCGGATGGCGGACAGTCAAAGAGACTCGGGTGCCCAGCCACCAGGGGCCAAAAATACCTGAATATCACATCACCCCCCACGGCCCCCTGTAGCACCAACCCAAACCCCTGTGGACTTTCGCGCTGCTCTGTCCTTGAGCCACAGGCCCTGGGAGGAAACAACAAGGGGGCGGTGAACGATGGCCCTGAGGTCCACGACGGCCCCCTTGGAAAAAACGAATAGGGGTTGCTCGCCTATGCCGTAAACGGCGAAATAACGCAGGTCACGGGAACCTCCCCAGGGGGGAGGGGGGAGTTCAGGGGGAGGACTCGCCTATGCCGTGAGGGGCGGAGAAAAGGCCCTCGACGGTACCCTCCCCTACCTCTTCATGCGACTGCGATCACGTTGAGTAGCGGGTGTGTTGGGTCGATGGATCGCAATGCTTCTTCAAGTTCTTTGATGCCGTGGGGGGCGAATCGGTGGGGTCGGGGGGTGCTTGCCTCCCCCTGGGTGGGTGTGACTCGGTGCCGTGCACGTGCCCAGCGCGGGTTTTCCGTAGCTAGTTGGTGGGTGTGAGGTCGTTGGCGATGCCGAGTGTGGTGCTGCGGATCGCGTTGTTGGCGTTGTGTGTTTCGCGTTCGCGGCGCGTGGTCTGCTGTTGCCGGATAGCTTCTACTCGCTGCTGGTAGTCGTCGAGGGTGGCGAGTTCGAGGGTGTGTCCGGCGTGGATGACGTTCTCGGCTTTCGGGTTGGGGCCGAGTTGTTCGAGCTGGCTTGCTGTGAGGTCGGCGATGATGAGTGCGTGTGTCCCGGGTGTGATGCGGACGGTGTTGGTGGCGAGTGCGCACATGCTCCATGTCTCGGTGATTTTGGATGCGCGTTCGGCTGCGGCTTTCGCTTCTCCCCACGTGGACATTTGTGAGGGTTGCAGCTGGTGGATTTGGTTGGCGTCGCTGAGGTTGAGGCCGGGGATCGTGTCGCGGGCGGTGTTGATGGTGCGGTCAGCGTCGGCTACTGCTTTGGTCCATACCTTGATGAGTGTGGGCAGGTGTTTGCGTAGGACTATTACGCGCTGCTGTTCGGCGTGTTGTTGGAGCAGCGCCGACCAGTTGAGCGCTTTCAGGCTTTCTCTGAGTGTTGCGCGTTGCACGAGGGTGTCGGTGAGGGGGTCGCGCTGTTCGAGGAAAGCGGCGGCGAGGGCTGCGGACAGTTCGGTCTTGTCGATCGCTGGGAGTGCGGCTTTGTCGAGTTCGTCGAGTTGGGTCATTGCTGCGGTGAGGGCGCTGGGGATTTTGTATCCGTGTTGTTCGGCGTAGCGGGTGGCGAAGTTGTAGGCGGTGCTGGCGGCGATTGCGTTGAGGTCCATTACTGCTCCTTGGGGATCGTGATGGGTGCGGGGCTGCTGCGGTTGAGGCTGACGGGGTTGGTGATGCACTCGGCGAAGGTGATGGCGAGTGCGGCGGCGGCGACGGTTTTGGTTCGTTCGATGCTTGTTCCGTGGGCGTGCTGCTTGAGTACTTCGAGGACGCGGTCTTCGTCGCCGGCGACGGTGGAGAGTGCGCGGATTAAGCGTTCGGCGTCGTGCTGCAGCTTCGGGGGGAGATTCTGCATCTCAACTCCACGTTGTGGGTTCGTCGTTGAAGAGTTGTCTGATGAACGCTGTTTCCCCTGTGTCTGTGGGCGGTGGCGGGTTGTTGCCTTCGCGGGGTGCGTGATTGCCCTCAGTAGTGCTTAGGGCATCGGGTTCGGTTTGGTGTTCTTGGGGGAACAGTGACCGGACGGCTTCGAGGTTGCGCCGGTAGTCGCTGTCGAGCGATTCGCGTAGGAATTGTTCGCGTTCGTCGGGGTCGAGGGCGGCGAGGTAGTCGGCTGCGGCTCGGCGGTGCTCATCGGTCATGTTCGTCCTTCGAGGTGTTCGGCAAGTGCGTGCCTATCGACGGTCCATCGGCCCTTGACCTTGCGGCCCCCGATTCGTGGTGCGAGGCGGCGGGCGTGGCGAGCGCTGACGCCAAGCTGTTCAGCCGCGGCAGCGAGTGGGATCGGGTCATGAGGGGTAGTTTCGTCGCCTGGTGGTTTTCGGTCGTCCGTGTGTCCTGACGTGAGGTGAAGGAGCCTGGTCAGCGTGGGTGATGCGGGTAGTCCGTTGCGTTTGCGGGCACGTATGGCGACTTCGATGGCGTAGCGCAGGGTGTTGAGGTCGTGGCCGGTGACGATCACGGCGTGTTCTATGCGCGCCGCGGGCATGGCTTTTTTCTCTGCATGGCGAGCATGAGTGCTTCCCCGAATTTGTCGGCGACGGTTCGAGGTTTCCGCGCAGGGGTGCGGGGTGGTTTCATGGCGTCTCGGTTCCTTCGAGTACGTCGTTGAGGCGGTCGGCGAGTGCGTGTGCTTCCCCGGCTGTGAGTACGTAGGCGGTTTCGCCGATTCGGAGGAGGACGCCGCGTTGATGTGCGGGGTGAACGGTCCAGTGCAAGCGCCGGGGTAGTCGTTTCATGCTGTGCCGCGGTTGGCTAGGTTTTCGAGTTGAGTCAGCGCGCTGGCTAGTTCGCTGTCGTAGATGTCCGCTAGGGGTTTCAGCCATTCCGTGTATGCCCGAAGCAAGTGGACATCGATCTTTTGCAGTTCAACGGCATCGAGAATCTGAGGCATGGTGCAGTCGTCGAGCTTCTTGCCGAGGTATTCAACGGTGATGCTGTTGAGGGCGGTTCGTTCGTCAGGGGTCATGCTGCTGGTTCCGTCTTCGGGCGCCCTGGTGGCCGTTCGTAGTTTCGGCCTGCCCATATCCCCGTCTTTTCGCCGTCGGGGAGTTCACTGGCCACCTGGTCACACGCAGCCAGCACGGGGCACGTGCTGCATTCGCTTGCCGCCCATTGCAGCCGTGCTCGGCGCTGCGGTTCGGGCTCGTCATCTATCAGGGAGTCGAACAAGGGCGCCTTGCCTGCGCAGCGGGCATCGGTGAGGCGACGGTCGATGAGGTTCGCGAGCACGGCGGGCAGGTCCGGTTTGGGTGGCTGCTTCCCTGTTCCCCGCCACAGCCTCATGACTCACCCCCGAGGGCTTGGTTAGCGCGGTCAGTGCGGGACACGTACGCGGGGGGTGTGGGGTGCGGGTCGTGGATCGGGCAGCGGCGGCGTTCGGGCGGGGTGTGTTCGCGCCAGCGCCAGCAGCACGACGGGTCGGTGCAGCGGTGCAGTTTCTCATTGGGCACGGCGGGACCGTCCTTTCCTTCGGGGCCGCTTGGGCTGGGTGAAGCAGGCGAGGCACAGGACGCCGCGGCGGGAATGGATGACGACGACTCGTTGCGTGCGGCACTCGGTGCATACGGGCTGTTGGTATACGGTCACTGGCTGCTCCTCGTCGAGCCGTTGCGAGCCACGAAGGCTTGCGCGTTAGCGAAGGAAGCGAAATATGCGAAAGAAGTCGCTCCGGTGGGAATGGGCAAGGCCGCTGATTCGGGCATGTGCTTCGCTGTCACTGAGAGGCTTCGCTGTCATGGAAGATGTGCACGTCCTGTCGCCAGTCGATCGCTTCGACGTTGCCCGTTGAGTCGGTATCAAGCGGCAGCACACTGCCGTCGCCCATGACGCCCCACCCGACTAGCGGGGAAGTAACGGGTTGTCCGCCTTCGGTACCGGCGGGCCACCGGATGTTCCATCCCGGGGCTGGGATCGCTGAGATGACGGTGAGTCCGGGGTGTTCACCGGACGTCTCGATGCCGAAGAATCCGTCAACGTCAGTCGCTGGTATGAGGTACTTAGCTCGGTCACTGAACACAAGAGGCTCGCCTTCGCTGCTCCATGCGATGACCTTCTTTACAAATCTGGGCTGTTTCTCACTTCGGAATATCGCGATCGAGTCGGTGGTGTCGGGGATCATGGACGCTGTCCTTATGGTCAGGCGAGGGACTGGTGGTTGAGTTTCTCGGCGATGCACTGCCCGCACTTCTTAGCGCGGGGTTTGCCGTGGCGGCATTGCTCGGGGTCGTTGTCGATGCACTTGCCGCATAACTCGCCGTTGGTGTGCCATGCCTCAAACGCGTCGGTGAGGTCCTTGCCGCACGTGGCGCAGCCGGATCGGCGGGCGGGGGCTGTCTCGTTAACAGGGGTCTGCGAGTTAGCGAAAGAAGCGAAATATGCGAAAGAAGTCGCTCCGGTGGGGTTCGGGGAGGGGTTTAGTTCGCTTTCTTCGCTTAATTCGCTGTCGCGCACGCCGCCGTTGGTGGCTCGGTACCACGCAGAAGGGCGGCCACGGCCAGTCGACAAACGGAACATTTCAACTGTTCCTGCCTCCACAAGATCGTTCAGCAGTTCGTCGAGCACGTCTGCCTTCAGGTGGCGTGAGAACAAAGCGGAAATGTCGCTCCGTGATAGCCCCTCATGACCGGCATCGGCTAAGGCCCGGTTGATGCGGTCCAGACGGGGATCGACGGCCATACCAGCGAGCACGTACTTCGCTGACTCGATCGAGAACCGGACCAGCGCCGCCGCGGCGGTCAGGTGGGGTTCGAGTATCTGACTGCCGCCCTCTAACGCGGCGTACAGCGCGGCAATACGAAGGCAGTAAGGGGCCGCTCGTTCCGTGAACTCAATCCACGCGCCGTCACCTTCAACGTCGGCGATGCCGGTGAACTCGTCGTAGAGCTCTTCCCAGAGCCGACGCGTTGCTGGGTCACCGGTCGCGACGCTGATACCCCCGAGGTTGCGTGCCTCGCACACAGCCTCAGAGAGACTGCCGGCAAGGTCATTGATGCGGGCAGTGTCGGGCCACGGTGGGAAGGCGAGTTTCTTCGACCGTTCGATGTAGACCGGCAAGTACCGGTTGTAGGTTCCCCCGGCCATGTCGGAGTCAGCCAGCCTCAGACGGAACTCGCGGGGGGTGATATGCCCAATGATCCCGACGTGGCTTGTTGAGGCTTTGGATTTCTTCCGGTTGAGTGTGGATAGTCGGCCCCCGTCCCATGCCTGACGGAGTATCTGCGCGAGCGTCGATCCTTCCCGCTTGGCGCGGGCCATGACGGAGGCGAATTCCGGTTCGAGGACGTACAGCCGTTTGTCTTCCGTGCCGCCCGGATCGTTCTCGTCGAGGGTGTCGCGGATACGTTCTATGACTCCCTCCCCGGATGAGAGCCCAGATTCGGTCAGCGCGGGCAGTTCGAGCGGGAACGCGGTCTCGACGTAGCGGGCAGCGACGTTGGTTGCGGAACCTTTGCGCCCTGATCCGGTGCGCCCAAACAGCAAAGGCCAGATCAGGAGGGGATGCCGCTCGTAGCCGATGCGCAGCCAGGTGCTGGGGCCGACTACCACACCGACCTGGCAGAGCAGTGACGTGTAGATGCCGATGGGGTCGGCTTCGGTAGCGGGTAATGCGGAGCGGGTGATTTCACCGAGGATGCCGTGGAGGATGCGTTCGTCGTACGCAGGGACTTGCGGTCTCTCGCGTGGCGTGCTGGTCACGCGGCCCTCCTTCGTCGTTCTGCGATCTCGTGCGCTATTTGCCCCCAGGTGAACGCCACTAGACCGGCATCGGCTTCGCTGCGGCTGCCTGCCGACCACTTCCGGGGATCGTCGTCGTCGAGTTCACGCCACGCTCTCGTACCGGCGCGGGGCACGTTGACTGGTGCTGCCGCGGGGGCTTCGCCCCCTTGCCACGGAATCGTGTTGTTACGATGAGCGTGACCCGTGGTGATGTGCGGGTGTGTGATGTGAGCGTGCGCCCTGGGGGCCGGTCCTGGGGCGTCGCTTCTGTTACCGGAGGTCATTCAAAGCGCTCCCCTCGCTGAATCGACGACAC
Organism: Hoyosella altamirensis; assembly: GCF_014191505.1. Classification (GTDB taxonomy): domain Bacteria; phylum Actinomycetota; class Actinomycetes; order Mycobacteriales; family Mycobacteriaceae; genus Hoyosella; species Hoyosella altamirensis. The sequence continues at coordinate 608,770 of NZ_JACHWS010000003.1, forward strand.
GGCTCGCGATTGTCGCTACCTCGAAAATGTGGGCCTGTACGGTCACCATTCGGGGCTCCACTCACGAGCACGGCGGGCAAGGTCGATGAGGTCGGCGGCGAACTGCTCAAGCTCCGCTGGGTCGGTGACTTCCGCGTACTCGGCAACGAATGCACAATCGGTGATCTCGCCGCTAGGCGCGTATTGGATACCGGCGTAGGTTGCCCACAGATCGCGCCTCTCTGGGGTGCTGAGAATCGTGACGTTGCGATACACGTTGCCGTCGAACTCAGCGCCCCATTCACCAACATCAACAACATTGCGCGGGGTGGGCACGTTCTTCGTGGCCCTGTTGATGAAAACGCGTTCTTTCGCGTGGATGAGTAAAGCTCGGGCAGCTTCGTCGTCTGTGCTGTGCTCGGTCCGAACAGCGTCGGCGAGGTCCATGATTTCGGTCATGTCCCCGGGGGTGAGTTCGTCAAGAATCTCAGCGGGCAGTTGAATGTTGCTCATTTACTTGCTCCTTCGCGTGTGATGTGGCTGGGTCATCGGTTGGTGCGGCAGCCGCGCCAAAGCCGAGTCAGTCCGTGCGAGCGGGACGGGCGTCTAGACACGCTGTAGCCGACGCATTCGATAACGCCGTCACGGGCAGCGACCGCGAACAAAGCACCCCAACGGCCCGGGTGGTCTGGGTCGGGTGTGCCATGCTCGGTGAGGTCGAACGTCTCAAACGGCCTGCCCTGCGCGGCGAGGTGCTCAAGGGCGTGGCGGGCGGTATTCCACCACCAGGAATCGTGGTTCTTGATGGCGTCGGCCAGCTGACGTTGATCGCCGCCGGTCACCGTGTTTCGCCCTGTCGTTCGATCCATTCGGTGAGGGCATCGGAAGGTATGAACCGCCGTCGTCCAATCTTTATCGAGGAAAGTTCTCCCTCAGACATCAGGACATACAGATGACTGCGGCTGATCCCGCCTAGCGCGGCGCAAGCTTCGGGCACTGCAAGCAAGTGCGTGTAGGTCTTCATTTCCACTCCTTTTGGTGCTGTCACAGCACCTTGATTATCACGACTGTACCTAGATCGGTGCTGCACCAGCGACAGTAGCGCATGGTGCTGGATAGCCGCAACCAATCACGGACACTGCCCTGATATGGTGCTGTAATGCAACCACCAGAGCAGGTTTGGGCCGACTGGGAGAGAAACGCCCTAGAACAACTCGCGGAAGGGCTACGCCGAGCACGTAAACGCGCCGGTTTGTCACAGCGGGCCTTGGCAGACCACGCGTGCATCGATCGCGGAATTATCGCGAACATCGAGTCTGGCACCGGTCGAATTACGGAACTACCTAAACTCGCGGTCCTAGTCCGCCTCGCGTGGGCTCTAGAAACAAGTCCAGCGGAGTTGCTCTACCCTCCCAACCAGAGAGAAGTGGCGGTTTACCTCAACTACCGCGCCGCGCCGCTGATTGCTGCCGAATGGCTACACAAGTCGAAGAGCTTCCGACTAATGGCTGATGCGTGGCTCACTGAAACTCAACTAACCGATGGATTTGCGGACATCCACGACACTTTCAGGAAGATCAAGGCCGATTCGGCAGACTTCAGCCGAGTTGGCTTCACGACACGAATTCGACACCTTCAGGAGGACATTGACCACCTAATCGACGTGAAGAACCAGTTGCCTGAAGAAGACGTTGCCGACGTCGGGGAACTTTCAGTAGAGCGCCTAAGAGAATTGCGGGATGGCCTGCGCAACCTGCAACTCGAGTTCTTCGAGTTGGTTGCCGATGAGGGCACCCATCGCCCCGAGCGGAGGCATCGTCATGGCTAGGCAGCAGTTGCCACCACAAATACGCAAGATCACGGTCACCGATCGACGCACTAGCAAGAAAGTACCTCGTTATCAGGTGACAGTTGATACGGGGACCAATGACGAGGGCAGACGGAAGCAGACACGCAAGCGCTTCACGACAGAGAAGGACGCCCGAGATTACCTAGCTTCAACACAAGCTGCGGTTGCGGCGGGAACCTATGTGTCGCGCAGTAAGCGGACTGTGCGACAGGCCATTGATGAGTGGTTAGCGAGTAAGCACAATCTGAAGGCGTCGACGCTGCGCGGGCATCAGTCGAAGCTGTCAGCCGTCACCGACGAACTCGGCAACGTCGAGGTTCAAAGGCTGTCGAAGGCAAACCTTGACGACCTAGTGAGACGGCTTCGCGCTGGCGAGGTTGAAGGCCGCTCGGCCTGGTCTCCCCGATCCGTGAACTACATGCTGTCCATCCTGACGTCCGCTCTGGAGTCTGAGGTACAGCAGGGCAACGTAGCGCGCAACGTCGCCGCGCTAGTCGAGCGTGTCGACCAGTCGGGCCGCACCGAGATGAAGACGTTGACCGAAGGCCAGATGTTCCGCATTCTCGATCACGAGTGTGAAGATCGGCACCTGTGGGCGCTCGCGCTGTACGGGTTGCGGCGTGGTGAGATCGCGGGCCTCCGCTGGTCGAAGGTCGATTTGAAGGCCGGGGCAGTGACTATCGATGAGACAAAAGTTGTCGTTGAACGTGAAGTACTTGTCGGTACTCCAAAGTCGAAACGATCACGCCGGACACTGCCCATGCCTGCTGACGTCATAGAGGTTTTGAGGGCGGCACGGAAGCGGCAACTCGAAGATCGCATGATCGCAGGGTCGACGTACGGGAGCGGCGAATACGTTGCCAGCGACCAGCTTGGGCAGCCGTTGCACCCTGACGCGATCACGTCCCGGTGGGAGAAACTGTTGAAGGTTCTCGGCATCCCTGCCGTGCGGCTGCATGACGCCAGGCACTCATGCGCGACGCTGATGCATCTTCGCGGTGTACCGATCGCGGTCATTGCGGCGTGGCTCGGTCATGCGTCGGCTGCGTTCACGATGGCGACCTACGCGCATTCGCAAGATGACGCTCTGAAGGCCGCTGCAAGTAGTTTTGGTCGAGTTGTGACAACTCGTGACACTGAGACCGGTTCGGATGCCTGAGTTAGCGCGATATTAGGGCTTCTACCTGCACTTATTGAGTGGGGCGGGCGGGGCTCGAACCCGCGACCAGCGGATTATGAGTCCGCGGCTCTAACCGACTGAGCTACCGCCCCTGGGCAGAACTACCATACACAGCATTAAGGCCCTCCGCCGCAGGGTGGAGGGCCTGTTATGGCTCCTCCGGCTGGACTCGAACCAGCAACCGTCCGATTAACAGTCGGATGCTCTGCCAATTGAGCTACGGAGGAATGCCCTGGCCCGCGAACGGGCCTTGCCGACTTTAGCGCATCCTCCCCCACTTTTGCCAAATCGAGAGGAAGCACCAAGTGCTGTGTCACTAGCGCGCTGCGCGGCAACCTGAGGCAAGATGGAACATGCATCAACCGTTGGTCCCGAGGATTCGAGCCGGGGAGGCTTTCGCTCATGATTGGTCTGTTAGTCGGCGTCGCTGCCGGGTACGTTCTGGGTACCCGCGCGGGACGTGAACGTTTCGAACAGATCAGCCGGACGGCCCGTACCGTCGCGACCAGTCCGGCCACGAAGAAAGCGATCGAAGTTGGTCGCCAGAAGCTCTCCGATGCACTGAGCACCACACCGAGGCTCGAGCGGATCGCTGATATCGACGACAGCACATCGGTTTATGCGCCGCATGAGGCGGCACGCGGCCAGGCGAACGTCAACGGGGCGCGGCGCTAACGCCTGCTAGACGAGTCCGCCCTCTGCCCCGTCGCCAACCGCCTTGTGCAGCAGACTGCGCCTGTACTCTTCCAGCGCAACTAGATCGCCGAACAGCGCGTGGTACTCGGCGGGATCTTCGCTCGGCGACATTCGCTGCAGCCTGGACTTAAGGTCAGCGACCTGACGCCCCACCCATACTTCCTGCAAGCGCGCGAGCACACCGCCGATATACCGCGGCACACTGGCTTCCTCCACCGGCATGGATTCCACCGCGAGTTCCGACACGAGCGATCTGAGCGGACCGTCATCGTCGAGTTCCCGCATTACCAGCTCAATCCACGATGCGCCGCCGTGCCCGCTGCCAGTACCTCCAGCGTCGGCCATGGCTCGGCGGATACGGAGATATGCCGGGTGCCGGAACGATTCGTCTGGCAGCGAATCGAACACCGTACCGGCGATACCTGGGTATTGGAGCCCTGCCTTGAGCGCCTCGCGCTCCGGCCAGACCGAGGGGTCACGTGGATCGGGCCGGGCTGCCGCGCCGCTCTTGCCGTTGCGCTTGGCTTGCGCCGGCCCCTGCGCCGCACCACCGCTGTGTTGCTGCGCGTACTCCCGGACCCGCTGCCGTACCTGCGCTTCCTTCTCCCAGCCGACCCAGTCGGCGAGTTGCTTTGCGTAATCATCACGCAGGGCAGTGTCCTTGATCTTGGCTACCACGGGCACAGCCCGCCGCAGCGCCTCAACCCTTCCCTCCGAGGTCTCGAGGTCATGCTCCCCAAGTATCGAGCGAACCACGAAGGCGAAGAGCGGACTCCGGCGCGCTACCAGGTCGCGCACCGCCGCATCTCCGCGCTCCACCCGCAGATCGCAGGGGTCCATCCCCGCAGGCGCGACCGCGACGAAAGTCTTGCCTGCGACTTTCTGATCACCCTCGAACGCTTTGAGCGCTGCCTTCTGGCCTGCTTCGTCCCCGTCGAATGTGAAGATCACTTCCCCGCGGAAGTAACTGTCGTCCATGAGCAACCGGCGCAGGAGCCCGACGTGCTCGTCACCAAAAGCCGTACCGCACGCAGCCACTGCGGTCGTCACGCCTGCGAGATGCATCGCCATCACGTCGGTGTAACCCTCGACGATCACGACCTGGTGCGACTTCGCTATTTCACGCTTGGCGAGATCAAGGCCGAACAGCACCTGCGATTTTTTGTAGAGCACGGTCTCGGGTGTGTTCAGGTACTTGGCCTGCTGAACGTCGTCGTCGAACAACCGTCGCGCACCGAAACCAATCACATCGCCGGACAGGTTCCGGATCGGCCACAACAGCCGCCGGTGAAAGCGATCGATGGGGCCGCGTTTGCCCTGCTTCGACAGTCCTGCTGCTTCGAGTTCTTTGAATTCGAAGCCCTGTGTCAACAGGTGCTTGGTCAGGCTGTCCCACCCACTGGGCGCGTAGCCGCAACCGAACTGGACCGCGGCCGCACCATCGAAATGGCGTTCCTTGAGGTACTGGCGCGCCACCTCCGCTTCAGGGGTGGAGAGCTGGCGCGCGTAGAACTGCTGGGCGGCAGCGTTAGCAGCAACAAGCCGTGTGCGGGTTCCGCGATCCCGCTGTACGGATGTACCGCCGCCTTCATAGGTGATGCGGTATCCGGAGCGGTCTGCGAGCTGTTCCACCGCTTCAGCGAAACTGATGTGCTCGATCTTTTGCAGGAAGCTGTAGACGTCGCCACCCTCGCCACAGCCGAAACAGTGGAAGTGCCCGTGGCTCGGCCGCACATGGAAGGAGGGAGTCTTTTCGTCGTGGAAGGGACACAGCCCCTTCATCGACGTTCCGGCGCGGCGAAGCGAAACATACTCACCTACGAGTTCATCGATGGGTACGCGGTCGCGGATTGCCGCGATGTCTCGTTCAGGAATACGGCCAGCCACGCGACGAGTCTACGACGTCTAGGAGCCTTCAGCCCCAGGCTGCCTGTGCTCCCCTGCTCGCGCGGTCGAGTCGTTCGAGGCGACTCTCGGTGTATGACGCGATCTGATCGACCACGACGCGGGTGCGCTGGGCATCTGACTGTGCCTGCTCCCAGAATGGCACGAAGATCGCATCAAGCTCACCTGGTGATGTGTGCAGCAGATATTGCGCGACTCGGTGGATTCGGTCACGCTCCCTTTCCTGCTTCGAGCGGTGCGCGGGGTCCGAGAAAACGAATCTAAGTGCGATTGTTTTGAGGATCGCAACCTCAGATTCGACTATCTGCGGGATGTGGAGATCGCAGTCGTAGCGTGCGACCCGCACCGCGCCGCATGAAGCGCGTGTAGCAGCGATCGCGGCCGAGGCGAATCGGCCCACCAGCTCACTGGTAAGTCTTTTGAGTGCGACAGAACTGTCAAGCGTGCCATCGAAAGTCCCAACCGCCTTGACCACCGGCAGCGCGGACAAACGCTGGGCCGCCTCGATCAGGATCGCGTCGTCGATGTCTTTGAACTCCCGGTGCCCCACCGCGGCGAGTTCGCGCTGTTCCGCTGGGTCAGCGAGCGCTCTCAGGTCGAGCCGGCCTTCGATCACACCGTCCTCGACGTCATGAACCGAGTACGCGACATCGTCGGCCCAGTCCATGATTTGCGCTTCAAGGCACTTCTGTTTGCCGGGTGCACCGTGCCGGAGCCAAGCCAGAACATGGGCATCATCGTCGTAGGCGCCGAACTTGGAACCTGGAGCCGGGCGCGTCCAGGGGTATTTCGTGGCCGCGTCGAGCGCCGCGCGTGTGAGATTGAGACCTACGCTCTCGCCGGCCGGGTCGAGAAGCTTGGGTTCCAGCCTGGTTAAGATCCGCAGGTTCTGCGCGTTTCCTTCGAAGCCGCCGCACTCGGCCGCAACCTCATTGAGGGCCCGTTCTCCGTTGTGTCCGTAAGGCGGGTGCCCGATATCGTGTGCGAGCCCGGCGAGGTCGACCAGGTCAGGATCGCAGCCCAGCCCGTCGGCAATTCCGCGGCCGATCTGCGCGACCTCAAGCGAATGGGTGAGTCGCGTACGCGGCGTATCGCCTTCCTGCGGCCCGACAACCTGTGTTTTGTCGGCGAGGCGGCGAAACGCAGCAGAATGCAGGACGCGGGCGCGGTCCCGGCTGTAGGAGCTCCGGTGCTGTGACGAAGCTCCTTCCAGGAGGGAGTTTTTGCCCCCTTCGGGCACACGCCGCTCCGCGTCGTGGTCGGTGTAAAGAGAGCCGCGCTCAATCATGTGCGTTCGCTTCTATGAGTCAGAGGCCAGGTACGTTCCGTAGTTCGTTCGATGAGTGGGTGAATTGGTAGTAAAGCAGAGCCGCGGTCTCACGCGCGATTCCACGGAATTGCGACTCTCTGGTCAGCACCGCAGGCCCGGAACGCGAAGGGGCCGTCGTCGCCTGCAATCCCGCGTCGTTAGCCATCACGCGGGTGCGCAGTGAATGCCACGGATCCGTGGTGATCACGACAGAGGAAAGCCCGAGGCCGCTGAGTTCGCGCGAAATGGCACGCACGCTTTCCAGCGTGTCAGCGCCCTCTTCGACAGCGAGCACATCAGCGGCTGGGATACCCGTGGACTCCAGATACGACTTGCCAGCGGCGGCCTCAGTGAACACGTCACCCACCTGCTTGCCGCCCACAGTCACTATCAGTGGAGCGACGCCCTCTTCATAGAGCGCTGCCGCCTGATCAAGCCGAGATCTGAACACATCAGACGGGACACCGTTGTACTGCGCCGCCCCAAGAACCGCAATGGCGTCGACGGGTGAGTAGTCGTTCACTCGCGCGACCTGCCACACTCGCGCGGCGGTACCAGCGACGAGCACGATAGCTATCAGGACCACACCGATGAGCAAACGGCTCACCCAGCGCCCGACCACCGCGACCACACATTCCCCCATCTCCCGGCTTTACTCGGGCGCAAGGCCTTGCGCCCTGTACCAGTGTGCCAGCAGTTCGACCACTGCCCTCAATGCCTGGCCTCCATGACTCCGCTAGATTCGGAGCATGCACCCTGGTGGATCAGATAGGCGAACGATGGGCAGGCGACCGGGTCGCACCGCCTTCGCCGCAGTTATGTTCATGCTTGCCGCGCTGTTCCTGGGAGTTCCCGCTACCTCGGTCGCAGAGCCACCCCTGCGCCTTGATGATCGCATCGTTGACAACGTCGGAGCGCTATCGGCCGGCGACATGGAACGGATTCGCCCTGAGTTCGATGAGCTTTACGACGATCGGCGAATCCGCCTCTGGGTGGTGTACACGGATACCTTCATGGGTTTTGATGGCCAGACGTGGACCGACGCCACGTCCGCCATCAGTGGTTTCGGCGACAACGACGTCCTTCTCGCTGTCGCAGTAACCGACCGGCAATACTTCCTCAATCTGCCGGATTCGATGACAGCCATTTCAGGTTCGGAGGAACGCGCAATCCTGCGGGACGATATTGAGCCCGCGCTGTCGGATGACCTGTGGGCTGACGCGGCGATCGGCGCTGCCAACGGTCTTGCGCGCGCTGCCGCACCGTCAACGTCGAGCCCGGTGCCAGTGTTGATTGTTCTGGGCGGAATCGCGGGCTTCATCGTTTTCCTCGTGGTGCGCTCTAAACGCCGCGCAACGCGAATTCATGCTCGCAATGTCGCGTCACTCGACAGCATCGACCTCACGGACCGTGCCGCGCTCGCTCAGGTGCCTGCGTCAGCGCTGGACACAAAATCGAAGGCGATGCTGGTTGAGACCGATGATGCGATACGTACCAGCGAAGAAGAACTTGCGCGCGCCCGGGACGAATTCGGAGATAGCTCGGTTTCCCAGTTCACGCAGGCTCTGACCAGTGCGAAACGAGCCCTTGGCCGTGCGTTCGAGATTCGTCAACGTCTCGATGACGCGATCCCAGAAACGCCGCCGCAGCGCCATCAGATGCTTGTCGATCTCATAGCGACCTGCGCGACGGCCGACAGAGATCTCGACGCACAAGTTGAGGCATTCGACGCGAAGCGCAACCTGCTCATCTCCGCTCCCGAGCGCCTCGATTCACTCACTCAGGACGTAGTCGCCGTGACGGTACGCATTCCGGAAGCGGAGCGCGCGCTCGAGTCACTTCGCGCACAGTTCGCACCGTCGGTGCTTGGCGCGATCGAAAAGAACCCGTCGCTTGCAAAAGATCACGTCACTCTGGCTGAGGAAACGATATCCGAGGCGCGTCGCGCGCTCAGCCGCGGTGACTCCGCCAATGTGATCGCGTCTCTGCGTGCTGCGGAGGCTGCGGTCAGTCAGGCACGTGAGCTAGTCGAAGGTGTTGCACACGCGGAAACCGATATTCGGTCAGCCATCACGCGCCTCCCAGCGGCAATGGCCGACCTTGAAAAGGACATTGAGCGTGCCCGCCAGCTCGCCAATGCAGGCGGTTCCGAACTTAACGCTGCGCGCGCTGCGGCCGAGGAGGCATTGGTGAAGGCGCGTGACGCCCGGGAATCTGATCCTCTTGGGAGTTTCCATCACATCGTCGAAGCGGACGCTGCACTCGATGAGCTGCTAGCGAGGGCGCAAGAAGCGTCCGAACGCGAACAGCACGCTCGGCGGACGCTGGCGAACGACCTATCCGCCGCTGATGCTCACATCACGGCAGCGCGTGACTTCATCTCGACTCGGCGCGGCGCCATCGGAGCGGAGCCGCGCACGAGGTTGTCGGAAGCGGAACGCCACGCTGGGTATGCGCGCCACATCGCTACCTCTGACCCGGTTACCGCACTCGAGCACGCTCGTGCGGCAGTGAAACTCGCACAGCAAGCGCTCTCCTATGCGCGCAGTGAGGTGTCGTCCTGGGAATCGCAGCAGCGCACCAACTTTGCGAACGTGGGGCAGACGGGCGGTGGCCCTGGGTCGATGACCAACGTCGTGGTTGGCGGGATGCTCGGCGGTATCCTGATGGACGCAATGCGCAGTGGCAGTGGTTCGCGCCATCGGAGCAGCGGTTTTGGTACAACACGCCGCGGATCGACAGGTGGCTTCAGCACTGGCCGGTCATCCAGCGCCCGCCGATCGTCGACCGTCCGGTCGCGTTCCTTTGGCGGGCCCCGCAGCTCAGGCCGGCGAGGCGGCGGCGGACGCTTCTGAAGGCGCCCAAAAAAGGCCAAACACCGCGAGTCCCGGCCACACACCCTTTGCTGGCGGTGTGTGGTCCCTACTCGCGGTGTGCGGTGGACCAGAGCCTTAAACGCCGATCAGGTGTTTTGCGAGGTATCCCTCTACCTGGTCGATGGCGATGCGTTCCTGGCTCATCGAATCACGTTCGCGGACCGTCACGGCGTGGTCATCGAGAGTGTCGAAGTCGACGGTGATGCAGAACGGGGTACCGATTTCGTCCTGGCGCCGATAGCGGCGGCCGATTGCGCCTGCGTCGTCGAACTCGACGTTCCAATGCTGCCGCAGACGCGCCGCGAGATCTTTCGCCTTCGGTGTGAGGTCGGCATTCCGGCTCAGTGGCAGCACCGCCGCCTTGACGGGTGCAAGCCGCCGGTCGAGACGCAAGACGACACGCGTGTCGACGCCGCCCTTCGCGTTCGGCGCCTCATCCTCTGAGTACGCGTCCACCAGGAACGCCATGAGTGATCTCGTGAGGCCCGCTGCGGGCTCGATAACGTACGGCGTATAGCGGCTGCCGGTCGTCTGGTCGTAGTAGGACAGCTCGACGCCGGAATGCTTGGCATGCGTAGAGAGGTCGAAGTCGGTGCGGTTTGCAACACCCTCGAGTTCACCCCAGCCGCTGCCGTGGAAGCCGAACATGTACTCGATGTCGACGGTGCGCTTCGAGTAGTGCGACAGCTTATCCTTCGGGTGCTCGAACAACCGCAGGTTATCGGGGTTGATACCGAGTTCGGTGTACCAAGAGAAGCGGTAGTCAATCCAGTACTGGTGCCAATCTTCGTCCGTGCCCGGCTCGACGAAGAACTCCATTTCCATCTGCTCGAATTCGCGAGTCCGGAAGATGAAGTTGCCGGGGGTGATCTCGTTGCGGAAGCTCTTGCCGATCTGGCCGATGCCGAAGGGTGGCTTCTTGCGCGCGGTGGTCATGACGTTCGCGAAGTTCACGAAGATGCCCTGGGCCGTCTCAGGCCGCAGGTAGTGCAGACCCTCTTCGTCGTCCACCGGCCCAAGGAAAGTCTTCATTAGTCCGGAGAATGCGCGCGGTTCCGTCCAGTTGCCCGGCTGCCCGGTGTCGGGATCAGAGATGTCCGCGAGCCCATTGGCGGGCGGCTTGCCGTGCTTCGCCTCGTACGCTTCGAGAAGGTGGTCGGCGCGATACCGCTTGTGGGTGTAGAGGGATTCGACAAGAGGGTCGGTGAAGACTTCGACGTGGCCGGACGCTTCCCAGACCTGACGCGGGAGGATGACGGACGAGTCCAGTCCGACGACATCGTCGCGGCTGGTGACCATGTTGCGCCACCACTGCTTCTTGATGTTGTCTTTCAGCTCGACACCCAGCGGACCATAGTCCCAGGCGGAGCGCGTGCCACCATAGATTTCGCCGCACGGGAAAACTAGCCCGCGGCGCTTGCAGAGGTTGACGACCGTGTCGATGCGGTTGGACTTGCCTGCCACTGAAGGAGCACTCCATCTCGTCGATTAGGTAATTCTGGGTTCCCAGCCGAAGTCAGTGTAGGCGGACTCACGCGCGTACGGTAAACCGGCGCCTGGCCGCACCGGCTGAGCAACACGCCACCCTCATCGTTGACATGCGCATCAATGCATACAACAATGGATATTGTTTCCATTTTCGACAAGGAGAGCGCCGTTCTGAACACCCCTGGCGTAACATCCGGTGACCCCACCGCTGAGCCGCTGCATGTGCAGTCAGCACGCCCCGACCACAGAGACCGGGCAATTCCGCCCGCGCCGATGCCACCGCAGCGATCCCTGATCGCTGCGGGCGAGCTGCTGCGCGCCCTTGCCGCGCCAGTCCGGATCGCGATCGTGCTGCAATTGCGCGAGTCCGAGCGCTGCGTACATGAGCTCGTCGATGCCCTGGGGGTTACGCAGCCGCTGATCAGTCAGCACCTTCGGGTTCTGAAGTCCGCTGGTGTCGTCCACGGGGAAAGGGCGGGACGCGAGGTGCTCTATAGCCTCGTGGACGATCACCTTGCCCACATCGTTGCCGACGCCGTCGCACACGCCGAGGAGGAATAAGTATGTCCGCGCCCGCAGGATCTCAACGCAAGCGTCCCTCACCGGCGATCGGAGTCCGCTCAACCCGGCAGCGCTCTGCCGTGACAGCGCTGCTAAACGACGTCGAAGAGTTCCGTTCCGCCCAGGACATACACGATGAGCTGCGCCGCCGCGGCGAAGGCATCGGGCTGACAACGGTGTATCGCACGCTGCAGTCACTGGCAGAGACCGGCGCTGTCGATGTGCTTCGTACTGACAACGGCGAAGCCGTGTACCGCAGATGCTCGTCGGGCCACCATCACCACTTGGTGTGCCGGGACTGCGGATTCACCGTCGAAATCAAGGGCGACGAGGTTGAGCGGTGGTCTCATTCGATCGCCTCAGAGAACGGTTTCACCGACATCAGTCATATCGTCGAGGTTTTCGGAATCTGCCGAGACTGCCAGCGCTCAGAGAGCGTTTAAGGCCTCACACCTCCGTACCGGCGGTCCCGCTTCGCGTATTCCACACATGCGTCCCATAGATCGCGCCGGTCGAAGTCAGGGAAAAGTTTCTCCTGAAAGACGAACTCTGCGTATGCCGACTGCCACAGCAGGAAGTTCGAAGTGCGCAGTTCGCCCGAGGGGCGGAGGAACAGGTCGACATCGGGCATGTCCGGCTCGTCGAGATGCCGCGCGAACATCGCTTCGGTAATCCGCTCGGGGTTGATTTCCCCCGCCGCTGCCTTGCGTGCGATCTCCCGCGTGGCGTCGACGATCTCAGCGCGGCCCCCGTAGTTGACGCACATCGTCAGGGTCATGACCGTGTTGTGTTTCGTCAGTTCTTCGGCGATCTCGAGTTCGCGTATGACGCTGCGCCACAGCCGCGGACGCCGGCCTGCCCATCGGACGCGTACGCCCATCTCGTTCATTTCGTCGCGGCGCCGACGGATCACATCGCGGTTGAATCCCATGAGGAAGCGGACTTCTTCTGGGCTGCGACGCCAGTTCTCTGTGGAGAAGGCGTAGGCAGATAGCCACGAAACCCCCATCTCGATGCAACCGCAGACAGTGTCCATGAGGACGGCTTCACCTTGCTTGTGTCCTTCGGTGCGCGGCAAGCCCCGCTCCTCGGCCCAGCGGCCGTTGCCGTCCATGACGAGGGCGACATGCTCCGGCACGAATTCTCGCGGCAGCTTGGGCGGTTTGGCGCCGGATGGGTGCGGGTCAGGCGGACGCACCGAACGCGCGGCTGCCTCTGCGCTGCTAGATCCCGCTCGCCAGGGGCTCCGTCGGTAATGTCGCTGTGTCACACCCTTCATCTTGCACGACTCCGGCCTGCGCATGAGGGCGGGATCGCTCAATCAGCGGGAGTGTGCGAAGCTGCCGCTCGAGGTGCCATTGAAGGTGTGCTGCAGTGAGGCCACTTGCCTGGCCACGCACCTGCGAGACTGTCTGCTCGGCGTAACCCCATTCCCCTGTCACCAAGGCGTCCATGAGGTCGAGAACCCCGGCTGAAGGCGTCGCCGCGCCCGGCGGGCGGCAATGAACACACACTGAACCCCCCGCTGCAACATGAAAAGCACGATGCGGCCCGGGCGCGCCACAGCGTGCACAGTCCCGCAGCGCGGGAGCCCAGCCTGCAAGCCCCATCGCGCGCAGCAGAAACGCATCAAGCACCAAGCCCGTTTCCCGCTGCCCCTGCCCGACCGCGCGCAGTGCACCGACCGTCAGCTGGTAGAGACGCGGAACCGGTGCGTGTTCCTCCCCAGCGAGACGCTCTGCGGTCTCGAGAATCGCGCAGCCCGTCGTATAGCGCCCGTAGTCGCAGGCGATGTCGGACGCGAACGTATTCACTGCATGGACCTGAGTGACAATGTCGAGGTTTCGGCCAGGATGAAGCAGCACGTCAACATGGTTGAAGGGCTCAAGTCGTGCACCAAACTTCGACCTGGTGCGCCTTATACCCTTCGCGACAGCACGCACGATGCCGTGGTCGCGGGTCAAGAGCGTCAGGATACGGTCAGCCTCGCCCAGCTTGTGCTGGCGCAGCACCACCGCGCAATCCCGGTACAACCTCACCCGTACAGTCTCTCACTGACCTCTGACAGTTTGCGGACTCCGCGCGGGGGTGTTCCGTCAAGCGCTGGGCGCACAGAACTGGTATCCGAACCCGCGTATCGCTCGTATCCACTGCGGATTCGCCTCATCGTCCCCGAGACGCCGCCGCAACCGCGCGATATGAACTGTCAGTGTATTGCTGTGCGTCGCCGAGCCATGCCAGGCCGCGTCGATCAGTTCCTGCCTGCTGACAACCGTGCCTTCATGCTCGGCGAAATATCGGAGCAGTGCGAACTCCCGCGGCGGCAGACGTGTGCACTCGCCATCTAGCCACATCTGCGGAGTAACTGCGTCCACCCGCAGCCGGCCGAGGCTCAGGGCCTCCGGTCGCGGCTGCCATGGGCTCCCCGCCTGGACATAGGACTGCAAAAGCGCAGGCAATTCACGCAGCCTGTACGGGCGCGGAATGACGATGTTCGCCTTTGCGGCCGCACGCGCTGCGAAAACGCCAGAGTCCGCATCCACTCCCGCAAAGATCGGCAGATCAGGTTCGGAGGCACGGACGATCGACAAAAACTCGATCGTGCCGATCCGTCCGCCCACGTTCGCGGCGATCACGACATCGGGCTGGAGACGCCCGACGAGCAAGAGCGCCTCAGCAGGGTCAGGACAGACGTGAATATCAAACCCGCAACTGCTGAGCCCAACAATGAGTTCGTCGACGAGTTGACGATCATCATCCACGACAAGAATGAAGGGCCTTACACGGGCCGTCCCGCGGCTGTCCCCCGATCTTGCATTCGCGACACGCATGTCCATGTTCGCTACCATTGCCTGCCCACTGCCGATACCCCGATCCTTGACCTCGCACGGATAACTGTCTGCAACTCAGCCGAAGCGGCCGGAAATGTACGCTTCAGTGCGCTCGTCGGCTGGATTGCTGAACATCTTCGCGGTGTCGTCGAACTCGACTAGTCTCCCCGTGCGATCGCCGTGCTCGTCGGCCTCCGCGGTGAAGAACGCGGTGCGCTGCGAAACACGCGCAGCTTGCTGCATGTTGTGTGTGACGATGATGATCGTGAACTCCTGCGCGAGGGAATCCATCAGATCTTCGATCTTGAGCGTCGCAATCGGGTCAAGCGCGGAACACGGCTCATCCATCAGGATCACTTCAGGCTTGGTCGCGATCGCACGAGCGATGCAGAGCCGCTGCTGCTGACCGCCAGAAAGGGCAAGCGCACTCCCCTTCAGGTTGCTTTTCACCTCATCCCAGATTGCGGCTTTACGCAGCGCCTCTTCGACGAGGTCATCCATGCTGTCGACCTGCATCTTGGTTACGCGCGGGCCGTACGCGACGTTGTCGTAGATCGACTTCGGGAACGGATTCGGCTTCTGGAAAACCATGCCAATCCGGCGCCGTACCTCGTTGACATCTACTCCGGCACCGTAGATGTCCGTGCCCTCGAAACGGATCATCCCTTCCACCCGTGCACCGGGAACGAGATCGTTCATCCGGTTAAGGCAACGCAGGACGGTCGACTTACCGCAGCCCGACGGTCCGATCAGAGCTGACACCTCATTGCGGTTAAACGTCATGTTGACGTCCCGCACCGCGAGGAACTTCTTGTAGAACACCTTGACGTCATCGCAGGTGATTGTGGGACCGCTGCGGCTGACTGATCGCGCTGCCTTCGCGTGCTGCAAGTCGATCTGAACGCCAGGTGTTCTTGCCTGCGATACGGCACCGGTGCGGACCGTACTGTCTGTCGGGACTGTGTGGGTCATGGGCGTTCCTCCTTGAGTGTCGTTAGGCAACTCGCCGGAGCGCGACGGGGACCCCGTCGCGCCCGGCGGCCTCCGGTCAGCCGAATCGACCACTGATGTAGTCCTCGGTCCGCTTGTTCGTTGTTTTCGTGAAGATGTATTCGGTGTCCGCAAATTCGACGAGCTCACCTGGGCGACGGTCGGCGTCACCGTCTTCGACACTGAAGAACGCGGTCTTGTCGGACACGCGGCCCGCTTGCTGCATGTTGTGGGTGACGATGACGATCGTCAGCGTGCCAGCGAGCTCACGGATGAGATCCTCGATCTTGAGCGTCGCAATGGGGTCGAGTGCAGAGCACGGCTCATCCATGAGTAGTACCTCGGGCTCGACCGCGATTGCGCGCGCGATGCACAAGCGCTGCTGCTGGCCGCCCGAGATCGCGGTGCCGCTGTCTTTCAGCTTCTTGTAGACCTCATCCCACAGTCCCGCTCGCTGCAGCGACCGCTCGACAAGGTCGTCCATGTTGCCCTTGTAGCCGTTGAGCCGCGGGCCGAATGCAACGTTGTCGTAGATCGACATCTGGAACGGGTTCGGACGCTGGAAGACCATGCCGATCCGGCGGCGCACTTCGGCGGCATCGATGTCATCGTCGTACATGTTCTCGCCGTTGAAATTGATGGTTCCGCCGACCGTCGTGCCCGGGATCAGATCATTCATCCGGTTCAGGCAGCGCAGCAGCGTCGACTTGCCACAGCCCGACGGGCCGATCAGCGCGGTGACCCGGTTGCGTGGGATGTCGAAGCTGACGTTTCGCAGCGCCACGAAGCTCCCATATGTCACCGAGGCGTCGGCAATCTCGAACACGGGATCGTCAACAGCGCTCCGGTCTGCCGTGGTTTCAGTGAGGTGTGCAGTCACTTCGTCATCCCTTCCGCTTGTTGGCTCGAGCACCGATGAGGCGCGCGCCGACGACCATGATGAGGACGAGGCCGAAGAGGCTCAGCGCACCGCCGAATGCACGCTCGATTCCCGCCTCGAATGCCTGACGTGCGCCGTCATAGATCTGCAGCGGCACAGCGCCCTGAGGGTCGCCCTGCAGCGACGTCACAATCCAAGAGGCGCCGAGCGCCGTCAGGATCAGTGGGGCCGTTTCACCTATGCCGCGCGCAATGGCCAGCATGACTCCCGTGGTGATGCCTGGAGCGGCAGCCGGCAGCACTGTGCGCAGAATCGTTTGAGCTTTGCCAGCGCCGAGACCGAAACTGGCGTTTCGCCACTCGTCGGGGACGAGCTTGAGCATCTCCTCGGCTGCTCGGGTAACGATCGGCAACATGATGATCGCGATGGCAACCGCAGCGACGAATGTTCCGAAGCCCCAGGTCACCCAGCCAGATACCAGAAGGCCATAGACGAAAAGACCAACAAAGATCGATGGGATGCCTGTCATGACATCCGTGAAGAATCGAATGACGAGCGCGAAACGTCCCGTGCCGTATTCCACGAGATAGATCGCTGTGGCAATACCGAGCGGCACAGCCATCGCGATGGAGAGCAGCATGATGTAGAGGGTGCCGAAAAAGCCAGCTGCGTAACCGCCGCCCTCGCGGCGGTATGGGGGCTCATTCTGTGTGAAGAAGTCCCACCCGATCACACCGTAGCCGCGGTAGGCGACGTATCCGATGATCAGGAAGAGCGGGACCATCGCGATGGCCATCGCGACCGCCAGAACCCCGGTGCTGAACGAGTTTATGCGGGTTCGCCGCGGCGCGTTGCCTTGCCGGTCGCGGAGACTGCGGTGCCCGGTTGGCGTGGAGCGCGTGGCTGACTGGGCTAACTGGGTGCTCATACTGCGGAATCTCCCGTCATACGGCCGAGGCGCCACACCAGCAGCCGCGCCAGAACGTTAATGGTCATGGTGACGATGAAGAGAGCGACGCCGATCGCCATGAGGCCCTGCACCGTTTCCGGCGATGCGTCCTGGAAGGTATTGGCGATGTGGGCGGCCATGGTGTTGCCTGGCTGGGCAAGGCTGGTGCTGAGAGTCTGGGCTCCGCCAACCAGGAAAAGTACCGCGACGGTTTCACCGAGCGCGCGGCCGAGGCCCAGCATGGTGCCACCCACGATGCCGGAGAAACTCGACGGCAGGATGACTTTGCGCATCACCTCGAAACGTGTAGCCCCGAGACCGTAGGCGGCGTACTGCTGGTCAATCGAGTTGACCGCGAAAACCTCACGGAAAATCGCTGTCATGATCGGGAGGATCATGATGGCCAGAATGATGCCGGCGCTGAGGTAGCTGGTCCCGTACACGGGTCCCTCGAACAGGAAGAACCATCCGAAGGTACGTTCGAGTGGTTCCAGAACGTAGGGCCGCAGAACGTTCGGCATCAGCCAGAAGAACCCCCACATGCCGAAGATGATGCTCGGCACTGCTGCAAGCATTTCCACGGTGTAAGAAAGCGGGTTGCGCAGCCGGGATGGCGCCAGCTGCGTCAAGTACAGCGCGACCGCGAGGGCGAGCGGAAGCGCGATGATGATGCCGACAACCGCAGTGACGATCGTGCCGTAGATGAACGGCCAGGCACCGTACGTGCCGGTGATCTCGTTGCGCGAGTAGCCCGCCTGCCACTCCGTGCCAAATAGGAAACCGAAGAATCCCTCATGCTGCAGGATCGGCCAGGCCTCCTGGACCGTCCGCACGACCATCAGCGCGAGAACGATGAGGACAGTCGTTCCGGCGATCGTGACGAGCCAGCGGAACATGGGGTCAGCGAAACGCGACGAACTCCGGTTCTTCAGGTCAGGACCACGTTGTGGTGAAAGAACTGACATGTGATGTTGCTCCAGTTGATGTCGGGTTGTGGAGTGCTGTGGAGCGCATCTGGCGCGGCCGGATAGGAACCCGGCCGCGCCGTTTGCTAACTCCGTGTGCTCGTCACGTCGATCAGTTCTGCGAGTTGATGCGCTCGACCTGAGCCTGAACGCGCCCCTTCAGCTCGGCTCCCATGGGCGCATAACCCAGTTCAAGAGCCAGCTCATTGGCCTCATCAGAGGTAAGAACCCAGTTCCAGAAGGACTTCAGCATCTCAGCGGTGTTGTCGTCGTAGCCGCACTCGTAGGCGAAGATCCAGTTGGTACCCGTGATGGGGTACCCCTCGCCGCCGATGTTGTCGATGTCGAACTGGAAGCTGTCCGGGATCTCTGCAAGCTCAGATGCCTCGGTGGTTGCTTCGAGCGTAGGGTAGATCGGCTCACCGTCTTCGTTCACGACGCTGGCCTGAGCCATTCCCGTCTCGATGGCGTACGCCTGGTTGACGTATCCCAACGCGCCACGGTTCTGGTTGACCTGCGCGGATACGCCCTCGTTCCCCTGGCCTCCGACGGTGCCGGAAGCCCACTGGACCTCAGTGCCTTCGCCGTACTTGTCTGCCCACTCTTCGTTCTCGGTGCTCAGGTAGTGCGTGAACACGTAGGTGGTACCCGAGCCGTCAGAGCGGTGTACCGGGATGATGTCCTGGTCGGGCAGGTCCATATCCGGGTTGAGTTCCTGCAATTCAGGATCGTTGAAGTTGGTAATCTGGCGGTCGTAGATCTTCGCGATGGTATCGGCCGTCAGGACCATGCCGTCGAGTTCGGGATCGTTGAACGCGATGACCACCGAGCCGAAGATGACAGGGAACTGTACGCCTTCGCAGCCGCGGCCAGAGGCTGCCTCTTCGAGGTCCTCATCGCTCAGGTAACGCTCGGATGAGCCGAAGTCGACGGTGCTACGGATGAACTGTTCGATGCCGCCACCGGAACCGATGCTCTGGTAGTTGATCCGGACACCGGGCTCCACTGCGCCGAAATCTGCAGCCCATTCCTGGAAGACGGGGTTGGGGAAGGTCGCGCCCGCACCCGTCAGGTTCCCGCTGAGTGAGCCACCGTTTCCACCGGTTGCTCCCCCTTCTCCATTGGCCCCTTCTCCGTTGCCGTTGTCGCCACCACATGCGGCAGCGAAGGCGACGACAGGAAGTGTCGCGCCAACGGCAACCAGGGAACGCCAATTACGCATAGTGATCTCCTTCGGAGGTTCGACCTGGCAGAGCGGCACTGTCTGCCAATCGAGTCGAAACGTATCCGGGGAGGGTGAACAGAATGTGCGACTGGGCGAACGGAAGGTTAACGGCGAGGGTGTCGTGAATGAATATGTTTGTCGTACACGTATGAACCCTTAATTCCGCGGCAGCTGACAGGCTCTCAACAACACCGAACTACCTCAGGAGCTCCCCCACGCCACTGGTTCCGCCGACTCAAAAACCTAACTTGCCCAGCTGTTTTGGGTCGCGCTGCCAATCCTTGGCAATCTTTACGTGCAGGTCGAGAAACACTTTGGTTCCGAAGATTCGCTCCAGTTGGGCGCGCGCCTTTATGCCCACTTCGCGAAGTCTCGCGCCGCCCTTTCCAATGATGATGGACTTTTGAGATGAACGCTCGACATAAAGATTTGCGAAGATTGTCAGAATTGGATCCCCACGACGAGTCTTGCTGTCGTTCACCTCTTCGATGACAACCGCTAACGAATGAGGGAGTTCGTCACGAACGCCTTCGAGCGCAGCCTCCCGAATGAGTTCGGCCATCAGAACGTTCTCTGGCTCGTCGGTCAGCTCGCCGTCTGGATAGAACGCCGGTCCGGGCGGCATGAGCGAACGCAGCAACGCGACGACACGGTCAAGGTTCTCGCCTGAGGTCGCGGAAACCGGAATGACTTCCCGTTCCGGCCCTAATAGCTGCGACACTGCCAGCAGTTGCTCGACAACCCTGCTCTTCGACACCTTGTCAATCTTCGTGACTATGCCGAACAGGGTGGTCTTCGGCGCAACAGCACCGATCTGCTCGTGAATCCAGCGGTCGCCCGGTCCGATCTTCTCATCTGCGGGGATGCAGATCCCTACTGCATCCACCTCGGTGTACGTGTCACGCACCAGATCATTCAGCCGCTGCCCCAGCAGGGTTCGCGGTCGGTGCAAGCCCGGCGTATCAACGAGGATGATCTGCGCGTCCTCACGGTGAATGATCCCGCGAATGGTGTGGCGGGTGGTTTGCGGCCGTGATGAAGTAATCGCGACCTTTGCCCCCACAAGCGCGTTGGTCAGTGTTGATTTCCCGGTATTCGGACGACCGACGAGGCACACAAAGCCCGACCTGAAGTCGTCTGAACCCTCCGAAACATCACTCACCACGTGTCTCCCTGCTTCCCTGAGTTGAGTCAGCCCGAGATTCACCCTCAGGCTTACTGTTGGCGCCGATGGATTCGCGGGCGATCACGGTATGAACACGCACTCGGCCGCGAACGTCCTCTCCCCCTTCAGCGGTGAGGTGGAGCCCCTGAACGTCCACTGTCGAGCCTGGCAGTGGCACGCGGCCCAGCACGTGCGCAATCAGACCACCAACAGTCTCAACCTCATCGTCTTCGACGCGCGTCCCGAACAGTTCGCCGAGGTCTTCGATGGGCAGCCGCGCCGAGACGCGGTATACACCGTCACCAAGCGGCTCGACCGGAGCCTGCTCATTCGTGTCGTACTCATCAGCGATTTCACCGACAATTTCTTCCAGAATGTCTTCGATCGTGACGATCCCCGCGATTCCGCCGTATTCGTCGACGAGCACAACGAGGTGGTTTCGGTCGCGCTGCATCTCACGTAGAAGACTGTCGAGCGGCTTCGTGTCCGGCACGAACACCGCGGGACGCATGAGGTCGCGCACGATGACACTTCGGCCACCGTCGACCGCCGTGTAGGTCTGCCGGACGAGGTCTTTCAGATAGACGACGCCGCGGATGTCATCAATGTTCTCGCCGATCACGGGGATTCGCGAATGGCCACTGCGCACCGCGAGAGTTGTCGCCTGCCCGGCGTTCTTATCCTCTTCGATCCACACCATTTCAGTTCGCGGAACCATCACTTCACGAGCAATGGTGTCGCCGAGTTCGAACACCGACTGGATCATGCGGTGCTCGTCCGCTGCCACCACCCCGCGTTCCTGCGCGAGATCGACAAGTTCGCGCAGTTCGATTTCCGACGCGAACGGTCCGTTACGGAATCCCTTTCCTGGTGTTACTGCGTTGCCGAGGAGGATCATCACCCGCATCAGCGGGCCAAGCAGCGAGCCGAGCAGACGCAGCGGCCAGGAAGTCGCGATGGCAATCGAGTATGCGTGCTGACGTCCGAGAGTCCTCGGCCCCACACCGATCAGCACGTAGCTGACAACAACCATGATGGCCGCGCACAGGAGCAGTGCCCACCGCGTCTCGAACTGGTCGAGCAGAAAAGCGGCGAGCAGCACTGTGGCTGCTATCTCACACGCGACACGGAGCAAAACTGTCAGATTGACGTACTGGGGCCGGTTCCGCACGAGCTGCGTCAACCCGCTCGCACCAGCCTGGCGGCTTTGCACAAGCTCTTCGATGCGCGCGAGCGACAAAGTGTTCAGCGCAGCATCCGTCGCCGCGAAGAGCCCGCCAAGAAGCACAAGGAGGACGACGCCGCCGAGCAGCATCACATCAGTAGTCACCTGTGATGCCTATCGGAGCTCATCGGGGTCGTTCAGCAGGCCGACCTTGCCTAGCAACCTGCGGTCGCGCTCGATTTGCGCAACTTTGCGTGCCTCCGCTTGGCGCAGCTCAAACCAGTCGCTGAGGAGCGAGTTCTGCAGCGCGAACATCTCCTTCTCCTCATCGGGCTCGGCGTGGTCATAGCCGAGGAGGTGCAGGACGCCGTGGATGGTCAGCAATGCCAATTCATGATCGACAGAGTGACCGGCCTGTTTAGCCTGCTTCGCCGCGAACTGGGGACAGATCACGATGTCGCCCAGCATCGCCGGTCCCGGCGAGGAGGCGTCAGGGCGCGCCCCGGGGATCATCTCGTCCATCGGGAAGGACATCACATCTGTAGGTCCAGGCAGGTCCATCCACCGTTGATGAAGCTCGGACATCGCGTCGAGGTCAACGAAGACCATCGAGAGTTCCGCCGCTGCGTGTACGTCGAGCTGATCTAGTACGTAACGTGCAACAGCGCTGAGGTCTTCCGCGGGTACCGCGACGCCACTCTCGTTGTTCACCTCAATGCTCACTGCGAGAGCTCACCTTTCCCCGTCTCAGTTGTCCGCGAGCGATCACCTGCGAGGAAACCGATGCTCGGCACGCCGCTGCGCCCTGTTGGCGAAGCGCCGCGCGTCATCCGAATCGGCCTCTTCCTCGAACCGTTCGTAAGCGTCGACGATATCCGACACCAACCGATGCCGCACCACGTCCCCACTCGTGAGGCGAATCAAATGGATTCCCTCGATGCCGGCGAGAATTTCTGTCGCGACGTGCAGCCCTGAACGTGTTCCCGTGGGGAGGTCCACCTGTGTCACGTCACCGGTCACAACGATCTTCGACCCGAACCCTAAGCGAGTGAGAAACATTTTCATCTGCTCGCGTGTCGTGTTTTGGGCCTCGTCGAGAATGATGAAGGCATCGTTAAGCGTGCGGCCACGCATGTAGGCCAGTGGCGCCACCTCGATGACACCCGCCTGCATGAGCTTCGGGATCGCCTCAGGATCAATCATGTCGTGCAGTGCGTCGTACAGCGGACGCAGATAAGGGTCGATCTTCTCGTTCAAGGTGCCCGGGAGGAAGCCGAGGCGCTCTCCGGCTTCCACCGCTGGCCGGGTGAGGATGATGCGATTGACCTGCTTGGCTTGGAGTGCTTGAACTGCCTTCGCCATCGCGAGGTAGGTCTTGCCTGTACCGGCGGGACCGATACCGAAAACGATCGTTGCCGCATCAATCGAGTCGACATACGTTTTCTGGTTGAGAGTTTTCGGGCGGATGGTCTTGCCGCGCCGGGAGATGATGTCGAGGCTCAGCACCTCAGCAGGTGACGTGGCGGTGCCGTCCGTGAGCATGGCCACTGATCTCTCGACGACATCCGTGGGGAGGTGCTGATCACGGCGCGCAATGGTCAAGAGTTCGCCAATCACACGTTCAGCGAGCGCGACATCTGAAGCCAGACCAGTCAGCGTGACCTCGTTACCGCGGACGTGGATGTCTGCGTCGAGAAGATTCTCCAGCAACCTCAGATTTTCATCCGCCGACCCGAGCAGCGGTAGCACCGATTGAGGCGGCAACTGCATAGTCGAGCGAACCGTCCGCTCTACGGGGCGAACCTGCTCTTCACCAGCGGGCCCGTCGGGCCCAGCACCGCCAATGTTGTCCTGAGGCGTCACGAGTGGAGTTAGACCTGCTTCCTCTGAATCCGGCAGCACACCGCGTGGCTGCAGACTTTGTGTCTTGTCTCAGTCTAGGACGCGCAACGCGTTTCGTCGCCCCGGTATTGATCAGGCGTTAGGGCCAGGAGGGCAACTGAGCAGGAATGGGTTGACGGTTCCCGCGCGGGAACCGTCAACCCATAGGGAAGCCAGGAGCGCTTCGAGCTTTTTCGGCCTCTACGTCGTCACGTGCGCTGGCACGTGTGTGCTCGACTCGATGTCCGTAGCCGTTTGCTCAATCAGCTGATGTGAAAGATCAGCGAGCGCGCGCGCCGCGGCTAATTCGTCACCGATTAGAGGGACGTCCCGGTCATCCGGATTCTTCCGGGCGACACCGGTGGCGACAAGCTTTCGCGAGCCTTCGTCGGCATGCAGCCGGGCTTCAGCGTGCGTCTGCCCATTTCTCTCATCGATAAGGATCTCTACCGACCAGTGCTTGTCCTGCATCACTTCTCCTTCCGCCGTATGTCCAGGTTCGTCCTGTTCCATTCCGATGTCCAGAGGAGAAGGTGATCAATATCTCATCGGAGTGTTGTCCCATCGCGCCGTCAGCACTCCCAGCGCACCGAGTGTCACCGCCGCAGCAGTGGAAGTGCGCAGGATTGTCGGGCCCAAACGCACAGGCTGCGCACCGGCTTGCGTGAATTGTTCCGTCTCTTCGGGGCTCACTCCGCCTTCGGGGCCCACGATGAGCAGGATCGATCGGACGTCGCCGACCGCGTGCACGACAGTGGCAAGCGCCTCGGTCGCGTCTTCGTGGAGGACTACCGCTGTTCCGCTGGCTGCAACGGTCGCAGCGATTGCAGCCGCGACGTCGCGGCTTGTCGCAAGTTTATGGACCAGCGGGATATGCGCACGCCGCGCCTGCTTCGCCGCGCTCGCAGCCACGCGTTGCCAGCGTTCAACGTTCTTGTGGGCCTTCGGGCCCTGCCAGCGCGCGACGCACCGAGCTGCCTCCCAAGGGATGATCTCGTCGGCACCCGCCTCAGTCATCAACTCGACTGCAAGCTCGGACCGGTCCGACTTGGGCAGCGCCTGAACCACCACAACCCGCGGGACAGGCTCAGCAATGGATTCCCGGCGCTCGACTCGAACCTCAAGGGTGTCCTTGCCGACGGTCACAGCAGTCCCCCAGGCGACACCTCCGCGGCCATCAGCCAGCACCACCTGTTCGCCGATTCTGATACGCCGAACCGTCGCCGCATGTCGGCCCTCTGGCCCGTCAAGGATGGCTAGGTCTCCGGCGCTGGGCGGCAATGGGTCGAGATAGAAGACCGTCGCCGCCACCGTCAGCGCCCGCTCACGAAGTCCCGGAGCTTGGAGAAGATCTTGCTGCCGTGGTGCGATGCGCTGGTCACCACTTCGGCTGCGTCGCGTCCACGTGCATTTCGGAACGACTCGAGAAGGTCAGCCTGCTTGCCGTCGAGTTTCGTCGGGATCACTACCTCGAGGTGTGCGTAAAGGTCCCCACGTGTACCCGCCCGGAGCCTCGGCATGCCCTGGCCTGGAATCGTGGCAACTGCACCCGGCTGAGTGCCTGGCTCCACCGACAACTCGATCGGGCCGTCGATGAGGCTCTCGACAGTGACGGTGGTGCCCAGGGCAGCATCAACCATGGGGATTTTCACTGTGCAGTGCAGCGAGTCGCCATCACGCACGAAGACCTCGTGCGGCTGCTCGACTACCTCGACGTAGAGGTCTCCAGCGGGACCGCCGCCAGGCCCTACTTCGCCCTGACTTGCGAGCCTGACCCGCATCCCGTTTGCCACACCTGCCGGTATGCGCACAGCGATGTCGCGGCGAGCACGCACGCGACCTTCGCCGGCGCACTTCCGGCAAGGGTCGGGAATGATCTGACCGAAACCGTTGCACGTCGGGCATTGCCGTGTCGTCATGACCTGCCCGAGAAAACTGCGCTGAACTGACTGGATTTCGCCGGCCCCGCGGCAGGTGTCGCACTGCACTGGTTTCGAGTCACCATTCGCGCCGGACCCCGTGCAGGTATCGCACAAGATCGCGGTGTCCACGGTGACGTCCTTGGTGACACCCTCCGCGCATTCAGCGAGGTCGAGCCGAACCTTGATGAGGGCATCAGCGCCAGGCTGGACACGGCTTCGGGGGCCGCGTGACCCCATTCCCCCGGCACCGCCGAAGAATGCCTCGAATACGTCGCCGAGACCACCGAAGCCTTGCGCTCCGAAACCGGCACCGGCGCCTCCGCCTGGACCGTCGAGCGGGTCCCCGCCCATGTCAACGATCTTCCGCTTCTGCGGGTCGCTCAGAATCTCGTACGCCGTCGTCGCGTCTTTGAACCGTTCCTGGGCCGCCGGGTCGGGATTCACATCGGGGTGAAATTCCCGTGCGAGCTTCCGGTACGCGCGCTTGATCTCCTGATCAGTCGCCGTCTTGGAAACGCCGAGCGTCCCGTAATAGTCACGTGCCACGTTTGTGTTCTGTCCTGTTCCTCATCATGCGGATCTCAACTTGACCCGAAGAATGCCACCCAGAAATGTCACTAATGGGCGCGGCGGATAACCAACCTCTGACGGTACTCCCCTTGACGCCCGGCACCATACTGCATGGCTGCAGAGCCGGCGCACGCACCTCGTCTCATCTCGCGGAGAGGACCTCCCCCACGTAGCGGGCGACCGCTGACACAGCGGCGATTGCCCACGGGTAGTCCATACGGGTCGGGCCGAGTACGCCAACGCCACCGAAGGTCGCGCCCGCGGCGCCATACCCAGTCGAGATGACGGACGTCGCCCGGATCTGTTCGTCTTCCATTTCCTCACCGATCCGGACTGTCACCATTCCCGGGTGCTGAGCCGCGGCGAGTAGTTTGAGAACGACTACTTGCTCCTCGAGCGCCTCCAGAATCTGCAGCATCGCCCCAGGGCTGCCGCCAAAGTCAGCAGCATTGGCGGTCAGATTCGAGGTACCGCCGAGAACCAGCCGGTCCTCGCTGCGCTCAACGAGCGTCTCGACAAGGACGGTCGCTGACCGCACCACCGGGTCGCGCATGTCATGATCGACCTGATTTGCAAGTTCAGCGACGGCGACCGAGGCCGCTGAAAGATGTTTACCTTCGAGCGCTTGACCGAGCAGCACCCGGAGTGTGCTCACCTGCTCTTCACTGATGACGTCACCGAGTTCCACCAGACGCTGGTCGACGCGTCCGGTGTCCATGATCACCACAAGCAGCAGTCGCGCTGGATTCAGCGGCACGACCTCGATATGCCGCACTTTCGATGACGTCAAGGTGGGGTACTGCAGCACTGCCACCTGGCGGGTGAGCTGTGCAAGCAGCCGTACCGCGCGGCGCAAGACGTCATCGAGGTCGACTCCGCCCTCGAGAAACTCCATGATCGCGCGCCGCTCGCCCTGCGAGAGTGGCTTAACTTCGGCTATCCGGTCGACGAACTGCCGATATCCCTTGTCGGTCGGCACCCGCCCCGACGACGTGTGTGGCTGCCGAATGTAGCCCTCAGCCTCGAGAACTGCCATGTCGTTACGAACCGTGGCGCTCGACACCCCAAGCCCGTGACGATCAACCAGAGCCTTGGACCCGACCGGCTCATGCGTCGAAACGTAGTCCGACACGATGGCTTGCAACACCGCGAAGCGCCTGTCATCCGTGCTCGGCATCGTTCACCACCTCCCCGACATCGATATGCCGCAACGAAGACCCATTTTAGCCCGGTCTATAACCAGCAGTTATGCCATAGGCGAAGTGAAGATTGCCACGTCTTCATTCTGCGGTCACGATCTGTCTCACCACACCGTCCGCAAGCAGACGTCCCCGGCCAGTCAGCCGCAGCCTACCCCCGGCGATCTCAGCAAGCCCCTCATCGGCGCATCTCTCTGCTGCCGCGCGCTCCGCAGGAGACAACCGGCGAAGCGAGAGGCCAGCCCGCATCCGCACCGCGAGCATCACGTACTCGAGGTGCTGATCTTCCGGGGAGAGCGTCTCGACGCCTCCTACTGGCAGTAGACCGGAAGCGAGTTGATCGGCGTAGCGAGCTGGATGTTTGGCGTTCCACCAGCGCACACCCCCGACATGACTATGCGCTCCGGGCCCCAATCCCCACCAGTTCGACTCGTTCCAGTACCCGACGTTGTGGCGGCAGATAGCCTCCTCATTCGCGGCCCAGTTCGATACTTCGTACCACTGAAACCCAGCTGCGGCGAGACGCGAGTCAATCAGCTCATACCTCGCTGCCAGCACATCATCGTCAGGCGCGGGCATCTCTCCCTTTCTGATCCTGCGCGCCAGCGCCGTACCGTCTTCAACTATGAGTGCGTAGGCCGAAACATGGTCAGCCCCAGCTGCGAGAACCGCGTCGAGCGACGCGTCGAGGTCGCTGTCTCGTTCGCCGGGAGTTCCATAGATGAGGTCGAGATTCACGTGTTCAAATCCGGCCTCGCGTGCTTCTCGAGCCGCGGAAATGGCGCGTCCCGGGGTGTGGGTCCGGTCAAGCGCGGCCAGCACGTGCTGCGCAGCCGACTGCATGCCCAGAGAGACCCTGGTAAAGCCTGCCTCTCGAATAGCCTGAAAGAACTGTGGCGATGTGGACTCCGGGTTCGCTTCAGTAGTGACCTCAGCGTTCGGCCGCATGCCGAAGTTGTTCGAGATCGTGTCGATAACGTCAGCAAGAGCCGCGGCACCCAGTAACGACGGCGTCCCACCGCCCACGAAGACGGACTCAGCCTGCGGTACTCCGGCCGCACTCAGCATCTTCGCCGCGAGTTCCGTCTCTCGCTTGAACGCCTCGAGCCAGGATTCCGGCGATGCCGAACTGCCGAGTTCCCCGGCTGTGTAAGTGTTGAAATCGCAGTAGCCGCAGCGCGTCGCACAAAACGGGACGTGCACGTAGATGCCGAATCGCCTTTCAGACACCGTGTTCATGGCCGACGCCGGGAGGACTAACTCGTGGGCGGGAAGTGACATTTTTTCCGTTCCTGGGCTGGACATGTGCTTCCAGTGTGCCCGCTTCTCGCATCCGGTCCGAAACACAATCGGACGAGACACGCTGCTGATACGCGGTACCGGGTATCGAAAACATGCCTTTTTCAGCGTCTACCTGCGCGTTCGGGACGTATCCCGATCCATGGCACAATGGACGGGTGAGTGGACCAGGGGTATGGCTGGCTGGCACGCGGCTTGTGCAGCGCCGCCATATTGATTTCAAGCGTGTCAATAGCTGCGGCTGTCGCCCGTAGCTGCCTGCGCATGCCCGGTTCAACGGGGAAGTCCGCTCGGCTGAAAGCGCCAGCCTCACACGTCCAGGTAGCTTGAACTCGCGCAAACCGGACAGTCCACGTCAGATCTTGTTTCAGGAGCATTGAATGTCGTCAGCCCACGACGCTGCCTCCCCAGCTGAGCCGACCGCGGCTCCCGTGCGCCGTGAGCGGCCTGCACGGACCGCCACGAAGGCTGGTGGAGCGAACGGCGCCGCAGCAGGGGGCCGTGCCCGGGCCGCACGGCCGAAGCGTCGCAAAGCCGAGGGCCAGTGGAAACTCGGGTATCGCGAACCGCTGAACCCGAATGAGCAGACGAAGAAGGATGACAATCCCCTCAACGTTCGCCAGCGTATCGAGAACATCTACGCGATCCGCGGTTTCGACAGCATCGACAAAGCCGACCTCCGCGGGCGTTTTCGCTGGTACGGCCTCTACACCCAGCGCAAGCAGGGGTATGACGGCAGCTGGACGGGCGATGAGAACATCGACATCATCGAAGACAGCTATTTCATGCTGCGGATCCGTGTCGACGGCGGGCAGCTGAACCTCGAACAGCTACGGACCATCGGTCAGATTTCGAAAGAGTTCGGCCGCGACACCGCCGACCTGTCCGACCGCCAGAACGTCCAGTGCCACTGGATCCGGGTCGAGGACGTGCCAGAAATCTGGCGCCGCGTTGAAGGGTGCGGCCTCACCACAACGGAAGCGTGCGGTGACACACCTCGCATCGTTCTCGGTTCTCCGTTAGCTGGCCTGGCCGAGGATGAGGTCCTGGACCCGACACCGGCGATCGAGGAGATCGTTCGCCGCTACGTCGGTGATCCGCGGTACTCGAACCTGCCCCGCAAGTTCAAGACAGCGATGTCGGGCCTTCAGGACGTCGCTCACGAGGTGAACGACTGCGCATTCATCGGTGTGAACCATCCAGAGCACGGGCCCGGTCTCGACGTGTGGGTCGGCGGCGGGCTCTCGACCAACCCCATGATCGGGCAGCGCCTCGGCGCTTGGGTGCCTCTGGAGGAAGCGCCCGATGTGTGGGAAGGCATCGTCTCGATCTTCCGCGACTACGGGTACCGCAGGCTGCGCGCCCGGGCACGCATCAAGTTCCTGGTAAAGGACTGGGGCCCTGAAAAGTTCCGTGAGGTCCTGGAAACCGAGTACTTGGGCCGAAAGCTGATCGATGGACCGGCACCTGAACCACTGACAAAGCCCCGTGACCATGTCGGCGTGCAGAAACTGAAAAACGGCAACTACGCGGTCGGAGTCGCGCCCATCGCCGGTCGCGTGTCGGGAACCACACTTCTCGCTGTGGCCGATGCGGCCGAGCGGGCTGGCACGG
Organism: Hoyosella altamirensis; assembly: GCF_014191505.1. Classification (GTDB taxonomy): domain Bacteria; phylum Actinomycetota; class Actinomycetes; order Mycobacteriales; family Mycobacteriaceae; genus Hoyosella; species Hoyosella altamirensis. The sequence continues at coordinate 639,268 of NZ_JACHWS010000003.1, forward strand.
ACAAGGTCCGCCTCACTCCGTACCAGAAGCTGATCATCGTCGATGTACCCGAGGATAAGGTCGAGCCGCTGATCGCTGAGCTCGATGCGCTTGGGCTCCCCGCCCGCCCGTCACTGTGGCGCCGGAACCTCATGGCCTGCACCGGCATCGAGTTCTGCAAGCTATCGTTCGTCGAGACACGCAAGCGTTCGCAGGATCTTGTTCCTGAGCTTGAGCGGCGCCTCAAAGATCTCAACGAAAAGCTCGACACCGCGGTGACGATCAACATCAACGGCTGCCCTAACTCCTGCGCCCGTGCACAGGTGGCCGACATTGGGTTCAAGGGCCAGCTCGTCCCGGATGAGGACGGCAATCACGTCGAGGGCTTCCAAGTGCATCTTGGCGGTCACCTCGGCCTCGAACCAGCCTTCGGGCGCAAGCTCCGCGGCCATAAGGTCACCACTGAAGAACTCGGTGACTACGTAGAGCGCGTCGTTCGCAATTTCGCTGACAGCCGCGTGAACGGCGAGCACTTCGCCGACTGGGCCGTGCGAGCCGGCGAAGAACTGCTTCGGTGAGGCGCAAGGACCAGCGATGACAGAACACAGCGCGGAAAATCATGGTGCCGGAGGGAACACTCCGGTGTCCCGCGCTGTTCCTTTCTATTGCCCCTATTGCGCGGATGAAGATTTGCGACCTGATCTGGCCGACGGCACAGCCCTGCCGCACGGTCAATGGCGATGCGGCGGATGCAGGCGTGTTTTTGCGCTGAAGTTCCTGGGTGCATCGGCGGTAAAGCGAAAGGTTTCACGATGAGTATCGCGACGGAAACGGATCTGCGGCGGATCGCCGAACGCGGCGCCGCTGACCTTGACGGAGCATCCGCCGAGGATTTGCTCCGCTGGACGGAAGAGAATTTCGGCGGCCGCTACATTGTCGCTTCGAATATGCAGGACGCCGTGCTGGTTCATCTCGCAGCGCAGGTCCGGCCCGGGGTGGAGATCTTGTTTCTCGACACCGGCTACCATTTCGCGGAAACGCTCGGTATGCGCGATGCCAGCGAAGCTGTGTACGGCGTGAACATCCGCAACGTCACGCCCGAGCAGACGGTGGCTGAGCAGGACGCTTCGGAGGGCAAAGACCTCTTCGCCCGCGAACCCAACCGCTGCTGCGCGCTTCGTAAAGTCGCGCCGCTGAAGAAAACCCTCGCAGGTTATGACGCCTGGGTGACCGGAATCCGGCGGGTCGAGGCACCCACCCGGGCGAACGCGCCGCTCATCTCTTACGACGAGGCGTTCGGTTTGGTGAAGATCAACCCGCTCGCGGCGTGGTCCGACGACGACATGCAGAATTACATCGACAAGCACTCGATTCTGGTTAATCCGCTTGTCGACGAGGGGTATCCCTCAATCGGGTGTGCGCCGTGCACCATGAAGCCAGCACCCGGCTCAGATCCGCGCAGCGGTCGCTGGGCGGGCAAAAACAAGATTGAATGTGGGTTGCACTCAACATGACAATCGAAACCGCCCAATGGGGCATGACCGGCCGAGATCAGAACGGAGTGATGCCTGCCGTGGGCGCACACACACCTCCCGATGAGGCACTGACTCCTGATGAGGTGTCACACCAGCCTGCTGAAAAGGCTCGCGTCGATATGGCGGCGAACTTCGATACGCTGACCGCACTTGAAGCCGAGTCGATTCACATCTTCCGTGAGGTTGCAGGCGAGTTCGAGCGTCCGGTCATTCTGTTCTCGGGCGGCAAAGACTCCACCGTGCTCCTGCACCTCGCGGTCAAGGCCTTCTGGCCCGCTCCCCTTCCCTTCCCGGTACTGCACGTCGATACCGGGCACAACTTTCAAGAGGTCCTCGACTTCCGCGACCGCATGGTCGAGAAGTACAACCTGCGCCTGCACGTAGCGAGTGTTGAGGACTACATCGCCGACGGCCGTCTGGAAGAACGCCCCGACGGTATCCGTAACCCATTGCAGACGGTCCCCCTCCTCGACGCGATCAGTGAGCACCGGTTCGATGCGGTATTCGGTGGCGGCCGCCGGGACGAAGAACGCTCCCGGGCGAAGGAACGAATTTTCAGCCTCCGCAACGCTTTCGGCCAGTGGGATCCGAAGAAGCAGCGCCCCGAGCTGTGGAACCTGTACAACGGACGGCATTCCCCTGGTGAACATGTGCGCGTGTTCCCGCTCAGCAACTGGACTGAGCTGGACATCTGGCGCTACATCGCCCGCGACAACGTCGAACTTTGCCCGATCTACTACGCACACGACCGTGAGGTCTACCAGCGTGACGGCATGTGGCTTGCGCCCGGCCCCTGGGGCGGGCCGCGTGAGAACGAGTCGCTCGAGACCCGTTCGGTGCGTTACCGCACGGTGGGTGACGGTTCCACGACAGGTGCGGTGCTGTCCGACGCTAGCGACAACTTCGCAATCCTCGCCGAGGTCGCGGCGTCACGTTTGACCGAGCGCGGAGCTACCCGCGGCGACGACCGAGTTTCAGAGGCCGCCATGGAGGACCGCAAGCGAGAGGGATATTTCTGAGCATGAGCGACCTTTTACGCCTGGCTACCGCAGGCAGCGTGGATGACGGTAAATCCACCCTTGTTGGCCGATTGCTCTACGACACGAAATCCGTTCTCGCCGATCAGATTGACGCGGTCACCCGTGCGTCAGTGGACCGCGGCCTTTCCACACCGGACCTGTCGCTGCTCGTTGATGGCTTGCGCGCCGAACGCGAGCAGGGCATCACGATCGACGTGGCGTACCGCTACTTCGCGACGCCCCAGCGTTCGTTCGTGCTGGCAGACACCCCCGGGCACGTGCAGTACACGCGGAACACGGTCTCGGGAGCTTCGACAGCCCAGCTCGTGATCCTCCTCGTCGACGCCCGCAAGGGCGTTATCGAGCAGACGCGGCGTCACGCGGCCGTGATGGCGCTGCTAGGGGTGCCGAAGCTCGTCCTGGCAGTGAACAAGATTGATCTTGTTGAAGATCCGGCCGCAGTATTCGGTCAGATCTGCGATGAGTTCAACGCGCTCACCGCCGCGCTCGGCTGGGGCCCCGACGATGTCCAGGAAATTCCGGTGTCCGCGCTGTTCGGTGACAACATTGCGAGCCGCTCAGAGCGAACCCCCTATTACACGGGGCCATCGCTCATCGAGCACCTCGAAGCGGTGCCTGTCGATGCTGAGCCGCACAATGTGGGATTGCGATTCCCGGTCCAGTACGTCATTCGTCCCCGCACTGCCGACTATCCCGATTATCGGGGCTATGCGGGGCAGGTCGCCGCAGGTGAAGTGCGCACCGGAGATGAAATTGTGGTTCTTCCCGCCGGTATCCGCTCCACTGTCACGAAGATCGACACTGCTGATGGTGAACTCGACCATGCTGAAGCGGGGCGGAGCGTCACTCTGCTTCTTGCTGACGACATCGACATTTCTCGCGGTGATGTGATCGCGTCCCCCTCGGATGCGCCCGACGCGATCGATGACTTCGAAGCGACGGTGTGCGTCCTGGCGGAGAAGCCGCTGCGCCCGGGTGCGCGTTTGCTGCTGAAACAGGGCACGAAAACCACGCAGGCGATCGTTGGCTCTATCATCGAGCGGTTCGATGAGCAGGAACTGACCGCGGACCCTGACCCGGGCACTCTTTCGCTCAACGAAATCGGGCGCATCCACATTCGGGTGGCCGAGCCGATCGTCGCGGACAACTATCGCGTCAACCGGCACACCGGCAGCTTCCTGCTGATTGATCCGTCGAGTGGCAACACCCTCGCTGCAGGTCTTGTGGGTGACGCACTCTCCGCCGTGGAGATCGGCGAACGCGGCGTTCCCACCTGAGGGGCGCACAAGAGCTTACTCGGCTGCGGGATCGACCTGTGGAACGACGTGCACGGGCACTCCGAGCTCGGAGTCCATGGTGACGATGATCCCGTCACCAAACTTCGCCACATCGCGCGTGATTCCGTCTGTCAGGGAGGGGATCCGCCACGGTGTCCACCGCACTCCATTCGGTGATAGCCATACGACCGGGCCGCTGCCGTTGTCCGATGTGAATCGGCCCGGTGCCGCGAATCCGCCTGGTATGGAGACAGGCTTCAACATGCTCGACCCGTACTCAGTGCGGAATACGCCTTCGAACTGGATACCGTCTTCGGTGCGAAGGACGATGTTCCTGCCCCCCGTGCTAGCACCGATGACGGTCCCATCACCCGTGGTCGCACACCCGGTGAGTTCTCCCGTACCGGTTGTGAGGATCTCCGCTGTGGCTCGTTCCCAGCCATCGTCGGTGCCGCGCCAAGCGGCGGGTACGCGCACGTCGCCGTCGAGAAGGTAACCGACAGCCAGCAGCAGGCCATCCGGAAGCGTACACACGCCAGTAGCTTCACCTGCCGCCTCGTCAAGAGCAGTGGCGTCCTCCCAGCCCCGCCCGTCACCCGAGCGCCACAGTGACGCACGCCGGACCGTGTCGTCTGGGTTCTCAGGGTTCTCGGGGTCTTCGGTAGCCGCTTCCCTGCTAGCCCCGACTGCAACCCACCCATCGGCTGTGCGCTGCACCGCGCTGAACTTCGCATCGATGACATCCCCGAAGCCGCCCGCCGGTTCCCACGGCTGGTCAGGTCCGCCGCGGAACCACCCGCGGGGTTCGACACGCTGGCGCGAGGGACTGAATCGGGAACCCAGCAGCACAGTGTCGCCGGGGTCACTTGTCCCCACCACGGTGTCGGTGAGTTCGGCCACCTCGGGAGGGTCGAAGGGTATTTCGTTCACCTGCCGGTCCGGGGTGAGTTCGAAGAGGGCGCGCTCTGGAATTGCAGAGAAGTTCGGGCCGTCCACCTCGTACCGCACGCGCAACGTCTTGATGAAGGCGCGTTCCGCGTCGGCTGCACCCGCAACGGTGGCCAGGGATTCCACCTGGGCAACCTGTTCGATGGACCCTACACGTTCAAGTTCACGCCATGCATTTTCACGGCCATGCACGCCGACGACTGCCTGACCGGTACCGAACGGGCTCAGAATTGCGATCTGCTCGTCTGGATTGACGGACAACGTCAGGCCACCGACACCGGGATAGTCCATCAAATCTGAGGTGCCGGTGAAAGCCCAATCCCCTTCCGCGTTCCGGTTGTAGAAGCCCGCACGCAGCGAATCGTCGTTGCTAGCCACAACGAAGGCGATACCATCGCGCACCGCGGGCCGCCCCAACACAGTGTCGACGCCCTCTGCGACATAGAAGACGGATTCTTCGGGTGGCGGCGGGACGACTTCGGTGTCCCAGTCTGCTCCGTCGTCTGACGACCATGCAGCGGGAATGAGCCCACCGGTACTGGGATCTCGGCTGCCGCCGGTCACCACATAGCGGTCGCCGGTCCACGCCATCCCTGAAAGGAACGTATCGGGGTCATCCGCGACGGCGGCAGGACCGCTCCATGTCACTCCCGCATCGTCCGAAGTGTATGTTTCGAAAGTGCCCCCGGCGCCTTCTTCGCCGCGCTGGACGAGGATCACTGCGGAATCCTCATGCGCTGCCATATCGACGATGACTCGCTGTTCTCTATCCGCGATGCCGGGCAGTCGCACATATTCAGTGCGGTCCCCGTCGAGGATCGCCACACCCAGCTCTTTCTCGACCGAGGTGCCCGCCACCAACAGTCGTGACTCTGCGGCCGCGCCCGTCACCACACGGTAAGTGCGTGCGAAGTCCTCGGGGAGTTCCACTTCGTGCCAGTCACGGCGGTCGAACGCTCGCCACACGCGTGACACGAGCGCGCCGTCTTCGAAGGAGACTCCGACCAAGCCACTCACGTCGGGGTTCCCGACGAGCCCTCCAGTGAAGGATGCGTTGTAGTCGCCTGCCACGTCGGCCCGGAACCAGCCAAATCCGTCGTCGGAAAGCCAAACCTGTGGGCGCGCTGCTTCTCGTGGCGCTGCGACATTCAGCGCAAACGCGAACGGCACACCCTCGGCCGGCGGTAAGAAATCCATCCCCAGCCCGGCATATTCGTCGCCGCGATACCACTCGCCCGGCACATCAACCGGCTCCGATGGAAGTTCACGCAGAGCCTCCGCAACATCTGGGGCTTCGCCCGTCTCGACTTCCGGATCTTCCGTGGGGGTCGCGCATCCCGCGAGAGCGAGCGCCGCAGCGATGAGCACGGCGCCTGCCCGACGGGCGGTTATCACCATAAATCTCGACCCTAGTCCGATTTGGGTCGGCCAGTAGGTGATATGCCCGGATTGCGTTTACCGCGCTTTACACTCCATTCGCGACCGGAATAGGCGCGCCACCCGGCACGTGCGTTGCGCGGACGTAAATTCCCTCCCCGCGAACAAGATTCAGATCGTCTGCGTCCCCCCTCGTGATCTGGGCAGACAACCGCGGATCACCATTCACCGGCACAAGTTCCACGCGCACTTCGAATCCAAGCCGCACAATGCGATCCACGACGGCTTCAATGGCACCCGGATGGTAAACACGGTCGAGGTGAAGGTCGTGGGGCCGCACCATTGTTCCATTGATTGTCGCCACCGGCCCCAGGAAAGACATCACAAACTCGTTGGCAGGCCGCTCATAAAGGTCGTCCGGTGACCCGACCTGTTCGATGCGACCTTTGTTCATCACAGCGATCCGGTCCGCCACATCGAGCGCTTCTTCCTGATCGTGAGTGACAAGCACTGTCGTCACGTGCACTTCGTCATGCAACCGACGGAGCCATTCGCGCAGATCGGCACGCACCTTCGCGTCCAGCGCACCAAACGGTTCGTCGAGCAAAAGCACCTTCGGGTCGACAGCAAGCGCACGCGCGAGTGCCATGCGCTGCCGCTGCCCACCTGAAAGCTGTGACGGGTACCGGCGCTGAAAACCATCGAGCCCGACAATCCGGAGCAGATCGTCAACGCGGTCGGCAATCTCGTTCTTCGGACGGCGGCGAATCTTCAGGCCGAACGCGATGTTGTCACGGACCGTCATGTGCTTGAACGCGGCATAATGCTGGAAAACGAAGCCGATGCCCCGCTTCTGAGGTGGCACCCCAGTGACGTCGTTTCCTCCGATGGTGATTGCACCACCATCGGGATGCTCAAGGCCCGCGATCGATCGCAACAGGGTCGACTTCCCCGATCCGGATGGACCCAGTAGTGCTGTGAGCGACCCTGACGGAATGTCCAGGGTGACATTGTCCAGCGCCTTGAAGTCGCCGTAGTTCTTCCGAACCCCAGTCACAGTGATCATGTTGTGCTCCTCTTGCGGTCGAGGACAGTCATCAGAAGCAAAGTCAGGATGGCGAGCATCATGAGCAGCGTCGCTGCCGTGTAAGCGCCGAACGTGTTGTGGTCATCGATGTAGCGCGCGTGCACGAGCAATGTCAGCGTCTGCGAAACGCCCGCAAAACCGGAAGAAACGAAGAGCACCGCACCGAACTCGCCGAGTGCACGAGCCACCGTGAGGACCACGCCATAGGTCAGCCCCCACCGGATCGCGGGCAACGTGATGCGGGAGAACGTCTGCCACGAGTTCGCACCGAGCGTCGCGGCAGCCTGTTCTTGTTCCTCGCCGATCTCACGCAGCACCGGCTCAACTTCGCGAACCACGAAGGGCAATGTCACGAAGATAGTGGCGAGGACCATGCCCGGGATGCCGAAAATGACACGGAAACCGATGTTCTCCACAAACGTGCCGAACCAGCCGCCTGCGCCCCACAAGGTAATGAGCGCAACGCCGACGACCACTGGTGAGACGGCGAAAGGAATATCAACTACGGCCTCGAGCAGCCGGCGGCCGGGGAACCGCCCGCGGGCGAGCGCGAGCGCGGTCACAATGCCGAATATCACGTTCACCGGCACCACGATGACCACGATGAGCAGCGACAGATTCAGCGCCGATATTGCCGCTGGCGTTGTGATCGACTCCCAGAACGCCAGGATTCCGTTCTCGAATGTGCGGTACAGAATCATCCCGATGGGGACGAGTACGAGCAGCGCCAGGTAACTGAGGGCGAGGGTGCGAAGCGAGAGCCGCCAGCCGCGAGTCACGATCATGCCGCACGCTCCTCACGCCGTACCGCACGGTGCGCAAGCACGCGCAACACGAGCAGGGTGATGAACGCGATGATTAGTAAGACAACGGATACGGCTGCCGCGTTCTCGGGCCGATCCATTTCGAGTTGTTGCTGAATGTACTGCGAGGCGACCTGGGTTTCGCCGCGAATATTGCCGCCGATCAAGATGATCGAGCCGAACTCTCCGATAGCGCGTGCGAAAGCAAGCCCAGCGCCACCAAAAATCGCCGGAGACAAAACTGGCAGAACAACCCTCCAGAAAATGGTGAAGTTGCTCGCCCCCAGCGAGGCCGCCGCTTCCTCTACGTCTTTCTCGAGTTCGATCAATACCGGCTGCACCGACCGGACGACGAAGGGAAGCGTGACAAATGCAAGCGCAACGATCAGGCCCGGCTGAGTTGCATTGAGGTGCACGTTGATCGGACTGGCAGGGCCGTACAGCGAGAGGAGCACAATGCTCGCGACGATCGTGGGCAGCGCGAAAGGTAGATCGATCAAGGCATTGACGATTCGCTTGCCTGGAAAGTCATCGCGCACAAGCACCCAGGCGATCAGCGTGCCGAAAACCACATTGATCAAGGCAACCACCGCCGACACGAACGCGGTTATCCGAAGCGCAGCGACTGCGCCGGGAGCGGTGATCGCGTCCCAGAACCCGCCGAGTCCGTTCTCGAACGACGTCGCAGTGAGCGCGGCGAGCGGCAACAGAACGATGATGCTGAGCCACAACACCGCGACTCCGATGCCGAGAGGCCCCACAGTGCCGGTGAAGCGGCTCATCCGCACCGGTGGGCTTGCTGTTTCCTGAATCGCCACGTCTGCTACCTCAGCGCCTCGTAGTACAGGGTGGAAATCGCACCATTGTCAGGATCAAACAGCTCTGTGTTGACGACCTTCCATCCGCCGAAGTCGTCCACCCCCCATACGGTTTCTGGCTGGGGGAAGACGTTTTCGAACTCAGCGCGAATGGCGGGGTCTGCTGGCCGGAATCCCGCACGAGCCCATGTGCGCTGCCCTTCCGGCGAGAACTGGAAAGCGAGGAAGTCTTCCGCCATGTCGCGGTTCGGGCTGTTCTCAATGATCGCCATCGGGTTCTCGATACGAAGTGTCTCGTCTGGCGTGACAAATTCGATCGGATCTCCCAGGCGTTCGAGGAAGATAGCTTCGTTTTCATATGTCAGGAGGACGTCGCCGCGTCCCTGGAGGAAGGCCTCCGTCGCTTCCCTGCTCGACCCGGGCTGAATTTTGATGTGCTCCTGAATGAGAGTGCGCACATACTGCAGGCCCCGCTGAGGGTCTTCGCCACCACGGCTCATGACCGCGTACGGCGCGAGGAGGTTCCACTTGGCAGATCCTGAACTGAACGGGTTCGGGGTTACAACCTCGACGCCCGGTTCCACGAGGTCTTCCCAGGTCTGGATATTCAGCGGGTTCCCCTCACGAACCACGAACGTCACCATCGAGCCGAAAGGGATGCCACCGGATTTCCCATCGTTCCAGTTGGGAGCGACCAGACCTGCATCGACGAGGCGGGTGACATCGGGTTCCACCGAGAAGTTGACGACATCAGCGGGGGCCCCGTTTGCCACTTTTCGTGACTGATCCGCGGAGGCACCGAAGGACTGCAGGAACGCGACGCCCTCCCCCTCGGGCGTATCCGCGAACTCGGGGATTACTTCATCGAAACCGATTTTCGGCACCGCGTAGGCGAAGAGCCCTAATGTCCCGCGGGTTCCGTCTCCGCCGATCGTGCGCTGCCCTGGAATGTCGCTTGGGCCACCCGCGCAGCCAGCGGCAAGGAGAGCCAATCCCAGCAGAGCCGCGACCGCGCCAGCGGACTGTCTGCTAATGGAGGTGGCCCAGCGTATTCGCATGGATATTCGATGCCTTCCGTCTGCTGACTTGGACGCACGCCGCAGCTGCGGCAGTCCCGTAAAGTTGTCGCCGCCAGAAATTCGGGGACGGCACCCGGCCAGCTCGGCGGGTACCCCACGCACCCGTCAGCAAGGCTTGACTAGCGACAACACATGATGTCAGCGACCGCGGGCAAACCGACAGCGATCAGCGCCAACTGATGGCGCACTTCGTACTGTCCGGCCTTATCCACGGCGACAATCTTAGCAGCGATCTTTCGCGCCGCCACATCGTCAAAGCGGCATTACGCAGACGGTGACCTACCACACAGATAGAGCCCAGGCGATGACGATGAGAATCAGAAGCGCGCAGAGCGCGAGCGTGACCCTAGACTTCGGCATCACCGCCCACCTCTCCTTCAGTTTCGGAACCGCGCGCACCAGAGGCTCGCCTAGTTCGCTCAAGCCGTTCGAAAAGCGGCCCCATGACTCGATCAAGCACCGTAGCGAATACGAAGCACAATGGCACCATTACCGCCACTACCAGGACCACCTGGGGTACGAAAGGCAGCCCGGCTATCCATAGCTCGACGCCATCCCACCAACGCGCGATCGCATCCACCACCCCACCATATCGGTGCCGGCCCGCGCGGATCTCCACACAGTCCACGGATTGAGTGTTTCCCTCAGCACACCGAAGCCCCACCCGTCACAATGAGGCAATGTCACTGTCTGAGGACGCACCGCCCCACGGAAGCCACGTGAATCCCGGCATGCCGACGCCACCGCGAGCGCATCACACGGGCTTCCCGCCGATTGGAGACTACGGCTTTCTCTCAGACTGTGAGACAACCTGCCTGATCGCTCCCAGCGGCGCGGTCGAATGGATGTGTCTCCCCCGTCCTGATTCGCCGAGCGTCTTCGGCGCAATACTGGATCGCAGTGCGGGGCATTTCCGGATCGGCCCCTACGGACAGAACCAGCCCGCAGCGCGCCGGTATCTGCCCGGTGGGCTCATTCTCGAAACAACTTGGCAAACCGAAACCGGCTGGCTGACGGTGCGCGACGCACTGGTCATGGGAAAGTGGCACAACACTGATCAGCGATCACGCACGCACCGCCGCACACCAACCGATTGGGATGCGGAGCACATGCTGCTGCGCACGGTGAAATGCGTCAGCGGCCGCGTCGAACTCGAACTGAGTTGTGAGCCCGCATTCGACTATCACCGGAAGGCCGCGACGTGGCAGTACAGCGGCAAGGTGTACGAGCAAGCCACCGCCTACTGCACTGATTCGCCGGAAGGCGAGCCAACTTTGACTCTGACAACTAATTTGCGTCTAGGCATCGAGGGCCGTGAAGCACGGGCACGCACACGCCTCGTCGAGGGGGACCAGGTGTTTGTCGCCTTGTCCTGGAGTGATCTCCCCTCCCCGCAGTCCTACGAGGAAGCAGCGAAGAAGATGTGGGACACCGCCGAATGCTGGCGCCAGTGGATCACTATTGGACGGTTTCCAGATCATCCGTGGCGCGGCTACCTTCAGCGGAGCGCGTTGACGCTGAAAGGCCTCACGTACGCACCGACGGGTGCTCTGCTCGCCGCGGCCACTACGTCCCTCCCGGAAACTCCTGGTGGCGAACGCAATTGGGACTATCGTTACGCCTGGATACGCGACTCGACGTTCGCACTGTGGGGTCTTTACACGCTGGGCCTCGATCGGGAAGCCAACGATTTCTTCGCCTTCATTTCCGATATGGGTGTCAGCGAATCCGGTGACCCACTGCCGCTCCAGGTGATGTATGGCGTCGGTGGCGAACGTGAACTGATCGAGGAGGAACTGCACCATCTCAGCGGTTACGAAGGCGCGCGGCCAGTCCGGGTCGGAAACGGCGCGTACAACCAGAAACAGCACGACGTGTGGGGCATCATCCTCGACTCTGTGTATCTGCACGTGCGGTCACGCAACCAAGTGCCCGAATCGCTGTGGCCGCTGCTCAAGCGGCAGGTGGAAGAAGCAATCACCAACTGGCGCAAGCCCGACCGGGGCATTTGGGAGGTACGCGGTGAACCGCAGCATTTCACCTCATCGAAAGTGGTGTGCTGGGTCGCATTAGATCGGGGTGCGAAACTCGCGACGATGCACGGCGAAATCGCGTACGCAGAGGAATGGAACGCGATCGCCGACGAGATCAAGGAGGACATCCTGGAGAACGGCGTCGACGAGCGTGGTGTGTTCACACAGCGCTACGGGGACCCCGCACTGGACGCGTCACTCTTGCTGGTTCCGCTGATGCGCTTCCTCCCCGCATCCGACGATCGTGTTCGCAACACTGTTCTCGCGGTTGCGGACGAGCTCACCAAGGACGGACTCGTCCTGCGATACCGCGTCGAGGAAACCGATGACGGCTTGAGCGGTGAGGAAGGAACCTTCACGATCTGCTCGTTCTGGCTGGTATCCGCGCTCGTCGAGATCGGCGAGGTCGAACGCGCGAAACGGTTACTCGAGAAACTCCTCAGCTACGCGAGTCCGCTAAAGCTTTATGCGGAGGAGATCGATCCTTCCAATGGACGGCACTTGGGGAACTTCCCTCAAGCGTTCACCCACCTCGCATTGATCAATGCCGTGGTCCACGTCATCAGAGCTGAGGAGGAGTTGGAGGCAGGGGCGTTCCACCCCGCCCACCATTCTCCCCACTGATCATTCAGCATCGTCCTGAAACGCATTCGAGTTGCGGACGGAGCGAGCTCAGGACCCATTCAGTGGAGAGTGCGCTGGGCGTGTTCAAGGCGATCACGGTCTCGATGTCGACGGCCGCGAATCCGCCGCCCTGGACTGAGGGCAAATCACTGAACCCTGGGATCTGCATAAGCTCCTCGGGGTCGCCGCCGTTGGGCCAGGTTATGAGAAGGTCACTGCGCAGGATGTCAACTCTCTCTGGGCTTACGATGAGCCGTCCTGTCCCGGCTGCTTCGGTGACGAGGTGATCGGGCAGGGCCATGCCCAGAGCGTAGAAGAGCGTGCTGGCGCCGTCCTCAGGGTCCGCTACTGCGACGATCTGGTCGCTGTCGAACATGAACTGCGAGAGCACAGCAGTTTTCCCGGCCAGCTCCGGTAGCTCGCTCGCGATGGCCGTAATCTCATTGTTCACACGATCGATGATCTCGTCGGCTTGCGCGGTTTTGCCGAGAATCTCACCGATCACCCGAAGCTGCTTATCCCAGGGGTCCACCTGCTCATCGCCCAGCATTCCGATCGTCGGAGCGATTGCATTGAGCTGGTCGTAGACCTGCTGCTCCCCCGCGCTGTAGTCGGCCAGAATCAGATCGGGTTCAGCGGCCGCGATTCGCTCAAGAGGCAAACCCGTGTCGGAGGCAGTGATGGCGTCCGCATCGCCTATGTGCGGATGCTGCCAGACATAAAGGCCATCGTCACCAGCAAGGGGGTCCTCGAGATACGCGACGGGCTGGACATCCAATGCCAGCAGGGCATCGAGCCACTGTGAGCTCAGTGCTACCACTCGCTGTGGCTGCCCGATGATCTCCGCTGCGCCGAAACGATGTTCGACAGACAGCGGTGCCGTTTCGGCGCCCGCGTCCCTGTCGCTGCTACCGCAGGAAACTGCGGTAGCAAGGGTGGCGATGGACAAAGTGACGTACATGATGGCTCGCTGAGTCGCGCGCATTCTTCAGCCTCCGAGGGTTTGGTGAGGCTTACTTTGGCACAGCTCTGGCTGTCGTGGGGAAGTTGCCTCGCACACAGACTGGGCCCCGCTACTGCGTAAGTAGCGGGGCCCAGGATGAGGCTGCGCGATCTATCAGACCACGCCCAGCCCTGCGAGTTCGTTAGGAAGCTCGACACCGGCTGGGAGTTCGACACCGGCCGGCAGTTCGATGGTGTCAGGCAGTTCGGGCACGTACTCGGCGAAGATCGCCTCAGGTGCACCCTGCGCTGCAGCAAGGTCAGGAGCGGAAGGATCCGGCGTCACAGCTCCCGGAGTGGGGCGATCAGTCGGGCCACTGCCGAGGCCGAGGCTCTGTGAGCATGCTGGCCATGCGCCCCAGCCCTGCCCTTCGAGCGTGCGCTCAGCGACGTAGATCTGCTGGTCGCGTGTCGCGAGGTCGGCGCGCGGCGCGAACTCGGTGCCGCCATACCCTTCCCACGTGCTCTGCGAGAACTGGAGGCCACCGTAGTACCCGTTACCGGTGTTAATGGACCAGTCTCCACCGGATTCGCACTGTGCGAGCGAATCCCATTCGGCATCGGTCGCAGCGTTCGCGGGAGCGGCAAGAGTCACTCCGGCAAGTGCGATAGCGGAACTTGCGAGTGCGGCCTTGGTGACGGTGCGAAAACGCATAAAGTAGTTGGTGTCCTCTCAATTTCGGCTGCAGGTTCATGCTGGCCTTGAAAGCAAATCGTGGTGCATTTGCTTTTGCCGACCTTCACGCTACGAACGAGAGGCGCCGAAAAAAACCCCTAAGTGACGCCAGTAACAATTGACTTCATCGCAGCAAAGACCGCCCTATGAGGTCATAGTTACTGGTCATCACGATTTTTGCGTCCCAGATGTCGCATATGTTATTCATCCGTGATGTGGCTTGCTTCATATCCTGAAAAGTCCCTCTTCTCAAAATATGGGACCATATGCTTCTGGCCGCACCCAAATAGGTGCGGCCAGAATGTCCGGTGCTTCGCTTATTTACTTTTTCGGCTTCTTATCTGAACTGCTCTTTTCACTCCCCGACGCGGCTTCTGCTTCAGCAGCATCGGCTCCCCCGGCCGCTTCCTTGGCCGTAATGCCTTCCTTCGCGCTGCCGCGCGGCATCAGGCGCTTGAGTGGCTTACGCAACGACTGGGCTGGGCTCAGCATCCAGTCCGCATTCTCGAGAACGTTATCGAGACGCCCCAGCGAACTATCGAGGGAATCAAGCGATGAGTTCAGCGTCGTGAGGCTGGTATCCAGCTTCGAGAGCGTCGTATCGAGCTTCTCCAGGACGAGCAGTAGACGCTCAGTGATGACGTCCAAACGAGACAGCGTCTCGTCGAGGTTGAGAACCGCATTGGTGAGCTGCTTGATCTTGCGCCCCGGGCGCCAACCCGTACTTTTCTCCTGGGCTGGAACGGTCATGAAAACTCCTTTTGTCACGCGGCTCCTGCCGCCTGAAAAAGCCCGGCCTGCCGCAGTTCGGTCTGTGTGAATCCTAGGTCACTGCGACAAAACCGGCGCGGGCCGCGGGGGTCATGCCGGTCACATGCCACACACGCGAGTCAACTGCTTTTCCGCATCATGGGCGATGTTTTTCACTACCTCGAAGACGGGTCTGCTGGCGGTGACGAGACCCGCAGCCTGCCCCGCGTACACGACGCCGCAATCCGGGTCAGCCGGGTCGTAGACGTCGGCGATCTCGTCTTCTGAGGCCCCCGCACCATCGAACTTGTCGCTCAAATTGTTCACGATCGCTCGCCCGAACCATCGCGCAGGCCAGGGCTGATGGCGCGCCTTGTCAAAAACATCGGTGTAGACGGTGTCCGTGCTGCGCGCCGCGAGGAGCCTGCCGATTGCGTACTCCGGACCCGTCGTTTCGGGACTCGCCAGCAATGCCGTACCCACGAACGCGCCGTGTGCACCCGCCGCGAGCACGGCTGCCAATCCGCGCCCAGTCGCGATTCCACCTGCGGCGAGCACCGGCAGTCTCGTGGCTTCCAGCACCTCTTGCAGCAACGTCAGCGTCGCGATGCGGCCGGTATGACCACCCGCTTCTGTCCCCTGCGCGACGATCGCATCGACACCGGCAGCTTCGGCGACTGCCATGTCTTCGACGGTGCTGACCTGCGAAACGACGAGCGCGCCCGCGTCCTTTACGCGGTCGACGTACGGTGCGGGATCGCCGAACGAGAGGGACACCAGGGCTGGTTTCTCGGCCAGCGCGGCAGTCAGCAGCGCATCATCATCGTCGAGAGCCCACGACATAAGCCCCACCCCGAAGCTGCCGCCAACTCTGCGGGCAATCGCAGCCTCGGCGGCGACCCATTCGGGTGTCGTGTATCTCGCGGCACCCAGCATCCCCAAACCGCCGGCGCGACTTACCTCCCCTGCCAGCAGGCCACCGGCCCGCCCGCCCATGGGCGCGCCAATGATGGGAATCTCCAAGCCAAGTTGTTTGGTCAGCCATGTGTTCAGCACACCTAGTGCGTACCACATGGCCGACACGATGGTGCAAGACGTCCGCGATATGCCCTGACGTCGCGCAAATCGGGCACCGTGCTGGGGAAACCGGTTCGTGGCCAACACATCGGCATATCTCGGACGCATGGGACCGTTTGTCCACAGGAACTCGAGCCAGCAGTGGTTATCCACAGAATCGGATATTGCCCCTGGTCCGCCGTCCTGCTGCCCGAGATCCTCTACCTATGCATCGAGAACTTGACCTGTTGCGGCGACAGCAAGAAGGGGTGTTTAGCCGGCAGCAGGCTCTGCGGTTCCACTCGGCCGCCTATCTCACCAATAAGGTTCGCGAGGGAAAGTGGACCAAGATTCTGCCTGGAATCTTCACTCTGCAAGGCACGTCACCCACCACACGGGTACGTATCCGCGCTGCTGCGTTATACCTTGGGCGCGAAGTAATAGTGACACACCAGACCGCCGCCGAAGTGCACGGATTTGCGATCTTCAATGACTCCAGCACCCATATCCTGATGCCTCCTGGTCGCAGGCTAACCACCGCAGGCCTTACAGCCCACCGCGATATTGTTTCGAGTTCGGATATCCAGTGCGTGAGCAACAACTTGGTGACTTCTCCCGCCCGTACCGCTGTCGACCTCGCGCTTCAATACGACCGACTCGATGGCCTTGCGATTCTCGATCGCGCAATCCGTGCGCACAGGAACCGAAGCGCGCCTGCGACACTCGAGGAGTTGCTCGCCCAGGTGAGCCGTATCGCTGGCAAAAAGGGCGCCCGGAAGGTTCGTGAACTGCTCGCAATAGCCGACCCTGGCGCTGCATCGCCGATGGAATCACGTGTGCGCCTCCGCTGCCTTGATGCTGAACTGCCGCGGCCTGACACTCAGGTCCGAGTTCACACACCAGAGGGCGACAAGTTCCTTGACCTTGGCTGGCGCGAATACCGCATTGGCCTCGAATACGACAGCGTCCAACATCACAGTGGATCCGACGCAGTCAGGCGGGACTATCGCAGGCACAATGCCATCAGCGACTCAGGGTGGCTCCTCTTCTATGCGACCGCCGAACAGGTACGTCTACGACCGTGGGAGTTTACGGAGCCGATCAGACGCGCGATCCGCCGACGCAGCTAGCCACCGACACGATGGTGCAAGACGTCCGCGATATGCCCTGACGTCGCGCAAATCGGGCACCGCGCTGGGGAAACCGCTTCGTGGCCAACACATCGGCATATCTCGGACGCGTCGAACATTTATCACCCCCGTTAGGCTTGTCGCATGCCACCGTTCTGGATTGTCGACGCTTTCACCTCCCGCCCGTTCGCGGGCAATCCCGCGGCCGTTGTCCTCATGGACCAGAAGTACGAGGACGCGTGGGCTCAGCAGGTAGCGGCGGAGTTCAATCTTTCTGAAACAGCATTCGCCCGTCACCTGGCGGACCATGCGGGGTGGGAGCTGAGATGGTTCACGCCGACTACAGAGGTGGACCTTTGCGGGCATGCGACGCTCGCGACGGCGCACGTTCTTGCCGGTGAAACCTCGGTTGGTCCGCTCAGATTCTTCACTCGCAGTGGAGAACTCGTCGTCACAAACACGGATGGCCGTTACTGGATGGATTTTCCGTCCGCGGCCCCGGTACCCGCTGATGAACCGCCAAGCCTCGCTGATGCTCTGGGTGTGAAACCTGTGGGTGTCTGGTCAGGAGCAACGGGTGACCTCCTCGCGGAACTGCCCGACGCGGAGACGGTGCGTGACCTCACACCCGACCTCGCGCTGCTGAAGCATATTCACGCGCGCGGGGTTATCGTCACGGCTCCAGGTTCACCCCAGTACGACTTCGTTTCGCGGTTCTTCGCACCGTCGGTGGGGGTACCTGAAGATCCTGTCACCGGGAGCGCGCACACCGTTCTCGCGCCCTTCTGGGCGGAGCGACTCGAGCGATCTGAGCTTCTCGCGCGCCAGTGTTCTGTCCGCGGAGGTGACGTGTACTTGCGTCTGCAGACACCCGGCCGGGTAATGATCGGTGGCGACGCGGTCACTGTCATGTCGGGCGAGCTCAGCTAGCGCAGATGCTGCGTGAACCATTCCACAGTCAGAGCGTCTACTTTGCTGGCGTGCGGCAGCTGCGGTGTTGCCTCTAAACCCGGCTCGTCGGCGAGAGCATGGGCCATATTGTCGACGAACTGCAGGTCAGTGGGGGTTCCGTTGTAAACGGAGCGAACTGCGCCAATGAAGTTTTCGGCGGGTTCGATGAAGCCGTCGGTTTCGTCGTCCGCACCGACGATGGCGCGGACCGGCGGAGTGCCCGCGCGAGCGAAGTCAGACGCACGCGCGACGAAGTCGAGCCGGTCCGCAACCCGATTCGCTTCGGGCGTCCACTCGTAATCGATCCCGTACACGCGGCTCATCGCTGCGACAACTGCCCGCAATTGCAGGAGCGGCGACACGAGTACCGCGGCACGGACCGGCATGACTCGTTCGGCAATGATGAGGGAGGCAATCGCAGCGCCGAGTGATCCGCCCATCACGCCGAGGGCGGCGTCTCCGAAACCAAACTTCTCCCTCAGGAGTGGGTAGACATCGGCAAACTCCCGCACAGCCTGGTCAGCGATTGGGCCGTGCAGATTGAGGACAGCGTCCTCCATTCCCAGTTGCATGATCTCGTCGAAACCACCCGCTGGCATACGGGAACCGCATAGGGGAAGCCCCAGATAGATGCGCCAGGCGTCGAGGCCCTCCATCGGGACAGCGGCCTCGAAGGCCACCTCACTCCGGGGAGAGTCCATGAGATGCCATCCGAACACCACTGGCGCGTTCTCTGCCGCCCCACTGATAGGGGGCTTCGCCACGTAAGGGACGCCCGCCGCGATGCCGCGCTGTAGGTTCATGCTGGTCCTCTCAAGGTACGTACTGTACACCGTCCAATATAACTGGACGGTGTACAGTTAGCAAGGTGACGGCACCCCGAGGGCCCGGTAAACGGGCAGGAATTACCTTGCGTGACATCCTCGATGCCGCCCATGGGCTGCTCAAAGCAAAGGGCCACGAAGGGCTGTCCATGCGGGCGATCGCCCGCGTGCTCGGTGTCGCACCAAATGCCCTGTACAGCCACACGCCGAGCAAGCAGGCACTCATCGACGAGTTACTCGACGACGTTCTCGCCGCAGTACCCTCCCCCACTGAGGAAGATGCCACGCAGGCACTGAGCACAATGATGACGTCCACCTATGACACATTGCTCAGACACGGTGAACTTGTCCCGCTCTTCCTTGCCCGGCAAGGCGCGCGCGGCCGTAACGCCTGGCGGCTCGGGGACCAGATGCTGCTACTCCTCGAGCGGGCCGGGGTAGACGCCGAGGCGGCCCGGGAAGCACAGCGCGTGCTGATCGTCTACACGATTGGCTTCGCTGCGATAGCGGCCCAGTCCACTGTCGAAGTCGGCGCCACCGCACGATTGCAGCCGCGCGATTTGCGCCAGAACTTCATGACCGGACTCGAATGGCTGCTCCGCGGCGTCACCGGCCAGCAGTGACTACTTCTTAGGCTTGTCGGTTGAAGACTCCGTCGACAACGCCGCCACGAACGCCTCTTGCGGTACGTCGACGCGGCCGATTGTCTTCATCCGCTTCTTGCCTTCCTTCTGCTTCTCGAGCAGCTTGCGCTTCCGGCTGATGTCACCGCCGTAACACTTAGCCAGAACATCTTTTCGGATTGCGCGGATATTCTCGCGTGCGATGATCTTCGAACCGATGGCTGCCTGAATCGGGACTTCATACTGCTGCCGCGGAATGAGATCTTTGAGTTTGTTGGCCATTTTGTTCCCATAGGCCTGCGCGGCGTCTTTGTGCACGATCGCACTGAACGCATCCACCGCTTCCCCCTGCAAGAGGATGTCGACCTTCACAAGCTGCGCTTCCTGTTCACCTGACTCTTCATAGTCGAGTGATGCGTAACCGCGAGTACGCGACTTCAATGCGTCGAAGAAGTCGAAGATGATCTCTGCCATCGGGATCACGTAGCGCATCTCTACTCGAGTCTCCGAAAGGTAGTCCATGCCCTTCATGTCGCCGCGGCGAGACTGACAGAGTTCCATCACTGGGCCGATGAACTCTGACGGCGTGATGATCGTGCATTTCACCATAGGCTCGAAGACCGACCGGACCTTTCCTGTCGGCCAGTCAGATGGGTTGGTCACGATTGTCTCCGCCCCGTCTTCCATGACCACGCGGTACACAACGTTCGGAGCGGTCGAGATAAGGTCGAGCCCGAATTCACGCTCGAGCCGGTCACGAGTGATTTCCATGTGCAGCAAGCCAAGGAACCCGCAGCGGAAACCGAATCCAAGCGCCACCGAGGTTTCAGGCTCGTACGTGAGCGCTGCATCATTCAGCTGCAGCTTGTCGAGTGCTTCACGAAGGTCCGGATAGTCAGAGCCGTCGACCGGGTACAGGCCGGAGTACACCATCGGCTTTGGGTCGCGGTAACCCGTCAGCGCTTCCGAGGCACCCTTCCGCGCAGCGGTAACGGTGTCCCCAACTCGTGACTGGCGAACGTCTTTCACACCCGTGATTAGATAACCGACCTCACCGACGCCGAGCCCGGCACACGGTTTGGGGTCCGGCGAGATGATTCCCACTTCGAGCAGATCGTGTGTCGCTTTCGTCGACATCATGAGGATCTTCTCCCGTGGCGTGATCTTGCCGTCCACCACGCGCACATAGGTGACGACGCCACGGTACGTGTCATAGACCGAGTCAAAGATCATTGCTCGCGCGGGCGCATCCGAGTCGCCCACCGGTGGTGGCACCTTCTTCACCACAGCATCCAGGAGTTCCGTAACCCCGATACCCGTCTTTCCCGATACGCGGAGCACGTCCTCAGGCTCACAGTCGACGATGTGCGCGATCTCTTCCGCGTAGCGATCAGGATCAGCTGCGGGCAGATCGATCTTGTTCAGGACAGGGATGATTTCCAGTTCTCGTTCGAGCGCCATGTACAGGTTCGCCAGGGTCTGCGCCTCGATACCCTGCGCCGCGTCAACGAGCAGAACTGCGCCCTCGCATGCCTCGAGCGCGCGGGAAACCTCATAGGTGAAGTCGACGTGCCCGGGGGTATCGATCACCTGAAGAACGTAGTCGTCCTTCGTTCCGTCGGGACCTTCCACGCTCCACGGCAAACGCACGTTTTGTGCCTTGATGGTGATGCCGCGTTCGCGCTCGATATCCATACGGTCGAGGTATTGATCACGCATAGATCGTGCGTCGACCACCCCCGTGAGCTGCAGCATACGGTCGGCAAGCGTCGACTTCCCGTGGTCGATGTGCGCGATGATGCAGAAGTTCCGGATCCGGGACGGATCGGTGAACGTCGTGTCCGCAAAGCTAGGCACTCGGCTCCTTACGTGGCGATCAGTTGGCGGCGGATGCTGAGCGAGCAAACGTGCGTGCAAACACCCTTAGGGTCTTGATTCTATGGCTACTCGCTGGACATAAGAAAAAACCTGCCCTTCCGGTGACCGGATAGACAGGACGAAATGGGGTGGCAGCTGCGACACGGGTGACTAACGAGGCGGTCACAAGGTGGGCGGTTCTGAGGAAAGCGCGCGCCTAGTCCACCACCCTCTAGACAACAAGGTTACTCGCGGGTTTTTTGCGGTAAGAGTGACACGTGAGGTCAAGGAGTGCGGATGGCAATCAACCGCCGGAAGTTCGTTGTCGGCTCATCGCTCGCGGTGGCGGGTGCGGCCGCGATCAGCTCGGGTGCTGCGCCCGCCGTCGCCACACCACGCGAACGACATATCCTGCCCATCGGGCAGCCGGTGGCGCCTCCCCAAGAAGCCGATTTTGTGGGTGTCACCTTCAGCCAAAGACCCACCTCAAGCGCTCGCATCCGCTTCACATCAGGTACGTCTGCCAGCGAATGGATACCGGTTAGGCCGACCTCGCATAGTCCCGACTTCCAGCCCTACGGGACCGCCGCAGACCTCGTGCCGATTCCACCTGAGTGCACCAGCATCGAAATCGAGAATGATGACGTTTCCGCGGCGGCGACTCCGGTTGCGATCAGCGGTTTGCGAAATGCGACTAGTCCCCTCTCACAAACCGCAAACTTGTTCTCCTTGCCGGTGATCACGCGCGCTGGCTGGGGTGCGGAAGAGGCGCTCGGCCGACGTCCCAGCGGGGGTCTCAGGTGGAGTCCCAGTTTCGCCATCCCACAGATCATCACTGTGCACCACTCTGCGATCGGCACCGCTCGCAACGCCGCCGCGACGGTACGGGGCATCCACCGCTACCACACTGCGACCCTCGGCTGGGGCGACATCGGCTACCACCTGCTCATTGACCCGGCCGGCCTGATCTATGCAGGGCGCAGCACCGGTGAGGTCCAATCCCCCGTTTTTGGGGGTAACGGCCCGTCACTCGATCAGCTTGTGGTGGGCGGGCACGCCTACGCATTCAACGAAGGCAACCTGGGGATCTGCCTGCTCGGCGACTTCACGAGCCAAGCGCCAACACAGGCAGCCCGCGAAACCCTCATCGCAGTACTCACCGAACTCTGTCGCGCACTGAACATCGACCCCGAAGGGCAGACCAGCTACACGAACCCCGAGACCGGTGCCACCGCTCTAGTCTGGTCGGTGGCACAGCACAGGGAACTCAACTCGACGAGTTGCCCCGGTGACGCGGTCGCGATGGACTTCCGTGACATCCGTGCCGCGGTAGCCCAGCGCCTTGGCTCTGGGGCGGCCCCTACGCAGAACGCCGCAGGGGCCGTGCCCGCTTCCGCGACCGTGGCAGAGGTTATCCCCGTCCAGGTTCAGGACGCGTAGGCGCGGTCCAGGCTCACGCTAGCCGGGTGATCTCAACGACCACGTCGAGGGCGTTCGATTCGCCACCAATGTAAATACCCCGCAAGGGCGGCACGTCTCTATAGTCGCGGCCCACACCCACCGCAACGTGGCGCTCGGTCACTTCAATCGCGTTGGTTGGATCGAAGCCCCACCAACCGCCAGTCCAGGCTTCGATCCATGCGTGGCTTTCCCCCTGTACCGTCTCTCCCACGGCAGCGTCGCGCCGCGGGTGCAGGTAACCAGAGACGTAGCGGCACGGTACGCCAACACCGCGCAGCATCAGCAGCGTCAGGTGCGCGTAATCTTGGCACACTCCTTTGCGTTCCTCCCACGCTTCAACCGCGGAGGTGTGCACACCGGTCGTGCCGGGGACATACGACATGCTGTCATGTACCCAGCCCGCGATCTCCGCGACCGCGTCATCAGGAGCCTTCCCCTTCTTGAGCTCCTTTGCGACACCTATCAATTCCTTGTCGTACGGAACGTATCGGGTATTGGAGAGCGCCTCGTTAAACCAGTCGGTGACGCGGTCGGTTGCGAGTTCCTTCCACGTGATCTTCTCCTCTGGACGCGTACTACTATCTGTCTCGACAACCGACGAGCCGACGACCTCGAGTTCTGTGTGCGGGGCGTGCAGGTCGAAAGCAGTCACCTGCGTGCCCCAGTAGTCGGTGTAGCGGTACGAGCGGGTGGCCGGGGTCGTTTCCACCCTGTTCAGAATGACGTTCTGTCGCGGTTCATTGCGCGGGCTCAGCCGTGCCTCGTTGTACGACCTCGTAACTGGCGCCTCGTACGCGTAGCCAGTGGTGTGGACGATCCGCATGCGGGTGTTCACAGTTCAGCCTCCACATGGACGTCATCGACACGGGTCCCGGCATCAGTCCATGCGACCCAGGGGGCGGAATGGAAGTACTGCAAGGCGACGGCTTCGTTCACCTCGGTGCACAATTCGAGAAGACTGAGAAGCCGCGTCTGCAAATCCTCGAGGAGCATGCCCGGACGAAGGAACTCCAATTCACTCCGTGCGCGCCCGAGCAGCCGCAGAGCTTCGGCACGCGCACCGATCCGGCTGCGTGGACGGTGATCAAGTTCTTCCAGCGCGACCTCTGCCGTCCGGATCGTGTGGAACACTGACCGCGGAAACAGCCGGTCGAGAAGGAGGAACTCGACGACGCGGCCTGCGTCGAGCGCACCCCGATAGGTGCGCAGGTATGTATCGTGTGCGCCCGCAGAACGCAGCACGGTCACCCACGACGGGGATGAGGCCCTATCGCCCGCCCGGGAAAGCAGCAGACGCACGAGCATGTCAATCCGCTCCACCGAACGGCCGAGGATTAAGAAGCGATACCCGTCGTCCCGGCTCAGCGTCGTATCCACCAAGCCGGCGAACATCGCCGCGCGTTCCTCGACGTAACGGAAGAACTCGTGCGGACCGAGCAACCGCGCCGCGCGCTCACGGGACGCGAGGCCGTTGACGGTGGTGTTCAGGCATTCCCACATCTCGGCGGATGTCACTTCGCGTGCGCCGCGCGCGTTATCTCGTGCGCTGGTCAGTGAGTCGACGATGGATCCTGAATCCTCACGGCTATACGCGACGCGTTCGGTCAGCGACCACACGTCGAGCGGACCGTCCGGCGGATTGGTGCCCAGAACACGGAGAAGCACCCGCGACGCGCGATCTGGATCGACGGTCGAATCCTCAAGGAGATGATGGACTGCTACATCGAGAATTCGCGCGAGATCATCAGCGCGTTCGACATATCGCCCTATCCAGTACAGCGATTCTGCATTTCGTGCCAGCACCGACCGTCACCTCCTACTGCTGCTGTTGTTGTTCTTGGTCGATCGCAAGTTCGGGACCGGTCTCCGCTTTGTGCGCGGTCTTGACCTCACTGACGAGCTCCTCGCCCGCGAGTTCGCGGTCCTGAGCCGCCGAGCGCGTCGTCGCCAGCACCCACGTGTCCTTACTCCCCCCGCCCTGGCTGGAATTCACCACCAGGGAACCCTCCGTCAGAGCTACACGTGTAAGGCCACCTGGAAGCACCCAGACGTCGTCGCCGTCGTTGACCGCGAAGGGACGCAGGTCGACGTGACGCGGCGCTAGCTCATCTCCTGATTTCGTCGGCACCGTCGATAGCTGGACCACAGGCTGCGCGATCCAGTCACGGGGCGAATCACGGAGTTGCTTGGAGAGCTTCTTCAACTGAGCGGGCGAAGCATCCGGCCCGAAGACGATTCCGTATCCGCCTGAGCCCTCCACTGGTTTCACAACGAGTTCGTCGATCCGGTCGAGAACTTCCTCGAGTTCCTCGGGAATCCAGCAGCGGAATGTATCCACGTTAGGCAGGCTGGGCTTCTCGTTCAGGTAATACTCGATGATCGTCGGTACGTAGGTGTAGATGAGCTTGTCGTCACCCACGCCGTTGCCAACAGCACTGGAGATCACGACGTTTCCTGCCCGGGCCGCGTTCAGAATGCCAGGCACACCGAGAACCGAATTGGGCCGGAACTGCAGCGGATCGAGGAATTCGTCGTCGATGCGACGATAAATGACATCGACCTGCTGCTCACCCTCGGTCGTGCGCATGTAGACAATGTTGTCGCGGCAGAACAGGTCCCGGCCCTCGACGAGTTCGACTCCCATTTGCCGAGCGAGAAGCGAATGTTCGAAGTACGCGGAATTGGCGACACCGGGAGTCAGCACGACAACCGTGGGGTCGGCTTCGTTCAGCGCAGCGGAGTTGCGCAGCGCCCGGAGCAGATATGCGGGATAGTCGGCTACCGCACGCACCCGGTGGCTTGCGAACAGATCCGGGAAAACTCGCGTCATTGTCCGCCGGTTTTCCAGCACGTACGAGACCCCTGACGGCGAGCGCAGGTTGTCTTCAAGCACCCGAAAAGTCCCGTGATCATCACGGATCAGATCGATCCCCGCGACGTGGATGCGGACCTCGTTGGGCGGAACAATACCCGCGGCTTCGCGGTGGAAGTGCTGGCATGAGGTGATCAGCCGCCGAGGCAGGACTCCATCTCGCAGAATGTTCTGCTCGCCGTACACATCGTCAAGGAAGAGTTCCAGGGCCTGTACTCGCTGCTTGATTCCCCGCTCGAGCTTCGTCCATTCGCCAGCGGCAATCACACGCGGGATGAGGTCAAGCGGAAACGGCCGCTCCTGCCCGGACAGTGAGAACGTGATGCCCTGATCGAGGAAAGCACGCCCCAGCGCGTCTGCCCGTGCAGCGAGGTCATTCGCGGTCGCTGGCGCGAGAGCTTTGAAAATGCCCTTGTACGCTGACCGCACGTTGCCTTCGGCGTCGAACATCTCGTCGTGCGCGAGAGCGTAGTGCTCATAATGCGGTCCCGTATCCGCATACCCCCCAAAGACGTATTCACCGTTGCCGGCCGCGGGATCATCGGACTTGTGCAGTGCCTCGTATAGCGCGCTCTGCGCACTCAGCGACTTCGTTCGGGAACTCACTCACTCAATGGTGCTACAGATCCACCCGCTCAGCACGCGACTTCGGCGCATCTGGCGTTAAGGTCGCGTTTCGGATTTCGTAACGGGAGCCAGCGTCGCTCCTACGGCTCCCGCGACGAGAGCTGCCACGAACGAAATTGCGATCATGGACCAGTCAGGTGCTGGCGCTTCGAGAGCCGCCTGCGCGCCACGCTGTCGCGCTAGGAGCATCAGAACCAGCGCGGAAATCAGAACCGAAACGAACCAGCCCAGTGCGTACGCGAGCCGGATGCCCCATTGCGCGAGCGATGAGTCGCCCGTCTGGTAGTGCCCAATGACGAGCGGGATCAAGATCGCGACGAAAATGGGCAGCAAGTAGGTGACGAGCATGACGAAAGGAGAACTCTGGCTAGTCACCTGTCCGTCGGCTGACCATTGCGTCGCAATCTGACTTGGGAGATCCGGAAGCCACATCAGTATCGTCACCATGGTCGCCGCCACGACCAGCGCTGGGAACCCCAGATACGCCTTCCAGCGAGGATTGTTGTCTTGCCACATTTCGCCCATCGCCATCGACAGTACATGCGGCGTTTGTACTGAGGTCACCGCAGGTGGTAGCCTTCTCCTTCGGCGCGCACGGTCAGCCAATGACTGCTGCGCACGCACTCCCCTCACGCCTTGAGCGAAGGTTACGGGAAGTGCCAGTTTTTCCCTTTAATACCAAACTGACCAGAGGTTGTACGCGTGGCCAACATCAAGTCCCAGGTGAAGCGGATCCGCACCAACGAGCGTAACCGGCTCCGCAACCAGTCGGTTAAGTCCGCGCTGCGCACCGCCATCCGGAAGTTCCGCGAGGCGGCTGCCGCAGGCGACAAGGCCGAAGCACAAGAGCGCCTGCAGGCTGCAAGCCGTCATCTCGACAAGGCTGCGACTGCTCGTGTCATCCACAAGAACCAGGCCGCGAACAAGAAGTCTGCGATGGCGCAGGCTTACAACAAGCTCGGCTGAGTTCTAACCCAACTCGTCAAAGAGCCGCACAGGGTCCCTGTGCGGCTCTTTTGCGCACTTCTCAGCGAGCGAGGGCGGCCACGCCGATAACCGCACGCTCGAGGGCGTAACTCGTGTCGGCCGCGCCGCCTTTGACATCACCGTTGAGACGGGCAACGATTCCGAGAGCACGCCCCAACGTGTCCGGATTCCAGTTCCGTGCCTGCGCCTGCGTTTTCCGTACCTTCCACGGAGGCATACCGAGTTGCGGTGCGAGCCGGTTGGGGTCACCCCGCCCTGCTGCGCTCACCCGCGCGATGGCACGGACGGTCTCTCCCAGCGCGTCAGCCAGAACGACGTGCGGCACACCGCTGTGATGGGCCCAGCGCAGCGCCTCGAGCGCTGCGGCACGGCTGCCCGTGACCGCTTTCTCCGCGACATCGAAGCCGCTGACCTCCGCGCGGCCTGAGTAATAGCGTGTGACTGCCGCGGCGTCGACCTTCCCGCCGGTGTCGGCGGCCAGCTGAGAACAGGCCGAGGCAAGTTCACGCACATTCGAGCCGACGGCCTCGACCAGCGTGGTGATGACTTCGGGAGACGCTCGTACCCCATGCGAACGGAACTCCGATCGCACGAACTCAGCACGCTCCGTGGCATTGAGTTTCAGGCACCTATGCACCTCGGCACCACGCTTCTGCAGGTCGCTGGCAAGGGTTTTCGCGCGCCCGCCACCAGAATGGATCACCACCAGGGTGACTCCGCTGGGGAGGTCAGCCGCGATATCCCGCACAAGCGCAACTGCATCCTTTCCCGCTTCATGCGCTGACTCGAGAACGACGACTCGGTCCTCACCGAAAAGAGACGGGCTGAGTAACTCAGCTAGCTGCGCAGTGCCGAGGTCGCCCGCGCGCACCCGGCTTACCTGGATATCGCTGTCTCCGGACGCAGCGCGGACAGCGGACAAGACAGACCCGACTCCCCGTTCGATCAGGAATTCCTCGTCACCGAGGAGAAGATGCAGCGGCTCTACTGTTGGCACGTCACGATACTGGCACACTGGCCCGCTCTCCCACCACGACCAGTTCCCCGTCCCTCGCCAACACCGCCACAAGACCGTGGTCATCAGCCCGGCCGATAATGCTGTCCACTGTCTGAAGAGTCGCAAGCACATCGGCGTGGGGGTGACCGTATGAGTTGTCGGCTCCCACACCAATAAGTGACACCGAGGGACCGACGGTGCTGATGAACCGCGGTATTGTCGTCCCCGCGCCGTGATGCGGAACTGTGAACACATCTGCCCGCAAGTCCGACGGCTCGTACTCGGCTAGCAGCCACTGCTGCGATTCCTCCTCCGCGTCGCCCGTAAACAAAGCTGTGAAGCCAGGCCAAGGGTGTGTCCGCGACGTGATGGACACGACCAGTGACTGGTCGTTCGGCGCAAGGAACCGCGCCCGGTCCGTCGGAGGACCTAGGACCCGCAACACGGCATCACCGAGCTGCAGTTCCTGACCCTCGTTAAGTTCGACAAGGGCGACCCCTGCTGACGCCACAGCGTCCTGGACCACGTCGAAGCCCGTACTTGGATCGCGGCCCACACCCACAGCGACAGCACCGACCTGTCTGCCACGCAACACACCTGGCAGGCCTGTGACATGGTCTGCGTGCATATGCGTGAGGATGACGAGATCGATTTCGCGAACCCGTAACCGCCTGAGACATCTGTCAATGGCCTCCGGGTCAGGTCCGGCATCCACGATGACGGTGGTCCCAGGGCTGAGT
Source organism: Hoyosella altamirensis (assembly GCF_014191505.1). Taxonomy (GTDB): domain Bacteria; phylum Actinomycetota; class Actinomycetes; order Mycobacteriales; family Mycobacteriaceae; genus Hoyosella; species Hoyosella altamirensis. The sequence goes on from NZ_JACHWS010000003.1 coordinate 668,421, forward strand.
GATAGCGCGAACCCGTCTCCCTGGCCGACGTCACACGCGGCAACTATCCAATCCCTGGGCGGGAAGCCAGGGCCGTACAGCCCCGCGACACTCAGCAGCTTCACCGGCACGAAGAGCGCCACGAACCCCGCCGCCGCCGCGAGAACCACACCTCGCGAACGGCGGAACCGGATCGAGAGGACCCCCGCGACGATAACCACCACCATCGCCCCCGCACCTGCAAGGCCCGCAGGTACCGTGATCAGCGCGTGGGGCAGGCCCGCGCAATACCTCGCCACAGCGAGCAGCCAGGTGACTGGTATGCCCGTGACAGTCAGAACAGCTGCTGCCCCGCCCGTCCAGATCGGCGCAAGCAGAAGACCGGCATAGCCACCGACTATCGACACAGTCACAACGGGAGCGGCAAGGAGATTCGCGAGAACTCCGACGACGCTGAATTGCCCCGCAAACCCCGCTATGAGCGGGGCAGTGACGAAGTGTGCGGTCACCGACACAGCCAGCACGGAAGCGAGGAGCTTCGGCACTCTCCTGCGCACCAGCAAGTCCGTCAGTGGCGGTGTAAGCACCACGATCCCGGCGGTCGCGGTGACGGACAGCGCGAAGCCAAGATCGGTCGCCAGCTGCGGTCGCACAAGCAGCAGGACGATGACGGCTGCATGCAGCGCTGGCAATGCTTGGCGCCGTCGCCCGCTGATGAGGGCAAGGAGAGTCACCGAACCCATCGCGGCAGCACGCAGCACGCTGGGTTCAGGACGGCACACGATCACGAACCAGAGCAGCGCCACACCGGTCACAACGGCGGACAGCCGCCTCGATCCCGTCGCGTACCGCGCCGTGAGGAGCACGGCACCGCACACGATCGTCACGTGCGTACCGGACACCACAGTCAGATGCGTCAGGCTCGTTGCGATGAAGACGTCGCGCAACCGTTGGGACATCGCAGAACGGTCGCCAATCACCAGCCCGGGCAGAAGCTGCGCCTGCTCCTCACCGAGGGTGGACGAGACTACTCCGATGAACGATGCCCGAACATCCGACGCGCTCCGCTGCAGCGCTGAGGACTCCGCGATGACCTGCGGATCGCCGCGCGCAAAGAGTGTCGCGACGGTGAAGTCCCGCCGGGAAGGTTCGGATACTTGCCCCCGCAGGACAACCGTCTCTCCCGGTCGGAGCTCTTGCCACGCGTGCCCACTCGCGAAGACCGTGAGCACTCCGCGGGTCTGCGCCCATTGGTCGGGCTGTGTTGCCGACTGGTACGCGCGGGCGGACGCGCGAATCAGGAAGCGCGGCCTCCCATCGGGGCCTGGACTGACTAGCCGCGGATCGCTGCGCACGATCACCTCCAGCTGTGCCTGTGACGCTTCGACAGCCAGGCTGCGCAGCGGGCTCATTTCAGCCGAATATGCGCGCGCCCCTGCTGCTGCGCACACCGCCGCACCGAACAGCAGCACGGCGACCAGAACTCGAGCAACTGAGCGATGAATCGTGAAACTAACCCGAGGCTGCATCACCGCAAGCCCGAGGGCAGCCACGCTGAGAATCAGCGCACCAATAAGCACAGCCCGGTACCCGGCGTACGCGGCAAGCAGAACTGAAGCCCACGTCAGCAAAGCAGCTGGCAGCAGTCTGACATCGAGTGCCCGGACCTGGCTTGGTGGTGCAGCCGCGTCAGACAGTGACGTGGTCACGGATCTGGTCGAGCTTAGCCGGACCGATTCCCCGTACTTGCCTCAGCTCTTCGATGCTGCTGAACTGGCCATTCGTTGACCGCCATTCGATTATCGCGCCAGCAGTGACCGGACCGACGCCAGGCAGGGCAACGAGGTCGCTCTCAGTCGCGGTGTTGAGGTTGACGAGTGGCGCCGCGGTTGCGCCACCAACAGTTCCACCTGAATCCCCAGCCATTACTGGGGCACCGGTGCGGAGAATCATGCTGACATGCGGGATGTCGTCACTACCTCCGTCTCGCCGTCCCACTACGATCTGGTCGCCATCGGAGAGCGGCTGGGCAAGGTTGAGAGTGATGAGATCCGCCTTAGGCAGGGCGCCACCCGCGCTGCTGAGCGCGTCCGCGACGCGAGCGCCCTCGCTGAGCTCGACCAGGCCGGGCTGCTGGACATGTCCCGCGACACTCACGATCACATAGGCGGAATGCTCCACCTCCGCACCCGGAGATTCGCCGACTCCCGGGGAGGGGCCATGGCCATGACCGGCGTCCGCCGAGTCGGGTGCGCTCAATGCTGCCAGGTCTGTACCGTCCGTGACCGGCACAACCCCGACTGTCGCGCCGGTGCCGTGGCTGTCCCTGAGCATTACGAAACCCGCGAAGAGCGCGCCAAGCAGCCCGACACTAACCAGCGCGACCGCTCCGGCTCTGGTCAGGTCCAGGCGTATTCGCTGCCGCCACGACGCTGACCGAGGCTCCGTCTCGGTGAACCAAGGAGGCGCTGCGCATTCGGTTTCGTTGTCCGCCTGGAGCAGGCCCGCATCATGCCCCGGCCGGAGACCTGAAGCTCGCAACGGCATCTCCATCAGCTGCCGAAAACGTGCCTGGGCGTCGTCGGCAGTTCGGCTTTCGTCATGCATGATGCGAAGGTAACTACAACCCGGCGATACCGTCAGTTCTGGCCCGCGGCCGACTGTGGATAACTCGATCCTGTGGATAACAAGAAATATCCAGAGGTCGCGGGCTCAGCAATGCCGGTATACCGAGATGCTCAGCGCGCCAGGCCCCAGGTGCACACCGAGCACCGCGCCAAGGTCACCGACGAGCGATTCCTCCACGTCTGGAACCTTCTTTCTGAAACGCTCAAGCACCTCGTGGGCACGCTCCTCCGCTTCGAGGTGCTGGACGGCCACGCAGAGCCTCCCATCAGCTCCTTTAGCTCGCGCGGCCTCAGCCGCAACATCGACGAGGCGGACGAGCGCCTTCGACGCAGTGCGCGTCTTCTCCCGAACCGTCAGCTTCCCGTTCGAGAGCTGCAGGACGGGTTTGATCGCAAGGGCAGTCCCGAACATCGCGGCTGCGGTACCAATCCGGCCGCCTCGCCGCAAGTTGTCGAGCTGATTCACATAGACGAAAGAATATGCGCGCTTCGCAGCGTCCACTGCGGCCGCGTATACCGTGTCAAGGTCAGATCCATTCGATGCCTCAACTGCCGCGGCCCGCACCGCGAAGCCAAGGCCTAGCCCGGCGGCTGCAGAGTCGACAATCCGGACTCTCCCAACCTCCAGCGCTGCCTGTCGCGCAGCATCCCACGTCGACGACAGCTGGCGAGATATGAACACACCTACCACGCCGTCACCACCACTGAGCTGATGAGCCCGCTCGAACGCCTCCCGCATTTCCAGCGGGGAGGCCCCGGCCGTGGAGACTCCCGTTGCCCGCCACACCGAATCCGGTATCGCGTCGATGCCCTCACGGAAATCATGGCCGTCCGAGAGGATATGCAGTGGCACCACCCGAATGCCGTACTCGCCGGTGATTTCACCGGGCAGGGTGGATGACGAGTCAGTTACCACGATGACTGCCAAAGCTGCACCGTCTTTCGTTAGGCCTGGCTTAGGTCGTCTACTGGATGGGTTAGCGATTCACCCACACCGGACACGATAGCGTCGCGCATGAGTCCGGCAACCCGGCGGTGCGCGTCGAAATTCCAGTGGATGCCGTCTGGGTTCCCCTCACCTGCTCTGAGGTGAGCGATGGTGGCAGCAGCGAGGTCGACGAGCGGGACCGCATGCTGCGCGGCCCACGCCGACACTGCCCGTGAAGTGCGGGGCTGCCCAGGCTGCGAATAGCTGTAGTACTTGCTGTGCTGCAGCGCAGGCAAGGTGGCGAAAACAGGCAGATCGGGCCGCACTGCGTTGAGCGCAGACCGCATCTCCTCCAGATAGGACACGGTGAGGCGCGGCGGCAACGCCATCGGCCACCCAACAGGAGACAACGCTGACTGGACGTGACGGTACGCGCCACGGACCACGCGGCGCAGAGCCGGCGGTCTCACATAACGGATGTGTTCACGCAGAGCTGTCGGAAGTGGTGATGGCAGCGAGTCCATGCCGCCGACCGCGATCACGACTGCACGCGCACGCGGAATCACTGACCACACCTGTGGATCCTGCGTCAGCGCCCACCACGCGTCCCTCGTCGTCCATCCGACTCGCGCGCACAGATGCGCTCTTAGCCCAAGTTCTTCCGCGACGAGGTTAGGCCAGAGCCGGGGATCGTCCGCAGGCAATCCACCCTTCGGCCCATAAAACGCCAGCGAATCACCAAGGACCAGCAGCGTATCGCTCGTGTCAGACGGCATCGGGGGCGACCTCAGCAGACGAGTTCCACACATCGAGCCGCCATTGTCCGCTGGTCGGCTCCGCAGTGCTGAAATGGCGGAGCTGAACCCAGCTGGCGTTGCCTAGGCCCCCAAGGATCGGCCAGCGCGACACCGGAAGGTCAAGCAACTGCGCGGTCAGCGCGGCGATCAGGCCACCGTGGGCGACGAGAACGATTGGGCGCGTCGACCAGTCGGCGTACTCGTCACTCCCGAGCAGCTCGTCAACGACCGGCACTGAGCGCCGAGCGACATCGACTCGGCTTTCTCCGCCGGGCGGTGCCCACGTCGCGTTGTCTCGCCAGTAGGCGCGTGCACCGGGGTACTCGGTATCCACTTCCGTGTGTGTACACCCCTGCCACACTCCGAGGTGTGTTTCGCGCAGACGCACATCAGTGATGACGTCGATGCCCACTTCCGCACCTAGCGCAAGTGCCGTGTCGTGCGCCCGTTTCAAGTCTGAGGAAAGCACTGCTGATGGCTTGCAGCGGGCGAGGACCTGGGCGGCGCGGACGGCCTGCTCAACACCGAGTTCGGAGAGTTCCGTGTCAATCTGGCCCTGCATGCGCGCATCAGCGTTATAGACGGTCTGTCCGTGGCGGAGCAAAATGAGACGCCGGACCCTGGCTGGCGTAGTCATCAAGTGCCCTGTCAGCTCGGTGCAGAGCCGGCGTCGAGGCCCTCGACCTCGATTGCGGGACAGTCTTTCCACAGCCGCTCGAGACCGTAGAAGTTGCGTTCATCGTCGTGCTGAATGTGGACGACGATGTCGACGTAGTCCAGGAGCGCCCAGCGCCCCTCCCGCGCGCCTTCACGCCGTGCTGGTTTGTGGCCAGCCTCGCGCAGCTTCTCTTCCACGCTGTCAACGATCGCTGTCACCTGGCGTTCGTTGGAGCCGGACGCGATGACGAAGCAGTCCGTGATCACCAGCTGCTCAGAGACGTCCAGCACGACCACGTTGGTCGCTTTCTTGTCGGCAGCGGCGAGAGCGGCAATGCGTGCCGCGCGGATCGCATCATCGGATGCTGTCACGTGTCGTCTCCTGAAGTCTTATGGTGGTTCCCCTGGACATCGTTGCCCCCGTTATTCTGCCTTGGCGCGGACGCAGATGCAGCATCGCGGTCTCGTGGCTGGTAGAGACCACGCTTCGTGATGTACTGCACCACCCCGTCCGGAACGAGATACCAGACGGGGCGTCCCGAACGGGCGCGCTGTCGGCATTCGCTCGATGAGATGGCCAGCGCGGGGATCTCGATCAGTGTCACTGTGTCGTCTGGGTAGTCACCCAGGTGGCCGGAGAGATGCTCGATATGCAATTCATACCCCGGCCGGCTCACACCCACGAACCGTGCGAGATCGAACAGTTCCTTCCACGCCTGCCACGATAATATGCTGGCCAGCGCGTCGGCTCCGGTAATGAAGTAGAGCTCCGCGTCCGGATGCATACGGCGCAGATCTCGCAGTGTGTCGACGGTGCGGGTGATGCCCTGACGATCGATGTCGACGCGACTGACCGAGAAGCGCGGGTTCGAGGCTGTTGCGATGACGGTCATCAAATACCGGTCTTCCGCCGCGCTCACGTCGCGGTCGGCCTTCTGCCACGGCTGCCCCGTAGGAACGAAGATGACTTCATCGAGCCCGAATCGGTCAGCCACTTCGCTCGCTGCGACGAGGTGGCCGTTGTGGACGGGATCGAAGGTGCCTCCCATCACCCCAATTCGGCGATTCCGTTTTTCGTGCCCTCCTGCTTCCGGCTGTTGCTGCACGAGTGTTCACCTTACGGCTCACACGGGCAGCAGCCGCGCAACGACTGCTGCGAGGTGCTCCGCGGTGCGACATTCATGCATTGGGATCAGCTGCCGGTACGCCTCCGCAGCCGAGTCACCAGTCGCCCACTGCCGGGCAGGTTCGGGGTTCAGCCAATGCGCGTGCTTCGCGAGCGTCACCATGTGCGCGAGTGCCGCCAGATTCGGGTCGCGATAGTTGGTGCGTCCATCACCGAGGATGAGCAACGAGGATCTGCTGGTGAGAGCATCACCGAACTTCTCGACAAAAGTGCCAAGCGCGTGCCCGTAATCGGAGTGCCCGTCGTAGGTGATCAGGCGGGCTTCACGGATCATCCTCGAGACAGCGACGCCGAGCTCGGAACCCGCGTCGAGAAAATTTGTGACTTCGTCCGTGGTGTCGATGAACGCGAACACGCGGACGCGTGAGAATTGTTCCCGCAGTGCGTGAACGAGCTGGAGCGTGAAGTTGCTGAATCCCGCAACCGATCCCGACATGTCGCACAGCACCACGAGTTCGGGGCGCGCTGGCCGCGGCGTATGAAGCACTAGGTCGATTGGTACCCCACCTGTGGTCATCGATTTGCGCATCGTGCGGCGAATGTCGATCGCGCCGGTGCGATAACGCTTCCGCCGCGCGGCGAGCCGTGTCGCAAGCAATCTGGCTAGCGGGGCAACAGTGCGCCGTAACGCGGCAAGGTCATCATCGGATGCTCGCAGGAAGTCCACCTGCTCGGCCACCTTAGGCACCGCGTAGGAGGTGACTTTCTCCTTGCCGAGACGCTCGGCAACGCGACGCCGGGTTTCCCGCTCAATCGAGCCGCGCAGCCGCGAGACCAATTCTGCCGCATTACGTTTCGCGATCTCTTCGGCGAACGGTTCCGGGGCCTCCGAGTTTTCCGGGGCGTCCGCAGGCGGCTTGAGTAGCCCATCGAGTACCTTCTTCATCACGACATCGGGTGCTACCGACTGCATTGCCTGATACGCCGAATACGACTCCCCGTTGATGGACCGGTACGCGCCGAGTTCGTCAACGATTATTGTGACGAGGGAATCGAGGTCGTCTTGCAAATCCATTGAGTCGCTGGCGAGTATTTCCGCAAGCAGATCTCGCAGTGCGGGAACGTCGATGTCGCCGTCTGGAGTGCGCGGCACGTCGAACTTCGCGTCGGGAGTAACCTTCGCACCAACCGCTGCCGGGAACCACAGGTCGAACAAGTCGTCAAAGATGGGCCGGTGTGTCGCACGGCGAACCAACGCGCAGGCAAGACCTTCCCGCAGTACCGCCCGGTCGAGGAGGTCAAGGTGTGTGATGACGCGTCCGGCATCAACAGTCTCAGCTGGACCGACCGGAAGCCCTTTGGCGCGCAATGCTTCCACAAATCCCGCCAGATGCCCGGGCAGCCCGTACGGCGCTAGCGGACCCCGCCCCCCAGGACCTTTCGGGGGCTTCGGAATCTGGTGCTGCGCCATCGCAAGTCCTCAGTTCAGCCTGAGTTCGGCGGCGGCCCGCAGTTGATCGCTGCGATGTTTCAGCACTACTCCTAGCGTCATGCGGACAGCGGCATCGTCGACGGTGTCCAGGCCGAGTGCCAGCAGCGTCCTCCCCCAATCGATGGTTTCCGCCACTGACGGCGCCTTCTTCAGGTGCATACCGCGTAGCACGCTGATGACCCGAATGAGTTGCTCCGCGAATGCTTCTGGCAGTTCCGGGACCCGCGCCGCAAGAATTTTGCGTTCTCGGTCGGGATCCGGGTAGTCCATGTGAAGGAACAAACACCGGCGCTTCAGTGCCTCTGAAAGTTCCCGCGTGGCGTTTGACGTGAGGACGACAAACGGGCGACGCACCGCCTCAATCGTGCCGAGTTCAGGGACGGTGACCGCGAAATCACTGAGGACTTCGAGGAGCAGCCCTTCGAACTCGATATCTGCCTTGTCGGCTTCATCGATGAGCAGCACGGTGGGATCTTCACGCCGGATCGCTGTGAGGAGCGGCCGGGACAGCAGGAACTCCTCGGAGAAAACATCGTCGCGAGTTTCCTCCCAGCTGTTTTCGTGTGCGGCCTGAATACGGAGAATCTGCTTTGCGTGATTCCACTCGTAGAGGGCCCGGGCCTCATCGACGCCTTCGTAACACTGCAGCCGAACGAGCGCTGCGTCGGCGGCTTGTGAGACCGCGCGCGCGAGTTCCGTCTTGCCCACCCCAGCGGGCCCCTCGATGAGCAGTGGCTTACCCAGCCTGTCCGCGAGAAAGACTGCGGTCGCGGTCGCGGTGTCGGCAAGGTAGCCGGTCTCAGCGAGTCGCTCAGTGACATCCGCTGGGCTCGAGAATATCGGGCGCGAGGCGGGCATGGAACGGTCCAAGCCGGGTCCTTTCCTAAGTCAGCTTTCGCTGGGCAGACCTGTCACACAGGTCTGGTGTGGCCCTCACCCCAGACGATCCACTTTGTCGAGGTCAGTTCGGGTAGCGCCATGGGGCCGCGTGCATGCAGCTTCTGTGTGGAGATACCAATTTCGGCACCAAAGCCAAACTGCTCCCCGTCGGTAAAGGCGGTGGAGGCGTTCACCATCACCGCTGCCGCGTCGACACGGTTCGTGAATTCCCGCGCAGCCGCCAGATCTTGCGTGACGATCGCTTCGGTGTGGCTGGTTCCCCATCGGTCGATGTGCTCGATAGCCTCATCGATACCGCTCACCACTTTGACCGCGATATCGAGGCTCAAATACTCGTCGCCCCAGTCGGAATCCGTCGCGGGAACCATCCCAGGTAAATCACCATGCACGGTGACGTTGCTTTTCTCCAGCGCCTTCATCAGACGTGGCAGAGCGGTCGAGGCAATCGACTCGTCGATAAGCAGAGTTTCCGCCGTATTGCACACACTCGGCCGACGGGTCTTCGAGTTGAGAACGATTTCCTCGGCCATGTCCAAGTCAGCGTTGCCGTGCACGTAAACGTGGCAGTTTCCAACACCAGTTTCGATTGTCGGCACGGTCGCGTCGCGCACGACCGCACTGATCAGTCCAGCGCCACCACGTGGAATGACAACGTCAACAAGCCCACGTGCCTGAATCAAGTGCGTTACCGAGGCGCGGTTCTCGCTCGGCAGCAACTGAACAGCGTCGGCAGGGAGACCGAGTTCGGTGAGCGATCGGCGCAAGGTGTGGACTAGCTGGGCGTTCGATGCCGCTGCCGAGCCTGAACCGCGCAGCAGCACTGAGTTTCCGGATTTCAGGGCCAGGCCGAACGCATCCACTGTGACGTTTGGGCGCGCTTCGTACACGATCCCAACCACACCGAGAGGGACGCGTTTCTGCACGAGTTCAAGCCCGTTCGGCAGCGTCGTGCCGCGCAGAACTTCACCCACAGGATCTGCGAGCCCCGCTACTTGCCGCAAGCCGGAGGCAATACCTTCCACGCGTGCCTGGGTCAGCCGCAGACGGTCGAGGAGGCTCTCCGCCGTACCAGCAGCCCGTGCACGCTCAATGTCGCTGTCATTGGCGGCGATGATGTCCCCTGCACCAGCGAGCACAGCGTCAGCGGCAGCATGAAGCGCCCGGTTCTTCTCCTCAGTGGTGAGCAACGCGAGTGTGCGCGCGGCGCCTCGCGCACGGCGGGCCGCGTCGTGAACGGCGTCGCGGAGATCCTCCGCACCTGACGAACTAGTCGCAGTCGCACTGGCGGCAGACCCCTGAAAACCCGTAGTCATGACCACCAGGGTAGCGGGTTGCGTCACAAGACCGAACTACGTGATGCGATGCTGTCCACATGAGCCGGATCGCGGTCCTCGGCAGTATCAACATGGACCTTGTCGTCCGGGCGCAGCGCTTGCCTGCACCCGGAGAAACAGTTCTCGGCGAGTCACGGCGAGAACTGCCCGGCGGCAAGGGCGCCAACCAGGCGATCGCAGCCGCCCGCATGGGGGCGCAAGTCTGGTTTCTCGGAGCGGTCGGGACTGACAGCTATGCGGAGCCCCTTAGGGATCGCCTGCTTTCGGCAGGTGTGCACACATCTGAGCTGCGCACGATCGAGGGCCCCAGTGGATTCGCGGCGATCACGGTCAACCCGGCGGGCGAGAACTCGATCGTCGTCGTCCCCGGCGCGAATCATGCGCTCCGCGAACTCACGCCTGCAGACCAGGCACGCATCCGTGACTGTGATGTCTTGCTGCTCCAGCTCGAGGTGCCCATCAGCGTCGTCGCCGACGCCGCCGAGTTCGCGTATGAGGCAGGCACGACCGTGATGCTGAACCCTTCGCCCTATCAGCAACTCCCCCGGAAGCTGCTCACCCACGCAGATGTGGCGATCGTCAACGAGATCGAGGCTGAACAACTCGGGCGCGACCAGGAGCGGTTCCGTCAGCTCGTCATCACCCGCGGGCGCCGCGGTGCGCATTTTCGGGGCTGTGGGGGCGAAAGCTTGGATGCACCCGCTCCGGAGGTAGATGTGGTCGACACCACGGGTGCTGGAGATGCATTCGCGGGGGCATGCGCAGCGCTCTGGCGCAGCGGCCCATCTGTCGCCGTGCCGTGGGCCTGCACAGCAGGGGCACTCGCAGTAACTCGAGAGGGAGCGTACAGTCCGGGATATACCGATGTGGCGGCAAGAATGCCTAGCTTGGGTAGTAGCTAGCCGTGCCTATCACACCTGGTCAATGATCACAATGTAATGATCGTCACATAGTGTCTTTAACCAGGGGATTCGCTAGTCATCCCATGTCCGAATCCCCCTGCCACCCTGACATCGCTAATGCATCTTGTTAACCTCGGGTTACCGATGAATTCGACAGCAGAACGCCCAAACACCGCCCGGAGTGCGGTGCGATTCCGCTTCCCGGAGCCCAAGGATGGGGTCCGGCTGTGGGAGATTGCCCGCGATTCACAGGTCCTCGATCTGAATTCCAGTTATGCCTACGTCCTGTGGTGCCGCGATTTCCGTGAGTCATCCGTAGTCGCTGAGGTCGACGGCAGAGTGGCCGGATTTGTCACTGGCTTCTTCCGTCCGCAGGACCCACTAACGCTGTTTGTCTGGCAGGTTGCCGTTGACAGCGATTACCGCGGGATGAAGATCGCCCACGGGATGCTCGACTGGCTGCTCGATCAGCCACCTGTGCGCCGGGCAACCCACCTCGAAACGACCGTAAGCCCTGACAACAAAGCCTCGATCGCGATGTTCACCTCGCTCGCGCGCACCCGAAATACCTCTATTACGCGCAGCGATTTGTTCCCGCCTGATCTCTTCCCGGACAGCCACGAGCCGGAGGATCTCTATCGAATCGGCGAATTCGAACCGCGCTAAGCGCGTAACAGGGCTAAACCTGGCAAACGCTGGGTAATAGAACTTATCCGTATCTCTCTTATGAGGAGTAACTCATGACTATCGCTCACTTGCCAACTGATGAAAAGGCAGAGAAGCCCGGCACCGGACCTGGGGTTCCGAGCATCATCGAAACACGTGAATCCGAGGTTCGGGGTTACTGCCGAGGCTGGCCGACCACGTTCGACACCGCCCAGGGCGCGTGGATCACGGACACGTCCGGCCGCAAGTTTCTCGACTTCTTTGCCGGCGCCGGTTCACTGAACTACGGGCACAACAATCCTATTCTCAAAGAAGCGCTGATCGACTACATCGCGCGCGATGGCATCACTCACGGCCTCGACATGGCTACGGTCGCGAAGAAGGAATTCCTCGAGACCTTCGAGGACGTCATCCTCAAGCCGCGCAAACTCGACTACAAGGTCCAGTTCCCCGGCCCGACCGGCACCAACTCGGTCGAGGCCGCACTGAAGCTTGCACGCAAGGCTACTGGCCGTGAAGCGATCATCAACTTCACCAACGCGTTCCACGGGATGACGCTCGGCGCGCTGTCCGTCACCGGTAACTCGATGAAGCGCGCAGGCGCGGGCATCCCGCTGGTACACGCCACACCGATGCCGTACGACAACTACTTTGGCGGCGTCACCGAGGACTTCCAGTGGTTCGAGCGCGTCCTCGACGATTCAGGTTCCGGCCTCAACCGCCCGGCGGCCGTCATCGTTGAGACCGTTCAGGGTGAGGGTGGCGTCAACGTTGCCCGGCCCGAGTGGCTCGCCGCTCTCGCCGAGCTTTGCGCTCGCCGCGACATCCTCCTGATTGTTGACGACGTCCAGATGGGCTGCGGCCGTACCGGACCGTTCTTCTCCTTCGAGATCGCTGGCATCACCCCGGACATCGTCACCGTGTCGAAGTCGATCAGCGGCTACGGCTTGCCGATGGCACTGACTCTCTTCAAACCGGAACTCGACATCTGGGCTCCCGGCGAGCACAACGGCACCTTCCGCGGGAACAACCCTGCATTCGTGACCTCGAAGGTCGCGCTGGACACCTACTGGTCGAACAACGCGCTTGAGCTCGACACCATCCGCAAGGGCCAGAAGATCGCCGAGAATTTCGATAACCTCGCCAAGAAGTACGAGGGCGAGGTCCACGGCCGCGGAAGGGGCATGGTCCAGGGTCTGGTGTTCGACAAGCCCGAACTCGCTTCGAAGGCATGCGAGATCGCATTCGGGAACGGGCTGCTCGCCGAGACTTCCGGTCCGTCAGATGAGGTCGTCAAGCTGCTGCCGCCGCTGACTCTCACGGACGATGAGCTCGACCAGGGCCTCGCGATTCTCGCCGATGCCACTGAGCAGGTCCTCAGCTGATCTCCCACGAAGACGCGCCCCGGGATCGACAACCAATCCCCGGGGCGCGTTTCCGTCGGGCATCACCACATTTCGAAAGTCGCTGATCACTTCACAACAGAAAGGCCGCTCCCATGATCGTGCGCACCACCCAAGAGATCACCGATACTGAGCGCGATGTAACCGCCGAGAACGGAAACTGGCGCAGCAAGCGGATCGTCCTCGCTGACGACCGCGTAGGCTTCTCTTTCCACGAGACCACGATCAAAGCGGGCACCATCAACGAGTTCCACTACGCGAACCATGTTGAGGCCGTCTGGCTGGTGGAAGGCCGGGGCAAGCTCACAGACCTCGAAACCGGCGAGGTGTACGAACTGTCAGCTGGTTCGATGTATCTGCTGAACAAGTACGAGAAGCATCGTCTCGAGGTCGACGAGCAGATGCGGATGCTGTGCGTGTTCAACCCGCCCGTTACCGGACGCGAAGTACACGACGAACACGGGGTTTATCCGCTGATCGAGCTTGACTGATCGCAGTAAACGAACAGGCGGGGCTACGGGGCGGCCACCAAAGCCGCACCGAACGGTAACAAAACCAAACTTCTGATATCGGATGACGGGGACTGTCAGTCCAGCCTGATACAACGGTAGAGACGCGGGGCAGCAAGGGAAGGTTGCCCCGCGTCTCTGTGTCTTTCCGTGCCTTCTGTGTCTTTCTGCGGTCTCGCTATGCTGGATGGGGTGAAACCCGTGGGCTCAGTGATCAGCGAGCAGCAGACCATCAGCCGGGCGCACACCGTGCGGCTGATCGAGTGTTTGGCAGGGCAGCGCATTCTTGCCCTTACGGGCGCTGGAATCTCGACGGAGTCTGGTGTGCCAGATTACCGGGGCCCTGACTCCCCCAAACGGACTCCGATGACCTTTCAGCAGTTCGTCGGCAGCTCCGTGAACCGTCAACGCTACTGGGCACGTAACCACCTCGGCTGGCAGTACATGGAATCACGGTCGCCCAACCCAGGACACGCAGCGCTTGCGGAACTCGAACGTTCCGGCGCAGTCGCCCATCTGATCACCCAAAACGTTGATCTGCTCCATACCAAGGCCGGTCACCGCACCGTCATTGATCTTCACGGCACCTACCGGTCTGTCGTTTGCCTCAATTGCGGGAGTACGACCGACCGCAAAGCCCTCGCGAAGCGGCTCACCGAACTCAATGCAGACTTCGGAGCCCGCGCTGCTCTCGACGGGCTTGAGATAGCGCCGGATGCGGATGCGATCGTGCACGCCGTCGAACATTTCCGCGTCGCGGCCTGCGTTGCCTGCGGGGGCATCCTCAAGCCAGACATCGTGTTCTTCGGCGAGTCCGTCCCGCGTGAACGGGTCGAACATGCGTATGCCGCCGTGGACGACGCGACGGCACTTCTTGTTGCGGGGTCATCACTCACCGTCATGTCAGGGCTCCGGTTCGTGCGGTATGCGGCGAAGCAGGGAAAACCCATCGTCATTATCAATCGGGGTCAGACTCGCGGCGATGATCTCGCGGCACTCAAACTTAATGCGGGATGCACCGAGGTCCTCACGACTCTGGCGCGGCTGCTGACGTAGCGTTTGCGCTTTGGATAGATATCTATCAATATAGATGGATGTCAATGGCACCACCTGGCCATCAGCCGCTAACGGCTGAGGAAGCCAAGTTGCGGGCGCACACGCTCAAAGCCCTGAGTGACCCCGTGCGATTACGAATAGCGAGCCTCATCGCGAGTGATCCTCGCGGCAAAGTCTGTGTCTGCGACATCACGCCCCAATTCAGCCTCTCGCAACCGACGATTTCTCATCACCTCAAGGTGCTGAAAGAAGCCGGTCTTCTCTCCTGTGAGCGCTCTGGAACCTGGGTGTACTACTGGATCGCCGCAGGAGCTGAACCACTAGTAAGCGCTCTGCTGGGCCCCTCCGCTCCCACCGTTGCACCCGACCCGAACTGCTGCTGATACCTCGAGAAGGAGTGTCGTGAGTAACTCACGCACGGACGCTGTCACGTTAACCCCTCCCGCTGCCGCGGGGCCGCGACTGTCTACCCTCGACCGCTTCCTTCCCCTATGGATCGCCCTCGCAATGGGGGCGGGCCTGCTGCTGGGCCAGTTTGTGCCCGGACTCGGTTCGGCGATCGACGGTATCAAGATCGATGGTATTTCCCTGCCCATTGCGCTCGGCCTGCTGATCATGATGTACCCGGTTCTGGCAAAGGTCCGGTACGACCGACTCGACTCGGTGACCGGAGACCGACGGCTGCTCGCAAGTTCAATATTCCTGAACTGGGTCATCGGCCCTGCGGTCATGTTCGCTCTCACCTGGGTATTCCTCGCCGACTTACCGGAATACCGCACCGGTCTCATCATCGTCGGGCTTGCCCGGTGTATCGCGATGGTGATCATCTGGAACGATCTGGCCTGCGGTGACCGTGAAGCCGCGGCTGTTCTAGTCGCCCTCAATTCGGTGTTCCAGGTTTTCATGTTCGCGGTGCTCGGCTGGTTTTATCTTGCTCTCCTGCCCAGCTGGCTGGGGTTCGAGCAGGCATCGATCGACGCATCCCCGTGGGACATCGCACGATCCGTGCTGATATTTCTGGGCATCCCTCTGCTGGCCGGATATCTGACACGCCGATTCGGCGAACGCGCGAAGGGACGCGAGTGGTACGAAGCTAAGTTCCTGCCAGTAATCGGTCCATGGGCCCTCTATGGGCTGCTATTCACAATCGTCGTCCTCTTCGCCCTGCAGGGTGAGCAAATCAGCTCGAACCCGCTGGACGTCGTCCGTATTGCTGTGCCGCTGCTCATTTACTTCGCAGTCATGTGGTTCGGCGGCTACCTCCTCGGAGCGGCAATCGGTCTGAGCTACGAGCGGACCACCACGCTCGCGTTCACCGCCGCAGGCAACAACTTCGAATTAGCTATCGCCGTCGCCATAGCGACCTTCGGCGTCACCTCAGGTCAGGCCCTCGCCGGTGTGGTCGGGCCCCTGATCGAGGTGCCTGTCCTGGTCGCGCTCGTATACGTGTCCCTGTGGCTCCGAAAGCGCTTCTGGGCCGCAGACGTACCACCCCTCCCGGAAGGAAGCACCCGCAAGTGAAAAGTTCTGACAAGCCTTCGGTGCTGTTTGTGTGCGTCCACAACGCGGGCCGCTCGCAGATGGCCGCCGGCTACCTCCGCCATCTCGCCGGTGACACAATCGAGGTGCGATCAGCTGGTAGCACCCCCGCCGACACCATCAATCCGGCTGCAGTCGCCGCGATGGCTGAAGAGGGCATCGACATCACCACACAACATCCCAAAGTGCTCACAACCGACGCCGTCGAGGTGTCAGACGTGATCATCACAATGGGATGCGGCGATGCCTGCCCAATATTCCCTGGGAAGAGCTACCGGGATTGGCAACTCGACGACCCTGCTGGCCAGGGCCTCGAGTCCGTACGTCCAATTCGTGACGAGATCCGGCGGCGGGTCGAAGCCCTGATCGGCGAACTCGTCACTGTGCGCTAGTGCGTCAGCGCAAGTGCGCTACCAGGTCGTCCGCGTGGATAACAGGACGGCGCAACTCGGCCGGAAGATCAGTGCTGGACCTGCCGAGCATCGCGGACAATTCCGACGAATCAAATGCGACGACACCGCGCGCCACCTTCGCGCCATCCTTGTCGATGATGTCGACGACATCGCCGCCATAGAATCGGCCCTCGATTCGAGTGATGCCAGCGGCGAGCAAGGAGCGGCGTTTGCCGACCACGGCTGCCACTGCGCCATCATCGAGCTGCAGACTGCCGTTGGTGTCGGCCGCATGGCGCACCCAGAACTTCCGCGCTGACATCCGCCCGGGCCGGGCTGCGAACACGGTGCCCACAGAAGCGCTGGACAGTGCACTGTCCGCGTCCACAGCGGCAGCGAGCAGCACGGGCACCCCTGAGTCCGCCGCGAGGCGGGCGGCGGACAGTTTCGAAGCCATTCCGCCGGTACCGAGCGCTCCCCCGGTCCCTGCGACCACGCCGTCGAGGTCATCCGGTCCAGCGACCTCGCGAATGATTTTGGCGCCTCCTTTACGCGGGTCCCCGTCATAGAGGCCGTCCACGTCGGACAGGAGAATCAGCGCGTCAGCACCGACTAGATGCGCCACGAGGGCCGCCAAGCGGTCGTTATCGCCGAACCTCAACTCGGTCGTAGCGACAGTGTCGTTCTCATTGACAACCGCGACGGCGCGCAGCGAACGTAGGCGGTCTAGTGTGCGCTGGGCGTTGCGATGCTGGGCACGGCGCGCGATGTCGTCAGCGGTGAGCAGCACCTGACCCACGACTCTGTTGTGCCGGGCAAAGGACGTCGACCACGCTTGCGCCATAGCGAGTTGCCCCACGCTGGCGGCGGCCTGTTTGGTGGCGAGGTCTTGTGGGCGCTTTTTCAGACCCAGCGGCGAAATCCCGGCACCTACGGCTCCTGACGAGACGACAACAACGTCGGACCCAGCGCGCATCCGTGCCTCACAGGCGTCCACAAGCGCGTCGAGCCGAGCGAGTTCGAGACCACCTTCGAGGGTCGTGATAGCGGAAGAGCCAATTTTGACGACGATGCGGCGGGCGCTCGCGATGGACTCCCGGACGCTCATCGGCCTGCGTCTCCTCCCTGATCCGCATCGTCTTCAGCGTGAGCTTCCAGTCCCCGCCGAACGCGGCGCGCGAACTTCCGCTCTTTGGCGCCGATGCGCTCATTCTGTTCAAGGCGCGCATCCGTGCCACGGCCACTTAGCAGCACATCGGTACCCGCCGGTGTCTGTGGCTCCCAGTCGAAGGTCACAGGACCGATGGTGACCTGTGCACCTGGTTCCGCTCCGAGACGCAACAGTTCGTCCTCGACGCCCAGGCGTGCAAGCCGGTCTGCGAGGAACCCGACCGCTTCGTCATTATCGAACTGGGTCTGGCGAATCCAGCGCTCTGGCTTAGTGCCACGCACCACGAAAGCCCCCGGAGTGGCTGGGTCTGGAGATACCGAAAAGTCGCGCTCTTTCGCCTGCACCGGCCGGATGATCGGACGTCGCTGAGTTTCCTTCGGATGCGCTGCACGATATTCCTCAACCATCCGCGCAAGGGCGAAACTCAGTTCACGCAGGCCGGTGCGCGCCACGGCAGAAATAATGTAGACGGGCCAGCCGCGCTTCTCGAACTCGGGTTTCACGAAGTCGGCAAGTTCGGCGGCCTCAGGCACGTCCGCTTTATTCAGCACCACGATGCGCGGACGCTCAGCCAAATCTCCGAGGCCAGTATCAGCGGCCAGCGCCGGGGTATAAGCGGCAAGTTCAGCTTCCAGCGCATCGACGTCAGAAACAGGATCACGGCCTGGGTCCATCGTGGCGCAATCGACGACGTGTGCGAGTACCGCGCAGCGTTCGAGGTGCCGCAGGAAATCGAGGCCCAGTCCTTTGCCGTCGCTCGCGCCGGGGATAAGTCCAGGCACGTCAGCGATGGTGTAAGTCGTTTCCCCCGCTTCGACGACGCCAAGGTTCGGCGCGAGCGTAGTGAACGGGTAATCGGCGATCTTCGGTTTCGCGGCAGATAGCACCGAAATCAGTGAGGACTTGCCCGCAGAAGGAAAGCCGACCAGGCCAACATCAGCGACCGACTTGAGTTCAAGCACGACGTCGCCCTGGTCCCCCTCCTCACCGAGGAGAGCGAAGCCGGGCGCGCGCCGCGCCTTCGAAACCAGCGCAGCGTTACCCAGCCCGCCGCGGCCACCCTTCGCGATCACAAACTCAGTACCGGGGCCCACCAAGTCGGCAAGCATCTCGCCGTCCTTGTCCAGGACGACTGTGCCGTCGGGGACGTGAAGGATGAGGTCCTCGCCGTCAGCGCCATTGCGGTTGCTGCCCATTCCGGGCCGACCGCTTGTCGCAGTGGCGTGCGGGCGGAAGTGAAAGTCCAGCAGGGTATGCACACCGGCATCGACGACGAGCACGACGCTTCCGCCCCGGCCACCGTTGCCACCGTCCGGGCCACCCAGCGGTTTGAACTTCTCCCGGTGCACGGACGCGCAGCCGTGGCCGCCGTTGCCTGCTTGAACATGCAGAACAACCCGGTCAACAAATCGAGCCACAGTCAGTTCCTCCTCTTCAGCACCGGGAAACGAAAAAGGGGCGGGCCTACGAGCAGCTTGGCCCGGGCCCGCCCCTAATTCAGAGCGTTAGTGCTGTGTTGTTCCTTGAGCTGAACCCCGCTGAACTAAATCAGACAGCTTGAGCCGGAACGATGTTTACGGTCTTGCGACCACGCTTGGCGCCGAACTGCACCGAGCCTGCTGAAAGCGCAAACAGCGTGTCGTCGCCGCCACGCCCGACGTTCACGCCCGGGTGGAAGTGTGTTCCGCGCTGACGAACGAGGATTTCGCCCGCGTTCACCAGCTGACCGCCGAATCGCTTCACACCGAGTCGCTGGGCGTTGGAATCGCGCCCGTTCCGTGAACTCGATGCACCCTTCTTATGTGCCATTTCCCTGATCCTCCTCGAAGGCCCTCGGGCCTATTAAGCCCTGGTGCTAACTTTCCTGAACCGGCGCTTACGCGTTGATACCGGTGACCTTCAGGACGGTCAGCTTCTGCCGGTGACCCTGACGCTTGTGGTACCCGGTCTTGTTCTTGAACTTGTGGATGCGGATCTTCGGGCCCTTGGTGTGCTCGACGACCTCACCAGTGACCGTGGCCTTAGCCAAAGCAGCGGCGTCGGAGGTCACTTCTGCGCCGTTCACAACGAGGGCGACAGGAAGCTCAACAGCAGTGCCCGGAGCACCCTCGATCTTCTCGACCTTCACGAGGTCACCAACAGCAACCTTGTACTGCTTGCCGCCGGTTTTGACGATCGCGTACATGGAGGGCTACCCCTTGCTTCATCGAACTTTCTACTCGCACCGCTGGTCGCGGAGCGACTGGTCTATTGTTTGCTGCCCACATCCCGCGGTTTCCCGCGACGGCTGACCTTCACACAGAACCGCAGCCTGAAGGAACGTCGCTGGGCAGCGACTTGCCAAGGTTAGTGGAACACAGCCTTGGCGGTCAAACTGACGGGCCGCGCATCAACAGCGCTCATACGGAGGCCTGCTCACTTGCGTGGCCCTGGTCCTGCTCCCCATCGACGGGAGGGCCTGCCGGCCGGCCTGCAGCGCGGCGGCGCCGCCTCACAGGTCCGGCAGCAACCTCAGCACTGAGGTGCTCACTCTCTCCGGAATCAGCCCCTGAGCCGTCCGCAGACGCCTCCTCGAGCACCGGCAGCGCGAACACTGCCTCGGTGGGCGCTGGACGATCAGAGGCCTGTGCTGGGGCCGCGTTTCTGCTCACCCTGCGACGACGCACCGCTACGGCGACAGGCTCGTCCGCCACCACCTGCTCTGAGGGCGCCTCAGTTTCAAGGGGCCTGACAGGTTCTTCCATTGCTTGCGGTGTCGCGGGCGCGATCGGCTCAGCGGCCTGTGCGGCGTCGATCGCCTCCGAAATCTCAGCGGGCGCCGAAGTCTCCGGAGCGTTGACTCCCGCGTCACTGGGCGAGGACGGTGCTTCCGCTTCGTCCTGCTCGTCACCGGGTTCGGTCCCACCTGCCATGGCAAGGATCATCGGATGCTTGCTGTGAACCTGGGCCTGCGCTTTGAGCTCGTCGGGTTTGGCCTGGGGCGGCACAACTTCCTGGCGTGCTTTGGCCCTGCGTGACCGACGGCCACTCGGTGGGAGACCACCGCGGCCATCGCCGGTGACCTGAGCATCAACCGGTTCCTCGTGCACCACGATGCCCCTGCCATGGCAGTGCTCGCAGGGCGTCGAGTATGCCTCGACCAGGCCAGTACCGATCTTCTTTCGTGTCATCTGGACGAGACCAAGCGAGGTCACTTCCGACACCTGGTGACGTGTGCGGTCACGGCTCAGCGCCTCAGTCAAGCGGCGCAGCACCAGATCGCGATTCGACTCCAGAACCATGTCGATGAAGTCGATGACGATCATGCCGCCAATATCGCGCAAACGCAGCTGCCGAACGATCTCTTCAGCCGCCTCGATGTTGTTACGCGTCACCGTCTCCTCGAGATTTCCACCAGACCCGGTGAACTTCCCAGTATTGACGTCGATAACGGTCATCGCCTCGGTGCGGTCGATCACGAGGGTGCCGCCAGAGGGCAGCCATACCTTCCGGTCGAGCGCCTTCGTGATCTGCTCGTCGATCCGGAAAGCGCCGAAAGCATCCTGGTCAGCCTGGTAGTGCTCGACCCGGTCCAACAGGTCGGGGGCTACCTTGCGGACATAACCTTCGACGGTGTTCCAGACGCGATCGCCCTGCACCACCAGCCGCGAGAAGTCCTCGTTGAACAGGTCGCGGACGACCTTGACCAGTAGATCCGGCTCCTCGTAGAGGGTCTTGGGCGCGTTACCCTTCTCAGATTTTGCTTGCTCATCAATCGATGACCAGAGCGTGCGCAGACGCTCGATGTCACGGCCGAGTTCCTCCGCTGATACTCCCTCGGACGCGGTGCGGATGATGACGCCGGCGTCTACTGGGACGATTTCGCGGAGAATGTCCTTAAGCCGTTTCCGCTCGTTGTCAGGCAGCTTACGGCTGATACCCGTGGACGAGCCTTCAGGCACGTAAACGAGGAACCGTCCCGCCAGTGAGATCTGGGTCGTCAGGCGCGCGCCCTTGTGTCCGACGGGATCCTTGCTGACCTGCACAAGCACCTGATCACCAGGCTTGAGCGCCTGTTCGATCTTGCGCGAATTGCCCCCAAGACCGGCAGCGTCCCAGTTCACTTCACCCGCGTAAAGGACTCCATTGCGGCCACGGCCGATATCGACGAACGCCGCCTCCATACTGGGGAGGACGTTCTGCACCCGGCCAAGGTAAATATTGCCGACGATGGACCCCGACGACGCACTGGTGACAAAGTGCTCGACGAGCATGCTGTCTTCGAGCACCGCGATCTGCGTCGTGGTACCCGGCTGGCTGTCAGCCTGCTTCTCACGCACCACCATGACGCGATCGACTGACTCACGGCGTGCGAGGAACTCAGCTTCAGTCAGGATGGGCGGGCGGCGGCGGACAGCGTCGCGTCCGTCCTTGCGTCGCTGCCGCTTCGCTTCCAGCCGAGTCGAACCAGAGATGCCCTGCACTTCGTCCTTGCGGGACTTGTTCCGGGGCTCGCGTTCGTGAATGACGGTGTTCGGGGGATCGTCGTCTGATGACGCGGCGTCGCTCCCATCGCCGTCCTCTCCCCCAGCCTTGCGCCGGCGGCGGCGACGGCGACGGCGTGAGGTGCCCGAAGACCCCTCGTCTGAGGCTTCCTCGGATTCGCTGTCTTCCGACTCGCCTTCCCCCGACTCGTCGTCAGCGGCTTCAGCGGCCGGACGCTCCGGCGCCTTCTCGGCTTTCTTCTTGGCAGCTTTCGGCTCGTCTGGCTGCTCCGCTGAATCGTCGCCAGATTCGGATTCCGCTGACTCACCCGATTCGGCTGAATCCTCGGATTCGTCGTCGGCGCCCTTTTCTGAACTTGGCTCGCCCTTTCCGCGGCCACGTCCGCGGCGGCCCCGACGACGGCGTCGGCCCTTCTTGCCACCCTCGTCGTCACCCTCATCGGACGTGTCCGACTCTTCTTGGGGCTTCACATCAGTTTCGGCGGTCGCCTTTTCTGGAGTCGCTTTTTCTGGGGTCGCCTTTTCTGGGGGAGCTGCCTCTGCTTCGCGTGCAGGCTTTGGTTCGGGTTTGCCAGCCGACGCTTCCGGCTCAGCTTCCTTGACCTTGCGAGTGCGCTTGCGGCGCCGACCGCGATCAGCGTCTTCCTCAGCCTCTGGCGGTGGTGGTGGCGGGAGGAAAAGTGGCGGGCCTACTTCAGCTGCTGCTGAAGAACGCTCCGCACGTTCGGTCTCGGCCGTAGTTGCTGCGGCCGAAAACAGGGAATCCTGACCCACGCGGGACTCACTGGGCGCGGGCTCGGCGGCAGGTGTTTCACCGGCTTCGGGTTCAGGGATCGCGGCGGCCACGTTTGCGGCAGCTTCCTCACCGGGCTGCTCAGCCGGGGCGGACACAGGGGGCGAACTTCTGACCGCGTCCCAGACCTCCTCAGCGACCTGGCGCTCCACAGTGGAGTGCGCGCTGCGCAACTCCAGCCCACGCTCCTTGAGCGTCGACAGCAGCTGCTTGCTCGTCTGTCCGAGCAATTTCGCTAGTGCATGCACACGCATCTTTGCAGGAAACACTGGTCGAGCATCCTCACCGTTGCTGGAGTGATCCTGCTGATCTCCACCTGCAGTGTTCTCGATTACGTTGTTAGGCGGCGCTTTATCGGCCACGTATTCTCCTCGGGCCCCCGGGCGCGAAAATCGCGGCCACGCAGGGGCGTAAGCCTGCTCACGCACATTTGGCGCGAGATAGTTGTCCGGTCTCGTGGCGGCTCGCCGACATCAAAATCGCCGACTTACCACCTGTGGGCCCCACAGTTCGCCTAACCGGCCTGCCTCTGCGTCCATTCGTTAGCGCGTCGCGACCTCCGCCGCCGCGCACAACGTCGCGATCACAGCCCGGCTGGACTCACTGGTGAAGTCCAGCAGCACCCTTACACGTTAACCCTGACTTGTTCGCTTCGTCATTGTCAGAGCACCGCGCAGCGTTGCTACTTCTCCACTATCCCACACTTAGCGGCGAGTCCCGTCCAGATAGGCACACTCTGTGGTGCGGTGCGCATGCACCACGCCACAGAGCATGGCGATTGAGCAGGGATTTTTCAGGAAAGTCCCGGGAACCACAATTCAATTTCACGTGCGGCAGACTCGGCTGAATCTGAGCCGTGAACGATGTTCTCCTGGACTTCGAGAGCAAAGTCTCCACGGATAGAGCCCGGGGCTGCCTTGTCGACAGGGTCGGTGCCGCCAGCGATCTGACGGAAGGCTCCCACGGCGCGCGGCCCCTCCACCACTGCGGCCACCAGCGGACCCGAGGTGATGAAGTCAAGCAGAGACTGGTAGAAGGGCTTGCCTTCATGCTCGGCGTAGTGCTTTGCCGCGAGATCGTCGGCGACGTTCTTCAGCTCTAGAGCTACGAGCTTCAGGCCGCGCCGTTCGATACGGGCAACAACTTCCCCGACGAGGCCACGGGCCACTCCATCGGGCTTGATCAAGACTAAGGTGCGCTCACTCACGCGCCTAGCGTATCTGCCATGCGCTGAATACTTGCGCGGGGTCCTACTTCCGTTCGCCTTCGGCGCCCTCAGACCCCTCAGCGTTCTCAGCGGCACTGATCTGCTGGCTCGGCAGCAGCCCCGCCTTGATCCGGCTCTGCAGGTCGTTGCGCAGATACAAGATGTACCCCCACACCGCGGCGAAGATCAGACCCAGGATGCCGAGGGCCACGCTGATGACGAAAGTCCCCACCATCAGCACCTGCAGCGCTATGTCGAACTTCAGCGCCCACGGCCGCCCTTGCAGCC
Organism: Hoyosella altamirensis; assembly: GCF_014191505.1. Taxonomy (GTDB): domain Bacteria; phylum Actinomycetota; class Actinomycetes; order Mycobacteriales; family Mycobacteriaceae; genus Hoyosella; species Hoyosella altamirensis. Next base: position 692,671 of record NZ_JACHWS010000003.1, read on the forward strand.
CAGCACCGAGAATCATCAGAACGGCGAGACCGATGACGTAGCTGCCGGAGAACCAGGTAATCCCATCCCCCACGCGCCACACGACGGGCAATGCGAGCATCACCACGATCGCCTGCAAGATGAGTGTGCCGGCCATGACGCCGCGCAAACCCTTCCATGGATCCTTCGCCGGGGGCGGGACCGCGTCGGTCACACCGGCTCCTTTCCGAAAAGCGTTCTCGCGATTCCCGCGGTAACCACAGATCCCGTGATCACTATTCCGGCGCCCGAGACATGCTCGCCAGGTTCGATGGTGTCCTCGGCACGAGCGACAGCGATCTCGATCGCGTCCGCCAGATCAGGCGAGACGATGACTCGGTCTTCACCAAACCTCGGAAGCGCAACGGACGCGAGTTCGTCCGGATGCATGGCGCGGGGAGATCCATTGGTGGTGACGACAATTTCGTCGAAGACAGGTTCAAGCGCATCGACAATGCCCGATGCGTCCTTATCCGCCATGACGGCGACGATACCGATTAACCGGCGGAAGTCGAATTCGCTGCTCAGCGCGTCGGCAAGTGCCTTCGCGCCGTGGGGATTGTGTGCTGCATCAAGGAAGACCGTTGGCGCTGCCCGAACGCGTTCAAGCCGCCCGGGACTTGCCACGCTTGCAAATGCGTCGCGCACCGCCTCAATGTCGAGCTGGCGGTCTCGCCCGGCCCCGAAGAACGCCTCAACAGCGGCGAGGGCGACAGACGCGTTCCGGGCCTGATGCTCGCCATGCAGCGGCAAGAAGATGTCGTCGTAGACACCTCCGAGACCCTGCAGGGTGAGCTGCTGTCCGCCGACAGCAACTTGACGCAAGATCACTTGGAACTCGCTGCCTTCGCGTGCAACCGCGGCGTCCGCTTCCACGGCCCGCCGCATCACGACCTCCATCGCTTCAGGTTCTTGCTGGGCGACGACAGCAACTGTGTCCGTGGGAATAAGTTTCTCGGGCGCCTTCTTGATGATGCCCGCCTTCTCACCAGCTATCGACGCGAGATCCGGCCCCAGATATTCGGTGTGGTCGGTGCTGATCGGCGTGATGACCGCAACCTGCCCATTCACGACGTTCGTCGCATCCCAGGTTCCGCCGAGGCCGACTTCGATAATTCCCACGTCGATAGGCGCATCCGCGAACGCCGAGAACGCGATTGCAGTGAGGACCTCGAATTTGCTCATGCGCGGCCCGCCACTCGCCTGAGATTGCGCGTCAATCATTTCGATGTACGGCTTGAGCTCAACATACGTGTCGATGTATCGACGGGGTGCGATAGGCGCATTGTCCACGCTGATTCGTTCCGTGACGATCTGCAAGTGGGGGCTCGTCGTCCGGCCAGTGCGCTGGCCTAGCCGCGTCATAAGTGCGTCAATCATGCGGCTAACCGATGTCTTACCATTCGTGCCCGCGATGTGAATCGAGGGAAACGAATGCTGGGGCGTACCCAGAACATCCATCAGTGCGCTGATCCGCGCAAGCGAAGGCTCAATCTTGGTCTCTGGCCAGCGCTGGTCGAGCTCAGCCTCGACTGCCGCAAGCTCAGCGAGGTCCTCTGGGGTGGGTGTGTCATCGATCGGCGTGTCTGGAGTCTCAGGACCGTCGAGAGGCAGGAAAAAAGCGTTGTCGTGAGCGTTCTGGGAATCTTTTCGGTTCATGCTCCACCAAGCGCGGCAAGGCGTGAACCGATGCGCGCTACTTCCTCTTCTGCGACGCGCTGCCGCGTTCTTATTTTCTCCACCACGTGCTCAGGCGCCTTAGCGAGGAACGCATCGTTTCCAAGCTTTGCTGAAGTCTGCGAGAGCTCCTTTTCCGCAGACGAAAGATCTTTTGCCAGACGGCGTTTCTCCGCTTCGATGTCGACAGTGCCTGACGTGTCCAGTTCCACGGTAAGGGTTGTCCGGCTCACACGAACCTCGATCGACGCACTGACGGAGAACTCGTCTCCTGCCGGAGTGAGTTTCGCGAGGCTGGCGACGTAAGGCTCCATTTCCGAAAGGTCGGCTTCCGCGAGCCCCGTGATGCGCGCCGGTACCTTCTGCCCTGGACGCAGACCTTGGTCTGACCGAAAACGCCGAATCTCGGTGATGAGATGCTGCGTGTCGGCGATCCGTCCCGCAGCACGGTTGTCCTGCGGGGCACCAACCGCCGACGGCCAGTCTGCGATCACCACGGACTCTTCGGCGGTCAGCGCTGTCCAGAGTGTTTCGGTGACGAACGGGATCACCGGATGCAGAAGACGCAGCAGGGTGTCGAGCACGTTGCCGAGCACTGCCCGAGTCGTTGCGGCGGCCTCGTCGGTCCCGAACTGCACCTTGGACAACTCGAGGTACCAGTCACAGAATTCATCCCAGGCGAAGTGATAGAGCGCTTCACACGCCTTGCCGAATTCGTATCTGTCGAAGGCGGCGTCCACTTCTGCGCGAACCGCGTCGAGCCGGTCAAGGATCCACCGGTCGGCATCGGTGAGGTCGCCAAATGGCGGCAACTCCCCTGGTTTTGCGCCGTTCATCAGCGCGAACCGCGTCGCGTTGAAAAGCTTCGTCGCGAAGTTGCGGGCAGCCTGCGCATGGTCTTCACCGACCGGGAGGTCGGATCCCGGGTTGGCTCCGCGAGCGAGTGTGAAGCGCAGCGCGTCCGCACCGAAACGTTCAACCCAGTCGAGCGGGTCGATACCGTTGCCACGCGACTTAGACATTTTCCGGCCGAACTCGTCTCTGACCAGGCCGTGGAGGAAAACGTCATGGAACGGGACCTTGCCAGGTGCTTTGGCGGATTCGCTCTCGGCGACAAAGCGGCCGAACATCATCATTCTGGCGACCCAGAAGAACAAAATGTCGTAGCCGGTAACAAGCACGCTCGTGGGATAGAACTTCGCTAGTTCTGGCGTAGCGTCTGGCCACCCCATTGTCGAAAACGGCCACAGCCCTGATGAGAACCAGGTGTCGAGAACGTCCGGATCCTGGACGTATCCCTCGGGTGCAGTCTCGTCAGGTCCGAGGCAGACAACGTCTCCTTCTGGGCCGTACCAGATCGGGATCCGGTGGCCCCACCACAACTGCCGGGAGATACACCAGTCATGCATGTCATCGACCCACGCGAACCAGCGTGGTTCCAGGCTCTTCGGGTGGATCACGGTGTCACCGTCACGCACGGCGTCGCCCGCCATCGTCGCAAGGTCCGCGACCTTGACCCACCACTGTTTAGACAGCCGTGGCTCAATGACTTCGCCGCCGCGTTCGGAATGCCCGACGCTGTGGACATAGGGACGCTTTTCCGCGACGACACGGCCCTCGCTGGCCAGACGCTCGCGGATCTTCACCCGGGCTTCAAACCTGTCCATACCATCGAACTCCGTGCCGGTGCCCGAAATCCGTGCCTGCTCGTCCATGATGGTCGGCATCGGGAGGTCATGACGCAGCCCGATCTCAAAGTCGTTGGGGTCGTGCGCAGGGGTGATCTTGACAGCGCCGGAACCGAAAGCCGGATCGACGTAATCGTCGGCGACGATCGGGATCTGGCGCTCGGTGATCGGGTGGTACACAGTTGTGCCGATTAGGTGCCTGTACCGCTCGTCCTCGGGATGCACCGCCACTGCGGTGTCCCCAAGCATCGTCTCGACACGGGTGGTCGCGACGATCACATGCGGCTCATCGTCCTGAAGTGAGCCATACCGGAGCGAGACGAGTTCGCCGTCAACCTCCTCGTGCTTCACCTCGATGTCAGAGATTGCCGTTTGCAGTACGGGCGACCAGTTGACCAGTCGCTCCGCGCGATAGATCAGTCCGGAGTCGTAAAGATTCTTGAAGATGGTCTGCACGGCGCGCGACAGACCCTCGTCGAGGGTGAACCGCTCGCGGGTCCAGTCGACGCTGTCACCGATCCGGCGCATCTGCTCGAGGATGGTGCCGCCAGATTCTGCCTTCCAGTCCCAGACTCGTTCAATGAACTTGTCGCGGCCGAGCTCGTGGCGGTTAGCCCCTTGGGCATCGAGCTGCTTTTCTACGACCATCTGCGTGGCGATGCCTGCGTGGTCCATACCTGGCAGCCACAGCACTTCGAATCCCTGCATGCGTTTGCGGCGGCACAGTACGTCCATCAGCGTGTGGTCAAGCGCGTGGCCCATATGCAGGCTGCCGGTGACGTTAGGGGGCGGAAGTACGATCGAGAAACCGGGCTTGTCGCTTTTCGGGTCCGCAGTGAAGTAGCCCGCGTCGATCCACCTCTGGTACAGGTCGGCCTCTACCGCCTGCGGTTCCCACGACTTTGGCAAGGTCGTCTCAGTCGGGACGCCGGAATCTGCGGCTTCCGTCCTGCCCGCGGCATTCTGTGCGGCCGCAGTTGTCTTGGGGGGCTCTGGCGCTGCGCTGGTCACCCCGCGATTCTAGGGAAGATGCCCGCGCCGGTCACATCGCATCCCGGCAGTCCCAGGACTTTGCCCGGTTACCGGGCGGTAAATTCAAGTTTGAAGTGATGAACAACACAGTAAAAGGTCTTAAAGTCATTAAATTAGGGTTCCAATTTGGTAACAGTTCGCGCTAACGTGGCCCCTCGAACGGCCTCAGTCTTTCGGCACCTGAATTCTTGCCGACCACCGTTCATTCACCCGACATCGTCGTCACCGCCGCAACAACCTCTTGGCTTCATCCAGTGAGGTCTATTCGGCATGCCAAATTCACGCACCACGCAAGGAGAACCCCATGGATATCGAAACGATCATCGCCCTCATCGAAGCGACCGGCGGATTTGGCGACATCGGCGCACTCTTCAGCGGAATTGCCGACTTCCTGACGGCGGGCACCGGATCGCTCGAATCACTGGGCGGCCTCGGCGCTGAAGCACCTGAGGCTGACGCCGCCACAGCAGCCGCAGAGTAATTCGCAACAGTCAGTTCTTCACCACGCCCATACGTCTACTACCCTGTGTCGTATGGACGTGGTGATTGGCTTTTTCCTGGCACTGCACATCATTGGCATCGTCGCGCTACTCGGCGGTGTCATCTACCAGATGAAGGCTATGAAGGCCGGCGAGGCCCGGATGGTCCCGGGGATGCTGCACGGCGCGTTCCTGATGCTGGTTTCCGGCGTGGCGCTGGTCGGCCTCAATGAAGCCGCTGGATACGACCTCAACCACATCAAGGTCGGCATCAAGGTCCTGGTGCTCCTTGTTATTACCGCCCTCGTGTACATCTATCGTGACGCACCGCGCATATCGAATGCCCTTCTCGGTGCCGTTGGTGGCCTGACGACTCTGAACATCCTTCTGGCCACCATGTGGTGACGCAAGCTTCCCGAGATCCTTCCGTGATGTAGCCGGACCCACTTCTCAGGTGGATCCGGCTACACCATCCCGCTCCTGACAAACGGCACCAGCGGTATGCTGATCATGAGGGCGCATAGGTCCCAAATGACTGTTTGGGGCGCCAACGATTGGGGCCGGTGATGGTCGAGGTCGATCCGGAAACGACGCAGCGAAACCTAGCTGCCCGCATTCCGGAAGAACTAGCCGCCGCCGGATTCGACGATGTTGAGCTCATAGCTCGGGGCGGATTCGGCGTGGTTTACCGATGCTCTCAACCGTATCTGGACCGAGTTGTCGCAATCAAAGTCCTCTCCTCCGATGGTAACCCGGACAATATCGACAGGTTCCTTCGCGAGCAGCGCGTCATGGGCAAGCTCTCCGGACACCCGAACATCGTTGATGTGCTGCAAGTCGGCACTACGTCCTCTGGGGCCCTGTACCTGGTAATGCCGTATCACTCGAAAGGGTCGCTCGATACGCTGATCCACCACCACGGTCCCTTCTCCTGGCAGGACACGCTGCGCATCGGGGTGAAGATGGCGGGAGCTCTGGAAACCGCGCACCAGGCGGGAGTCCTTCACAGAGACGTCAAGCCCGGCAACATTCTCATCACCTCCTACGGGGAACCGCAGCTCACCGACTTCGGCATAGCGCGCGTCTCGGGCGGCTTCACAACCACGGCTGGAATGATCATGGGTTCGCCGGCCTTCACGGCGCCTGAAACACTCACTTCCGATGCTGCAACCGTCGCCGGCGATATCTTCAGTCTTGGCGCCACCCTGTTTTGCGCCGCGACCGGACATGCCGCATTCGAGCGACGCGAGGGTGAACGTGTGATCGCACAATTCGTGCGTATGACCACTCAAAAACTCCCTGATCTTCGGGAACACGGCATGCCTGAGGATCTCTGCGGAGCCATCGAAGTGGCGATGAACCGCAGCCCCGGCGCACGTCCTTCGAGTGCCGCAGATTTCGGTGAACTGCTGCGTGACGTGCAGTTGCGGCATGGACTCGACGCCGACGCCATGGCGATCCCTGAACGTCGGCCGCATGCCATGACAGCATTCAATGGAGTCGGCGAATCAACGACGGCGCAACCGCTCACTGAGCCGGCACGCACAGCCACACCCTCGTCCCGGCACACGCCACCGGCCCCGGCAACCAGGTTCCGGCCGCCATCGCCTGGCCGGCCCCTCGTTGAGCGACAACAACTGATCGAAAGGCTGATGACGGTAAAGCGCCATCGCCTCACCGTCATTCACGCACCAACGGGGTTCGGGAAGAGCACCCTTGCGGCTCAATGGGGTGCGCGCCTTTCCGCCCAGGGCGTACCCGTCGCGTGGCTGACGGTGGACAGCGACGACAACATGGTCGTGTGGTTCCTCGGGCACCTGATCGAGGCGCTACGCCGGGTGCAGCCTGCACTCGCGCACGAACTTACTCAGGTGCTGCAGGAGCACGGCAACGAAGCCGAGCGCTATGTACTCACATCGCTGATCAATCAGATCCACGATGGCGGCCAGCACACCGTGCTGGTGATCGACGATTGGCACCGCGTAACTGAACCCGGCCCGATCGCTGCGATGGAATTCCTGCTTGACCATGGCTGCCACCATCTTCAGATCGTCGTCACTACACGCACTCAAACCGGTCTTCCCATCGGCCGGATGCGCGTGCGCGATGAACTCGTGGAGATCGACGCGTCGAATTTGCGTTTCTGCACGGACGAGGCGAAGACGTTTCTCGTCGATCATGCAAAGCTGAAGCTGACCTCAGCCGAGGTCGAGGAACTCACGCGGTCGACAGATGGCTGGGTCGCAGGGCTGCAGCTGGCGTCCATTTCGCTTCGCGGGCAATCTAATACGAGCGAGCTGATCCACCACATCACGGGTCGTCATTACGCGATTGAGGAGTTTCTGGCCGAGAATGTCATCAACCGCCTCGAACCGCGCATGCTTGACTTCCTCATGTGCGCAACGACTACCGAGCGGACGTGCGGCAGCCTCGCTTCAGCACTCGCGGAAGTCCCGACTGGCCAGCTGCTCCTCGAAGAGGCTGAGGAGCGTGAACTGTTCGTTACCCGCGTCGACGAACAGCGCCAGTGGTTCCGTTTCCACACCATGTTCGCTGAATTCCTGCAGAGACGACTCGAACGTCAGCAACCGGAACGCATCCCGCAGCTCCACCGGACGGCCTCGCAGTGGTTTGCCGACCACAAAGCGCTCGGCGAAGCGGTTGATCATGCGCTAGTCGCCGGCGATCACGAAGGGGCTGCACGGCTGATCGAGCAGGACGGCATGCGGCTTGTCGAACTGTCACAGATGGGGACGCTCGAGGCGCTTCTCGCTAAACTTCCGCCAGGTGAGGTCACCTCGAATCCGCGGCTGCAACTGATCTCCGCGTGGGCGAAAACGTTGCTGCTCAAGGTGCCGGAAGCACTGACGATCCTCGCCCGCCTGCAAAGCACCGTCGCGGCGAGTTCGCTGAAAGCAGCAGAGCGGGAGGCGATTCTGGTCGAGGCCGACGTCGCCCGAAGCGTAATCAGATGCATCACTGATCATTTCGATAAAGTCGATGACCTCGTGCAGGGCTGCCTGGCCAATCCCGGTGCGTTCTCACCATGGTTAGTGGCATCTGCGGCGAACGCTGCGACCTATGCAGCCCGGGCGCGACTGGACTTTGGGGAAGCGCGCCGCATCCAGGAGTGGGCGCAGCCATATCATGCACGAACGCGTGGGGGGCACAGCGTGATCTTCGGTAGCGCAGCACTCGGTATCGCGGAGTTCGATGCTTTGCAGGTCGACGCTGCCGAGGAATCCTTCCGCCGATCTGTCGAGTCGGTGAAGAAGGTTTCCGGCATGAACAGGCACGCGGCGCGTCTTCCGGCCGCGCTCCTCGGCAACCTTCTGTATGAACGCGACCGCATGGACGAGGCGGAGTTCTTCATTACTGAGAGCCAACTTGTGAGCACGCGCTCGGGAATGGTCGATTTCAGGATCGCGAGGTTCAGTTCAGGCGCGCGCATCATGGCCAGCTACGGAGACATGCCGGCCGCGGAAGAGTTCATCACGGACGGGGTTGAGAGCGCCGATACCGACTCGCTGCCGCGGTTGCGGGCTGCCTTGGAGTTCGACGCAGCTTCATTGGGATTGACGATGCCCAAGGGCTTCGAGCGGGCCAGTTACCAGGAGCGCCCGCGGCCGGTAACCGTGCGGAACGCCGCGCTGCTGCAGTTCCGCGAGTCGACGGCGATTCTGCTCCTGAGCCGTGAGGATGCGGCCGCCCCACGCGAGCTCGCCTGCACGTGGGCACAAGAGTGGGTGGGGATCGCAGCGGACCTGCACCACCCGCGAGGTGAGCTACTGGCGCGCAGGCTGCTCGCGATTTGCCTTTGGGCGGCCGGCAAGCACGTTGAGGCGATCCGGGTGGCGATGCTGATGCTCGCGCAATGCGAGCAACTGGACTTGCCCCGGTTTGTGCTAGACGCAGGCGCCGACATCGAGGCACTGCTGATCGCGGTCGAGCAAGCCATGCAGTCCGCGGCGGAATCGACAGCCTGGCCACCCGTATCCAGCAAGTTCCTTACTCGGGTGCTTCAACTATCTCGAGCACGAAGCTCGTGACGTCCCGCAGCACCTCGGACTTGTTGGTTTCGTTGAAGACTTCATGCCGTGCCCCCGGATACATCTTCTGGCTGAATAGGCTGCCCCGTATTTTGTCGATGCCCTGGCGTGTGCCCTCGATCGGAACGAGCGCATCGTCTTCACCGTGTACCCACAATGTCGGCAGCCGCCCGAGGCTGCCCGCGTCGTTGATCGTCTCGATGCAATTCATCAGTGCCTCGAGAGTGGTCCGCTTGAATTTCCCGTGCCACACCAGCGGATCTGACTCATATAATCTGCCCACTTCAGGATCGCGGGAAAGCGTTTCCGGATCGATCGGCACTTCTGGAATCTCCTCGGCGGCGAGCAGTCCGGCTGCGGCATCCCAACGTCCGAGGACTGGTCCGGACAGCACCAGTGCGGTGAGCTCATTCCCGAACCGCTGAGCGTAGCGGGAAGCGATCATCCCGCCCATCGAATGGCCTATTAGCACGAGGGGAAGATCGCGCGAATTCACTTTCTCAGCAAGGCGGTGGAAATCGTCGACTACAGCTTCATAGTCGCGGACCAATACCCGTTCACCGTCACTTCTGCCGTGGCCGACGTGATCGGCGCCGTGCACTTCGGCTCCGGCGCGGACGAGCGCATCAGCGACGTGGTCGTAGCGGCCGATGTGCTCACCGTATCCGTGGCACAACAGGGCGCAGAACTTCGCGTCGGGGTTGTCCCAGCTGCGAGCGTAAATGGCGCCTGCATGCCCTTCATAGTTCCATTCGCGGAATTCTGACACGGTAGCCTCCTTGGCTTCCCGAGGACGCCTCGCGTCCCGGACCAATGGTTCCACTCCAGTGTGTTCCCCTGCCCCAGATCTGGGCGAGTTTCTAGTGTCTCGACCAGTCGTGTCCTAAACCGGGCAACTAACGCTGCCGCTACCTCACGGCGACGACGACCGCGCTGCGCCCGTCGCGCCATACCTCCCCGGCTTCGCGAAAACCCGCCGCCTGCATCAGCGCAATGTGCGCGTCGGCCGACAACGCATTGTCGCCGCCATGCGGCAATACTGTCTTCGCTCGCGCCGCGAGCGGAAGTGATAATCGCTTGTCCGTGTGGACGTCACGCCACCAGCCCTCCCAGTCTTCTCCGGCCGGTTCGCACCGTGTCATCGCGGAGGCGACGGTGTCGAGCACCGGGGTGGAAAGTGGGAACATGTCCGCATTGATCAGCACACCACGATCAGGCAGAAGCCGGGCGAGCGTGCGGTAGATGTCCGCAAGCTGTGTCGGTGACGGGTAATGCAGCGCCGTGGACGACACCACCGCGGCGGGCTGGCCGAAACTCACGATGGATTCCTCCCATCCGGGGCACCGACGAGAGTCTCAGCGAGTTCGACGTCTGGATAAACGGCTTTGCCCAGCGCGAGCAGAAACGGATCGGCGTCGAGTCCGACCGGCCGAACACTGGGCACGCGCGCGGCGATACGCGCAGCGAGCGAGCCTGGCCCGCATCCCAGATCGATTACCGGTCCCTCGACGGCGAGCGCGGCAAGCACCGCGCACACGACCCGGAACCGTTCTTCTCGCTGGTAGGCGTAGCGCTCTTGCTGAGCGTCCCACCGGTCAACGAGCTCCCTCGCTACCTCCGTGCTAATCATGCGGCCACCTCCTGCAGTTCTGCTCCGCGTGTCGGTACCCGTACAAATATCGCGGCTGCCAGCGCGAACAGGACGGCCACGGCACACAGCAGGAAACCGTTATGCCCAGCCGCGAACGAAGGCATCGGGGGGTGTTCGACAACGAACCCTGCGATCGCTGCCCCGAGCGCAGCGATCGCCATATTTGTTGTGGTGAGCCATGTATACGCCTCGTTACGCATGGCTTCAGGGGTGAGTTCGGCGACAAGATTTGCCGTCACCGCGAGCGCAGGCGCGATGACGCCCCCTGTGAAGACCAGCAGCACCCCGAGCAGCCAGGTACTCGGTGCCACTACCCACAGGGCATATCCAGCGCCGAGTCCGGCCAGCAGGACCAGGTACTGCGACCGAAGCGGTGCGAGCAGCCGAAGACTCCCGAACCATAATCCGACCGCGGCGCTGCCCAGGGACCACACGGCGATGAGCACTCCGGTGACAGCGCCACCTGAGAGTCCGTGCTGTTCTTCGGCATGGGCAGCGAGAGCGACCGGTGCTGCACCGAATGAGAGCGCTACCCCCGCTGCACTCACCAGCAGCACAACGAAGCGACCGGATCGCAGCGGACCGAGGCCACGGGTGAACCCCGCGCTCGGCGTGCGCGCCGCACGCATCGCAGTACCCCTCGAAATCCACAATGTGCCGAGCAATGTGCACACTGCTGATCCGCCGAGCGCCAGCGCCGGCCCGCTCAGCGCGGCTGATTCCGCGCCCGCAAACAGCCCTGCGGCGAGGATAGAAGTGGAGAGGATCAGTGGGCCGATCACGAACACGAATTCGAACATCGCTGACTCTGCCGCCATCGCGGTGGGCCGCAGCGGTGCGCGCCCTGATGCAGGTGACGTCAGCACGGACCAGGTCGCACGGACGGCCGGTGAAACCGGCGGGAATGACGCACCGGAAACGATCGCGAGCGTCACCAGCAGCGTCATCGGCTGGCCGGTCAGCACCGCCGCGAGCAGTGCGAGCTGGCTCATCGAGTAGGTAACCGCGTAGTACGGAAGCACTTTGCAGGCACTGAATCGATCGGCGAGCCGACCCGCGACCGGTGCGGCGCACGCGGTGGCAAGAGAGATTGCTGACGCGACAAGCGCTGCTTCCGAGTAGCTTCCGCGAGTTTCGCGTACTAGCAGCAGCCACGCTATGACGGTGACGCCCTGTCCGAGCCGCGCGACGAAACCCCCGCTAACAAGGCTGGGTGCCCCTGGTATCTGCCACATTTCCCGGTACAGCGCGAAACCTTTCACGCGGTCCCCATTTCGATGTCGTAGAAGCCGTGACCGTCGAGATAGTGGACGGTGAGCAGATCACGTTCGAGGACGGATGGCGCAGGGTGCGCAAGGCCGATCATCATCGGTTCAGTGGTATCTGAGATCGTGACGGCTATCGGTTGCCCAGGTTTCACGATCTGAATCTGGTTGTGGAAACTCTCAAGTGCCTCGACATGCGCGAGCAAGGGATAGCCGCGCAGGACGCCCTGTCGGGGCGATGTCAGGAACACCATCGCGACGTGGTTGTGCACTTCGTGTGGCGTCTGGGAGCGCGCTTTGAATCGCATTGGGTCTGTGTAGGCATCGATGGTCCACTCGATCTGCGACTCACCACCGGCGAGCATCGCGTAATAGGCCGTGTCCGCACCAGAGATCCGTGCACCGATTTCTACGAGGCATGGTCCCTCCGCGGTGTCCATGATTTCGAGGTGCGCTGGACCGAACTGGATGCCAAGCGCGTCGAGCACTGCGAAGGCATAGGCGGTGAGAGCGTCGTAGCGGGAGTGGTCAGGTGGAACGGAAACCGCGGCGCTTACCCGGTCAGCCACGCCGTTAGCTGACATCTTCGTGTACCGCCAGACATCTGTGACGCGATGCTGGCTCTCACAGCTCACGGTGTTCACGACGAACTCGGTGCCCACAAGGTATTCCTGCGCGACCACGCCTTCGTTGCGAACGGAGAAAATGTTCTTCGCATCGCGTATCGCCTCGAAGGCGCGCATCGATTCCTCGGGATCATCGCAGAATTGGACGCCATCGTTGCCTGCGCTGCGCAGCGGTTTGATGACGGCCCGGCCGCCGAGCGCGTTATGCCACGACCGAACGTGCTCACTGCTCTCCACCAGAATCTGCCGGGTCGCGCGCAGCCCTGCAGCGCGCAGAAGCTCAACCTGATTGAACTTGTTGCGCCGTGCCTCGCTGTGAGCGGTGCCGTTGGTGGGCAGAGCGAGGGTTTCGCTCAGCAGGTCGGCAAGCTCGACGCCACATTCACCGCCGGCGATGACCGCATCCGGGCTGAACTCGCTTAGGGAATCTAATGTTGCTGGCACGTCGGCATCGTGAATGACGTTCCCGTCGAATACCTCTCGTAGAAGCGATTCGTCGAGTCCCGGCTTGTACACGCGCGGGACATCGACGGTGCTCTGGACGCGGATGACTTTGTGTCCAGCATCGGCGAATGCCCGCGCCAGGCGCACAGAGGGTGCGTAGACGTCGACGATCGCGACGGTTTGCTGGCGGCCGGTGCTCACGAGGGCTCCTCATTCAATTCGGTGAGAAAGTCAACGAGTCGGACGATCTCTTCGACGGTGTTGTAGACGTGGGTACTTACGCGCACCGACGGTGCGGTTTCTCCGTCGCGTGCTTGACAGTGACTGTCCGCACGAACAAGGAAGCCATGGCTCTCGAGGACGAATCCGAGGTCGTGCGCGTCGATACTGCGATGGCGGAACGACACTATGCCTTGCCGGCGTTGCACCGGGGAGTCGAGGGAGAGGCTGGCCTGGCAGCCCAGAACCTCGTAGGACCCCAGCCGGTTCAATGCGTCAGTGAGGATGGCGCCGAGACCAGTTGTCCACGTGTCAATGTCGTGGAGTCCTGCGCTCTGCAGCCAATCCAGTGCCGCAGACAGGCTGAGAATGCCCACTGTGTGAGGGCTCCCCGACCAGCCCTTCAGAGCGAACGCCGCACCGCGCTGGTTTCGGCTCCACACCACCCCGATACCAGGCATCGCCATTGCTTTGTGGCCGGAGAAGACAACGAAGTCGGCTCCGAGCGCTGACACGTCCAGGTTGAGGTGGCCTGCACTCTGGGCGGCGTCGAGGCAGATGACGACGTCCGGTCCCGCGGTCTCCCTGATCCGGTGGACGTTCATGTCCACGCCATACACGTGATGGACGTGCGTCGCGGCGATGAACCGGGTTCGCGAGTTGATCAGCGCAGCAAGCGATTCCTGACAGTAGTCACCCGATTCAGGCTCGTATGGCATCGGGTGGACGTCGATCTGGATTCCCTGAGCGGCGAGTTGATCGCGTGCTTCTAGCCAGCACAGTGCGTTGGCTTGATGGTCAGCGAAGGGCACGATGATCTCGTCGCCGTCCCTGAGTTCGTGCACCAGCCAGTCCAGCGCGACACGGCGAAGTCCTTCGGTCGCGCCGCTCACGAAATGGACGCCCGACGTCGCGGGCGCGCAGTCGTGGAGAAACTGCTTGACCTGCTCGCGAGTGCTGTCGATCATTGTGGTTGTCTGGTTCGCCCACGGGTACGAACCACGCCCGGCATTGGCGTTTCGGGTGCGCAAGTAGTCCTGCACGCTCTCGAGCACCGCATACGGTTTCTGCGCGGTCGCGGAGCTGTCGAGGAACGCCAGGCCCGGGTCGGCGGTGATTTGCGGAAACTGTGCGCGAAGCTCGTCATGCCAGTCAGCGAGTTCTGCGAGGCCGGCGGGGAGAACAGCCGCGTGCATCATGTCAGTCCCTCACTAACGGGGCACCAGCGTCGCGCCACGCGACGATGCCACCTTCGAGGCTGCGTACATTTTCGTGGCCCATGCGCGCCAGCAGCGCTGCGTATTGCGCTGACTTCTCACCTACTGGGCATGTCAGAAGCGCTGGCTGAGACTTGCCGAAGGGCAGGCCGCCGCGCAGGAGCTCACCGAACAGTTCATCCACAATGTTGATCGCGCCGGCAATATGCGATGCGCTGTAGGCGAAGGCGCCTCGCAGATCCACCACAATCGGATTCGCGTCGTCAATCCATTTCTGAGCGTCGCCCGGGTCCAGTGCGGTCACCGCTGAGAGCTCGTCGGCGCGCACCGTGGTGACCGAATGTGGCCGTGCTGTTTGACCGAGCAGTTCGGGCCGCCGAGCTCGCACGTAGCTCATGTACGACTCGACGCGATCGCACACGATGAAGACAGCCGAGCGGCGCTGGCCGAGGCCCTCAGCTTCGAGCTGGCCGTCGACCTTCTGCAGGTGTCGCTGCGCACCGAAGTATGCGGCGCCGCCGGTGGGCCCAGCAAGCATCCCGCACCGCCGAACGAGGTCAAGCATTCCGTCGATCGCTTCGTCCGCGCTGACGGCTTCGATGGTGTCGTAGGTGTCGGGATCGAATAGCCCGACTTCGTGCACTTCATCGATGTTCCGGATGCCGGGAATGAAATCTGATTTGTGGGCGACCAGACCGATGACATTCACATCGTCGCGGGCCTCCCGCAGCACCTTCGCGACACCGGTGGATGAACCAGCGGTGCCGACGCACGCGATGAAATAGTCGGGAGCCTGCCCGTCGAGGTCGGCAATGATTTCGGGGCCCGTACTGTCGATGTGGGCGGCGGTATTGCGCTGGTTGAAGTACTGGTCAGTGTGCAAGTACGTCGAGTCTTGGGCGATCGCTTGGTGAATGCGCGTGAGGGGATCGTCGACATTAGTGGGGTCCAGGCATTCCGCCTGCCCTGGAAGTTCCTCGATGTCGGCTCCGATGAGCAGCAGTAAGTCTTTGATCTCGGGGACCTTCATGCGGTTGGTCACGCTTTTGAACGGCACCCCGTGCATGCCCGAAATCACCGCGAGAGCTTTCGCGGTGTTGCCGCTCGATAGTTCGATGACGGTCTGACCTTCAGCGCGGGCATCCCCCAGCGATTCCCGCACCATACTCCAGGCGGCACGGTCTTTTACCGATCCGAATGGGTTGAGCATCTCGAGTTTGGCGTAGAGGTCAATGTTCTTCAGCCCGTGGATTTCCGGGCTGATTCGCACCAGCGGCGTATCACCGATGACCTCGGTGATGCTGTCGCATCTCATGAATATTCTCCCCCTGTCTTGTGAATTGCCGCGGCCAGATGGCCTGTGTGCGGCCAGTATTCGTCGTCAAGGCACCAGCCGCCGTCTTCGGTCAGAGCAACCTTGCGCGCGATGGGCTGATGCAGCGCGTGATCGGCACTGAAGTCCATGAAGTACCCCGCGGTGTTCGGGAAGGCGAGAAGGTCACCTGGGCGGGGCATGGAGCGGAAATAGATCTTTCGCCTGCTGATGAAGTCCGCTTCGAGGCAGAGGTTCCCGATGAGATAGCCGCTGCCAGGCTCGCGCGAGGATTCTTGTGCGGGTATGACGATCGGATCCATGGCGACGCCGTGCTCTTCGAGACTGACATCACTGTGGTTGATGTCGAGGCGAACGAAAGTCGTCGCACTGTCGGCCTCTCGTACTTCAAGGACCCTCGCGAGAGCTGTTCCGCATTGATCGAGGAGGGCGCGGCCCGGCTCGACGATGAGGTCGAGCATCAGTTCCTGCAGGAGCGCGGCATACTGCTGTCCCCAGGTGGGTGACCGCTGCCTCAGCAGCTCATCGAGGTATGCGGGTCCGGAGACTGGACGGTGGGCGGGGTATAAACTGAGCGCGCCGCGCAGCCTGCCATTCTCTGCCCGCAAACCGTACCCATGTCCGCGCCACGTGAAAGAAGTGCGCTGCCCCAGAACAGCTTTGGTGAGTTCGGTTGTGAAGTGCTCCCACTGGTCCGCACGCGCGATGTAGCTGACGCCGTAGCCGCCACCGATGTCGATGGCGCGGGGCCGGTGACCTGCGGCGTGAAATTCGTGGATCAGGCGCAGCGAGCCCTCGAGCGCTAGCGCTTTTTCCGCGATGCCGATCGTGTCGAGATGGTATGCGACGCCGACAAGTTCGAGGTGTGCAGCATTGCGGTCAAGAGCTTCGAGATACTTCCGGACATCGCTCTCGTGAATACCGAAACGGGATAGCCGGGACGCGATGGTGGTGCCAGAGGCACTGAACCCCGAGAACCTCGTCATCACAGGGAGACGTGGCAAGCTGTGAGCCGCGCAGATGCGCGCGAGCGTTTCCAGTTCTGCTGGCGAGTCGACGTTGACGACGACTCCACTGCGCGCGGCGAGCCAGAGGAACTCTGGCGTCTTCGGACCTGTCGCCATGATCCGGTCGGGTGTGAACCCACTGGCAAGCGCGTGCTGTAGCTCCCCTAGCGACGCGATGTCTATTCGTGCCTGTGTCGCCGCGAGATGGCGCACGAGCGCCGAGGACCGATTGGCCTTGTGGGCGTAGTAAACCGTTCCGCGGATGCGATGTGCACTGAACACGCTCATGAACGCGTCGACATTCGCTGCGAACTGCTCCGGCAGGAGGAGGTTGAGTGGTGAGCCAAGGCTGCGCGTAAGGCTGTGCAGGAAAGCACGGTCAGCGAGGGTGCGCTGCATCGATGGGGCGAGTGCAGGGTCGAGGTAGACCGGCGGGGCGGCCGGATGAGTGGCGACTAAAGGTTCGGTGCAGGTATCTGCGACTGCTGCCATGCGTAGGCGTCCTCCGATAGGGGCGGCACGATCGCGAGCAGTCTATTCCATATTGATAATCGTTTTCAATACAGCCCTAGACGCCTGCTTCTGCCGCGACCCTTCCGGTCTTCACCGCCTTAGCTAGGTTCTCGTAGTCCTTCTCCGCCTGATCGGCATATTTCAGTGCCCACACCGCGACCGCATCATCGAACGCCTCGGACTTACCCATGTACCCGCCGATCGTCGCGAACGCAGGACTCTGACTGTGGGCCCGCGCGAGCAGGCGGGCACACAGGGCGCCGTACAGGGGGAACTGCACTGCCGATAGCTCAGCAACCTCGACGGAGCCCTTCATATCGCGGAACTGCCGAACGTAATAGTCAACGCGACGAGTCAGTCCGCTCTCCGCCGTACCGCCCTGAATCCAGCCAAGGAATGGATCGGATTGCGCCTGCAGAATTCTCTGTCCAGCCACCACGCGGAAACCTTGCACGCCCTTATTGACGGCAGCCGCGCGTCCAGGCAGCGCGGATCGCCATCCCCCGAACGTTTCTAGCACCGAGGGCGGCGCCTCTTTCACCTGCAGAAAGAGCGGCTCATCACCCGGGCCTACGAATAGAGCCACGTAACACCGCGTGCCCACCGACCCGACCCCGACAACCCGCAGGACGTAGTCGACCAATCGGAACTGAGAGAGCAGCAGCGCCGTATCCGCCCGGAGCGTGCGGCTGTACTGCGCGAATAGGTCGTCAAGCTGCTCGATCGATGCGTGATCGACATGCTGGGTGACGGGCGGAACGTCTTTGATGCGCATGTCATCGGTCGATACCAGCTTGCTGAGAATTTGGTCTGATGTTCGGCTGCGCGCCTTCTTCACGGTGCGGCGCAGCACTTTCCGGTTCTTGGCTTTGATCGTCGCTTCCATCCAGTCAGTCTCTACCTGGAAGAAGTAGCGATCGATCGCGCTCATCTCACATAGCGTCCGCAGCGACTCACGGTAATTGCGCACCGCCGCGTGCACAGCATCCGAGCATGCCTTGTCCGAAAGGCCATTGTCGCGCCCGCCGACTACGACACTCGCCGCGAGGCGCTTCACATCCCATTCCCATGGCGCGTTCGACGCCTCGTCAAAATCATTGAGGTCAAAGAGAACCCGTCGCTCCGGGGAGGCGAAGAGCCCGAAGTTGGAGATATGCGCGTCCCCGCAGCACACCACCTGTTCGCCGATCACCGGGTCGTATTTGAGATCCGCCGCCATCACAGCCGCCGTTCCGCGGTAGTAGGCGAACGGTGACTGCAGCATCCGTCCGATGCGCACCGCGACAAGGTCGGCAAGTCTGGTCTTGTTTTGCGCCTCGAGAATCCCGAGTGGGTCCCGGTCATCGCTCAGAACCAGCATGCTGTGCGCACTTCTGGGCGTTCCGCCGCGCAGTGCTCGTCCCCTTGCCCACAACTCTTGCGCCACCGTCACGAACGCAATCGTAGGCAACCACGATCGGTCACCGAGGCGCTTCGGCACCAACTGCCAGACACGGCGCATAGGATCGGAGTGGCCGATTATCCAGCAGCCCCTGGAGCGTCAAATGAGCAACGTCGAAGCCGACCCAGCAGAACTGCGCTGTCCCGCGAACAACCCCGACCATGACGCGGAGGTGCAGATCCTCACTCCCCGGGACGTGCCCCTCGGGGGTCCGCGAGCTATGAAGGTGCGGCGCACACTTCCGCAACGCAACCGATCATTCATCGGGGCGTGGTGCTTCGTTGATCACTATGGACCCGACGACGTCACATCGTCAGGCGGGATGGACGTCGCGCCGCACCCGCATACCGGTTTGCAGACTGTCAGCTGGTTGTTCACCGGCGAGGTCGAGCACCGCGACAGTGGTGGCGTCCATGGCATGGTGCGTCCCGGCGAGATCAACCTGATGACGGGCGGCAGGGGCATCTGCCACTCCGAGGTATCGACGGCCCGAACCAGCGTCCTTCATGGCGTCCAGCTCTGGGTGGCGCTACCGGAAGAAGCACGCAACGCGCCGCGCGGCTTCCAGCACTACGCCCCTGACGTAGTCGATCTCGACGGTGCGTGCGTGCGCGTGTTCCTCGGGTCCCTTGCTGGGGATACGTCACCGGTCGATACGTTCACCCCGCTACTCGGCGCTGAGCTGCTCCTAGACTCGGGCGCCGAAATCACACTTACTGTGGACAGTTCCTTTGAACATGGCATCCTCGTCGATACCGGTGCAGTGTCAGTTCAGGGCCAGCCCGTCAAACAGGCAGAACTCGGCTATATAGCGCCTGGGTGCCCTGATCTGCGAATCGCGAGCCTGGCTAATGAACAAAGCCGAATCGTTCTCCTCGGCGGGCCGCCTTTCGAAGAAGAAATCATCATGTGGTGGAACTTCGTCGGCCGCACACACGACGAGATTGTTGCCTTCCGCGAAGCCTGGGAAGCAGGGTCCGACCAGTTCGGCGAGGTCAGCGGCTACGTAGGCGCCGTCTCGAGGCTGCCCGCGCCACAGCTGCCCAATGCGCAGCTCAGGCCGCGAAGCAACCCGAAGGGGTGAGTCTGGCTTCCTTAGCAACCGGGCCCCCCGCCGAAACTAGGGAGAGCCGGCCGCTCCTGCTGTCGTGATTCCGGACCACTTCTCCGCGGTGGCCTGGATTCGCTGGAGGGTCTCCTCCATGCCTTTACGCAGGACAGCGCGGTCGTCCTTGATGCCGTAAAGCGTGCCGATGATGAACCAGCCGACACGTGAGACCGGCTTGACGACGCGATAGGACTCGATCATCCGGGTGCCACCGTTCACGGGCTCAAAGCGGTACCGCCACTCGATAGTGCCAGCGAACGGTTCAGTACGCTCGAATGCGAACTCACGTCCTGGATCGACGACCGTGACGACCGGTTTGTTGAACCACGCCGGACCTCGGCCCATGGCGTTGACGGCCTTGAATCGGGCACCAACAGTGGGGCCCGTCGCTCCTCTGATCCACGTGACTTTCCTGATGTAGGGGCTGAACTCCGGCATACGGGTGACGTCGGCGATCAGCTCGTAGAGCGACTGTGGGTCGGCACGAATGACGAGGGCAGCCTCATCGTGGTCGAGTTCCTGGATCATTGTGTCTCCGTGGGTGTGGGCAGGTACGAGGAGAGAAACACGTCGACCGCTCGTTCGGTGAGGGAACTGAAGCGGCCAATACCGAAAGACACTGCGGGTTCGTTCGCGAGTTGCTGAGAAATGAGACCGCTGATCACAACGGTGAACAGGGTTGTGACCTCGTCTACGTCAGTGCCGGATTTGAGGTGGCCGAACCGGACATAGCGAGCGATCTCGTTGCGGAGCAATCGCATCGCTTCAACGTTTGGCGCGAAGGCCTCGGGACTCGGTTCGAAACCGGGCACGGGCCTCATGTACATCAGGTGTGCAACAGCAGGGTTCTCGACGCACCAGCGCACGATCACGACCGCGAGCGCCCTGAGCCCCTCGACGGCGGACGAGGATGTGTCCAGCGCTGGCTGGGCAGTGGCGAGCAAGTCACGGGCGCCCCTGGCGAACAGTTCGTCGTAGACCGAGTGAAGCGACGGGAAATACTTGTAGAGCGATGGGGGCCGAACGTGCATGCGGCGGGCAATCTCCGAGATAGACAGGGCGCCAACACCATCAACGGTCATGATCTCGACAGCGTGCTTAACGATCTCGTCGATCGTAGCCTGCCTGCGTTGACTAGCACGACTGCCGAGGCTATAGGTTGTAGCCATAGCTATACACTATAGCCGACACAGTTTTGAGTCAATTAAATTGCCAGACCGTAGAGGCGTACACCGCTATGCTCTGTGCTGCTGCTGACTGTCGTTCCATTCCGCCCAGCCTGCATAGCTTCCGGCCACTTCAAGGACGTGGTAGCCCTTTCGGCGCAGGGCGCTTGCGGCGACGGAGTTGCGCACACCGGACTGGCAGTATGTGGCGATCGTGCCGTCTGCGGGCAGTTGATCAAGGTGCCATAGGACGCGACCAGCGCTCAGTTGCTGTGAACCAGGAATATGCCCGTCGGCATGCTCCGTCTTGTTGCGCACATCGAGGAGCAGCTTGATGTCGCTGGTTTCGATTTCTGCGGGCGCGATCGTCTCAGGCATAGCCAGAGGGAGGCCCCTAAGATCGGAGGTGTAGCCCGCGAACCGGTCAATACCGACGCGTAGCAAGTGGTCACGCATGTGCTGCGCGGTCATCTGATCCGGAGCGAGGAGCACCAGTGGCTGCTCGTCTGTTTCGGGGTCATACACCCACGCGCCGTACGTAGCGGCCTTCTCTGGTCCTGGGATGTTCAGTGCGCCAGCCACTGTCCCGTCGTGGACGTCGGTGTGTGAACGGGAGTCAACGAAGACAGCTTCGCCAGCTTCCAGTGACCGCGCGATCGAGTCGTTCGTCAGCTGCGTGAGCGGCGGCAACACACCCAGAACCGCTGGGCCTTCCTTGTTCTGCCTCTTCATGCGTGCGAAGTACGCGTGCGCGTCCGGCTGACCGTTGAGCAGCTGGTCAACAAAGCCCTGCTCGTCGTCCTCACGCAGATAGGGCGCCCACCATGCATTCATCCGCTCGTATCCGACCGTAGTGGCTGGCAGCGCACCCAGCGCTTTACCGCAGGCGCTGCCCGCGCCGTGTCCCGGATACACCTGGACATAATCGGGAAGCGTGAGAAACATGTGCCGAAGGCTTGCGTAGATCTGCCGGGCCCCCGCAAAGCGCGTGTCGACTCCCCCGGCTGCCTCGTCAAGCAGGTCCGGACGGCCGAGGTCGCCTGCGAAGACGAAATCACCGGAGAGCAGGTAACCCGGGTGCCCACTGAACGCACCATCGGTGATCAGGAACGACAGGTGCTCGGGCGTATGCCCTGGCGTGTGGCGGGCCTGGATCGTGATGTTCCCGATCCTGATGGCGTCACCATCGAACAGCCGCGAGGCAGCGAAGCCATACTGCCAGTCGGCGCCGCCCTCACCAGACACATATATCTGCGCGTCCGTAGCAGCAGCAAGCTCGCGGGTGCCCGACAGGTAATCGGCATGGATGTGGGTTTCAGTCACGGCGACGATCTGCATCCCGTGCTGCTGCGCCAGGTTGAGGTATTCGCCGATGTCGCGGCGGGCGTCGACTACTACAGCCTCGCCTTTCGCCTGACATCCGACGAAATAGCTGGCCTGTGCCAGGTCGTGGTCGTAAATCCGCTCGAGCAGCATTGCGCCTCCTTCGTGATCGGAATCCGATCAATCGAAATATACCCCTAGGGGTATATACAAGGCCAGCTGCGCGATTATTCCGTGTCCGCGACTTCGCGCCTCAACTCGTCGTGAACTCCATCGGCTCAGCTTCCCCGAGTAGGGACGTCACATTGCCGATCAGTCCCTCGGCCGAGAGGTCGAGCTTTTGCCATACGGTGAAGTCGATCTCCCCAACCTTCGTCCACACGATGTTCGGGCTGAACGACGATTCGAATAGGTAAACACCCTCGGTGAGGTCAGCCAATGTGCGCCAGATCGTCGCGGATATATTGGGGCGCAACGGGTCCGGCTCCCCAAAGGGCTGCGCAGCATTACGCATCACGCTGAGCAGTGCAGCATACGCCCGGGGCCGTGTTTCCGCGGGCGGAAGCCGGTCAAGGTAGTAGCTTGCGCGCACAAAGCGGTCAGCGGCTTCAGTCGTGCCCGGCAGCGGTTCCGTTCCCCCGAACCCTTCATATCGCTGCCGTAACTTCAGCTGTTCATCGAACGGCGGCGAGTTCGTCATAACGGTGTGCGTGGGGTCGTGATAGACATGCACAGAACCGTCGACGTACTGGATGATCGCGGAGTCGCCACTTCGATCGTCAAGCGCAAGATGCACCGTCGCTTCCAGCTG
Source organism: Hoyosella altamirensis (assembly GCF_014191505.1). Lineage (GTDB taxonomy): Bacteria > Actinomycetota > Actinomycetes > Mycobacteriales > Mycobacteriaceae > Hoyosella > Hoyosella altamirensis. The sequence goes on from NZ_JACHWS010000003.1 coordinate 715,738, forward strand.
CGACCGTGGCTCGATCAACGAGCGGATCTGAAAGTTTTTCTCCTCCATGAGTTTCAGACATTCATCGACAGTCGCACAGGTGTCGAGAAACAATTGCGCCCACAGCGACACCGCCAGCGCTGGCCGTGACGCATCCCGCTCGCCGTAGTCCGATTCTGCGAGCCACAACAAATGCGCCGCGAGTCCAGCCTCGTTGACGCCATCTGAAGCGGCCATGTCCCACACCGCTGCGACGACACTTCCGTAGCCCGCGGTCCACGTCAGCGGGTTAGCATCCGCGCCGTGGCCCACTCGTTGCACGCCTCGCGGTGACACCCACAGGTTGGTGTCCATTTCCTCGCGCCAGTCCATGTTCCGGCCCACGAGAACACCGTGACCGCTTGCTGTCCATAACGCCCGTGTACACATCGTTTGCGCCCCTCGCTGCGGATCCTGTGGCTGCCATTCTTCCCGGGGCCAGGCCGAGAAGGGCCAGAAGGCGCGTATTAGTAACAGAAAGTCACCGATGGGTGGCGCCGTGAACGACGCGTCCGTTCACCACTGTCATCCGGACACTCATTTCCCGCAGAGACTCCGCACCCGACTCGAACGGGTTGTCATCGAGGACGACGAAATCGGCGGCGAGCCCCGGGCGCAGCTGACCGGTCAGGCTCTCCCAGCGGCACGAATAGGCCGCGTCACGCGTCGCATGTGTGAGTGCCTCCACCATCGGCAGCGCATACTGCGGGAGGTTCGCGGGCAACTCCGGGTCGATCGCTGACTTGCGCGTCGTGGCAATGTACATGTTGGGCAGCGGGGGGTGCGGCGCGGTTGGTGCATCCGATCCCAGCGCGAGCACCGCTCCCGCATCAGTAATCTCAGGCCAAGGGAATCCACGTTTGACGCGATGATCGCCCAGCATTGCACGCCAATTGTCTTGAATCGCCGGGTCGGCATGCACAGGTTGCATTGACGCCACCACACCGAGCCGGGCAAGTCGCTGTACGTTTTCTTCCGTCACCGTCTCGAGATGCTCGATTCGGTGTCGGCGCGACTTCTCACCATTGACGTCGATGGCGTATTCGACCGCGTCGAGCGCGATCTCTGATGCTTCGTCACCGATGGCGTGCATCGCGATTTGCAGCCCAAGCGCGTCGGCCTCCGCGACAACAGGCCGGAGCGCTTCGCGATCCCAGATTGGCCCCGAGTGAGAGCCGTCCGAGTAGGGCTCTTTCATTGCAGCAGTACAGCTGTCGATGACACCGTCGAGAATCAGTTTGATGCCGACGACATCTAGCCAAGGTCCGTTGTGTACTTGGCTGATTCTTGCGGCTTCTCGGACTTGACGTAGGTTCGCCTCAACGGACTCTTCGCGGGTGATCAGCCAGTGCGCGGCCACACGCATCGGCAGTGAGCCGTCAGCCCGCCGCGCCCGGTCGAGCGTGGCAAGATCCTCGGGATTCATCGCCATATCGATAGCGCTGGTGACACCATCGCGCAGATAGTGGTCGAACGCTGCTGAGAGCGCTTTGTCTCGGTCGTCGTCACTCACGCCGCGCGCGAGGTGCGGCCAGACCAGAGTTGTCACTGCCGTTTCGTACAGCATGCCCGTGGGCTGGCCTGCGCCGTCGCGTTCGATCCGTCCGCCGATCGGATCGGGTGTGCCACTATCTATGCCGAGTTCGCGCAGCGCCGCACTGTTCACCCACGCGGAGTGACAGTCGTTTGAGTCGAGGTAAACAGGACGGTCAGATATCACTGCATCAATGATGTCTTTCGACGGCGGCTCTCCGTGCAGCGCCGTGTGAAGCCAACTACGACCGAGTATGTGTCTCGCTGCAGGATCCGCTTCGGAGGCTGCCCTGAGCCGTGCCTGGATGTCCGGAACGTCTCGAGCATCAAAAAGGTCCACCTTGTGCATGGCCTGCCCCATCATCACCAGGTGCGTGTGCGCGTCGACGAAGCCTGGCAGCACGAATGCGCCATCGAGACCGATGACCTCAGCATCAGGCGCATGTTTTTCCGCGTCGGCGATGGATCCGGCGAACACGATCCGCCCGTCCTCTACTAGCAGCGACGTCGCCCATCGTTCATCGCTAGCGGTGAAGATGCGCCCGTCCCGATAGTGGGTAATCATTGGAATCTCCCAGTTGGTAACAGATCAGAATGCGTTAAGCACATCGCTGGGCGCGGCTTTGAACGCTTGAGTCTCTCGGTCTTCGCAGTGTGCCTTCTCCACTCGCGTCGACAATCGCGCGATTACGACAAGTGGCACGAGGAGCACGAAACTGAACGCAGCGAGAACCACACCGAGCACCTGGTAGCCCGCCGTTTCAGCGAGGAAGGTGCCGAACATCGGCGCGAAAGCCGAGCCAATAAGGTAGGTCCCCAGGATTGATGACGACCAGCGCCCGCTCGGATCAAGACCGGCCGCGATCGCGATGATGTAAATGAACGCGGCAACGTAGAGGGTGTTCCAGGCAACGATGATCGCGAGGTACGGGATCGCTGATGTGCTCAGTGTCGCGGCTAGCTTCAGTACGCCACCGGCTACAAGAAGTACTCCCACCGGGATGGCGCGTCCGAACCGGGCTCCGATCACGGTAAGTGCCAACGCCGCGGCGATACCGCCAGCGGTGGACAGGCTGAGTGCGAGACCCATTTGGTGATCTGTAAGAGCGGCCTGCTCTTGCCCCATCACTCCTGACACAGCCCACAGCGCGTCCTCACCAACGGCCCAGAGCGCGAAGCAACACAAAAGCGTGACGCCCGCGACAGTCATCATCCGAGGCGACAGGGAGGACACTTCCTTCAGCGAGGACGTTTCCCATGATTCCTCTGACGCAGACGGCGGCATTGGCAGCCATGTCACCGTGACGGCAGCAGCGAGTGCGAGCACAGCCACGATGCCGAACGCGTTCGTCATGTTGAGGCCAACGATCGGGACGAGCGCGAGCACAATCGTCACGACAATCCGGTTAACGAGGCCGCAGATACTCGAGACCCGGTTGGGGTTGATGAAAGCGGCGAGCGAGGCGCCGCCGACGGCGACCGCGCCGCCACTGCCTACACCGCCGATGATGACGAAGACGGTGGCCATGACGGGCGTGGTGCTAAAAGCTGTGCCCGCGAAGCCTATCGCCATCACGACCAGACCAATTCGGCCCAGATGGTACCTGCTGGCGTGTGTGGCCCACCGGCTCACAAACAAGCACGTCAGGGCACATGCAAGCAAGCACATAGTCATGATCGTCCCTGCGCGAGCGGATGACATGCCCAGCTCATCCACCATCACAATGATCATGAGAGGTATCAGGTTGGCCGTCATGTACCCGACGACGCAGACTCCGAACGTTGCTGTTCCGCTGCGCAGAGCGAGGGGAACACGGTTGTATGTCACCGGCGGCACTCCAGAAGACGAAGATCGATAATGAATGACGTTCGTTTAGTATGGGCACACCATGACGTGAATCACAAGACCTATACGAATGTGATTCGTATAAGTCCAATCCGCTCGCTATCCCTCAGCCCGCTCTGCGGCTGCCGACAACAGTTCGACGTACGAATCCAGTCCCCATGTCAGAGAGAGCGCTGTGGGCGGCGACACGGAGGCGATGAACGCAGTACCGACGACCTCAGCGACCGCGCCCCTCTGCACCTGATCCATCAACTCGGCTTCCGGCGAGGCGAGAAACGCCGCTGACTCTTCGGGAGTGTCGGAATACGTCACAAGCACGTCGCTAGTGAGATCACCCAGTCGCTCCTTGCTCAGCGTGAAGTAAAACGTCGAATCACCACTGGCCAGTTCATCAAGGCTGTCTGCGGTCACGAAGCCGAGATCGAGCATGAACGCAACCCTGGGGTCCGCCGGCTTGTACACATAAAACGCTTCGGGGGTGTCCCACACCATCGCTACTGATTTACCCCGCAGTACCGGGTTCTCGGCGGCTTTGGCGGCAACCTGAACGTCGATGTCTTCTAATAACTCCGCCGCTTTCGCTGAGCGCCCAAGCGCGTCACCGACAATGCGGATAGTGTCACGCCACTCTGTCGCCCACGGCTGATCGGGGTACGCCACGGTGGGAGCAATCTGCGACAACAGTTCGTACTCCTGCTCCGTAATGCCTGAGTACACGGCGAGAATCAGATCGGGCTCAGCGGCAGCAATCGCCTCGAACGGCACCTCGGTGACATTGGGCAACACTGTGGGCGTGTCCGCACCCTGTTTGTCGAGCGCATCCCGGATCCAGGGCAGCACCCCCTCTTCGTCGCCGCCATAACTCTGAAACGGGATGGCTGCGGGAACCACGCCTAGCGCGATCGCAGCGTCGGCGCTGCCCCAGCCCCACGTCACCACGCGATCCGGCGGCTCCGGAATCGCAGTGTCGCCGAACGCATGCGAAACGGTGACTGGCCCCGCTTCACCCCCCGATCCACCGGGACCATCGGGGCTATTGCCGCACGCCGCAAGCACGAACAGGAGCACAGCAAGCACCGAGGCCCTCACGCCGCGCTGAGCCCGAAGTCGACAACCGATCCGCATCATTCACTCCCGAGATGTTCTGACAACGGATCGAAACAATATCTCCGACGAGCGTTCTACGGTGAAGTACCTGTCTGAACTGGTCAGATAGGAGAAGGTGCGAGCCCCACTGCAGCGACGAGCCGCTGAGTGTAGGGGTGCTGTGGCGCGCCGAGAACCTCACCGGCGGGACCTTGCTCGACAATCCGCCCTTGCCACATCACGGCGACCCGGTCCGAATATTGGCGCACCAGCGGCAAGTCGTGCGACACCATCAGATACGTCAGGCCCAAGCTCTGGCGCAACGTGTCAAGCAGCGCCATGATCTCGGACCTCAACGCCATGTCCAGGGCCGAAACTGGCTCGTCGAGCAGCAGAATTCTCGGTTCGAGCGCGAGCGCCCGGGCGATCGCGACGCGCTGCCGCTGACCGCCTGACAACTGGCGAGGTCTGCGTTCTGCGAAGTCATCTGTCAGACCGACGATCCGCAGCAACTGCGGAACGCGGGCATCCACACCTGCAACCCGGTGAATGTGCAACGGCTCGGCGACGATTGATGCAATCGACATCAGTGGGTCGAGCGAGTCACCCGGGTCCTGCAGGACGATTTGGACTTCGCGTCGCAAGTTCTGCCGCTCAACTCGGGAGAAAGTGGACGGATCCTCTCCGAAAATGCTCAGCACTCCGGGCGGTGCTGTACCGGCGTGCAGGATCTCACGCAGCAAGGTTGACTTGCCCGCCCCAGACTCGCCGACAATCGCGAATGCTTCCCCGGCACGCACCGCAAAGGTCCCGTCTTTCAGCGCCGTCACCTTCCGTTCGCGTAGACGCCGTGCACGAAACGTCCGCGTCAGGCCCGCCACGGACAACGCGACCGGGCCAGTCAGTGCGGGACGGTCGACGGACTCCCAGCGCGGGGTCGCCGCCACCATAGCCTGCAATTCCGCACTTCGCGGCGCCGCAATGACCTCCCGAACGGTACCGTGCTCGACCACTGATCCACCTTCGAGCAGAACCAGTTCGTCGCAATACCGCTCGACAAGCGAAACGTCATGGGTGATGAAGAGAATTGCGGTGCCCGTTTCGCGCTGCAGTTCACCGAAAAGCTCCATGATCTGAGCTGCGATCGTAGGGTCCAGTGCACTTGTCGGCTCGTCAGCAATCAACAGGTCAGGTTTATTGATCATCGCCATCGCAATTGCTACGCGCTGCCGCATCCCACCGGAGAATTCGTGCGGATAGCTCCGCGCCCGTTGCCCGGCGTCCTCGATACCCACTCGCGTGAGCATCGCGACCGCCCGCTTCCAGGCATCTGCACGCGAAACACGTTGATGAATTCGCACCGCTTCGGCAACTTGCGCGCCGACAGTATGCACCGGGGTGAGTGAAGCAAGGGGATCCTGTGACACCAACGTCAGCCGACGGCCCCTCAGCCGCGATAATTCCCGGTCGCCTAGACCGAGTATCTCCTTGCCTCCCAGGCATACTGAGCCCGACGCCCGCAATTCATGTCCGAGCAGTCCCATCACCGCCAGCGCAGTGAGCGATTTACCCGATCCTGACGCGCCAACCAACGCGAGCGTACGTCCTTTGCAGAGCGTGAACCCTATGTTGTTGACTAGCGTTTGCGAGCCGGTCCGCACCGTCAAATCCCTGACCTTGAGAACGCTTGTCATACCAGTGCCGCCTTGCTTGATTCGCGGTCGATCGTCCTGCGCAATCCCTCACCGATCAGGCCGACAGCCATCACGGTGGTGATGAGGAACGCGACAGGTACCAGGAAAACCCACGGGTAGGTGATTGCCGAGTTACTGCCAATTCCGATCAACGTGCCCAGCGACACGTCAGGCGGACGCACACCGAATCCGAAATAGCTGAGCCCTGCCTCCGCGATCACCGCGACACCCACATTGATGGTGCAGTCGATGATGAGAAGCGGCGCCATGTTCGGAATCAGGTGCGTACGGATGACACGCGGGCCGCGCGCCCCCATGTATTCAGCGGCGCGAACAAACCCGCGCTCCCGCAGGCTCATGGCACGGGCACGCACGATCCGGGAAGCGAGCGTCCACTGAAACATGGCAATGACGACAACGAGCAATAGCCAGGACTGTCCGCGCAGCACCGGGGACATGACGGCGACGATGAGGAATGTCGGAAGAATCAACAGCATGTCCACGCACCACATCAGGCCCCGGTCGACTCTGCCGCCGTAGTAGCCAGCGAGGGTTCCGACGATGGCAGCGACTGCGGTGGACAGCACCGCGACTGCCAGCCCGATCAGAAGTGACTTCTGCAGTCCCCGCATGGTTTGTGCGAGTAGATCCTCACCGAGGCGGGAGGTGCCCAGCCAATGCTCCCAAGAAGGTGGCTGCAGTACCGCGGCGTGGTTCTGCGCAATGTGATCGTGTGGGTAGAGCCACGGCCCAAGGAAAGCGATTCCAACGATCATCAACAAGACTGCGGAACCAGCCAGCGTAAGCGGGTGCTTCACGTGGCACCGTCCGTCCTGATGCGCGGATCAAGCATCACGAGGACGATGTCCGAGAGCCAGCCTGCGATCACGATCACTACACCGATGAACAGCGTGACCATGGCGACAATCCGTGCGTCATGATCGTGGATGCCGGTTAGCAGCCAGTCCCCCATGCCGTGCCAGCCGAAAATGCGTTCGGTGAACACGCCACCGACGATGTGCAGGCCGAAACTGAACGCGAACAGCGACACCATAGGTATGAGGGCCACGCGAAGCGCGTGAATGCGCACGGCCTGGCGCCAGCGGAGACCTTTGGCGCGGGCTGTCCGCACGAAATCACTGTTCAGAATCTCGAGCATCGCGGCGCGCTGGTAGCGGCTGAAATAGGCGATTTGCGGCAGCGCGATCGCAAGAGTCGGCAGAACCATGTGCCGTATCCGGTCGAGCACCGCCTCCCATCCGGTGTAGTTCGCGCCGACAGTGCTTTCCCCGGAGAAGTAGAGGATCTGCGTCCCCGCCGCCTCGTTGATGGGTAGCCAGAGCAGCTTGAGCAGAGTCCCAAGGACGAACACCGGTATCGCGAGGAGTGCCAGAGTCCAGAACATCGTGAGGTGGTCGCTGGCGTGGCGTGAATTCAGCGCGCTGCGTACCCCTACGACAACTCCCAGGAGGATCGCGACGATGCTGCCCGCGAAGAACAGTCGCATGCTCGTTCCCGCCCGGGACCATAGCTCATCTCCGATCGGACGGCCACCGACTGTCGTTCCGAAGTCACCCGATGGGAAGCCAGCGATCCACTCGAGGAAGCGCAGCGGAATCGGTGAGTCGAGGGCGAGCCTCGCTGCCTGAGCTTCCAGAACGCCAGGCGGTGGCGGCGGCTGGCGCATCTGGAGCTCAGCCATTGGGTCGAACGTCATTGATGCCAAAGCGAACGCAAAGAACGTGGCCGCCAGACACAGCAGGACACGACCTGCAAGCCGTCCCGCGAGGTACTGGCTGGCCGCGGCGGTGCGGGTCACTTCACCCAGCCAGCCTTCGCGAACCCGTAGTGAGCAAGCCCTCGAGCGCCGTAGTTGGCGAGGCCTTCACGAACCGCGTACGCGCCTGATTCCGCGTAAAGCGGGATGTGGTGCGCGTACTCCCAAGCGAGCCGATCAATTTCGTTGGCGATCTCGTTGCGCCGGTCCGTATCAAGCTCTGCGAGTCCTTCGTCGTAGAGTTCCTCGACTCCGGGAACGACAACTCGGCCGAAGTTCGAACCGAAGTCCTCTCCGTCGGGAGTCTGGAAGACCGGCCGGTCGTGAGCGAACGGGGATGCGGACTTGGTCCACTCGAACACAGCGAGGTCAAACGCGCCAGGTAGCAGGTAGCCGTCGTAGAACTGATCGGATGGGACCGACACCACGTCGACGTGGACACCAACCTCGTTCAGCTGGTTGCGGATCACTCCCGAAACTGTGTCGAACACCGGTGCCGACTGGGCGATGAGCCGCAGGCTCAGACGTTCGCCATCCTTGGCGCGGAAGTCCCCGTCGAGTGACCATCCGAGTTCATCCAGTGCGCTCGCGGCAGCTTCGGGGTCGTACGGAAGGACATTTGAGTTGTCCTCATAGCCCGGATCAGTGGGCGGGAGAATATGGTTGCCGACGGCTTGAGCACCGGGCGAGATCGTACCCAGCACGACATCAGTGACCCCCTGCGGGTTGATTGCCTGGGCGATCGCCTGCCGTAACTCGAGGTCATTGAGCATCGCGTCATCGGAACCGTTCAGCGTGAGCTGCCCAGCGCGCCGCTCCGGGGCGGTGCGGACCTCGACGCCGCTCATGTTCTGCGCTCGGGTGTACAGGTCGACATTCCCGCCGATCGGATACAGGTCGATGCCCCCATTGGCGAGTTCATCCGCGCGTGCTGAAGCGTCAAGTGCGCGGAAGATGATGCGATCGAGCGGCGGAGCGGCGGACCACCACTCGGGGTTACGTTCGAGGACGATCGCCTTCGCAGTGTCGTCGATGCTTTCCACCTGGAACGGTCCTGAGGTGATCGTCGGACCGTTCATCCAGCCTTCGTTGAACTCCTCCGCGTCCCCCGTGACTTCCAGCGGGAGGAGGAGGTTGAAGAGGCCCTCCCACTCGGCGAATGTGTTCTCGAACGTGAGGATGGCTTCCTTGTCTGTCTCACCGCGTTCGACTGCGGCGACATCGCTGTAGCCGACCGTGCTGTAGCCCTCGAACGCCTCGTCGCTGCCACTGAGTGCACTCACCTGCGAGGCGAGATCTTCCCAGGTGAGCGGGCGACCGTTGCTCCAGACAGCGTCATCGTTGATCTTGTACGTAATTGTTTGCGGGCTGTCCGCCGTCAGCTCGGCGGAGTCGAAGAACGCGGTGTTCAGCTCATGCCCGCCGTCCGCACCATCGAGGTGAACGCTAGGCAGGATGGCTTCCGCCAGCTGCCAGGTCACGAGGCGCGCGCCATTGATCTGGATCGGGTTGTAGTTGGTGGGCAGCGCGTCGACTGGGATGCGCAGGTCTCCCCCGTCCTGTAGGGATGACGGGTCTTGTGGATTGATGCTCTGCGCAGCTGCGGCGCCGGTGACGCCGGGTGAATCGGTTTCCGATGAGCCGCACCCGGTCAGAGCAAGCGCAGCGGCAATGACAACCGCTCCACCTCCTCGCAACCAAGACGCAGCTGATGAACGTGTCGTCACAAAGAGTCCTTCCCCCGAGATTGAGCACGCCGACGGTGCTTACCGCACGGGAGTATATAGTAACGACAATCGTTTTCAATAATTGCGCTGCTGGCTCCTAGAAACGAAAAAGCTCCGGTAGGCGCGGACTACTGGAGCTTTCGGCGCGTAAGCGTTCAGTCTTCGTCGTTCCTGCCGGGGAACTCCCCGGCCCCCAACGCCTCAGGCCAGGGTTCATCCTTCCCGAGCACGTGGCGTGACAGGAACGCATTGACAGTCTGGTACCAGACCTTCGCGTGCGGCGGACTCAGAATCCAGTGGTTCTCAGAGGGGAAATACAAGAACTGATGGTCCGAAACCCCCTGGTCATCCGCGGGCAGCGCGGACTCGGCATTCAGTTCGTACCAGAGGCGCAGCGCCTCACCGATCGGCACCCGGTAATCCTTGTCCCCGTGGATCACAAGCATTGGGGTTCTGATGTCGGCCACGTACAGGTGCGGCGAGTTCTCGACCGCCATCTCGGGCGTCATTTCCCGGGCCCAGAACCACGCGGCGTCAGTCGTCGGTCCAAACTGATCGAGCGCCCAGAGGCTCGCGTGCGTCACAATCGCCTTGAACCGGTCTGTGTGACCAGCGATCCAGTTCGCCATGTAACCGCCAAACGAACCGCCCATCGCCGCAGTTCGCGCAGCATCAATTTCGGGGCGCTGCTCAGCAGCATCCGTGAGCGACATAATGTCGGTATACGGTTCTTTGCCCCACCGACCCCAACCGCGCTGAATGAACTCCTGCCCGAAGCCCGTCGACAGCGCCGGGTCGGGAAGCAAGACGGCGTACCCATGCGCGACCATCAGCCAAGGATTCCAGCGCCATTGCCACGAGTTCCAGGAATTCAGCGGCCCCCCATGAATCCACACAAGCAGCGCAGCCGGGTTCGTTTCCGACGCATCGGATGGCTGGGCGAGCCAGGCACGCAGCGGCGTCCCGTCCTCAGCTGTCGTCATCACTTCGGTCACCACACCGGGGACGGGCGGCGCCTCCGTCACCGGACCGGGCAATTCCCTCACCTCGCCGGTCGACAATTCGATGCGGACCGGATGCGGCGGACGAGAAATGGCGGCACGAAGCGCGTACACAGCGTCGCCCTCGGGTGCAACCACCACGTCTGAGTACGCCCCGTCATCTTCAGTGAGCTGCTGAACCTCTCCTGGGGTCGTCACGGGCACCAGGAAGATCGGACAGCGACTGTAATGATCAGCTGTGACAACCAGTGAGTTGCCGTTTGGCAGCCACCGGATCGACGTCGGCCACCGCTCCCAGTCCTGCGCGATCTGCGCGTTCTCACCGGTTCTGAGGTCATGAATATGCAGAGTGACTCTAGGGGGTGTTTCAGGGTCACCGTGAGCTTCACGCACGTACGCGACGAGGTTGCAGTCAGGAGAAATCGCAGGCGCGCCGAAATCGGCGTCCGTCTCATCGACGATGACTGATCGCTCACCTGAGTCCGCGTCTATACGCACAAGCTGGGTCCGCTGGCGGGCCAGCGGACCGGCGATCTGCCATGTCGACACCAAGAACGAACCGTCAGCGCTGAGATCTGCGCGCGCCTCCCGAAGCCCCGGCCCGGCTGCTATCCGAGTGAATTCCCCGGATGCGGGACCCGATCGAAGTCCGGGAACCTCGGGTCCAAGGTCGTGATCCCAGTAGCGGACCGGGTAGGCGGTGTGAACTATGGCATTGACTTTCGACTCTTTGCGCAGTTTGCGCAGCTTCGCGTCGTCGTCGTCCGTGGCGGTGTGAGGATAGGTAGTCGCGGTGAACACCACCCGGTCCGCGCCCGTAGCCGCAAGGGCTGACGCCACCCCGCCGGGCGGGTTCGCGATCTCGTACGCCTCACCACCGCGGGCGGGAAGACACCAAAGCGAAGCTGGCGCGTCATCATCTTTCCCGCGCGCGGAGACAAACAACAGGTCCCCATCAGTTGTGAAGACCGGTGCGGCATCTCCCTTCAGCCCTGCAGTGATTTGACGGGCACTGCGCTTGCCCGCGGGGTCAACTTCCCAGAGAGCACCTATGAACTTCGTCGCGTCGTCGTTTATTTGCTCCACCCGTGTCACGAGCCGCGTCCCATCCGGCGAGATCACGAGTCCCGCCACTCGCGGGATTCGCAGGTATTCGTCGAGGCTGTGGAACGCGGATGCAGCGGTATCAGTCACAGTGTCGTTGTTACCATGGCTCACTGTCTTCTTCTCCTTCGAGCCTTGCAGTCCCGCTAGTTCACCGGGAGTGTTGACGTTGATCAGCTGCCGAGCGCGAGCGGACACATCCACCGAGACCGTGGTCAACGTGTCAACAAATCCGTACAAACTGCGCCGTCCCCCAACTGCATAGGAACGAGCCTTGGGGAGCGCAGACACTTTGTAGACCCCTGCAAGGGGCTGTAGCCGGGAGCCATCGTGCGCCAGCACCGCATCGGTCCCGTCGGCCTGGCAGTGCTGAGCGAGCAGAGTCACCAGTTCCGCTTCGATCAGCGGCATGTCCGTCGCACAGACGAAAGCCCAGACATGGCCACCCTTTTCCGCCGCCTCAAGCCCAGTGATCAATCCTTGGAGAGGCCCGTGGTGTGCGACGGGATCGCGGACGACCGTCGCGTTGACTTCAGGCACCGTCTGACGCGGCGCCGCCACGACAAATACATCGGCACACACCGGACGCACGGTCTCGACGACCGCGGCGAGGAAAGTGGAGCGCTCCCACGGGAGTGACGCTTTATCCCGACCCATTCGCAGCGATGCGCCACCGGCGAGGACTATCGCCGCGGGACGGACGTGCTGAGTCACGACCGGCCAGTGAGGAATCCGACGGCCGCGACGTAGCCATAGACACCGAGACCACAGATGACGCCCTCAGATATGCCCGACACGTAGGAGCGGTGGCGGAACTCCTCACGCTTGTGAATGTTGCTGATGTGAACCTCGACGACCGGCGCTTCAACAGTGACGAGCGCGTCCCGCAGCGCCACCGACGTGTGGGTGAGCCCACCCGGGTTAATCACCAGACCAGCGCAGGTCTGCCTAACCTCGTGAATCCAGTCGATGAGCACACCCTCATGGTTGCTTTGACGCGCATCGATCGTGAATCCGCATGGACCTGCGGCCTCCTGACAGAGTCGCTCCACGTCAGCGAGGGAGTCACTGCCGTAAATGTCGGGCTGCCGCTGGCCAAGGAGGTTCAGGTTAGGCCCGTTTAAGACGACGATGGTGCCGCTGCTACCGGCACCATCAATCTCACTGCTCTTCATCGTTACGCGGACTTGTCCCGGCGCTCAGGTGACTCCGCGCGGCGCGGAATAATTGTCGGGTTGACGTTTTCCCGGACTGTCGCGCCCGTGACGACGACCTTCGCCACGTCATCACGGCTGGGAATGTCATACATAACCGGGAGCAGCACTTCCTCCATGATTGCGCGGAGGCCACGCGCTCCGGTGCCCCGCAGAATCGCTTGGTCAGCCACTGCCTCGAGCGCATCCTGGGTGAATTCGAGTTCGACGTTGTCCATCTCGAATAGCCGAGTGTACTGCTTGACCAGTGCGTTCTTCGGCTCAGAGAGAATCTCGACGAGGGAATGCTTGTCGAGATTCGTCACCGAAGCAACAACCGGCAACCGGCCGATGAACTCTGGAATCAAACCGAACTTGATCAGGTCCTCGGGCATAACTTCGGCGAAGTGGTCTGTGGTGTCGACATCCGCCTTGGAGCGCACATCCGCGCCAAAACCGATCCCCCGCTTGCCCACGCGGTCGGACACGATCCGTTCGAGGCCTGCGAACGCTCCAGCAACGATGAAGAGCACGTTGCTCGTGTCGATCTGAATGAACTCCTGGTGCGGGTGCTTACGGCCGCCCTGCGGAGGGACGCTCGCCTGGGTGCCCTCAAGGATCTTCAGCAGGGCCTGCTGGACACCTTCACCCGAGACATCACGAGTGATCGACGGGTTCTCGCTCTTGCGGGCGATCTTGTCGACCTCATCGATGTAAATGATGCCGGTCTCGGCGCGCTTGACGTCGTAGTCCGCAGCCTGGATGAGCTTGAGGAGGATGTTCTCCACATCCTCGCCGACGTATCCCGCTTCGGTCAGTGCAGTAGCGTCAGCAATCGCGAAGGGAACATTCAGCATCTTCGCGAGGGTCTGAGCCAGGTATGTCTTTCCGCAACCGGTCGGGCCGAGCATCAGGATGTTTGACTTCTGCAACTCAACGCCGTCGTTGCGGGCGTCGCGCGCCTTGTCACCAGCCTGTACGCGCTTGTAGTGGTTGTACACGGCAACAGCGAGAGTGCGCTTGGCCATGCCCTGGCCAATTACGTACTGGTCGAGGAACTCGTGGATTTCAACGGGCTTAGGCAGCTCATCGAGTTTGACGTCGCTCGCTTCAGCGAGTTCCTCTTCGATGATCTCGTTGCACAAGTCGATGCACTCATCGCAGATGTAAACGCCAGGGCCAGCGATGAGCTTTTTGACCTGCTTCTGACTCTTTCCGCAGAACGAGCACTTCAGCAGATCGCCCCCGTCGCCGATGCGCGCCATAACCGTGCTCCCTACTTCCCTATCCTCGCCCGTGCAACCCCCGAAAGCGGGCCGCATTCATACGCAGCGGTGTTGACCGGCTTCTCCTGACCGTACTCGCCACAGGCGTGGCTGGTCTAGGTTATGCACCATCCGCTTGACGTGTTCTCGCAGTGTGATCGCCCGCGCCTTCCGGGTTCACCCTGGGACTCCAAGCCTCGCTGCTACATGGCCCGCAGGGCGGTAACTTGTAACAGTCCGGCGTGTCGTCCCAGGATAGCGTGCAGCGCTCACACCGGCATCAGATAAACACCCGCGGATACGGCCGGGGGCCGTACCCGCAAGTCGCTGATCACTGAGTGGTCAGTGACAGCTTCCGGTATTCAAGGACGTTGTCGATGATCCCGTAGTCCTTCGCCTCTGCAGCGGTGAGGATCAGATCACGATCACTGTCCTTGCGGATCTGCTCAGCAGTCTTCCCGCTGTGGCGCGACAGCGTCGTCTCCATCAGCCGGCGCATGCGCTCGATTTCCCGAGCCTGGATCTCGAGGTCCGAGACCTGGCCTTGCATGCCGCCGGTGGACGGCTGGTGGATGAGAACGCGAGCATTCGGCAGTGCCAGCCGCTTGCCGGGCGAACCAGCTGCAAGCAGTACAGCAGCTGCCGAGGCGGCCTGGCCGAGGCAGACCGTCGTGATGTCAGCTCGCACGTACTGCATCGTGTCGTAGATCGCCATCAGCGAGGTGAACGAGCCGCCCGGAGAGTTGATGTACATCGTGATGTCACGGTCCGGGTCCTGTGACTCGAGCACCAGCAACTGCGCCATCACATCGTTCGCGGACGCATCGTCAACCTGCACGCCGAGGAAGATGATTCGCTCCTCGAACAGCTTGTTGTATGGGTTTGATTCCTTGACGCCGTAGCTTGAGTGCTCGATGAAAGAGGGCAGAATGTAGCGCGACTGAGGGCCAAGCGCCGACGGTGAATGGGGCAGCATGTTGGGGTTAATCGTCATGACTTTCTCCACAGGTCTCGAGGAAGGGTGAGTACTTTCTGGGTGCCTGCGCCGCCCGGTTAGCGGCCCACCCCGCCGGACTGCGCTGCACGACTGATCACGTGGTCGACAAAGCCGTATTCTTTGGCCGCCGTTGCCGTGAACCAGCGGTCACGGTCTGAGTCCTCGATGATCTGCTCGACAGACTGGCCAGTGTGCTCGGCAATAAGCTCAGCCATTTCTCTCTTCGTATACGCGAACTGCTCCGCCTGGATCGCAATGTCAGCCGCCGTACCGCCGATACCGGCAGAGGGCTGGTGCATCATGATGCGGGCGTGCGGCAATGCGAATCGCTTGCCGGGCGTGCCCGCGGAGAGCAGGAACTGCCCCATCGACGCCGCGAGGCCCATCGCGTATGTCGCGATGTCACACTCCGCGTACTGCATGGTGTCGAAGATCGCCATGCCCGAGGTGACTGAGCCACCGGGTGAGTTGATGTAGAGCGAAATGTCGCGTGTGGGGTCTTCCGCAGAGAGCAGGAGAATCTGCGCACACAGCTTATTGGCGATCTCGTCATCAACCTGTGATCCCAGGAAGATGATGCGTTCCTGCAACAGCCGCTCGAACACCGAGTCTGAGAGGTTCATTCCGTATGAAGTGGTACGCATCTCTGGGTTCTGCGCGGGAATCTGCACGGTCACGGGGCCTGCCTTCCGGGTACGAAGAACGTTGAGCCGGGAACATCTCGGTCTGCCGCGCCGGAACGGCGCGCCATCCGAGATGGCCCAGCCAAAACTTACTGACGTCGACACTAACGAACGTGGGCGGCACCAGTATCCCGGTACCGCCCACGTTCGCTGTAAGCGTCATGAATTGGCTTACTTGCTGGCTTCCTCAGACTCTTGTTCTGAGGGCTCAGCAGCGTCCTCGCCTGCTGTTTCCTCGGTCTGCTCTGCGTCCGGCTCGGCAGATCCGAAGATTTCTGTTGTATCGATGTCGTTGCCGTCTGAATCCTTGACGGCAACCTTCCGGATCACCTCAACAAGGGCCTTGGTGCGGCGCGCATCAGCGAAGATCGATGCCAGCCCATTCGGCTGCTTCTGCAGTTCCTGAATGAACTGCTGCGGCTCCATGCCGTAACGCTGTGCCTCGAAGAAGATCCGCTCGAACAGCTCTTGCTGCCCGACGGACACCTCGTCGGTGTCAGCAATGGTGTCGAGGAGGAGTTGGGTCCGGATGACCTTCTCCGCGGCCTCGCGGGAGTCCTTGTCGAATTCCTCGCGGGTCTTGCCCTGCGCCTCGAGGAGGCGGTTGAGCGTGTCCTCGTCGTGGTCCAGTGCATGGACAGCGTTGTGCAGTTGCTCATCAACCTGCGACTGGACGACATTCTCAGGTACAGGAATATCAACGGCGTCGAGCAGGGCCTCTACGACCTTGTCGCGGATCGTGTTGCCGAGCTGCGATTTCTTCGACTGCTCAGCCTTACTGCGGAGGTCTTCGCGGAGCTCCTCAACGGTATCGAATTCACTCGCCATGGAGGCGAAGTCATCGTCGACCTCAGGAAGCTCACGAACCTTGACCGAGCCAATAGTGACCGCGACGACAGCATCTTCACCCGCATGGTCTCCGGCGAGCAGCTTCGTGGTGAACTCAGTCTGCTCCCCGGCCTTGAGCCCGAGCACAGCTTCGTCGAGACCTTCGATGAGCTGACCGGAGCCCACCTCGTGGGACAGCCCAGACGCCGTCGCATCGTCAACGGCTTCACCGTTAACCGTCGCGGCGAGGTCGAGGGTCACAAAGTCGCCATTTTCGATGCCACGGTCCACGGGGTTAAGCGTGCCGAAGCGCTTGCGCAGCTCTTCGAGCTCTTCCTCAACGTCAGCTTCGGAGACCTCGGAGATTTCCACGGAAACCTCGAGCGACTCGTAATCAGGCAGGGCAACTTCGGGACGCACGTCAACTTCTGCGGTGAACGCGAAGTGGTCGCCATCCTCGATCCGTGTCACCTCGATCTCAGGCTGGCCGATTGCCTTGACGTCTGCTGAGCTCACAGCTTCGGAGTAACGCCCAGGGAGCGATTCGTTGATGACCTGCTCAAGGACGGCGCCGCGACCCACGCGTGCGTCGATGATGCGTGCGGGTACCTTGCCGGGCCGGAAGCCTGGAACACGAACCTGCTGCGCGAGCGCCTTATAGGCGCGGTCAAAATCCGCCTTCAGCTCCTCGAACGGCACCTCGACACTGATACGTACTCGCGTCGGGCTCAGCTGCTCGACGGTGCTCTTCACGGACATACTCCTGCCTGATTCTTCGTCTGCCAAAATCTGGTTGCCAAATTATCGTTGTGGTGAATGCCACCAATCGTGATGACATGGCGCTGTCGTGGCATGGAGCCGCTGGACGCATTTCTGCGCCCAGCGCCACCACCGTCGGGGTGACAGGATTTGAACCTGCGACCCTCCGCTCCCAAAGCGGATGCGCTACCAAGCTGCGCTA
Organism: Hoyosella altamirensis; assembly: GCF_014191505.1. Taxonomy (GTDB): domain Bacteria; phylum Actinomycetota; class Actinomycetes; order Mycobacteriales; family Mycobacteriaceae; genus Hoyosella; species Hoyosella altamirensis. Next base: position 733,451 of record NZ_JACHWS010000003.1, read on the forward strand.
CACCCCGTAAACCGCTTTAGCTGTCACCGAGACGACTTTAGCGACTCTCAGCGACGGCTCCAGCAGACTACCGCCCGACAGACTACCCCGCGGTTCGCCGCACGGAACACCTAGCCCGCAGTTTGCTGACCGCGAAGATGGTTTTTGTCACCGCCGCGACGATCCTACGTGGAGAGCTTGGCGTTTCCAAAGTAGGTTCGGTACAGTCACTCCTCGCACACGTCGAACGTGTCGATGCGGGCGTAGTTCAATGGTAGAACCTCAGCCTTCCAAGCTGATGGTGCGGGTTCGATTCCCGTCGCCCGCTCTCACTCTCCGAGAGCTTCGCGAAATGCTGTTCGCGAATGTTTCAAGTTTCGAGCTGACTCACCAGACAGCGCGGTGCTGCTCTGTGACGCCCCGCCCGCTGACGGTGACAAGACCAGCCTGGGTCCGTATCTGCCCTTCGAATCTGCCGAATGGCTGCGAGAAAACGCTTGCCATGACACCCGCGCGGAGATTCTCTTTGCGTTCTCCATCCGGATAGAAGTCGATATTTACGTACCCATCGACAGTCGCTATGTTCCACCGGTCCAGGGTGTTTTCCGGCCTGTAAGTGAAAACCGCCTGCCCCAGTGGAACAACGGCACCGTCGATCCACAGCGCATTTTCCAGGCCATTCATGAAGTGCGCGACGAGATTAATCCCGACTTGCCGCCCATCGGCGGTCGTGCCGTCGAGACTGGCCCAGTTCCAGCGGGTATCCCGGGGTGGATACCCGAGCGAGAAATCGAGGGCAGCATGTCCCTCTTCGGTCACGACGCGACCCTCAGTCCGAACGGACAAACGGCAATTCAGCGAACACAGCTTGTACGTGTGGTGGAACGGCCGGCCAGGCGCTGTACTTATCGCGGTGAGGCCGCGGCCGTGATCATCGATGTCGATGTCGACACCGAGACCAGACCCAGAATGCTTCGCCGCCCATCCAGCGCCCGAACGCGTAATCTCCCAGGACCGTGAGCCTCGGACCAGACGCCAGGGAACATCGAGTGACGGCTGAAATTTCGCGGGAAAACCGGCCGGCAAAACCGCCTTCTGCTCGGTAAACACTTCCCGCTGGCGATCGTGAATGTAGGCGAATGCCGTCGCCAGATAGCCAGCGTCGACGACTGCTAGCCCCACGGTGAACCGGGGTGTAAATGCGGCCGTGTAGATCCATGCTTTGCGCTGCCTCCGCCGCCGCGCGAAAGGCCCGCGCCCGTCCCATTTAGCCGTCGAAACGTCCGCGATCGGACCGAAGAAGCGGCCGTCAGACACACGGCCTGCGGGACCCAGTTCAAACGCGGGTGGAGCCGGTGGAAGACCGGGCGGGAAATCGTCGCTCGTCATGAGCGGTCGTGCACCACTAGGTCCCCGTATTCCGGATTCTTTGCGATAAAGTGCCGCACGAAAGAGCAAGTAGGAAGCACCCGTAATCCATTAACCCGGGTGTCATCAAGGGCAGCCTTTATCACCACACAGCCGAATCCCTGCCCTTGCTCAGCGGGATTGACTACCGTGTGGTTGAAATTGCGGACATGGTCGAATACCTGGTAGTCCGCGAAACCCACGCCACGCCCGTCGACAAGCAACTGGAAACGCTGCCCAGTAGTGTCGTGTTCAACCGTTGGTGTCATACCAATCTCAACGTTCATTTGCGTTCGATTTGTTCCCGGACTCTAACCCGCTCAGGGCATTCACGGAGGGGAACGCAGGACTATTTGATCGTGGCGCGGCACACCAAGTGGCCGGGACACCGCCGCGAGAAGATTCGCCGCTACCGGGGTGCACTCACGAGCATGCTCCCCATCGAGAAATCGGTTGATCTCGCGTGCCACGGCAGGAGAATTGGGGAGGGTGGGATGCGAGTTCCAGACAGGGCAAGCGTTCACCTCGGCGCCGATAGTCCAACCCGAGGGAAGCAGCACGAGGTCCGTCGCAGCCACGATGCTGAGGCCACGCACATGGTCGGGCAGAGGCGATCGCGATCGCATGATCTGTGCCGGGCCCTCCGGGTCCCCGAGAACACGCTGGAGTGCCGGAGTGTCGATAGCGAGAACCATCCCGAACTCCGTCGCTATAGGCGCTGCGATTCGCAACAGGTCCGCAGCGATCCGCCCTTGCCCGACCGTGTGGGCATCGACGTAGCCGTGGCCGCTTTCAGGGAAAGCGCTGAGCACTATGACCCTGTCGATCGGGAGGTCAGGCTTGGTAGCGGCAGCGAGCCACGCGACCCACGCCGAGTGCGAGTGACCCACCACGGTGATCGGCCTTGGCAGTCCCTCGACCTGGGCCGCTAGATGCGCCGCCAGCAGGTCCATCGGCTGGTGTGTGTCCTCCCCTGTGAAGGGCGCTCCCGTCCTGATTGGGCATGAGCCTTCCCGGCCTTCAACCCCGTCACCGGGGCCAGCGTACGAGTAGTAGTACATCTGTTCGCAGGTAAAGCCGAAACTTTCAGGCGCGAGCCGATAAACCGCGCCGTCGCCAGATGACGAATTGATGCCTGACATCACCATCAGGCTTCCTTCGCGCAAAGGTGGTTCCGGCTCACGCACAAACAACCGGTCTGCGCCCCACGCTGTCAGGAACAGTGCGACCCCGGTGAGCGCCACCGGCACTGGCCAGAGAAGCGACCGGACGGCATCGATATGGGGCAGTAACACCACGACGAATGCGGTGGCCAGGACGGCGGCGGGGATGGCCGCCAGGGTCAGCGAGGGCCATTGCTCCGCCGCCGCGCCGACCATGGCGATCACGGTGAGATAGATCATCAGCGCAGCGATGCGTTTGTAGCTCGTCAGGCCGAGAGCGATGCTGGTCCGTAGCCGTGCAGCGCCGGACCAGGGTGCGGCTGCCAACACAATGAACGTGACGATTGTGATCCACACGGACACCCAGAATGCCCGGACATACAGAATCGCGAATCCCATGTAACTGAGTTGCGCCGCGATCAGAGCGGGGACTGCTGCGGCGCTGTAGAAGAGCGCAGCGAACCGCAGACGTTGCCAGGTGATTCCCCCCAGGAGATACGCCAGTAGGACGATGCGGACGCAAATCAGCACGACGAGCAGACTGACAAATACCGGCCATGTCGGCGCGAGTACCAGGAGCATGCGCAGGTCGGCGAAGATGTCCAGCGGGGGCAGCCCTACGAGATAGACGAGCCCCGACCAGACAGGCAGCACACCTAATGTCGCAAGCACCATCACTGCTGCCGCAACGACAGCCAGTGGCCAGGTACGGCGAGCGGCGGCGTGCCAATCAATTGTGCTGTGCCTCACCACACCGACTTTGCCTCAACATGCGCCCGCCCGCGATCGGTACGGTGGAGGAAGGTACTCACGGCGAAAGTGGTGCGATGGAACTTCTTCTCATAGCCCTGGTCATCCTGGTCATCGTGTTCGTGATGCGTGCGAACTCGGCCAGCTCAGGGCAGATCCGGGGCGGGGCGGGTGCCAGCGCATCGCTCGAGGACGCGCAGGCGGAGGCTCGCCGCTGGATCGACCGGCTTGGCGGTCAGGTTCTGAACCTCACCGGCAGTGACGAGCCGTCGAAGCAAGCCCTCGCTGACGCGTCCGAACGCTACAACGCCGCCGGCGCTCAGATAGAGAGCGCGACGACACCACGCCAGGCGCAACTCGCTCAGGAGACGGCAATGGAGGGTCTCTATTACGTTCGTGCGGCGCGCGAGGCGATGAACATGGATCCCGGTCCGCCCTTGCCCGGACTTGACGGCCAGGATCGCGCGGGCCAGGTAAGCGAGAATCGCACCGTGCAGGTCGAGGGCCGCGATATCAGCGCGTCACCCGCTCCGTCGTCCCAGACCCCCAACTACTACCCGGGCGGAAACGTAGCAGGACGTCCAGTTCCCGCAGGCTGGTACTCCGAACCGTGGTGGAAACCCGCAATGGTCGCGGGTGCATGGGGCCTTGGTTCTGTGTTTCTGTTCAGCGCTCTCTTCACAGGCATGTCGGGGGTGAACTATGACGCAGCCGGTTTTGAGGGCGGTACGGGCGACGCAGGTGCCGGTGAAGGCGGCTACGGCGACGACTACGGCGACAGCGGTGGCGGGGAATTTGGCGGCGGGGACGTAGGAGGCGACGGGGGTGGCGGGTTCGATTTTGGTGGCATCGACTTCTGAGCCATACGAGCGGACTGCCTACGTCACACCTGACATTGCGGGCACCAGAAAATCTTGCGTGCCTGTAGTTCTGCCTGCTTGACGGGCGAGCCGCACACCCGGCATTTCTCACCGGCACGTCGGTAGACGTAGGTGCGAGGACGGCCTGGCTCATACGCTGGTGCGCCATTGTCGTGCTCTCGACGGATGGTGATCATTTTGCCTTCAGCGACCCCAACTGGCATGAGTTCAGTGAGGTCGCGCCACAGACCGTTCCATTCGCCGCGAGTGAGGGACGACCCTGCCCGGTTCGGCGCTATCCCCTGCCGGAACAGAACTTCCGCCCGGTACACGTTGCCCACACCGGCGATGACGGATTGGTTGAGCAGCAGTCCCCCTACTGGCGCGCGTGACCGATGCACTCGGCGCCAAGCCTGCTCAGGATCCGCATCCTCGCGCAGCGGGTCTGGACCGAGCCGGGCGAACAACTCGTCAACAGCTTCCTCACTGATGACTTCGCATCGTGTCGGCCCCCGAAGGTCAGCACCCCATTTCGAACCTGCGATCCGCATGCGAACCTCACCTACCGGCGCCGCCATCGGCGTGCACTGGCTGGTGAATTTACCGTAGAGGCCAAGGTGGACATGCACGACCGCGCCACCCTCGTAGTGGTGCAGGAGGTGCTTACCCCATGCTTCCGCACGCTCGAAACGTCTGCCGTCCACCAGGCGCGCGCCCGCGGCGAAACGGCCTTGCGGACTGTTCACGCGAACGATCTCACCCGCGAATTGTTGATGGTGGTCGCGGGCGAGCCGATGGAGCGTATGCCCCTCAGGCAATGGACGCCCCGCTCACGCTCCGGGAACCGCGGGGGCTTCGCCTGACTTCTCGTATTCGGCGAGGATATCGATGCGGCGCTGGTGGCGTTCTTCGTCGGACCAGGGGGTGGTGAGGAAGGCTTCGACGATCGCGAACGCTTCCTCTTTGCTGTGCATGCGACCACCGAGTCCCATGAGCTGAGCGTTGTTGTGCTGCCGCGCGAGCTGCGCTGTCTCTACGCTCCAGGCGAGCGCACAGCGGGCGCCCGGCACCTTGTTCGCGGCGATCTGCTCACCATTTCCGGAGCCACCGAGCACGATTCCCAGGCTGCCGGGATCTTTGACGACCTTACGGGCCGCGTCGATGCAGAAGGCTGGGTAGTCATCGAGAGCGTCGTACTCGAAAGCGCCACAGTCGATGGGCTCGTAACCGAGCGACTCGAGGTGGTCTTTGATCTGGTTCTTCAGTTCGAAGCCGGCGTGGTCGGCACCAAGGTAAACGCGCATGGCGCCATTCTGTCAGGTTTGACTGCGGTGTCACGCACCGAGTCGGTTCCGGCGCTCAACTGAAGACTGGTGATTCGTCGCGCGAACGCTTCAGCTCGTAAAAGTGCGGGTAACTCGCGAGTGCGACAGCTCCATCCCACACCTTCCCCGCATCTTCACCGCGGGGAATCCTGGACAGTACTGGCCCGAAGAATGCGGTCCCGTTGACGTGAATGGTGGGGGTGCCGACGTCCTCCCCGACCTTGCTCATGCCCTCGTCATGGCTTGCTCGCAAAGCGTTGTCGAAGGCATCAGTCTCGGCAGCCTCAGCGAGCGTCAAGTCAAGGCCGAGTTCACCAAGAGAGTCTTTGATGACCGCGACCCGGTCTTTCATACCCTCATTGTGAATACGCGTGCCCATCGCTGTGTATAGCGGACCCAGCACGTCCTCACCGTGTTTCTGCTCCGCCGCTATGAGGACGCGAACGGGGCCGAGTGTTTCCGCAATCATGCTGCGGTAATCGTCGGGGATGTCTTTGTTCTTGTTCAGCAGGTAGAGACTCATGACGTGGAAGTTCACATCGATATCGCGCGCCTTCTGCACCTCGATGATCCAGCGTGAGGTAATCCAGCACCAGGGGCACGCGGGATCAAACCAGAAATCGACGCGATCACGTTTGCTATCTGGCACAGCCACTCCTCACGCACTTGGATTGCGGGTCTCTAGTGGCATTAACAAGATCTTCAGAGACTGTGTTCCCTGTGCGAAAGTTGATGTGTTTAATGCCACATCACCTGACGCGCTTGCGGAACTCCCGCTTGATCTCATCCTCGAAGAGTTTCGCGAACGCCCGGTTACCAGTGTTGTTGGGGTGCATTGTCAGCGACGTCGACGTCGTCACGTTGCCTTCGTACCATTTGACGCCTTGCGGCTGGCACGCGTCGTGCCCGACGCTGGCCTTCGCCAGGTCCACATACGTGACCCCGGCGTATCTCGCTGCAGCCCTGATGATCTCGTTCATCTTGTCCTGGTACTCAGCGATGAACTGTGCGTCCTCGTCACTGGTCGGAACCACAGGGAAGCAGCCATGGTCCCCGACGGTGCCTCCGTGGCCGGCAAGGAAGATCTTTGCTTTGGGCGCACGTTCCTGCAGGGTTCCGAGCAGCCGATCCAGCCGCGGACGCAGCGGCCGCAGCGATTCCATTGCGGCGAGCCGGGTTTCAGGATCGTTGCGGCATTCCCGGTCTGCGCCTTCCTCCTTTGTGAAGCATGCGCGGGCAATGTCGTACCAGCGCACATCGTTTCCGCCAATACTGATCGTGATCAGTGTGGTTTCGTCCGTCACCGCGTCGACTTGCAGCGGCCGAGCGTCCCCGCTGCGCGACTCTTGAGGATTATCGAGAATGTGCTCAACACGCGCACCGCTGCAAGCCGCGAAATTGAAAAACTCCGGCTGCAGCCACTCCTCGATTAGGCGGGGGTAGGACGCAGCAGTTCGGCCGCACCCATCGTTCAGGAACCGCAGCGTTGATGGGCCGGCCGCTCGAGAATCGCCGAGCGCGACGTAGTGTTCACTACTTCGCGGTGAACTCGCCGCAGGGATCGCCGCGAGCGCCACCAGCAGAACTACGGTGAGCAAAAGCCATTGGCGCAGTCCCCGCCGACGTGTCGTGGTCCTCCCCTGTTCGCTCATACGAGCATCCAACGTACACGCTCAGGCGAGGCCTCGCGCAGCGCGAAATCTGGTTTCAGCCGCGTTCCGGAGAGTGCCTTGGTGAGCGCCACATGCACCACAGTGGCGGCCCGTCGGACAGGGACAAAACCTGTGTGATCTCGAAACCGTGGCGGAGGTATAGATCCCGATTGCGCGCACTCGTCGCCTCGAGGTAGGCAGGCATATCGTCCCGATCACACGCATCGAGCACGGGTCGCATGAGGGCGGATCCAATTCCCTGTGACTGCCACTCAGGCCGCGTTCCGAGCAGCCACAAATATTGGTGCTGCTTGTCTTTCGGATGATGTTCGTCCATCAAAGCCAATAGCGTGAAGACCCGCTCCGCGTATTCGCGAGACGTTCTTCCGATCTCGTCGGCGAGCCGCTCCTCATCGAGTTCCGCTCCCGGAGGTATCCATACAGCCGCGCCTACGGCGTCCGTGACAGTGTCGATTCCGCCGAGTGCGAGCGTAGCTTCGATCACCGAGCGAAAATTGTGCGGCAGAATTTCCGCCCGGCGAGCATCGTCGGGGTAACACCACGACATCACCGGATCAGTGTAGAAAGATGCTGCCAGGGTCCCCGCGAGATGTGGCACATCCGCATCAGTCGCTTTCCGCACTGACTTCGTGATCTGGACGGTCATGATGGCCCCCGTTGTCGTGTCGGGTTCGCGCGCCTATGTATCTATTTGTACTCCTCGCCGCACCGGCCGGACGGACGAACGGGCGTCACGCCCCGAGGACGACAAGTCCCTCGCCGGCGACGACTTGTGACCCCGTCGAGCCGAGCACCTGATCAACCACACCTGCCTGGGGAGCACTGATGATTGTTTCCATTTTCATTGCCTCCAGAGCCAGCAGAGGCTGGCCTGCCTGTACGACATCACCCGGTTCGACCATCACCTTCCAGATATTCGCGACGAACGGAGCCTCGACGAGCGCGCCGCCTTCGGGTACGACGACCTCCTCCACGGGCGTCACCACCTCCGGGACGGACTCCTGCCGGTCGAACTCTCCAGCCGCCGCCCACGCTGCGCGTTCAGCTCCGAAAGCGGTGGACTGCCGGTCGCGGAATTCCGCGATAGACGCCGCGTTCCCGGCCAGGAATCGCTGATGCTCAGCGAGGGAGAACTCACCGTCTGTGATGTCTGCATGGCCACGCCCCGCCGCTATGTCGGCTCGCATCTCGGTAAGTTCGTCCGGACTGACCGGATACCACTGGATTCGGTCGAAGAAATTTAGTAGCCACGGCCGCGCAGCGGGCTTGTGCCGGTTCCACACCTGGGTAGTGCGGCCAACAAACTGGTACCCGCCGGGGCCCTCCATCCCATAGATGCACAGATAGGCGCCACCGATACCGACAGCGTTTTCCGGCGTCCAGGTGCGCGCCGGGTTGTATTTGGTAGTGACGAGGCGGTGCCTCGGATCTAGGGGCGTGGCGACGGGTGCACCGAGGTACACGTCGCCGAGGCCGAGCACCAGGTACTCAGCGTCGAACACAGTGCGGAAAACGTCGTCGACGGACTCGAGGCCGTTGATGCGGCGAATGAACTCAATGTTCCAGGGGCACCATGGTGCGTCGGAGCGAACTCCAGACATGTAGCGCTCGATCGCTTCCCTAGTGGCGGGGTCGTCCCACGACAACGGAAGCCGGACTGTGCGACTAGGCACTACCAGTTCGGCTGCGGGAGGGATGTCTTCTTCAAGTTCGCGGAGCAGCCCAAGGAGTTTCGGAACTGGGAGGACGTCGGGGTCGACGTGCACCTGAAGCGAACGGATCCCCGGGGTCAGGTCGAGCACACCGTTGAGGCTGTCCCCCTCAAGCTTCATGTGCAGCGCGTGCACGCGAGCGCGCAGAGCGAGATCAAGAGTGATGTCGCCGTATTCGATGAGCACATTGTCATCGCCAGAACGCCGGTACGTCCGCGACGGCACACCCTCAGCGGCGTCGTAACGCGCGAGCACCCCATTGTCACCGTCCCCACTCGCGGTTGGCGTGTTCCACCGGCTGCTGTCCAGGGATCGCAACGAAGGTGACTTCGCTGACCGCACCGGCACAAACCGGACCGTGTCACCAGGTTTGAGCTGCCCAAGTTTCCACCGTTGCGCGGCGACGACCGTCACGGGACAGACGAACCCGCCAAGGCTCGGACCGTCGGGCCCGAGCAGGATCGGGGTGTCGCCGGTGAAGTCGAGCGCACCCACGGAGTAGGCGTTGTCATGGATGTTGGACGGATGCAGGCCAGCTTCACCTCCATCGTTGCGCGCCCATTCCGGTTTGGGCCCGATCAGACGGACACCCGTGCGCGCCGAGTTGAAGTGCACCTCATAGTCAGTGCGGTAGAGAGTGTCGATGTCTTCGCATGTGAAGAATTCCGGCGCGCCGTGCGGGCCTTCGGTGACAGCTATAGACCAGTGCCGGGTGAACTCCGGCGGCTCCGCGGCAACCGTGGTGTGCACCGTTCTGCCGCACGCGCGCAGGACGTCACCGGTCCGCAGCGCGCGGCCGCCGTGTCCCCCGAACTGTCCGAGTGTGAACGTCGAGGCGCTTCCCAAGTACTGCGGCACGTCAAGCCCGCCCGCGAAGAGGATGTAGGTCCGAAGCCCGGCCCCTTCCACCGTCCCGACGTCTAGAACCGCTCCCGCTGGCACAGTGATTGGTTTCCACATGGCCGCAGCGCTCCCATCAACCGTGACGGCGACTCCTGCTCCTGCCACACACACGGTCGTGTCGTGCGTGAACCGCAGCGCTGGCCCCGCGACCGTGCATTCAAGCCCCGGCGCACCCTCGTCATTGCCGAGCGCTCGGTTGCCGAGCCGGAAGGACAAATCATCCATGGGCCCACTTGGCGGCACTCCCACCTGCCACATTCCGATTCGTCCCGGCCAGTCCTGCACGGTGGTGAGCATGCCGGGACGCTCCACGACGATGCGCGGCTCGACGTCTTTGATGCCAGCAATCGTGGCGGTGCTGTGCTCTGCACGCAGAACGGCATCGTCTGTTGTGATGGCACGCAAGAGGCCCAGATTCGTTTCGATGCCGTCGAATCGAGTGGCTTTCAGCGCGTCGAGCATTGCCGTGAAAGCCTCGTCCCGCGTTTCGCTGTGGACAATGACTTTGGCGAGCATCGGGTCGTAGGCTGTCGAAACCTCTGTACCGGTTTCGGCCCAGCCGTCAACGCGCACGCCCTGCGGAAGGGTGACCTGAGTGAGTACGCCTGCGGACGGCAAAAAGTCACGATTAGGGTCTTCCGCGTATATGCGCGACTCGATGGCGTGGCCGTGCACGGGCAGTGCAGCGGGAAAATTGTGCTCCAGCCCAAGTGCGAGTTCGAGCATCATGCGAACAAGGTCGACACCAGTAACCAATTCGGTGACTGGGTGTTCCACTTGCAGCCGCGAGTTCACTTCGAGGAAAGAGGCTTCCTCGCGTACCGCGTCGTACACGAATTCGACAGTTCCGGCGCTCCGGTAGTTCACCGAAGCTGCCAACGCGCGTGACGTGTCGTGAAGCGTGTGACGGAGCTCGTCGGTCAGCCCGGGGGCTGGCGCTTCCTCGACCACTTTCTGGTTGCGGCGCTGCAGTGAGCAGTCCCGGTCGCCAAGGGTGACGATCCCGCCTGCACCGTCACCGAACACCTGGACTTCGATGTGGCGCGCGTTTTCGACGTAGCGCTCGAGGAAGATCCCCGCGGTCGAGAAGCTCTTCTCCGCGAGCCGTGCGACAACGTCATAAGCCTCCCTCAACTCGGCATCTGAGCGGCACACCTGCATCCCGATGCCACCACCCCCGCCAGTCGCTTTCAACATCACGGGATACCCGATTTCGGCAGCCGAGACGCGGGCATCGGCAAGGCTGTCCAGTAGACCTGTTCCAGAGATCATCGGCACGCCCGCTGCCTTCGCGGCGTCGCGTGCCGTGTGTTTTGAGCCGAAGACCCGCAGCTGGTCTGGTGTGGGACCCACAAAGGCCAGCCCCTCTGCCTCGACACGTTCCGCAAACACCGCGTCTTCGGATAGAAAGCCGTAGCCAGGGTGGATAGCTCCGGCTCCCGTTTGTCGCGCCGCATCGAGGATCGCATCAGCGTTGAGGTACGACTCTCGCGGGATGGTCGCACCGATGTGGATCGCCGCATCAGCCATTCGGACGTGGGCGGCGCCGCGGTCGGCATCAGAAAAGACAGCGACGGTGCGCAGCCCCATCTCTCCGGCTGTCCGGATGATGCGGCAGGCGATCTCGCCCCGGTTGGCAATCAGCAGCGTGTCAAAGGCAGGCATGGATGATGGTCCTTCCAGTGGTTCGCTTAAGCGGGCCGGGTGACGAGCATGCGAACCGGCGTGGGACGGAAACCGTTGCAGGGGTTGTTTATCTGTGGGCAGTTCGACACAAGGACGAGGGTGTCTTGCTCAGCTCGCAGCGACACTTTCTTGCCCGGTCCGGAAATACCGTCGACGATCCCGAGCGTTCCGTCGAGGTCAACGGGGACGTTCATGAACCAATTGATGTTCGAGACGAGATCACGTTTACCAAGTCCCCACCGAGCACCCTCCATCAGGAAGTTTTCAACGCATGCGTGCTGATGCTTCGTGTGGTGGCCATAGCGCAGTGTGTTCGACTCCTGCGAGCATGCGCCGCCGAGGGTGTCGTGGCGGCCGCAATTGTCGAACGTCACCGTCATCAGCGGTGAGCCGGTGTTGCTGCGCAGCACGCTTCCTTCGCTGAGGTAGGCGTTCCTCTGGGCCGCAATGGTTTCCGGAGCGGAATAGCGTTCGGCAGTGTCGGCAGCCTTGTAGAGGATGCAGTCGACGGCCTGGTTGCCCTCAAGGTCGATGATTGTGAGAGTGTCTCCGGCTTTGACGACGGCTGACCATGGCGCGCGGGCGGCCACGCGCTCGTCAAGGATCACCGAGGAACTGATAGTGGCAGTCATGTGTAAGTGCTCCTTACTTGAGGCCGCGTGCAGACAGATAGTCATTGGTGTTGGCAACGGCCCGGAGGAACTCGGGGTCACTGTTCGGGACGTGATCGAGGTCCTGCGGGCTCTCCCACGCCACAATCTGCAGGTTTGTGGTGGTGAATTCTGGAGCTGGATCAAGCCGGTGCGCCGTGTTGGCCAGCAGCACGATCGTTGGGATGTGAATCAGCAGGTCGACACTGGCGCCAGGTCCCGAGTTACCGACGCTTTCGAGCGTGCCGTCGGAAGCAACGCGGATGCCGTGAAAAAGCGAGATCGACGGTGGGAGGTCGCGCGGTGAGAGCCCGTGCTTCGCCGCGGCGACCGTGAACAGTTCGAAGCCTGCCGCGGCGGGCCCGTGGAGTGACCCGTCACCGTACTTCTCGGTGTTCGAACGCCTTGTTGTGGTGCCGCAGAGCAGGTCGTGTCTGCCCGAGGTGTCGGCCAGAACGGTGGCGATCACGCGGCCCTGATCGGATAGAAGCGGGTGGCCCGTGCTGAGGTAGGCCTGCCATGGCACTTTGACTGTGTCGGCGACGTTGAGACGCTCCCACGGCTGGTCCGCGTTGAACAGGAGCAGGTGGGCACAGGCGCTGCCGTCCACGTCTGTCAGGCGCAGACGGGTGCCGCGCGTGACGACCCTCGATGTGTAGCGGCCGCCCGCGATGGTCTCAGCCCACGTGAGGGCACCTGCATCCGTCGGCGGCTTGGGAAATGTTCTAGCCGGCACGAATGGCATGGAGTCAGTCATTGTTCCGGCCTGCGCGCGGGCATGGGCCCGCGCGGCCTTGGTGGTGGCCGTGCTTGCCAGCTCAGCTACTCCTGACATTGGTTCCTCCCGGTTGACACCGTCAGATATCTATCGATTGACAGATTTCCCGATTTTGCCGCATGGAGGGTGACGCACGGGTAACCAAGCGCCCTGCGCAGATTAAGGGTTTGTGACGTGCGTTACGGCCAGGTTTCGCACCCGTGAAGCGCGTTGAGCTGCGCTTTTGTTTCCAGAATCAGGTGTCCGCTTTACGGAAGGTTAACGGCGGCGAAACCATCCCGGCGGCCGCCCGCCGTAGGTTCCTGTCAAGTGATAGGTAGCCATGGCTGCTTGCATGAGGGCACATCCGCCCGCCCCACGACCCGACACCCTTCACCGTGGAGGCTTCCATGATCCTTTTCGGCGTCACGCTCAGCGTGCTCGTACTGCTCGCGGCAGGCTTATACGCCGCCCGGCGGGTGCAAGGCCAGAGCGCCAACTATCTCCTAGCGGGCCGGACACTCTCGATTCCGCTTGTCGCGATCGTGCTGGCCTCACAGGCAATTGACTCGAACGGCACCCTCGGCAATACAGACCTCACGGCTGATTTCGGTTTCTGGGCGGGCGCGTCATTGCCTATCGGCCTCGCAGCCTGCCTCGTTATTGCCGGTCTCTTCTTCGCCAAGCGAATGCGTGCCTTGCACGTCGTGACTCTGCCCGAGTACTTCGAGAAGCGTTTTGGCCGCGCCATGGAACTTCCGGCGTCGGCTCTCACTGTCTCTGCATTCGGCATTCTGCTGGCGGGAAACCTTGTGGCCATCGGCTTTCTGCTCGACCGGTTCGCTGGCATCCCCTATACGACCTCGATTCTGCTGGCAGTTCCATTTGTGCTCGCCTACACCATCGCTGGCGGCATGTTCTCGAGCACCTATGTCGGTGTCGGGATGATCATTCTGAACATCTTCGGTGTCCTCGCGCTCATGACGTGGATGACGCTGACGCACGGGTTCTCCGCACCGGAAGGGATGGGGCCTCTCGCTCTTGGACAGCTAACCAGCGCTGAAGAAGGTGCCGTACTCAACTGGGCGACAATCATCGCGCTCGCGCTGGGTAACTTGGTAGCGATCGACTTGATGCAGCGCATCTTCTCGGCACGCTGCCCCCAGACAGCGCAGCGAGCGTGCTTCGGAGGTGCCGCACTGATCCTGGCCCTGTGCATTCCGTTCTCGCTCGTCGCGCTAGCCGCGGTGTCGATTGTGGGACCTGACTCGAGCGGCCCAGTCCTGTTCTCCCTGTTAGGCGACTACGCACCGACTTGGCTGGCAATCCTTGTTCTTTCCGGACTTGTCGCCGCATCACTCACGACAGCGAGCGGGGTACTTCTCAGTACAGCGACAGTGATTGTGCAAAACATTCTTCGGCTGCCTGAGACAGTCCGGGGCATCAGTCCGATGACTGCCACACGCATCGCGATGCTGCCTATGGCGGCCCTCGGCGCATTCTTCGCTTTGCGTATCCCGCAAACAGGCATTCTGCTGACGCTGACGTTTGACCTGCTCCTCGCTGGCCTCGTGGTGCCATTCATCCTCGGGCTGTACTGGAGCCGAGGCGGCACTTCCGCCGCACTCGCCGCGTTGATAAGCGGCGTGACAGTCCGTGTCTTCTTCTTCGCCACCACGCCAACGGTCTATGGGGTCGACAACACGCTTCTCTTTATTCCGAATGGCCTCGTGCCAGAATCGATGGACGGGTGGTCGACCTTCCTCGCCGCGATCGTCTCGCTTACCGCTTATGTTGCGGTGGCGTTCACGTCACGGTCGGTCACGCCGCTTCCGGTTCCGCAGCAGCCGCAATCCCTGGAGCCGACGCTCGCGCCAGCACGCGTGTAGCAGTGGCGCTCTGCCTGGCCTGCTCCTTGTCCGGTACTTCACCGGGGAAGACCTGACAGTATGGTGTGGTGACAACGCAAGGAGCAGGCCGTCCCCGTTCATCCCAGCGCCGTCGCCCTGGTGAGACCGCGCGCGAGGAGATTCTAGACGCCGCAGCGGAGCTTTTCACCACCCACGGCTACGCGTCGACGTCAACACGGAAGATTGCTGAAGCTGTCGGCGTTCGGCAGGCGACGATCTACCACTATTTCGGAACCAAGGACGACATTCTCGAAGCGCTACTCAGCGGTACCGTTTCTCACACGCTCGACGCTGCTTCTGCTCTGTTTGCGACCACCGGCGATCCTGCTGCGCGGCTGCACTCCCTCGCTTGGTACGACGGAATCCAGTTATGGAACAGCCACTGGAACATCGGAGCGCTGTATCTGCTGCCAGAATTGCGTGCTGAGCGCTTCGCGCCCTTCGTTGCGAGCCGCGACGAACTCCGCCAGGTTTACCGTGACCGCACTGCCGACGTCATCACCCTCGCCGACAGCGACGCAACAGCGTCGCCCCACGCCTATCAGGAGGAAGACATTCCCTTGAGGCTCGTCGAGACGCTCGTCAACATGCGCTGGGATGGGCGCGGCGAGGTCGACGAACCCTTCCGGACAGCCAACTCGATTTTGCGCGCCATTGGTTGGCGCGGAAACTGGGAAATCCTTCAGAAAGAGTCACATCGAGCGCTCTGCACCATTCTCGATCCAGCGGAGATTATCGCCAAGCGCTGATTAGCGACAACTCGGGCCGACCGCACACGCGATCGGCCCGAGTTACCCAACCCCACCACACAACGATTCAAGGCTCGACTTCACCTCTGCCACCCCACAGCAGACAGTGCAGCGCGCCTTCAGTGCGACCACCACCGGCTACATACGAGTTGTAGACACCCCTCGTTCGCAGCGGTCACAACGCCGTGCGCTTTCAGCAGTTATTCGCGCGAGTGCGGCGAATCGTTACTCAGTTTCCCAGTTTTCCGCCCGTTTGGTGAGCAGTTTCACACTTTCGGTACTCATGCCTGCTTTGCCTAATAAAATTCCGGACAATCACACCGATCCGGATGGTGAGGCCAATTGGGGGCCATCTACTTCGCGCGCGCTGCCGTCGCGACTATTGTGGACGCGTCAGCTGTGTTCAGGCCACGGCGGCGCAGTTCAGCCAGAAACGCGGCGCGGATCTGTTCGACAGTTTCGGCACCGAAGTCGAGGAGCGCACCGCGCATTCCGCTTCCACGCACGAAGTCCCACGCGAATTTCTCGGTCAGTGGCACATAATTCGGAAACACCACCGCTTCAGGCTCGACGAGTCCGAGTTCCCTCAGCCACTCCTTCATCGATGCAGGTTCGTCTATCCGGACGATGTTGTCCTCCCACGGAGAACGGCGCGGCGGACCATCAGTGTCCATGAACTGCTTGAGTGTTTCCCCAAAGGTCCGCACATAGTCCTCGAGGGCACCCCGGCGCCACACCGTGACACCGATTCGGCCACCCGGACGCACAAACTCCACGAGTCGTGCGCAAGCGGCATCCATTTCGGGCAGGAAGAAGACGCCGTACGAGCATGCGAGTGCGTCATAAGACCCATTCTGGCTATGCCAGGCCGTCACGTCCGCTTCCTCGAAAGTGACATTGCGCAATCCGCGGTCGGTTGCGTTCTGCTGAGCCACTGCAAGGAGATCCCCGGCAAGGTCTATGGCGTGTACGGCACCGTCCGGACCGACAGCCATCGCGGCGGCAAGTGCTGAGGCGCCGGTTCCAGAACACACGTCGAGCACCCGCTCGCCGGGGGAAATCCGCAGTTCGCAGACTAGCGCTTGTGCTGCCGGGCCCCACACGAGCGGAGTCACTCGCTCGAAATCCGTACTCGCGGCATTGAACGTTTGAGCCAATCCTGAGCCAGTCACCCCGCCCATGCTACCGACAATCGTTGCCATTTGGGCTTGCCCCTTCCACGCGCACGGCCAGAACGCCACGCCCGCACGGTGCACGTGCCGAGAAGCTCTCATCAGAGCATGATGGGATGAACAATCACCGGTCCCCAACAAGAAGGCATCTCACGTGGCTGCACCAAACCTGACTCGCGAACAGGCGCGCACCCGCGCCGGGCTGATAAAAGTCGACAGTTACGCCATTGACATTGACCTCACGGACGGCTCAGGCGCGCCAGGAGAAAATACATTCCGGACGAAAACGACGGTGCGGTTTTCGGCAACTCCTGAGGCGTCGACC
This sequence comes from Hoyosella altamirensis, assembly GCF_014191505.1. Lineage (GTDB taxonomy): Bacteria > Actinomycetota > Actinomycetes > Mycobacteriales > Mycobacteriaceae > Hoyosella > Hoyosella altamirensis. The sequence continues at coordinate 750,472 of NZ_JACHWS010000003.1, forward strand.
TTTATCGACCTGATAGCTGCGAAAATCCACAGTGCAGCGCTGAATGGGTCGGCTCTCGACACATCAGCGTACGAGGAATCAAGCGGCCTTCCGCTCCATGACCTCGCTGACTCGAATCTCCTCGAGATTGACGCGGACTTTGAGTATTCGCACACCGGCGAGGGCCTGCACCGATTTGTCGATCCCGCTGACAATGAGGTCTATCTCTACTCACAGTTCGAAACGGCAGACGCGAAGCGCATGTTCGCCTGCTTTGACCAGCCAGATCTAAAAGCGACATTTGAGTTCACCGTCACTGCACCGGACCACTGGGAAGTCATTTCGAACGGCGCGGAGGCCACCCGGGACGGGCTCACCCGCAAGTTCGTGGCCACCCCCAGGATGAGCACCTACCTCGCAGCCCTCATCGCTGGGCCGTACGCGAAGTGGTCCGACACTTACAGCGACGAGCACGGTGAGATCCCGTTGGGCATCTATTGCCGCGGCTCCCTAGCGGAACACATGGATGCCGATCGGCTGTTTACCGAAACCAAACAGGGTTTCGGTTTCTATCACGCCAATTTTGGAGTCCCCTACGCGTTCGGCAAGTACGACCAGCTGTTCGTCCCCGAGTTCAATGCCGGTGCGATGGAGAATGCGGGTGCCGTGACGTTCCTCGAGGACTATGTCTTCCGGAGCCGCGTCACGCGCTACCTCTACGAACGACGAGCGGAAACCGTGCTCCACGAGTTGGCGCATATGTGGTTCGGCGACCTCGTCACCATGGAGTGGTGGGACGACCTGTGGCTGAACGAATCGTTCGCGACCTTCGCTTCGGTGCTTTGCCAAGCAGAGGCCACTGAGTACACGAACGCGTGGACAAGCTTCGCCAACGTCGAGAAATCGTGGGCCTATCGCCAGGACCAACTGCCCTCCACGCACCCTGTCGCTGCTGATATTCCGGATATTGAAGCCGTCGAGGTCAACTTCGACGGCATCACGTACGCCAAAGGGGCGAGTGTCCTCAAGCAGCTCGTTGCCTACGTCGGGCTCGAGAGCTTCCTCGAGGGTCTGCGCTCGTATTTCCGTGAGCACGCCTATGGCAATGCGACCTTTTCCGACTTGCTGCGCGCCCTTGAGGCGGCTTCTGGACGTGACCTCTCGGATTGGGGCGCGCAGTGGCTTAAGACGACGGGACTCAATACACTTCGCCCCGAATTCTCAGTCGGCGACAACGGCACGTTCACCGCGTTCGCCGTGCGGCAGTCCGGCGCCGAGCCGGGGGCGGGTGAGACTCGGACGCACCGCCTAGCAGTCGGCGTGTACGACGATGACGGCTCAGGAAAGCTGACCCGCGTCAACCGTGTCGAGCTTGATATCGACGGTGAATCAACCGACGTCCCTGAGCTCACAGGCGTGTCACGCGGAAAGTTCATTCTCGTCAATGACGACGACCTCACATACTGCTCAGTTCGGCTCGACGAAGACTCGTTGTCAACGCTGATATCGCGGATCGGCGACATAGCGGATCCGCTGCCCCGCACGCTCGCGTGGTCTGCCGCGTGGGAAATGACACGAAATGCGGAGATGCGCGCGCGGGACTTCATCGCGCTTGTGCAGCGCGGCCTCGAAACAGAGTCGGAGATCGGAGTTGTGCAGCGGCTTTTGCTGCAGGCTGCCACAGCGATTTCGTCATACGCGGAACCTGGCTGGGCAACGGAGTCGGGCTGGCCGGAATTCGCAGATCGTCTCCTCGACCTCGCCCGCACATCAGAGGCAGGCTCGGATCATCAGCTCGCCTACGTCAATGCCCTGACCGCTGCGAAGCTGTCACCGCAGCACACGCAGGTGTTGTCGGCCGTCCTCGAAGGCGCACCTGAGTCTCAAGGTCTGCGCGGACTTGTCGTTGATACGGATCTACGGTGGCGCCTCATCCAGGCGCTCGCCGCGGCAGGTGTCATCGATGGCGACGGTCCGGAGTCCCCAATGATCGATGAAGAGATCAAGCGTGACGCGACGGCAGCTGGCGCCAGGCAGGGTGCGCAGGCAGCAGCGATGCGCCCCCAGGAAGCGGTGAAGGCCTTCGTCTGGTCGCGCGTGGTCAGCGATCCCACGCTGTCGCACACGATCACCCGCGCAATGATCGCCGGCTTCTCGCAGCCCGGACAGGCGGACCTGCTCAGCCCGTTCGTTGACCGTTACTTTGAGGTCATTCCGGAAATCTGGAAGACCCGAACCAGCGAGGTTGCCCAGACCATTGTGATCGGCCTCTACCCGTCATGGGCGATTAATAAGGAGGCGTTGCGCAAGGCAGACGACTTCCTGGCAGGTAACCACCCGCCGTCGTTGCGCCGACTGGTCCTTGAGGGACGGGCAGGCATCGAACGGTCACTGCGGGCGCGCGAATTCGACGCGAAGTAACCTATCCCGACATACTTTAGGTGGCCACCCTCAGACGAGAGTGGCCACCTAAATTAATGCGTGCGAGACGTCAGTGACCGACGGGACGTGCCGCCGCCGACATCACTTTCACTGCAGCAACGAGGCCGTCGATCAGCTTGCCCTCGCGGAACGCGGGAACAGCTGCGGTGACACCAAGCTGGCAGATGCGATCGCCAACCTTGCCGACCACTCCAGCACCGGACACCACTTCGATCTTCCGTTCACCTGGTGACACCGCAATCAGCGCACTGTGGTCAGGATCATCGAGGCTGTCCAGCAGATCGAATGCCCGGTCGTTTGCGTTATCTCCAAGCTCACCGAGGTAGATGGTGAACTTGACTCCGGTGGTGCGCGTACCGAAGGTCAGCGCATCATCAAGCCGGATGAGGTCGTCCTTGTCGAACGGGAGTTTCTCGACTGGCTCGTCGAGGAACCGTACCGCCGAAATGCGTCCGCTCGAGGTCTGCGCCGCTCCCAGCGGAAGATTCTCGACTACTGGTGCTGCAGGAACCAGAATCTCACCACGTTGCACTTGCAGATCCTCCAATCGGGTGCGCTCCGGATTCGGGGCGATGGCCGTGTCCACTGTGTCCACTGTGTCCTGAATGGCCTCCATGGCCATGTTCATCGACGGCACTCCACCACACCGGTCCGTAAGGCCAGGGATCACCGAGCTGGTACGGCTCGGGACGAAGCGGCTTCTTCATCATCGGTATCACGCCCAGCAGGAAATAAATCGCTGCGGGAATGACAACGAATACAAGGATGGTCTCCATAGGGCTCACCCCTAAAACGGTAGTCGAAGCGCCTCATGGATTTGTCGCCGGGTCGGTAAAAAGTCGCAATCAGGCGCTCTCGAGCGCCGGAACGTAATCCCCCCATACCGGGTCGAACGTGTCGATCTTCGATACCAGGTACCAGTGCCGTCCGGCGGGAGGTCGCGGAATGGTACGCAGTGACCAGCCCAGTTCGCTGAGCAGCCGATCGGCTTTCTTGTGATTGCAGCGCGCACAACACGCGACACAGTTCTCCCAGACATGCTCGCCACCGCGACTGCGCGGGACTACATGGTCAATCGTGTCCGCTTTTGCGCCGCAGTAGCCACACCTGAATCGATCGCGCTGCATAAGGGCGGCGCGCGTGAGGGGAACACGAGCTATGTAAGGGACGTGCACGTAGACCGTGAGACGGATGACAGACGGCACATACAGTTGGCGCCCCGCTGAATGGACGACCGTGCCCGCCGGATCGGAGTGGAGCATTTCAGCACGATTCCGGAGCATGAGGACCAGCGCGCGACGGACCGGAACAGTGGTGAGGGGTTCGTAGCTGGCGTTGAGCAACAGCACGCGCCGTGACGCCCAGCCTCGCATCGGTGCGCGTTGCGCCTCGGGCACTGCTTCTGCGGGTGGGGGTGACTCGTGCGCGATCGCTAAATGGTCACCGTGAATAGCCCGTGGCACCCACTCATTCGGGGTGACGCCGGGCACGAGTTGTCGGTGGTGGACCTTGTTGGAACTCCTCTTCGCCATCTCAGGCCTCCCGTGCTGTGAATCGTTCGCCAGAGACCGCCAGGCGGCGACCGCGACACTGCCCCAAGTGAACACTGTCGGACCACGATTGCGCAGCAATTTTCCGGAGGAAGACCTGGGAAGAGTGTGTGAATTCTTGGTGACGGCTCCCCCGCACGCCGCACGGACCAGTCTTCCTGACGCAAGCAGAGCGCTACTGAGCAACAAGGATAGGTTAGGCTACGCATAGTCGTCGACAAACGTGGGAGTAAAAGTGATTCTCCGGACACCGGTCCGCAAATCGAGAGCGACGCTCGTGACCACGAGCACCATCACGATTGCATTCCTGGCATTCCTCGCAGGGTGCACAGCTGAGTCCTCCGGAAATGGCGAAACGGGCGCGGTCAGCGAACCAGCACGCACCGTTGAACACGCTCGAGGCGCGACGGAAGTGCCCGCTCAGCCACAGCGCGTTGTGGTTCTCGAGCCTGTCCAGCTCGATACGTCTGTCGCGCTCGGTGTCATGCCAGTCGGCACGACCGTGTTCGGCAGCGCGAGCGGGGCACCTGATTATCTCGGGCCGCGGGCGGCGCAGATCGAAGCGGTCGGCACTGTTCCGGAACCCAGTCTCGAGGCAATCGCGGCACTTCACCCAGACCTCATTCTCGGCACCGAGACACGCCACGGAGAATTCTACGAGCAACTTTCAGCCATCGCCCCCACTGTCTTCATGGCCTCACAGTCTGATCCCTGGCAAGAGAACGTCGACTTGGTGGCCACCGCACTCGGTAAGCGCGAAGAAGCCAGTCGCCTTCTCGCTGATTATGACGACCGCTGTGCCGAAATCAGGGAGGAGTTCAGCACGGAGGGGCAGACCGCGCAACTCATCAGGCCGCGCGAGGACATCCTCACGCTCTACGGACCGACGTCCTTTGCTGGCAGTACCCTCGAATGCGCTGGCTTCACAACACCGGACCGAGATTGGGCCGGCGAAATTTCAATCGACATCTCACCCGAACTCGTCGCACAGGCGGAAGCCGACCTGGTAGTCGTGACATCCCCCACTCCCGGCGACCCTGGCACCCTCCCCGATGTGGTCACGAACAGCGTCGCCCAGTTCCCTAGACTGCATCTCGTTGACCAGGCGTATTGGATCGCGGGAGTCGGCCCACTCGGCGGAATGACAGTCCTCGACGACATCGAAAAGATCCTCCAGGAAGGCTGACAGCAGGGCCGTGACATCCTCGTCCTGGTCCGTACCATGGTCGGCGTGCTGACAAACGTGACAGAAGCTTTCGAATGGACTGAGACGAGCCGGGAGTGGCTCATCGCGAAGCCGATCGAGGCCGCTTCCTACATTGTTGTCGCTCTGATACTGAGATGGGTGGCACACCGCCTCATCGACCGCGCGACAAAGCGCAGCGGCCGCAGAATTCTGCCTGCCGCGGTGCGCAGAAACGGCGACGTGCAGGTTCTCGATCAGGCACGCCGGGATGAGCGCAACGCTCAGCGTCGCAAAACCATCGCGTCAGTATTCAAGTCAACCGTTACCCTCCTGCTCTTCACCTGGGTTGCATTGACGATCCTGACGATCGTCGGTATCAACGTGGCGCCGTTTATCGCCTCCGCAGGTGTTATCGGTATCGCACTCGGCTGGGGCGCGCAGAGCCTGGTTCGCGATTTTCTTTCCGGGGTCTTCATGCTGCTTGAAGACCAGTACGGCGTAGGTGACATCGTCGACTTCGGTGAGGCCGTCGGAACTGTCGAGAACGTCGGACTGCGCGTGACGACGCTGCGCGCCCTCAACGGCACTGTCTGGTACGTACGGAACGGCGAGGTGCTGCGGGTCGGCAACCACAGCCAGGGTTACGCCGTAGCAGTCGTAGATATTGCCCTCGCACGGCCGGTTAATGTCGGGAAGGCTACCCGCATCGCGGAACAAACAGCGCTCAACGCCGCAAAGGACGATGCCATTCGCGATGATGTGCTGGAGACGCCAACTCTGCTCGGGGTGGATTCCACCACGGCCTACACGGTCACTATTCGTGTGACCGCGACAGTGCGGGCAGGCTCGCAGTGGGGCGTCCAGCGCTACCTTACTCAGCGGATCCTGTCCGACCTCGCCGACGCCGATATCGTGACTCACGACGAGCCGGCCGCGACGACGGAAGAACCGACGGGCACGTTGCCTGCCCAGGGGTGACGTTGACACAGTTCTCGCGTCCATTTCGCGGCACGCACTCAAGACAGGCATGATGGAGAGTGATGGCAAGCGAGCAGCAGTTCGAAACGTTTTTTGATGCGGTGGGCGGTGCGGAGACCTTCCGCCGCATAGTCGCGCGCTTCTACGAGGAAGTGGCGAACGATGAAATCGTTCGCCCCCTGTATCCGGAGGAAGATCTCGGTCCCGCTGAACGCCGGTTCCGGATGTTTCTCGAACAGTATTGGGGCGGCCCCCGGACCTACTCGGACGAACGCGGCCACCCACGGCTGCGGATGCGGCATATGCCATTCCAGATCGGTCCGCTCGAGCGCGACGCGTGGCTACGCTGCATGCGCATCGCCATCGCTTCAATCGAGCCTGAAACACTGAACGACGCTAGGCGCAAGGAACTGCTCGACTACATGGAGATGGCAGCGAACTCGCTGGTCAACTCGCCGTTCTGACATTCGATGTGCTTGTCAGCGCACAAATAGCGGAATCTTCGACCGGTTGATCGCAACTGAACCGAACCGGGCGTCGATGCGCACCCAAGTCGATCGTGCCCTTACTCGGACGATTTCGTTCGGATCGACCGTTCCAGCCGCGCCCGTCGTAGGGTCGTCGGCTTTCGGGATGAAACCCATTCCTGTCATCGCGAAAACCGCTCGCATAGTGACGGCGGCTGTCCCGCCTTCGCCACGAACCGTGAGCACTTCCTGGTCCAGCAACGATCCTGGTGTGCCCTGGCTGGTGTTGTGTTCACGAGCGAGGTCAGCGCCCCGCTGCGCCAGATCGATAAGAACGTGAGCCGGCACGTCATCTACGTGGCTGTAGCCACCGTCTGGTGGTAGCGCGCCACGCCACGCGGAGTCCATGCTGTAACCGGCATGGATGATACCGCTACGAGTCTGCCTCAACGTCTGCAGCAGATGGTCAGCCGCCGTGATGAGGTCCGTGGGCGTGGCCTGTCCCTCAATAGTGCGCGCAGCTAGAACGTCAAGCCCCGTATTGACCCATGCCGTGACATGTCCTTCACCGCGGTTGCGGAACCTGATGACCGCTGATTCATCGAGGCGCAGAGCACGGGTGAGGAACGCGCCGAGGTCAGCGCGCGATGATCTGCCACGAAGGATAAGGTGACGTTCTACGCCACCGGCGATTTCCGTCATTTCGCGGTGTGGAGGAACTGCGCCAAGAATGCCCGCTCCCCGGTCGTAAGTCTGCGCAGCCGCTGGGTGTCGATGTCGAAAGCGGCTAACTGGATCGAGGCGGTCACCGCGGCCGGAACATTATTCTCGGCGCCATGTGGCCGGACTTCATAACCAATCGTCCAATCCGCACTGCGTAGTCGCTCAACCCACATGTCGACTTGCAACGGCCCGTCCGAGTGGCGAAGCTGGCCGCGGTAGCGGACCTTCATCTCCACGACCACGGCGCCCTGCCCGAGTTCAGCTGTCGGACGGTCGGGGGTCAGCAGCCACGGGATACGCGCCTCTTCGAGGAGCGTCACCATTCGCGCATGGTTGATGTGCTGGAACACGTCCATGTCCGACCATCTGACCGGAACTGACACGCGGAAAATGTTGCTGCCATTCTGCGAAGCGGGGGCGCCGCCAGCGGTCGTTGAAGCCGTCTGCTGCCGCTCCCCCGCCTGTGTCACCTGCTTGCCTCCGACCTAACGCTTCGTGAATGAACCATGCTCCGCACCTGACGCGCCGCGACCGACAGCGTTGCGAGGTCCAGTGTGCCTGAATTCGCGATCTGAGCGAGAGCCGTGCGCGCCCGCTCGAGGCGGGAAGCGTTGGACAACTCCCATTCGGCGATCTTCTCGGCTGCGTTTTCGTCCGGTTCCGCGTTCTCGAGCACGTCAAGGCAAAGTGCCCTTGTCGAACCATACAGGTCATCGCGGAGCGCCAGTCGAGCGAGGGCATGCCACCGGTCGCCGCGCTCTAGCCGCGAAACCGCGCCCTGGAGCATAGCAATGCCTAAGTGTGCTGTAAGCGCGTAGTACAACTCGGCAACCTCCGTGGGCTCGTGCTCGGAGAGGTCAGCAACTTCCGCGATGTCGAGTAGGCAATATTCGTGGGGAAGTCCGTAAACCCGTGCAGCGAGATCCTCCGGCGCACCCAGCGCGACAGCATCTTGGGTCCGCGACTTGAGGAATCGTAGGTCGTTTCCATGCAGCCACCCGGGGACCTTCGGGCCGAGTTCACGAACAGTCGCAGCGAACCTGTTGATTTCCGCACCCACTGCCAGTGGTTGCGGACGGTTTGCGAGCAGCCACCGCGAGGCCCGGTCGAGGAGGCGGCGACTACCCAGCATCAGGGTGTCAGAAGCTTCGGTTGGCATGTCCGCCGTACGAATCTGAGTCCAAAGCTCAGTTAGACCGAAAATCGTGTTCACCGCCGCGAAAGCCCTGATCGAGTCGGTGGTGTTGGCGCCAGCGTCCTCAAGGAGACGGAACGTGAAGGTGATACCCCCATTGTCGATCGCCTGGTTCGCAATCATCGTCGTCACGATTTCACGCTTGAGCGGATGCTGTTTGATGGCGGAACCGTACTGTTCCCTCAGCGGCTCTGGGAAGTACTCCGGCAACCGGGACGCAAAAACCTCATGATCGGGCAGTTCGCTGTCCATCAAGTCCGACTTGATCGCCAGCTTCACGTGCGCGAGCAGCGTCGACAGCTCGGGGGACGCGAGCCCCTCCCCGCGTTTGATCCGCTGATCGATCTCCGCTTCGTCCGGGAGCGCCTCGATCTCGCGGTCCATCCCGCGGTTCGCCTCAAGATCGGCGATTTGCCGGGCATGCACGGGCAGCAGCGATTCTGTGTTGGCGCGACTGGTGCCCATCAGTTCGTTTTGCATACGGTTGTCGTCGAGCACGAGTTCTGCCACCTCGTCCGTCATCGACGCGAGGAGCCCGTTGCGATCGGACGGAGCGAGATCCCCCGAACTAACGAGTGATTCAAGCAGAATCTTGATGTTCACTTCATGGTCGGAGCAATCCACACCCGCAGAGTTGTCGAGCGCATCCGAGTTGACCTTGCCGCCGCGCTGCGCGAATTCGATGCGGCCCTTCTGTGTGAGACCGAGATTGCCGCCCTCACCGACCACTCGGACCTTCAGGTCAGATCCATTGACCCGAACCGCGTCGTTGGCTTTGTCACCACAATCAGCGTTCGTCTCTTCGGAAGACTTGACGTAGGTTCCGATGCCGCCATTCCACAGCAGGTCAACCGGCGCGAGGAGGATGGATCTGATCAATTCGGGCGGTGATAGTTCGTCTAAACCTGCCGGCAGTTTCAGCACATCTCGTATTTGTGGACTAATGGGTATGGACTTCACGCTTCGCGGCCACACACCGCCACCCTCGCTGATCAGCGACGTGTCATAGTCTGCCCACGATGAGCGCGGCAATTCGAACATGCGCTGCCGTTCGCGGAACGACGTTGCCGCGTCAGGAGACGGGTCGATGAAGACGTGACGGTGGTCGAACGCAGCGACGAGTCGGATGTGCTCGCTCAGCAGCATGCCGTTGCCGAACACGTCGCCGCTCATGTCACCAACACCGACGACTGTGAAGTCTTCGCTCTGAGTGTCGAGACCCTCCTCACGGAAGTGGCGCTTGACGCTTTCCCAGGCACCGCGAGCCGTGATGCCCATGACTTTGTGGTCGTAACCAGCTGAACCGCCGGACGCGAAGGCGTCTCCGAGCCAGAAGTTGTACTTGCCCGCGACCTCGTTCGCGATGTCGGAGAAGGTCGCGGTTCCCTTATCCGCCGCCACCACCAGGTATGTATCGTCCCCATCTTGGCGCACCACGTCGGCGGGCGATATCACCGCGCCGGTTGTCTGGTCAAGGTTGTCGGTTACGTCGAGCAGTCCCGATATGAACAGGCGATAGCAGCGGATTCCTTCCGCACGGAAAGCGTCGCGGTCAGCGGCAACATCGCCGGTCAGTGCCGGTGATTTCTTAACCACGAACCCGCCTTTCGCGCCCACTGGCACGATGACGGCGTTCTTGACGGCCTGCGCTTTCGCGAGGCCGAGGATCTCGGTTCGGAAGTCTTCCCTGCGGTCCGACCAGCGCAGTCCTCCACGCGCGACCTCACCGAATCGGAGGTGCACACCTTCGATGCGGGGCGAGTACACGAAGATTTCGAACCGGGGCCGCGGCTTGGGGATCTCCGGCACATCTCGTGGATCAAACTTGAAACACAGCACTTCCCGGTAGCGACTCTTGCCCGCAGTCGAATCGATATCGTCGCGTGCGGCGACGAAGTAATTCGTACGGAGCGTCGCCCGGATCAGTCTAAGGTACGCACGAAGGATCCGGTCCGCGTCGAGACTAACCACCTTGTCGAGGTGATCGTTGATCTGGGTGATGAGCTCTTCAGCGCGCTCACGCGAGTGGTTGACCGGATCGAACGTGGCTTCGAACAGCGCCACGAGCGCTGCGGTGCTCGCCGAATGTTCGAGCAGCACATCCTCGATATGTGACTGGCTGTACTGGAATCCGAGTTGGCGCAGGTATCGGGCGTAGGCCCGCAGCATCGTCGCCTCGCGCCAGTTGACCCCCGCTCGCAGGATCAGTTCGTTGAATCTGTCCGCTTCCGCGAGTCCGTCCCACAGGGCGGCGAACGCTTCCGTGAAGCGACGCTCGAGATCGTTGTGAACGACCCCATCGTCCGTGAATTCCGGGATGGTTGGCAGGGCGCTGTCGAGGTCGGCTACTGCGGCGGTTTTCAAGGTTTCCGAGTCGACGACGAGGCTGAAGTCATAAATCCAGATCTCTGCCCCGTCAGATCGGGTAAGCCGGTACGGACGTTCATCGAGCACCTCGACGCCCATGCTCTGCATGACTGGCAGGACGTGACTCAGTGAGACGCTTTCGCCGTTCAAATATAGGCTGAGCTGCCAGCGTCCATCGACTGCGCCCTCCCTGCGGTAAATCGCGATCGCGATGTCGCCAGGTTCGAGGCGGTCGATGCGTCTGAGGTCGGAGATCGCCCGGACTGGTTCGAAGTCAGCCTTGTACGACTGCGGGAAAGCCCCGGCGTGTCGATTAGCACGTCCCGCGTGCGCGGTGGGCTCCTGCCGAGCCACCTCATCGGCGAGCAAATCTTCCCAGCTGCGGGTGGCTTCGCCGAGCGTTGTTTGCAAACGCTGCCTGGCTTCCTCCGACACGTCGGGCGCATTCCCACCTGTCCACCCATCTGGTATGCGGATGATGAAATGGACCTGAGCCACGACGGATTCCGTGACGCGGGCCGTGTAGTCGATCGTCGATCCCTGAAACTCGTTCAATAGAATCGACTGCATCTCTAGGCGCACGCCGGTCCGATAGCGGTCTCGCGGCATGTACACCAGAGCAGACACGAACTTTCCGTTGGGATCTGCCCGAAGGAAGAGTCTTAACTCGCGTGTCACGCCGATAGCGACGACTTCACTCACGGTCCGGTAGAGCGTTTGCACGTCCGCAGTGAACAGTTCTGTCCTCGGATACGACTGGATGATTTCCAGCATCGACTGGCCAGAGAACGAATCGGGCGAGTGCCCCGCCATCCGCAGGACTTCTTGAACACGACTCGCCAGGACTGGGACGTCCAGAACGTTCTCGTGCAGTCCCGTCACCGTGAAAATGCCCAGGAATCGATGCTCGCCCGTAAGTTGGTCGTCGTCGTTGAAAATTCGTACGCAGACAAAAAATGGGTATACAACGCGCAGCGACATCGCGGGTGCCTGTCCCTGTGCGAAAACCAGCAGCCGCTGCGCCTCCGACGCGTCACTGTAGAGGCGGAAGCGCAGGTCCGTCATCTCAGGTGAACGCAACACGCCGAGACCGCTGCCGTCCACGACGCCGAGATCAGGCCCAGACTCGCCACGGCCGGTGACTTCATACCGACGGTAGCCAAGGACCCTGAAATTACCGGAGGAAAGCCACCGCAGAAGGCCCGCTGATTCGTTCGCTTCCGAGACCTCCGCCTGACCGATCCCGCGGCCGGACTCCAGTTCCGTTGCGATATCAGCGAGCGTGCTCCGCATCGTCGACGTATCCGAGACAACCTGGCGAACATCGCCAAGCAGTTTCGTGACCCTGTCAGTGATCTGCTGTGTCAGTTCAGGCGGGGTACCGGTGAGTTCGAGGTGCATCCATGATTCAGCGAGCGCGTCGTCAGGCTTGTCGAATGTGGAGTGGTCAGTAAGGACCTCGACGAGGTTTCCGTCGTGGTCCCGACGCACGATCAGGACAGGGTGGACGATCTGCTCAACGCTGATCCCAACGCTGCCGAGCAGTGCGGTGACGGACTCCACCAGGTAGGGCACATCGTCGGTGACGATCTGGAGGACTGACGCGTTCGACTGACCGGAACCGTTGCCGGTGCGCGCCTCATCGGCGGAGATCGACACCGCCGGGGTGCCGGGGGTTCTGCGGGCTGCGAGTTCCCGGTGGCGCTGCAACAGGCGGTAGGCACGGCGCTGATGATCATCGGCCGCCTCGCCTTCAGGAGGCCGCTGCGCCCCGCCGATGTCGGAGGGGACAGCGTCTTGCCGATAGTACGTTCGGTACAGGCGCGTGAGATCCCGGTCTCCCGAGGAGTCCTGTTCGAGACGCGAAGCGATATCCGCATCGGAGGGGTGTTCCTGAGGCGCATCCGCACCCGCAGTAGGCCCGGTAGTGGAGTGGACGTGGGAATCCGTCATCGCTTACCTTCCTGACGCAGCACCAACGCTCACGAGGCTATTAGCGATTCCCTACTTGTGGGTGTAGTTACGCAATATTGCCTGTAGCAGGCTCGTTACTCGTCCGTAACCAGGTACGCTTCTAGCCCTTCTCTCTCGGCAGGCTCCAGTGGCCGTGACGAATTCGATGTCGTCGAGAATGCCACCAGCACAGCGGTTAGTGCTCCAGCGCGATTCCCAGCGTTGTCGAATACGAGGTGGCGGATCGTGAACGAACTCGTTCCGATCGTGAGCACCTCGAGTTCGACTGTGAGCGGACCCGACTCGGTGAAGAGCGGGCGCTCAAAGTCGGCCTCGAGGTGTCGGACCACGACTGCCTTGCCTGCGGTGAAGGCATGCCCAAAGTTCTCCGCGATGAAACGTACGCGCGCCTCCTGCGCGTATTCGATGAACTTCGTGTTGTTGACATGCCCGAGCATGTCGGAGTCGCCCCAGCGGACCTCGACCTGACATTTGTATGTGTCGGACACAGATCAGTCTCTCGTTAGGCGACGGTATGTGACGCGATGTGGACGCGCAGCTTCGGGACCCATCCGCTCGATCTTGTTCGCTTCGTACGCTTCGAAGTTTCCTTCGAACCAGAACCACTTCGCGGAGTTGGTGTCGTCACCCTCCCACGAGAGGATGTGCGTACAGGTCCGGTCAAGGAACCATCGGTCGTGGGAAATCACGACAGCACAGCCTGGGAAGTTCTCGAGAGCATTCTCAAGTGAACTGAGAGTTTCCACGTCTAGGTCGTTAGTGGGCTCATCCAGCAGGATCAGGTTGCCACCCTGCTTCAGGGTGAGCGCGAGGTTGAGCCGGTTGCGCTCGCCACCGGACAGCACTCCCGCCGGCTTCTGCTGATCTGGCCCCTTGAAACCAAAAGCGCTGACGTATGCACGCGACGGCATCTCGGTGTTACCGACCTCGATGTAATCGAGGCCGTCCGACACGACCTGCCATACCGTCTTCTTCGGGTCAATACCGCCACGGTGCTGGTCAACATAGCTCAGCTTGACCGTCTCGCCGACCTTGACCGTGCCCGAGTCCGGCTCTTCGAGTCCGACAATCGTTTTAAACAGGGTTGTTTTACCAACACCGTTCGGACCGATGACGCCGACGATGCCGTTGCGTGGCAGAGTGAACGACAGATCTTTGATGAGTATCCGGTCGCCGAAGCCCTTGTCGAGGTTCTTGACCTCAACAACGACGCTGCCGAGGCGTGGACCAGCAGGTATCTGAATTTCTTCCATGTCGAGCTTCCGCGTCTTTTCCGCTTCAGTCGCCATTTCTTCGTAACGCTGCAACCGCGCCCTGCTCTTGGCCTGTCGCGCCTTCGCTCCCGACCGGACCCAGGCGAGTTCGTCTTTGAGGCGCTTTTGGAGCTTCTGGTCCTTCTTACCCTGGACTTCGAGTCGCTCGGCCTTCTTCTCGAGGTACGTGGAGTAATTACCCTCGTACGGGTACGCCTTGCCGCGATCGAGCTCAAGAATCCACTCGGCGACGTGGTCAAGGAAGTAGCGGTCGTGTGTGACCGCAAGGACCGCGCCCGCATAATTCGCGAGGTGCTGCTCAAGCCACAACACGCTCTCCGCGTCAAGATGGTTGGTGGGTTCGTCGAGTAGCAGGAGGTCCGGCTTGCTCAACAACAGCTTGCACAGTGCAACGCGGCGCCTTTCACCACCGGAGAGCTTGGTGACCGGCTCGTCAGCGGGCGGGCACCGAAGCGCATCCATCGCCTGTTCGAGCTGGGATTCAATGTCCCAGGCATCAGCATGGTCAAGCTCCTCCTGGAGCTTTCCCATTTCTTCCATCAGTTCATCGGAGTAGTCGGTCGCCATCAGTTCGGCTATCTCATTAAACCGGTCGAGCTTCACCTTGGTCTCGCCGAGACCATCCTCGACGTTCTGGCGAACAGTCTTCGACTCGTCAAGCGGTGGTTCCTGAAGCAGAATGCCGACGGTTTTGTCATTCGCGATGAACGCGTCGCCGTTGCTCGGATGTTCCAGTCCCGCCATGATCTTCAGTACAGTTGACTTACCTGCACCGTTGGGCCCGACAACACCAATCTTGGCGCCGGGGAGAAAAGCCAGGGTGACGTCATCGAGGATGACCTTGTCACCGTGCGCCTTCCGCACGCGCTTCATGGTGTAGATAAACTCAGCCACAATTACCTCTCGAAGTTGTCCTGCATTGCAGCGGGAACGGCCTCATGCGTCACCCAAACTACCGTGTTGCAGGTTAGCGCAGTTGGCCGTTCTCCCCTACCTCGCAGTCGACGATTCGCTAGGCAGCGACTGCGATTCCGCTCTCACTGAGGTCAGGCTCGTCGCCTTCATCATCACTTGCATCCTCGTGCGGCACAGTCTCTGCGCTGCCTTCTGGTCGT
Source organism: Hoyosella altamirensis (assembly GCF_014191505.1). GTDB lineage: Bacteria > Actinomycetota > Actinomycetes > Mycobacteriales > Mycobacteriaceae > Hoyosella > Hoyosella altamirensis. Next base: position 765,722 of record NZ_JACHWS010000003.1, read on the forward strand.
TGCTCCACATTCAGCTCTGGCGCCACCTTGTCTTCAGTCTTCGCTGGCGCGCGACGATCGATCTGCGCGATGCACCTGGTGACGTCTGGCCCGACCGCGCGTGCTCGCATCTCGAGTGACATTCGCTGCTGACCCTCATTGTCCGTGTACGTGTGGGTATGAAGATCGCCGTGCACGATCACCGGATCGCCCTTCATCAAGCTTGCAATGACACGGTGAGTGGCCTTGTTCCAGCAGCTGACGCGGACGAACAGCGTTGTTCCGTCTTTCCACTCTGCATTCGATCTGTCGAACACTCGGGTCGTCGATGCCACCGTGAAACTCACCACGTCATCACCGCGGGTGCCAACTACGCGTCGGTTCATGCTGCTCGCGACGTTGCCCACGATGGTTGTGTAGCTCTCGTACATGCCTTTTCCCCTGGTCTGTGCCGCCGCCCACTGGCGGTCTGGAATGCGAAGTGACGCTGAAACCAGAATGACGGGGTTTGAAAGCTCGCGGGGCGCGGCGAACCGAATTGTGGACAACCCCCTAACCTGTGGAAAACCGGGTGAGTTCCTTCTCATGGCAACCGGATTGTGTCGGGGGCGCGTGGTAGGGCGCGGGGCTACTTGCCCTGCCGCTCCGCCTCTTTGCGGGCCAACTCGGCGAACATCGCGTTGTAAGCCGCGAGCGCCGCGTCGTCGTCATTGTCCGCCACGCGGTCCATTCGACGCGCAAAGCGCCGGTCAGTACGCGACCACTGAACAAGGAGCGCAAGCATGACGATGATCAACGGCATTTCACCGGTGCCCCACGCCAAACCGCCCCCAACTCGCTGGTCCGCTAAAAGGTCGGGGACCCACGGCAAATTGAGTTGCTGGTAGAACCAGCCACCCATGACTGTTTCCATGTTCATTAGAGCGATACCGAAAAACGCATGGAACGGCAGCGTCGCCCAGAGCACTCCGAGCTTCGCGAGCGGCTGCATCGGGTGTGGCGACTGGTCCACACCGATCACCACCCAATAGAACAGGTAACCGCTCAGGAGGAAATGTAGATTCATCAGGATGTGGGCCGCATGGCTGCCCACGTAGGCGTCGAAAATTCCGCCGAAGTACAGACCGTAGAAGCCCGCAACGAACAGGATCGCGGCGATCACGGGCTGGGTGAGGAACCTCGAAACCGGGCTGTTGACTGCAGCGAGAATCCACTCCCGTGGCCCCGGGACGCCACCCTTGCCTGCCGGCTTTAGCGCACGAAGCGCCAGCGTCACCGGGCCTCCAAGCACCAGCAGTACCGGAACCAGCATTGACAGCAGCATGTGGGAGCCCATATGAACGCTGAACATTGCCGGCGCATAGCGCGCGATCCCAGACGAGGTCGCGATTAGGAGAACAACACAGCCGGACAGCCACGCGATCGTGCGTCCGATTGGCCACGCGTCACCCCGCGCATTCAGCTTCCGGACGCCGACTGCGTACAGGACCGCCAGGACTATCGCGAGCGTCCCGAAAATGAGGTCGAAACGCCAGTCAAGCATCAGTCGCGCGAAAGTGGGCGAACCTTCCAGGTTGTAGCCAAGTTCTACCTCCATCAGTGTCGGGACGGAGGAAGGGGCAGGGGGCGGCGTTCGGCCTAACGCCACCGCAAGCCCGAACGTCGCCGCGAGAATGAAGAACTCGGCGACGGCGAGCGTGACAAACGGGGTTCGCGCGTGAGCGTCACGATGAAGGACGCCGACCACGCGCCGGCGCTGAGACCAGCCGAAGACACCGAGGAAAACCAGCGCAACCGCTTTAACCAGCACGATCCTGCCGTATGCGTCACTGAAAAGATCGCCTAGCTCGATGCGGACAAACGCATTGACAATCCCACTAAGCCCGACGGCTGCGAAAGAAATCCCGGCGAGCAGCGAGTAGCGCCGTACCACGAGCGCAAGATGTTCACCCCCGTGCCATGCATGCATCAGCACGGCGAACAGCCCACCCATCCAGAGCGACGCGCCCACGATGTGCCAGAACAGACTGTTCGTTGCTACATCGTGGCTGCCGCCCGACGCTGAATGGCCCGTCAGTACCAGCGGCATCAGCGTGAACAACGACAACGCAAGCAGGGCGGGTGTCCACGACCAGCGCAGCACAGCGCGCGAAACCATTGCCAGCGTGGAAGCGAACACGCCAGTCCAGGCCCACGCGAGCGCCGTGTCGACGCGGGGAAGGCTTGGCCACAGGTTTTCGGGTCTGACGGCCTCGAGGAATCCGGCCCCCGAAACGTCGGACAATGTCAGCGGAACCATGAGAAACGCACATGCCGCCCAGATCGCCGCAGCACCGCCGCACACGCGGATCGCGCGATAACCGCCAACATCAAGCACCCCGTTGGACTGCGGCGGCACTAGGAAGGCCGCCAGCAAAGCGCATCCGACAGCCGCTACTGCGGCGACGTAGCCCACTGACTGCACTGCAGGCAGCCCATAACGTGTGGCAACACCCGGGTCAGGTATGCCGAGGAGGACCAGCGCGTCGGTTGCCGACAGGCTCGCCAACCCAGCTGCCACGAGCGCGGCAATCAAAGCCGCCATCGCGGCCACTGCTGCGAGACCCGACCGGGACTCTCCGTCAATAGGCTGATTCGGTGTCTCGTCCTCAGCACTGCCGAGCGACCCGGCTGACATAGCCGCAGATTCAGCGTTCGCCATGGCAGACAGGGTACGGGGACATCGACTGCCAGCGCGAACCGCAGATTCATGGAGAAGGACTTAGGTCACCAAATCTAATTTCCAAAGGCCTGTAACATTTTGAGACCGGGGTGTGATACTTCACATGACACATACTTCAGTGTTAAATCACACCTTCTCTCGAAAGAGGCCGCCGTGACCACGACCGCCCCCGTCACGCCCCGCGACACATCCGACCGCAAGCGCAAGATCCGCGCGATACTCGCGGGTGGTGTAGTCCTAGGCATCGGCGCTGCAATCACCCTTGCCGCGTGGAACGACTCGGTGTGGGCAGAGGGACAGTTCGCCACCGATGCCTGGAACGTGCAGGGCTCGACCGATGGCGGAAGCACCTGGTTCGAGTACGCAACGTCGGCCGAAGCCGGACAGCTTCAATTCACGCTCGACAACCTCGCTATGGTCCCCGGTGACACGGTCTACGCTCCCTTCGCGCTGCGGGTCGGCCCGGACACCTCCACCCTCGACGCGTCCGTCATCCTCAACGGCGCCATCGTCGCGAACACCAACCCATTCGTCAGCGACCTCCAACTGACGGTGACCGGCGCGAACTTCGCAAACTGCAACGACGGCACAGCAGGTGCAGCGCTCACAGGCTGGCCTTCGAGCGCACCGCTCGGTGCGGGCGGCGCCACCCCCATCACCGTCAATGGCGACGGCACCCAGTACAACCTGTGCTTTGTCGTCCATCTCCCCAACGGCTCCGGCCCGTACACCGGAGGCCAGCAGGAAACCGGCTCGGTCCTGTGGAAGTTCGACGCTGAATCCGCCTGATGGCTGACCGTCCTGCCCAAGGGCGGTCGAGGGCCCGAAAAATCCGGGCCCTCGCCGCCGCTGGGGTTGTCCTAGGTACCGGAGCGACGATCGTACTTGCTGGCTGGAGTGAATCGCTGTTCGTCGCCGCAGGGTTCGGGACCGCACCATTCAGCGTTGAGGGAAACGTCGGGAATGGGTGGCAACATTATCCCGGACCCGATAGTGGCGCCGCGGAACTCGCATTCCCGATCGACATTGAATCGATGCGTCCAGGCGACGCCGGATACGCGGGTATCTCACTGCGAACGGGTCCTGATTCGCTCCCCGCTGTCGTCACCCTCGAGGGAGCAGCGGGATCCGGCTCCCTATTCCAGGCTCTGCGCTATCGGGTTGTGCAGGCATCGACATGCAACGCGGCTGCTTTCGCATCCGGCACGTTTGTCATCGGAAACCCGAGCACGTCGCAGGGTCTGGGAACTTCGTCGGCGACCGCAGCAATAGCGCTCGATGCCGGCAGCACTGGCAGCCCGGGGCCAAGCAGAGATTACTGCTTCGAAATCAGCCTGCCGAACGTTCCAGCTAACTGGACGACGTCCGGAATCTCCGGCGCCCAACTCACCGTGAACTGGAAGTTCGCGGCCGAATCAACATCGTAGAAGGACCCAATGACCACACCCGCCACGTGGCGCTCGCCCCGGAGAGCCCTCCGGAAAACTGGAGCCTTCTTCAGTGGGATGCTGCTGAACATTCTCTCGGTACTCGGTGTGGTCTGCATCATCGCGGTGATCTGCGCCTTCGCCTTCAACATCACACTGATCATGTTCCGGACAGGGTCGATGCACCCGACCATTCCGGCTGGCTCGCTCGCCGTAGTGCGTGAAGTGCCCGCGGAGACTGTGGAGATCGGTGACATCATCACAGTCGACCGGGAGCCAGGACTGTTGCCCGTCACGCACCGCGTCATCGGCACAGAACTAGGGGCTAACGGCGCCACGGTCATCAGCATGCAGGGTGATGCTAATCCGAATCCCGACCCCGCCCCATACGAGGTCACCACCGTCCGCACAGTGTTGTGGCATATGCCTGGGCTCGCCCGGGTAATCGTTCGGGTGTCCGACCCGCGTGTAATGGCTGGGATAACCCTCGGCGCGGCGCTTCTCGTCGGCTGGGCTTTCTGGCCGCGTCGCGAGGATGACGAAGAGGTCGTTGCAGCTCCTGCAGCTGCAGAACCGAAGTCGGGATTATGAAACGTCACGTTCGCCGGAAGCTTGCGGTGATCGCCCTAGGTGTCGTCGCGTTCGCGGCAGCCGCTCTGCACCCCGGGGGCGGACTCGTCACCGCCACGGACGCGGCATTCAATGACGCCGTCTGGGCTAGAGCCAACATCGGGACAGATACCTGGCCGACGCAGGGTTACGGGCGGGGCGCCGCTGGAGCTGGCGTTGTCACCGACAACTTGCTGATCATTGGATCACAGCAGCCGATCCCTGGGGCGTCGGCTTTACGTTCACACACAAGCCCTGGCCGCACCACACACACTCCCTCGCTCGGTGCCGCACAGATTCTGTTCTTCACCGTGAGTAGCCGGAATGCAAGCGCGTGCGGGGCATACACAGTCGGGGCGGCGAACCCCAACGAAGACTGCGATCCTGCGGCTGCTCCGCATAGCGCAGACGCAGCGACAAGTTTTAGCAACCTCACCGGTCGCGTCAATCTCCTCGGCCTTATCGGCCTCTACACGGTGATCCAGACATCCGGAGCAATTACTGGTGCCGCTCGGTGTGACGATGGCTCACCCACCGCAATTGCTCCAGCAGGGAACAACATCGCGGCAGGGACACTCAACATCCCCATTCCCACAAGTAACGGCACATTTGAATACACACAGGCGCAGAACACGCTTTTAGGGCGTCCCTATATCAAGGCGGGCCTTACTCGGCAGGTGCAAACATCATCTAACGGCGCTAGGTCCTACTTGCACATACGGCTTGATGTCAGGTATCTCGCCGTGATCGACGGAGTCATTGACATCACCCTCGTTGATGCTGAATGCAACCTGGGCGGACTTTCCCCATTCGCTGCAATGTCCGCACTCTCCCAGCCAGTTGCCGCGAATGTCGGCCGGTTCGAAGACGCAGCCGACCTGGCAGAGGTCGAGGACGATGCGGCCGATAGCGAAGCTGACGGCGCGCGTTTAACCGAGACGTCAGATGAAGAAACTGACTCAGATGCCGGGACCACGTCAGCGTCGGAACCAACCACCGAGGCGAACGAAGCCGATTCCGATCTTGAGCAGCAGTCAGACGAGCCCTCGCCGACACCCGCACCCGCGCCAATCGCCCTCCGTGAAACGTTTGCTATGCGCGCGATAGACGGCACGGAACTCGGCAGCGCGTCAATCAGTGACATCGTGTATACGACTGGCTGCCCAGGGACAGCACTCGGGGAATTCGTAGCCATCCAACTCGACATCACGACGTCCGATCAGGACAGCACGAGCCGCGTCTCCGGTGTGACGGCATCAAGTTTCGGCACTCTCAGCACCACCGGTGACGTCGCGAAGTTCACCTCATCGGTAAGTGGATGCACGGACGCGGCACCTGCCATCGCTACCACGATGGCCCCGTCCTCCACCTATCGCGGCTGGATCGTCTTCGACGTGCGCAATACCGATTCGCGGCTTGTATTCCAGCCGAACGGCACCGCCGGATGGTCCTTCACGTTGCCGCCAGCGCCGCCACCCCCGACACCGGTGACAACTCCCCCACCGGAGACCACTGCCGATGCTGAGGCTCCGCCGGCGGAACCGATGCCTGTAGTCCCGCAAGAACCGGCGCGAACCACAGAACCACAGGCCCCACCGCCGCCGCCGAGCACAAGTGCTCCGCTGCCCACGACAACCGCAGTACCTGCCCCGACGACGATGGAGACGACCGCGGCCGTCACCACAACACCCGACGAGGGCAACGTCTAAGCCGTGGCAATGGCTAGTGACACCCACAGTCGATCGCGACGCGTCCGCTAGCAACGACGCTCGGCGCAACGACCGCCATGCCACCTCCGCTACACTCTCAGGCGTCGCGGGTGACGTGTCACGCCTCCGTAGCTCAGGTGGATAGAGCAAGGGCCTTCTAATCCCTAGGTCGCAGGTTCGAGTCCTGCCGGGGGCACAATCATCGCGCAAGTCCCGAACCTTGGCTCGAAGAGCGCGACAACGAGACGAAGTCCGCCTACCTCTCCCGGATCCGCATACGGCATTCAGGAACTGAAGATGGCGGGGATGCAGATCGACCCTAGCGTGAAGCCGTCACAGGGCGCGGGTTCCAAGCCTTGTTCGCTGTACATGATCGTCACGCTGGGAGGAAGCGCTGTGGTGCTTGAGGCGCCACCGGCAGACGATCCACCACCGCCACCACCGCCTCCGGTTCCGCGGGCACCGATTCCGCCGCCGCCACCGCCGAAGAGTCCCCCACCGCCACCACCTGCGGCTCCACTGTCGACTGGGCCGGCAGCACCAGTTCCGCCTTGTCCCTGCGTACCGTCGCCGCCGCCGAGGGATCCACCGGGTCCGCCTGCCGTCTCACTCGCGGCTCCACCGCCGGAGCCCCCGCCGATGGTCCCGCCTGCGGAACCTGCTGCACCTGCTGTCCCACCCGACCCGCCGAGATTGCCGCCGGTACCACCGCCACCGCCACCGCCCCCACCTGCGGCCACGATTAGGGGGGTCCCACCGGCGAGCACCTCGGAGGCTCCACCTCCGCCGCCGCCAGCCCCGCCATCTCCAACGTCGACGTTTCCGCCGTTTCCTCCTCCGCCGTAGCCGCCGACGCCGCCCGTCGCACTCACGCCTGGGCCGCCGTTCCCGCCAACCACCACATCGAGTGTTGAGCCGGGTGTCACCGCAAGGGCCTGCGCAGTCACCGCGGCTGCCGCTCCGCCTGCGCCCCCGTTTGCTCCGATAGCGCCAGCGCCACCGGAACCGCCGATCGCGGTGATGCTCACAGACGAAACGTCTCCGGGAACTTCGAAGCTGTGGTCGCCCCCTGCGTTGTCAGCAAAGCTATAGATGCACATGACGGTTCCAGTGCCGTGACCAGTGCACACTTCGTCTGCCGCCGCGGGGGCATTAGTGAATAGGAAGATTCCCGCTGTCGCAAGAATCGATGACGAGGCGACCGCCGAAAACCTACGGGACCCGCTGGGCAAGTTCACTTACTCCTGAACGCCCGGTTCGACCGTCGTCACGTCGAGTTGGTGGGCATCCGTATTGACGTTGGCGCATGCGGTCGCGCTGTTGGCGACGTACAGGGAGTCGTAGTCGTTAGGCGGGTAGATCCGGAATCCCGCGACCTCCATCGGGTCACAGACATTCGACGGATAGTTCTCCACATCCACTGCCCTGATCCTCGCCGATGCCTGCCCATCGGGGTCTAGTGAAATCTGGCCACCTGTCGACCCGCTGCGCTCGGCTGCGCGACCGATTTGGGAACCATCAGGACCAGTCACGTACGACACGCCAGGGAACCCCTGCAGGGTGCAGGCTTCCGAGCCCGTGTTGGTGAAGATGAGGGTGTAAACAGTTGAGCCCGCCGCTCCTTGCGGTTCGCCCAGACTGGCCTCGAGCTCACCGGTTGTACAACCTGCCAGTGACTGTGACGAGTTCACCAGGTCTAGCCCCTCGGACGCTTGCTCCGCACCGCATCCGCTGAGCGCAGTAGCAGCAAGCAGCACCACGGCCGCGCCATAACTTGCGTGGGTCTTTAGCGTTCTCCCCGTCATTTCGCGACCTCCGTTGTCATTCACCGGCGCCGGCCACGACGGCGCTTACATCGAGTTGATGTGCGTCAGTGGTGGCGTTGGCGCACGCGGTGGTTTCATTCGCCACAAAGAGGTAGTCGAAGTCGTTGGGCGGATAGACCCTGAATCCAGCAACATCGGTCTGGTCGCACACATCATCTGGGTAGTTAGTCACGTCTACGGCCTCGACTTCAGACGAAGCCTGCGCTCCTGGCGCAAGGTCAATGGCCTCGCCGACGTCACCGCTGCGCTCGGCGGCCTGTCCTATCTGCGAGCCGCCCTCCCCCGTCACATAGGAAACACCCGGGAACCCGTGCATCACACACGTGCGATCGCCCGTATTCGTAAATACGAATGTGTACGTTGTTGAGCCGGCCGCACCTTCCTGGCCACCAATCTCGACATCCAGTTCGTCTGACAGGCACCTGTCACCGTGAGCCGGTCCCGCGGGCGTCTCTTCGGCTGTAGTCGTGGCTTGCGGCTCTGTCGTTTCTGGACTTGGTTGCGCTTCGGTCTGCTCGCCGTTCGTGCCGGGCTCCGTCGCGGGTTCGTCCTCGACGACGGTCGTACACGCTGTGAGCGCCAGGCCGAGGGCGCAGCCGAGAGCTGCGGCAATCTGTCGTGGGGTTCGTGCGATCATCACGCCTCCATCCGTTGCCTGCCCGCCAGCAGCAGCTGAATGAAACGCATATGATCTTACTCTCGATATCATGCACCGTGTCCGAAATGAACGGTTGCCGGATGACGATGTACGTCGGGTTTCGCTGATGGCTCGCTCTGGAAAGGTCGCGGTCGTCGATGACGGAATGGTTCACCGAGAGAATCGTCGATAGCGGCCGCTTGCCGCTGTTCTTCCTAATGGTGGCGTTCGCGCTGACGTTCTTGTTCATACGCTTCAGCACCAGGATGATCCGCGCGCAAGTGTCCTGGTGGCCGGGCAACGTGACACCAGGCGGACTGCACATACACCACTCGGTGTTCGGCATCGTGATGATGCTCATCGCCGGATTTCTGCTGATCGCACTTGCCAACTATGAAACGCACGTCACGAACAACATTCTCGCCGCTCTCTTCGGCATCGGCGCCGCCCTCGTCCTCGACGAATTCGCGATGCTTCTCCACCTTCGAGATGACTATTGGACGCAAGAGGGACGCGAGAGCATCGACGCGATTTTCGTAGCTTTCGCGATCACAGTTTTGTTTGTGCTTGGGATCCATCCGCTCGGCCTGTCAGGCGACTTCGCCAGGTACGAAGAGCAACGCACCGCAGCGGTTCTCGCGATGTCAATTGGTGTCTTAGCCGTTCAGTACGGACTCGCCGCGGTGACGTTGCTCAAGGGGAAAGTGTGGACCGGGCTTTTCGGTCTGTTCATTCCCCCGCTATTGCTCATCGGTGCTATCCGGCTCAGCCGGCCAGCCGCACCATGGGCGCGCTGGCGGTACCCACCCGAATCACGCAAAGAAAGCCGCGCTAAGACCAGAGAGAAGCGATTCCGGCAACCCGCCGTAAGAGCGAAGATCGCCGTTGAACAGGCAGTTGCCGGAAAATTTGATCTCCCTGACCCGTCGGCGGCCGAATCCGCTGCGCGTCGAGACGAAGAGCAGCGCTAGAGAGCGAATCACGCTTCAGCGATTGACCTCGTTCTCAATTGCACCGCGGATCACCATCGTCGGTCTGGGAAATCTCCACCCGTGCCGGCTCTTCATCGAAAAGGATGACGCTCAGCCATTCGCGGGGTGAGCCTTCTTCCGCCGCGGCTTCCCACCAATGCCACGCCGTCATGGTGGCTAGTTCTTGCTTGACGCAGTAGTCGAGCTCATTCAGTCTCTCCCCCGCGGGCAAGTGTTTGTCGAACCACCCGATCAGATCTTCGTAATCGCTTTCAGGCAACGTCCACACAGTTATCGCAGTGTTTTCGGCATGCTCCGGGACTGGGATTCCAGCGACACCCGACGGCGCCGGGCCACCAAGCTCAGCCTTGCCGTCACTACAGGCGCTCGCAAGTGCGGCCACGCACACACCCCACGCCGCGAAGCGTGCCCCACGCGGCGCGGCCCGTCGCCGCACCGGACACTGCCCAGCCAATCTCCCACCGCCATCCCATCGTCGTTCAAGGTGCTTGATACCCGGCATTCTGGTTTTTAGACCCTCGGTCTGGGTATCCCTCGCCGCAGCCAGCTACTGTGGAACCAGAGAGTCCGACGGATATGCGGACGGTCCTGACCCAACTGAAAAGCCAGGTTCGTCGATGCAACTAACTGCGGCGTCATGGCGCTACATAGCGAAAAAGACCGGCCGGAATTTCTTGCGTGATGATTGCGTCGATCTCGCGGCCGCGCTCACCTTCTTCGCTGTGTTGTCGCTTTTCCCGGCTTTGATTGCTCTCGTCTCGCTCATTGGGTTGCTAGGTCAAGGCCAGCGCACCGTTGACGTGGCGCTCGAATTCCTCGCCGATGTGGCGCCAGAGGTCGTCGTTGAAGCGCTGGAAGGACCTATCGAACAGGTCGTGGCCACCCCCTCGGCAGGTCTCGCGTTTACCGCAGGTCTAATCGGCGCGCTATGGACAGCTTCGATTTACGTCAATGGTTTCGGCCGGGCGCTGAATCGCATCTATGGCATTGAGGAGGGGCGGCCATTCTGGAAACTGCGCCCATTCATGCTTGGTGTCACGATAGTTGTCCTGGTGTTTGCGGCGCTAGTGTGCGCAATGCTCGTCGTGAGCGGGCCGATCTTGGAAGCGCTCGGCGGACTTGTCGGACTCGGGGACACCACATTGCAGGTGTGGAACTTCGTGCGGTTTCCGCTCATCCTCTTCCTCGTGATGGTGCTAGTAGCACTGCTGTACTACGCGACACCCAATGTGCGGCGGCACCGCTTTCGCTGGCTCAGTGCTGGGGCAGTCGTGGCGATCAGCGCGTGGGTGGCGGGCTCGGTGGGCTTCGGCAGCTTTGTCACCAGCTTCGCGACGTATAACCAAACGTACGGCTCGCTCGCGGGCGTGGTGGTCTTCCTGCTCTGGCTTTGGATCACGAACATTGCGCTCCTGTTCGGCGCGGAACTCGACACTGAAATACAGCGCGGGAAGCAACTTCAGAGTGGCGTTCCTGCCGAGGATCAGGTGCGCCTGGAGCCACGCGACACGGAGGCCACCATCAAGCGCGACAGTCAGCGTGAAGAGGAAGAGCGGGACGGACTTCGACTACGGCGTGGCCAGGGCCATCCTGACGATACCCAGCCGTGAGTGGGACCAATCCTGGGCGCCTTCGGTCGCGAATACATCAGTGACTGACTGATACGTGCCAGGGAGGACTGATGTCGCGGAGCGTGAACCAACTCGTCGCATACGGGTTCGGCACGATTTATCTCGCCGTAGGCATTCTCGGCTTCACGGTTTCAAGCGGGTTCCCAGTCGCTGGCGCAGAAGGAGGTGCCCTGCTCGGACTCTTCGGCGTCAACGCCTTACACAACCTCGTTCATCTGCTGATTGGGGTGGGCCTCATTGTGGCTGCCACGGCCGGAACCCGTGCTGCCAAGGCGGCGAACGTGGCCGTCGGCGCAACTTACCTGCTCGTCGGCGTGGCTGGGCCAATCATCAGTGCAACGGTGCTTAACGTCCTGGCACTCAACGGACCGGACCATTTCCTTCACTTGGGAAGTGCGCTCGCACTTCTCGGCGTGGGAATGCTCGCGGACCGCCCCGTAGCCCGCCCAAGGTTTGTGTCGCCATGACAAACGCAGTGCGTACTTCGGCCAATCCATCCCGCAGCACGGAGCGGTCACCCATGCTGAGAAAGCACAGGAAGGATGTCCGATATGCCGGAGCATGAACGCGTGCGGGCCGTCGCGCCGGCCGGAGATGACGGGGTGCCCGAGCCGCCCGAGGTACTTCTCTCCCGAGCCGGTCTGGGCGACGAGGAGGCGTTCGCTCAGTTCTACGACCACGTCACTCCTTCGGTGTTTGGCCTGGTCCGCCGGATTGTGCGCGATCACGCCCAATCAGAGGAAGTCACGCAGGACGTTCTCGTTGAACTCTGGCGAACCGCTCCCCGTTTCGATCCGGAACGAGGCAGCGCGATGACCTGGGCAATGACCCTCGCGCATCGACGGGCGGTGGATCGCGTGCGCTCCGCACAAGCGTCGACGGACCGCGAACGAAAAGCGGCATACACGTCGGAGCAACGGAGTTTCGACGAGGTAAGCGAGAAAGTGGACGCAAAGATGGAGCGCCGCCAGGTGCAGCGATGTCTCGGATCGCTGACGGAGTTGCAGCGCGAATCGGTGATGCTCGCTTTCTACCAGGGATACACCTATCCCGAGGTCGCGACACTGCTGAAGGTACCGCTGGGGACTATCAAGACCCGGATGAGGGATGGGCTTATCCGGTTGAGGGATTGCATGGGGGTATCGCGGTGAGGACGGACTTTCATTCGCTAACGGGGGCATATGCCCTTAACGCATTGCCCGCGTTCGAGCGTGAACGCTTTGAGGCCCACCTCAAGCGGTGCCCGATGTGCGCTGACGAAGTGGCTGAACTGCGTGAAGCAGCCGCACGCGTCGGCGCTGCTGCCGCGGTTGACCCACCAGAACGGTTGCGGGAGCGCGTTCTCAACGAGGTCGCACAAACTCGCCAACGGCCTCCTGAGATCGCACCTGAGCCACGCCGGACATCTTGGCTACCGGTCGCGTCTTCGATTGTTGCCGCAGCCAGCCTGGTTGTAGCTATCGCGCTTGGCATTCAGCTCGGGCAGGTCAACGAACGTCTAAGTGACGAGACGGAGGCGCGCCAACTCCTCGCACAGCAGTATGAGGAATTCGCCACGCTGATCACCGCCGAGGATGCACAGATGATGACCACGACGATGGAGAGCGGCGGCGCAGCAACCGCGGTGGTCGCGCATAGCCATGGAGCAGCCCTGTTCGTGACACACGATCTCGAGCCGCTCCCCGAGGAGCTCGCCTATCAGTTGTGGGTGCTGGGCCCAGACGGCAGCCACTCGCCGGGACTCATCGAGAACTACGAACAAGATGCAGTACTCGCCCGCGGCATCGGCGAGGGTTCGCAACTCGCGGTGACGATCGAGCCGGCCGGCGGTTCACCGCAGGGAACAACCGACCCGATCATGGTCATGCCAGTCGACTAAGACCGGCGACGTAGACGAACAACGACACGGAAAGAGGGAGTTGGATGACCGCCACCATCACACCGTTGCGCGCCATCACGGCGAGCGTTCTGGCGGTGGCGGCTGCTCTCGGCGCGGGACACTTAGCAGCCGGGTTCATCAGCCCCGAAGCCTCACCGATTTTCGCGGTCGGCAACGCGGTCATCGATGTCACCCCCACACCGATGAAAGAGTTCGCGATCCAGCAGTTCGGAGAGGACAACAAGAATGTCCTTCTCGGTTCCATCGGTTTAGGTCTGCTGGTTCTCGCCGCGATCGCGGGGCTGGCTTCACGGAAATCGAAAATCGCGGGTTCGGCTCTGATCGTGATTCTGGGAGCTGCGGCGGTAGCGGCGGCGCTCTCGCGGCCGACGTTCACTGGGCTGTGGCTTGTTCCTCCCGCCGTCAGCATCCTTGCGGGTGTGGCGAGCTTCATGTGGCTGCACCGAGCTGCGGCTCCCGCGTCGCCCGATGCGCCCACCGAGAAGCAGCTGGCGTGGGACGTTCCTGGTCTCGGCCGTCGCACATTCCTGGTTAGTTCGACTGCCGTCGCAGTGGGTGCGGGTGCGGCCGCGCTCGGCGGCAGAATGCTCGGCCAGCGCGTCGGGGCGGAGAGTTCCCGTGAGGCGCTCGACATCATCGCGGACGTTCCAGCACCGCCAATACCGCCCGGCGCTGACTTCACAGCGGACGGGACACCAACTTTCATCACCCCGAACTCTGAGTTCTATCGCGTCGACACAGCGCTGACACTTCCTCAGTTGCGCGCCGACACGTGGCAATTGCGCATCCACGGCATGGTCGATCGCGAGATCGTCCTCACCTACGACGATTTGCTGTCAATGCCGCTGGTCGAGAAGACGATCACGCTGGTTTGCGTGTCCAACGAAGTCGGTGGCCCATACATCTCGACCGCGAACTTCATCGGCGTTTCGCTGGCAGACGTCCTTCGTCAAGCGGGCCTCGACCCGCGGGCTGACCAGCTAGCGACGACCAGTTCGGACGGGTGGACGTGCGGCACTCCTGTGGATGTGGTCATGGCTGAGGACAGCAACGCCCTCATCGCCATTGGCATGAACGGAGAGCCGCTTCCCGTCAAGCACGGGTTCCCGGTGCGTATGGTTGTTCCTGGTCTGTATGGATACGTGTCAGCCACGAAGTGGCTGGTCGACATGGAAGTCACCACGTTCGATGAGTTCGATGCGTACTGGGTCCGGCGCAACTGGGCTGAGCGCGGACCGGTCAAGACCATGTCGCGGATCGACCGGCCGCGCTCGTTCGCTCAAGTCCAGCCCGGGCGGTATGTGGCAGCGGGAATCGCGTGGGCCCAGCACACTGGAATCGACCGTGTCGAAGTTCGCGTGGACGGCGGCGAGTGGGCTGAATCCGAATTAAGCGCTGAAGTCAATATCGACACGTGGCGAATGTGGCGAATTGAGCTCGATCTCGAGCCGGGAAGTCATCGTATTGAATGCCGCGCGACCGACCGCAGCGGTTTTACGCAGCAGGAAGAGCGCGTACCACCCATACCGGACGGCGCGACAGGCTGGCATTCGATCGCGTTCAGTGCCGAAGCATGATCTCGAAAATATTTCTTTCTTCTCAACCAATCCTCAGGCAACATCGCGTCGAATATCATTCGAAGGCACCGGAAGAACTGGTCCGGGCCACGTCCGATGAAGGAGTGATAGTCCAATGCGCGTTACCAAGAAAATCGCTGTGCTTTCGGCCGCCTCGGCGCTCGCATTAGTAATGTCTGCCTGCGGCACCGACGATGAGAACGGTACGACGGACACAGTCCAGGACGCTGTGCCTACCATGGAAGACGACACGACCATGGACGATGGCATGGACATGGACGACGACGACATGGCTATGGGCGACGGTGTCACCACTGTCGACGATGTCTTCGGCGAAGCCTGCAGCGCAGTGCCTACAGACCCAAGTGATCCAGGCTCGCTCGACGGCATGGTTGCGGATCCCGTGGCTACTGCAGCCAGCAACAACCCGCTGCTACAGACCCTGGCAACCGCAGTTGCCGAAGCAGGTCTCGTTGATACCCTGAACGATCCGAACGCCGAGTACACCGTTTTCGCACCGACTGACGATGCCTTCGACGCTCTCGGTGAAGAAACCTTGAACGAGGTGCTCGCGGATCAGGAGCAGCTGACGTCGATCCTGACCTACCACGTCGTTCCGGAGCGTCACGACCGTGACGCGATCCTCGAGGCTGGCGAGCTCGAAACCATCCAGGGCGAGACAATCACAATCAGCGGATCGGGCGATGACGTGACCGTCAACGACGCTACCGTGCTGTGCGGCAATATTCCTACGGCTAATGCCACTGTGTTTGTCATCGACACCGTGATGCTCCCACCGGAGGAGTGACCCCTCAATTACCTAACAGGTAATGCGTGAAAACCACCTCAGCCTCAGCTGGGGTGGTTTTCGCTTTTTGACGAGTTTCCGCACGATACACTCAAAGTTGTTAAGCAACCCTAAATTCCTGCGGAGTCACAATGCGCATCGAAATATATCAGGGTGACATAACCCAGGCCGAGACCGACGCGATCGTCAATGCGGCAAATTCCTCACTACTGGGCGGCGGCGGAGTTGATGGAGCGATCCACCGCGCCGGCGGTCCGGCAATCCTGCGAGAATGCCAAGAAATTCGTGCAACGACATTTCCGTCTGGATTGCCAGCCGGGAAAGCGGTAGCGACAACTGCCGGAGACCTTTCGGCGCGCTGGGTCATTCATACAGTTGGCCCCGTTTACTCAGCCAGTGAGGATCGCACTGACATACTTCGTTCGGCCTACCTCAGCAGCCTCGATGTCGCGAGCGGGCTCGGGGCAAGATCGATCGCCTTTCCGCTGATCTCCGCGGGGGCATACGGGTGGCCACTCGCGAACGCAGCACTTCTGGCCGTTGAAGCCGTCTACACCTCGCACACCCAGCTGTCGGTCCACCTTGTCGCGTACTCACCGCCAGCGGCGGATGCGCTGCAACAAGCATTTGAAGAGATCCGTCGACACGAGTAGGGCAATTCAGGCTTGCTATGAAACCAGTTGCATAGCTATGCTCCTGACATGTCGTTGGAGCATGCGATTCTCGTATCGCTGATGGAGCGCGCTGGGTCAGGCTACGAGCTGGCCCGGCGATTCGACCGCTCCATCGGCTACTTCTGGAGCGCAAGTCACCAGCAGATCTACCGCACGCTCAAGCGAATGGCTGACGTCGGCTGGGTCAATCAGGAAGTCGTCTATCAGAACGCGCGGCCCGACAAAAAGGTCTACAGACCAAGCACGGAAGGCCAGGAAGCTCTGCGGGCGTGGATCTCCGAGGAGACCGGCGAGGCAAATACCCGAGCGACCCTTGCGGTCAAGCTTCGCGGCGCCAGCTACGGAGATACCGGCGCGCTCGTAGACCAGTTCACGCATTACCGCGACGCCGCGCTTCGACAACTCAGCGTGTATCGCGAGATCGAGGCGCGGGACTTCCCTGATGCAGAATCACTGTCTGGTCGCGCTCTGCACCAGTATCTCGTGCTTAGAGCCGGAATTCTCGAAGAACAAACGCTTGCCGCATGGTGCAGCGAAGTAATCGCCCGCCTCACCGAAGTCTTGAAGCAGCCACAAAATCCAGAGCATGCGCGAGATGAGGCACAGCCCGCTGACGCTCGCTAACCGGAATGCACAGCCCGCATCCTGGTCGCCCCCTGATGAAAGTGACATCACCAATGGCAGATAGCCCCGCAACGCCGCACCCCAAGTACCCGAACCTGCTCTCCCCACTTGACCTGGGCTTCACGACGCTTCGAAACCGGGTCATCATGGGGTCAATGCATACGGGCCTCGAAGATCGGCCGAAGAATACGAAGAAGCTCGCGGCTTACTTCGCTGAGCGGGCGCGTGGGGGTGTGGCGCTCCTCGTCACTGGCGGCTACTCCCCCAATCTCGAGGGTTGCCTGTACCCCTTCGCTGGCAAGCTCACAACAAAGAAGGAGGCGAAGCGCCACCGCGAGATCACGGGTGCAGTGCACAAAGAGGGCGGAAAGATCGCGTTGCAGATTCTGCATGGCGGTCGCTACAGCTATCTGCCCTTCAGTGTTTCAGCCTCTAGGATCAAATCGCCCATCAACCCGTTCACGCCGTTCGCGCTCCCGGACATCTTGATCAAGAAGACGATCCGCGACTACGCCCGGTGCGCCAGGCTGGCGAAAGAGGCCGGTTACGATGGGGTTGAAATCATGGGCGGTGAAGGGTACTTCATCAACCAGTTCCTATGCACGAGGTCGAACAAGCGCACCGACAAATGGGGCGGCTCACCCGAAAACCGTCGGCGTATCGCTGTCGAAATCTCCAGGGCGATCCGGGATGCGGTCGGCACCGATTTCATCGTGATCTTCCGGCTCTCCATGGCCGACCTCGTCGAGGACGGCCAGACCTGGGACGAAATTGTCGGGCTTGCGAAGGATCTCGAAGGTTCTGGAGTCGACATCATCAACACCGACATCGGCTGGCACGAGGCGCGCGTGCCGACCATCGTCACTTCTGTTCCGCGCGGTGCATTCGTCGAGGTGACCTCCAAGCTCGAGAAGTACGTCGGTATTCCTGTGTGCGCATCTAACCGCATCAACATGCCCGAAATGGCCGAGGAGATCCTCGAAAACGGCGATGCTCAGCTGATCTCGATGGCGCGCCCGATGCTTGCCGATCCGGATTGGGTCAACAAGGCCGCTGAAGCACGCGAAGACGAAATCAACACCTGCATCGCCTGCAACCAAGCATGCCTCGACCACGCGTTCGGGATGAAGAAGGTTTCCTGCCTCCTCAACCCGAGGGCCGGGCGAGAGACCGAACTCGTTTTGTTGCCGACCAAACGCGCGAAGCGGGTCGCCGTCGTCGGTGCCGGACCAGCTGGCCTGTCTGCAGCGATCAACCTCGCTGACCGAGGCCACAAGGTCGAACTTTTCGAAGCGGACTCGGAAATCGGCGGACAATTCGCCATAGCCAAGGAGATTCCCGGCAAAGAGGAGTTCGCTGAAACGATCC
This sequence comes from Hoyosella altamirensis, assembly GCF_014191505.1. GTDB lineage: Bacteria > Actinomycetota > Actinomycetes > Mycobacteriales > Mycobacteriaceae > Hoyosella > Hoyosella altamirensis. Next base: position 784,205 of record NZ_JACHWS010000003.1, read on the forward strand.
GCTACTACAAGCGTCAGATCGAAGTTAAACAGGTCACACTGCATGTGAACACTCGAGTCACCGCGAGTGAACTCATCGAAGGTGGGTTCGACGACGTCATACTCGCCACCGGAGTCACGCCTCGGGTCCCGAAGATCGCGGGCGTCGACCACGCGAAAGTCCTCACCTATGCCGAAGCCGTGAAGGAGAAGAAACCCGTCGGAAAGAAAGTCGCCGTGATCGGGGCCGGCGGCATCGGTGTAGACGTGAGCGAGTTCCTCACCCACGAGACTTCTCCGTCGCTCAACCTCGAAGAGTGGAAGGCTGAATGGGGTGTTGACTATGAGGAGACCATCCCTGGTTTTGTGACGGAACGTAAACCGTCACCGTCCCCGCGCGAGGTCTACCTTCTTCAGCGCAAGTCGAGCCGGATCGGCAAGACACTGGGCAAGACAACTGGGTGGGTACATCTCGCCGCACTGAAGGGCAAAAAGGTCAAACAGATCACCGGCGCCAACTACGAACGCATCGACGATCAGGGTTTGCACATCAGCTTCGGCGAGGAAAGTAAGGACGCGAAAATCCTTGACGTTGACACGGTTGTTCTGTGCGCCGGTCAGGAATCCGTACGGGACCTCGAAGCGGAACTGATAGCCGCCAACATCCCGACCCACATCATCGGCGGCGCTGACGTCGCCGCCGAGATCGACGCCAAACGCGCAATCAGGCAGGGCACTGAACTCGCCGCGAAGCTGTAGCACGCCCGCGCATCACCTCCTTTCTCCGCACCGTGCGTACGACCGTGCATACGGTGCGGGGAAGGGGCAGCGCCCGACGTATAGCCTGGAACGCATGCGTTCAACGATCATCCACGGACCCGGTGATATTCGGCTCGAAACCGTTGCCGATCCCCAGCTCGCCGCACCCACAGATGCGCTCGTTCGCGTCGTCCGGACCTGCGTATGCGGGTCCGACCTGTGGGCCTACAGGGGCACTGAACCCACAGCTCACCCGCACCCGATCGGTCACGAATTTATTGGGATAGTCGAAGAAACTGGCACCGAAGTACAGGGAGTCGGTGTCGGAGATTTCGTCATCGCACCATTCGCGAACAGCGACGGGACCTGCGCGAACTGCGCGAACTGCGCGAACGGCATCTATACATCGTGCACCCGGGGTGGTTTCTGGGGCGGACTGAACCGCGCCGGTGAGCAGCTCGGCGGCGCCCAGGCAGAATTCGTTCGCGTTCCCTACGCGGACGGAACTCTCGTCCCCCTCCCCGACCAGCCAGATCCTGACACGTACGCCAGCCTGCTCGCGCTGACCGACGTGATGGGCACCGGCCATCATGCGGCCGTCATGGCGAACGTATCCCCCGGCTCAACAGTTGTGGTTGTAGGCGATGGGGCTGTCGGCCTGTGCGCGGTCATTGCAGCGAAGCGGCTCGGAGCCGAACGCATCATCGCGATGTCCCGCCACGAAACACGTCAGGCGCTGGCACGCGAATTCGGCGCGACAGATGTTGTCGCTGAGCGCGGCAAAGAGGGCGTCGCGCACGTCAAAGACCTCATTGGTGGAGGAGCAGACTGCGCGCTCGAATGCGTAGGGATGAAAGACTCCATGTCACAAGCGCTCGCGAGCCTCCGGCCCGGCGGTCACCTCGGGTTCGTCGGCGTTCCCGCGGGCGCGCCGGAACTCCCCGCGGGGGCGATCTTCAGCAAAAACCTGCGCGTGGGCGGCGGGGTTGCGCCGGTGCGCGGCTACATCACTGAACTACTCACTGATGTGACGACCGGAGGCATCAACCCAGGAAAGGTCTTCGACTCCACGATGAAGCTCGACGACGTCAGCGATGCCTACCGGGCAATGGATACCCGTTCGGCTATCAAAGTGATGCTGCAGGTCTGACAGCGGGCTCGACTCTCGGCTCGAGTTAGTGACTTACGAAGACCCGATTAGGCTGCCAAAAAGGGAGCCGAAATCAAGCTGGATGCTTCCGCTCGGAGGGTCAGGGACAGGATCGGCGCAACCCGTCACTGTCGTCTCATAGAATTCACCTGAGCCGCGATCAGCAGCGCTTGGTCCGAGAATCATCCGATACCTGATCAAGTGGCTATCAGCGCCAATGTTCGGTCGGTTTTCGATGTCCCGGAGATTCACTGTGACGGTGGATGTCTCGGTGGGCCTGTTGCGGACGTAGCCGGGCGGGCCGAGCGGCTCTTCCGCGGCCGAATTCAGCACACGCCTGCCCGTAGGGCCAGAACCGAAGTCTGTTCCGGTTGCGACCTCATCGTCAATCAGGTAGTCGATGGTGTAGAAGCGACTGTTCGTGTCATTTTCGATCGTGAAGGTGACTTCGCACTGGTCGTTACCCACAGCACTGAATCGCACCGGTCCATCGGTCTTCTGCGCGAGCGCGGGCGTCGCTGCGAGAAGCAGCCCGCCCGTCATTAGGGCCGCGGCGAGCGCGGACCCCTGGCGTCGTTTCATGTGCTCTCCTCGGAGCAAATAGTTTCAGCATGTTAGGTCGGGGTAGTGAGCCCAACTGTACATAACTCAAACCTCGCAAATTCTGTCTACAGCAAATTGCGCTCCGGGATGCGGCCCGCGAATCCACTTAGGCATTTATCACAAATCGTCGTTTTTCGATGAATCTGGTGGGGTCCCCATTCAACCCACAAATCGAGTCAATATGCCAGCGAAGTCCACGCGGTCCACTGCCCGGACGGCTCGGCCCCACACAGTACGATCGCGTCATGGCCATACCCCTTCCCAGCACTGAGAACTGCGCTGTAGTCACCGGCGCGTCACAAGGAATAGGTGAATCGCTCGCTGCTGAACTCGCGTCGCGCGGCTACAACCTGATCACTGTTGCCCGGCGGCGGGATGTACTTGAGCGCAACGCAGCCAGCTTGAAAGAGAAGTTCGGTGTGAGCGTCGAAGTGCGGGCGATAGACCTCGCAGACCGCGCCAAGCGCACTGAACTCAGTGAGGAGCTCGCCAGCCGCGATATCGCAATCCTCTGCAACAATGCGGGAATCGCAACGTTCGGCCCCGTCAGCAAACTCGATCCCGATTACGAACGATTTGTTGTCGAACTCAATGCGGTCGCGGTCCATGACCTGACGCTCGCCGTATTGCCCGGAATGCTTGAACGTGGCGCCGGGGGCATCCTGATCACTGGTTCAGCTGCCGGAAACATGCCCATCCCCAACAATGCGACGTATGCCGCAACGAAGGCATTCACCAACTCGTTTAGCGAATCGCTCCGCGGGGAACTCAAAGGAAGCGGGGTGCACGTCACGCTCCTCGCGCCCGGGCCGGTCCGTACGGATATGCCACCTGTCGAGGAGCAGTCAGTAGTGGAACGCGTCGTTCCTGACTTCTTCTGGGTCTCGGGTGAGTACACGGCACGGCTGTCCCTCGACGCGCTCGCACGCAACAAGATGCGTGTCGTACCCGGGCCATTGAGTAAGGCGATGTCCGTTGCGGGCGGTTATACGCCGCGAGCGGTCGTCGCACCGATAGTCGGTAGCTTCTACAAGAAGCTCGGCGCAGAGTGAAGGGTGCACCGATGGTGTCAAAGACGTCCCTGTCCGAGGCGATCGACCTTGCCAGAGGCTTGATCCCGATTACCAAGGCCGGGATCGTCGCCCCGATGCGGCCTGACCGTCTCGGCAAGGTCGCCGCCGCGTGGTACCGGTTCGACTTCACGCCCGGCGGCCTGATTGCATTTGGTGCCCGCCGCAATCCAGATCATCCCGCCGTCATCGACGATGCCGGGACAATCACATACGGCGAGCTCGATGCGACTGCCGATGCACTCGCTCGCAGTTTGGTCCAGAAGGGTGTCGAGCCCGGCGACCGTATCGGCATTCTCGCCCGGAATCACCGGGGTTTTCTGCAGCTGATTGGCGCGTCAGCGCGCCTGGGAACCGACCTGGTCATGCTCAACACCGGCGCGTCCAGTGGTCAGTTGGTTGACGTCCTTCGTGAACAGAAGCTCGTGTGGTTGTTCCTCGATGAGGAGTTCACCGAACGCCTCCCTGAAGGCTTCAGCGATGCTGAGGTCGCGCTTTCCTGGGCGGACAGCGGTTCGTCCGCGCTACGGGACGGCTGGACGACTATGACGCAACTGATCGACGATGCTCCCCCACCGAAAAGCCCCGAAGCCAAGCTCCCAGCTCGGCCTCGACGCGGCAAGACGATTGTCCTCACCTCGGGCACTACGGGCACACCGAAGGGCGCGAGGCGCCCGGAACCGCGCAGCTGGATGCCCGCATCAGCTCTCCTGTCTCGCTTTCCCCTCCATAGCAAGGAGGTGAGCTTCATCGCAGCGCCCATATTTCACACATGGGGCTTCGCAACGGTTCAGATCAACCTCGCGCTGCGTTCCACGCTGGTTATGCAGCGCAAGTTCTCCCCGAAGGAAACGCTGCGGCTGGTATCCAAGCACCGGGCAGCATCGCTGTTCCTCGTTCCCACGATGCTGCATCGCATCGTCGACCTGCCCGAGCAAGACCGTGACGTCGACCTGACGCACCTTCGTGTGATCGCCGCCAGTGGATCGGCAATTCCCACCGGTCTTGTCAAACGCACCCTCGATGAGCTCGGCCCAGTCCTCTACAACCTGTACGGCTCTACAGAAGTCAGCTGGGCTGCGATTGCCACACCGGATGAATTGCTCGACTACCCGACGACCACTGGCCGTGCGCCGCTGGGCACCGTTGTGAAGATCCTCGACGACGATGGGAATGAGGTGCCCAACGGCGAGGTCGGCAACATCTTCGTGGGCAACGGGATGATTTTTGAGGGATACACCCGTGAGGGTGCCGAGCAAGAAGTCCGGGGCAACCTCATGTCGACCGGCGACCTCGGCCACCTCAACGAAGAAGGCTTGCTCTTCATTGACGGGCGCTCTGACGACATGATCGTTTCTGGCGGCGAGAACGTGTACCCACGCGAAGTTGAGAATGTGCTCAGCGAACTCGATGGTGTTCTGGAGGCCACCGTGGTGGGCGTCGACGACGAGGATTTCGGAAAACGACTCGCGGCCTACGTGGTCCGCAAAGAGGGACAAGCGGGCGATCAACTCGACGAAGACGGCATAAAGGCGCACGTCAAGGACAAGCTAGCGCGATACTCGATCCCACGGGACGTCGTCTTTCTCGAGGAGCTGCCGCGCAACGCTACGGGGAAGGTCGTGCCCCGGGAACTGCCTGACCCTCAAGGCGACGAGAAAGCATAAACGTCGCCTCGTTGTGAACAAACCCCCGTCGCCGTGACATGCTGGCTACTGTGAATGGAGTGCACGACAAGCTGGTGTGGATTGACTGCGAGATGACTGGCCTTGACCTCAGCAAGGACAAACTCATCGAAATCGCCGCCCTGGTAACAGACGCAGACCTGAATATTCTCGGCGAAGGCGTAGACGTGGTGATCCACGCTGACGACGCTGACCTCGACGCCATGCAGCCCGTGGTGGCGGAGATGCACCGCCGCTCCGGGCTTACCGAAGAGGTGCGGAAGTCAGCCGTGACGATCGACGAGGCCCAGGAGCTGGTGCTGGAATATATCCGCAAGCATGTTCCGACGTCGAGCAGCGCCCCTCTCGCTGGTAACTCGATCGCGACTGACCGTGGTTTCCTCTCTCGCGACATGCCAAAGCTCGACGAGCACTTGCACTATCGAATGATCGACGTCAGCTCAATCAAGGAACTGTGCCGGCGCTGGTATCCGCGGATCTATTACGGCCAGCCGGACAAGGGACTCGCGCATCGGGCACTCGCCGATATCCGTGAGTCAATCCGCGAACTTAAGTTCTATCGTCGCACCGCTTTCGTGGCGGCTCCCGGTCCGTCGACGACCGATATTGCGCAGGTCGCAAAGGAACTTATGGAAGAACCCGACGGTCCTGCAGAGGCCGATTCGGCAAAACGCACCTAAACGCGCTAGTATCGGGACGCTCGCTGCGAATGAGTCGTCGAGGCTTATGTGTTGTGCGAGCATGGTGGGCGTAGCTCAGCTGGTAGAGCACTGGGTTGTGATCCCAGATGTCGCGGGTTCGAGCCCCGTCGCTCACCCAAACGAACGAGGTTCGAACCTCAGCCAGGGGAAACCCTTGGCGGGTTCGGGCCTCGTTTCTCGTTCGGCGGTTGAAGTCAGCGCAGTGCTAACAAACCCGGGTTCTATTGCGGACGGAAACTGTCCGCATCCCCGCATACAGTCGAAGTTGTGACGGACACGAGAACAGCGCGGACGGTCGCACGGAAGATGGGCATAAAAGGTGGGTCGCGCGCGCACTTAGCGGGCGCCCCGGATTCAGTTGTGGCCGCGATGTGCCTGCCTGCACTTGACCTGTGTGACGAGCTGACAAGCGAGTTCGACTATCTTCACCTGTTCGTCACCCGTCAGCATCAGATGCGAGCGCAGTTCCCAGTCATGCGTGACCGACTCCGGGCCGGCGGCATGCTGTGGGTCTCGTGGCCCAAACGCGGGCGGCTAGGCACGGACCTGACCATGAAGTCCGTGATCGCGATCGGGTACGACCTGGGCATGGTGGAGAGCACCTGCCTGCGCATCGATGAAGTGTGGGCGGGACTGAAGTTCACTCACCCCAAGCCTGGCAAGGTCTATGCCAATAGCTACGGCACACTCCCAGCCCACTACGCCTGACGCTGTTACCTCAGGCGTTTCCGGCTTTCCAGGTCGACCACGGGATGTTCCAGTCGCCAAGCCCGTCAAATCCGGAGAGCGTGCCCCCAACGGTGTTGCGAACGACAACGAGGTCGCCGGGTTTGGTGTTGTAGTAGAACCACTGCGCGTTCGCAGGACTGACGTTAAGACAGCCGGCACTCACGTTGCGGTAGCCCTGATCCCCCAGTGACCACGGCGCCGAGTGCACGTAGATGCCGCTGTACGACATCTGCGTGGCCCATTCAACTCGCGTGCGGTACCCGTTCGCTGAACTCACCGGCACGCCGTATGTCGATGAGTCCATGATCATCGACTGCTGGCGGTCCCCGATGATGTAGGTGCCGTTGGGGGTGGGCGTCGAACTCTTGCCGAACGACGTGGGCATAGTCCGGACCACAGTGCCGTTCACCTGAATAGAGATGGTCTTCGAATAGTCATCCGCGATCGCGATCACCGAGTCGCCGATGGTGAAGGTCGTGCTCTTGTTCGCCTCACCGTAAAGACCGTCACCGAGGTCATAGCCGTACACGTCGACGTCGACCGTGACAGTCGTGCCGGGCACCCAGTAGTTTTCTGGACGCCAGCGGACCTCAGTGTTATTCACCCAGTAGAAAGCGCCCTCTACCGGTGGGTCAGTCGTGATGGTAATGCGATCCTCAGCAGCCTTCCGATTCGGGATGGACTCGTCGAACTGCACACGGACCGGCTGACCGATCCCGACGACAGCGCCCTCCCACGGCATCGCGAAAGGCATCGTGAGGTTGTTCGGTTGCAGCGTCGTGAACTGGCTCGAGGTTGTTGTCGTGCCGCCCCGCCCCTGCGCTTCTGCGTCAAGGGTATACACGCGGCCGTAACCCAGAACCTCGGTGGTGTTAAAAGACTTTCCGTCCTCGGCGATCTCACCTTCGACAACTTTTCCGTCGAGGTTCGTCAGTGTCGCGTTGACGAGAGACCCTTCGGACACCGCGAGCGTAAATGGCTCGAGCGGGTCGATGCCGACTGCCCCATCGGGCTGTGACTTGCTGATCACAGGCTTCGGCAATTCAGCTTTCTCGCTGACAGGGGTTGCACTGTTACCAGAAGGGACCGTGCATGCGGCAGAAAGAAATAGAGCACTGGCGGCGAGGACCGCGGCACCCACTGCTCTTTTACGTCGATCTGGACTACCCATCAGGGTTTTCATGCATCCCACCACACTCGTCTTATCGTGCTTGTCGCCATACGCGTTGTAGCTTTCGTCCACTCGATACCCGCTTGTTACGCATTTCAGGCAATCAGGACGCGCTGTCCGCACTTGGCGGAACCTATCGATGAGTATGCATGAGTGACGCTAGCCCCGGATAGAGGATCGTGACCTACCCAACTGCACTATCGTCTGTTTGAACGACTCGGGTGCACGCTCGAGCTGACCAGCCGATTTCCACTCTGCGCTCTAACCTGTTACTGTTTCACACCGCAGCACGCAGTGCAGGCGCCATTAGCTCAATTGGCAGAGCAGCTGACTCTTAATCAGCGGGTTCGGGGTTCGAGTCCCTGATGGCGCACCTCCAAGCCCCAGGCCCATCGGACCTGGGGCTTTTTGCTTCCGTTGCGCCTCCCTGAGACTCGATCCCGTAAGTATTCACGCGCCACGCGCGGCATTCGCTACTGGATCGTTCGAACGAGGGAACCGATTCTCCCGCGGCGCGTCTAACCGCTCTATGGACTTGCAGCGCGTTCAGGCGATCATGGCGCATCAAGACGGGGTTATTCGAATCAGCCAGGCCCTCGGGGCTGGTATGTCGCGCGACCAGATTCATCGGCGGGTTGAGTCCGGGGAATGGGTGCGACTACACCAGGGCGTCTACCTGCACGGTGGTCGTTCACCTAACGCCGCGGCGTGGCTGCGGGCGGCAGTTTATTCCGCGGGACCGTCCGCGGTTGCGCGCAGTCTCAGCGCCGCGTGGTGGCACGGATTGCTTACACATCCGCCTCGACAACATTTCGTGGCAATCCCTGCGGCCCGTCGGGTGCGCCACATGCCGCACAGGCACGTACGTCACCGCAATCTGCTCAACCTCGATACCACGACCGTTAGGAGCCTTCGTGTGACGTGCATTCCACTAACGATTCTCGAGGCCGCTGTCGACCACCCGGAAGGGTCAATGTTCATGGACAGGGCTCTCCAGAAGCATGCGTCGCTGCACAACCTGTGGTCAGTCCACGAGCGCAATCCCGGCCGGGCGGGCGCGAAAGCTGCCGAGACCCTTCTCCGCGCAGCCGGTGAGGGCGGAGCTTCGGAAGCCGAACGAATGCTCACCAGACTGCTGCGGCGCTCCGGAATATCTGGGTGGAAAGCGCACGTCCACGCACTCGGCTACGAAATCGATGTCGCCTTTCCGCTTCAACGAGTCGCAATCGAGGTGGACGGGTGGGCATGGCATCGTGACGCCAAACGATTTAAACGCGACATGGACCGGCAGAACGCACTGGTGAATGCAGGCTGGCACGTCTTGCGTTTCACCTGGCATCACCTGATGCATGAGCCGGACCGCGTCGTGAAGGAGATTACCGCGGCCTTAGCGAATCGCCCCACGATTTGGTAAACCCTGACGCGCTACGCGCGGCATTTGCTACCGGATCGCGCTAGGCAGTGAACCGCTTGATTGCGCTCAGCCCCTCAGCCGCGCCCCCGTGAGCGAGTCGAAGAACAGCACTTCCCGGGAAGCCGTCCGGACACGCAGGGTCTCGCCCACCGCGACCGGGACCCGCGCACCGAGACGCACGACAATCTGACCTGTTTTGGTTGTCCACCTGTCCCCGTTGACAGCAACCCCGTAAGCGAATCCCTCCGAGCCGAGTTCTTCGTGCAGCGTTACCCGCATAGCGATCGATTCCTCTTCGGTGACGAGTTCTAATGCCTCTGGACGGATGCCCACCATCACCGCGTCGAAACTCAGCTGGGTACGCACGGCGCGCGGGATCGCCAAGCGCAGGCCGCCCAGCTCCGCCTCCCCTCCCACCACGGGGACGGTTATAAGGTTCATCGCGGGCGAACCGATGAACTCCGCGACAAACGCGTTGCCGGGGTCGTCGTAGAGTGCCCGCGGTGTGTCTGCCTGCTGGAGTTTCCCCCCGTTCAGAACTGCCACCCGGTCACCCATCGTCATAGCCTCGACCTGGTCGTGCGTGACGTACATCGTGGTGACCCCGAGACGGCGTTGCAGCGCCGCTATCTGCGACCGCGTGCTCACCCGCAGTTTCGCGTCCAGGTTCGAGAGCGGCTCATCCATGCAGAACACTTTTGGGTGGCGCACTATCGCCCGCCCCATTGCGACGCGCTGCCGCTGTCCGCCCGAAAGCCGTGCGGGCTTTCGGTGGAGCAATTGCTCGAGGTCGAGCATTCTCGCCGCCTCAGCCACCTTCGCCTTTCGCTCTGACTTCGGCACACCGGCATTGCGCAGGGCGAACCCCATATTCTCGGCGACGGTCATGTTCGGATACAGCGCATAGTTCTGGAACACCATCGCCACATCCCGCTTGGTGGGCGGCAGGTCCGTCACGTCCTTATCCCCGATGTAAATGTGGCCTTGCTCAACAGATTCCAGACCTGCGAGCATGCGCAGCGTCGTTGACTTGCCACATCCTGATGGCCCCACCAGTACCAGGAACTCGCCGTCCGCAATGTCGAGGTTCAGGGTGTCCACAGCAACTGCGTCGCTGCCCTGGTAGCGGTGGGTGACGTCGTCGAGGTGAATACCCGCCACAGCGGGGCTCCTTCCGTAGCGGGAGATCAGCCTGGCAGGTTCGGCGTGATCTGGCGGTCGATGATCCGCTGGATTTGTTCCTGCACATCGGCGAATGTCGACTCAACTTCGTTGTTTTGCAGTGCGATCCGCTCGAACCCGGTACCGAGGATCTGATCGGCACCCGGGACGAAGACTCGCGCATTGTCTTGGGGACCCGTGAACTGAAGCTGATCGACTGCGGTACGCGCGTTGGGGTTGTCATTGAGGTACTGGGCGAACTCATCGGATTCGACGGCAGTCTTCCGCACTGGCATGTAGCCGACGTTCTGCGAGAAGTAGGCGGTGTTTTCCGCATTGGTGATGAACTCTATGAACTTCAGCGCGTTCTCTTTCCGCTGATCGGGGATTCCCGAAGGGATTGCAAGTCCGGCGCCGCCAGTCGGGCAGCCTGGCTGATCCGTGCGTGGCAGGAACGCAGTACCCACCTCGAAATTGGTTGCAGTGGCAGTGATTCCACTCAGACTTCCGGTAGACGCGATAGTCGAGCCGCAGAGACCTGCAGCGAAATCGGTCGCGATGTCCGGCGAGACGTTCGCGTAGCGTGCGGTATGGATCTGGTCCCTAAGCCAGTTGCCTGCTTCGATCGTTCGCTCGTCGGTAAGTTTCAAATCCCACTCGTTCGAGTACGCCCCACCGAAAGTCCAGTTCGGTCCTTGGAACGTCCAGGCGAGATAGTCGATGGCGTTGCCCCAGGAATGCGCGAACTTCCCGTTCCCGATAGCCTGCTGCAGTTCAGGCGCCCACTCTCCGAATTCTTGCCAACTCTCCGGGCCGCGATCGGGCAGGCCAGCCAGTCGCCACAGGTCCTTGTTGTAGTAAAAGAGCGGGGTCGAGCGGGCGTACGGCAGTGCGAAGTGGCTGCCGCCAAAGAGGTAGTCAGCAAGTAGAGCATCGACGTAATCATCGGGCTCGACACCCGCCGATGAGAAGTGCGCATCGAGTGGTTCGATTGTCTTGTTGAGCGCGTAGTTGAACCACCACACGTCAGAGAGGACCACGACGTCCGGTTGTTCGCCGCCAGCCAATGAAGCGTTGAACTTCTGGGCAACTTCCTCATAGTTCTTGCCTGCGCTGATCAACTGCACGGAGATGTCGTTTTCGGCTTCGAACCGGCGGATCAGTTCCAGTTCCACGTCACGTGATGTGCCGGGATGGTTCGACCAGAAGGTGATTCGGCTGCCAGCGCCGCCTGCGTTCCCGCCGCCGTTGCCTCCACTGCCCGCACCTGCGCAGGCTGTCAGCGCGGCAGTTGCCGCCGCAGTGCCCGCGAGGCCCAGGAAATGACGCCGATTGAAACCCGCCATGGGATGTTGCCCTCTCTGTTGTGGTCAGCCTTTGACAGCGCCTGAGGTCAGGCCCTTGATCATGTGTCGTTGAAGGATAAGGAAGACGATCAGGATGGGAAGCATCGTCAGAATCGTGCCAGCCATGACTGGCCCCCAGTTCGTGAGGCCCTCGTTGTTCTGCAGCAGGGTCAAACCTACGGGCAGCGGCGCGACGCGGTGATCGTCAGACATCAGAAATGGCCACAAGTATTCGTTCCACTCATTGACGAGCACGATGATCGCGAACGCAACCATAGTGGGGCCTGAGATTGGGAGCACCACGCGCCACAGCAGCGTGAAGTGACCTGCGCCGTCCATCCGCGCCGCCTCGATGATCTCAGACGGTATGGACAGGAAGTGGTTCCGCATCAGGAACGTGCCGAATGCGACTCCGGCGAGAGGGAGGATGATGCCCTGGAAGGTATTGCGCCAGCCCCAGTCCGCGATCAGCGCGTAGTTGGAGATCACGGTGATCTGATTCGGAACCATCAGGGCAGCGATCACGGTGAGGAAAACGAAGGACTTCCCCGGGAAACGTAGAAAAACCAGCGCATACGCGGTGAGGATTCCCAGCACGAACTTGATGACCGCCAGTGACGCCGTAATGATCAGCGAATTGCGCAGGAACGTCGTGAAGGGCACGAGGCCGGTCGCGTCCGCATAGTTCTGCGGATGGAACACGGAAGGCCACCAGGTGACCGGCTGAACATAGACGTCAGCACGGTCCTTGAATGACGTGACGAGAATCCAGTACAAAGGCAAAGCGATGAAGAGAAGCGCTAGCACCATCGCCGCGTAACCCCAAGCGCGCCGGAGGATCAGGGGCCGACGCGGCGTGGACGTGGCACGAGCCAGCGTCCGTTGCGGGGCTCTCGTCGGTGCTTCGACGGTGGCAATAGCCGGTTTCACTGGTCACGTCCCCTATCCATCAGGCGAACCTGCACGACGGTCAGGATCAAGAGCGCGACGAACATCAGAGTGGCAACAGTTGCGCCGTATCCGGCGCGGAAGTTGAGAAACGACTCTTGATACACCTGGTAGACCATGGTGGTTGTGCCGGTGCCGAGCGGGCCGCCCCGTGTCATCACGTGAATGATGTCGAAAACCTGCACGGATGACAGCAGCACAGTGATCGACAGGAAATACGTGGTGGGCCGCAGCTGCGGCATGAGTACCCGCCAGAAAGTGGTCCAGCGCCGTGCCCCATCGATCTGCGCCGCTTCCATGAGGTCTTTGCGTACCCCTTGCAGCGCGGCCAGGTAAATGACGAAGCTGTACCCGAGGTTCTTCCAGATGAACGTCACGGTCACCATGAACAGCGCCCAGTTCGGGCTCTGGTAGAAGTCCGGGACTGTGACGCTCACGCGGCGCAGTACATCCTGGATAAGACCAAAATTCGGGTCGAAGACGAACTGGAACGCGACGCCGACCGCAGCGCCGGAGATCACGAACGGCGCGAAGATCGCGGACCGAACCAGGTTGCGCCCTTTTAGTTGCTGATCCAGCAGTAGCGCGAGCCCCAGGCCCAACACCATTGACCCGATCACGGTGAACGCGGTGAAAATCACCGTGTTGCGCACAACCTCCCACGAGTCCGGTCTGCCAAACCACTCGATGTAGTTTTCTAGCCCGATGAACGTCGCGACCGGAGCCGCGAGGTTCCAGTCGAAGAACGAGAGGCGGATGTTGTCGACGAGCGGACGGTATGTGAAGAACGCGAGCAGGATCAGGTTCGGGCCGGCGAGCGCCACGAACAGCGCATAGTCCCGCCACGGCCGTCCCCAGAACCCGCGCCTGCCTGTTTCGGGCAGCACTCGCTCCGTCGTCGTCGAAGTCACCCCGGGAGCGTGCCCGGGCTAGTTCAACGGGAGGTTACACCGAGCTTGATCAGGCATGTCGCGCAGCGAACAATTGGCGCGTAACCGGATTCGGCTCCGGCACCCAATGTTCGTTCGCTGTTCGGTGCAGAAGGAAGCAGCTGGTGGACACTGCGGTCACAGCGAATGCGACGACTCCTGACCCTATGGTGATTAGGCGATCCATGACACCGCTCCTTCCGGCAAGCCACAATGATTGCCCGAGTGAAGCGCTGTCCCAGTTGCCCGAGTCAGCCCACCGACTGCTTCCCTCTACGCGATGTGTATCGGCGCTAGGTTCACAGGTGTTACACCGGTCACAGATCGGACAGAAGCCACCCCGCATAGCGGATTCATGCACGTACAGGCTGTACAGAATCACGATGGACTCTGTACAGCCTGTAACTGGCGACCGGAAAGTATCCGGAGGCCGAACCCCTAGCCTGAGACACGCTCCGCAAGCGCGGCACGGTACTTCACGACGTTGCGCATCTTGATGTCCTCGTAGCCGCGGACCATGTCGGGCAGGGATGCCGTCTCGACAGCGTTATCCAAACCCTCAGCGTGCAGACCGTCGAGAACGTTTCGCATCGCAACGATGTATTCGTCGATCAGTTCCCGTTCCGTCTTGCGAACCTCGCCGCGGCCGAATGGGTCAAGCTTGGTGCCGCGCAGCTTCTTCATCGACTTGAGACTGCGGAAGGCCGGATCGAACCATGTACCGAGCGTCATTTTCTTCTGCATGCCCATTGCACGAAGTGCCGGTGGATGCAGTTTGTAGTGCACCTTCGCGCCCTTGCCGAACTCGCCCTCGATCTGCTCGCGAATCTCCGGGAGAAGCGCAAGGCGAGCAACCTCGTACTCATCCTTGTAAGCCATGAGCTTGTGCAGGTACATCGCTACGGTCTCTGTCAGAACGGTAGAGTCCGGCTGCACAGACCTTTCCTTCCGGTACGTCTCCGCGACGAACGCGACGAACTTCTTCGCGTACTTCTCATCCTGGTAGGCGATGAGTTCGTCGATGCGCATGTCGATCGACTCAGATCGCGCGGGCAGGCCGATCAATGCGCCGAGCTGACGAGCACGAGCGGAGATCTCCCGCTTCTTTGGTTCCTGGCGCATCGCTGCCGCGAGCGCAGCCGGATCCGCGACGGACTGCCGTCCGCGACGCAGCGCCTGAAGGTTCTTCTCCACTGCGACACCGTTCAGCACGATGGCCTGCTCGATAGCGGACTCACTGATCGGCAAAACGCCTGTTTGCAGTGCCGCGCCGACGAGAATCATGTTCGCGTACTGCTCATCGCCGAAAAGCCGGTCGGCGAGATCGATCGCATCGAGGTAATGGACCTGCTTGGTGACCGCGTCGATCGCAGAATGTATCGACGCGTCGGCCGGATACACCTCGCTGGTATCGGTGATCATCTTTCCCGTTGCGACGTGAGTAGTAGAGACCACCGCGATGGTCTTGCTGGGGGACGCTACGCGAAGGTTCTGCGGGTCAGTCGCGACGAGCGCGTCACACCCCAGATACAGGTCGCATGAGCCTTCGCCGACCTTCGCCGACAGCTGTTCAGGGCCATCGGTCATCTTGATGTCGGATACGACGGCGCCGCCCTTCTGAGCGAGACCGGTCTGGTCGAGAGTGCGCACCGCGTGACCGTCGATGACAGACGCCATGGCGAGGACCTGACTCACAGTCACCACACCCGTGCCACCGATGCCCATGACGCGCATATCGAACTCGTCACGGCCCGAGTAGTACTTCGGGTGCGGCAGGTCGTCGAGTCCCAGCGGCGGCAGCAGCTGATGCTGCGGCTTCTCCCCTGGTGTGATCGTCATGAACGACGGGCAGTCGCCCTTCAGGCACGAGTAATCGAGGTTGCAAGATGACTGGTTGATCTGAGTCTTGCGCCCGAACTCGGTGTCAGTGGGCTGCACCGACAGGCAGTTGGACTTCTCGCCGCAGTCGCCGCAGCCTTCACACACGCGCTCGTTGATCATGACCTTTGTGGTGGGTGTGGCGACCTTGCCGCGCTTGCGCTTACGTCGTTTCTGGGCTGCGCACTCCTGATCGTGGATGAGCACCGTGACACCCGGGACCGTGGCGAGTTCACGCTGGACGTCCATCAGGTCGTCACGAGGACGGACCTGGACGCCCTTCGGCAACGCCTTGCGATTGATGCGCTTCGGATTGTCACTCGTGATGACAACCCTCGCGACACGCTCGTCGAGGAGGATCTTGGTGATCTGCTCGATGGTCATTTCGCCGACGGGGTGCTGGCCGCCTGTCATCGCAACGGCGCTGTTGTACAGGAGTTTGTACGTGATGTTCACCCCAGCCGCGACTGCGGCGCGGACTGCGAGTGAACCCGAGTGCATGAACGTGCCGTCACCGATGTTCTGGACGAGGTGGCCTTCCTCAAGGAACGGCGCCATGCCGATCCACTGCACACCCTCGCCGCCCATTTGGGTTGCACCCGTGACGTTGCCGACCTGCTTCTCGTCCATCAGCAAGACCATGGCGTGGCAGCCGATGCCACCACCGACGAGCGTGTTGTCGTCGACCTTCGTTGAACTGTTGTGTGGGCAGCCCGAGCAGAAGTACGGACTGCGCACCGCGAGCGGGAGCGACAACGTGTGCGGGCGCGGCCGGCGATACCAGGCTTGCACCGAATCGATACCGCGTGGTTTCAGCGCCTTCGCCATACCTCGCGCGACAGCGTCGAGGTCGAGTTCGCCGGTCACTGGGAACAGTACGGAACCGTCAGTGGCTTTCCGTCCGATGACGCGGGGAGCGTTGACCCGACCGTAGAGAAGATCGCGAACCGCACTTTCGATGAAGGAGTGTTTCTCCTCAACGACAATGATCTCTTCGAGACCGTCAGCGAACGTTTCGATGATCCGCGGCTCCAAGGGGTACACCATGCCAAGCTTGAGCACGCGAATCCCAAAGCGGGCGAGGTCAGTCTCCGAGATGCCGAGCGTGCGGAACGCGCTCTGCAAGTCAAGGTAGGTTTTGCCGGATGTGATGACACCAATCCGATCGGTGCCGCCACTTCGGGTGATCTTGTTTAGCCCATTGTTACGGGCGTATTCGAGTGCGCGCGGAAGCCGGGTCTCATGGAGGCTGCGCTCGAGCGCCATAAGCGTCTTGCCGAGCACCATGCCGGTCGGCTGATGCTTGCTTGGCTCCGAGTGCCCCAGCAACGGTGACGACAGGTGCGGGTGAACTTGGACCGTACCGGCGCCGTCAGCTACGGCAGTGACGACTTTCAAGCCCGTCCACAGGCCGGTGAAGCGGGACATGTACTGCGCGTGCAAACCGAGTTCGACGATATCCTGGCTGTCAGCCGGATACAGGACCGGCATGTACATATCTGCCATGAGCGCTTCCGATGCCGACGGAATGGTCGACGATTTCGCACCAGGATCATCACCGACCAGAGCCACCGCACCGCCCATCGGGTCCGTGCCGATCATGTTGGCGTGGCGCAACGCGTCAGTCGAGCGGTCCAGGCCGGGCGCTTTGCCGTACCAGATGCCCGTCACACCGTCCCGATTGAAGGTGCCGACGTTTCGCGTGAGCTGGCTGCCCATTACCGCGGTCGCCCCGTACTCTTCGTTCAGGCCCGGCTGGTGGACGACGTCGAGGGTGCTGACAAGATTGCGCTGTCGGATCAATTCAAGGTCATAGCCAGCGAGCGGCGAGCCCTCATAGCCAGAAACGAACGTCGCGGTTTTCAGCCCGGCACGGCGGTCCTGGCGTGCGCGATCGAGGAGCATGCGGACCAGTGCCTGAATGCCTGTGAGGTATACGACGCCGTCTTCGCGCTCGTACCGCTCATCAAGATAGAAAGACTGGCTTTTCCTTTTGCCTCCGGTGGTGATTTCCGCACCGTGGGCAGCCTCGGACGTGGTCATCGTGGCACCTCCTGTCGCGCCTGGAATGGGTGACTCCCGGCGTGAGCCAAATCGGGTGTGATTCGGCTCATAAATGTCCATGTGACTACTAGTTAGCCTGAGATCCCCGATTGGCCGCAAGTGATGCACAACACAATGGGCCATTGGTACAGTCATGGTGAGCCCCGGCACACCGATGGTGAGCCATCTGCATACGAGGTGCGATGCCCCAGCAATTTGATCGTCTCGACCTGACCATCCTGCGACTACTCGTCGAGCAACCCCGTGCTGGTGTGCGGGAATATGCTCGACAGCTCGGAATCGCGCGCGGGACCGCTCAGGCGCGAATCGACAAACTACAGCGGGAAGGCGTGATAGAGAGTTACGCCCCGCAGATCTCGCCAGTAGGCCTTGGCTTCAGCGGATTGGCCTACATTCATATACATCTGGCCCAGGGTCAGCTCGATCAGACAAGCCGATTGCTCGCCGCCATTCCAGAGGTCATCGCGGCCGATTCGATCGCCGGTGAAGGCGACCTGATCTGCCAGGTCGTCGCGAAAGATAATCACGAACTCGAGCGGGTGATCCAGCGGATCATCGGCACGCCAGGCGTGGTTAGGACGCGCACCGAAATCGTCTTGAGCCGGAGGATACCGCTGCGGGTCGTGCCACTGATCGACGCGCTGGCACAAGAGCTGGGATGAAACGCCTCGCTGGGTGTCGGCAGAAATCCTAGGCAACAATCCAGGTGTCATGCCCATCGAGCAGGCGCTGCAGATCAGGCGCCCCCGCCTCCCGTGCCCGCGCCACCTGTTCACGCGCTAGATCGTCGTATGTGGGCCGTTCGACCTGCCGGAAAATCCCTATCGGTGTGCGGTCAGTCATGCGTGACAGCGCGAACGCACCAGTAGGGTCGGGGTCGCCGGGATCGTGCACCTTCCCGCCGACCTCCACTCCCGCCCGTAGCCGAAGAAGCTGCGACTCCCCTTCCTCGGTTTTGAGCGCATCGAATGCGCCCTGGTTGAAGATCGGACAGTTCTGGTAGATCTCAATGAACGCCGATCCGCGATGATGCGCCGCCGCTTCGAGTACCTCGGTCAGACCCTTCCGGTCCGAATCGATCGCGCGTGCCACGAATGTGGCTTCCGCGCCCAGTGCGAGCGAGACCGGATTGAAGGGGTGATCAAGTGACCCCATCGGCGTCGACGTCGTGACTTTCCCCGCTTCCGAAGTCGGCGAGTACTGTCCCTTCGTCAGCCCATAGATGCGGTTGTTGAACAGCAGGATCTTGAGATTGACGTTGCGGCGCAGCGCGTGGATGAAGTGGTTGCCGCCGATCGACAATGCGTCACCATCGCCCGTCACCACCCACACTGAAAGATCTGGCCGCGAGACCGCGAGCCCTGTCGCGATAGCAGGTGCGCGCCCATGGATCGAGTGCATGCCGTAGGTGTTCAAGTAGTACGGGAACCGGGACGAGCAGCCGATACCCGAGATGAAGACCAGGTTCTCGCGTTTGATGCCGAGCGTCGGTAAGAACGCCTGCACGGCGTTCAGCACGACGTAATCACCGCAGCCGGGGCACCAGCGCACTTCCTGGTCAGATTTGAAATCCTTCGCTCTGTACGGGGCGTCGCTCAGCGGTATCAAGTTGAGCCCGTTCATTTCACACCTGCCTTGTGATACTCCGGCGTCATGTGGTCGAGGAGCATCTGCTCGATCTCTTCAGCTTTGAATGGCATACCGCTGACCTTCGTGAACGGCACTATATCGATGAGAAACCTGGCGCGCAGTAGCATCGAGAGCTGCCCGAGATTCATCTCCGGAACGATCACCCGCCCGTAGCTGTTCAGCACATCGCCGAGATTCGCTGGCATCGGATTGAGAGACCGCAGGTGTGCCTGCGCGACACTGAGCCCCCGCCGCCTCACCCGGCGGCAGCCCGCACCGATCGGCCCAAGCGTCGAACCCCATCCGAGCACGAGGATGTCCGCGTCACCGGTTGGGTCATCAACCTCGAGGTCCGGCACCTCGATCCCGTCGATCTTCGCCTGTCGCAGCCGCACCATTGTGTCGTGGTTCTCTGGGTCGTAGGAGATGCCGCCCTTTCCGTCAGCCTTTTCCAGGCCGCCGATGCGATGCTCAAGCCCCGGCGTACCAGGAATTGCCCAGTCACGCGCGAGGGAGCCGGGGTCGCGCCGGTAGGGCCAGAATTCGCCGGACCCGTCCGGGGCATTCGGGGCTGTCGCAAACCCGGCGGAGAATTCTGGAAGCGTTTCTGCGTCCGGGATCCGCCACGGCTCACTGCCGTTCGCGATCATGCCATCAGACAGAATGATTACCGGCGTTCGATACTTGAGTGCTATCCGCGCTGCTTCTAGCGCGGTGTCGAAGCAGTCCGCCGGTGACGACGGGGCGAGCACAGCGACCGGCGACTCCCCGTTGCGGCCGCAGAACGCCTGCAGCAAGTCCGCTTGCTCTGTCTTCGTGGGCAGACCCGTCGACGGCCCGCCGCGTTGCACGTCGACGATGATGAGCGGAAGTTCTGTCATCACAGCGAGCCCGATGGTTTCGGCTTTCAGCGCAAGGCCCGGCCCGGACGTCGTAGTGACGCCGAGCGCCCCGCCGTACGACGCACCGAGAGCGGCACCCACTGCCGCGATCTCGTCTTCTGCCTGAATGGTGGTGACGCCGAAGTTCTTGTGCTTGCTGAGTTCGTGCAGGATGCTGCTAGCGGGCGTAATCGGGTAGGAGCCGAGCACCACGGGCATGCGCGTGCAGCGGCCCGCCGCGATAATTCCGTAGGCCAGGGCGATGTTGCCGGTGATCTGCCGGTACTTGCCCGGCGGCAGTTGTGCGGGCGGGATTTCGACCCTCGCTACCGACGACTCGATTGTTTCGCCGTAGTTCCAGCCAGCGTGCAGCGCAAGCACGTTCGCTTCGGCGACGGTCGGTGCTTTGGCGAACTTGGTTCGCAGGAACCTTTCGGTGTGCTCGACCGGGCGATGGTACATCCAGGACAACAGACCCAGAGCGAACATGTTTTTGCAGCGCGACGCGTCCTTCTTGCCGACTCCCGCGGGCGCGACGGCACCCTCCGTGAGTGACGTCATCGCTACCGGCTGGATTTGGTATCCATCTAGGGAATCGTCTTCGAGCGGGTTCGCGCCATAACCGGCTTTCTGCAGATTGCGCTTGCTGAACTCGTCACTGTTGGCGATGATCACACCGCCGCTGCGCAGATCTTTGAGGTTCGCGCGGAGCGCGGCGGGATTCATGACGACGAGTACGTCCGGGCGGTCACCCGGCGTCAGGATGTCGTGGCCAGCGAAGTGAATCTGAAACGACGAGACTCCGGGGATCGTCCCCTGCGGAGCTCTGATCTCGGCGGGGAAGTCAGGGAGGGTCGCGAGGTCATTTCCGAAGATCGCAGTGGACGAAGCGAAGCGCTCCCCCGTCAGCTGCATTCCGTCCCCGGAATCCCCCGCGAACCGTACAACAACCCGTTCCGACGTGTTGTCTGCCATTCGGTCTGGTCCTTTGTGCGACGTCCGCGCGGGATCATCCGCGCGTTACCCCTTCCACACTAGTAGAACACGTTCTACTATTCTAGTAGGGGTCTAGAGCGCCAACAGACGGAGAGTTACATGGAAGCGGGAACGATTTCCCAAGCCGCCCAGGCAATCCTGGACGCCTACGACACGGGAAAGCCGATAGAGCCCGTTGTCGATCAATTCCCTGGCTCCACGATCAGGGACGCCTACAGAATTCAGAAAGAAGTTGTTCACCAGTGGCTTGCGGGCGGTGACACCGTAAAAGGGCACAAAGTCGGCCTCGCGTCCCTCGCCATGCAAACCCAGATGGGCGTAAACCAGCCCGACTACGGTCACTTACTCACGTCGATGTTCCAGCTCGAGCACCTGCCGATCGATGCATCGACGTACCTGCAGCCCCGCATCGAACCCGAGATCGCGTTCGTACTGGGCCGGCAGCTGAGCGGGCCGGGTGTGACGGTCGCCGATGCCCTGCGGGCGATTGACTACGTGGTTCCCGCGCTGGAAATCGTCGATTCACGCATTCGGGACTGGCGTATCTCGATCGTCGACACCATCGCCGACAATGCCTCTTCGGGCGGCGTCGTTCTCGGCAGCAAGCCGACGCTGATCCATCAGGCCGATCTCGCCAAAGTCAGCTGCGTGATGAGCATAAACGGGAAAACTACCGGAACCGGGGTGGGCGGTGCCGTACTTGGGTCACCGATCAACGCGCTCGTGTGGCTTGCGAACACTGTTGGACCGCTCGGTACGACACTCGAACCCGGGCATGTCATCCTGCCAGGATCGATGACCCGCGCAGAACCCGTCGGGGCTGGTGACGTCGTTACCGCGACTATGGGAGAGCTCGGCGATGTTACCGCGGTTTTTACTGACAGCGACGAGCAATAGCTCGAGGAGGCAAGAAATGAAAATTCAGGTCGATACCAACGCATGCGTGGGCACCGGATTCTGCGAGGCCATTCGCTCCGATATCTTCGAAGTCGGCGACGACGGAGTCGTCACGTTGCTCACCGAGGAGTTCACTGAAGCCGACCGGGCCGACCTGGATGACGCCGTCGCGCAATGTCCCATGGGGGCGCTGTACTTGGAGGGGTGATACGGGCGAAGCCGTGCGCCCACCTCGTAGCGACAAAGTGTGGGCCACCGGCCTGCTGTCGCTGTGAGGCGGGCGGACCGGACATGGCTCTCAAAGGCCAGTTCGACGCGCGCAACGGGCGGTGTCACGCCCCCACTACTGAGGCACCGCGCTCGGCCTGGATCTCAAGCGCGATGCTAATGATCATGTCTTCCTGGCCACCCACATATCCACGCTCGCCACAGCGATACAGGATTTCGTGCGCAGGCACGCCATAGCGTTCCGCCGCCCGCTCCGCATGCAGCAAGAAGGACGAGTACACGCCCGCATAACCCTGCACGATGGATGAGCGGTCCATCACCGGCAGGCGCGTGATGAACGGTTTCACGACATCCTCCGCGGCAGTCATCAGGGCGTCCTTGTCTACACCGGTTTTGATCCCCAGCCGCTCAAACGTCGCCGCGAGCACTTCAGTCGGAGAGTTTCCCGCGCCCGCCCCGAGCGCCACCAGCGAACCATCAATCTGCCGCGCTCCGGCGCGGTACGCGAGGACAGAGTTCGCGACGCCGAACGATAGGTTCTGGTGCCCGTGGTACCCCACCTGGGCGTCTCCCCCGAACTCGCTAACCAGCGCAGCGACGCGCTCAGCTGCATCTTCGAGGATGAGCGCCCCTGCCGAGTCGACGACGTACACGCACTGACAGCCCGCGTCGACCATGATCCGTCCCTGCTTTGCGAGCTGTTCCGGCGTCACCATGTGCGAGAGCATCAGGAAACCGACGGTTTCCAGGCCGAGTTCGCGCGCGGCGCTGAAATGCTGGACGGAGACGTCGGCCTCGGTGCAATGTGTCGCGATGCGCACGGCACCTGCACCGAGATCAGCTGCAGCACGAAGGTCCGCGACGGTGCCGAGACCTGGCAACAGCAAGACCGCGATTTTCGCGTTGTGAGCCGTCTCGACGGCGGTGCTGATGAGCTTGCGTTCATCCACCAGAGAGAACCCATAGTTGAAGGTAGACCCGCCGAGGCCGTCACCGTGGGACACCTCGATGAGCGAGACGCCCGCCTGATCGAGGGCTGCGACCGTGTTTCGCACATTCTCTTCGGTGAACTGGTGCGCCATCGCGTGGCTGCCATCGCGCAAAGTTGTGTCGACGAGGCGGACTTCCCGATCGATGCCGTCCCACTGGTTCACTGGAGCGCTCCTTCTTTCTCACGAGCAATTTGGGTCGCGACAACGTCGCCGACGCGCGCCGCTGCGGCCGTCATGATGTCGAGATTCCCTGCATACTCGGGCAGGTAATCGCCCGCTCCCGCGACCTCGAGGAACACCGCGACCCTGGCGCGGCCATTCCACCCCTGCCGAGGCGGATCGAACTGCGGGTCAGCCTTGAGGCGGTATCCCGGCACATAGACCTGTACGTCGCGCACCATCTGATGAATGGACTCGCTGATAGCGTCCCTTTCCGCATCGGGGTCGATCGCGCAGAAGATGGTGTCACGCATGATCATTGGCGGGTCGACAGGATTGATGATGATGATCGCTTTACCCTGATCCGCGCCACCTACCTTCTCGATGCCTTCAGCGGTGGTAGCTGTGAATTCGTCGATGTTCGCCCGGGTGCCTGGACCAGCTGAAACTGATGCGACGGAAGCAACGATCTCCGCGTACGGCACTGGTGTGACGCGCGAAACGGCGTGCACGATCGGAATCGTGGCCTGTCCGCCACAGGTGATCATGTTGAGGTTGGGCGCGTCGAGCTGCTGTGGAAGGTTGACGACCGGACATGTGTATGGGCCCAGCGCGGCTGGTGTCAGGTCGACGGCCGTGATGCCCGCTTCCGCGTAGCGGGGGGCGTTGGCTTTGTGTGCTTTCGCCGAGGTCGACTCGAAAACGATGTCGGGCAGATCTGATTGCGCGAGAAGCCAATCAACTCCCCCGGCGGATGTCTCGATACCCTGCTCAGCAGCGCGAGTGAGGCCGTCCGAGTTCTCGACCACTCCGACCATGTACCGGACATCGATCTGATCGCTGCGCTTCAGCTTTGCGAGCAGGTCGGTGCCGATATTTCCTGGTCCGACAATCGCAGCGGTGACCTTAGCGGAAGCCATGAACCAACCCTCCATGAGAACGTGTTCTACCCCACTTAGAGTAGAACACGTTCTTATTTATGTCACTAGCAGACGACCTACCTTGACCACACACCGCGAATGCCGACCGCACACCCGCTGCAGCGGGTGTGCGGTCGGTAAAGAGGGTGTGCGGTGGTCGTGACTGAAGTCGCTCACCCCACCCGCACACTCGCCGCGGCGTGCCGTCCTGCCCGCCGGCCGAAGAACGAACCTTCGCCTACGCACGTGCCGCTGGCGTACCCGGAACAGTCCTGCGCAATGTTTGACGCGCACGCACCGGCGGCATACAGGCCCGGGACGGGACCACCAGCCGTGAGCACTTCGCCATCGGGACTTGTCCGCAATCCGCCCAGGGTGAACCCGACGTATGATGCTTTGCCCAGTGACAGATCGAACGCCGCCCACGGGCCCGCATCCAGCGGCTTCAGCCAGTCGGGGTGCTTGTGAAAGTCAGGATCATCGCCCTTGGCGGCACTGGCGTTGTAGTCGTCCAGCGTGGTCGCGAGATTGCCCGGCGGGATACCTAGCGCGAGTTCCATCTCGTCGATGCTTTCCCAGCCATCGATGAAGGGCGCCAGCGGGATCTCCGGCCACGCTGTCGTTTCGGCGTCCAGGATCAGGTAGGCGCGGGCGTTTGGCTGTGCAAGGACGGCACCTGCGGTGCGGCCGTGGTACGAGTCTTCTGCGACGAATCGGTGGCCTGCCTCGTTGACGATGATTCCGTTCAGCATCTGCGGCGGCGGGTAGAACGCGGCCGTCATGAACGCACCCTCCATGTGGATGGGCACACCACCAGCTGACTGTCCGAGCCGGATGCCGAGTCCGTCGTCACCGGGGGTACCGAGCGGCATGAAGCCTGATGCGAGACGTGGAGTGTACGCAGCGATCATTTCCGTGTTCACCACGAAGCCGCCCGCGGCGAGCACTACGCTTCCCGCCCGGAGAAAGGCCGGCCCGTCGCTGAGCCGCCGCACGTGCACACCCGCGACGTGGCCGTCCTCATCCGCGACGAGGTTGCGCACGGTCGTCTCGTACTGCACCCGGATGGGCAGTGACTCAATGTGCTTCGTCAGAATCCGCATCAGTTCAGCACCCCCGGTCTCCCCGGGCGCCGCGACTTTGTGACCGCGTGGGGCAGGCTTGGCTTGTTCACGGAACGGCCAGGTGAGTTCGTTTCCCGTCCACATCAGGCCTTCAGTACCAGGCTGGTACACCGCCTTACCCGCGTAGAACGATCGTTCGAAGGGCACGCCGAGTGATTCAAGCCAGCTGAAATGCGCGACACTCCCCTCGCAGTACAGCCGAATCTTCTCGCTGTCCGGCTCGGGGGTCACCGCTTCGATGTAGCGGATCATTTCCGCGACGTCATCGATGATCCCGGTGGCTTCCTGCACGGGCGTCCCGCCGCCGAGGTAGATCTGACCGGCGCACAACGCGGTTGTGCCACCGCTGGCGGTTGCGCGCTCAACGAGCAGGACGTCAGCGCCTGTTTCAGCTGCCGCGATCGCCGCACACGCGCCTGCGACGCCGAATCCGACAACGATGACGTCAGCGGCGTCCCCCCATTCTGGGACGTCTGTCGTGGACATCAAATCTGGAATATCGGTCGCCATAAGCTAGACCTTCAACGCGTGGGTCGCTGTGGCGCCACCGTCCGCGACGAACTCGGCTCCGGTGCAATACGAGCTTTCGTCACTCGCGAGGAAGACCGCGAGGCTGGCAATCTCTTCAGGCTTTCCAAGCCGCCCGAGGGCCACACGCTTCCCGATCCAGCTGGTGTCGATCTCGACCCCGCCGACAGCGTCGTGAACCATTTTCGTGTCGATCATTCCGGGGTGGATGGAGTTGACGCGAATTCCGTCCTCGCCGAGCTCAAGCGCAGCAACCTTCGTCATCCCGCGGATAGCAAATTTGCTGGCCGTGTAGGCGACGAGGAATGGCATTCCCGCCAGTCCTTCCACGGATGACACGTTGATGATCGATCCCCCGCCCGCCGCCTTCAGAGGTTCAACGGCCGACTTCATTCCAAGGAACGTGCCGACCTGGTTGATTCCGATGACACGCTGGTAGTCCTCGAGCCGAGTGTCCTGTACGCGTGAAAAGTGCAGCACACCAGCGTTGTTCATCAATACATTCAGTGACCCGAACTGGGTGGTGGTGAACTCGACCGCCTCGATCCAATTCTGTTCATCGGTGACGTCGAGGTGTATGTAAGCCGCGGATTCACCGAGTTCCTCGGCGAGGAGCTTGCCGTCGGTGTCGAGAATATCTGCGATAACGACCTTCGCTCCCTCTGCGACGAATCGCTGCGCGGCAGAGGCGCCCTGACCTCGGGCCGCCCCGGTGATGAGCGCTACTTTGCCTGCTAACCGACTCATGACTGTCACTCTCCCATTTATTCCGCTAGCAGGTCCGACGCAGCGAAGATACGAGCCGGATCGCGGTCGGCGAAGTACTCCCCAACTGAGCTTGCAAGTTCTTCCGGTGACCACACGGTGCCCGCGGCGTCGAATCGCTTCTCGATAGATGGCGGCGCCATCAGCGTGACCATGCCGCCGTGGACTACGAATACCTGGCCTGAGATCTTGGCCGCGGCCTCAGACGCGAGGAAGGCAACAAACGGTGCTACGTGGTCGACGGAGAGTGCGTCTGTTCCGACTTCTGGTGGGGGGCCGAAGACGTCCTGGGTCATCGCGGTGCGCGCGCGGGGGCAGATCGCGTTTGCCCGAACTCCGTATCTGGCCAGGCTTCGCGCGGTGGCAACAGTGAGCGCCGCGATCCCCGCTTTGGCGGCGGCATAGTTGGGTTGTCCCGCGGCACCAAAGAGAAACGCTTCGGAGGCGGTATTGATTACGCTTGCCCGGGCGGGTTCTCCTGTTTCTTTCACGCGGCCCCGCCAGTAGGCGGCCGCGTTGCGTGAGAGCAGGAAATGGCCGCGCAGATGCACACGGATCACGAGATCCCACTCGTCATCCGACATGTTGAACAGCATCCGGTCACGCAGCACACCCGCGTTGTTGACGACTATGTCGAGACCCCCGAAATGCTGGATCGCGGCTTCGATCAGTGCGTCGGCGGTTGAGCGGTCGGAGATGTCTCCCGTGACATGCAGAGCCTTCCCGCCAGCCGCTTCGATCTCGTCGACGACACCTGTCACTTCGGACGTCAGATCGTTGACGACGATGTGTGCGCCCTGGCCCGCGAGGGCGAGAGCCTCAGCGCGACCGAGCCCCGCCCCGGCTCCCGTGACAACCGCGACCTTGCCTTCTAAAGTCCCCACTCGCTCTCCTGGCCTCTTGTGAACGGCAATTTTCCGCATAGGTATTTCCCACACAGTGTTTGATAGCTAGAGTAGAACGTGTTCTTGTTTTCGACAAGGGGTCGATAGAGAGGGCGCGGAATGCGCATCAGCTATACCAGCGAGCAACTGAAGCTACGCGACCACCTGCGTGAGTACTTCGCAACCGTCATGACACCCGAGCGGCGCGACGGCCTCGAAACGTCCGGTGGTGAGTACGGCGACGGAACGGCATACAACAAGATCATCAGACAATTAGGCAAGGACCGCTGGCTAGCGGCCGGATGGCCAGAACAGTACGGTGGCCAGGCGCGCCCGATGATCGAGCAGCTCATCTTCACCGAAGAAGCAGCGATCGCGGGTGTTCCAATTCCCTTTCTCACGCTGAACACAATCGGCCCCACCATCATGCGATACGGCACGGAGGAACAGAAGCAGTTCTACCTGCCGAAGATCGCCGCGGGAGACCTCAATTTCTCGATCGGCTACTCGGAGCCTGAGGCAGGCACCGACCTTGCCTCCTTGAGGACGAAAGCCATCCGCGATGGCGACTCCTACATCATCAACGGCCAGAAGATGTGGACGAGCCTGATCGAGTACGCCGACTACATCTGGCTCGCCGCGCGCACGGACCCGAACGCCGCAAAGCAGAAGGGCCTATCGATCTTCATCGTGCCCACCTCCGCACCAGGATTCAGCTGGACGAAGGTACACACTGTCGCGGGCCCGGGGACGAGCGCCACTTACTATTCGGATGTCCGGGTCCCGGTCGACGCACTCGTCGGTGAGGAGAACAAGGGCTGGTCGCTCATCACCAACCAGCTGAACTACGAGCGCGTCGCACTCACGCCGGCAGCACCTCTGCAGGAATCACTGCGTCAAGTCCGGCAATGGGCGCAACAAACAAAGCGGCCCGACGGTTCACTCGTCATCGACTCTGAATGGGTGCAGCTACACCTCGCACGCGTGCACGCACACGCCGAGTATCTGAAACTGCGCAACTGGCGCACCGCGTGGGGCGCCGAAACAGGCGAGATCACCCCCGCCGAAGCATCCGCGACAAAAGTGTTCGGCACTGAATACGCCACCGAGGGCTACCGCCTCCTCATGGAAGTTCTGGGCACGGGCGCGGTCATTCGCCGCAACTCTCCCGGCGCGCTGCTGCGCGGGCGCATCGAGCGACTCCACCGCGCTGCGCTCATCCTGACGTTCGGTGGCGGCACCAACGAAATCCAGCGCGACATCATCGCTGCCACAGCACTGCGACTCCCCGTTACCCGTTAGGACGGTCGATGGACTTCACACTCACCGAAGCGCAAGGCGACCTTGCCGGTCTTGCGAAACAGGTCCTCAGCGACTGGAACACCAAACATCCGGATAGGCCACTCGGCGGATTTGATCGCGAGCTGTGGACTGCGATGACCAGCGCTGGACTCGTGGATGCAGCCCTCCCCAACACCGTCGGCGGTGCAGGATTCGGCGTACTCGAACAGTGCAGCATCCTGACTGAAATCGGCCGTACGTGCGCACCCGTCCCCTTCCTTTCCAGCATCGCTGGTGCAGCGTCTGCGCTCGCCGAGTTCGGCACCCCGGAGCAGATCGAACGCTGGCTAGTTCCAGTTGTTCGCGGCACCGCAATACTGTCCCCCGCCATCGCCGACGACGGGGAACCTGCGCCGTTCACAGCCCAGCGCGGCCAAGAAGGATGGACACTCGCTGGCTCTCAGACAGCCATCCTCGATGGTGCTTACGCGGATGCGTTCCTCTGCGAAGCCGAAACACCCGATGGGCGCGCCATCTTCTGTGTCCCGCGCAACGCGAGCGGTGTCTCCGTGATGGAGCAGGACGTGGTTGACGGAGCGGATGCCGCGCAGCTCGAACTCGAGGCCGTCACGGTGCGCGACACCGAGATCCTCGCTGGTGCGGCGCCAATGTGGCTGCGGCAGCGCCTTACTCTCGGACTGTGTGCGCAGCAGCTCGGCACACTCGAGGCCGCGCTCGAGATGACCAGCGACTACGCACGCACTCGCGAACAGTTCGGTAAACCGATCGGCTCGTTCCAGGCGGTCCGGCAGCGTCTCGCCGACGCATACATCGATGTCGAGGCCGTCCGCCTCACGTTATGGCAGGCTGCCTGGCAAATCAGCGCCGGAGAGCCGGCGTCTGATGCTATTGCGACAGCAAAGTTCTGGGCCGCCGAGGCCGGCCACCGGGTGGCGCACACCGCTGTTCACATTCATGGCGGGGTCGGCATCGACTTGGACTATCCCCTGCACCGTTACTTCGTCGCCGCGAAGCGCGCAGAGTTCGCATTCGGTGGCGCTACCTCCCAGCTGCGCACACTCGGAACGCGGCTCGCTGAAGAGCTCGTCTAAGGAAGGACGTCATGACTGAAGCTGATTACGTCGTCGTCGGAGCGGGCAGCGCCGGTTGCGTCATCGCGTCACGCCTCGCCGAGAGGGGCGAGAAAGTCACCCTGATCGAAGCGGGGCGGAAAGATCGCAGCCGGTTCGTCCGCACGCCCGGCATGATTTCGATCGTCCACACCGTGCCGCAAATCAAGAAACGGTTCGACTGGGGTTACTACACGGTGCCGCAGAAGCACGCGGCGGACCGCAAGATCCCGCATACGCGGGGCAAGGTGCTCGGCGGTTCCAGCTCCATCAACGGCATGCTTTTCGTGCGCGGCAACCGGGCCAACTACGACAGCTGGGCAAATGAGGGATGCGAGGGCTGGAGCTACGACGACGTGCTGCCCTCCTACAAGCGACTCGAAGACTGGGAAGGCGGGGAGAGCGACCATCGTGGCAGCGGCGGTCCCATCAAGGTCACGCAACAGCGCGATGTGACGGACGCGTCTCTCCGTTTCATGGACGCCCTCGCTGCCACCACAGGTGCACCCATGATCGACGACTACAACGGCGCTGACCAGGAAGGCATCGGGATCTTCCAGCAGAGCGCGAGTGATGGTCTGCGTTACAGTTCCTCACGCGGGTACCTGAACGGCGCAGCGCAGCTGACCGTTGAAACTGGTGTGACAGCAACTCGAGTGGTGTTCAGCGGCAACCGCGCGGTGGGAGTTGAGGTTCTCGGCAAGTCGGGAACCCGCGTTATCCGAGCGGCGAAGGAAGTCGTCCTCGCTGCAGGTGTCTTCGGCTCACCCCAGCTGCTGATGCTGTCCGGAATTGGGCCTGCCGAGCAACTTCGCGACTTCGGCATCCGCGTACGCGCGAGCTTGCCGGTGGGCAAGAATTTGCACGACCACTTGTTCGTGCCCATGACGTTCCTGATGCCTTCTGCGATTCACCGCGGAACGCCACGGCACTTCCTGTCCGGGATGGTGCAAGAAGCCACGAAGGGCGGAAGCTGGTTCGGCCGCACCGTTTTTGAAGCCGCTGGATTTCTCCGCACCTCGTTCGCATCGAACGTGCCGGACCTGCAGATACACACCCTCCCGTGGTCGTATCCCACCCCGAATCAAGACTTGCCGGTACGGCATAAGGTTGATGTTCGCCCCGCGCTCACAATTTTCCCCACGCTTATTTACCCACAGAGCCGTGGCGATGTGCGCCTCGCGTCGGCCGACCCCACTGCCGCCCCACTCATCGACCCGGCGTATCTTTCCGAGCCCGCCGACGCAGACCTGCTCGTCGAAGGAATTCAGTTGACTCGGGAAGTCATGGCGCATAACGACATTGCCCATGAAGTCCATGGCGAGTTTGCGCCCGGACCGTCCTATCTGGATGAGACTGCGCTTCGTCGCGAGCTCCCCCGCCGAATCCACTCCGTCTACCATCCGGTCGGCACGTGCCGCATGGGCACCGATGAACGCGCCGTCGTCGATCCGCAGCTGAAAGTCCTCGGCGTCGAAGGCCTTCGGGTGGCAGATGCATCGATCATGCCCAGCATCACGGGTGGCAACACCAACGCGCCAGCCATGATGATTGGCGAGCGGTGCGTGGAACTGATGGAATGAGCAACCTCCAACCCGCGAATCCAGCTGCGCAAGTCAACAGAACGGCCTCGATTCGGGCGGTTTAGTTGACCTGCGCAGCTGGATTTGGGTTAGGACTCGTCGCTGCTGTCCCCATTCCCCGCCGCATGTAGCGTGCCTTCGTGCGACGCGGCGAACTCTGGCGTATCGAATACTTCTCCTGCCAGCGGATCTACAACATCCTCCGCGACGGTGGCCACACCCGTGGCCGGGTCGATGACGATGTCGCAGGACTCCACCGGGCGGAATGAGTACACGACGCCGCTTTCGCCATTGCGTTTGCTTCTAATCGGCTCCGACGCTCCAACGGTCGAAAGTGAGGCGGAGATGCCCCGCGCGCCGCGCCAGACAGACCGCGGGTGCAACAAGTGCAGGGGTGGCGGCTGCGAGGGGGGGCGTTTCGATCCGGTGTTCCGACGATCCATTAGTTGATGGCAGATCACCCGAAACTTGCACCATGTGTACATAATTCGTCATCTGGCGCACGTCGTACCGGAAGGCACGCAGCAGGGAAACGCACGCCAGAACCATAATGATTGAGAATGGCAGTGCCGTGGCAATCGATGCTGTTTGCAGAGCGGTGAGCGATTCACTGCCCCCGACGATCAGCAGGATCGCGGCGGCGGCGCCCTCGAGCACTGCCCAGTAGACCCGCGTGATTTTCGACGTTTCGATCGCGCCGCCGGTCGCCAGGATGTCGACTACCAGCGAGCCAGAGTCAGATGAGGTGACGAAGAAAAATACGACCACGCAGATAGCCACAATACTGGTGATGGTTGCGAGGGGAAGTGTGTCGAGGAAGGAGAAGAGGGCGGTACTTGCGCTCACTGCCTCGCCCGGTGCGACGTCACCGGCCTCACGCTGCCGCAGGATCGCGGAATCCCCGAAGACGGTGAACCACACTGAACTGACAAGCGTTGGCGCGACCAAAACGCCGATCACGAACTCGCGAATGGTGCGCCCCCGCGAAATACGCGCGATGAACATGCCAACGAAGGGCGCCCAGCTGATCCACCAGCCCCAGTAAAAGACTGTCCACGCGGCTGCCCACCCGTCTTCGGAGAACGGGGCAGTCCGCAACATCAACTCGGGCAGGGCCTGCGCATAGTTACCGAGATTCTGGACCCATGCCTGCAGCAGGAACAACGTCGCACCGGTAGCGAACACGAAGATAACCAGTAGCGCCGCGATGGTCATGTTCGTGTTCGACAGCCACTTCAGCCCCCGATACACACCCGATACGACCGATAGCGTCGCGATGAGGGTGATGAAGGCGACGATTCCGAAGATCCAGAGGTTTGACGACTCAATCCACCCCAGGTATTCGAGGCCGGACATGATCTGCTGGACACCGAACCCAAGTGAAGTGGCGACGCCGAACAGCGTTCCCACGATCGCGACGGCGTCAATGGTGTGCCCTATCCAGCCTTCGACTCGTTCACGGCCGAGAAGCGGTTCCAGCAGCCAGCGCACCGCAAGCGGACGTCCTTTGCGGAATGTCATGTACGCCAGGCCAAGTCCGATGACGACATAGATGGACCAGGCGTGCAGGCCCCAGTGGAACATCGTGATCTCGAGCGCCTGGTTCGCGGCCCGGTCCGTACCACCTGCGACGCCGCCGGCTTCCGGCGGTGACAGGTAGTGCATCAGCGGCTCAGCTACTCCGTAGAACACCAGACCGATGCCCATACCGGCGGAAAACAGCATCGCGAACCAGGAAAGCAGCCCGAATTCCGGTTCTTCGTCATCCCGTCCGAGCTTCAGTTTGCCGATACGAGTAAGCGCGCAGTACAGCGCGAAGATGACGAATCCCGTGGCCACCAGCACATACCACCAGCCAACACTGTCAGCGAACAGGCTGTTCAGCGAGGTAAACGCGTCTTCCGCAGTCCCTCCGTAAAGCGCAGCGAACGCGATGAGGCCGAAAATCGCGATCGATGCCGGGATGAATACGGGCTTGCGCAGTGAGGTCCAGGCAGTAATCACCGTGCCCCCTCAGTGAGTTTGTCCAGCAGCCAGCTGTGGAATTCGCCAATGTGGTGTTCGGAGGGCACCAGCACGCCGCCGTTGCGGTAAGCCTTCGATGACATCGTCGGCTGCGTCCGCTCACAGGCGTCGAAGTCCTGCTGGTTGACGCGGTGGAAAAGTTCGACCGAATGCGAAACGTCTCTGCCGAACTCCGTGACGTCACGCGAGTAGAGCCAGTCGCATTCAACGATTGTGCGATCAACTGAAAGTGGGTACATCCGGTGAAAGATCACATGGTCAGGCACCAGGTTGATGAAGATCTGCGGGCGGACGGTGATTGCGTAGTACTTTCGGTCCTCGGCCTCGGTGACGCCGGGAAGAGCATCAAAACCTGCACCTCCGTCGACAGTGAATCCATCGACGCCGTCACCGAACGCCGCTCCATGACCGACGAAGTACTGGGCAGCGAGGCCGTCAGCGAATTCGGGTAGCACTTCGGTGAGTTCAGGATGGATAGTCGCGCAGTGGTAGCACTCCATGAAGTTCTCGATGATCAGCTTCCAGTTGGCGGCGACGTCATAGGTGATGCGACGCCCAACCTCGAGCGAGCCGATCTCGTAGCGATCGATCACCGAAGCGTCACCGAGACGCTCGGTGACTGCGCCGATTACCTCGTTCCCGAACGACGGTGGAGTGTCGGCGAGACACACCCAGGCGTAGCCGAGCCATTCGCGCAGGGCGACGCTTACAAGCCCGTACTCCTGACGGTCGATGTCGCGACCTGCCGCGTCTTTCAGCGCAGCCATGTTCGGCGCTGCGACCAGGCGGCCGTCGAGTCCATAAGTCCAGGCGTGGTAGGGGCACTGCAAGTTTCGGCGCACCTGCCCTGAGTCCTCCGTGCAGAGCATGGCGCCGCGATGCCTGCAAATGTTGAGGAATGCCCGCAACCCACCATCACGACCCCGAACGATCAACACGCTTTCGCGTCCTACCGTCACCTTTTTGAATGCGCCGGGGTTTGCCAAGTCGGAGCTTCGAGCAGCGCAGAACCACATGGACTCGAAAATCTGTTCTTGTTCACTGACGAAGATGCCTGGATCGGTGTAATAACGACCACCCAGTGTGGGCATCAGTGCGGATTCGATATCAGGGATCTCAGGTGCAGCCATATGTGCCACCGTTTCTTTCATGTGAGCCGATACCACGATCAGCCTGACGATGATCTTGAGGCGCCTCGTTACGGGCCTCGGATTCTTGGACATGAAGTTTCTGCGCGCGAACGAAGCGTGAGCGACAGCTTTGTTGCGTCATGCGCGACAGTGTGCGCTATGCAGAACTTATCGCGACATGGCTACGTGTGTCAATCGTCACATCGTGACGAGTGGCAGCACTCTGCCACTCCCCTCCCGCCGAGGCTCAGGCAGCCTGATTCGATCTCCTCTATATATGCGCGTGACAGCTCAGAGTAAAGAGCCTTGCCAGTCGCGGTCGCGTGAACCGACGAGACCTTCTCCATGCAGGTACGCGGCGCCATGTGCCCGCCAATTCTGCATTCGAGGACGTTCACTAGGGACGCCTCGCCCATCGCTAGAGACCCTGCGACAAGCCCCGCACGCCGCATGCGCAAATTCGGCGCAATTTTCAGTCCCGCAAGTATTGACACCGGGTTCCCCGGAGGAGCATTCTGTTGCGTAGAGCGCCATGCCGTGCGTATAACGCAACACCCTACCGATCGCTTCGGTCGCTTTCCTCCGGAGGTAAGTGTGATTCTCGACGACAGTCCCCGCACCGCTACTTTGCAAACGCGAGACCTCGGATCAACCGCGATTCCCGTTTGCCCGCTCTCGTCCCTGCCCGAAGGGGAAGTCGCCACAATCACCCCGCCTGGGATGAGTCCGATATCTATCTTCCACACTGCCGAGGGCTTGTTCGCGATCGACGACACGTGCACTCACCAAGATGCCTCACTTTCTGATGGGTGGGTCGAGAATTGCACGGTCGAATGCCCACTTCATGAAGCGTGTTTCGACCTGCGGACTGGCACCCCCTCCGGGCCGCCCGCGAAAGTCCCTGTCCGGACGCATCAAGTCTCTGTGATAGACGGCGTGATCGTACTAATGCTGACGAGTGAAGGAAAATAGCCATGGGAATTCTCGGGACGACTCCGGCTTCCGTGCTAGTGGTTGGCGCGTCACTTGCTGGGCTTTCCGCCGTTCGTGCCCTGCGTGAACGCGGCTACACAGGGCAACTGACGATTGTCGGCAGCGAACGATCCGCTCCCTACGATCGGCCACCTCTGTCTAAGGAATTCCTGACCGGCGCGCTCACAGAAGATGACATCTCACTGATGAGCGGGGACGACGCCGCACTCGACACCGAGTGGCTCATGGACCGGACAGCTACGGGATTGTCGCAGGCGGAGACAGGCGGCTACCGCGTGACGTTCTCTGACGGCACCCTCATCGAAGCAGACGCGGTGATCCTCGCTACTGGAGCACGCGCACGCACGCTTCCCGGATGTTCCGAGATGGGCGGCGTCCACACGCTCCGCGGCCTGGAAGACGCACGAGCACTTCGTGATTCGCTGAGCAAGTCACGAAACCTGGTGGTCGTCGGTGCTGGATTCATCGGCGCCGAGGTCGCCTCGAGCGCCGCGAGCATGGGCCTCAATGTGACGGTCGTAGAAGCATCTCCCACTCCGCTGGCGGGCCCTCTCGGCAATGAACTAGGAGCAGTGTGCGCTGACCAGCACACAGCGCATGGCGTCGAACTACTCACGGGCGCCGCAGTGGCGAAGGTAGTCGGAGACGATCACGTCCGGGCTGTCCAGCTCACGGACGGTCGTGTACTTCCGGCTGATGCGGTCCTCGTGGGGATCGGTGCCGTGCCAAACGTTGAATGGGCCGGAAACTCAGGCGTTCTCATCAATGACGGATTCGTGACGGATTCGTGCGGCCAGACAAATCTTCCCGGGGTCTACGCGATCGGTGATTGCGCGCGCGCCTATGACCTGTGGGTCCAGGACTATCACCGCAGCGAGCACTGGAGCAACGCGATTGCACAGGCGGGTATCGCTGCGGACTCGATCATGGGAAGGACGCCCGGCTCCGCGGTCATCCCCTACTTCTGGTCGCGCCAGTACGGCAAGATGCTCCAGTTCGCTGGGATACGGCAGCATACTGACCAGGTCCGCTGGATTGAGGGCGATCCGATGTCGGGAACGTTCGTCGTGGTCTACGAGCGCGACGGCGTGCCGGTGGGAGTATTCGCGATGAACAACGTCCGCTTGTTCACCCGCTACAAGAAGCAATTGAGTAAGACCCACAGCCCCCAGGCATCGAGACTCGCAGTATCCGCCGTCTGACCTGGAGTGCACGCTTTATGCGGACTGATAACCGAGCCGGTTGCTGATCTGCGCGGCTACTGCCTGCGCTGACCTAGCGACCGGCTCGAAATCTTCTGCTTTCAACCTGTAGGCGGGTCCTGAAACGCTCAGCGCGGCGATGACTTTCGCCGTGTGATCGTAAATTGGAGCGGAGACGGCATTAAGCCCGGCCTCCAGTTCCTCCTCCGACTCTGCCCAGCCGCGCGCACGCACGGACCTGAGGACCCGCGCAAGTTCGGGCATGTCCGTGACTGTCTGCGGCGTGAGCGCGGTCAAACCGGCCGAGAGACACTCCCCCAGTTCGGCTTCAGGCAATTCGGCGAGGAGAAGTTTGCCGCTGGACGTCGCGTAGGCGGGCCCACTCTGCCCAACCCACGTGTAGGCCGCCACTCCCGAAGGCCCGTTTGCCTTCACCACGCACACAGCCTGGTCGCCGTCGAGTACCGAAACATTGACGGTCTCTCCGACCTCTTCGGCAAGATTCGTGCAGAACTGCTGGCTGTGGCGGACCAGATCACCGTCCGTGTCCGCTGACCTAGCGAGGCGGACAATAGACCGTCCCAGCTGAACCCGCCCCCGATTGTGGGCGTGCGCGAGGTATCCCCGTGACTCGAGGGCAGATATGAGCCGGGACGCCGTGGACTTGTGTACGCCGAGCTCTGCAGCGACGTCCGTGACGCGCGCTTCGCCGAGCCTGGCAACAATCTCCAAGATCACCAAGGCGCGATCGACCGACTGCACGGCACTTGCGGTCCGTGTATCCCCATCGCCAGCGATTTCAGTCATATTCGACCCACGATACCCGACATTTCAACCATTGAAATAAGCCTGTAACAAATGGCACACCCTCCCGCGTGCCTGCCTGAAGCCGCACACCCTGCGACAGCGGCGGAGAGCCCACCGAAATCATTGCTGGTTAGGGGGTTGACGCGTGAAAGTATCAGACTTACTGTATTGATATATCAGTTGTAGATCTGATCTCGTTCGCTCAATAGCAACAGCGCTTCTGAACGGGTTGCCCCGACTGCAGCGGCCACCACGTACACACATCCCCTTCCCCAGAGAGGACCGCCATGAGGTCACCGCGCGTAGTGATCATCGGAGCTGGCATCGTCGGAGCCAACCTGGCTGACGAACTGACCGCGAGAGGCTGGGATCGCGTCACTGTTCTCGATCAAGGGCCGCTCCCGCTCACCGGAGGTTCGACTTCCCATGCCCCGGGCCTCGTCTTCCAGACTAACGCGTCAAAGGCACTCACCGAGTTCGCGCGCTACACAGTCGAGAAGTTCAAGGGCCTCGACGTCGACGGGCAATGGTGCTTCAACCAGCTCGGCGGTCTTGAAGTCGCAACAAGTCCGGAGCGTCTCGCCGACCTTCAGAGAAAACAAGGATGGGCAGCCTCCTGGGGAGTCGCGGACGCCGCCGTGCTCGATCCCAAGGAGTGTGTCAAACTCCATCCGCTCGTCGATGAGAGCCAAATCCTTGGTGGCCTTTACGTGCCCACCGATGGACTTGCGAAAGCGTCCCGCGTGGTCGTTGCACTCATACGCCGGGCCACACAGCGCGGTGCTGAGTTCCGGGGATCCAGCAAAGTCACGGGCATCGAGCAACGCGCCGGCCAGGTCACCGGCGTGATCACGCCGC
Organism: Hoyosella altamirensis; assembly: GCF_014191505.1. Classification (GTDB taxonomy): domain Bacteria; phylum Actinomycetota; class Actinomycetes; order Mycobacteriales; family Mycobacteriaceae; genus Hoyosella; species Hoyosella altamirensis. The sequence continues at coordinate 822,803 of NZ_JACHWS010000003.1, forward strand.
ACGGCGTCATCCCCGCTGACATCGTGGTTTCCTGCGGAGGCTTCTGGGGCCCCGCCATCGGTGAGATGGTAGGCATGCAGGTCCCCCTGCTCCCCCTCGCCCACCAGTACGCGAAGACTGGCCAGGTTCCCGAGCTAGTAGGACGGAACAGCGAACTCGGCGAAGCGAGCATGCCGATTCTCCGTCACCAGGATCAGGACCTCTACTTCCGCGAGCACGGCGACCGTCTCGGCATTGGCAGTTATGCGCATCGCCCCATGCCAGTGGATCTGCGCGACCTGACCGAGAGTGATGACATCTCGGCCGCCGCAATGCCTTCGATGCTGCCTTTTACTGAAGACGATTTCGCTCCATCCTGGGCGGAAAGCAAACTGCTGATCCCAAGCCTCGAATCGACGAAGGTCGAGGAAGGCTTCAACGGCGTCTTCTCCTTCACTCCTGATGGTGGACCGGTCGTTGGCGAGTCGCCTGACGTGGCCGGGTTCTGGATCGCTGAAGCGGTGTGGGTGACGCATTCGGCCGGAGTCGCGCGCTCCGTCGCCCAGCTTCTCGTCGACGGACGGAGTGAAATCTCACTGCACGGATGTGACGTGCACCGCTTCGAAGAGATACAAACCGCTCCCGACTATGTCAGCGAAACCGGGCAGCAAAACTTCGTCGAAATCTACGACGTGCTGCATCCTCTTCAGCCCCGCACCTCTCCGCGCAATCTGCGTGTCAGCCCATTCCATGCCCGGCAGAAAGAGCTAGGTGCGTTCTTCCTGGAAAGCGGTGGCTGGGAGCGTCCGCACTGGTACGAGGCGAACGCGCGACTGCTCGACGACCTGCCATCGGAGTGGACATCACCGCCGCGCGACCCCTGGGCTGCCCAGTTCTTCTCCCCGATCGCGGCCGCGGAGGCATGGCGTACACGCACCTCCGTCGCGATGTATGACATGACGCCGCTTAGGCGACTCGAAGTCAGCGGTCCCGGCGCGCTCGCGCTCCTCACTCGGCTGACAACGGGAAAGATGGATAAGTCTGTCGGCGCCGTTACGTACACGCTGATGCTGGACGGATCCGGCGGTATCCGCAGTGACCTCACGGTCGCCCGGCTGTCTGAAACCACTTTCCAGCTCGGCGCCAACGGAAACATCGATGTCGACTACCTGCGCCGCGAGGCGCCGGCCGACGGCAGTGTCCAGATCCGGGACGTCACCGGCGGCACATGCTGCATCGGCGTATGGGGACCGCGGGCACGCGACCTCGTCCAGGCGCTCAGCGCGGATGACTTCAGCGGCGAGACCTTCAAGTACTTTCGCTCCAAGAAGGTGTGGATCGCGGGCATTCCTGTCACGGCGATGCGTCTCTCCTATGTGGGCGAGCTCGGATGGGAACTGTATACGTCGGCCGAGTACGGGCTGCGACTCTGGGATGCTCTTTGGGGCGAGGGCCAGCAGTACGACGTGATCGCTGCCGGCCGCGCCGCCTTCAACAGCCTCCGCATTGAAAAGGGCTACCGTGCTTGGGGTTCCGATATGACAACGGAACACAACCCGTACGAAGCCGGACTTGGGTTGGCGGTCAATGCGAACAAGCAGGACTACGTCGGGTACGAAGCAATTCAGCGCATCAAGCAGGAACCTCTGGAACGACGGCTGGTGTGCGTCGCTATCAATGACGGCCAATCCGTCGTCCTGGGGCACGAGCCCGCATTCATCGACGGCTCGCCCGTTGGCTACGTCACCAGTGCCGCATTCGGGCACACCGTCGGGACGCCACTCGCGTACGTCTGGCTGCCCGCTCCGGCCGCACCAGGAACCAACATCGAAATTCAGTACTTTGACCGCCGTATCGCTGCGACCGTTGTCGCCGAGCCGCTGGTCGACCCAGACATGAAGCGCATCAAGGCTTAGCAGGCGAGGAGACAAGTCATGCCCAACACGTTCACACTGACGCTGCGCTGCATTGATCGGCCCGGGATCATCCGAGCGGTCAGCGCCTTCCTTTTCCAGCACAACTGCGACATCACCGAACACAAACAGTTTGACGACAACCCCAATAGCGCATTCTTCCTGCGAACCTCATTCGTCTCGACAGACGACATTGATGTGCAGACACTCACCGAGTCTTTCGCGGAGACAGCGACATCATTCGGCATGGAGTACGAATTCCACAATAGCGATGCGCCTCGTGTGCTCGTCATGGTTTCCCGGATGGGCCATTGCCTCAACGACCTGATCTTCCGCTGGCGCTCAGGTGCTTTGGGTGGGGAACTCGTCGCGGCGGTATCGAATCATCCTGATCTTCGCCCGATGGCTGAAGCTGCGGGATTACCGTTCATCCACGTCCCCGTCACGCGGGACACGAAGACCGAAGCCGAGGCCGAACTGCTCCGACTCGTGGATGAATACCGTGCTGATCTGGTCGTGCTCGCCCGGTACATGCAGGTGCTTTCCGATGATGTGTGCAAGGCGCTGTATGGGCGGGCCATCAACATCCACCATTCGTTCCTGCCCGGGTTCAAGGGCGGGAAGCCCTACCACCAGGCGTACAACCGCGGCGTCAAGCTAGTCGGGGCGACAGCCCACTATGTGACGTCCGATCTCGACGAAGGCCCGATTATCGAGCAAGAGGTAATCCGGATCGACCACTCGTATGCTCCCGTTCGGCTAGCGACAGTGGGCCAGGATGCGGAGGCCCTTGCGCTGTCGCGGGCTGTGCGCTGGCACTGCGAGCACCGCGTGCTGTTTGATGGGCAGCGGACGGTCGTGTTCAACTAGTACGAACTCGCGTGCGAGATGTGTGGGCGGTCCCGATATCTGGGGCCGCCCACAGCTTTGGCATGAGCACTGAGACTGACAGTTGACCATTCGTGCTGAATGCGATTCATACTCTTCAGGCAGCTAAGCGGTGGAGTTACCGTCGTTGAATGGGCACGAAACCGTCACCCCGACTCAGCGCAATCGTTGCCTCTCTGCCACTAAGGCCGGGGATACGCGTGCTGGAAATAGGCTGTGGAACCGGGGCCGCAGCTCGCGAGGTCGCGCGGCGCATCGAAGGCGGCCGTGTGCTGGCCATCGATCGTTCCGCCAAAGCGATTGCAGCCGCTATTGCGAAATCTCAGTCTGAGATCGCGTCGGGACGGCTGAGCTACCGTCACACCGCAATCGAAATGTTCGAATTGGCCGACGATGAGCCGCGTTTCGATCTGGCATTCGCGGTACGAGTGGGCGCGCTCGATGGCCGTCACCCCGAACTGGCTGAACGGGCGCTGGACAGGATTGCCACCGCACTGACACCAGCCGGAAGCCTGATCCTGGACGGCGGCGACCCGGTGGGAGCAGCAGCGCTGAGCGCGAGGGCCGGCTCGCCGTTCCTACAACAGACTGCGGATCGCCTGCTCGAACCCTGAGACGTGGGACAGCGTCAGTTTCGCCGCTGTCTCCTCGTCCCCATCGACGATGGCCCGCAGCAACGCGACGTGCTCGACCACATGGCTAGCGACGTCAGGCAGGCGGTCGAGGAAGAGGCACCAGATCCGGGTGGCGTGAGAGTCAAGGCTGACAAGGATGTCTTCGAGATACGGGTTGCCGGCTGCCCGGTAGATTTCGCGGTGTACCCGGATGTCTTTGCGCAGAACCTCTCGCGGATCCTCGTCTGGGCTGATGTCCGCGATTTCGTCCGCGAGCGCGGAGAGCCGGTCACGGGTTTCCAGCGAGGCAGACCGTGCGGCACGCGCGGCGGCTGAGGGCTCGAGCTGCTTCCGGATCTCCGAAATATCCGATAAGTCAGTCATGTCAACGCCGGTCGCGAAAGTACCGCGCCGCGGGTAGGCGACGACAAGACGCTCACGTTCGAGTCGCTTGAGCGCCTCTCGCACCGGCGTCCGCCCGAATCCCATCTCGTCTGCAAGGCGATCATCGTTGATCGGCTCACCTGGCCGGATGTCCAGCATGATGAGCCGCTCGCGCACGATTTCGTAGGCCCGGTCAGCGTGTGTACCCGCAACGGGCAACGCGTCTAGGAGCGTTGACTGCGCCAATTTCATTCTCATCTCCTATAGCCCTTGACCTAACTCTCGCACTAACCTTACTCTACAACAACGTTGATATATCAGTATATCCGTTTCTGATCCTTCAGAGGGGCAACCAAATGACTGTGCAGACCGACGAACTCACCAACGCGATCTCCAACCCCACCCTGAGCTATCCGCTTGCCACGCTAGATCCTGATGTTCATCAGGCGATCTCGGCTGAGTTGCGCAGACAGCAGGAGACGCTCGAGATGATCGCCAGTGAGAACTTCGCGCCTTTCGCAGTCATGCAGGCGCAAGGATCAGTACTCACCAACAAGTACGCCGAGGGTTACCCCGGGCGCCGCTACTACGGTGGGTGCGAGCATGTCGATGTCATCGAGCAGCTCGCCATCGACCGCCTGAAGTCACTCTTCGGCGCCGAGTACGCGAACGTTCAGCCACACTCTGGCGCCCAGGCCAACGCTGCCGCGATGTCGGCGCTTCTCGAGCCCGGCGACGCGATCCTCGGCCTGGCACTCGCCCACGGTGGCCACCTGACCCACGGGATGAAGCTCAACTTCTCCGGAAAGCTCTACAACGTCGCGGCATACCACGTTCGCGAAGACGACCACGTCGTCGACATGGATGAGGTGGAGCGCCTCGCCCGTGAGCATCGCCCGAAGCTCATCCTCGCCGGCTGGTCCGCTTACCCTCGCCAGCTCGATTTCGCGGCCTTCCGCCGGATCGCCGACGAGGTCGGCGCATACCTGATGGTCGACATGGCGCACTTCGCTGGACTCGTGGCAGCAGGCCTTCATCCCTCCCCAGTTCCCCACGCCCACGTCGTCACGTCCACCACGCACAAGACGCTCGGCGGACCGCGGGGCGGCTTCATCCTCACAAACGACAAAGACCTGGCCAAGAAGTTCAACTCGTCAGTTTTTCCCGGCCAGCAGGGCGGCCCACTCGAGCACGTCATCGCGGCAAAGGCTGTCGCCTTCAAGCTCGCCGCCGAGCCTGAGTTTCAGGAGCGCCAGCAGCGCACACTCGACGGTGCGGCAATCATCGCGGAACGACTGCTGGCAGACGACTCGCGCGCAGCGGGAATCAATGTTGTCAGCGGCGGAACAGACGTGCACCTCGTCCTGGTCGACTTGCGAACATCCGAACTCGACGGCAAGCAGGCCGAAGACCGCCTGCACCACGTAGGGATCACCGTCAACCGCAACGCCGTTCCCTTCGATCCCCGACCACCGATGGTGAGTTCCGGAGTTCGCATCGGCACACCAGCGCTCGCGACCCGTGGATTCACCCGCCAAGCCTTCACCGAAGTAGCCGACATCCTCAGCATCGCGCTGCGGCCGGACACGGACTCTGCCGCCCTCGACGGTCTCCGAGAACGTGTCAGCACTCTCGCAGCACAGTTCCCGCTCTACCCTGATCTCACGGAGGCAGCCCGATGACGTCCCAGCCCCCCGGCGCCCACCTGCCAGACCATCCAGAATTCCTGTGGCGCAATCCTGAACCCAAGAAGGCCTACGACGTCGTCATCATCGGTGGCGGCGGACACGGCCTGGCCACCGCGCACTACCTGGCAAAGAACCACGGCATCACCAACGTCGCTGTCCTTGAAAAAGGCTGGCTTGCGGGCGGGAACATGGCCCGCAACACGACGATCATCCGTTCCAACTACTTGTGGGACGAGAGCGCAGGCATCTACGAGCATTCCCTCAAGCTGTGGGAAGGCCTCGAAGAAGACCTCGGCTACCCCATTCTTTTCAGCCAGCGTGGAGTGCTCAACCTCGCGCACACTTTGCAGGACGTTCGCGACAGCGTCCGGCGCGTAGAGGCGAACAAGCTCAACGGGATCGACGCGCAATGGGTCGGCCCCGACGAGGTGAAAAAGCTCTGTCCGGTCGTCAACACCTCCAGCGACATCCGGTACCCCGTCCTCGGTGCGACCTATCAACCCCGTGCAGGGATCGCCAAACACGACTATGTGGCATGGGGCTTCGCGCGACGGGCCGACGAAGCCGGGATCGATATCATCCAGAACTGTGCCGTCACCGGCTTCATCCGGAAAGACAACAAGGTCGTCGGTGTCCGCACCACCCGTGGTGATATCGCGGCTGGACAGGTCGCGCTGTGCGCAGCCGGGCACACATCGACGCTGACGGACATGCTCGGTTTCCGGACACCAATCCAGAGCCACCCCCTCCAAGCCCTCGTGTCGGAACTGCTTGAACCAGTCCACCCCACGGTTGTGATGTCGAACCACGTCCACGTATACGTCTCGCAGGCACACAAGGGCGAACTCGTAATGGGAGCGGGCATCGATTCGTACAACGGGTACGGGCAGCGCGGCGCATTCCACATCATCGAACGCCAGATGGCCGCTGCGGTCGAACTGTTCCCCGCGTTCGCCCGCGCGCATCTGCTGCGCACGTGGGCCGGAATTGTCGATGTCTGCCCAGACGCCTCACCAATTGTCGGGCGCACGCCTTACGACAACGTGTACCTCGACTGTGGTTGGGGCACCGGAGGATTCAAGGCGACACCAGGCCTCGGCTGGTGCTTCGCCGACACGATCGCCAATGACGAGCCCCATCCGTACATCGCCCCGTTCAGCCTCGACAGATTCGTCACCGGCGCGCTCGTAGACGAGCATGGCGCCGCTGCGGTCGCCCACTGACGTACAAGGAGCAGACATGCAACTCATCACGTGCCCGTGGTGCGGCGCCCGGGAAGAAACTGAGTTCCACTACGGCGGGGAAGCACACCTGCCCTATCCCGACGAGCCCGAAACGCTCACCGACGAGGAATGGGCGCACTTCGTATTCTTCCGCGCCAACCCCAAAGGTCCGTTCGCCGAACGCTGGTACCACAGCACTGGGTGCCGACGCTGGTTCAACGCAATCCGCGACACCACGACCTACAAATTCCACCAGGTCTACCGACTCGACGAGCAAAGGCCGGCGATACCGTGAACGCACCATTCCGCACCACCGAAAGCGGCCGAATCGACCGCCACACCCAGTACACTTTCACCTTCAACGGCCAGGAACTCACCGGCCATCCCGGTGACACAGTCGCGTCAGCGCTGCTCTCCCACGGCATTCACCACATCACCAGCAGCATCAAACTCGGCCGTCCCCGCGGCATCACCGCCGCATGGGCAGAAGATACAGGCGGGCTCATTCAGATCGAAGAGCCTTTCCCTGAGCCGATGCTGCTGGCCACCACAGTCGAGCTCTACGACGGTCTGGTTGCGCGCGGAATCCCCGGCCAGGGACGCCTCGCCGAGGTACCAGACTCAGCACGGTATGACAGCAAGCACGCGCACGCTGACGTACTCATCGTCGGTGCCGGTCCCGCCGGGCTCGCGGCCGCATTGACTGCCGCCCGGTCGGGCGCGCGCGTCGTGCTCGTCGACGAGCAGAGCGAACCGGGCGGCTCCCTGCTGGGCTCTCCCGAATTCATCGACGGCAGGCCAGCGCTCGAGTGGGTGCGTTCCGCAACAGCTGAATTAGCTACCTATCCCGAGGTGCTGCACCTCCAGCGCACCACCGCATTCGGCAACTACGATGACGGCTTCGTCCTCGCGGTCGAGCGCCGGACTGACCACCTCGGCTTCAATGCACCCGCCGCGCAGAGCCGCCAGCGCGTATGGCGTATCCGCGCCCGTAAGATCATCGTTGCGACCGGCGCGCATGAGCGCCCCATCGTATTCAGCGACAACGATCGTCCCGGCATCATGCTTGCCGATAGCGCGCGAACGTTCCTGCACCGCTACGGCGTCACTGTCGGGCGGAAGGCCGTTGTGTTCACGACCAACGACAGCGCCTACGCGGCAGCGATCGACCTCCACGATGCGGGCGTCACCATCGGAGCTGTCATCGACGCTCGCGACGACGCGCCCAAGAAGTGGCAGAACGAATGCGCTAAGCGCGGGATTACCGTTCAGGCAGGCTCCGTGGTGACCGGCACGCTGGGTCAAGAGCGCATCACCCACGCACTCATTGCCGATCGGGCGACTGCGGAGCGGAAGGCTCCGATCGCGTGCGACGTGCTGCTGGTCAGCGGCGGCTGGAATCCCGCAGTCCATCTCTTCAGCCAGGTCCGCGGTGCACTGCGTTTCGATGAGACACTCGGAGCCTTCGTGCCTGATGGGGAGCTCCCCGGGCTTACTGTCGCGGGATCGGCGAATGGTGTGTTCACGCTCGGTGCGTGCCTTCGCCAGGGGCAGGCTGCAGCGACAGCCGCTCTCACCACGCTCAATTTCACCGTTGGGCTGCAGGCGGTCGGTTCAGCATCGTCCGCGGGCGTTTCCAGCACACCTCTCGTGCTGTGGCGAGTTCCGGATCCCGCTCACGAAGACACTCAGTTCGTCGACCTGCAACGGGACGCCACTGTGGCCGACCTGGCACGCGCAGTGGGTGCGGGCCTGCACTCCGTCGAGCACGTCAAGCGCTACACGACGATCGGCACCGCGCACGATCAGGGCAAAACCTCGGGAATCATTGCCTCCGGTATCACCGCCGATCTGCTCGGCCGGCCGATCCAGGAGCTAGGTACGACGACGTTCCGCCCGCCGTACACTCCGGTGGCGTTCGCGGCGCTCGCCGGCCGTAGCCGCGGCAGCTTGTTCGACCCGGAACGGGAGACAGCCGTGCACGACTGGCACGTCGCTCACGGCGCGGTCTTCGAAGACGTCGGACAGTGGAAACGCCCGCGCTACTACCCGCAGGCTGGGGAAGACATGCATGAGGCAGTGCTTCGCGAGTGTGCCGCAGCGCGAAAGAATGTCGGCATTCTCGACGGATCGACACTGGGCAAAATTGATGTCCAAGGGCCAGATTCCGGCACGCTGCTAGACCTTCTCTACACGAACATGATGAGCACCCTCAAAGTGGGCATGGTCCGCTACGGCGTGATGTGCGGCGTAGACGGCATGGTCATCGACGATGGCACGGTGATGCGTCTCGCTGACGATCGCTTCCAGGTCTTCACGACCACGGGAGGTGCAGCGAAGATCCTCGACTGGATGGAGGAATGGCTGCAGACCGAGTGGCCGCACCTGCGCGTTCGATTGACGTCGGTCACCGAACAGTGGGCTACGTTCCCAGTGGTCGGCCCGAAGTCGCGGGCACTCATCGGAGACCTCTTTCCCGATCTCGACGTGTCCAACGAGAACTTCCCGTTCATGGCTTGGCGCGATACGACGTTCGGCGATATTCCCGTCCGGGTGGCACGCATCAGCTTTTCCGGCGAACTCGCGTTCGAAGTCAATGTCAGCAGCTGGTATGCCCTGGCACTGTGGGAAACCCTCATCGCCGCCGGCGAGCGGTACGGCATCACGCCGTACGGCACTGAGACGATGCACGTGCTGCGCGCTGAAAAGGGATACCCCATCGTCGGGCAAGACACCGACGGAACCGTCACTCCCCAGGATCTCGGCATGAATTGGGTGGTGTCGAAGAAGAAGCGTGACTTCGTCGGGAAGCGCTCGTTCGCACGCCCCGAGAACCAGAACCCGCTGCGCAAACAGCTCGTCGGCGTGGTTCCGGTCGACGGGCTGACTTTCATCCCCGAAGGGGCGCAAGTAGTCGAGCACATGGCCGACGGGGCGCTCCCGCCACCACCGGTACCGATGCTCGGACATGTGACGTCCAGCTATCACAGCGTCGCGCTCGGCAAACCATTCGGCCTCGCGCTCGTCAAGGCCGGCAAGTCCCGCCTCGGCGAGGTGGTGCACGTCCCCCTCGACGGGCAACTCGTCGCCGTCGAAATCACCAGTTCTGTTCTTGTCGATCCGGAAGGAGCGCGCCGCGATGGCTGATGTACTTACACCGCGCAGTCCGCTGCAGTCCTGGCGCGAGCGTTTCGCTCAGCTCGCACCGTCCGTGGACATCACCGAAGAGCCCTTCACGACGATGACCACGCTGTGGGTCGATCCGTCAGGGCCGGGCGGTGCGGCCGCGGCAAAAGTTCTCGGCGTGGATCTCCCCGTCACTCCGTGTACGTATGCGACTCACAGCGATTCGGCCGTCATTTGGGTGGGGCCAGAGGAGTGGCTAGTCACCTCCGCATCCGCGTCGCCGGTGGCACAGGAACACGAATTGCGGTCCGCCGTGGTGGCACACGGCGGAAGCGCGACCGACGTGTCAGGCCAGCGAACAACATTGCGCTTGAGAGGACCCCACACACTCGACATCCTGACTAAAGGGTGTTCGCTCGACCTGCACCCCCAGGTGTACACGCTGGGCTCCGCTGCGCAGACCGCACTCGGCGAGGCAGGCGTGATTCTCATGGCGATGGACGGCACCGGCACCGATTACCGGATTCTCGTACGCTCCTCGTTCGCACGGTACCTCGCGGACTGGCTGCTCGATGCGGCTGCCGAATACACGGACACGCCATGAAAGCACACCTGATTCCGACTGACCGCCACTACAGCTCAGGGCACAGCTGGCTCGCGCTCGCTCCTGGTGGACGATTCGCGGACTATCCACTTCGCGTGGGGGTCACGGACATCGCACTGGCCAACGCGGGTGACATTCTGCGAATCGAACTCCCGCCAGTCAGCGACACCATCCGCGCTGGTGCCCCCTGTGCCCGACTGTGGATGTCGTCGCACCCTGTCCTGACGGTGCGATCGCCCATATCCGGGCGAGTCACCATCACCAACCCCCACGTGGTCGACGACCCTCAGCTCATCGCTGACGACCCGTTCTACAAAGGCTGGCTCTTCGCCATCCTCCCCTCCCCTGCATCCTCAGGCGAAGGCCTCCTCACACCCGCCCAATACGCGCACAAACTCCGTGAGGGGTGATCCCATGACTGTTAGCGTCTTTGATCTTTTCTCGGTCGGTATTGGCCCGTCGAGTTCACACACCGTCGGGCCCATGCGGGCGGCCGCGAGGTTCATCGAGACACTCCACGACCAAGGCACTTTCGCCCAGGTCGCGGACGTCCAGGCAGATCTCTACGGTTCGCTCGCAGCCACCGGGAAGGGCCACGGCACGATGTCGGCGGTCCTCCTCGGACTCGAGGGCAACCAGCCAGAGACCATCACGACAGAGCACCTCGAGGAGCGAATCAACGCCATTCGCAGCACCGGGTACATCAAGTTCGGTGGCGGCCAGGAAATCAAGCTGTCCGAGGAGGACATCACCCTGCACCCGCACACCGCGCTGCCCTTTCATCCCAATGGCATGACGCTCGCCGCATACGCTGCGGACAACACCGTCCTGCACAGCGAGACCTACTTCTCGATCGGTGGCGGGTTCGTCGTCACCGAGGCTGAAGCGGCAGATCCAGCACCGCGGCGGGCCTCCGCGTTCTCATACGGCTCCTCGAAAGAACTCATCGATCTCGTCGACCGGCACGAGTGCGCAATCAGTGAACTGATGTTGCGATTCGAGTGCGAAATCCGCTCCGGTCACGAGGTTTCCAGTCGGCTTCTGCACATCCGGGACGTAATGACCGAATGTGAGCAGAACGGAATCTCGCGGACCGGGGTGCTGCCGGGCCCATTGGGCGTGCGGCGGCGAGCACGCGATTGGTACTTGAAACTCGATGCGGAAGACCCTCACCGCACACCTGAATTCGCTGAGGACTGGGTGAATCTTGTGGCGCTCGCGGTCAATGAGGAGAACGCGTCGGGCGGTCGCATCGTGACGGCTCCGACCAACGGGGCTGCCGGTATCGTTCCCGCTGTCCTGCATTATGCCGTCGGTTACACACCGGCGGGCAGGGCTGACGCCGATGACACCGCCATACGCTTCTTGCTGACCGCAGGCGCGATCGGTTCGCTATACAAGGAGCGCGCTTCAATTTCCGGTGCTGAAGTCGGCTGCCAGGGCGAGGTCGGTTCTGCTGCGTCGATGGCAGCGGCAGGCCTCGCGGAGGTTCTCGGCGGCTCACCACGCCAGGTGGAGAACGCCGCTGAGATTGCGATGGAACACAGCCTCGGGCTGACGTGCGACCCGATCGCTGGGCTTGTCCAGATTCCGTGCATCGAACGCAACGCGATCTCGGCCGGCAAAGCCATCAACGCCGCCCGTATGGCGCTGCGAGGCGATGGGACCCACCGCGTCAGTCTCGATCAGGTCATTGAAACCATGCGCGCCACTGGTGCGGACATGCTCTCGAAGTACAAGGAGACGTCACAGGGCGGGCTAGCAATCAGCGTCGCCGTGAACCATGTCGAGTGCTGAGGCGACTTCCCTACAACATCACTTTGAGACGGTGTACAAAACGAACAGTTCTAGCGAGGCGCTTGCCTGTTTTGTACACCGTCGCAGGGATGGGTATATGGGAGCGGCGGTGCGTTAGACCGGCCGTCCTACACTTGCCTGGCAGTTGCCGCTGCGCGCTGCACCTCCCAGAAAGCGCGCATCGATACGATTTTGCCGTGGTCGTCGACCTTGTACACCGTGATCAGGTCGGTGTCGACGCGGTAACCGCCGGGCAGGTACGAGGTGATGGTGCCGACGTTGGCCACCTCGTTCCCGGCGGCATGCGAGTCACGCATCGTGAAGTCGAACCGATCGACTTTCGCAATCGCGATGTCCCAAAAAGCCGCTAGCCCTTCGTGGCCGTGGTGTCCGTTGCCTTCGGGATCGAAGCCCGAAGGACCAACGGGATCTTCGAGCACCGCCGTGTCGGCAAAAAGACCGAGCCACTCGTCTTTCTCGCCAGCGTCCACGGCACGCATTGACCGCAGGGCTGCCACCCGCGCCGGCGGTTGTGTCGCGTTCTCGTCCCAGCTCACCTTCACTGTCACAGCGATTCCCTCACCCGATCGGAAGCGCGATCGACTTGTACTCGATGTACGGCTCGATCCCTTCAGGCCCGAACTCCCGCCCGAACCCGCTCGACTTGTAGCCACCGAACGGCGAATTGAAGTCGAGGAGATACTGGTTGATGCCCAGGGTGCCAGTGCGGATCTTCCGGGCGACATCAACACCGTGCTCGACGTCGGAAGTCCATACGGAACCGCCAAGCCCGTACGCGGAGTCGTTCGCGATACGGATAGCGTCGGCTTCATCGTCGTACGGGATCACCGCGAGAACCGGTCCGAAGATCTCTTCCTGCGCGATGCGCATCCGGTTGTCCACATCGGCGAACACTGTCGGCCGCACGTACCAGCCACGGTCGAGCCCGTCGGGCATTCCGTTACCGCCAGTGACGAGGCGCGCGCCTTCTTCCTGGCCAAGGGTGATGTAGCCGTCGACGCGCTGCTGCTGCCGCTGCGACACCATCGGCCCGATGTAGTTTGCCGGGTCGAGCGGGTCGCCGACGGGGAGACCGTTGACCATCGTTGTGACCGCATCAACCACTTCGTCGTACCGCTGCCGGGACGCGAGGATGCGGGTTTGTGCGATGCAGGCTTGCCCGCTGTTCAGCAAGGACGCGAGCGGCAGCCGTTCGATCGTCATCGCAAGGTCCGCATCGTCCAGAATGATGGCTGCGGACTTCGCGCCGAGTTCGAGGGTCACACGACGCAGATCTTGGCCGCAGAGCGACGCGATTCGCTTGCCGGCAGTCGGCGAACCCGTGAACGAAATCTTGTCGACGCCGGGATGCCGGACAAGGTGCTCGCCAGTTTCACGCCCAGCGGGAATGATGCTGACAACCCCCTCCGGAAGACCCGCTTCGTCGATGATCTCCGCCAGCGCAAGAGCCGAAAGCGGTACTTCCTCTGAAGGTTTCAGCACAACGGTGCACCCCGCGAGCAACGCTGGAATCAACTTCGAGATCGTGGTGAAGTGTGGGACATTCCACGGGGTGATCATCCCAGCGACACCGGCGGGTTCGCGACGAACCACGACGTCCTGACCGAAGAAGCCAGTGCGCCGCTCCTCCCACGGATATTGCGCCCCAAAGTTGAGGAAAGCAGCGAGCGCCATCGACGTCGCTCCCACCTGACCTACTTGCGAGAACCACAGGGGCGCACCCATTTCAGTGCTGATCAGTTCCGAAAGTTCCGCCTGTCTCGCGTTGTATGCGTCGGCGATCCGCTGTACGGCAGCGAGCCGCTCTTTGGGGTCCATAGTTGGCCACGGGCCGTGGTCGAAGGCGTGTCGTGCTGCGGCAACCGCGCGGTCTACGTCATCGGGCGTCCCCTCAGGCGCAGTTCCGACGACCTTCTGGTTGTGCGGAGAGACGACATCGACAAATCTGTCGTGTGACGGTGCTGCCCAGTTGCCGCCAATGTACAACTCTTTGTATTCACGCATGAGTTTCCTCACCTGGTTTTCTGCAGTCGGTCAACGGCGTCGCCGTACTCGGAAACGAGTTCCGACATCAGGTCCGCGACGGGCCGTACGGCGTTCATGCGGCCCACAATCTGGCCGACTGGCATCGCCACGACCGTTGGATCATGGGACGCTGCGATGCGCTGGTGCGCTTCGGAGACGAGCAAGTTTTGCAGCGGCATCGGTAGCGGCTTCGGCGCGCCTGGCTGCTGCCACGCGTCGGTCCAGCGGGTTTTAAGCAGCCGCGCGGGTTTGCCCGAATAGATGCGGGAGCGCACGGTGTCCGACGAGGTTGCTGCAACGAGCGCTTCCTGCATCGTCCCCGAGTTGTTCATCGACTCGAGATACTCGGTGGTCGTCAGCCAGTATGAGCCCATCCACACACCCGACGCACCCAGTGCGAGGGCCGCCGCGATCTGCCGTCCGGACCCGACACCGCCCGCCGCGAGAACAGGGACGTCCTGCCCAACGATGTCGACGACTTCCGGAAGAAGCACCATGGACGCGATCTCACCGGTATGTCCGCCCGCTTCGTAGCCCTGCGCGACGACGATGTCCACACCGTTGTCGACGTGGCTGCGGGCGTGCGCGGCCTTGCCTGCCAGGGCCGCGACTTTCACGCCGTGAGCGTGGGCCTGCTCGATCACATCACTCGGTGGTGAGCCGAGCGCGTTTGCGATCAGGGACACCCTGTGCTTGAGCGAGACATCAACGTGTGAGCGGGCGATGGAGTGCAGCCAGCCGAGGACACCGCCCACATCATCGTTGGCCGTCGTTTCGGGCACTCCGAGCTCACGCAGGGTGCGTGCAACGAATTCGCGATGCTCCGGCGGAATGTGGCTGCTCAGTTCGCCCTGTGTTCCCTCTTCGGGGATCTTTGACGGCATCACCACGTCCACGCCGTACGGTTTTCCGTCGGTGTTGGCGTCCATCCAGTCGAGGGTCTCATCGAGGGCACTGGCCTCATTGAAACGGACGCACCCCAATACCCCGAGACCGCCAGCTCGCGTGACCGCCGCGGCGACGTGTTCGGAGGGGGTAAACGCGACGATCGGATAGTCGATGCCGAAAAGTTCACACAGTTGCGTATGCATCATTCTCCTCCACGTGGGCTTTCGCCCACGGGTAGTCAGGTTTACCGCTCGGCTGCCGGTGTACCTCTGGGACGACCCAGTAGCTGCGTGGAATCTTGTACGCGGCAACTTTCGTACGCACATGCGTGTCCAGTTCGCTGACGTCGAGAGTCGCGCCCTCCCGAGGCTGCACCACTGCACTCACGCGCTGGCCGTATCTTTCGTCGGGTGTTCCCAGCACGAGCACGTCAAAAACGTCGGGGTGGGATTTGAGCGCGCCTTCCACTTCCTCGGGGAAGACCTTTTCACCACCGGTGTTGATGCATCCCGAGCCACGCCCGAGCAAGGTGACGGAGCCGTCTTCTTCGTAGCGCGCGTAGTCGCCCGGCATGACGTAGCGCTTGCCATCGATTTCCGCAAAAATCGTCTTGGTTTTCTTCTCATCCTTGTAATAGCCGAGTGGCACATGCGCTGTGCGCGCCATACGGCCCACCGCGCCCGGTTTCGGTTCGACAAGGTTGCCGTCGTCGTCGATGAGGACGGCTTGTTTTGTGAAGTTGACCTTGGGCCCTTGGGAATAGTCACCGTCTTTGCTGACCATGCCGATGCCGGTGAAGCCGCTCTCCGATGATCCGATGGCATCGGTGAGGACGATGTTGGGGAACGTATCGAGGAACTGCTGTTTGACGGACTGTGAAAAGAGTGCCGCGTGACTTGTTACAGCGAGCAGCGATGAGGCGTCGTAGGTTCGCTCCGCATAGGCACTGAGGAGCGGGCGGGCCATCGCGTCGCCCACGATGGTCAGCACCTGGACTTTGTGCTTCTCAATTGCCTGCCACACTTCGTGGGGGTCAGCGCGAGTGACCAGCACTACGGGGCTTCCGGTGAACAATGCACCGAAAGCTGCCCATTGAGCGGCCCCGTGGATGAGCGGAGACATTGTCAGCCGGACGAGACCGGGACTGTTCTTCGCGTCATTCGCCATTGTCCACTCGTCTTGAACGTACTCGCCCGTCATAAAGTTGATGCCGCCGCCGAGCGCACGCCAGACGTCTTCGTGACGCCACATCACACCTTTCGGGTAACCGGTCGTTCCGCCCGTGTACACAACGTAGAGGTCGTCAGAGCTGCGCTCGCCAAAGTCACGCTCTGGAGACTCCGCCGCAAGCGCTGCTTCATACTCGACACCCTCGCATGCGGAGTAGTCCTTATCGGAGCCGTCATCGATGACGACGACGTGCCGAACCGACGGAACCGCTGGAAGTACTTCTGCGACGAGGTCGCTGAAACTTCGCTCGTGTATAAGTGCGACCAGGTCGGCGTTGTCGAAGAGGTAGTGCAGTTCGCGCGCCACGTACCGGTAGTTGACATTGATTGCGACCGCGCGGATCTTGTACACGGCGATCATCGATTCGAGTGCCTCGATCGAGTTCCGTGAGTAAATTCCGACGTGATCGCCCTCGCCTATCCCGGCTGTCGCGAGATGGTGGGCAAGGCGGTTGGCTCGCTCGTCTAGTTCCGCGAAGGTCACCTGACGGTCGCCACAAATAAGAGCCGTGCGGTCCGGCACGGCATCGACAGCGTGCTCTAACAGATCAGCGATGTTCAGTGCCATTCACCCAAACTAGAACATGTTATTGTTTTGGGCAATGGTTATCGCACAGGAGGTTGCAAAATGGCCGAATCAGTCGCCGGGGCCGACACCAAAACCGAGCCTCACGCCCTCATAGAGCGACGTGGCGGCGTATTGATCGTCACCCTGAACCGACCGCACGCGCGCAACGCCCTGACCGGCGAAATGATGTCCATTATGACCGAAGCGTGGGACACGGTGG
The DNA here is from genome assembly GCF_014191505.1 of Hoyosella altamirensis. Taxonomy (GTDB): domain Bacteria; phylum Actinomycetota; class Actinomycetes; order Mycobacteriales; family Mycobacteriaceae; genus Hoyosella; species Hoyosella altamirensis. Next base: position 839,970 of record NZ_JACHWS010000003.1, read on the forward strand.
ACGCAGATTCTGAAATCCGTTGCTGCATTCTCACGGGTGCGGGCGGAGCATTTTGCGCCGGAGCCGACCTCAAAAGCATGAGCAAGAACAATCCCGGCAAGGCGATGTCCGGCGGCGGCTGGGATCCAGCGTCAATTCCCGGCCTGCTGAAAGGCCGACGGCTGACCAAACCTCTTATCGCGGCAGTCGAGGGCCCCGCCATCGCGGGGGGTACCGAGATCTTGCAGGGCACCGATATTCGCGTCGCCGGTCAAAGCGCGAAGTTCGGGATCTCCGAAGTAAAGTGGAGCCTCTTCCCGATGGGTGGCTCTGCCGTTCGCCTCCCCCGCCAAATCCCCTACACCGTCGCAGCTGACCTGCTACTCACAGGCCGCCATATCACCGCGGCCGAGGCGAAAGAAATTGGACTGATCGGCCACGTCGTCCCTGATGGTTCAGCGCTCGAAAAGGCGCTCGAGATTGCCGATCAGATCTGCGCCAACGGGCCACTCGCCGTCCGCGCGATTCTCCAGACCATGCGCGAGACAGAGGCAATGCCAGAAGAAGAGGCATTCAAGATCGAGTCAAAGATCGGGGTCAAGGTGTTCCTCAGCGAAGATGCGAAGGAGGGGCCCCGGGCTTTCACGGAAAAGCGCCGACCAGTCTTCCGGGGGCAGTGAGCGCGGTCGGCTTGCCCGGTCCGGGCGTCAATCGGGAAGACGCACTGCGGTGACCACGACGACCGTGAAAATTCCCGCCACGATTGCCAGCTGCTGGTTCTTGATCGGCAGACGCGTGCCGACGCCAAGCAAACCGGCGGGAAGCTCCGAGCGATACTCCGGGGGAGCCTATACGTTCCTATACTCGGATTCGATATATAGTGATCTATATGGCAAATTCCCCCTTGCCCTCACCGTACGCTCCCGGTGCGGGCACGTTGCCGCCGGTGATCGCGGGCCGCGGCAAACACCTGTCGGTGGTTGAGGACTACATACACGCAGCCGCACACCTCGGCCGCGCGCCTGGGTCGCCGATCGCCTACTCCGGTGTTCGGGGTATGGGAAAGACGGTGCTGCTCAAGCATGCTGAGAACTCAATTCGTGAGTACAGCGCCGCGGTCGGTATTACGACATCACTGCTGGCGTGTAAAGGTGAGCGTCTGCTTCCGCTATTAGCCCAGGGCTTACGGAACACTGCTGCCGAGCGCGAGCTGACAACGCAGCCAGCCTGGCGACGCTGGGCGGAACGGGTCGAATCATTCACCATCGAAGTGGCTCTCACTGGCGCCTCCGTGAATGTTGAGTTGGGTAACAAGGAGCCCAGGAACCTAACAGATTTCGGCTACCAGGCGTTTGTCCGCATCATCGAGGACCTCGTCACGCTCGCCAGAGTGGACGACAAGAAACGCCCGGTGATCGGTGTGTGCGTCGACGAGCTGCAAGAAGCCGACCGGGAACACATCACCGAGTTCGCCGCAGCCATACAGGAGATCACCAGCAAACAGCTCCCCGTCATCTTTCTCGTCGGTGGCCTCGCCAATCTTCCTGAAGTCATTTCCGAAGCCGCGACATTCGGGGAACGGTTCCGCTACCTCCCGCTGACGAAACTGAGCTTGTCCGCATCGGTCGAAGCGCTTGTGCAGCCCGCCGAACAACTGCACGTGTCTTGGACGAAGGAAGCGCTCACGGAGGTAATCAGCGCTGCAAAAGGATTTCCCCATCTAATCCAGCTCTACGGCGAGGAAACCTGGCACGCCGCCACGCCAGCAAAAGGAAGCACGCTTCTGGCTTCCCACGCCCAGTCCGGTATCGCCGAAGGCCGTAGCGCGCTGTACAACGGGATGTTTCAGGCCCGCTGGCGGCGCTCCACGGAGCGCGAGAAAGACTTTCTCGCCGCCATGGCCAAGCACGGCGACACCGACATGCCTATCCGGCAGATCGCGGAAGCACTGGGCAAAAACCCCCAGCAAATCAGCCCCCTGCGTGCCTCCCTTATCGCCAAAGGCACTATCTACGCGCCGCGCCACGGCCGCATCGAGTTCACCATGCCCGGTTTCGCCGACTTCATCACCGACGTCCTCAAGGAATAACCGCAACCAACAACTACGGTGACGGCGCGGCCAATCCCTTTTTGAAGCGCGATAAAGAGCACGCTGGCCCGTCTGTCAGCCGGCACGCGATCTCACTGGCAGTCAGACGGCAGTACCTACCATCTGTCCAATCTTCCACCCAGATCACTAGAACGAGTTACACATTTTCGGCAAAAAATACGCACAGACTGTTGCCTATTGAACAAGAACGTGTTGCACTATCTCTGTGACGACTGATGTAGAACCCCTCAGCGCACCACTCAATATCGGATTCGACTACACCCGATCGCTCGGGCCTGTCCTGTCCCGATTCATGACTGCGCTCGCACAGCGGCAGATTCTCGGAATCAAGGGCAGCGATGGCCGAGTGCATGTGCCCCCCATCGAATACGATCCCGTGACGTCCGACCCGCTCACCGAGTTCGTCGAGGTGAGTACCGAAGGAACAGTCCTTACCTGGTCCTGGTGCCCGAAGCCCGTCGACGGCCAGCCAATCCAGCAACCCTTCGCCTGGGCACTCATCCGGCTCGACGGCGCCGACACCGGACTGCTCCACGCGGTGAACGTTGCGTCGCCCAGCGACATACGTACCGGAATGCGCGTCCAAGTGCAGTGGGCGGAGGCACCCACCGGGCACATCCGGGACATCGCGTACTTCGTGCCCACTGATCCCGGAACTAGTGCAGCAGCGCCCCAAGCGCTTGCACCTCCAGAATCGAAACGTGATGACGAGGACCGGGTAACCACGATCATCACGCCGATCCAGCTCACCTACGATCACACCGTCTCCGCCGAAGAAAGCCGCTACTTGCGTGCTCTCGCCGACGGCAAACTGATCGGACAGCGCTGCGCCGAGTGTGACCAGGTGTACATCCCCCCGCGCGGCGCATGCCCCGTCGATGGTGTACCTACCACCACTGAGGTTGAGCTGCCCGATACTGGCATCGTCACCACGTTCTGCATAGTCAATGTCCCGTTCTTGGGGCAGCGCATAACACCGCCCTACGTGGTGGCGTATGTCCTTCTCGACGGCGCGGACATCGCATTTCTGCATCTGGTGCGTGGGTGTGACTCCGCCGACGTCCGCATGGGGATGCGCGTCCGCGCAGTGTGGCGCCCCAAAGCAGAATGGCAAACCTCGCTCAGCAACATCGACTACTTCACGCCGACCGGTGAGCCTGACGCCCCCATCGAGACCTTTGCGAGGCACCTATGAGAAACGTAGCGGTCGTTGGTTTCGCCCAATCCCCCAGTGTCCGCTCGACCCAGGGCACTACGAACGGCGTGGAGATGCTGGTTCCTGTACTTTCGGAGATCTTCGAGAAGACGGGGCTGACAAAAACCGACATCGACTTCTGGTGCTCAGGTTCGTCCGATTACCTGGCAGGGCGAGCGTTCTCCTTCATCGCAGCCGTTGATGCAATCGGCGCTTTCCCGCCGATCAACGAATCACACGTCGAATGTGATGCGGCGTGGGCTGTCTATGAGGCGTGGATCAAGATTCTCACCGGCGAGGCCGACACCGCGCTGGTGTATGGCTTCGGAAAATCGTCGGCGGGTGAGTTGCGCCGCGTGCTCAGTCTGCAACTCGACCCGTACACCGTCGCCCCGCTCTGGCCCGACTCCATCAGCCTCGCTGCGATGCAGGCCCGGCTGGGTCTCGAATCAGGACGGTGGACCAAGGAGGAGATGGCCGCGGTTGCCGCACGCAGTCTCGCAGATGCCACGAGCAATCCTCACGCGCAGCGCTCTGGCGCACTGGCTGACAATGCACCGCTGATAGCGGACCCGCTGCACTCATATGATGTCGCACCGATCTCAGACGGCGCTGCTGCATTGATCCTCACTACTGAGGAACGCGCCCGCGACCTCATCGAACGACCTGCAATCATCAGTGGGATCGATCACCGCATCGACTCCGCCGTGCTCGGCGCTCGTGATCTCACTGATTCACCGTCCACCCGCACCGCCGCAGCAGCGGCAGGTGCCCGCGACATCGAGATCGCGGAATTACACGCGCCATTCAGTCACCAGGAGCTCATCCTGCGCGAGGCACTGGAACTCAGCGACGCCGTGCGGATCAACCCATCTGGTGGACCACTCGCAGGCAACCCCATGTTCGCGGGCGGTCTCATTCGAATCGGTGAAGCTGCCAAACGCGTCCATTCGGGTGAAGCGTCACGCGTACTTGCGCACGCCACGAGCGGTCCGCTCCTGCAACAGAATCTCGTCGCCGTCATGGAGGCACAATCATGAGCGCACGTCGAGCGGCAATACTCGGCACGGGACAGACACATCACCGAACGAAACGTACCGACGTCTCGATGCCCGGCCTGCTTCGTGAAGCGATCGACCGCGCGATGGCCGACGCTCACGTCGAGTGGAAAGATATCGACGCAGTCGTCATCGGCAAGGCACCGGACCTCTTTGAGGGCGTGATGATGCCGGAACTGTTCTTAGCCGATGCGCTCGGCGCCGTGGGCAAGCCGTTGCTTCGCGTGCACACGGCGGGCTCGGTCGGCGGTTCCACATCGATTGTCGCCGCGACTCAGGTGATGGCAGGAGTACACCGTCGAGTGCTCGCCGTGGCGTTCGAGAAGCAATCCGAGTCAAATGCGATGTGGGGGCTATCAATTGCACCGCCCTTCTCGATGCCGGTGGGCGCGGGCGCGGGCGGGTACTTCGCACCGCACGTCCGTGCATACATTCAGCGGTCCGGCGCACCCGAGCATATCGGCGCGATGGTTGCAGTGAAAGATCGCCGAAACGGTGCCCTCAATCCGTACGCGCATCTGCGCCAGCCCGACATCACACTCGAGTCCGTTCAGGCGTCCCAGATGCTGTGGGACCCAATTCGTTACGACGAAACCTGTCCATCCTCTGACGGTGCTTGCGCCATGGTCATCGGTGACGAAGAGGCGGCCGCTGCTGTGGACGGCACCGTCGCGTGGATCCACGCCACTGCTATGCGCACCGAACCCACCACATTCGCCGGACGGGACCAAGTAAATCCCCAGGCCGGAAGGGACGCTGCCGCAGCCTTGTGGCGCAAAGCAGGAATTGACGATCCGCTGCGCGAAGTCGATGCGGCCGAGATCTACGTTCCTTTTTCGTGGTTTGAGCCGATGTGGCTGGAGAACTTGGGATTCGCGCGTGACACACCCGGCTGGAAGCTCACCGAAGCGGGTGCGACGGAGCGCAGCGGGGAACTGCCCGTCAACCCATCAGGCGGAGTGTTGTGCTCCAACCCGATCGGCGCATCCGGCATGCTGCGCTTCGCTGAAGCTGCCAAACAGGTCATGGGACGCGCCGGGGACTACCAGATCGATGGCGCACGGAAAGCGCTCGGCCACGCGTACGGTGGCGGCTCGCAGTATTTCGCGATGTGGCTGGTCGGAGCGGATAAGCCGGAATGATCCGGCCCTCCCGGTGAGGTGGTTTTACGGTCGTGTCACAGCAACCGCCGGGGCGAGGAACTTCTCGAGCATGCCGCGTTCATCCGCATCGTCCCGCCCGGGCATCGTTAGCAGCGAGACAATAATGCGCGTCGTCCACCGGGCCAGTTGTGCCCTTTCTTCGGCCGGGGCGATTGCTGTCGGCAGGAACGCGGCGGCCATCGCCTGAATCACCTCCGATGTCTGACTGACCTCGGCACTGAGAACCGCATCGATCGATCGGAACCAGGCGATCAGCAGCGGATCAGACCGGACCGCCCGCAGGGCCGTGAGCGTCCCCTCGACAAGCCGCTCCCCCGGGTCCGCAATTTCGCTGACCTCATTGGCCACCACCGCACCGATCCGCCGGGCCTCGCGATGGACAAACGCGGTCCGTACAGCCTGGCGGTTGTCGAAGTAGCGGTACAACGTCGCTCTCGAGCACCCTGCTTCCTCGGCTATATGCGACATTTGTGTGGCTGCAGCACCACGCTCAGCGAAGAGTCGCGCTGCCGCGTCGAGGATTCGCTCAGCGGCATGCGCCGAGCGTTCTGCTCCAAGCCAATCACCGCTCATGCTTCCGCCCGGAACGGCACGCTGGTCGGCCAGCGCACGTAGTTTCCTTCCGCGTAGCGGACGCCCTCAATGTCGATCGTGAAATTAGGGCAGCGTGCCAGCAGCTCTTCCAGTGCGATCTGGGCTTGCATCCGCGCGGCTGCCGCCCCAAGGCAGTGATGGCTTCCCTGGCTGAAGGTGAGGATGTTCTTTGGCTGTCGTGTCACGTCTAGCTGGCCAGCATCGGGGCCGAACGCTCGTTCGTCCCGGTTCGCCGAGGCGTACAGCATAAGCACCCGCCGCCCGGCAGGTATGGTCACGCTCTCGTAAACGACGTCCCGCGTTGCTGTGCGCGCCAGTCCCTGCACCGGCGAGGTGAGCCGCAGGAACTCATTAACGGAATCAGGGATGAGGTCCATGTCGTTGATGAGCCGGCGCCGCTCGTCCGGGAACATCTCTAGCAATTGCACCGCACCACCGAGATTCCCTGTCGTAGTGTCGTTTCCGCCGGAGATCATCGTGAACGCGAAGCCGAGAATCGACAGCATGCCAGCGACATCGCCCTTCTGGCCGAGACCCGATGCCACGAGGTGGGAGATCGTATCATCGCCCGGCTCAACGCGGCGGCGCTCGATCAGTGCTGTGCAGTACTGCATCATGTCGGCGATCGCAGCCTCGGCGGCGGTGTTCTCACCTGTAGCGGTTGCACCGACTATCGCATGCGTCCATTCGTCGAACTGCGGTCTATCCTCTTCCGGCACGCCCAGGTAATGGGCAACAACCATGGTCGGAAGGGGTTTAAACAGTTCCGCAGCAATATCGCCTTCCCCTGCGGAACGCAGTCGCTCAATACGTTCGACGACGAATCTCCGTACAGCCGGCGCGATCGTCTGTACCTGCCGAGGAGTGAACCCCCGCGCTACCCGGCGGCGAAATTCGGTGTGGTCGGGCGGGTCGGTGAACACGAACGGCCGATGCTCGCCGAGACCGAGTTTCTCGAGATCGCCATACTGGACCGTGATCCCCTCCGCCGACGAGAAAGTCGCGGTATCACGCGCGGCGGCGTAGACGTCGACGAAACGGGAAAGGACGTAGTAGTCGATATCTTCGCGCTCGTTGGGCACGACGTGATGCACCGGGTCATGATCGCGGAGCGCAGCGTACATAGGCCAGGGATCTCGCCACGATTCTCCTGACCTCAAATCGAAGCGAACGGCCTGAGACATGAGCTCACTCATGTCTCAACCGTAGAACAGTTCCCTCCATTTGACTAGAACCTGTTTCATGCATCAACTCTTTCGGTGCGTGAGCCCCCGCGCCTTCCCCGAGCCCCTTAGCTCTCCCTCCGGCGCGAACGCCGTTCACGATGACGGCAATCTCCGCAAGTTCGTGCACCAGCACGACGGCGACGAGGCCGAGCGTTCCGGTCAGCGCCAGCGGGATCAGCACTGTGATCAAGCCGATCGACAGCCCCACGTTCTGCAACATGATGCGGCGAGCACGGCGTGCGTGCGCGAACGCTTGCGGGAGGTGCCGCAGATCCTCACCCATGAGGGCGACGTCAGCGGTCTCAATCGCCACATCTGTGCCCATCGCGCCCATCGCGATACCCAAATCGGCGGTAGCGAGGGCGGGCGCATCATTGACGCCATCACCCACCATCGCGGTCGTTCTCTGTTCGCGGAGTTCCCTGACGAGCCGTGATTTATCCTCCGGGCGAAGCTCCGCGTGGACAGTGCCGATTCCCGCAGCCTCGCCGAGCGCTGCCGCCGTCGCACGGTTGTCGCCCGTGAGCATAGCGACGTGGTAGCCGTCCTGCTGCAACTGCGCCACGGCCTCCGCTGCCTCGGGCCGAAGTTCGTCGCGAACCGCTATCGCTCCGATGATGACCCCGTCGTCTTCGACGAGGACGGCGGTCGCGCCGGCTCGCTGCATCTCGGTGACACGGTCCGCGAGGACTCCCCCGCTGAGCCAGCCGGGCCGGCCCAACCGAACAGTCCGGCCATCAAGCAGTCCTGTGAGCCCAGCCCCTGCAATAGCTTCCACGTCAGTGGCAGGTTTTACGTCGTCGACGGCGGCGAGGATCGCACGGGCCAGAGGGTGCTCACTGCGCGCTTCAAGCGCCGCGGCTACGTGGATAACGCGGGTGCGGTTCACACCGTCGACTGTCGCGACGTCGATGATGGACGGCTTGTTGACAGTGAGCGTTCCTGTCTTGTCCAGGGCAACGCCGCGAACCTTGCCGAGCGCCTCCAGCGCCGCGCCGCCCTTGATCAGGACACCGAACTTGCTGGCTCTGCCGACGGCGGATACCACCGTAACGGGCACTGATATCGCGAGGGCGCATGGCGAGGCGGCGACCAGAACGATCAGGGCGCGCTCGATCCACACCGCTGGGTCACCAAGGACGCTACCGGTTGCCGCGATGAGAGCGGCCGCGATCATGATGCCTGGGACGAGCGGCCTTGCGATCCGGTCAGTGAGCCTTTGTGCGGCGCCTTTGCGGTTCTGCTCCGCCTCAACGATCCGCACGATTCGCGCGAGTGAGTTGTCTTCGACGGTGGTCGTCACGTCTATTTCGAGTGCGCCAGTGCCGTTGATCGACCCGGCGAATACCTCTTGTCCCGGACCGGCATCGACGGGCACGGATTCTCCGGTGATCGCAGAGAGATCCAGCGTGGTGCTTCCTCGGTGGATAATCCCGTCAGTTGCGATCCGCTCCCCCGGTTTAACCAGCATCCGGTCTCCGGCCCGGAGTGCAGCGGGGGCGACGCGAACTTCCCTGCCCTCCCGCAGCATCGTCGCCTGGACGGGGACGAGTGAGAGCAGAGATCGCAGGCCCCGTCGAGTCCGGGCAAGTGAATATGCTTCTAATCCCTCGGCAATCGAAAAGAGAAAAGCCAGCATCGCTGCCTCGCCGACTTCGCCCAAAGCGACCGCGCCGACGGCCGCGATGGTCATCAGCGTGCCGACTCCGATCTTGCCCTCCGCTAGCCGCCGCAGTGTCGCCGGGACGAAGGTATAACCGGCGATGAGTAGTGCCGCAACTTCAGGCACAACGTGTGCCGGATCCGGCGCGCCCGTCCGGCCCGCAACGAACGCCACCCCCAGCAGGACTCCAGCGACTAGCGCAGCCCGAAGCTCAGGAACATGCCATAGCCGCAGCTTCGCGCTGTCTTGCGCAGTGTCAGACGGTTCGTTGTGGCTGCAGCCACACGCGTCACTCATGACGCGCGGGCTCTGCTGGTGAAGCGCCGTAGTTGGGGCAGAGTGCTACCGCGCTCCCTGTCGCGGCCAGGAGCGTCTCAGCGGAGAACAGGAGGTCGATCAGCTCTGGACGGGCGAGCTGATAAAAGACCTGACGCCCCTCTGGCCGGCCCTCGACGAGTCGGCAGTCACGCAAACACGCTACGTGCGCCGACACCGTCGACTGCGCCAGTCCAAGCTCAGCAACGAGGTCCGCGACCCTCGCCTCACCGTGCGCGAGGCGCCGGACAATCGCGAGCCGGGTGGCATCCGAGAGGCTGTGGAACAGCGACACAGCCGCATTGAGGTTCTCCTCCGGGACGCCTGGAGTGCAGAGGTCGCTGGCACCATTGATCGTCATATGACGATATTATCGTCCATCTCCGATAGATAGAACCCTGCGCCGAGCATCAACTTCCGCGGTTCTGCATCTCCTGCACTATCTGTTCAGCGAGCCATGCGCGCTGCTTACGCATTCTGAAGCGGTTCTCGATGAGCAGCGCCTTGGCGGTGGCCGCGCACATCAGCAGCATCACCACGCTGAACGGCAGCGCCAGCAGAATCGCCATGGTTTGCAGTGCGGAAAGCGGGTCAGCTCCGGCGATGGACGCACCGGCGATCAGCAGTACCGCGGCGATGGCGCCCTCCAGGATCGCCCAGAAGGTGCGCGCCCACAGCGGCGGATCCGGATTACCCCCGGATGCGAGCATGGTGACGACTAGCGCGCCAGAGTCGGCGCTAGTGACAAAGAAGATTACGACCAAGAGGATTGCGACAATGCTGAGCAGAACCGCGATCGACGGGGCTACCTCGTTGATCAGCTGGAACAGCGCTGTTGTCGCTGACACCGAGCCGTCTTCGGCTATCAGCCCACCGCTTCCCAGCACCTCCTGATGAAGGGCTGTGCCTCCCATTACTGAGAACCAGAGGAAGGTGACAAGTGTCGGCACTAGGAGAACGCCGACGATAAACTCGCGGATCGTGCGCCCCTTGGAAATCCGGGCGATGAAGACGCCCACGAAAGGCGCCCAGCTCATCCACCAGCCCCAGTAGAAGGTCGTCCATCCACCGAGCCACTGTTTACCGTCCTCCTCGAATGGCATGCCGTTGAACGAGAGCTGAACGAAGTTCTGGACGTACGAGCCGACCTGGGTGGTCAAGTCGCTGAGGATGAAGACGGTCGGGCCGAGAATGAGAAGTGCAGACATCAAACCGACTGCCAAGAGAAGGTTGATGTTCGACAGCCACTTCATGCCTTTGCCGATCCCGGTAACCACCGAAACAACCGCGATCGCGGTAATGCAGATGATCAACACGACCAGAAGCCAGGTCGAAGGCTGGTCAATTACATCGAGATAGCCGAGGCCAGCCCCAATCTGGCTGACCCCGAGGCCAAGGGAGGTGGCGATACCGAACAGTGTGCCAAGGACGGCGACCACATCGATGACGTCACCCCAGAAACCCTGGACCCGGTCACCCAGCAGGGGCCGCAGGGTCCACCGCAGCGAGATCGGATTGCCCAGACGATGGACCGAGTACCCAACGGCCAGGCCGACCACAGCGTAAATGGCCCAGGCGTGCAGGCCCCAGTGCAAGAACGTGACATTCAATGCGGTTCGGGCCCGTTCCGCTTGGTCAGCGCCGGGCATTCCAGGAGGGGTGGCCGCATAGTGGCTGAGCGGTTCAGCGACGCCCCAGAAGACGAGACCGATGCCCATACCGGCGGCGAACAACATCGCGAACCATGAGCCACGGGAAAACTCCGGCTGGTCACCGTCCTTCCCCAGCACAATGTTGCCCATGTGTGAGGCTGCGATCCAGACGCAGAAGAAGATAAAAGAGGCAACTACGGCGATATACCACCAAGCGAGATCCTGGACCACGCTGGCGTTGGCCCGGCCAATGAGGTCACCCACCCGATCGGGGAACAATGCGGTGATCGCGACGAACAGCACCAAAAGGCCTGCGGCAGGATAGAACACGCGCGGCGCGGGAACGAGCTTCCCGGTCGGCGGAGACGGCGGTGACGCCTTCAGGAAGTCCGGTTCAGAAGACGGCGGCGACTGAGTGCTGGGAACCCGTCCATCGGCGCTTCCGTTCCAGCTTTCAAACCGGTCCAGCCGCGGCGGTTTCTCAGGAGTGGTCGTCATGCTGAAGAGTCCCTTCAAGGTTTCACATGTTCGGGCTCTTCGACCGTAAGACCTTCGTTGCGCATTCCGCAACAGAAAGCGCTAAACGAAACAATCGTGAATCAGAAGATTAACATCAGGTGGCTGTCGACCCATCACCCCCAGCGCGAGGCGCTCTCTCAAGCCAGCCCAGCCGGTGGCTGATGCGATTGCCCGCAAGTCTGATATCTGCCTCGGCGCCCTTGATCCAGTCCGTGTCGAAACGGAAGGCCGGACCCGACGCACTCAGCGCCCCAACGACATAGCCAGTATGGTCCCGGATCGGCACTGCCGCGGCGTTAAGACCGGCCTCAAGCTCCTCGAAAGCCGTTGCGAAACCCACTTTCTCCACTTCCGCGAGCTCGTTAAGAAGCGCCTTCCGCGACGTCACAGTGTGCGGGGTCAGTGGCGGGAGGCCCGCCTTGTCAAGGATGGAGTCGCGTTGCTCATCGCTCATGTAGGCCAGGAGAATCTTCCCACTGGAAGTTGCGTGCAGGGGCGTCAGCTGTCCCACCCAGTTCTGGCTTGCCACTGCCGCTGAGCTGCGCGCCTGCTGTACGTTGACCGCGTAATGCTCGCGCACAACAGCAAGGTTGATCGTCTCGCCGAGCTCCGAAGCGAGCCCTTCGACAATCGGCTGCGCCTGACGAACCATGTCGATACGCGCCGGGATCGCGCTTGCTAGGCGCAGGACCCCAAAGGCGAGCCGGTACTTGCCCCGCTCCGCGCTCTGCTCGACGAAGTCGCGATCCTCTAAGGCCGCGAGAAGCCGGAAAGCCGTCGACTTGTGCACCCCTACCTCTTTGGCCACATCACTCACACCGACCTCACCCTCGCGAGCCAGGATCTCGAGAATCGTGATCGCCCGGTCAACGGACTGCACACCACCGGGGCTGTCACCTCCCCGCTTACCCGTCTGGTCAGTAGAATTCTGCGCTTCGTTGCCCATGACGCAACCGTACCTGTCAGATTTGCTCAAGTGGGGCGCTCGGACGGCGAATTGTGATCTCGCTCGCCCCAACCCCTTGACAGCCATTACCCTCGATTAGCAGACTGTTGCGTATTACGCTATCTGTTGTGTCATGCGCACCAAGGTGGGAACAATGATCCGAATCTGCACCCTCTCCAACCTTCCCCCTGGAGAGGCCATCCGCGTCCAAGCCGCTCACACCGCCCAAGCACACCCGCCCATCGCGGTATTCCATACCGAAGCGGGTGAAATATTCGCCGTCGACGACACCTGCACTCATCAAGACGCATCCCTAGCTGATGGCTGGCTGGAAGGCTGCGAGATCGAATGCCCACTGCACGAATCCAAGTTCAACCTTCGTACCGGGCAGGTCGATTCGCCTCCAGCTAAGCTGCCGATCAGGACGCACACGGTGCACGTCGCCGATGACCACATCTATGTCGAGATCTCGACCGAAAAGCCCAATCTCCCGCCTGGTGTCAAGTTCGGAGTGGAGTCATGAAATCCATCACCGTAGTCGGCGCCTCCCTAGCAGGCCTCTACGCGGCGCAGGCGCTGCGGCAGCAGGGCTTTGACGGCGAGCTCACAATCATCGGAGATGAGCTGCGCAGGCCGTATGACAGGCCACCTCTGTCAAAGGACTTTCTGATCGGCAAGATCGACACAGATTTCCTGAGACTGGAGGCCGCCGATGAAGATCTGTACGCACGCTGGCTTCTCGGTTCCCCAGCGGTGTCGCTGGACACATCCAGCCGGGCGGTCGTCCTCGCCAATGGCGCCCGGGTTGCCAGCGACGGAATAGTCCTTGCCACCGGGGCGCGAGCGCGAAAGCTACCCGGATCCGCGGCCATGGCTGGCGTGCACGTGCTGCGCACGATCGACGACGCGCTCGCGCTCCGCACCGAGTTGTTGCCAGGCGCACGCCTCGTCGTGATCGGTGCGGGGTTCATCGGCGGTGAGGTCGCGGCCACGGCTAAGAAGCTTGGCCTTGATGTGACGATCGTTGAGGCGATGGCTACACCTCTCGCCGGCCCGCTTGGCGCGATGATGGGCACCGCCGTCTGCGGGCTGCACAGTGCAAACGGGGTTGCCTTGCGGTGTGGCGTCGGGGTGCGCCGACTCACGGGCAGCGACCGCGTCGAGAGTGTCGAACTCGTCGACGGCACAGTGCTTCCCGCTGACGTGGTCGTCGTTGGAATCGGGGCGATTCCCAACACCGAATGGCTCACAGGTTCCGGAGTGGCCCTCGGCAATGGGGTGGAGTGTGATCACCAGGGACGAACCAACGTCCCTGGAATCATCGCAGTCGGCGACTGCGCCGCATGGCATGACTTCAGACTCGGACGTGCGCACCGCGTCGAGCACTGGACAGGTGCGATGGAGCGGCCAGCGATCGCCGTCGCGGCGCTCCTTCGCGGCGGTGGGCATGGTGAAAACCACGAAGAGGATCGTCACGCCTGCATTCCCTACTTCTGGTCGGATCAGCACGGCGTGCGAATTCAGTTCGCCGGCCATGCTGCCGAAGCAGATTCTGTGACGATCGAGGACGGATCGCCCGAGAATTTCTGTTTCCTCGCCGTGTACCGCCGTGGCGAAATCCCGGTCGCCGTCTTGGGCATGAACCAGTCACGCGCATTCGGCCGATGGCGCCGGCAACTCCGCACTGTACACAGTGCGACGCTGCAATCCCTCCCTCCAGTCTTGGAAAGGTAATCCGGTGACCATCGCTACGAGGATCGACGGACGCAAGGTCGCGGCACACGTCAAGACAGAGCTAGCAATGCGAGTCGCCGCTCTGCATGCCCGGGGCATCCGGCCCGGGCTCGGCACCATTCTCGTAGGCGACGACCCGGGGAGCCACTCGTATGTCGCCGGCAAGCACCGGGACTGCGCTGAGGTCGGAATCGAGTCCATACGAGTCGAGCTCCCCGCAACGGCAACTTCAGCCGAGATCGAACTGGCAGTACGGCGCCTCAATAGTGACCCGGCGTGTACCGGGTTCATCGTCCAGCTTCCGTTGCCTGCCCATGTCGATACACACCGGATCCTTCAGCTCGTCGACCCCGAGAAGGACGCCGACGGACTGCATCCCACAAACCTCGGGAAGCTTGTCCTCGGGATACCCGGCCCGCTCCCGTGTACACCCCGCGGAATAATCGAGTTGCTCCGCCAGCATGATGTGGCGATCACTGGCCAGCGGTTCTGCGTGATCGGCTGCGGCCTCACTGTGGGCCGACCGCTCGGACTTATGCTCACGCGACCGACCGAGCATGCCACAGTAACACTGTGCCACGAGGCGACTGTGGATGTTGCGGCTCATACCCGCGCCTCCGACGTCGTCGTCGCGGCTGCTGGTGTGGCGCACCTGGTTAAGCCGAACTGGATCAATCCTGGCGCGACTGTGCTCTCGGTTGGTGTTACCCGCACCATCGAGGGCATTCTCGGGGACGTGCACCCCGAGGTGAATTCAGTCGCAGGCAAGGTCAGCCCAGCTACCGGCGGCGTGGGGCCAATGACGCGAGCCATGCTCTTGACGAACATCGTCGAAATTGCGGAACGGAACCGGCCCATCGTAGCCGCCGAGTTCGCGCCCGCGATCGAAACGCCCCACGGCGAGGTCGAGGTGCCCGTATGACCGTTTTCGACACAGTCGAGGCAACGCGACGTCCCATCACATCCACTGGCACAAGCCGGTGCGTCGTCCTCGGTATCCTCAATGTGACGCCCGATTCCTTCTCCGACGGTGGCAAATTCGACAAAGTCAGCACTGCGATCGCGCGCGGTATTGAACTGGCTCGACAGGGTGCCGACCTTATTGATGT
This sequence comes from Hoyosella altamirensis, assembly GCF_014191505.1. Taxonomy (GTDB): domain Bacteria; phylum Actinomycetota; class Actinomycetes; order Mycobacteriales; family Mycobacteriaceae; genus Hoyosella; species Hoyosella altamirensis. The sequence goes on from NZ_JACHWS010000003.1 coordinate 855,233, forward strand.
CGGGGGCGAATCTACGCGGCCAGGTGCTTCGCGGGTGGATGAGCCCGAGGAGCTTCGCCGGGTGATCCCGGTGATTCGCGCGCTAAGTGAGTCCGGCGTGCAGGTGTCGGTGGACACGATGCGCGCCGGCGTCGCCGCGCGGGCGGTCGAGGCGGGAGCCATCCTGGTCAACGACGTCTCCGGCGGGCTCGCCGACTCGGCGATGCTGCCCTTTCTTGCGGAATCGAACGTCCCGTGTGTGCTGATGCACTGGCGTGCCCATGCTGCGGTTATGCAGCGCTACGCCGTTTACGACTCTGTCGTCCAGGATGTGTGTTTCGAGCTAGCGAGGCGCGCCGATCAGGCGCTGACCGCAGGCGTCGACGGCGAAAACATCGTCCTCGATCCGGGCCTTGGGTTTGCGAAAACTGCTGATCAGAGCTGGTCCCTGCTGGCCGCCCTCCCGACACTGCGTGGGCTCGGGTTCCCAATCCTCGTTGGCGCTTCACGCAAGCGCTTCCTTTCGGAATGCGTTGATTACGGAACCCTCAAACCGGAGAATCCGGCCGACCGGGAGGACGCTTCCAGCGCTGTCGCAGCAGTTGCAGCCGCGTCCGGCGCTTGGGGGGTCCGTGTGCATGACACGGCAGCGGCTGCCGCCGCTGTTCGCGTTGCGCGCCGTCTTCGCACAGCCGGAGCGGGTGGCTTGTGACACGCCAGCAGACCCCGACCGAAGTACTCGTAAGCCTGCTCACCCGAGTCCGATACGAGGTTCTGCCAACCGAAAAGGTCTTGGACGAGGTGTGCGCCACCTTGCCCCCTGGAGCGACTGTCACGGTTACCGCGTCGCCGGCGAAAGGGCAGCAGGCGACGCTTCACATTGCCGAGCGGCTCGCCGCGCTTGGTTTCGACGTGGTGCCCCACCTGGCGGCGCGGATGATTTCAGGCCCGGGAGAGCTTGCCGAGATCACCAGTCGCCTCCAATCCGCAAGGATCACAAAGGTATTCGTGCCCGCCGGTGACGGCGACACACAGGGCCGGGCCTACAGCAGCGCGCTGGAACTTCTAGAGGATTTATCGAACACGGGCAACCCATTTTCCGAGGTCGGTATCACCGGCTATCCAGAGTCGCACCCTCACATCCACGATGATCTGACGATTCAGGCCATGTGGGACAAACGGCAACACGCAACGCAGATCGTCAGCAACCTCACGTTCGATCCGGGTGTGCTGTCGGACTGGGTGACCCGTGTACGCGCGCGCAACGTGAACCTTCCAATCTTCGTGGGGTTGCCGGGCCCAGTCGAGCGCACGAAACTCCTGCGAATGGCGACGAAAATCGGCGTCGGTGAATCAGCGCGCTTCCTCGCGAAAAACGGCGGTCTGTTTGCGCGCATCGCAACTCCCGGTGGCTACGATCCGGCCCGCTTTCTCGGACGGGCTGCGCCGGCGCTCGGCCGCAACGGGATGAACATCGCTGGTCTCCATCTCTTTACCTTCAATCAGGTTGCCGAAACTGAAGCGTGGCGCACGGCCCAATTGGCGCGCTTACTCGGCCACCGCAAGTCGTATGGGCACATTCAGGCATCCGAACTCCCACTTGCGGGGACGTCGTGAACCCGCGTCGTGCATCGAACCGAGTTCGCCCACTGAGCCATGTCGAAGAGCAGCTCCTCGCACGCTGGCCCGAGCGCAAGATCGAGCCTTCGCTAGACCGCATCACCAGCGTTATGGCGCTGCTTGGCGATCCCCAGCGAACCTATCGAAGCGTTCATCTGACCGGGACCAACAGCAAAACGAGTACGGCGCGAATGATCGAGGCGCTCCTTGCTGAATCGGGAGAACGAACGGGGCGGCTCACAAGCCCTCATCTGACGAGCATCAGGGAACGCATAAGCATCGTTGAAGACGTCATCAGCGTGCCCGCGTTCCTTTCCGCTTACGACGCCGTCGCGGATGAGGCTCAGTGTGTTGACGCGACAATGCAGCATCCGCTGTCGTTCTTCGAGATGACAGTGGCAATGGCGTACCACGCGTTCAGGGCGGCCGCGATCGATGTTGCCGTTGTCGAAGTCGGCATGGGAGGGCGGTGGGACGCGACGAACGTCATTGACTCCGATGTCGCAGTGATTCTCCCAATCGACCTTGACCACACCGACATTCTGGGATCAACAACGGCGGCGATCGCCCAGGAGAAGGCAGGCATCATCAAGACGGGTTCGGTAGCCGTCAGCGCCCGGCAGCGTGCGGATGTGGCCAACGTGCTGCAGGCGCGTGCTCGTTCGGTGAGTGCTCGGCTCCTCGTTGAGGGCAACGATTTCGCCTTGCTGCAGCGCAAGGCTGTGGAGGACGGCCAGGTCTTTTCGGCGCGGGGGCTGTATGGCACATACGCTGACCTCCTGCTCACCCTGCGCGGACGTCACCAGGCCGAGAACGCGGCCTGCGCGATCGTGGCAGCCGAGTCGATACTCGGCCGAGAACTTGCCTCAGAAGCTGTGCGGGCTGGTCTTGCCCGGGTGACTTCTCCGGGCCGCTTCGAAATCTATCCCGGCACACCTCCGATGATTCTGGATGCCGCGCATAACCCGCACGGCACACGTGCACTGGTCAAGTCGCTTGCCGAGCTTGCATCATGTCGCACCTTCGGGGTCGTCGCCGCGGTGGCAGGCAAGGACGTCGACGACATGCTCCGAGAGCTCGAGCCCGTCATCGACGTCGTTGTCTGCACCCGCAATTCGAGTCCACGAAGCCTCACCGCGGCAGAGCTAGCCTGGTCTGCACGTCAGGTGTTTGGCGCCCAGCGGATCCATGTCGCGCGCGATGTGGCAGCGGCGATCGAGATGGCTGCAGGGTTCGCTGCACCTGTGCGCGTGCCGGCCTCTGACGCCCTCGTCCTCGTCACCGGATCGGTTGTGACTGTGGGTGATGCGACGAGATTCCTGAGCCGCACTTGAGCCGCATCGACTAGTCCGCGCTCCCAGGCGACGTGCTGCAGGGGTCTAGCACCTCGATGAGCTTCGCCGCCTTCCACGTTGCCTCCGCGTACTCGTCAGCCGCCACTGACTGCACAGTAATTCCCCCGCCGGTTCCCACCGTCCAGTGACCGTCACCTTCTGTTGTGAGACTGCGGATCACGACAGCAAGATCCGCGCGACCGTCGCTTGATATCCAGCCGAAGGCGCCAGAATAAACCCCTCGTGGAGTTGCTTCGACATCGCGGATGACTTCCATTGTGCGCAACTTCGGCGCCCCGGTCATCGATCCGGCCGGAAAAAGTGCGCGGAGCGCAGCAAGCGTGGTCACGTCATCTCGAAGCTGTCCGCGCACTGTGGATACGAGCTGGTGGACCGACACATAGGACTCGACGTTCATCAAGAGCGGAACCTCGACGCTGCCTGGCTTGCTGACCATCCCGACGTCGTTGCGCAGAAGATCAACAATCATCAGGTTCTCAGCACGGAACTTGGCGTCTGTGGCGAGTCGTCGCCTGGACTGCTCGTCGAGTTCAGGGGTGAGGCCGCGTGGTGTCGTCCCCTTGATCGGCCTGGTCTCGATCATCCGGTCAGCATGGATTGTGGCGTAACGCTCAGGTGAGGAGCTGAGCAGCCAGCGGCCTTGGTGCTGGAGGAATCCGGCATACGGCGCGGGGTTGAGCGTGCGCAGGCGGAGGTAGGCCGTGACGGGGTCAATCACGGAACTCACCGATTGCCTGTGCGTCAGGTTGACTTCGTAGGTGTTCCCCGCGTGGAGTTGTTGCTGGACGCGGGCGAACGCAGCGGCGTAGGCACCCGGCACGTCAGGCGGACCAGAGGGCGGCGGGGCCTTGACTGGCGCTGCGTCTTCGCGGGGCTGACCATGCGTGATCACGTGAGTGTTGCGGGCGCGCATCCAGATTGCGTCTGGCATCCCGCGCGGCTCCGTGCTGGCCGGGAGGTCGGGCCTGCTGGCGTATCCGAAATAGCCCACCCAGAGCACGTCCGCGGAATCACCGGCCATTTCAGATTCGAGTGCATCGAAGATATCGTCGCCGATCACGGCGGTAGTGCCCGCCGAATGGCGCGTGACCTCTCTGCGGGCCGCAGAGTAGGTCAGTGAGACGTCGTCATCGGTCAACCATCCAAGAATCGACTTGTTCCCTGACCATGGCCGCGACGCGCTGCCGTCCAGCCAGAAGCATCGCTCGTGGTTCGCGGCGATAGCCCGGAACAGAACGACGGGGTCGGCACTTCGCGCGGACGGTACGGTCATGGACGCTGTCATAGCAGACACAGGCTTTCGGTTGCCAGGAAGTTCGCCACGATCTGCCGGCCGAATTCACTCAGGATCGACTCAGGGTGAAACTGCACCCCGTGCAGCGGTCGCGTCCGATGGCTGACACCCATCACCACGCGGCCGAGTTGCGGGTCCCGGCAGGTGGCGGTGACCTCCAGGTCTGGGCCCACCCTGGTGGCCGCCAGAGAGTGATAGCGGACGGCTTCCAGCGGCGACGGTAGGCCGTCGAACGGGCCGCGCCCTTGGTGGTCAACGGGGCAGACCTGTCCATGCGCCGGTGGTATTTCTTCGACGTGACCTCCGTACGTCGTTACCAGGCCCTGCATACCGAGGCAGATACCGAGCACAGGCACACTCCCTGCGCGCAGTACCTCCCCGCCTACGCCGAAGTCAGCCGGGTTGTCCGGGTGGCCGGGCCCAGCGGAGAGAACAACGTGGTCAAAGGACAGTACGTGTTCTGCGGTCGTGCGATCGTGTAGCACCACATCTGGCAGAACGCCGGTCACTCCGGCGATCAGGTGAGCCAGGTTCCATGTATAGGAGTCGTAGTGGTCGACCACTACGACACGTGGCACCTCGGCGTCAGCGCCGGTGCGGAACCGGTTCACGGTTACCTCCCATACACGGGTGGCTCATAGTCGTCCCGGCGGGCCCAGGCACGGCCTTGGGAGGCGGTCGAGAAACTGTCAAAAATCTTCACGCGATTCCTCTTGACGACACGCTCCCACATTGGGCATTGTTGCCTCTATCGCAACTTCTCGCAAGATACGCAACAGGAGGCTCGTAATGAGCGGACGTCGGACGGTCATCATCGGTGCCGGAGTCGTGGGGGCAGCCATCGCCGACGAGCTGTCGGCACTGGGCTGGACAGATATTGTCGTTGTCGACCAAGGCGACTTTCCCGCCACCGGCGGGTCCACGTCACACGCGCCCGGCGTTGTATTTCAGGCGAATGGCTCGAAAGCCATGACCGACCTCGCTCGTTATACCGTCGAGAAATTCGTCGCCCTCGAGCACCAAGGAGAGTCCTGCTTCCTCCAAGTCGGCGGCCTCGAAGTCGCGACGACACCAGAGCGCATGGCAGAAATTCACCGTCGCCACGGCTGGCTCACCTCGTGGGGCGTCGAGGCCGAGGTCGTCGACGCGGACCGCTGCGTCGAACTCCACCCATTGCTCGACGGCACGCGGGTGCTCGGAGGCCTCCACTGCCCCACCGACGGGCTGGCCAAAGCCCTCTGGGCAGTTGAAGCGCAGATCGAGCGAGCCAAGAGCCGCGGCGTGAAAATGCTGCCGCGTCACGAAGTCCTCGACGTCACGGTGGAAAACGGCAAGGTGACCGGCGTCGTTACCAACCACGGCGAGATCCCGGCCGACATCGTCGTGTGCTGCGCTGGTATCTGGGGCCCCAAGGTCGCTGCCCTGGTCGGCATGAACCTGCCGCTTACACCGCTCGCCCACCAGCTCGCGTGGACCGGGCAAATCCCGGCGCTCGCCGGTCAGACCGAGGAAGCCGTGCGTCCCGCGCTCCGCCACCAGGACGCAGACCTCTACTTCCGCGACCGCTACGACCAGCTCGCCGTCGGCTATTACGGCCACCGTCCGATGCCCATCGACGCGAACGACCTGCTTTCGGTCGACGATGCCGAGGTCATGCCGTCGGTGCTCGAATTCACCCCTAGTGATTTCAGACCGGCCTGGGAGGAGACCCAGGCGCTCCTTCCGTCGACGGCCGAAGCGAAGATCGACGAGGGCATCAACGGCGTCTTTTCCTTTACCCCCGACGGCATGCCGCTGCTCGGCGAGTCGCAGGAGGTGTCGGGGTTCTGGGTCGCCGAGGCCGTGTGGGTGACGCACTCCGCGGGCGTCGGCCGTGCGATGGCTGAGTGGCTGGCCAACGGCTACAGCTCAAGCTTCGACCTGCACGAGTGCGAACTGAATCGGTTCGAAGATTTTCAGCTATTACCCGAGTTCGTCCTCGAGCGTGACTGCCAGAACTTCGTCGAGGTGTACGACATTCTCCATCCGCTTCAGCCGATGGACTCGCCGCGCGGCATCCGCACGTCACCGTTCTATCCGCGGCAGCAGGAACTCGACGCGTTCTTCCTGCCAGCGACCGGCTGGGAGCGTCCGCATTGGTACAACTCCAACAAGGATCTCCTAGACCGTTTTCAGGTGCCGCAGCCAAATGACTGGGCGGCGCGGTACTGGTCACCGATCGTCGGCGCGGAGGCGCAGGCGACCCGCGACAGTGTCGCGATGTACGACATGACCGCTCTCAAGCGCCTCACCGTGACCGGCTCCGGCGCCACCGCATTCCTCCAGCGACTGACGACCGGCAACATCGACAAGTCCATCGGCTCGGTCACCTACACACTGCTGCTCGATCACGACGGGGGCATCCGCAGCGACGTCACCATCGCGCGCCTCGGCGAGCATCACTACCAGGTCGGCGCCAACGGCGCGCTCGACACCAACTGGTTCCACCGGTTCCTGCCTCAGGACGGGTCAGTCACCGTCACCGATATCACCCCGGGAACCTGTTGTATCGGCCTGTGGGGGCCCAAGGCTCGCGAGGTCCTCAGCGACGACCTCACCGATGCGGACCTGACCAACACCGGTCTGAAATTCTTCCGTGCCGCTCAGATCAACATCGGCAATGTCCCGGTCACCGCGATGCGCCTCTCTTACGTCGGTGAACTCGGGTGGGAGCTCTACACCACAGCCGACCTGGGCCTTCGCCTCTGGGACACCCTCTGGCAGGCGGGTCAGAACCACGGCATCATTGCCGCTGGCCGTGGAGCGTTCAACAGTCTTCGACTCGAAAAGGGCTACCGCTCTTTCGGCACCGACATGACCTTCGAACACGATCCCTACGAGGCTGGCGTGGGCTTCGCAGTGAAACTCGACAAAGGCGACTTCATCGGCCGTGACGCCTTGCTCCGCCGCAAGGAGAACCTGACTCGCACTCTCGCGTGCTTAACGATCGACAATCCCACCGACGTCGTGGCTGGCAAGGAACCGGTGTTTCTGAATGGTCACCCGGTCGGCTACGTGACGAGCGCCGCCTACGGCTACACGATCGGCAAGGGCATCGCCTACGCATGGCTGCCGGCCGAGAACGCAACGCCGGGAACTGAGGTCGAGATCGGCTACTTTGGCCGCCGCATCCCCGCCGTCGTCACTGCCGAGCCGCTGTTCGACCCGAAAATGACCCGCCTCCGCGGCTGATCGTCGCGTACCCATGACCAAGCTAGGAGAGCCATGAACGCCGTGCTTCTCGACGGCAGAGCAACCGCCGAAGCCATCAGGGCGGACTTGCGGGTACGCGTATCCGCGCTCGCAGAGCGCGGGATCCGGCCAGGCCTTGGCACGGTTCTTGTCGGGAATGATCCTGGCAGTGCGGCTTACGTCGCGGGCAAGCACCGCGACTGCGCACAGGTGGGTATCGTCTCCCTCCGCGAAGACCTCCCGGCGGATGCCACCCGCGGAGAAGTACTTGCCGCCGTCGCCAGGATGAACGAGGACCCACGCTGCAATGGGTTCATCGTGCAGCTCCCGCTTCCGCAGGGACTGGACGGCAACGAGGCGCTGCAGCACATTCTTCCCGAAAAGGACGCCGACGGTCTGGCTCCGGCCAGCCTCGGCCGGCTCGTGCTCGGCATGCCCGGCTCTCTGCCCTGCACACCACGTGGCATCGTTGAGCTGCTCCGCCGCTACGGCGTCACCATTGACGGCGCGAAGGTATGTGTCGTCGGGAGGGGTGTCACCGTCGGTCGGCCTCTCGGCCTGCTACTGACCAGGCGCAGCGAGAACGCCACTGTCACTCTGTGCCACACCGGCACGACAGACCTGGCCCGCGAGGTCCGTGCTGCTGACATCGTGATCGCTGCCGCCGGCAACGGCCACATGATCACGCCTGAGATGGTCAAGCCGGGGGCTGCTGTGCTCGACGTGGGGATTACGCGCACCTCCGAAGGGCTCGTAGGAGACGTGCATCCCGACGTCGCACAGGTGGCCGGATTCATTGCACCAATGCCCGGGGGCGTGGGGCCCATGACCCGGGCCATGTTGCTGACAAACGTTGTCGAGTCGGCCGAGCGAGCAATCGCAGGCGACGTGGCTTGCAGTCGTGTCCTAGTGGACATCCCGTCGTGAACTCAGCCTTTTAGCCGTTCTGTTTTCCTCAGCCATTTCATCCTGCAAGGAGCACTAGCATGACCGTCACCGACTCTCCAGCGACCGCCGGGACCACCGGGGCTACAGCGACTAAAACCCTCCCGAATAGCCTCCTCCCTACCCTCCCCGGCTCGGCCTACTCGGACAGTGAAATGTTCGCCCGCGAGCAGGCACTTATCTTCGAGCAGCTGTGGTTCTGCGCCGTCCGCTCCGCTGACCTCGCCAAGCCGGGCGCCTTTAAGACCGTGCAGGTTGGCCGCGAGAGCATCCTCGTCACGCGCTCGCGAAAAGGTGAGGCGCGCGCCTTCTTCAACATCTGCCGCCACCGGGGCGCGAAGCTCTGCACCGCAGAGTCCGGTGAGGCGAAGCGTTCCTTCCAGTGTCCGTATCACGCATGGACGTACGACTTCGAGGGCAAGCTGATCGCCGCACCTAACCTCACCAGCATGCCCGACATCGACCGCACCGAGTACGGGCTCCGCAAAGTCCATGTGCGCGAGTGGCTCGGATACATCTGGGTGTGCCTCGCAGCGGACCCGCCCTCATTCGACGACACGGTCATCAACGATGTGCGGACACGCCTCGGCGACGCGGAGTCACTCGAGCACTACGGTGTTGAAAACCTCGAACTGGGCAAGCGGATCACGTATGACGTCAAGGCCAACTGGAAGCTCATCATCGAGAATTTCATGGAGTGCTACCACTGCGCGACCATTCATCCCGAGCTCACCGAAGTACTCCCCGAGTTCGCCGATGGGTTAGCCGCACAGTTCTTCGTGGGCCACGGTGCCCTCTTCGGCGAGGAGGTAAAGGGCTTCACCGTTGACGGCTCGGAGGGGCTGGACCGGATTCCCAATGTGACAGAGGAGCAGGACCGGCGTTACTACGCGATCACGGTCCGCCCGCAGGTCTTCATCAACCTGGTTCCCGATCACGTGATCATCCACCGGATGTTCCCACTGGCGCCCGACCACACGATCGTCGAATGCGACTGGCTGTACCTGCCCGAGGTCGTGGAAAGCGGCAAGGACCTCACAAAGTCGGTCGAACTCTTCCATCGAGTCAACCAGCAAGACTTCGAAGCGTGTGAGCGCTGCCAGGCAGCCACAGATTCGCGTGTTTACGCCGACGGTGGCGTGCTGGTACCCAGCGAGCACCACATCGCTGAGTTCCACAACTGGGTCCTCGACTCCGTCAATTCCAAGGGCTGATAGCGCCATCCCCCAGCCCCCGATCCAGCTGCGGATGTCAACGAAACCCCCGGTTTTCGCGGGTTCTCGATGACATCCGCAGCTGGATTTTCGGCAGCGGCGGGTGGGAAGGGTCTATTCGTAGGCCACCGGGTAGTGCTTGATTCCGTTCAGCCAGCCTGAGCGCAGGCGCACGGGCGGTCCGACTTCACGGATGTTCGGCATTGCGTCGGCGATGGCCTTGAAAATCAGGTCAATCTCCAGCCGCGCGAGGTTGGCACCAATGCAGTAGTGCGTCCCCGTTCCCCCGAAACCCAGGTGCGGGTTGGGGTCCCGGAGAATATTGAACTTCTGCGGCTCCTCGAAGGCCTCTTCATCGAAGTTTGCTGACGCGTAGAACAGCCCGACGCGCTGGCCCTTTTTGATCGACTGCCCGCCGAGCTCGGTGTCCTCAGTAGCCGTGCGCTGAAATGCCGTGACCGGGGTTGCCCACCGAACGATCTCGTCGGGTGTGGTGCGCGGCTGCTGTTCCTTGAAGATCTCCCACTGGTCGGGGTGGTCGATAAACGCCTTCATGCCGTGTGTAATCGCATTGCGAGTCGTCTCATTGCCAGCCACTGCAAGAAGGATGACGAAGAAACCGAACTCTTCGGAGGCGAGCGACTCACCATCAATGTCGGCTGTGACGAGTTTGGTGACAATGTCATCGACCGGGCACTTTCGGCGGTCTTCGGCCATATTCCAGGCGTAGCCCATCAGTTCCGTGGACGCCGCGAGCGGATCGATATCGTATTCGGGGTCGTCGTATCCGATCATCTCGTTGGACCAGTCGAAGATTTTGCGCCGATCTTCTTGTGGAACGCCGAGCAATTCGGCAATTGCCTGTAACGGCAGCTCGCACGCGACCTGCTGAACGAAGTCGCCGCTGCCCTCTTTCTTTGCCTCATGCACGATGCGCGCGGCGCGCTCCGTTAGCGCGTCCTGCAGGCCACTAACTGCGCGCGGGGTGAAGCCCTTCGCAATGATGCGGCGCGCCTTCGTGTGCACCGGCGGGTCCATGTTGATGAGGATGACCCGCTGAGCATCGATCTGATCACGTTCAATATCGCCGTTGAAGCGCATGATTGCCGTGTTCTCAGTCGACGAAAAGATCTCAGGCTTCTTCGAGATGTCCTTGACGTCAGCGAGTTTCGACACTACCCAGTAGCCACCGTCGTCAAATCCGCTCACGCCCGCCGGTTGGGGATTCCACCACACCGGAGCGGACTTTCTCAGCTCAGCGAACTCCTCGATCGGCACACGCTTCGCCCACAGATCAGGGTCGGTGAAGTCGAATCCTTCGGGTATGCGCGGTTCTCCCACATCTGCCTCCTGGTCGTTCGCCCACAGGTATAACACGTTCTACTATTGATAGGCGATACCCTACTCCGCCCGCACTCTAAGATCCATAGCAATTTGCAAGAACCTGTTCTATATTTGGCGAAGCACCACCAAGGAGGCATTTTATGCGACACCCTGTCATCATTGACGCGGTTCGGACACCGATCGGTAAACGCAACGGCTGGCTCTCCGGTCTGCACCCCGCCGAAATCCTCGGCGCCACCCACACCGCACTAATCGAACGAAACCAGCTCGATCCGAGCTCGATCGAGCAGGTCATCGGCGGAACCGTCACCCAGGCAGGCGAACAAGCAGGCAACATCGCGCGCACCGCATGGCTCCATGCGGGGCTTCCCCAAACAACGGGTGCGACGACGATCGACGCCCAATGCGGGTCAGCTCAGCAAGCGGCCCATCTAATCGCAGGCCTGATCGCAACGGGTGCCATCGACACTGGCATCGCGTGCGGCGTCGAATCGATGAGCCGCATCCCCCTCGGCGCTAACCGCGGCGAGGGCATCGGTACCCCGCGTCCCGAGTCCTGGGCGATTGACATGCCAAATCAGTTCGCCGCCGCGGAGCGCATCGCCAAGCGGCGCGGACTCAGTCGCAGCGAGGTCGACGAGTTCGCCGTTGCGTCCCAGAAGAAGGCACTCGCGGCATGGGCGGAAGGCCGATTCGAACGCGAAGTCGTGCCCATCAAAGCTCCGGTCTTGCAAGACGGTGTGGGCACCGGAGAATCCCAGCTCGTGTCCCGAGATCAGGGGCCCCGCGACAGCACGGCGGAAGGGCTTGCCAAGCTCAAGGCAGTACTCGAAGACGGTGTTCACACCGCAGGCAGTTCGTCGCAAATCTCTGACGGCGCCGCCGCGGTTCTCATCATGGAGGAATCACGCGCCCGCGAACTCGGCCTCCAGCCCCGCGCCCGCATTATCGCTCAGGCACTCATCGGCGACGACCCCTACTATCATCTCGACGGCCCCATCGCGGCGACATCGAGGGTGCTGGCCAAGAGCGGAATGTCGATCAAGGACCTCGACCTATTCGAAGTGAATGAAGCCTTCGCGTCAGTAGTCATGTCCTGGCAGCAAGTGCATCAGCCGGATCCCGCGAAGGTGAACGTCAACGGCGGCGCGATCGCTCTCGGCCATCCAGTCGGCAGCACCGGCGCTCGCCTAATCACTACGGCACTGCACGAGCTCGAACGCCGCGACGCCAGCACTGCCCTCATCGCGATGTGCTGCGGCGGAGCGATGGCGACAGGTTCGATCATCGAGAGGATCTGAATTAGTTCGCTGCCACACGTGCCGGGAAACGCACACGTCTTGCCGATGAACGACGGTCGTTTCTCGGCACATGTCACGGCAAGAAGCGGTCAATTCGTCGCAGCACGGACCCGGCGGCCGGGTGTTCGTGCCACCCGCGGGAAAGCACTGCGTCGCGAGCGGACCGCGTGGCCGCACGGACGAGAGAACCTGGGGTCGGGAACACACGCTGACGGTCTGCTAGTTCCTTCGCACGCCGATACAAGTGCCGAGCACAGTCCGGGCACACTCCGGCCTCCGAGTGTGTGCCGAGGCGAAGGAAGTGATCTTCGTCTACGTCTCGTCCACAGCACCAGCACTGTGCGGCACTTTCTGGTTCCGGCGTCATGGGGACAATCATCCTCGCGTGCTTCGTGCGTGGGGCTGAAATCCTCCCGCTGAGCGGGCTATGACCTGGATCACCAACCCATTGCTCGATAGCTTCAGAACACTTACCAACCCCGCAGTCAGGAGCAGATCGATGGGCAGGCTCGCAGGCAAGAATGCAGTAGTCACAGGCGGTGCACGCGGTATTGGCGCTGCTATCGCACGCATGTTGATCGATGAGGGGGCATCAGTCGCAATCGCGGACCTCCTTAGTGACGAAGGCGAGCACCTCGCAAGCACGCTCGGACCGCGAGCGCGCTATGTCAAATGCGATGTCACCTCGTCAGAGTCGTGGGACGAAGCACTGGCCTCGGCCGAGGATGCGTTCGGACCGGTCAATGTACTGGTCAATAACGCTGGCGTGGTTCAGCGCGAGCGGATCGAGAACCTTAGTGAATCCGATTACCGGCGCGTGATCGACGTAAACCAGGTGGCGGTGTTTCTCGGCATGCGTGCGGTTTTGCCCTCGATGCGCCGGGCAAAGGGTGGATCGATTGTGAACATCTCATCGATTGAGGGCATTGTCGCGGCGCCCGAGATCATCGCGTATGTCGCGTCAAAGTGGGCAGTACGCGGCATGACGAAAGCGGCGGCGCAAGAGTTTGGAGCGGACGGCATCCGCGTGAACTCGGTGCATCCCGGAGTTGTGGAAACACCTATGACGATCGGAAAGCCCGGCATCGACATGATGGTGCAGGGACTCCCCGTGCCGCGCATGGGCCGCCCCGAGGAGATTTCAAGCCTGGTGACGTTCCTCGCGAGCGATGAGTCAGGCTACTGCACGGGAACCGAGTTCGTCGCCGACGGCGGCTACACATCTCGCTGACTCCCTCCCGCGCGACCGGGGTCTGAGGACAACCCCAATATCCCTGCGCCGGGTATCCCTGCGCCGGGTATCGGGCGGGACACCAGACTGCTTCTGGGTCCGCGCCCGCCTCCGGTCCCCTGGGCTACACGTGGGAGCCACCGTCCACCCTCAACTCGACGCCTGTGAGGAAAGCGCCATCATCGGATGCGGCGTACGCGATGCTGCCTGCGATCGCGGCCGGATCACCGAATCCGAGCTGTGGCTGGATCCGTCCATAGAACGACGAATCGACGTCCTCCGGGAACGTCACGCCCGTCATCAGCGGGGTGACCACTCCGCCAGGTGAGATCGCAACGACGCGCACACCGTCTTGCGCCACTTCGGCTGCGAGGCTCAGCGAGAACGCCAGCACGGCTCCTTTGGTGGCAGCGTAGGCGGTCATGTAGGGGTGCGCGTGCGTCGCTGATGTCGACGCGATGTTGACGACGACACCGCGCGATTTCCGCAGGTGTGGCATAGTTTCGCGACAGAAGAGGAACGTGCCCATCACGTTCACGCTAATGAGTTGCTGGAAATCACTCACCGAAAGGCCGTCGAGCGGAGTGGTCTTGTGAATGCCCGCGATGTTGGCCAGGATATCGATGCCGCCTAGCGTCTCGGCTGCATCGCTGACGATCGACCGGACTGTGGCCTCGTCTGACACGTCGCCAGCGCGAGTGATGATCTGACCGGCGCCTGCCTCGATGACCGCTGTTTCGACCTCGCGAAGCCCCTCCGCATTCCGGTCAACCGCGTAGACGGCAGCCCCTTCCGCCGCCAGCCGTAGCACGGCCGCCCGCCCGATTCCGGTGGCTGCTCCTGTTACAAGAGCTGTTTTCCCCTTGAAACGCATCATAATTCATACCTTTCTCGATTTGATACAGAAGTGTCTACACTGATGACAATGACGAGAATCGACCCCTCGACGCGCACTCGGCACGCGATCCTTCAGGCCGCGGCATCAGCGCTGCGCAAACACGAGCGTGCCGGTATGGCTGATATCGCTGACGAGGGCGGGTTCGGACGGGCGACGCTGTACCGGTATTTCGCCAGTCGCGAAGAGCTTCTCGTCGAGCTGAGCCGGTTCGCCGCGCAGACGTCACTCGAAGCGCTTGACGAAGCCCGAATCGACTCAATTCCAGTTCCTGACGCATTGAGTCGCGCGACCCGCGCATTGCTCACCGTGGGCCGTGAACTCTGGACCGTCAGCACCCACCGCAAGGAACTCTGGCCGGAAGAGGAGAAGATCGGCGACCTCATGCGTGATCTCGTCGCCCGTGGCCAGCACGAGGGCATACTGCGTGGAGATCTGCCAGCCCACCAGTTATCCGTTCTGTTCGGGTCACTGATTATCGGCGCGCTCACCCTGGACCCGCTGCGCCAGCTAGGGGTCGAGGATGCTGCCGATGCCATCATGACTGTCTTCATGGATGGCGCCCGTGTTCGGTAGGAGCGGCTAACGCAGCGTGCGTGTCGCTATTCCTCATAACTGACCTTGACGCTGTCACTCAAGCGCGTTGCCTGGCAGGCCAGCACCCAGCCTTGCGCGATATCCGCGGGGTCCAGAACATCGGTATCAGGCTGCGCCACTTCCCCTTCGATCACACGGCAGGCGCACGCCCCGCACGACCCTTCCCGGCAGGAAAACGGTGCGTCAGCTCCCGCGGAAATCAGTGCATCAAGCATGCGGGCATCACGTGGCCACGGCGCCTCGAGAACATCGCCGTCGATCTCTGCGAGCAGACTCCCCGCATCATCGCCGCCAGTCGCGGTGACGACCGGACCTGGTTGCGCGAATGGATCGCCTGCGAGCGACACGAACTTCTCGAAATGCACCAGAGAGCCCGGCATGCCGAGCCGCTCACACACTTCGCGAGCCGTAGCCATGAAACCTGCCGGTCCGCACACGAACGCTTCATGATTCTTGTAGGGCGCGAGCACGCTGCTCACTACGGATTTGGTGGGTAGATCCTGGACCGTTTCGAGCCAGTGCAACACGGTGAACCGGTCTGGATGGAGCTTTGCGAGTTCCGCGAGTTCGCGGTGGAAGATGACGGACCGTTCGTCACGGTTGGCGTAGAACAGTAATACTGAACGCTCATGGGCGAGAGCAGATTTCGCAATGGAGATGACCGGAGTGATGCCACTGCCCGCGGCCATCAGCAGGAGGTCGTTGTGGAAGCCTCGCGGGGTGAACACCCCCGAAGGCGCGAGGACCCGGATGGTGTCTCCCGGCTGGATTTTGTCACACAGCCAGTTCGAACCGTAACCGTCCACTACGCGTTTGATTGTTACCTTCAATTGCGGATCCGTGTGCGGGGAACTCGCCAGCGAGTACGAACGTGCGGCACCGCCGGGCAGTTCGATCGTCAAGAACTGTCCCGGCCGGTACGGCACTTGTTCCGGCGACGCGTCAAACACGAGTGAACACGCATCGGCTGTTTCGGCGATGACGTCCCGCACTCGCAGCTCGAGGACATTAGGAGTATTAGGCACATTAGGCACTGTCACTGACCTCCATCGCATCCACCTCCAGGTCGCCTCGCGCCACCGCGGCCTCGATGGAGTCACGCAATGCGCCGCAATGCCGGATGAGCGCGCACTGAGTGCCGCTGGCGAGATGGGGCGCGAACTCGTAGCAGGACGCGACAGCCTGGGCCGTCCACTGGACCGTGGTGTGCGGAAGACTGTTCTTCCGCACGCGCACGGTGCTTCCGCACCGCGCACACTGGACTGGGCACATGGGCGCGCTCAGCGGCGTAGTCATTCGCGAACCCTTATCCGCGCAACGATGCCGGAACAACGGAGAAAGACACGCCATTGGCGACGTTCGCAGCGACTTCCTGCTTCCACACCTCGACTGCTCGGGAGGTGTCGATCTCGAACTCGAAACGATCGGTCATATCAGGAGTGACGTCTTCAGCGTCGACATAGAACTGTTCGTACCAGCGGCGCAGCTGATAGACGGGTCCGTCCTGATCGCAGAGGAGTGGGTTGTCGATCGGGGCTTTGTTCTTCCAGATCTCGACGTCCTGCTGGAAACCCAGACCCACCGCGTCGGCTACTTGTGCGGCCATCGCATCGGATTCCTCGTCGCTCATGCCCGGGAATTTCTTGACGATCGCGCCCCACTGCAGCATGAAGCTGTTGCTGCTGATCGGGTAATGACAGTTGATGAGGACGGTCTCGCTGGTCACGCCAGCGGCCGTGTTCGACAGGTAATCGATCATGTAGGAGGGTCCGTAATACGCCGCGTCGGAACGCTGCTGGATCTGCTCGGTGGATCCGGGAACGAATCCGAGTTCGGCGTCTGCCCGCGTCGTACCGTTCAGGTACTGGGTGGCGACATGACCTTCGAACACGTTCTTGAAATACTCAGGCAGCGCGTAATGCACGTAGAAGAAGTGCGCCATATCCACGACGTTGTCGACGATTTCGCGGCAGTGTGAACCTTCAACGCGCAAGCTGTTCCACGTCCAGTTGCTCCACTCGCTGCTGAACGCACCCTCAATGCGCGGAATGGTCACCTCGGGTGGCGGTGGCTGGCCTTGCGGATCATTCCATACGAAAAGCTGCTTGTTCTCTTCGAGCGTGATCCACGCTCGCGTGCGTGCACCGCGGGGCACTCGTTTGGCGTAAGGAATACCCGCGCACTTGCCGTCGCCACCCCATCGCCAATCGTGGAAGGGGCATGCGACGGCATTTCCTTTCACCGCGCCTCGCGTGAGGTCACCCCCCATATGGGGGCAGTAAGCGTTGAGAACGTTGAGCTTCCCGTCTTCCCCCTGGAAGACGACGAGCTTGGTGCCGAAAGCCTCAATGGCATGTGGCTGACCGTCTTTGAAGGTCTCGGCGAGGCCGACGCAATGCCACCCGCGGGCGAATCTGGTGGGCGGCGCGGCAGCTTCGATGGTACGGAAAGGGCTAATCACTGCGTTCCTCCTTGGGCAGCGGCGGGGCCAGTATGAACTGATGCGGAGCAGAAGTGACCACCGAAGAAAAGCAGCGGTGCACCGTCTCGGTAGTCGTGCAGGCCCTGAGCTTCGCCGACAACGATGTGGTGATCTCCGCCTGGATACACGCCGCTGATGCGGCAATCGATCGTGACGAGGGAACCTGCGAGATGGGCTGTCCCGAAGCTGGATTCGTTCCACGCGACACGGCGGAATTTGTCTCGTGAGCCAGGGGCAGCGAGCGCCCGGCACACGTCTTGCTGATCCGCAGCGAGGATGTTGACCGCGAAGCGGCCTGTGGGTGCGATCCGTGCCCAGCTTGTGGACGTATCGGCCACGCAGAACAACACCAGCGGCGGGTCAAGTGACAGCGACGAAAACGACTGGCAGGTGAAGCCGACTGGCCCCGCGTCATCGATCGAGGTGATGACGGTGAGGCCTGAAGCGAACCGGCCGAGCACTCTGCGGAATTCCGTGGCCGAGGTGGGGCTCAGCGTGCTCATCGATGGCCCCAGTAGGCGTCTTCGGTAATCTCCTTGGCTGTCCACGTCGCGTCATCGACGAGGATCGAATCGGTGCCGTACTCGACCTGGAAGCCTCCCGGTGTTGCGGCGTAGAAGGACACCATTTTGTCGTTGGTGTGGCGGCCGAGTGACTGCATGATCGTGATGTCGCGCTCATGGAAGCGATCGAGTGCACGCCCCACGTCGTCGAGGGTTTCGAGTTCCACCATGAAGTGGAAGATCGCGGCCGGGCACGGCGCTTCACAGAGTCCGAGGCTGTGGTGCCGTGGGTTGCATCCGAGGAACCGTACCCAGTTCATCGCACCTTCTTCGCCCCCGATCGCCGCAGCGGGGAATCGCAGCGAATCGCGGTGCCGGAAGCCGAGTACCTCGGTGTAGAACTCGAAGGAAGCGTCGATGTCTGACGCGGAGAGCACAATGTGGCCTAGCCCCAGATTTCCGGTGACGAAACGCTCCGCATGGGGTGTGACGACGGGGCTGTGGTTCAGTGCTGGCCCGTAATAGATCTCGAGGTGGTTGCCATTGGGGTCGTCGACGTGCACGAGCCGCTCAACGCGACGGCTGGCGGCTTCGTCTGCAGAGCCTGGCTTGACGGCGTGCCCCGCTGCTTCTAGCCGCGCAACTGTCTCCTCTAGGGCCCGCTGGTTCGGCACTTCCCAGCCTGCGGCCAGGAGCTTATCGGCGTCACCCGGGATGAACTCGAATCGCGCTGCCTGCTCATCCATCCTGAAGTACAGGTGGTCGCGCGCGGGGCCGGATGTCTCTTCAAGACCGAGGATGCCGGTACCGAAGCTGCGCCATTCGCCGAGCTTGGCAGTTTCGAACCTCAGGTAGCCGAGTGAATGGATCATTCTTCCTCCAGGTGTTCAGTGGTGTGGTTGTCGAAGCTGAGTCCGCCGTTGCTGAGAACAGCGCGCGCGTAGCGGGCAAGCGTCTCCGTGCCTCCCGCCGGGAAGAGTGCGCGTGCTGCCTGAACGTCGCGCCACTGGCGCGCCAGGGGGCCGGTGGTATCTGGCGGATCCGTAGCAGCTGCTCCAGCACTCTCGACGAGCGCAGATGTGGCAGCCGCGGCTCGCTCGACGGCGAGGTGGTGGTCGCGGTGGGTTCGGAGCAGGAGTTCTGCCGGGATCTCTTCCCGCGCGATCGTGTGGGCGACCATGTCGCAGATGTTTCGTGTCAACAGCAGCCAGGCTGCGTCGACATCGCTGGCGGCGGCAGCGACACGAGCTAGCTGGTACGCGCCCGGGGCCGTCGTGGTGAGGTTTATGTACTCGGCTAACGCACCTTCTGCCATTCCGATAACAGCGGCCGTGAACGCCGCTTCGATGACAGCGTCCGCTGGCAACCTGTACAGCGCCACTGGTGACGGTGGGAACGTGTCTGGTTCGCTGTCCGGCGCGGTGCCGAGTGGACGTACCCGGTGAGCAGCGACGGCGACCTCGTGCGCGACCACATCGCGGGTCATTGCTCCTCGCAGACCCAGGAGCGGCTCGGCTGTTTCCACCGTGTATTCACCTGCAGCGATGAGGACGTCTGCATCCTCGCCGCTGGCGAGTGTCCCCCGCACGACAAGCCAGTTCGCATGCTCGCAGCCTGGAACGCGCTTCCAGCGCCCGTTAACGGTGTACTTACCCGACGAGGCCGTGATCGCGCCGGAGGGACTAACGCTCGACGACATCGTCGTGTCGAACGCTTCTCCCCACACTTCCGTTTGTGCTTTGTGCGGAAATATCGCCACACGCCACGGCGTGACCGCGAGGGCCGCTGTGATGAGTCCGGTGGAGCCGCATGCTCGCGCGACTTCTTTGATCGCGGTGCAAAACGTCACCAGTTCGCCTTCGGTGCCGCCGAACTCATGGGGCCGCAACAGTGCGAGCAGACCTGTCTGACTGAGTTCTTTGACCGTGACGCCCGACACCGCCAAGTCCTTCTCAGCGTGCTCCGCACGTTCCCTGAGATCGGGAATGAGGTCACGCACCGCGTCGAGCACGTGTTCAGACATACGCAGCCTCTCTAGCGAGCACGAATCAGTTCCGTCGAGATGTGAGACAACGTTGTCTCATGTGGGCTACACTACGTACGTAACCCAGATCACACACGCCGATATCCCGCTGTCCGGGACAAAGGAGCGGCCACATGCCTGTCCCTGCTGTCGCAACTGAGCCCGAACTCGAGCCATCCATGCTTGCTCGTGCCGCGCGCATCCTCTACGCGTTCGGCAGCGGTGCACCCGAACTCTCCCTCGCGGACCTCGTACGCAAGACCGGGCTGCCAAGGTCGTCGGTTCACCGGATTCTCAACCAGCTCGTCGCGCTCCGCGCGCTCGAGCGTTCAGGAAACGACTACCGCCTCGGTATCGGCATTCTGGAGCTTGGCGGTCTTGCCGCCCACCACAATCGGCTCCACGAGTGTGCGCTCCCGCAGTTGCACGCTGTGCACGCGCGAACCGGACTCGCTGCGCACCTTTCGATTCTCGACGGTCACGAAATCTTCTACATCGACAAGGTCGGTGTTCTGCCACCGGGAATAGATCCGTCGCACGCCGGGGGCAGGCAACCCGCATATTGCACCGCCTCCGGCAAAGCGATCGTGGCGTTCTCTGCGCCACATCTCGCCGAGCAGGTGATCGCCACTGGCACTCCCCCAAGGACCAGCGCCACCCTCGACGCAGAACAGCTCCGCCGTGAACTCGGCCAGGTACGCGAACAGGGAGTCGCTCATGACCGCGGGGAGAATTACCGGAACATTCACTGCATCGCCGCTCCCGTTCGGGACAACTCGGGATTTGCCGTCGCCGCCGTGTCGATCACTGGGCCGCGCGACCGGATCAATCAACGGCCACTCGTGACGCTGCTGCTTACTGCAGCGCAGCGTATCGGGCGGGCGTTTGCGTCGGGGCGGCGCCACCATGCATCCTGTGTAACCTAGCAAGCGTTAGGTTGACAGGAGGATCATGACAGAAGCAGTGATTGTTGCAGCGGCACGCTCACCCATCGGCAGGGCGCATAAAGGGTCACTACGCGCATGTCGCGCAGACGATCTCGCGGCTACCGTCGTCCGCGCCGCACTCGGTCAGGTTCCCGAACTCGACCCCGTGGAAATTGACGACCTCCTCGCAGGGTGCGCACAGCCAGCTGGTGAACAGGGCTACGGGCTTGGGCGGCTGATCGCGCTCGGCCTGGATCTCGATGGGCTCCCAGGTACGACAGTCCAGCGCTACTGCGCCTCGAGTCTTCAGAGCACCCGCATGGCGGCACACGCAATCCGGGCCGGCGAAGGTGACGTGTTCATCTCAGCGGGAGTGGAAGTAGTGTCGGGATACGCCCGGGGAAAAGCTGACGGGATGCCAGACACCCGCAACCCCAGGTACGCTGCTGCGATTCAGCGCACGCAGGCCGTCACCGAGCGCGCGCTCGAATGGAAAGACCCGCGCATCGACGGCGACCTGCCCGACCCTTACGTCGCGATGGGCCTGACGGCCGAATTCGTCGCCGCCCAGCGCGGCGTGTCCCGGCGTGCGCAGGACGAGTTCGCAGCGCTCAGCCAGAACCGCGCCGAAGCAGCGGCTGCCGCAGGGGTTTTCGCAACCGAAATAGTCCCCATCACCACACCTGAGGGATCGGTCGTGGAGACAGACGATTCGCCTCGCTCCGGTGTGACCGCCGAAGGCCTGGCGGCACTTAAGCCGGTTTTCCATCCAGACGGAACCGTCACCGCCGGGAACTGCTGTCCCCTCAATGACGGCGCGGCGGCACTTGTCGTGATGTCGGACCGCAGAGCATCAGAACTCGGGATCGCGCCACTTGCCCGCATCGTCTCCACCGGTGTCTCTGCTCTCTCCCCCGAGATCATGGGTTTAGGCCCCGTCGAGGCATCACGGCAGGCGCTGCGCCGCACGGGAATGAGCATCGACGACATCGACCTGATCGAGATGAACGAAGCATTCGCCGCACAGGTTCTGCCGAGTTGCGACGACCTCGGCGCTGACCTCGAAAAGGTGAATGTCTACGGCGGCGCGATTGCTCTCGGCCACCCATTCGGCATGACTGGTGCCCGCATGACGGTGACGCTGCTCAACGCCCTCCGTCGCCGAGACGAGACGCTTGGCCTCGTCACGATGTGCGCAGCCGGTGGGCAGGGCATGGCGATGATCGTCGAGCGCGTGAACTGATTTTCTCACTCTTCCGATGAGCGGGATAAGCCATAGCTAGCGTGACCTGCCGCACCGTAGCGTCCGAGATGTGACGGAGCTAATAGACCGCGTAACCTATGACGCGACCCTGCGTGAACTCCCCACGGAGCAAGGGGTTCTCCGCTATCACGAGGCGGGCGACCCCCACCTGCCCCCGCTCTTGCTCCTGCATGGGTCCGGGCCAGGTGTGAGCGGGTGGCGAAACTTCGGCAGCAACCTCGCGAGCTTCGCGCCCCACTTTCGTTGCCTGGTATTGGAACTCCCTGGCTTCGGGGTGAGCGATACCACCGATGAGCACCCCATGGTGGGCGCCCTCGGTGCCGTCATCCGCTTCCTGGACGGTGTGGGTCTCGAACAGGTCGACGTCATCGGTAACTCGATGGGCGGCATCATCGCTAGCCAGCTTGCCGTGGTACAGCCGCAACGGGTACGAAAGCTAGTAACGATCGGCGGCATCGGGCGCAACCTGTTCAGCCCCGGGCCAAGTGAGGGCATCAATCTGCTGGTCGAGTTCACCGAAAAGCCCACTCGCGAAAGGCTTGTCGAGTGGCTGACCTCGATGGTGTACAACCGGAGCCTCATCACCGATGACCTAATCGAGCAGCGGTGGCACCAGGCGACCGAACCCGCGACGCTCACCAGCGCGCGACAGATGTACGGACGTGCGGCACTCAACGCGATGGTCGAGACCATGAACGCGTCGGACGCTCCGCCACCATGGGCGATGCTCCACAAAATTACGGCCGAAACGCTCATCACGTGGGGGCGCGACGACCGTGTCAGCCCCCTCGACATGGCGATAGTGCCGATGCGCACAATTCCGAACGCCGAACTTCACGTGTTCCCGGACTGCGGACACTGGGTGATGATCGAACAGAAAACCGCCTGGGAATCCGTCGTTCTGGCTTTTCTCACCCGCAATGAGGAGCGACCATGACCCATGACAGCACACCCGCTTTCGATCACGAATATGACTTCGTCGTGATCGGTTCCGGCGGCGGCGGGATGGCGGCGGCGCTTGCCGCCACCCACGAAGGAGCGTCGACCGTCGTCCTCGAGAAGGCCTCCTCGTTCGGTGGCTCGACGGGTCTGTCCGGCGGCGCCGTGTGGATCCCGAACAATCCGGAGCTCCGACGCCGGGGCCACAACGACTCACGCGACTCGATTCTGCGCTACCTGGAACTCCTGACCGAGGGCGAGGTACCGCGGGAGCGGCTCGAAGCGTACGTCGATCACGGCCCCGACGCGATGGAATTGCTCGAAGGCAGCCCGTGGCTCGAGTTCCTCTGGGTGAAGGGGTATTCCGACTATCACCCCGAGTTCGAGGGCGGGCGCCCGCTTGGCCGTTCCGTCGAGGTACCGCCGTTTGATACACGCAAACTTGGCGCGCTCGAGAAGGATCTCGGACCGAACTTGCTGGTCGGACCGATGGGGCTGTGGATCACGTCGAAGGACTACCACCATATGGCGATGGTCACCCGAACATGGAAGGGCCGCAGCATGATCGCGGTATCGATGTGGCGAGTATTCAGCAACCTCTTCCGTCGGCGGCACATGGCAACAGGCGGCCGGGCTCTAGTCGCTCGGATGCGCCTGGCGCTCCAGGACGCGGGCATCCCCCTCTGGCTCGACACCCCCATGACTGGGCTCATCCAGGGCGATGCTGGACGCGTGATCGGTGTAACCATCGAACGGCACGGGAAACCGCTGCGCATCGGCGCGCGGCGCGGCGTGCTCCTTGCGACGGGAGGGTTCGAGCACAACACCGAAATGCGCGAGACCTACCTGCCCGAGGGCGGCCAAGTGAACCATAGCCTCGGCGCCCCCTCGAATACCGGTGACGGAATCAACGCAGGCATCGAACTAGGTGCTGCGATCGACTTCATGGATGACGCATGGTGGATGCCTTCCGTCGAACGCCCCGGCGGCAGCACGATTCCGCTTGTTTCCGAACGAGCCATACCCCGCCAGCTAATCGTGTCTAGCGACGGCAACCGATTCACCAACGAAGCCGCGCCCTACGTGAACTTCGTGCACGACCAACTCGAAGGCAAGCACCTTCCCGCGTGGTGCATCATGGATGCTCGCACACGCGCGAGGTACCCCTTCGCGCAGATCATGCCCGGGGGCAAGATACCTCAGGCGTTCTATGACGCGGGCATCGTGCACCGCGCCGCCACGATCAGCGAACTCGCTGACAAGATCGGGGTAAACGCCGACGGCCTCAACACCTCCGTCACCCGCTTCAATACCTTCGCCGCCCAAGGTAAAGACGCAGACTTCTCCCGTGGTGAAAGTGCATACGAGCACTATTACGGTGATCCCACGCTGAAGAACCCTAACCTCGATCCAGTCACTAAGGCGCCGTTCTACGCGTTCCGGATCGAGGCCGGTGACCTCGGCACCAAGGGCGGACTCGTGTGCGACGAGCACGCACGTGTGCTGCGCGAGGACGGAACCCTCATCAATGGGCTATACGCGACCGGCAACACGTCAGCCGCTGTGATGGGCCGCGAATACGCCGGCCCCGGCGCCACCATCGGGCCCTCGATCGTCTTCGGCTACCTCGCCGCGCGGCACGCATGCGGCCAGCACGGAATCCGCCCCACTACTGAATACGCCCACTCACCCGGGCATAAAAACGAGGTGTGACATGTCTACTAATCCCGTCCTCGAGTTCGTCGACCAGCATGCTGACGAATTCGCGGCAACCGCAGCCCACAGCGAAAAGCTCGGAAAACTCGATGACAGCGCCACCCGGCTGCTGCGTGAATCCGGCGTCATGCGAATGCTCGCCCCTAAGCAGTACAGCGGAGCAGAAGCCCACCCTGTCGAGTTCGCCGAGACGGTCATGCGGCTCGCAAGTCTCGACGGC
Organism: Hoyosella altamirensis; assembly: GCF_014191505.1. GTDB lineage: Bacteria > Actinomycetota > Actinomycetes > Mycobacteriales > Mycobacteriaceae > Hoyosella > Hoyosella altamirensis. The sequence continues at coordinate 880,312 of NZ_JACHWS010000003.1, forward strand.
TCACTTGGCTGGGTTGCTGGCATCGTGGGTGTTCATCCCTGGGAACTCGCGATGGCCGACAAGCGCGTCCAGAACGAGGTGTGGGGTGAGGACCACAACGTGTGGCTCGCTTCCCCGTACGCACCGATGGGCATTCTGCGTCCCGTCGACGGCGGCTACATTTTCAACGGTCACTGGCAATTCTCCTCCGGTACCGACCACTGCGACTGGATCTTCCTCGGTGCGTGGCTGGGGGATGAATCCGGCGAGAAGCTGCCCAGCATGGAGATGATCCATGTGCTGCTCCCCCGCAGCGATTACGAGATCGTCGAGAATTCGTGGGATGTCGTCGGTCTCCGCGGGACTGGCAGCAAAGACATCATCGTCAAAGACGCGTTCATCCCCGACTATCGCGTCATCGAGTTCAACCGGCTCATGGACGGCAGTCAGGTGCGTGACGCAGGGCTCGAAAACCCAACGTTCCACGTGCCGTACACCACGATCTTCCCGCTGGGTATCAGTGCCGCGGTGATCGGCATCTGTGAGGGCGCACTTGCGCATCACCTTGACTATCAGCGTGATCGCGTCCAGATCGTCGGCACTGCCGTTCGTGACGACCCGTATGTGCTGTCGACGATCGGCGGAGCGGCAGCGGAGATCCATGCTTCGCGGGTGACACTGCTGGACAACGTATCCCGGATCTACGACAAGGTCGATGCGGGTGAGGAAATCACTTTCGCCGACCGCGCGCAAAGCCGCCGCACACAAGTGTCAGCCGCATGGCGGGCGGTGCGGGCGATGGATGAGATCGTCGCACGTTCCGGTGGAAACGGGTTGCGGATGGCGCATCCGCTGCAGCGGTTCTGGCGGGACGGCCACATGGGCCTCGCCCACGCGATCCACGTGCCCGGCTCAGTCCTCCACGCTTCCGCCCTTGCCTCGCTGGACATCGTGCCGCCGCCCGGCCCACTCACCTCGATGATCTGACCGCCATGCTTCTTCTCTCCCAGCGCGGCGAGGCAGCCGCACAATTAGAAGCCGCGGAATCACAGAGCCGCCCAATCGCACCTCTCACCGATTCGTTCCCCGGTATCGGGGTTGACGACGCATACGAGATCCAACTGGTGAATATCCGTCGTAAGCTCGCCGCGGGTGATCAGATTCGTGGGCATAAGGTGGGTCTGTCATCGGTGGTCATGCAGCAGATGATGGGCGTCGATGAACCCGACTACGGTCATCTACTCAGCTCGATGGAACTCGACGAGAACGTGCCCGTAGACCTCAGCCAGTACTGCTATCCCCGGGTGGAAGTCGAAATCGGGTTCGTGCTCGGCGCGGACCTTCCAGGGGAAGAGTGCACCGAGTACGACGTCCTCGCCGCCACCGAACGGGTGGTACCGGCGCTCGAGCTCATCGACAGCCGCATCCGTGACTGGCGGATCACCATCGCGGACACGATCGCCGACAACGCTTCCTCAGCCGGCTACGCCATCGGGGAAGGCGCCCCGGTGGACGGGATCGACCTCACCATGATCGACGCCAGCCTTTTCCGGGGTGACGAAGTGGTCGCCGCGGGCAGGTCGGACGCGGTCCTCGGGAACCCCGCCACATCGGTCGCGTGGCTCGCCCGCAAGGTAGCTCCGTACGGAGTCCGGCTGCGTGCGGGACACCTCGTACTGCCGGGGTCATGCACACGTGCAATCGACGTCCACCCAGGTGCTCGCTTTACGGCGAAGTTCTCCGAACTCGGCGCCGTATCACTCTCTTTCGTCTAAGGAAATCCGATGGTTACAGCGGCAATCGTCGGCCCCGGAAATATCGGGACCGACCTGCTTTACAAACTTCTGCGCAATGATGTCATAACCCCGCGATACATGGTGGGCGTCGACTCGGAAAGCCCCGGCCTCAAGCGGGCCGCGAAGGCCGGACTGGACGTGAGTCATGAAGGGATCGACTGGCTGCTGAACCAGCCGGAACAACCTGATCTCGTCTTCGAGGCGACAACCGCGTACGTGCACCGTGCAGCGGCCCCGAAGTACGCCGAACTGGGCATCCGCGCGATCGATCTCACGCCCGCAGCGGTCGGTCCGGCCGTCATCCCCTCGGTGAATCTGGAAGAGCATCTGGACGCTCCGAACGTCAACCTCATCACCTGTGGCGGGCAGGCCACCATTCCGATCGTGGCCGCGGTGTCGCGCGTCGTGCCCGTTGACTACGCAGAGATCGTCGCCTCAGTGGCATCGCTTTCAGCTGGTCCTGGCACGCGCGCCAACATTGACGAGTTCACGAAAACGACAGCTCGCGGGCTGGAAACGATCGGCGGGGCGAAGCGCGGCAAGGCAATCATCATCCTCAACCCCGCTGAGCCTCCAGTGCTCATGCGAGACACCGTCTTCTGCTCGATTCCTCCCGACGCAGACCAGCAGCAGATCGGCGAGTCGATTGTGAACATGGTCGCCGAGGTCGCGCAGTACGTGCCCGGCTACCGGCTCCGCACCGAGCCCCAGTTCGATGCCCCTACAGCGATCAGCGGCGGAATGGCCCGCGTCGCAGTCTTTCTCGAAGTCGAAGGGGCAGGAGACTTTCTGCCGTCCTACGCGGGAAACCTCGACATCATGACCGCAGCGGCAGCTCAGCTCGGGGAAGTCTTCGCGCGCCGGAAGGAGGCGAACCGACATGTCTAGTCGGTCAATCCGGATCACTGACTCGTCACTGCGCGACGGCTCCCACGCCAAGCGACATCAATTCTCGGTCAATGACGTCCGGAAAATTGTCCACGCCCTTGACCAATCGGGCGTACCAGTCATCGAGGTCGCGCACGGTGATGGCCTCGGCGGATCGTCGTTCAACTACGGCTTCTCAGCCACGCCGGAACTCGACCTCATTCGCACCGCGGTTGAGACTGCGGAGCGCGCGAAGATCGCGTTCCTGATGCTGCCGGGCGTCGGCACGAAGGATGACATCAAAGCTGCGTACGACAACGGCGCGGCCATTTGCCGGATTGCGACGCACTGCACCGAGGCTGACACGTCGGTGCAGCATTTCGGCGCGGCCCGTGAACTGGGGCTCGAAACTGTTGGCTTCTTGATGATGTCGCACACTCAGCCACCGGAGAAGCTCGCGGGCCAGGCTCGCACCATGGCTGACGCGGGGTGCCAGTGCGTGTACGTCGTCGACTCAGCGGGCGCGCTCATCCTCGAGCAGACCAGCGACCGTGTCGCGGCCCTTGTTGCCGAACTGGGTGCCGATGCGCAGGTGGGATTTCACGGTCACGAGAACCTCGGTCTCGGCGTTGCGAACAGCATCGCTGCGGTCCGGGCTGGCGCGGCGCAGATCGACGGGTCGGTTCGCCGGTTCGGCGCGGGCGCTGGGAACACGCCACTCGAGGCATTCGCCGCAGTCTGCGAAAAACTCGGAATACTCACCGGCATTGATGTTTTCGCGATCGCTGATGCCGCGGAAGACATCGTCCTCCCCATCATGGACGAGGAATGCCGACTCGGCCGGATGGAACTGATGATGGGGTACGCCGGTGTGTACTCGAGCTTCCTGAAGCACGCGGATTCGCTTGCCGATCGTTATGGGGTTTCCGGGTCGGAGATTCTCGTCGAGGCGGGCAGAAGGGCGCTTATCGGCGGCGCGGAGGACCAGCTCATCGAGATCGCCGTGGGGCTGAGTGAGCAGCGCAGTTCCGCAGGCCCAGCAGCGATGAAGGGCTAGCCATGAACACCCCCGACATTCAGAATGCGGTCAACAGCATCGCGGCCGGCCATGCAGTAGTAGTGCTCGACAGTGAAAGCGTCAGCGACACGGGCTTTCTCGTGTTCGCTGCGGAACTCGCGACCACTTCTGCGGTTGCGTTCGCAGTACGCCACTCCCCCGGGTACCTGCGGGTCGCGCTGAACGGGGACACGTGCGATCGTCTCGGGCTGCCCCCAGTCTGCCAGTCGGCTTCAAAAACGCAGGCACCTCAGTACGCTGTCAGCGTCGACGCGGCCCACGGGGTCGGCACGGGTATTTCCGCGGCCGATCGAGCCACCACAATCCGGATGCTGGCCTCTCCGGCGACACAACCAGACGATCTCACTCGGCCTGGGCACGTGGTAGTCGAACGCGCACATGGCGGCGGCGTGCTCGCTCGGTGTGGACCTGCGGAAGCAGCCGCTGACCTCGCCCGGCTGGCCGGTCTACAGCCCTGTGGCGTCATCACAGAGCTTGTCAGCACAGCAGATCCCCACCAGCTTGCGAATTCAGTGGAGGCGCGCAGCTTTGCGGCTGAGCACGGCCTCCGCACGGTGTCGATTGCGGACGTCGCAGCGTGGCGGCGGGACCGTGAAACATGGTTGGAACGAGTCACTTCCGCACGGCTTCCGACGGAGTGCGGTGAGTTCCGGGCCATTGGATACCGCAGCATCACGGACGGCTCAGAGCACATCGCACTTGTATGCGGGGACACCCCGTTCGGTGCTGGCGAAGTACTCGTCTACGTTCACCGCGAATGCGCCGCAGGCGACATCTTCGGTTCACTCGAATGCGACTGCAGGTCTCGATTGCACGACGCGATGAGCATTATTGCGGGCCACGGCCGCGGCGTTGTGCTCTACCTGCGCTCGGGTGGCGAAGCATCCGACGCCGTGACAGCGCAGATTCTCACCGACCTCGGTGTGCAGACGCTCGAAACAGTCGACACGTTTCCGCAACGCGTGCGCGAAACAGCTTGACCCCCACGGAGGTAACAGTGCTTGATCACGAAATACAGACCGTCCTCGACTCCCTGAACACTCATTTCCCCCGGGTCGAGGAGATGACGGCACAGCAAGCCCGCGCGGCCGTCGCGGCTCGGCGGGTGCCAGTCACCAACTTTGACGCGGTAGAGCGGTCTGAGGACTTCCAGATTCCTGGCGACGGCGGGCCCATTCCGGTGCGGCTCTATGTGCCTCATAGTGCCGAAGGGCACCAGCTGCCTGTCGTGGTCTTTCTGCACGGCGGCGGGTTCGTGTTCTGTGATATCGACAGCCACGACGGTTTCTGCCGCGAGCTGTCCCGTGGCACGAACGCGATCGTCCTGTCAGTCGGATACCGGCGCGCGCCGGAACACAAGGCCCCCACAGCTGCCGAAGATGCGTGGACCGCTCTGATGTGGGCGTCCGAGAACGCGGACCGGATCGGTGGCGACCGGGAGCGCATCCTCGTGGCTGGTGATAGCGCGGGCGGGAACCTTGCTGCTGTCGCGTGCATGATCGCCACCGAGCGTGGCGGCCCACATGTTGCGGGGCAAATTCTGCTGTATCCGGTGATCGATCCGTCGTGCAGCACGTCGAGCTTTGAACGTTTCGGGACGGGGTTCTTCAACACCGCCGAAGCGATGCGGTGGTACTGGCAGCAGTATCTGCCTGACTGGTCGCTTCCCATTCCGGAACACCACGTCGCACCGCTGCGCGCGCCAGACCACTCGGAGTTGCCGCCCGCCATCGTCGTCACCGCCGGTCTGGATCCGCTTAGCGATGAGGGCATCTACTACGCCGAAATGCTTTCCACAGCAGGAGTTCTCGTCATTCACCGGCGTTATCCAGACCTGTTCCACGGTTTCGCCACGATTCTCTCGCTGCGCGCCGCGGATTCGGCTCGGGAGCTGCTGTGGCGTGACATCGCAGCGCTAATCAGCCAAGCCCACCTTGTTAGGAAGTGATGACCATGCGTAAGCACCGAGACGGTGTATACGACGTTCTCGTCGTGGGAGCCGGTGTTGCGGGCCTTTACGCCATTCACACTGCCCGCCAGACACAACTCAACGTCGTGTGCCTCGAGGCCGGTGATGGTGTTGGCGGGACGTGGTACTACAACCGGTATCCAGGCTGCCGCTGCGATGTCGAAAGCATCGACTACTCGTACTCGTTCGATGAGGAGCTGCAGCGCGAGTGGCGGTGGAGCGAGCGTTACGCGACCCAGCCCGAGATCCTGTCCTACCTCAACCATGTCGCACAGCGGTTTGATCTCCTCCCCCACATTCGTTTTGGTGAGCGAGTCGAGCAGGCACGGTTCGATGAACATCGCTCAGCCTGGATCGTTCAGGCTTCGTCGGGGAGGGAGTATCGGGCCCGAAACATCATCTTCGCAACCGGGTCCCTGTCCACGCCGAATATCCCGGCGATTCCTGGCGCGGAACATTTCACGGGCGACGTGTACCGCACCGCACAGTGGCCCGACAGCACTCCTTCGTTCGCGGGTAAACGTGTCGCTGTGATCGGTACAGGATCCTCAGGGATTCAGGCCATTCCAGTTGTCGCTCGTGAAGCCAAATCACTCACCGTTTTTCAGCGCACCGCCAATTACAGCGTGCCCGCGTTCAACCGTACGCTCACCAACGACGACTACGAACGCATCGTCCGCGAGTATCCGGAGCGGCGCCGCACCTCCCGCATGAGCGGCGGCGGATCGCCACACCAGGCGCACCCGCACAACGCCACCGACGTCACCGCTGAGGAACGTCGTGCCGCGTTCGAGGCGACGTGGCGTACTGGTGGTGTCCTTTTCAGCAAAACGTTTCCGGACCAGAACATCGATCACACCGCGAACAAGTACGCGCGCGAATTCTTTGAGGAGAAGATCCGCGATATCGTCCGCGACCCACGAACTCGCGATGATCTTATTCCTTCCGACCATCCGATCGGTGCGAAACGCATTTGCACAGATTCGGGGTATTACGAGACGTTCAATCGCGACAACGTCACACTCGTCAACCTGCGGCATGAGCCGATCGAGGCCATCACTGCTCGTGGAATCCTCACCAGTGCGGCGCAATACGAGTTCGACGTCATCATCTACGCGACGGGTTTCGACGCGCTGACCGGAACGCTGCAGCGCATCGATATCCAGGGTGCCGCCGGAATGCGCCTGGGCGACGTGTGGCGGAACGGGCCGCTGACGTACCTCGGGATGCAGATCCCAGGCTTTCCCAACATGTTCATCGTCAACGGGCCAGGCTCGCCAGCGGTGCTCGCCAACATGATTCTGACCTCCGAGCAGCAGGTCAGCTGGATCATCGACCTCATTGCCCATTGCTCAGTTATCGGTGTGCAGCAGGCGGAACCGCGGCGGGATGCGGCAGAGAAATGGACCGAACACGTCACCGAACTCGCCAACGGCACGCTTTTGCCGCTCGCGAACTCGTGGTACGTCGGCGCGAACATCCCAGGTAAGCCGCGCACCTTCATGCTGTACTGCGGCGGTCTCGGCACCTACACAACCATCTGCGACGACGTAAAAGCCGCGGGCTATGAAGGCCTCGTTATGACCTCAAGGAGCCAGCAGTGGGCAAGCTAGCAGGCAGGGTCGCGGTCATCAGTGGTGCCGCCCGCGGCCAGGGCGCTGCCGAGGCCCGGCTCTTCACCGCCGAAGGCGCCCGCGTGGTTGTTGCCGACGTCCGCCGAGATGAGGGATGCGAACTCGCGCAGGAACTCGGCCCCAGCAGCCGCTTCACCTATCTTGACGTTGCGCAGGAGGACTCGTGGGAGTCAGCGGTCAAGTACGCGCTCCAGGAGTTCGGCAACCTCGACATACTCGTCAACAACGCGGCGGTGTACTACCCCACACCCCTGCTGAATTCGGGCAGCCAGACAGACGCTTTCATGCGGGCAGCCGAGATCAACCAGTTAGGGGTTTTCCTCGGGATCCGCGCAGCCGCACCCCACATGAAGACCGGCGGATCGATCGTCAACATCGCATCAACCGCCGGCATCAAGGCACTGCCCGGCTACTCCGCGTACGTTGCCTCAAAATACGCGGTTCGCGGCCTTTCTAGAACCGCGAGTCTTGAACTCGCGCCAGCCCGCATCCGGGTGAACTGCGTGCTCCCCGGGATGGTCGACACTCCCATGATCACTGATCGGCTCGCCGACCCAGGCGTCCAGAAGGTGATGAACGACCTGCCCGCTGGCCGTCCCGCGAGCGCTGACGAGATCGCCCGCGCTGTCCTCTTCTTCGCGTCTGATGACTCCTCGTACTGCACCGGCTCGGAGCTGGTCTGTGACGGCGGCCTGACAACCGGAACCATCCCCCGATAAACCAAATCTTCACCAATGGAAGGAATGTCGATGAACACCAACTCACCACAGCGCGCAGTTATTGCTGCCGCGCTCGCTAGCTCACTCGCGATTGTCACTGGGATAGGGACAGCTCAGGCGGCTAACCCGCACGAGGATGTCAGGATCACGTTTGTCCGTCATGGCGAGTCGTATGGAAACACATCGCAGGTGATCAATACCTCCATACCCGGCCCGGTGCTGACAGAAGTGGGACACCAGCAGGCAAAGGAGATCGCCGCCGAGGTCGCCGGCCGGGATGTTGACGCGGTTTATGCCTCAGTGATGCCTCGCGCTCAGCAGACGGCCCAGTACCTTGCCGATGAACTCTCCCAAACCGTCCAGGTCATCCCTGGCGTCGAAGAGATTCAATTCGGTCTTGACGGCATGACGCATGACCAGGCTGGTCAAACGTTGTTCACCGTGATGGGCAGCTGGCTCGACGGGAACCTGAACGAATGCTTTGACGCGCCTGGCGAATGCGGCACGGAGTTCCAGTCCCGATTCAATGATGCGCTGGCAGCAATCCACAAGAGCCGCAACAAGAACAGCGTCGTCTACGCACACTCCGCTTCAGTGATGATCGGCACCTTACTGAACGACCCCAGCCACGATCTTGACATCTGGGGTGAGGACACCCTCCGTAATACCGGGATTGTGACGCTCGAAGGCTCCCCACGGAATGGCTGGTCAATCGTTGAATGGAACGGTGAGCCGCTGCCGGCCGAGTAACCATCCTCATCCGGTCTCCCTGCGCCGTTTGGTGACGATTACACCCGGAATGCGGGTGTAATCGTCACGAACCTTTGGAGCCCGATCCGGGGTAGAGACGCGTGGGGTGATCGAAGCTCCTCCTGCAAGTTCTTTGAGGACGACACCGTCTGGCCCACCTCGCAGCGACAACCGCGCTTCGAAGTTCGGGTTGTCGCGCATAGGCGAGCGGATAGAAATCGGCCAACGACGCCAGCGCGACGAGCAGTCCCTATGTTGTCGAGCCCTCCAGCACACACCTAGTTCGCGTGAAAATCGTCGGCATGCACTTGTTGCAGTGGATGCACAATGATGGCGTCGTTGGTTCGTCCTTCAGCCTGTTGATCAGATCCGGTTCCCGCAGCAGTGCCCGCGCCATCGCGACGAATTCGAAGCCCTCCGCCATCGCAGTGTCCATTGACGCCCGGTCGGTGATCCCACCGAGCAGGACAAGTGGCATCGTCACTGCGGACCGGATCTGTCTGGCCTGCTCGAGTAGGTATAGGTCGTGGTAGGGGTAAGTCTTGAGGAACGCGCGACCGCCGAGCCGGATTCCGAACCGGACCGGCTGCGGCATCGCGGCCGCGAACTCCGCTATCGGCGCGTCACCCTTGAACAGGTACATGGGATTGAGCAGCGAACTGCCTGCCGTCAGCTCAAGCGCGTCAAGGTGACCGTCGACATCGAGCCACTTCGCGACCTGGATCGCCTCATCCAGCCAAAATCCTCCGGGGACACCGTCATTCATGCTCAGCTTGGCGAGTACCGCGATGGAGTCGCCCACCGCGACCCGCACCGCTTCAGCTATTTCCCGCGACAGTCGCGCGCGATTCGCCAGGCTGCCGCCGTATTCGTCACGCCGCCGATTCAGTCGGCGGCTCAGGAAGGAACTGACGAAATAGTTGTGACCGAAATGGAGCTCTACCGCATCGAATCCCGCTTCCACCGCGATACGCGCTGCCTGGGCGTGCGCTGCGATGATTCCGCGAATATCCCCGATCCCGGCAGATCGCACTGGTCGCATGCTGAGCGGGCTGAACATCTGCGACGGAGCCAGCGCACGCAGACGCGTTGACTTCTCGTTCGCCACGGGGCCCGCGTGCCCGATCTGCGCCGAGATCGCCGCACCTTCGGCGTGCACCGCTTCGGTAAGCAGGCGCAGCCCCGGGAGGGCTTCGGGCCGCATCCACAACTGTTCGCGCTGAGTGCGGCCCTCCGGTGCTACCGCGCAGTACGCGAGCGTTGTCATACCGACGCCACCGGCGGCGACGGCGCGATGGAAGTCAATGAGATCGTCTGTCACCAGAGCATCAGGAGTTCGGCCCTCGAACGTCGCAGCTTTGATCACGCGGTTGCGGAGCCTGACAGGCCCGAGCTGTGCTGGCGCGAACACGTCGTTCATGGACCTACGCCCCGTACACGGGCTCAGGTTCGATCGCGTTCGAGAGCAGTTCTTTGACGACGGGACCGAGTTCGGCGGGCGCCCACCGCTCCCCTTTGTCCCGCGCGGGGCCGTGTCGCCAGCCCTGTGCTATCGACACTTTCCCGCCTTCGACTTCGAAGACCCGCCCTGTGACGTCTGACGATTCGCTACTGCCGAGCCACACCACCAGTGGAGAGATGTTCTCGGGCGCCATGGCGTCGAATCCATCGCCTGGTCTCGCCATCATGTCGGCGAACGCCTGCTCCGTCATGCGGGTCCTTGCTGCGGGCGCGATCGCGTTGACGGTCACGCCGTAGCGCGCGAACTCCGCTGCGGCAACGAGCGTGAGACTCGCGATACCGGCCTTGGCCGCGGAGTAGTTCCCCTGCCCGATGCTGCCAAGCAGCCCCGCGCCGGAACTGGTGTTGATGATTCGCGCGTCGCGCTCGCGGCCCGCTTTGGATTCGCTGCGCCAATATGACGCGGCGTGCCGCATTGGCGCGAAATGACCTTTCAGATGGACGCGCATCACGGCGTCCCATTCGTCTTCGGCGAGGTTGACGAGCATCCGGTCGCGGAGGAAGCCCGCATTGTTCACGAGGACGTCGAGACTTCCGAACGTATCGATGGCGGTGTCTATAAGCCGCTGTGCACCTTCCCAATCCGCAATGTCATCGGTGTTGGCGACGGCTTTTCCACCAGCAGCAGTGATCTCATCAACGACCTGTTGCGCAGGTGCCGAGGACGGGTCTGACCCATCGGCGGCGACGCCGATGTCATTGACGACGACGCTCGCGCCCTCCGCTGCAAAGGACAGGGCGTGAGCCCGCCCGATACCGCGTCCCGCGCCTGTCACGATGACGATGCGCCCGTCGGCGATGCCGCTCATTGATCTCCTCCGTGGTGTGTGTTGTTTGCGGTGGCTGCGGCCAGAAACGCAGGGCGTTCCCCTCCTCCGTGGACTTCGAGTGCCGCGCCGGTGACGTAGGACGCAAGCGGAGAGGCGAGGAACGCGGCGGACATGCCGATCTCCTCAGGTGCGGCGAGACGTCCAAGGGGGACGGTGGCTCCAACCGCGGCGATCCCGTTCTCGTTGCCGTAGTGCAGGGCAGAGAGTTCTGTGTGCACCATCCCCACCCTCACCGCGTTGACCCGTACTTTCGGCGCCCACTCGACCGCAAGACTGCGGGTGAGGTTCTCGAGGCCCGCTTTCGCGGCACCGTATGCGGCGGTGCCTGGTGATGGCCGTGTGCCGCTGACGCTGCAGATGTTGACGATCGAACCGCCATTCTCTTGCTTCTGCATGTAGGCATTCGCGTGTTGTGAAACAGAGAGTGGGGCAAGCAGATTGAGACTCACCACCTTCTCGTGGAACCGCGGTGACGCATCGGCCGCCAGAGCGAAGGGCGCGCCACCGGCGTTGTTGACCACCACATCGATCGTCCCGTGGCGATCCACGAGGCCGCGCATTAATACCTCGACGGAAGCATCGTCGCGCACATCGCATGGAAAGAACTCGGCGTTTCGCCCAGCAGCATGGACGGGAACTTCTGGTTCGTTGCGTGCGCAGCACACGACGGTCGCACCAAGCCGCAGAAACGCCCTGGTGATGCCAGCCCCAACGCCGCGCACTCCTCCCGTTACGAGGACGACGGCGCCCTCAAGCCCGAAGGACGGTGCGGTCATAGCAACCTCCAACTCTCATCTACCGGTCTCACCGGCACCCTGCTAACCTACCAAGCAAGTGTTAGGTTTGCTAGCGGAGGTATTTATGACATCAGCCGTCGGTTCAATCAATTCCGGGAAGCACATCCGGGCGGTGACGATGAACGCACCACCCGTCAACGCCCTGACAGTGCAGGGATGGTTCGACGTCGCGAACGCGATCACCGCCGCAGGCAACGACCCTGACTGCCACGTCGTGATCCTTCGTGCAGAAGGGCGCGGATTCAACGCTGGAGTCGACATCAAAGAGATCGAGCGGAGCGAAGGATACGCAGCACTGATCGGTGCCAACCAAGGCTGCGCCGCCGCATTTTCCGCTGTCTACGACTGCAGGGTTCCAGTGATCGCGGCCGTGAATGGCTACTGCCTTGGCGGTGGAATCGGGCTCGTCGGCAATGCCGATATCGTCATCGCTTCTGACGACGCCACATTCGGCCTGCCAGAGGTCGATCGGGGCGCACTCGGGGCTGCCACGCATCTAGCCCGGCTCGTGCCCCAGCATCTGATGCGCGCCCTCTACTACACCGCTAGCACCATCACCGCGCAGCAACTCCTGCACCACGGGTCCGTGTACCGCGTCGTCCCGCGTGAGAATCTCGACGAAGCAGCACTCGAAGTCGCCCGTGCGATTGCCGAGAAAGATACGCGCGTCATCCGCAAAGCCAAGGAGGCGATCAACGGGATCGATCCGCAGCCCGTCCATCGCAGTTACCGCTACGAACAAGGCTTCACATTTGAACTGAATCTCGCGGGTGTGTCCGACGGCGCACGTCAAGATTTCCTCGCGCGAACGAAGGGTGCTAATGGCTGACAAACGCATGACTCCGGACGAAATCGCCGGTGTACTCGAAGACGGCATGACCATCGGAATCGGAGGCTGGGGTTCTCGGCGCAAGCCCATGGCCCTTGTGCGCGCAATTCTGCGATCTGACGTAAAGGACCTCACGGTGGTTTCCTACGGCGGTCCTGACGTGGGTTTACTTGCTGCGGCCGGGAAGATCAGAAAGCTCGTGTTCGGGTTTGTCACTCTCGACTCGGTCCCGCTAGACCCCCATTTCTGCCAGGCACGGCAGGACGGACTCTTGAGCGTGACCGAGTACGACGAAGGAATGTTCGCTGCCGGCTTGTCGGCAGCGGCGAAGCGACTGCCGTTCCTGCCGATTCGCGCCGGTTTGGGATCGAGCGTCGTCACCACCAATCCGGACCTCAGAACCGTCCGCTCCCCGTACAGCGACGAAGAACTTATCGCCATGCCGGCGCTGCGACTCGACGCCGCGCTCATCCATATGAACCGCGCCGACATGCGCGGAAACGCGCAATACCTCGGCCCAGACCCGTACTTCGACGATGACTTCGCGCTTGCCGCGGACAGATGCTTCGTGTCAGCCGAAAAGGTCATCCCGACAGAGGAACTCACGCGGGGAAAACCGGTCCAGACCCTCTTGCTGAACCGCGGTGCAGTGACCGGTGTCGTCGAGGCGCCGAACGGTGCGCATTTCACGTCGTGCTACCCGGACTACGGGCGTGACGAGGCATTCCAGCGCCTCTACGCCGAGAGCGCGAAGACAGCCGATGCATGGCGTAGCTTCCACGACCGATTCCTCGCCGGTGACGAAGCGAACTACCAGGCTGAGGTTGCGAAACTGAGGGAGGAAGCCGCATGAGTGACGCCACCCGCGCAGAGATCGCTGTCGTCGCGTGCGCGGAACTTTTCCGCGGCGACGGCGAAATCGTAGCCAGCCCAATGGGAGTGGTACCGCAACTTGGGGCGAAGCTCGCCCGCCAGACCTTCGAACCCGATCTGCTGCTGTCCGACGGTGAGGCATTTTTACTCACGCCGCAATCGGACATCGCGGCTGACGAGAACGTTATCGAAGGCTGGCAGCCGTTCAAGAAAATGCTCGACGTCATCGTCCCGCACGGCACACGCCATGTAGTGATGGGTGCGAGTCAGATTGATCGCTTCGGGAACCAGAACATCTCCGCGATTGGCGACCACTCACGACCCACGCGGCAACTGCTCGGTGTGCGCGGCGCGCCCGGTAACACGGTGAATCACCGGACGAGCTACTGGGTTCCCCGGCATTCACCACGAGTATTCGTAGACACGGTGGATGTCGTGTCCGGCGTCGGCTATGACAACGCGCAAAAAGCTGGGCCCGCCGCGTCGAAGTTCCATGACGTCCACCGCGTCGTCACCAACCTCGGGGTCTTCGACTTCGCTACACCCGACCGTTCCATGCGCATCGTGTCACTCCACCCAGGCGTCACCCTGCAAGAAGTCACCGAAAACACGGCATTCGCGCTGGATACTTCAGACTTCACCGAAACCCGTGAACCGACGATCGAAGAATTGCGCCTCATCCGTGACGTCCTCGATCCGAAATGCCTGCGTGACAAAGAGGTTCGGCCATGACCCTGAATACGGCCCTCACCGACCTGGTGGGTGTCCGCCATCCGATAGTGCAGACCGGCATGGGCTGGGTGGCGGGACCCCGGCTCGTCACCGCCACCGCACAGGCCGGGGCGCTCGGCATCCTCGCGTCAGCAACGATGACGTACGACGAACTCGCACAAGCAATTCGTGAAACCAAAAGTCGCACCGACGCACCGTTCGGGGTGAACCTGCGTGCCGACGCGGAGGACGCGCAACAGCGGGTCGATCTGCTCATCCGCGAGGGGGTGCGCGTCGCATCGTTCGCGCTCGCCCCCAATAAGGACATGATCGGGAAACTCCAAGACGCAGGCATCGTCGTCATTCCGTCCGTCGGAGCTGCGCGCCACGCGGACAAGGTCGCAAGCTGGGGCGCGGACGCGGTGCTCGTTCAGGGCGGAGAAGGCGGCGGTCACACGGGCGGCGTCGCCACCACGCTCCTGCTGCCTTCCGTACTCGACGCTGTCGACATCCCCGTCATCGCAGCTGGCGGGTTCTTCGACGGCCGCGGACTCGCCGCCGCACTTGCATACGGTGCGGCGGGAATCGGAATGGGCACGCGTTTTCTGCTGACGCAGGAGAGCACCGTGCCTGAGGAGGTTAAGCGCGAGTATCTCGCCCGCGGCCTCAACGACACAGTCGTGACCCGGAGAGTCGATGGCATGCCGCACCGCGTGCTCCGCACGACCCTCGTCAATCATCTCGAACAATCCGGTCCTGTCCGCGGCCTCGCGCACGCCGCACGCAACACGAAGCGGTTCCAGAAACTCACCGGCGTCTCCTGGCGTGGACTTGTCCGCGAAGGACTAGCCACAAAACGCGGCAACGACATGACCTGGTCGCAGCTCATGATGGCAGCGAATACGCCGATGCTGCTGCGCGCGGGCCTCGTCGAGGGCAATACCGAGGCAGGTGTCCTCGCCTCAGGCCAGGTCGTCGGCATGCTCGAAGACTTGCCCACGGTCGCCGACCTCGTCGACCGCATCATTACCGACGCTGAAATCCGGCTCGCGGAACTCAGCAAACTCACGGAAGGATGAATAATGGCTACACCTGATCAGATCCGCGAGGTCGTCGCACGATATGCGAAGCGACTCACCGCGGGTTCCGCGTCCGACATCGCCGATCTCTACACTGCCGACGCAGTCGTCGAAGACCCGGTGGGCACGCCACCGCATGAAGGCCGCGACGCGATCGAGAAGTTCTACGCCACGGTGTGCCAAGCAGACCTCACCGCCGAACATCAGGGTGTGCGCGTCGCCGGAGACAGCGCAGCGTTCGGGCTGACGGTGGTCGCAAAGGCCGGTGATCAGACCATCACTGTCAATCCCATCGATGTCATGACGTTCGACAGCGATGGCAAAATCACCAGCATGCGGGCCTACTGGTCGCAGGACGACATGACGGTGGAGTGACGTCAGATTCCCCGTCTCGGTGTTGTAGCATTCCTGCGTCAATTTCGGGCATTCACCGCACCTCGTTGCAGCAGTTCGCTAGCGTATCCACATTCGCCCAACTCGCCGGGTCCGGAACAGATGTGGAGAACGACATGGGGAAGCCGCGAATGATCCGTACCGATCGACGGCGAAGGGCCTCGCTGCGCCGCAGTGCCGCAGGCCTCGGCGGCGCATGCATTCTCACTGCCGCAGTACTGGTATTTCCCGCCACCGCCACCGCGCAGTTGCCCACCGAGTGCACGCAGATAGACGATGAGGTGACGTGCGTATACGACGCTGCTGGGCCGCACGTCTTTCTGATTCCCGCTGGGGTAGACACACTGGAACTCACAGCCATCGGCGGGCACGGAGGCAGCGGTGCTGACGCGGGAGGAGTCGCTGGAGGAGCCGGCGGCTTGGCCGGGACCGCCACGAACACGCTGAGCGGCCTATCGGGAACACTTTTCCTGTTCGTCGGCAGTAACGGCGTGGACGGCGCGACCGTTTCGCCAGGTGCAGGTGGACAGAACGGCGGCGGCAACGGAGGGTCCGGCGGTGGTGGCGGGGGCGGAGCATCCGATGTACGCACCAACGCTGCCGATCTGAACTCTCGGCTCATCGTCGCGGCCGGTGGCGGCGGTGGGGGCGCAAGCGGCGGCGCAGGCTCCTCACCGGGCGGCGACGCTGGCAACGGCGGTGGCAGTGCATCCGGTGAGGGCGGCGGAGCCGGAACCGGCTCTGCAGGCGGCGATGGTGGCTTGGGAGTTCCTTCCCCTGCTCGCGATGGTGAAGGTGGCGCTCTAGGTATCGGCGGCACGGGTGGGCCAGGATCCGGCCCCGCGGGCGGCGGTGGCGGCGGCGGTTTGCACGGCGGCGGGGGTGGTGGCGGCTCAAACGTTCCTGGCGGAGGCGGCGGAGGCGGCGGAGGCTCTTCCCTCGGTGATTCCACCGGGATCGCTCAAAGTACCGACACGCCCAGCGTGACCATCGTCTACACCGCACCAGAAGACCCCGGCTGCCAGGGATCCCTCTGCATCGACTTCAGCAGCCTGATCGGACTCAGCTAGCGCCGCGGAGCACCCGTTGATTCACCGATCACGAGATCAGTATCGACCAGCACCGATGGCCTGACCGATTTCCGGGCCATCAGGTCCAGCGTCATCCTGGCCGCTACCCGCGCCTGCTCAGTGACACGCTGATCGATCGTGGTGATTCCGAATAGCTTCGCGACCGGGTGCCCGTCAAAGCTTGCCAGGGACATTTCGTGCGGCACCTGGATACCGCTCCGCTGAAGCTCACGGAGCGCCCCCAGCGCCATTTCATCGGAATAGGCGACGACAGCGGTGGGCGGCTCGGCGAACTTAAGGAGTCGGCTCATGCCTTCGCAGCCGGCCTCTATTCCATAGGGAAGCCGAACCACGTAATCCCGCCGAGCCTCCAGGCCCGCGGCGGCGAGGCTCTCCGTGTAGCCCTGTAGGCGTTCCGCTACCGAAGACCAGTACAACGAGGCCGGGTCGTCGACCGTGATCATGGCGATCCGCTCATGTCCAAGTTCGAGTAAGTGGTCGACGGCCTTCCGCGCGGCGGCGCGGTCGTCGATCTTCACGTAGGGGTAGGGCTGAATCTGACCGCCAGCTACGACGACGTGCACGTTGAGATCCGCGAGCCTCTCTGCTTCGCGTTCATCCAGCGGCAGCGCGATCAGCAGGACCGCGTCGACCTTTCGACGGGCGGGCAGTTCGGTGAAGAACTGGGCCCGCAACTCCGGGTGCTCAACCTGGTAAATGAGGACATCGATGGCCTCCGCCCGCAATTCGCTCTCGATCGTTTCGAGCATTGATGCGTGGAACCAGCGGGTAAGCCGCGAGACTAAGACCGCCACCCGCTGTGTGGTTCCGCGGGCGAGGCCGGATGCCTCGGGTGAGACGACATAGGAGAGGCGCTCCGCTTCGCGGCGTACTCGCGCCCGAGTAGCAGCGCCGACCCCCGGCGCGTTGCTGAGCACCCGCGACACCGTCGCAAGTGAGACGCCGGCTGCCCGGGCCACATCGGCCATCGTCACCTCATGAGACTTTGGCATCAGTTTCTCTCCATCCACCCTTGACAGCGACTGCGGTGTCCCGGATATAGTAACGCAAACGTTTTCCGCAAACGCTTACGTGGTTTAGGACACATACAAATATCAGATCTGGCGAGAGCCGTCCGGCCTGAAGCCGGAGTACCTAGTTGCCCCCGAGTAGCCCAGTGCCCCGTTCACCAGTCCCCCTCGGTGCTCGCGCCTTCTCTCACCGGACTCGCATGTGAAAGTGCGTTCAACGTTTAGGAGCAAGTTATGGAACCTCGGTTCCACAGAGTGCGCTCGCATAGGTGGAAGCAAGTCACGGCGGCGGCAGCGGCCGGGGCGCTAGCTGTAGGTTTAGCGTCGTGCGCATCGGATGACACAGTGGTTGTCAACGTGTACGGCGGTACTGCTGCGGTGGGGTTTGACCGGATCATTGCTGCGTGTAATGAGGCTGCTGAGGGCCGGTACCGGATTCAGGGGAATCTCCTGCCCGCGGATGCGGATAGTCAGCGTGAGCAGTTCGTGCGCCGGCTGGCGTCGCGGGATTCGGGTATGGATCTGCTGGGGATGGATGTGACGTGGACGGCGGAGTTCGCGGAAGCGGGGTGGATCCGTGAGCTGACACCGGAGCAGGCGGAACTCGCTACTGCCGACATTCTGCAGCCGCCGATCGACACCGCGACCTGGCAGGACGTGCTGTACGGCATCCCGAAACACACGAACGTGCAGCTTCTCTGGTACCGGCCGTCGCTGACCCCGGAACCGCCGCAGACGTGGGATGAGATGCTGGAGATGGCGTCTGACCTGCGGGACCGCGGCGAGATTTACGAGATCGGGTTCACCGGTGCACGGTATGAGGGTCTGGTCGTGGGGTTCAACACGCTGCTGAACTCGTTCGGCGGCGATCTGGTCAACGAGGACAGCACCGAAGCCACCATCGACGAGAACACTGTGCAAGCGCTTGAGCTTCTCCAGCGATATGCCCGCTCTGGGCTCGCGAGTGCGTCACTGTCCAACGCGCAGGAGCCCGAGGTGTTCGCTGAGTTCCAGCAGGGCCGGTCAGCGTTCAGTCTGAACTGGCCGTACGTGCTCAGTGCGATGCGCTCGGCAGCGGAAACGGATGCGCAGAGCCGCGCTGTCTATGAGGACATGGCGTTCGCGACATACCCCGAAGTGGTGCCCGGCGAAACCCCCAGCGTCACGCTCGGCGGGATGAATTACGCGATCAGTACGTATAGCGAGCATCCGGATGAAGCCTTCGACGCCGCGATGTGCCTGCGTAATCCGGAGCATCAGTTGTGGGCCGCGCTAGATGCGGGTGATGTTCCCTCGAACATCACCGTGTATGACGATCCTGAGTTCCAGGAAGCGTATCCGATGTATGAGATTTTGCTTGAGCAGCTTGAGGTTGCGGTCCCGCGGCCGAAAACACCGTTCTATCAGAACATTTCCACGATCGTGTCGTCCGCGTTGTCACCACCGGCGGCGATTGACCCTGAGGCGACAGCTGACGAGCTGCGCGATCGCATTCAGGACACCCTGGAAGGAAGGGGCATCCTGCCATGACCACGAGTTCAGCTGGCCCGGCCGCGCTCGGCGCGGACACCGGCACCGATATGGGCACCGCGATCGCGAAACAGCGCCACAGCGAAGGCAAACGCGCCGAACGGCGCCTCGGCCTGCTGCTGTGCGCCCCCGCGATCATCGTGATGCTCGCCGTGGCGGCGTACCCGCTGATCTACGCGGTGTGGCTGTCGTTTTTCCGGTCGGACCTGCGCACCCCGGATGATCAGGAATTCATCGGGCTCGGTAACTACATCACCGTGCTGTCGAGCCCGATCTGGTGGAACGCGTTCGGTGTCACGATGTTCATCACCGTGATCGGCACGTTCTTCCAGCTCGTTTTGGGCATGCTCCTCGCGATCGTGATGCACCGCACCATCGTCGGCCGCGGCCTGGTCCGCACCTCCGCGCTGGTGCCCTACGCGATCGTGACCGTGGTGGCCGCGTTCTCCTGGCGCTTCGCCTGGACCCAGAACCTGGGCTGGCTGGCCGGGGACTCCGCACCCTTAACCGAACGGTGGTCCTCCCTGTGGATCATCGTCCTGTCCGAGGTGTGGAAAACCGTCCCGTTCATGGCGCTGCTGTTAATGGCCGGGCTCGCGCTAGTCCCCGAAGACCTGCTTAAAGCCGCGTCCATGGACGGCGCGAACGCCTGGCAGCGGTTCTGGCGGGTCACCGTCCCGATCATCAAACCCGCCATCCTGGTCGCGCTGCTGTTCCGCACCCTGGACTCGTTCCGCATCTTCGACAACATCTTCGTGCTCACCGCCGGCGCGAACGACACCGCCTCGGTGTCGATCCTCGCGTACAACAACCTCATACGCGGGCTCAACCTCGGCATCGGGTCCACCATGTCCGTGCTGATCTTTATCAGCATCGCGATAATCGCGTTCATATACATCAAGCTCTTCGGGGCCGCGGCACCAGGGGCAGGAGACGATCGCAGATGAGCTACCAGAAAGAAACCACCCAGCGCAAAGCCATGTGGACAGGCGTGAACATCCTCGTCCTGCTGTATGCGTTCATCCCCGTCATCTGGATCGTATCGCTGTCACTCAAAGACGCCGGCACCCTCAACGACGGCAACTTCCTGCCCCGCTCCCCGTCGGCGGAGTCCTACCAGCAGATCTTCACCGACTACGAATTCATCCGCGCCCTGATCAACTCCATCGGCATCTGCCTGATCTCCACCTTCATCGCGCTGGTGTTCGGCACCATGGCCGCCTACGCCATCGCCCGGCTCGACTTCCCCGGCAAAAAAACCATCATCGCCGTGTCCCTGCTCATCGCCATGTTCCCCCAGATCGCGCTCGTCACCCCCCTGTTCCAGATCCAGACCGCGATCGGCACCTTCGACACCTGGCTCGGCCTGATCATCCCGTATGTCACCTTCGCGCTCCCACTCGCGATCTACACCCTGTCCGCGTTCTTCCGCGAAATCCCCTGGGAACTCGAAAAAGCCGCCAAAATGGACGGCGCCACCCCCTACCAGGCATTCCGGAAAGTCATCACCCCCCTCGCCATGCCCGGCGTCTTCACCACCGCGATCCTCGTGTTCATCGCCTGCTGGAACGACTTCCTCTTCGCGATCTCCTTCACCACCACCAGCGCCTCACGCACCGTGCCCGCCGCACTGTCCTACTTCACCGGCGCCACCACCTTCGAACGCCCCACCGCCGCCATCGCCGCCGCCGCGGTCATCATCACCATCCCCATCGTCATCTTCGTCCTCTTCTTCCAGCGCCGCATCGTCGCTGGCCTGACCTCCGGCGCCGTCAAAGGCTAACCCCGCCCCCAAAGCCAAACCCCGGCACCCACAACGCGAAGGAGCCCCCAGTGGCCGAGATCGTCCTGGACCACGTCATCAAGCGCTACCCCGACGGGGCACTCGCCGTCGACGACTTCAACCTCCACATCGCCGACGGCGAATTCATCATCCTCGTCGGCCCCTCCGGCTGCGGAAAATCCACCACCCTCAACATGGTCGCCGGACTCGAAGACATCACCGAAGGCGAACTCCGCATCGACGGCACCGTCGTCAACGACAAAGCACCCAAAGACCGCGACATCGCCATGGTCTTCCAGTCCTACGCCCTCTACCCCCACATGACCGTCGCCGAAAACATCGCCTTCCCCCTCGTCCTCGCCGGCACCGACAAAACCACCATCAAACAAAAAGTCGACGACGTCGCCACCATGCTCGAACTCACCCAGCACCTCGACCGCAAACCCTCAAACCTCTCCGGCGGCCAGCGCCAGCGCGTCGCCATGGGCCGCGCCATCGTCCGCAAACCCAAAGCCTTCCTCATGGACGAACCACTCTCCAACCTCGACGCGAAACTCCGCGTCCAAATGCGCACCCAAGTCGCCCAAATCCAGAAAACCCTCGGCACCACCACCCTCTACGTCACCCACGACCAAACCGAAGCCATGACCCTCGGCGACCGCGTCGTCGTCATGCGCGGCGGCATCGTCCAGCAAGTCGGCTCCCCCACCCAGCTCTACCACCACCCCGCCAACCTCTTCGTCGCCGGATTCATCGGCAGCCCCTCCATGAACTTCCTCCCCGCCACCATCGAAAACAACACCCTCACAAGCAACCTCGGCACCATCGAAATGCCCGACCGCATCCGCCGCACCCTCGAAACCACCGGCACCGACCGCAACGTCATCATCGGCGCCCGCCCCGAACACTTCGAAGACGCCACCCTCACCGGCAACACCCCCGGCCACACATTCCCCGTCACCATCGACCTCGTCGAATCCATGGGCTCCGACATCTACGCCTACTTCCGAGTCCACGGCCAAAGCGCCCACTCCCGCGACCTCGACGACCTCGCCCGCGACATGGGCCAAGACATGGAACTCGGCACCCAAATCACCGCCCGCCTCGACGCCGCATCACAAGTCCAAACCGGCCACCCCGCACAACTCTGGCTCAACCCCGAAAAAATCCACATCTTCGACACAGACACAGGCAAAAACCTCACCGAACAATAACCCCAGCCCCCGCACCAACACCCCCCAACTGTCCGCCCACCTCTCAGCGACACCACTCACTGCTGTCGCTCAAAGACGGGCAAACAACAAACTGCATTGGCCGGAGCCCCCTCAGGTGAGCAACGAACAGCTACACCCGCTCAATAATCGTGACGTTCGCGGTACCGCCGCCCTCGCACATGGTCTGGAGTCCGTAGCGGCCACCGCGACGCTCGAGTTCATGTAGCAATGTCGTGAAGAGTTTCGCGCCTGTCGCACCGATGGGGTGGCCAAGCGCGATTCCACCACCGTTGACGTTGACACGTGCTGGGTCCGCGCCTAGTTCATCGCTCCAGGCGAGGGCGACGCTGGCGAATGCCTCGTTGACTTCGAACAGATCTATGTCGTCGATGCTCAATCCGGCTTTTCGCAATGCGACTTGTGTCGCCGGAATAGGCCCGGTGAGCATCCAGACAGGGTCAGCCGCACGCACCGAGATGTGGTGGATTCGCGCTCGCGCGCGCAGGCCGTGCTTCGCTGCGTAGTCTTCGGAAACAACAAGCGTGGCCGCAGCACCGTCACAGATCTGGCTGGCCACTGCGGCCGTCAGCCGGGATCCGTCACCGAGGGGCTTGAGCGAAGCCATTCTCTCTAGAGTCGTTCCGCGACGCGGACATTCATCTACTGTGCAGTCGCCGAGCGGAGCGAGCTCAGCATCGAACCGGCCGGAATCAATCGCGTCGAGGGCGCGCTGGTGGCTCGCAAGCGCGAACTCTTCCATCCGTTCGCGGGTGATGTCCCAATGCCGGGCAATCATGTCCGCGCTCTCAAACTGGGAAACGGCACCCGAGCCGTACCGCTCAACCCAGCCTTTGGAGCCGGTGAACGGATCATCGAAGCCATATTCCCGCCCGGCGAGCATCGCCGCACTGATCGGGATCTGACTCATGTTCTGCACGCCCGAAGCGATCACGGCGTCAGCGGTACCGGACATCACTGCCTGCGCCGCGAAGTGAATGGCCTGCTGACTGGAGCCACACTGCCGATCCACAGTTACACCCGGAACATGCTCGGGCAGACCTGCCGCCAGCCATGACGTTCGGGCAACGTTGCCCGCCTGAGAGCCGATCGTGTCGGTGCATCCCATGATGACGTCGTCGACCGTTTCGGGGTCGATACCCGAGCGCGCCACAAGCGAGGACAGGATGTGGGCACCGAGGTCGGCGGAATGTACTGCGCTGAGTTCTCCTCCGCGCTTCCCAACAGGGGTGCGTACGGCGTCAACGATGAGCGCTTCGGGCATAAGAATCTCCTTGATGTAGCAGGCTATTTTCGGGATATTCCGTCGAGCACGATCCCGAGGTAACGCTCCGCGATTTCGCTCGCTGCGAGACCGCGTTCCGGGTGATACCAGCCGACCGCGACCCACACGGAATCGCGAATGAAGCGGTATGTGATTTCCACGTCGAGGTCCTCGCGGAAAACCTCCGCGGAAACTCCTTCAGCAAGCAGTGACATCAAGATGTCGCGGTACTGCTTGTTGCGCTCGATGAGATAACTGAAGCGTTCGAACTGCTGCAGGTATTTGGATTCGTGCTGGTAGATCGCGACTGCGTCACGATGATTGTGAATTGCTTCGAACGAGGTGGCGATGACGGCCGCGAGCTTCTCCCGCGGGCCCAGATCCATTGCCATGATGGCGTCGTACTCGGTGAAAAGTTCATCCTGGAATGTCCGGATGATCTCGTCCACCATCGTCTCTTTCGAATCGAAGTGGTGGTACAGGCTGCCGGACAGGATGCCCGCAGCCTCGGCGATATCTCGAACCGTGGTCGCCTGGAAGCCTCTCTCTGCGAAGAGATGACAAGCGAGAGTCAATAATTCACCCCGGCGTCCGGTACCGAGTTTGGTCGAAGCGGGCATCTTTCACCTCACGGATGTTGGCTGCTTACGGAAATAACCTCACCCGTAAGGTATGACGAATAGTCGCTTGCGAGGAAAACGATGACGTTGGCGACTTCCCAGGGTTCTGCCGCGCGGCCGGACACTTCTCGCTTCTCCAGATCGCGAAGCAACTCCTCGGAGGTCACTTTTGCGAGGAACGGATGAGCTGCAAGGCTCGGGGCGACCGCGTTGACACGGATGCCATGTTCTGCGACATCGACTGCCGCGCATCGAGTCAGAGCCATCACGCCTGCCTTCGACGCAGCGTAGTGCGCCTGGTCCGCTTGGGCGCGCCAGCCAATAACCGACGCGTTGTTGACCACCACTCCCCCATTACCTTGTGCGATGAATTGGCGAAGCGCCGCGCGTGTTGCGCGGAATGTCCCGGTGAGAGACACGTCGATGACACGCGACCACTCGTCATCTGTCATATCGACGATGGACTTCGAACCGCCGAGACCTGCGTTGTTGACCACAACGTCGATACGGCCGAAATGGCTGGCGGCACCATCGATCAGCCCCTGTACATCAGACTCCGAGGTCACGTCGCATATTTCTGCGTGCACACGGCCGGGATAGGCTGCGTCGAGTTCGGCTGCTTTCTCTTTGAGACGGCGCTCGTGCCAGTCCGAGACGACGACGTTCGCGCCCTCTTCGAGACAGCGCAGAGCGACGGCGGAACCGATGCCGGTACCGGCTGCCGCGGTGACGACGACGACCTTGCCGGCGAGCAGGTCACGACCGGATGGCGGGCTGGGGAGCGGAATCATTGACGCACCTCACGGGGTAGCTGGAGCACACGTTCAGCGATGATGTTGCGCTGGATTTCGTTAGAGCCGCCATAAATGGTGTCGGCGCGGGTGAAGAGGCAGAGGCGCTGCCAGTCATCGAGATCGTAGCCGTCGCCCACGGTGAGGCTTGCGGCGCCGCGCACCGTCAAGGCGAGATCACCGAGGTCACGGTGCCAATTCGCCCAGAGCAGCTTCGAGGCTGCTGCAGTACCTGCGTCGACCTTGCCGAGTGAGCGCAGAGCGTACGCGCGTATCACGTCAAGCCGCACGCACGCACGCGCAAGCGCGTCACGCACCGCGGCGTTGTCGTAAGCGCCGCTCACCTTCGCTTCGCCGATGACTGCGTCAAGCTCACGGCGGAACCCGATCTGCTTGCCGAGTGTGGCGATTCCGCGCTCGAACGCGAGCGTCCCCATCGCGATGCGCCAGCCGTCGCCGGGCTCACCAACGATGCAATCCACGGCCGTGCGCGCACCGTCGAAGAAGACTTCGTTGAATTCCGACGTACCGGTGAGCTGGTTGATGGGCCGCACTTCGATTCCAGGTTGGTTCATGGGTACGAGTAAGTACGACAGCCCGTGATGGCGCTTGGAGCCCGGCTCAGTACGAGCGAGGACGAAGCACCAGTCCGCGACGTGTGCCAGCGAGGTCCACACTTTCTGTCCAGTGATGACCCACTCGTCCCCGTCACGCTTGGCGGTTGTGCTGACGGACGCGAGATCAGACCCCGCGCCCGGCTCCGAGTACCCCTGGCACCATAGTTCGGTGACGTTCCGGATCCCGGGCAGGAACCGCCGTTGCTGTTCCTCCGTGCCGAACTCAATGAGTGTGGGGCCGAGCAGTTCCTGACCTACGTGACTGACGGTTGCAGGTGCACCGGCGCGAGCGTATTCCTCGTAAAAAATCACTTGCTGGGTGAGGCTCGCACCTAGTCCGCCGTGTTTTTTGGGCCAGCCGATACAGGTGAAGCTCGCGGCCGCGAGGTGGCGCTCCCACTCGACACGTTCGGCGAAGGCTTCATGTTCCCGTCCTGGACCGCCCCGTCCACGCAGGTGGGCGAATCGTCCGTCCAGGTTGTCATCGAGCCAGGCTCGGACTCGTGACCTGAACTCCGGATCCGATTCCATGGACTTACCGGCCCCTTCCTGTGCTACTTGTCGGGCTTACTGGCGAAACTTTTTGATTGCCCGTAGGCTACTCTACCAAGCACTTGCTAGGGAGGTAAAAAGTGAGTCCGTTCGGCCACCGGGGATCGATTCCCGCGGCACTGCGCGCGACGGCGGAACAGCACCCCAACCGGGACGCGATCATCGACGGAGAAACTCGGCTGACGTACCGTGAACTCCTCGAACGGGTGCAGCACTGCGCCGGATTTTTCATCGCGCGGGACATCCGCCCGGGCGATCGCATCGCGGTGTGGTCACCGAACACCCATCACTGGCTCGTGGCCGCGCTCGGAGCACTCACGGCGGGGGCCACGCTCGTGCCGATTAACACTCGCTTCACCGGCGGTGAAGCACTCGACATCCTCGCGCGGACCCACGCTTCCGCCCTGATCGTCGCGGGCCCGTTCCTCGGCACGGACCGGCTCACGCAGCTGCGTGACACCGCTGGAAACCTCGAGGAGACACTGCCCGCCTTACGCACGATCGTCCGGATACCAGTTGACGGACCTATCGGCGCCGACCCCAGCGCACTGAACTGGGACGACATGACCGATAGCGGCGTCACCCCCGCAATCATCGATCAGCGAGCGTCCAGCGTCGCCGCGGATGACGTGTGCGACATCCTCTTCACCTCAGGCACGACAGGGCGCAGCAAAGGCGCGATGAGTTCGCACGCGCAATCGCTTGGTGTTGCTGCCGCGTGGGCAGATATCGGCCGCGTGACTCACGACGACCGTTACCTCATCGTCAATCCGTTCTTCCACAGCTTCGGCTACAAGGCCGGAATCCTCGTCTGCATCCTGACTGGCGCCGCTATGTACCCGCAGGCGACGTTCGACGTGGATCGTGCACTTGAAATTATTGAGCGCGAACGGATTACGGTACTCCCCGGAGCTCCAACGATTTACCAGATGATGCTCGAACATCCCCGCCGCGACGGCCACGACCTCAGCAGTCTGCGCCTCGCGGTCACCGGAGCCGCCACCGTGCCGGTCACGCTGGTCGAGCGGATGCGAAACGACCTCGGATTCGGCGTCGTCCTCACCGCGTACGGTCTCACCGAAGCGGTGGTCGCGACGATGTGCCGCCCAGATGACCACCCCGAAACCGTCGCCACAACCTGTGGCCGCGCTGCCGCATCGTTTGAGGTTCGAGTCGTCCAGGACGGGACGGACTGCGCACCTGGCGAACAGGGCGAAGTGCTGCTCCGCGGACCGAACGTCATGCTCGGCTACTTGGACGATCCCGACTCCACGGAAGCCGCCATCGATGCGGAAGGCTGGCTGCACACCGGTGACGCCGGAACCCTCTCCGGCGAGGGTTATCTGAAAATTACCGATCGCATCAAAGACATGTACGTCAGCGGTGGTTTCAACGTCTACCCCGCTGAGGTCGAACAGTGTCTCGCACGGCTGCCAGGCGTGGCAGAATCGGCCGTCATCGGTGTCCCTGATGAGCGCCTCGGTGAAGTGGGGCGCGCGTATGTGCGCGTCGAACACGGCCACACTCTCAGCGCGGATCAGGTCATCACCTACGCCAAAAAGCACCTCGCGAACTACAAAGTCCCGCGACAGGTGCATTTCATCGACGCGCTGCCCCGTAACCCTGCAGGCAAGGTCCTCAAACGGGACCTGCGCGAATCAGCACTCCAGGAGGTTTCATGACACCCACATCCGACCATGAGGTCGTCCTGTATGAGCGCCGGGGGCCCGTCGCACTCGTCACGATGAATCGTCCAGAATTCAGCAACGCGCAGAACTCGGCGATGACGTACGCGCTGGATGCGGCTTTCGCTCGCGCTGTCGAGGATGCCGAGGTGAAAGTGATTGTGCTTGCGGGCGCAGGGAAACACTTCTCGGCCGGGCATGACATCGGATCGCCCGGCCGAGACGTCAACGTACACTACGACAACAAGGCGGTGATGTGGTGGGACCACGTTGACCGCGAGGGAGGTGATCAGCGCTTCGCGCGCGAGAGCGAGGTGTACCTGGGGATGTGCCGCCGCTGGCGGGAAATCCCCAAGCCGACCATCGCGAGCGTGCAGGGCGCGTGCATCGCCGGTGCGCTGATGCTGGCGTGGGTGTGCGACATGATCGTTGCCGCCGAGGATGCGTTCTTCGCTGACCCCGTTGTGCGGATGGGCATTCCGGGCGTCGAGTATTTCGCCCACCCGTGGGTTCTCGGGCCCCGGGCAGCCAAGGAGGTGCTCTTCACGGGTGAACGGTTCGGAGCCGCGCAGGCGAAGGAATGGGGCATGGTCAATCGGGTAGTTCCGCGCGATGCTCTGGAAAGCGAAACCCTCGCCCTGGCTGGGAAAATCGCGGAAATGCCAGCTTTTGGCCTCGCGCTGACCAAGAAGGCCGTCAACCAGGCTGAGGACTTGATGGGGCTGCGTAGCGGCATGGATTCTGTGTTCGGCCTGCACCACTTCGCGCACGCGCACAACGCCGAAGTATCCGGCGGCGATTCCCTGGGTGGGCAGGACGCGAAATCGATGGCCGCACAAGCCAAGAAGGGCTGAACTGGTGGATCTCGATCTTGACGCTGCGACCATCGCCTTCCGCGACGAGGTGCGCGCCTGGCTGCGGGACAACGTCGACCACGCGCCGCGCGAATCCTACGACACTGCGACGGGTTTCGAACAGCACTGCGCCTGGGAGCGGCGGCTCGCTGATGCGCGGCTTTCCGTCGTGTCCTGGCCGTTCGAGTTCGGTGGCCGCGACGCATCACTGCTGCAATGGGTGATCTTCGAAGAAGAGTATTTCGCGGCGGGTGCGCCACCACGGGTCAGCGCGAACGGCATCAACATGCTGGGACCGACCCTATTCTCACACGGCACGGACGAGCAGCGTCGACGCGTCTTGCCTCGCATGGCCTCCGGTGAGCAGATCTGGGCACAAGCCTGGTCAGAACCAGAGGCCGGAAGCGACATCGCCGCGCTGCGCAGTACCGCTACGCGGACCGACGGAGGCTGGCTGCTCAACGGCCAGAAGACCTGGAGTTCACGCGCCGCCTTCGCGGACGCCGCGTTCGGGCTATTCCGTTCCGATCGCGACAGTGAACGCCATAAAGGGCTGATTTACGTGATGTTCGACCTGCACGCGGACGGGGTGCAACTGCGCCCCATCCGGCAGCTTGACGGCGAAACAGGATTCGCGGAAATCTTCCTCGACAACGTGTTCGTCCCCGACACTGATGTCATCGGTGAGCCCGGCGCCGGATGGCGCGTTGCTATGACAACCGCCAACAACGAGCGCGGCCTGTCGCTTCGCAGCCCCGGGCGGTTTCTGAAAGCCGCCGACCGGCTCGTCGAATTGTGGCGTGACCCCGCGAACACAGCTGACCTTGCGGACACCGCACTCTCGGCCCGCGTCGCCGATGCGTGGATCAGCGCGCGGGCTTACCAGCTCTACACTTTCGGCACCGTCAGCCGCCTCGAGCGAGGCGCCGAGCTCGGACCGGAGTCGAGCGTCAACAAGCTTTTCTGGTCGGCCCTGGACATCGACCTGCACGAGACCGCGCTCGACATCCTCGGTTCAGCCGCGGAGCTCCACAGTGGCTGGCTGGACGGTTACCTATTCGCCCTCGCCGGGCCGATCTACGGCGGAACTGACCAGATCCAGCGCAACATCGTCGCCGAACGACTACTTGGCCTGCCCAGGGGTAATCAATGAACTTCACACTTTCCACCGAGCACCGCGACTTCGCGGCCAGCATTGGTCACCTACTGGAAACGTCAGACGTGCCCGGCGCCATCAGATCCTGGTCGGGCGGTGAGCACGGACCTGGACTCAAGCTGTGGCAAGAGCTGGCGAACCTTGGGGTCTCCGCGCTCGTCATCCCCGAGAAACACGATGGGGCCGGCGCGGACGCGGTAGACCTCACAGTCGCGTTCGAGGTTCTCGGCTACCACGCTGTCCCCGGCCCGATAGTCGAATCGTTCGCGGCCGTCCCCATGCTGCTGCGCTCCGAAGAAACCCTCGCCGAACGGTGGCTTCCGGCGCTCGCTCGCGGAGAGAGCGTCGCGACCCTTGCGATGCCGCCCCATACGCCTTTCGCACTCGACGCCGACATTGCTGACGTTCGCCTCATCGCCGACGGTGCCACCCTGGCAGAGTTCGTGCCCGGAGTTCTGGAGCGTTCCGTCGACGAGGCGCGAAGGCTTTTCCGCCTCGAGCCGCAGCGTCAGCTCGCCAGGCTTGCTACCGACGGCGCGTGCGCCGCTTTCGATGCTGCCGTCCTCGCATCGGCCGCGCAGTTGCTTGGCCTCGGGCAGCGCATCCTGGACGACACGGTCGCCTACGCGAAACAACGCCGTCAGTACGGGAAGCCGATCGGGCAGTACCAGGCGATCAAACACATGCTCGCGGATGTTGCGACTGCGCTCGAGTTGGCCCGTCCGCTCGTCCACGGCGCCGCGGTAGCTGTCGCATCCGGCGCAGCCACCCAGGCACGCGACGTCTCTGCGGCACGTGTCGCCACCGCTAAAGCGGCGTACCTAGGGGCGCGTACGGGACTGCAAGTGCACGGCGCGATCGGCTACACCGCAGAGCACGACCTGGGACAGTGCTTCACCAAAGTCCGTGCGCTGCAAACAACGTGGGGAACACAAGCTTTCCACCGCGATCGGGTGCTGTGCGCCGTGATGTCAGGAGCAGCAGCATGACAGTGGCAGCACCGCACGTACAGCACGAACACGCCGAACTCGGACGTACCATCCGTAGCGTCCTCGCACGGAAGTCGAGCTTCGAGAAGACGCGCGCAGCGGCCGCATCCGCGCTCGGCTACGACAGCGAGCTGTGGTCGACTCTGTGCGTCCAGGTAGGGGTTGCTGCGCTGGCGATACCTGAGGAACACGGCGGCCTCGGAGCAGGCATCCGGGAGCTGCAGATAGTGGCCGAAGAACTCGGTCGCGGACTCACACCCACCCCATTTTTTGGCAGCGCGGTAATGGCTGCCCGGGCACTCGTGCACTGCGGCGACGCCGACGCGAAACGTCGGCTGCTCCCCCAGATAGCGGAGGGCACGGCAACGGCAGCGCTGGCCTGGACTGGTGCCGATGGTCAATGGCGAACCGGCAGCGTCGCTTTCACGGCCGAACTCTGCGGCGACGGTATGTATCGCCTCTCGGGGACTGCCGCGTACGTACTAGAGGGTCACAGCGCAGATTGGGTGCTCGCGGTCGCTCACCTCGAGGGCGATCGCGCGCAGCTAGGGCTCTTCGAAGTCGATCCCCGCGAGGCCGGGGTCGTGCGTACCGCGACCCCCACAATGGACCAGACACTTCGGCTCGCCACTGTTTCCCTTACGCACGCAGCCGCGAAACGTATCGGCACAGCCGACTTCGCTCCGGCACTTTCGCGGCTGCGCGACGAGGTATATGCGGTGCTTGCGGCGGAGCAAATTGGCGCAGCAGATCAGGCACTCGCCGATACCGTCTCCTACTCGAAAGAGCGGGTTCAGTTCGGGCGGCCTATCGGCAGCTTCCAGGCGCTCAAGCACCGGATGGCGGACCTGTACGTCCTCGTGGAATCCGCCCGGGCTGCATGCTACGAAGCAGGGGATGCGCTCGACAAACACGAGCCAGGCAGCACGCGTGCAGCCCTCATCGCCCGGATGGCGTGCACAGAGACGCTGGCGGCTGTAGCAGCGGAGATGATCCAGATGCACGGCGGTATCGCGATCACGTGGGAGCACAATGCCCACCTGTATTTCAAACGCGCTCATTCAAGTGGCCAGCTTTTCGGGCAGCCTCAACATCACATCGCTGAACTGCTCCCTGAGTAGTGGGACGCGCCTGCGCGCACTAGATAGAACTGGTTCTCATTTGTTCAGGACAAATACACTGCAGCTATTGCGACGCAACAAGAACGTGTTCTACCGTTGGGGTATTGCTGCGGCAGCATAAGGAGCCAGGCGAACATCGGGGAACACGCATGCGCGAGCACACGGGACAGAACCGGCTTCACGGAAAGGTCATCGCGATCACCGGCGGTGCGCGCGGAATCGGGGCGGCCACCGCAGCAGCTCTTGCCGAGGCTGGTGCACAAGTCGTCATTGGTGACGTAGACCGGGCAGCTGCCGAGGAAACGGCCGCAGCGATTGGTAAGGCGGTAACAGCCCTCACCCTGGACGTCGCTGACATCGACAGTTTCTCCAGCTTCCTTGACGACGCGCAAACGCGCCACGGGTCGCTCGATGTCCTGATCAACAATGCAGGCATCATGCCCCTCAGCCGCGCCGAAGAAGAACCCAGCGCAACGACCGCACAGATCCTGGCGGTGAATTTGCAGGGCGTCATTCACGGCTGCAAACAGGCGGTCATCCGGATGAAGCCACGCCGCAGCGGGCACATCGTCAACGTCGCCTCGATCGCAGGGAAAGTTCCGTTCCCCGGCGCGGCCACCTATGCGGCAAGCAAAGCCGGCGTGCTGGCGTACTCCGATGCGCTGCGGGCCGAGCTTCGCGGAACGGGTATCGAGGTGTCGTGCGTGCTGCCGGGGATCGTAAACACCGAACTCGCCACCGGAATCGCCGTTCGGGGATTCGAACCGATAGCGCCGGAAGAAGTGGCGCGCGCACTCGTCGATGTGCTCGAGCACCCGCGCTTCGAGGTCTTCGTTCCCCGCCAAGCTGGATTCGTGCTGAAGGCGACATCCGTTGGCGGACGCCGTCTGTCGGAGTGGCTCCAGCATGCCCTGCGGGCGGACACGCCCATGCTCGAGGCGATCGGCACGCCGGAGCGTTCGCACTACGAGAAACGGGCCCGCCAGCTAAGAACCAGCCCCCAGACGCTTCAGCAGAAGGAAGAGAAGTGACCGGGACAGCCAATAAAGCCAGCCTCACCGCGCCTTACACGATCGAATTCCCCTTCGAGCGCACCGTCGGCCCAAAGACCGGGACGTTCCTCGGCGGACTGCGGGAAGCGCGGCTGTTTGGCGCTCGCACACCGTCCGGCATCCTGTTCCCGCCGCTGGAGTTCGACCCCGCGACCGGCGCAGAAACCGGTGAGCTCGTTGAACTCCAACCCGTCGGTACCGTGACCGCGTGGACCTGGGTTCACTCACGGCCAGGTGACTCGGGTGACCCGGGTGACTTACTGCCGCACGACTTTGCGTGGGCCTTGATCGCGATCGACGGCAGTGTGGGTTCACTGTTCCACGCGATCGATACGGGGGCCGACATCACCCGCATGCGCGCCGGTATGCGGGTCCGCGCCCGGTGGCGGCCCGACCGTGTGGGCACGATCCGCGATATCGAATGTTTCGAGGATCTGTCATGACGGCCTCGCTCCCGGAACCAGTCAGCCTCATGCCCAGCCCGTTTCGTATGGAATACACCTATGTCGCTGGTGAAGGCCGTTCACTATTCCTCAGAGGACTAGCCTCCAAACGATTCCTGGCTCGACAGTGCCCGTCCTGCGCGCAAACGTATCTTCCCCCTCCGGAATTCTGTTCCCGCTGCCTGACTCGGCTTGGAGCACCGTACGAGCTCGACGGGCGGGGAGAGATTTCAACCTTTTGCATCATCAGCTTCCCTTTTCCCGGACAGGCGTACGAACCGCCGTACGTCGTCGCGCACATCAGTGTCCATGGCACCGGAACCCGCCTGATGCACCTGATCCGGGAAGTATCTGCGAACGATGTACAGATCGGGATGGAAGTTGAACCGGTGTGGGTGCCGGACAACGAACTTGCGCCCTCGCTCGCCAGCATCCGCTACTTCCGCCCGGTGACGGATAGCTCGGAGGTTTCTCGCTGATGCGTGACGTCGCAGTGGTCTCATTCGCGCAGTCGCCGTGCCTGCCGGCCAACCGGCACGACGACATGGCGGAGATCCTGCTTCCCGTCGTACAGAAAGCGCTGAGCACCGCAGGCGTCGACCGCGACAGGATCGACTTCTTCGCCTCGGGCAGCCACGACTTCTTCGAAGGACGCACGTTCTCCTACATTGAGTCGCTCGATGCGGTGGGTGCCTGGCCGCCCGTGTCGGAGTCGCACGTCGAGATGGACGCGGCATGGGCATTCGCCGAAGCCTGGTCCTGGCTGCAGCTCGGTGAGGGCGACATTGCGCTGGTGTACGGCATCGGGCGCGGCTCGCTTGCCGCCGACCTCGACCAGGTGATGCCGTCGCAGCTTGACCCCTACCTACTGACACCGCTTCGGCCACACCGTGACGCGCTTGCGGGACTGCAGGCAGCGGCTCTGCTCGACGCCGGCCTCATTACCGAACGCGCAATGGCCGAAACGGTGCAGCGCTGCCTGTCCGACGCCACAACGAACGCTGCCGCGTGCAAGGCCGGGCACCACACCGTCGAAGAACTTTTAGCGGCGCCCTACGTAGCCACACCGTTGCGCACACACGACGTGGCACCAACGGGTGATGCCGCGGCAGCGGTTGTGCTCGCTGCAGGCAACACCGCACGGCAGCTGGCTGACAGGCCAGCGTGGGTGCGAGGCGTAGATCACCGGATCGAAACCCACTACCCCGGCGTACGTAACCTCACCGAGTCGGTCTCAGCACAGACGGCTGCGGCACGTGCCGCCGAACTCGCAGGCTTCACCGCGATGGACGTTGATGTCGCGGAACTGCACACCGAATACAGCTACCAAGAACCTCTGCTGGAAAACGCGCTGAAACTTAAAAATGCACACATCAATCTGTCGGGCGGACCACTTGCGGGGCGCCCCACCACCGCAACCGGACTCATCCGGATCGGTGAGGTTGCGCGGCGCATCCTCGACGGACGGGCGGACCGGGGCCTGGCCCACGCGACCAATGGCCCGATGCTGCAACACAATCTCGTCTGCCTTATGGAGGGTGCGTGAATAGCCGTCTCGCTGTCGTGGGAATCGGGCAGGGCAAGCAGGCCAAGCGTCGCGACGTGACCATTGGCGCGCTTGTACGGGAGGCGGTCACCGCGGCGATGGCTGATGCAGAGCTAGATTTCGCCGACATCGATGCGGTTGTGCTCAGCAAAACACCCGACCTGTTCGACGGCGTGATGAACCCCGAGCTCTACCTTGCGGATGCGATGGGCGCGGTCGGCCTCCCCGTGACGCGGGTATTCACCGGCGGCAGCGTCGGCGGGCACGCCGCCATTTACGGCGCGCACCTCGTCGCAGCCGGACTTGCCAAACGGGTTCTCGTGGTTGCCTATTCGAAGGAATCCGAAGGAAACTTCACCTGGGCACTTTCGCGGCCGCTACCGTTCAGCGCGCAGCTCGGCGCGGGCGCAGGAGGGCACTTTGCCCCCGTAATCAGGGAGTACATCCGGCGCTCGGGCGCCCCTGAACACATCGGCTGGAAGGTGGCGGTCAACCACCGGCTCAACGGGATCCGCAATCCATACGCCCATGTGCACCGCCCGGACATCACCATCGACGAAGTTCGCAACTCACCAATGCTGTGGGATCCGATCCGGTATCTGGAGTCGTGCCCGTCGTCGGACGGTGCCTGCGCGATAGTCGTCACGTCCGACGAACACCGGCCGGATACAGCCCGGCCGCCCGCGTGGATTCACGGAATGGCCTGGCGCACCGAAACAGGCCACTTCGCCGGCCGCGACGAAGTCAATCCGCAAGCCGGCAATGACTGTGCCACAGAAGTTTTCCGGCAAGCCGGAGTTACCGAACCGGCGCGCGAAATCGATGTTGCCGAACTGTACATTCCGTACAGCTGGTACGAGCCAATCTGGCTCGAGAACACCGGGCTAGCCGAGGTCGGCCAAGGCTGGCGCCTCGTCGATGACGACCGCACCGCATTCGGAGGTGAACTGCCTGTCAATCCGTCGGGTGGGGTGCTGTGCGGCAACCCCACTGGCGCGACCGGATTGCTGCGGTTCGCCGAAGCCGCCCTGCAGGTGCGCGGTCAGGCCGGTGCACATCAGGTTGATAGAGCGCGCTGGGCCCTTGGCCACGCGATGGGAGGAGCGTCGCAGTTCCATGCCATGTGGGTCGTCGGCGCCGACAAACCAGGAGAAACGCAATGAGTGAACGCGCTTTCGTCGCCGGAGCCGGGATGACGAAATTCGATAAGCCCGGAGCCCGCCCGGTTACGTACCCGGAACTAGTTGCCGAAGCAGTCAGCGGGGCCCTCGCGGATGCGGGCCTCAGCTACACACAGGTACAGCGAGCGGCGGTGGGATACGTTTTCCAGCCCTCCGCAGCAGGGCAGCGTGCACTCTACGACGTGGGACTCACCGGAATTCCGGTCATCAACGTCAACAACAACTGCGCAACCGGATCGACCGCTTTGATGCTCGCAAGCGAATGGGTGCGCAGCGGTCTCGCGGACGTCACGCTTGCGGTTGGCTTTGAGCAAATGACCAAATCCGCTATGCAAGGCAACACTGGCGCGGCAGTCACCACCGTCGACCACCACCTTGCGGTCCTGAAGCGCACACGCGGCTGGAGTGACGCCCCCATGACTGCGCAGTTCTTCGGCCACGCGGCCACCGAACATATGCAGCGATTCGGCACCACAGTGGAGCAGTTGGCGGCCGTAGCAGTCAAGAATCACGAACACTCTGTGCGCAACCCGCTCGCTCAGTTTCAGAACCGGTACACCCTCCAGGAGGTGCTAAATGACAAACCTGTGTTCGGCCCGCTGACGAGGTCGCAATGCTCGCCGATCTCCGACGGCGCCGCCGCCGTCGTGGTTGTGAGCGAGCGATTCGCCCGGGCGCACCAGCTGCAGGGCCGGGCGGTCGAAATCGTCGCGCAGACGCTCGTGACCGACACACCTGCAAGCTTCGGCTCGGAGTCGATGATCGACGTTGTCGGCGCCCCGATGACCCGCGCCGCGGTGGCACAGGTACTCGACGCAAGCGCTGTCACGATCGATGACATCGACGTCATCGAACTGCATGACTGCTTCTCGATCAACGAGATCATCACCTACGAGGCGATGGGGTTGTGCGCCGAAGGTGACGGCGGGAAATTCGCCGAGTCAGGGGCCACGACATTCGGCGGCCGATGGGTGGTCAATCCCTCGGGCGGCCTCATCTCGAAAGGCCACCCACTCGGGGCTACCGGTCTCGCGCAGTGCACCGAACTGACGTGGCAGCTGCGCGGCGAGGCGGGTGCGCGCCAGGTTCCGGGCGCGCGCTTGGCCCTCGCACACAATCTGGGGCTCGGCGGGGCGTGCGCAGTCACGATGTACCGCGCGCCCAGCGTCACTACAGAGGAAGGAAAAGCCCATGCCCGCTGAGACGATGCGCCAGCCTGTTCACCTCGGTCACGTCCTCATCCAGGCGCTCGGACGGCATCGTGACAAGCCGGTACTCGAACTCGGCGAAACTACTCTGACTGGCCAGGAGACCGCTGCCCGGATCAGCCAGTACGTCCAGGCGTTCAACGCGCTGGGCATGGGGACCGGCGCGCCGGCTGCGCTGCTCTCACTCAACCGGCCCGAAGTCCTGCTGACCATCGGGGCTGGCCAGATTCTCGGATCCCGGCGCACATCCCTACACCCCCTCGGCTCCCTAGACGACCACGCATTCGTCCTCTCAGACGCCGGCATCACGCACCTGATAATCGACCCGGTCCCAATGTTTGTGCAGCGCGCGCTCGAGCTGCTCGATGCAGTGCCGACCCTCAGCCAGATAGTCACCTTCGGCCCCGTGCCCGGCGAGCTGAAACACACCGGCGCACGCGATCTCACAGAGTGCGCCGCCGCGTACACGTCACTGCCGCTCGAGGCAGCCGACCTTCCCCCGGACCACATCGTCTCCATCACCTACACCGGAGGTACCACCGGCAAACCGAAGGGCGTGATCGGGACGGCCCAGTCCATCCTGACGATGACGCAAATCCAGCTGGCCGAATGGGAATGGCCCGACGCGCCCCGATTCCTCATCTGCACGCCCTTGTCACATGCTGGCGCGGCCTTTTTCGCTCCCACTCTCATCAAAGGCGGATCGCTGGTGGTCCTGCCCAAGTTCGACCCAGCCGAGGTGCTTCGCACCATCGAGGAAGAACGCATCACCGCCACCATGCTTGTGCCGACGATGCTGTACGCCCTGCTCGACCACCCCGACTCGCACAAGCGCGACCTTTCATCGCTAGAGACGGTCTACTACGGCGCCGCGGCGATCAATCCGGTCCGTCTGCGTGCCGCGATCGACCGGTTCGGACCGATTTTCGCGCAGTACTACGGCCAGTCCGAAGCCCCGATGGCGATCACCTATCTCGCCAAGGATGAGCATGACGAGACTCGGCTGACGTCGTGCGGGCGTCCTTCGGCATTCCTGAAGACCGCGTTGCTCGATGCGGATGGACGTCCTGTTCCGCCCGGATCACCTGGCGAAATCTGCGTTGCCGGTCCCCTCCTGGCCGCGGGCTACCTGAATCGGCCTGAGGCCACGGCAGAAACATTCCGTGAGGGGTGGCTGCATACCGGTGATGTGGCTAAGGCTGATGAGGAAGGCTTCTGGTACATCGTCGACCGGATCAAAGACATGATCGTCACCGGAGGGTTCAACGTATTCCCCCGTGAAGTCGAGGACGTCATCGCGACTCATCCGGCCGTCGCGCAGGTCGCTGTCGTCGGCGTTCCGGACGAGAAATGGGGGGAAGCCGTCACCGCAGTTGTGGTGCTTCACAACCACGGCGCTGGCGTGCCCGATTCACAGGAGAGCGTCATCACGGAGATCAAAGCCGCCGTGCGGGAGCGCAAAGGTCCCGTTCATGAACCCAAGCACGTCCTGCTCACTGACTCGCTGCCCGTAACACCGCTCGGCAAACCCGATAAGAAGGCACTGCGCTCGCGTTTTCAGGGCGCCAGGTAGCGCCCGCAGCCCAGCGCCAGGAAGGACCGATACTGTGCGATTCACCTACGCCGAAGCCATGACCAACCCTGATTACTACATTCCGCTCGCACAGGCCGCTGAAGCGGCCGGATACACGAGCATTACGGTGGCAGACAGCCTCGCGTACCCGCGGGTCTCCGATTCCAAATATCCGTACACGCCGGACGGAAGCCGGGAGTTCCTTGAGGACAAGGCGTTCATTGAACCATTTGTTCTGATCGCAGCGATGGGCGCGGTAACCAGCACACTACGATTTGTTCCCTTCGTGCTGAAACTGCCAGTGCGGCCACCCGTCCTCGTCGCGAAGCAGGCGACGTCACTCGCGTACATGACTGGGAATCGTCTGTCGCTCGGAGTCGGGCTTTCCCCGTGGTCTGAAGATTTCGATTTGCTGGGTGTGCCCTTCGCGAAGCGCGGCAAACGAATGGATGAGTGCATCGATATCGTTCGCGGACTGTCGCATGGTGGCTATTTCGAGTATCACGGCGAGTTTTACGATGTTCAGGAAATCAAAATGACGCCCGTGCCAACTGAGCCAATGCCAATTCTCGTCGGCGGACACAGTGACGCGGCACTGCGACGGGCCGTCACCCGCTGCGACGGCTGGATGCACGCGGGCGGCGATGC
The DNA here is from genome assembly GCF_014191505.1 of Hoyosella altamirensis. Lineage (GTDB taxonomy): Bacteria > Actinomycetota > Actinomycetes > Mycobacteriales > Mycobacteriaceae > Hoyosella > Hoyosella altamirensis. The sequence continues at coordinate 920,083 of NZ_JACHWS010000003.1, forward strand.
CGACGAACTCGATCACATGCTGAAGAAGCTCGATGAGATCCGCGAGCGAGAAGGCAAGCAGGGCCCGTTCGAGATCCACGCCATTTCACTCGACGCCTACACCGTCGACGGTATCAAGCGCCTTGAGGACAAAGGCGTCACCGACGTTATCGTCGGGTTCCGCATCCCCTACATCACTGGCCCAGACACCGAGCCGCTCCAGAAGAAAATCGACAACCTGAACAGATATGCGGACTCAGTGATCGCGAAGGTGGGATAGCGTGAATCCCGTCTGGTATCCATGACTTCATGCTGCTGCGACAATTGGAGTACCTCACGGCTCTGGCGCGCGTGAGCCATTTCGGTCATGCAGCAGAAGCGTGCCACGTCACGCAGCCAGCTTTGTCGGCGGGTATACGCAAACTTGAAGCCGAACTTGGGGTGCAGATCGTTCAGCGCGGGCAGCGGTTCGAGGGTTTCACTCGCGAGGGTGAAGAAGTTCTGCGCTGGGCGCGCCGCATGCTCGCCGAACGGGACGCCCTTAGCCAGACGATTTCAGGTATGCGCGCTGGCCTGTCCGGTGTTCTGCGCATTGGAGCGATCCCCACCGCTTTGAGCGTCGCGTCGCTGCTCACCGCACCGATGCGTGAGCAGCACCCGAACGTACAGTTTTCGCTCCAGTCAATGTCATCGAGAGAAATCGTGAGTGGTCTCAGTGACTTCGACATCGACGTGGGGATGACCTACATCGATGGTGAGCCACTCGGCAAGGTCCGCATCGTCCCCCTGTACCGGGAGCGATACCTTTTCCTCACGCCTCACGACGGTGAGTTCGGAGATCGAGATTCCCTCAGCTGGGCCGAAGCAGCATCGGAGCAGCTGTGCCTGTTGATGCCGGTCATGCAGAATCGGCGCATCCTCGACGGCTTCTTCGCGGAGGCTGGCGCTGAGGCGAGCCCCATTGTCGAAACTGACACAATCTCGGCAATCTATGCGCACGTTGCTGCGATGCGCCTCTCCAGTGTGATCCCCCACGCATGGCTCCATGGCTTCGGCGTGCCGGACGGAACCCGGGCCATCCCGCTGCCGCAGCCGCAGCGATCATTCCGGGTGGGGCTCGTGCTCGCCGGTGGCGGGCCAGAGTCACTACTCGCCCGCGCACTCGTCGGCACTACGCAACTAGCTGACGTGCCAAGCGCACTCGACCTGGCCGTCGAACAGTCGATCAGTTGACCAACGGCAGATGCAGACGTTCAGCGCCTGAGTACACGTTCATCGAGTTTCCTCGCAGGAATCCAACCAGCGTTAGCCCGCTCTCCACGGCGAGGTCAACAGCAAGCGACGAAGGCGCTGAGACCGCTGCGAGCATCGGGATGCCAGCCATGACTGCTTTCTGCACGAGCTCGAACGACGCCCGCCCGCTCACCATGAGAATCGTTCCGCGCAACGGGAGCAGATTTGCCGTCAGGGCGTGCCCGACAACTTTGTCTACCGCGTTATGCCGACCGACATCCTCACGTAGACACAAAAGTTCGCCACTCGCCGTGAAGAGACCCGCAGCATGCAGGCCCCCCGTTTTGTCGAATACCTTCTGCGCTGCCCGCAGTCGCTCTGGCAACGCAACCAGCGTCTCAGGCGCGATCGTCAGCCGGTCTTCCGCGACCGACCACGCAGCCGTTGTTCGCACCGCGTCCAGACTGGCTTTGCCACACAACCCGCACGACGACGTGGTGTAAAAGTTGCGTTCGAGCGACGCGTCGGGTGGAGAGACATCCGGGGCGAGCGCAACATCGACCACGTTGTAGGTATTTCCGCCGTCTGCAGTAGCTCCAGCGCAGTACCGCATCGCGGCGACGTCTCCGGCCGAATGAACCACGCCTTCGCTTACAAGGAACCCAGCGGAAAGGTCAAAATCGTTCCCGGGTGTCCGCATCGTGACCGACAGCGGACGGCCCCCGACCCTGATCTCCAGCGGCTCCTCAGCAGCGAGGGTGTCGGGGCGCTGCGAGCACACACCGTCCCGGATTCGCAGCACGGGCTGCCGCGCGGTCAACCGGCCCATATCGCGTTTCCCTTCTCAGGTGATGGCATGCGCCGGCTCGAGCCGAACGACAACGCCTTTGGATGTTGGCGTGTTGCTGATGTCCGCGACGCTGTCGAGCGGAACGAGCACATTGGTTTCCGGATAGTAAGCCGCCGCGGAACCCCGGGCAGCGGGGTACGCAACCACTCTGAATTCCTCCGCGCGCCGCTCAACACCGTCGTGCCACACACTGACGATGTCCACGAGGTCCCGATCGACGAGACCCAACTCGTCTAGGTCCTCAGGGTTTACAAGGACGACTCGGCGGGCATTGTGAATGCCGCGGTAGCGGTCGTTCATGGCGTACGGGATCGTGTTCCACTGATCGTGCGAGCGCAGCGACTGCAGAACCAGATGTCCTTCCGGCGCCTGCAGCATCGAGAACTCGTTGCACGTGAATACGGCTTTGCCGCTGGGCGTACGGAAGATGTGTTCGTTGACTGGATTGGGCAGCCGAAATCCGCCGGGCTTCATTATTCGCTCGTTGAACGCGTCGAATCCGGGGACGACCCGGGAAATGGAATCACGGATAACGCCGTAGTCAGCTTCGAACTTCTCCCACGGAATGGCCACGCTCTGCCCCAGCGTGCGCCGGGCAAGGCGCGAGATGATGGCCACCTCGCTCAGGAGCGAGGCGGATGCGGGATCGAGTCGGCCGCGCGAAGCGTGCACTTCGCTCATCGAGTCCTCGACGGTGACGAACTGCTCTCCCGACGCCTGCATATCCCGGTCGCTGCGTCCGAGCGTCGGCAGGATTAGCGCGGTTTCCCCGCACACCGTGTGCGACCGGTTGAGTTTGGTCGAGATCTGCACTGTCAGCCGGCATCGGCGCAGAGCATCTTCGGTAACGAGACTGTCGGGGGTGGCTCGAACAAAGTTGCCGGCGACGCCGACAAAGACCTTCGCATGCCCGTCACGCATGGCCCGGATGGCGTCTACGGAGTCGAGGCCATGGTGCTCAGGCGGCGTGAAATCGAACTCCCGCCCCAGCGCATCCATGAAATCCTTCGGCATCCGCTCCCAGATGCCCATGGTGCGGTCACCCTGCACGTTGCTGTGCCCGCGAACCGGACACACTCCCGCGCCCGGTTTCCCGATGTTGCCGCGCAGCAGCAGGAAATTGACGAGTTCCCTGATGGTGGGCACGCCATGTTTCTGCTGGGTGAGCCCCATCGCCCAGCACACAATTACTTTCTTGCTGCCCAGAACGCGCTGGTGCACCTGTTCGATCTCATCCCGGGACAAACCGGTCGCAACTAGCACGTCCTCCCAGGAGACCTTCCTGGTGGCTTCGGCGAATGCTGCGAAACCGGTGGTGTGCGCCCGGATGAAGTCGTGATCAAGCACAGCGCCGGGTGCAGCGTCCTCAGCCTCTAACAGCAGCAGGTTGAGCGCCTGGAACAGGGCGAGATCGCCCCCGGGCCGGATCTGAAGGAACTGGTCGGCGATTGCCGTACCGCGGCCAATCATTCCCCGCGCATTCTGCGGGTTCTTGAAACGGATCAGTCCCGCTTCGGGCAGCGGATTGACCGCGATGACATGCCCGCCATTGCGTTTAGTTTGCTCCAGCGCAGAGAGCATCCGCGGGTGATTGGTACCCGGGTTCTGTCCGACCACGAGAATCAGGTCCGCGTCGTAGATATCGTCCAGCGACACTGTGCCTTTACCGGTACCCAACGTTTCATTCAGTGCGGAGCCGCTGGACTCATGGCACATGTTTGAGCAGTCGGGAAGGTTATTGGTGCCGAAGGCCCGGGCGAACAGCTGGAGCAGGAAGGCGGCTTCGTTGCTTACCCTGCCCGACGTGTAGAAGAGCGCTTCGTCGGGCGTATTCAGCGCGCGGAGCTCCTCGGCGATCACATCGAACGCCTCAGTCCAGCGGATGCGCTCATAGTGAGCGCGACCGGGCCGTTTGATCATCGGCTCGGTGAGCCTCCCCTGCTGATTGAGCCAGTAATCAGACTTCCCGTCCAGCTCATCGATTGAGTGCCTGGAGAAGAAGTCGTCGGTGACGCGCCGGGTCGTCGCTTCGTCATTGATGTGTTTAGCGCCGTTTTCGCAATACTCGTTCCGGTGCCGATGGGAGGGCTCCGGCCACGCGCAGCCAGGGCAGTCAATGCCCTTGGTCTGGTTGAGACTGAGCAAGGTCAGCGCGGTTCGCACCGGCGACGTCTGTGACAAGGAGTAACCGATCGCGTGCGCAACTGCGGGTGCACCCGCGGCCCATTTCTTTGGCGGGGTGACAGAAAGGTCGTCCCGCGGGTCCTCGATAGGGCTCATTTGCTTCGCCTCTTCCCTGCGCCACGGCACCTACGCGCATACCGAAAAGCCAGGATTTGACCTGGCCAACTACAGAATCCGCCTAAACGCAGGCCAAGTCAAAGCACTCAAATTGATGAGGTGATAAACAACTTCTATCCCACCCCAGATGCACCGAAATCCATCTGACGAGGAGTCCGGCTCAGGTCAGAGCGCCCGACGCAAGACCGCATCGGCAAGTCGCACCGGAAGCCGGTTGAACAACGCTCGGGCGCGGTCAGGTCTGATGGAGTAGCGGATCCGCGGATGGGGCGCTGTGGCCACCTCAACGACTGCCTTGGCTAGTTCTTTGGCGTCGTTCGCCTTCGCGTGCTGGCCAGCCGCGAGTCGGCCGGCTTTCTGGAGCCGCGAAGCGAAAGGAGACCCGTTGCTGACCGCGCTTGCGAACTCCGCCTGGATCGACACAGTCATGCCGGTGCGGAACGGACCCGGCTGGATAATGCTCACTGGAATGCCGAGCGGCGCGAGTTCCCGCCTGAGCGCATCGCCGTATGCCTCGACTGCGTGCTTACTCATCGCGTACGCGCCGTTGAAAGGCATTGCGCGCTGCCAGCCGGTTTCCGAACTCGTGAGAATGATGCGCCCGCTCCCTGCGCGCAGAAGCGGAAACGTCGCCCGGACCGCTCGATGGGTGCCCATGACGTTGACATCTAACACTTCCTGGAGCTTTTGGTCGCTCATCTCTGCGAGCGGACCGATACTGAGCACACCCGCGAGCGTCACCACGCAACGCAGACCGCTTGGGGAACGCTCGCCGACGTAACTAATCGCGCTGTCCACGGAACGCGTGTCTGTGACGTCCATTTTCACGGGAACCAGGCCGTTAGCTCCAGGTGGGGGGTTCAGATCGGCAGCGAAGACAGTCCACCCGTGCCGTACAAACTCGCTGGCGGCCGCGGCGCCAAGCCCACCACCAGCGCCAGTGATCAGCACCGTCTGAGCCATCACTACAACCAGTCATCTCCGCACGGCCACGTAAGGAAAGACTCGAGCGATTCCCGTGCCGGTGCGGGCGTCGTCCGTTCGGGTGCGGTGGACGTGTAGTTGCCCCGGTAGAACAGCAGCGGCGGCCCGGCTTCGGGCTCGCCGAGTTCAAGAACACGACCGACAACGATGTAATGATCCCCCGCGTCGTGCACAGCTTCGAATGTGCAGTCAATCCATGCGAGCGCACCTGTCAGCAGTGGTGCCCCACTAGCGGCGGGCCGCCACGTCACCGCATCGAACTTGTCAGCGCGTGGCGCACCGAATACTGAACTGACGTCGCGCTGGTCATCTCCGAGAACGTTGACAGCGAACATTCCCGCAGATTCGATGAACGGCCACGATCGAGATTTTTTCGCGGGGCAGAACAGCACCAGTGGCGGATCCAGGGAGAGCGCGGCGAAGGACTGACATGCGAAACCCACGGGACCATCATCACCGGACGCTGTGATCACGGCGACGCCCGTACAAAAGTGCCCCATCACTTTCCGGAACTGGCGCGGATCGATGGCCACTTCTGGCGCGCCCACAGCTATTGCTCCCTGTAACCGATACTGAAGTCGTGGCCCCACAAGCTCACGGCAGTGCTTTCCCGCGCGATCCACGAGTGGTCGTCGACGGTGCGTCCTTCACACCCGAATTCGACATCGAACCCGCCGGGAGTTTTCATGTAGAACGACAGCATCAGGTCGTTGACATGCCGCCCAAGCGTCGCGGACATCTTCACTTTCCGTCGGAGCGCCCGATCGAGGCATAGCCCGACGTCGTCGGAGTTCTCTACCTCAACCATTACATGCACGATCCCGCTGGGGGTCGGCATGGGCAGGAACGCGAGGCTGTGGTGGCGCGGGTTGCAGCCGAGAAACCGCAGCCACGCGGGCGGGTCGTTCTCGGTACGGCCAACTGCTTGTGGAGGAAGCTTCATCGAGTCGCGCAAGCTGAAGCCGAGCACGTCGCGGTAGAACCGTAGCGACGCGTCGTCGTCTTTGGTCGAGAGGACCACGTGCCCAAGTCCTTGCTCGCCGGTGACAAAGCGGTGGCCGTACGGGCTCACCACTCGGCGATGCTGCAAGGCCACTCCGTGGAAGACTTCCTGCGTGTTTCCGGACGGGTCTTCAAAGGTGATCAGCTCATCGACTCGACGATCGGCCTTCTGCTCGTCGGTGCCCTCTTTGAAGGGGACGCCATGTGCATCGAGGCGCGCTCGAACATCGTGGAGGTCTTCAGCGTTGGCAGCCTCCCAGCCGGTCTGCGCGAGGCGATCCTTCGAACCAGGCACGATCACGAGCCTGGCCGGGAAGTCATCCATGCGGAGGTAGAGCGCGTCGGGATTCGTTCCGCTGCCCTCCACCATGCCGAGCACCTTGAGCCCGTACTCACGCCAGGCGGCCATGTCCGTCGCCTCGATACGCAGATAACCGAGTGAACGTATGCCCATTACGCACCACTCCCCTCGCGAGCGTCGTTGAGGAAATCCATCGCGATCCTGTTGAATTCATCGAATTTCTCGAGCTGCGCCCAGTGCCCGCATCGGCCGAATACGTGGAGTTGCGCGCGCGGGATCGTTTTCAGCGCGACAAGCGCACCGTCGAGCGGGTTCACCCTGTCTTCGCGTCCCCAGATCAGCAGCACCCGCTGACGCAGCTTGTAGGCCTCACGCCAAAGCATGCCTAGCTCGTACGTTTCAGGATCGGTAAATGACTTGCCCATCGCGGCCATAGCGGCGAGTGACTCCGGTGTGCGGGCCGCTTCGAAGCGTTCCGCAATGAGTTCTTCGGTGATCAGTGACTGGTCAAAGACCATGACACGCAAAAACCTCTCGAGTTTTTCCTTGCTCGGTCCTGGCGGCGCCGCGAACGCAGCGAGATGCTTGACGCCCTCAGTCGGGTCGGGCGAGAAAGTATTGAGACTCAGCCCTCCCGGTCCCATAAGCACGAGACGGCCCGCACGGCTTGGGTTGTCGAGCGCGAATCGAACCGCGGTGCCGCCCCCGAGGGAATTACCGACGAGGTGCGCGCGCTCGACGTTCAGCGCATCGAAAAGTCCGCCTAGTGCCCGAGCGCTGTGGGCGAAGTACTGCGGGTGACCAGTCGGTTTGTCAGACCGGCCGAAGCCGGGCTGGTCCACTGCGATCACCCGGAACCGCTTCGCGAACTCGGGGATGTTGCGTCCGAAATTGCTCCATGCAGACGCCCCGGGGCCGCCGCCGTGGAGCATGACGACCATTTCGTCGTGCTCGGTTCCGGCCTCGTGATAGTGCAGGCGAAGGCCGGAAGCGACTTCTATGTATCTACCCTCAGTCATAGCATGCTGTCCGTGACTCGCTCGCCGAACTCGAAGGTGCCGAACATCTGGTAGGCACGCTCGGGGTCGTTTGCGGCATGCACGCGTCCAGCGTGAGCGTCACGCCAGAAACGCTGGATGGGTGAACCGGATTTCAGTGCCAGCCCGCCGGAGTTTTCGAAGAGCCGGTCGATTGCGGTGATAGCTCGTTCAGTACCGCGTACCTGGTCGCGCCGGACCCTGACCCGGGTTGCGAATGGGATTTTCTCACCTGCGCATGCGTGCCGGTATTCCTCGTTAATGTTGTGCATCAGCTGCAGCCAGGCTGCGTCGATCTCGCTGCCTGCCTGGGCGATGCGCACTTTGGCGAATGGGTCTTCTTTGGATTTCTCGCCCGCGTATGCGGCTCGTACTCGTTTGCGCTGATGCTCGACGTGGGCGTCGTAGGCACCTTGTGCCATGCCGATGATCGGCGCGGTGATAGTCGTTGGATGCACCGAGCCGAAGGGAAGTTTGTAAAGCGGGCTGGGGTTAACTTCCTGTCCGGGTACTTCGCATTTGGACATCGGCAGGAAGCTAAGTGCACGATGCTGCGGCACGAACACGTCTTCGACGAGGATGTCGTTGCTGCCGGTGCCGCGCAGCCCAACGGTGTTCCATACGTCGATGATGGTGTAGTCGCTGATCGGCAGCAGGTAGGTGCAAAAATCGACGGGCGCGCCTTCGGCGTTGAAGGCGGGCCCGCCGAGCAGTACCCAGGTGGCGTGATCGCACCCGGAAGAAAAGCTCCATTTGCCGGAGAGTCGGTAGCCGCCATCGACGACTGTGGCTTTGCCCATCGGCGCATATGAGGACGAGATGCGGACGTCTGTGTCTGAGCCCCAGACTTCTTCTTGGGCCTGGCCGTCGAAGAGAGCTACGTGCCAGGGGTGAACCCCGAGGATCGAGGAAACCCAGCCGGTGGATCCGCAGGCACTCGCGATGTTCCGGACCGCGGTGTAAAAGGTCTCAGGGGCTGCTTCGAAACCGCCGTATCGTACGGGTTGGAGAAGCTTGAAAAAGCCGGTCTCCTGCAGCGCTTTGATTGAGTCGTCTGGGATTCGGCGTGCTTCTTCCGCCTCCTGCGCACGATCGCGCAGTACCGGTAGTAGCTCGTCGATGCCTTCTAAGACCTCGCGTGAGGCTGGATTGTCCGGCATTGTCATCAAGCCCTACTTCCTGCGTTGAACTTAGCCTTGCGCCGCTTGACCGGCGCGGAGGCGTACGGCAGCTTCCTCCGCACGAAGCAATACTAGAACATGTTACTGTTTCTGTCGAGATCTAGGTTTGGGTACCTGAGCCGAACCCTAGGTATGCGCACGTCAGAAGCATCGAACATCGTTGCCTTGGCGCGCGGGCCTTTGAAAGATCACACGCTGTTTCTTCTCTAATAATGGAACGTGTTATAGACTCTGGTTACTCGTAGCGTGAGGAGACCCATGCAGGAGATCGATGCTGCCGAAACTGCGGAAGCCTTCGACATCGTCGTCGTTGGCAGCGGTGCAGCGGGCATGACGGCCGCGCTCGCGGCCGCACACCACGGGCTGTCCGCAGTGGTGATCGAAAAGTCAGAACGTTTCGGTGGCTCGACGGCGCGTTCGGGCGGTGGAGTGTGGATCCCAGGTAACGAGGCACTCGTGAAAGCGGGTGTTCCGGACAGCCTCGAAGCCGCAAAGGAATATCTCCACAGCATCATCGGAGACGACGTCGAACCTGAACGCATCGACACCTACCTCGACCGCGGGCCGGAAGTGGTGGAGTTCCTACTAGACACCACACCCCTTGAGCTTCAATGGGTGCCGAACTATTCGGACTATTATCCGGAAGCCCCGGGCGGCACAGTGCACGGCCGGTCAGTGGAACCCAAGCCTTTTAATGGGCGGCGCCTCGGACCTGAACTCGCGAACCTCGAGCCCGATTACGGCAAAGCGCCATTGAATGTCGTCGTGACCCAGGCAGACTTCCGCTGGCTGAACCTGCTGGCACGGAATCCACGCGGGATACTGCGGGTGCTGAGGATCGGCCTTCGATGGTTACGCGCGAAGCTCCTGCGGCAGCACCTCCTGGGACGTGGACAGGCGCTCGCGGCCGCGCTTCGCGCCGGACTGATCGAGGCCGGGGTTCCGCTGCTGCTTTCCACTCCCCTTGTTCGCCTCGAACAGCGTGATGGCCGCGTCGTGGGGGTCGTGGTCGAGCGGGACGGCGCCGAGCAAATCATCAGTGCACGGCTCGGAGTCGTCATGGCATCGGGCGGCTTCGAACACAATGAAGTGATGCGCAAGCAGTATCAGCGCAAACCGATCGGCTCCAAGTGGACTGTCGGCGCGCGCGGCAACACCGGCGATGGCATCCGTGCTGGTCAAGATGCTGGTGCCGACGTTGCATTCATGTCGGATGCGTGGTGGGGCCCGTCGATCCCGCTCACTGGTGGTCCCTGGTTCTGCTTGTCGGAAAGATCGCTGCCGGGAAGCATTATGGTGAACGATCGCGGTCAGCGGTTCGTGAACGAGTCCGCACCCTATGTTGAAGCGACGCATGCGATGTACGGTGGGAAGTTCGGTCAGGGCGACGGCCCAGCCGAAAACATCCCGGCCTGGATCATCTTCGACCAGCGTTACCGCAACCGCTACATGTTCGCTGGCGTGGGACCGCGGCAGAAGCTTCCGGGCCGCTGGTTCAAAGCCGGAATCATCCAGCAAGCGCGGACAGTCGAGGAACTTGCCGGCAAAATCGGTGTTCCGTCCGACGCACTGAAATCAACCGTCGAGCGGTTCAACAGCTTCGCAGCAGCTGGACGAGACGACGATTTCCACCGCGGCGAAAGCCAATACGATCATTACTACGCGGACCCACGGAACAAGCCCAATCCGAGTCTCGCACCTCTCGACTTTGGCCCGTTCTACGCCGCGAAGATCGTACCGGGCGATCTTGGCACCAAAGGTGGTTTACGCACTGACGAATGGGGCCGCGCCCTCCGCGCAGACGGATCCGTCATCGACGGGCTTTACGCAGCGGGCAACGCGAGCGCACCAGTCATGGGCCACACCTACGCGGGTCCTGGAGCGACGATCGGGCCCGCCATTGTCTTCGCCTATCTCGCTATCGAAGACATCCTCCGCACACAGCACCACACACTCACTGAGTACCGAAAGGGAGTGTCATGACGGCTTACCGCAGCATCGACTCGGGTAACGTCCCCACCCGCTTTGCCCGTGGATGGCACTGCCTCGGCCTCGCAGACACCTACAAAGATGGCGAGCCGCATGCGATCAGCGCGTTCGGAACGAAACTCGTTGTCTTCCAGAGCGCCGACGGCAAGCTGAATGTCCTCGATGGATACTGCCGGCACATGGGTGGTGACCTCACAGAGGGCACAGTCAAGGGCAACGAGATTGCCTGCCCGTTCCACGACTGGCGCTGGGGCGGCGACGGCAAATGCAAGTCCATTCCCTACGCGAAGCGAGTCCCACTGCGCGCACGAACGCGGTCATGGCTCACCTGCGAAGAGAACAAGCAGCTGTTCGTCTGGCACGACCCCGAAGGCAACCCGCCATCGGACGACGTCGCCATCCCCCGTCTGGACGCGGCTTTTTCCGACGACTGGAGCGACTGGACCTGGAACACCGTGCCGATCGAAGGCGCGAACTGCCGCGAACTCATCGACAACGTCGTCGATATGGCTCACTTCTATTACGTGCACTTCGCCTTCCCGACCTACTTCAAGAACGTCTTCGAGGGCCACGTAGCGACCCAGTACATGCATTCGCATGGCCGTCCCGACATGCTCGCGAACACCAAGTACGCCGACCTCGACTCACATTTGCGTTCCGAAGCCACCTACTTCGGGCCCTCGTGGATGGTGAACTACCTGTACAACGACTACAACGGATTCAAAGTCGACGTCATCCTCATCAACTGTCACTACCCGATCACTGAGAACTCGTTCATGCTGCAGTACGGCGTCATCGCCAAGAAAGTCGACGGACTCACTGACGAGCAGAACGCCAAACTCGCGAAAAGCATGGCAAGCAACTTCGGTGAGGGCTTCCTGCAAGACGTTGCCATCTGGAAGACGAAAACCCGCGTAGATAACCCGCTGCTCTGCGAAGAGGACGGACCGGTGTATCAGCTTCGCCGCTGGTACGAACAGTTCTATGTCGATGTCGACGACATCACCGAAGACATGACGCAGCGTTTCGAGTTCGAAGTGGACACAACGAAGGCGAACGAGGTGTGGGAAGCCGAAGTGGCGGAAAACCTTGCCCGCAAGAAGGCCGAGTCCGGGGTCTGACGCATGAGGGGTGAGAACGCGTCCAAGAAAAACGCGGCCAGAAAGAACTCCACTGCGCCCGGTGGGTGCACCACGTTCGGGGCGCCCGCGGGGCGGCCTGAGACGCTCACTGACCGGGCCGAATTCCTCACGGGCGGGCTCGTGCCACTGAAGTGCTACTCATGCGGCACCGAAGTGCTGGTCAAGAAACACAGCCCGAAACACACCAGCATCCAGTGGACGACCAGCCCTGCCGAGTCCTGCCCCATCTACGCGGAACGCCTCGCTGGTGGTGGCCGCACCGCATTGTTCGACACGTGCGATCGCCTCGCAGCCAGCATTGCGCGTGCGGTAACCGACGGCAAAATCAAGGTGGGTCCAGATGACCGCGAATGACCTGCCAGAACCGGACCTGCCCGATGCTGAATTCTGTAGGTTGCGCGTGTCCCGAATCATCGCAGAAACACACGACGCACGGTCACTCGAATTGGACGTGCCGAATGAACTGTCAGACCGGTTCCGGTACCGCCCCGGGCAGTTCCTGACATTGCGAGTGCCGAGCGATCGGACCGGATCAGTGGGCCGCTGTTACTCACTCTCCTCGGCTCCGCATGAAGACGGGCCGCTGAAAGTCACCGTCAAACGAGTTCGCGACGGTTATGGCTCGAACTGGCTGTGCGACAACGCTAGTGAGGGTATGGCGATCGATGTGCTGCCCCCAGCAGGGGTCTTCACACCCAAGTCGCTCGACAATGACCTGTTGTTATTCGCTGGCGGCAGCGGGATCACGCCAATCATGTCGATCCTGAAATCAGTCCTCGCGAGAGGAACCGGACGCGTCACCCTGATCTACGCCAACCGTGACGAAAACTCCGTCATCTTCGCCTCCGCACTGACCCAGCTCTCCGCAGCGCATCCGGACCGGCTGACGGTACTGCACTGGCTGGAAACCGTTCAGGGGCTTCCCACGGTCGAACAGCTGGCCGGGCTAGCCCAGCCCTGGGCAGACCGAGAAGTGTTCATCTGCGGCCCCGGCGCGTTCATGGACGCGGCGTCCGCTGCGCTCACCAGCCTGAACGTCGAGCGTCGGCGTATCCACATCGAAAAGTTCATTTCTCTGTCCCGCAACCCCTTCGAAGTTGAGGACACCTCCGAAACCGACGCTGAAGACACCGCGAGCGTTGCCGAACCCGCATCCCTCAAGGTTGACCTCGACGGCGGGCAGCATGCGTTTTCCTGGCCTCGCAACAAGAAGCTGCTCGACTTTCTGCTCGAGAAGGGCCTCGACGCCCCCTACTCCTGCCGCGAAGGCGCTTGCAGCGCGTGTGCATGCCGCATTGTTTCTGGTGACGTCAAAATGCTCCACAACGAAGTGCTCGAACCGGAGGATCTCGATGACGGAATTGTGCTCGCCTGCCAGTCACTTCCCGTCACCGATGACGTTGCCGTCAGCTACGAGTAGCAGGTATCCGCGATGAAGCACAGCGTCGTGCTCTTCACCAGCGACCGCGGCATCACCCCAGCGGTGGCCGCGAAGGCGGCCGAGGACCTCGGATTCCATGCCTTTTACGTTCCCGAACACACGCACATGCCGGTACGTCGTGAAGCAGTGCACCCTTCGACCGGGGGCACCGAACTGCCCGATGACAGGTACATGCGCACTCTCGACCCGTGGGTCGCCCTCGCTACCGCGGCATCGGTCACCCATCGGGTAAGACTTGGGAGTGCAGTGGCACTACCGGTCGAGCACGATCCCATTTCGCTAGCCAAAACCATCGCCTCACTCGATCATCTGTCAGGTGGCCGCGTGACGCTGGGCGTCGGCTTCGGCTGGAATATTGAAGAAATGACCGACCACGGCGTGCCACGAGGACGGCGCCGGACAATGCTGCGCGAGTATCTCGAAGCGATGCAGGCCCTCTGGTCTGAGGAGGAGGCGAGCTACGAAGGCGAGTTCGTGAAGTTCGCGCCCGCCTGGGCGTGGCCGAAACCGATGCAGCAACCCCGAGTTCCCGTTCTGGTTGGCGCTGCAGGAACTGAGAAGAACTTCCGGTGGATTAGTCGTTCGGCGGATGGCTGGATCACCACCCCAGCCGAAGGAACCGACATTGCCGATCAGGTCCAGTTGCTGACCACACTGTGGCGTGAGGCCGGGCGTCAAGGGCGGCCGCACGTCATGGCACTAGCGGGAAAGCCACAGCCGGACCTTCTCGCCCAATGGTCAGAACTCGGGGTCAGCGAAGTCCTTTTCGGCATGCCTGACCGCAGTGCTGATGACGTGCTGGCCTATTTGCATCGCCTCGCTGGGAAACTAGGTCTCGACTCCCGCACCAACGAAGAAGGAGCATGATTTTCGTGCCTATCGATCCGTCAGTGGCCGTCGGCGCCGAACTTGGCCAAACGTCGTTCTCATGGGAATCCAGCGACGTCCTGCTTTACCACCTGGGCATAGGAGCGGGCGCGGATCCGCTCGACCCGCGGGAATTGCGCTACGCCTACGAGAAGGATCTGCGGGTACTTCCCAGTTTCGCAACGGTGGCAGCCACCATGCGAGCCTCGGAGCCGCCCCGGGTTTCGTTTCCGGGCATCGAGATCGATCTCGCGAAAGTGGTGCATGGCAGTCAGTCCGTCACGGCTCACCGGCCGCTGCCCGTCGCGGGGAAAGCCACCGCCAGCAGCCGCATCACAGACGTGTTCGACAAGGGCAAGGCGGCTGTGATCGTGCAGGAAACCGATGTCACCAGTGAGGACGGTGAACCGCTCTGGACAGCGCAATCGCGCATCTTCGCGCGCGGTGAGGGCGGCTTCGGTGGTGAACGGGGCCCGTCAGAGCGGATTGACCTGCCAGATCGCGAACCAGACGTCACGGTCTCCACAGCGACACTTCCGCAGCAGGCCCTTCTGTACCGGTTATGCGGTGACCGTAACCCGCTGCACGCTGATCCCGGCTTCGCCCAGGCAGCCGGGTTTGATCAGCCCATCTTGCATGGTCTCTGCACTTACGGGATCGTCGCGAAAGCCGTCACAGACGCGGTACTCGACGGCGATCCCACGCTGGTGCGCTCGTGGTCCGCTCGCTTCGCGGGGATCGTGCTGCCGGGCGAGACGCTGCGCACGAAGATCTGGGAACTTGACGGCAAGTTCGTCGTGAGCACCGAGTCAGTGGAGCGCGGCGCACCGGTCCTTGCCGACGCGGTACTTCAGCGGGTCTGAACGGCCGCTTGGGGGCGCGAATCAGAACACTAATTGCCCACCTCTCAGCGACAGTTTGGTGTCGCTGAGAGGTGGGCAATCACTAACCCGATCCGGGATCAAGCGAGCCTGCTAGCCGCGCCTCGCCCCCGCGCCGCTAGCAGCGCAACCAGACCTAGTGCCTGGACGAAGACAAGCACCAGCACACCGGCGCGGAACCCAGCCACTCCACCGTCCGCCAAAGTCCAGGCGAGCGCGGCCACAGCTGGAGCGATAGTCGACGCCATCATTCGCGTCGTACCGCTAATGCCGCCCGCGGTGCCAGTAGCACCGGCAGGCGCAGCCGCCATAATCGCGGCGATCACCGGGGTGTTGAACAAGCCGAATCCGACACCCATCAGTGCAAGCTGCCAAGCAAGGTCGAACGTTGTTGCGCCCTCGCCTAACGTGACCATGATGAGTGTCGCGCCGACCGTCAGAGCAGCGCCGATCGCTGCGATCACGAGCTCGCCGTGACGGTCTGCGAGCCACCCAGCGAGCGGCGACACTAGTGACATTGCCGCGATCTCGATCAGCATCAGCATGCCCACAACTTCCGGTCCAAGCGCAAGAACGTCAGCGACGAAATACGGAACCAGGAACACCAACAACGCGACGTTAAAACCTAGAAAGAACAGTCCAGCGATTGTGAACCCGAAGGCACGCTGCCGCATCAGCTGAATGATGGCCGCCGAGGCTGGCTGGCGCTTCCACATCAGCATCAGGACTGCGGCCGCAACGGCGAGCGCACCTGCCAGAGCAGGCCTTTCCGCTACCCCATTGAACGCGAGCAGCACTGCACTCACCGCGCCGCCCAGCAGGAGCGCTTCCATAACCAGAGTCCGGCCCGGTGCAGGGAGACCCCGGTCGGTACGCGGCAGCGACCGGACGGCAAGTATCAGCACCGGAATGAGCAATGGAAGCTTCAGGAGGAAAACCGACCGCCATCCGAAAGCCCCGGCCGCTACCCCACCGATCGCCGCTCCGGCCATGCCGCCGGCCGTCATGATCGTGACGATCACCGAGACAGCGCGGCCGCGCACTTCTTCGCGCGCACTCTTGACCACGATCGGCATATACACAACAAGGACGAGGCCGCCGAACAGGCCTTGCAAGAACCGGGCAACCAGCAGCACCCACATGGCTGGTGCGGCAGCGGCGACGACACTCATCACCCCTGTCCCCACCATGGATATGAGAAACAGCGTGCGCGGGTCCGCCTGATCAGCCCAACGGCCCGCTGGTATCGCCATGGCCCCCATAGGAAGCGCAAACGCGAGGAGCACCCATGCAGCAGCGGCCGGTGTCACACCGAGGTCCGCTCCCAGCGTCGGCAGAGCCACCGCCGCGATGCTGATTTCTGAAGTCACGATCAGCATCGCAAGTGCCAGCGCGATGATCGGTGGCCAGGACGTGCGCGTACTGCCGTGGGCCGCGGGAGAGGTAACTGAAGTCGTCATACGAATGACGCTATTTCCGCGCGAACACACCCGAATCCGTCACATGACTGTAGGTACCAGCGACGTCAGTGACTGGCCTAAACCCAGTCATGTGACAGATGCCGCACGACGTGGCGAGCAATAGCGTCGAAGACACAGCAAGACACTCACGACACCAAGGAGAAATCCCATGTCTGCACTTCGACTGGCCGTAATCGTCGGAAGCACTCGCGACGGCCGTTTCGGCCCGACCGCGGCCCACTGGTTCGCGCAGCAAGCGCGCTCACACAGCGACTTTGAGATCGACGTAATCGACCTTGTTGATACCCAGCTGCCAACCACCATCACCGATTTCGGCGCTCCGGAGCCAGCCCAGGTCACCGCGCTCGCACCCCGGCTCGCGGAAGCTGACGCTTTCGTTATCGTCACACCCGAGTACAACCACAGCTACCCCGCAGCACTCAAAGTTGCGATCGACTGGTACCGCGACGAGTGGCAAGCCAAGCCTGTCGGTTTCGTGTCATACGGAGGCATGGGAGGCGGTCTGCGTGCAGTTGAGCATTTGCGCACAGTTTTCGCCGAAGTCCACGCAACGACAGTCCGAGACACGATCAGTTTCCACTCGTATTGGGACAAGTTCGACGAGGAGGGCCTGCCGCATGATGTGGAATCATGCGCGCACGCCGCCAAAGGGATGCTGGACCAGCTGTCCTGGTGGGGCGGTGCGCTCAAGGATGCCCGCACTCGCGCCCCGTACGGCGGGTGACATCATGCGCGTCGAGCTTGTTTTCGACTTCCCCTGCGTCTGGTCCTACTTCACGTTTCACCGCCTGCAGCGTTCACTGGCGCGGTACCGCGCGGCCGGGGGAACAGCGGACGTAATCTTCCGGCCATTCCAGCTCGCCCCCGAAGCGTCGAAGGTCGGGGAGCCGAAGCGTGACGTTTTACGCCGCATGTTCGGCAACAGCACCGAGGACGCAATCGCGGGCATCGAGTCACTCGCCGCAGCGGAAAATCTGCAGTTCAGGCACTCCAGCGCGGTGTGGTCGAATACTCTCGATGCGCACCGCTTAGCTCATCTCGCCCAGGCGCAAGGTCACGGCGAGCGCATGGTGGAGCGGCTTTTTCGAGCGCACCACACCGACGAACTCAATATCGCGGACCCGGCCGTGTTGCGTCGGCTTTCAGAAGCAACCGGCGTTCGGTGGCAGAACGTAAGCGATGCGGCTGTGCGTGCGGAACTCGACAGCGTGCGGCGCGAGGGCGTTCGGTCAATTCCAGCGCTCCGGTTCGACGGTGGTGAATGGGTGATTGGTGCCCAGTCCGAGACGGCGCTGCACGCCGCCCTGACGGGAACAGCAACGTCAGCTGCGTAAGGTGAAATCATGCTCCTCGGCCGCGATACCGAATTAGCTGAACTCCAAACGTGCGTGGAGCAGGCACGGCTCGGGCGCAGCTCGGTCGTTGTGTTGCGGGGCGAGGCGGGTATTGGGAAGTCCGCCCTGCTGGACGAGCTCGCTGTGGCCAATCCAGACGTCCGCACGGTCCGAGCCGCTTGTGTGAAGTCGGAGAACGCGATCCCATTCGCAGCCCTGCACATGCTCGTACATCCCCTGCGTGCGGGCATTGGTGGACTGCCCGCCCCACAAGCGAATGCGCTCCACACAGTCTTAGGGACTGCCGAAGCAAAGAACCACAACGATGGAGGCCGAACAGCCGGCGACCGGTTCCTTGTCGGGCTCGCTTTACTGACCCTGCTTTCTGATGCAGCAGAGGAGCGGCCACTGCTGTGTGTGGTCGATGACGCACACTGGCTCGATCAAAGTTCTGCCGAAGCCCTGCTTTTTGCCGCTCGCCGCCTCCGAGCCGAACCTATCGCCCTGGTCTTCGGGGTGCGGGAAGGTGACGCACCCGAGTTTCCTGCCGATGATCTCGCGGAACTGACCCTGAGCCCTCTGGCCGCCGATGCAGCTGCAGAGCTTCTCGACCGGCGTGACGCTGCACTGACGCCCGAGCAACGCGAAACCCTGATCGCCGACGCTCGCGGAAACCCGCTCGCGCTCCTGGAGCTCCCCGCGAGCCCCGATGCGGAACCATCATCACGTTTCCTCCGCCTGAAAAACGCTTTCGCCGAACGCATCCGCACCCTCCCGGCCGCCACGCAGGCTGCACTCGCCGTCGTTGCAGCGGATGACACGAGCCGGACTTCGGTGATACTCGCGGCCATCAGTGAGCTTGGCAATTCCCCATCGGACCTTGCGCCAGCTGAGAAAGCTGACATTGTTTTTGTGCGCGATGACCGCGTCGAATTCCGGCACCCGCTGCTGCGCGCAGCCGCCTACTATGCGACCCCCATCACGACCAGAACCGACAGTCACCGCGCACTGGCGAGCGCGCACCAAGCATTGGGCGACCATTGTCACTATGCGTGGCATCTCGCGGCCGCAACCACGAAACCCGATGACCACGTCGCAACGGTGCTCGCGGACGCTGCACAACCCGCAGGCGAACTGCACCATAACGCCGCAACCTCACAAATGCTCGAGCGTGCCGCAGAACTGACCATCGACACACGGCAGCGCGCAGAACGATTCACCCTGAGCGCGCAAAGCGCTGCGTCAGCCGGGCAGTTTGAGCGAGCTGAGCGACTGGCTGAACAGGCCGCCGACTACGCGCAAGATCCGCTGCAGCTCGCCGACATTGCCCTCGTGCGTGCCTCAGTCCTCGATGACCAGGACCAGCCGAAGCTGGCCTACCGGCTGCTTTCCGACGCGGCTGTGACAGTCGCGCCACTGGACGGTGAATTCGCTGGCCATCTTCTATTCCGAGCTGCCCGCTCGGCCGCCAGCGCTGGGGATCTCGATGTCCTTGCACGGATAGCGGAACGCGCCATAGATATGCACCTCCCTAACTTCCGTGCCGTGACGGCGCTCGCCAGCGCGTTCAACTCGCAACACACATTCGTTTCCAGCGCCAGCGAAGATCCGCTCGCCACACTCGTGAACATGCTTGATGGCTGCGGCGAAACAACCGAACTGCTCGAAATCGGATGGTGGCAGCTGCTGCGCGGCCACTTTCGCGAGGCACACGACCTCGCGCAGATGGTCGAGTCGCGTGCTCGATCTGATAGCGCGGCGGGAATGCTCGCTGCAGCTTTGCCTCTGCTAGCCCGGACGCAGCTCATACTCGGGCAGCTTGACGACGCTCAGGCCAGCGCGGAGGAAGCCACCACGATCTCACGAGATATCGGGGCCCGGCGCCACGGTCTCTATGTGTCGAACGTGCTGGGACACATCGCAGCAATCCGTGGGGACGTAGAAGCATGCGTTCGCCATACCGAAGAACCGTTACGCCGGAACATCGCGCCGGGAAACATGCACGCACTTGGCGCGCGGAGCCTTCTGGACCTCGGCTCAGGCCGCTACGAAAATGCGTTCACCACGCTGCAATCAATGATGAGCGGCGCGGGGCGGCAGGGCGCGATCGCGAGCCTCCCTGACCTGATCGAGGCCGCAATGCGGTTAGGTGACAGAGCTTCTGCCGTTGAGGCACTCGAGTGGTTCGATGCGTGGGCGCTGCGACTGAACCAGCCATGGGCCGAGTCCGCCGCGCTGCGGTGCCGCGCACTCACAGCGCCCGATGATGCGGCCGGTGATCTCTTCGCACAGTCGGTGCAACTCCATGCCCACCCGGGACCACCGTTCGAGTACGCACGCACCAACCTGCTTTACGGTGAGTGGCTCCGACGCCAGCGCCAGACGACAGAAGCACGCGTGTACCTGCGGCAAGCCGCAGAGACCTTCGCCCGGATGCGCGCGAAGCCATGGGAGGAGCGCGCGAACGCCGAATTGCGTGCCGCTGGCGGGCGTGTCGAGGGCCAGCCCGGTGAGGACAAGACCAGTGCGCTCACCCCGCAGGAGCGTCAAGTCGTCCGTCTCGCGGCGACCGGTTTGAGCAACCGGGACATCGCCGCGCAGTTGTTCTTAAGTCCGCGCACCGTGGGCTACCACCTTTACAAGGCGTACCCGAAGCTCGGTGTCACGTCGCGAGGAGAGTTGGCAACGGCGCCGGGGGTGGGCTGACGGATAGGCCGCGTCCGCCCTGGTGTCTGTTTTTTGTCAGGGGTGGTTGTTAGCGTCGCTCGTATGTTCGATTTGCTGGTGGGGGTGCTGGACGGTGCTGGGGTGCAGGATTTCGGGGAGCTTGACGATGCGGGGGTGATCGCGGTGGCTGCGGTGTGGCACCGGCTGGAGTCGGTGGTCGCGGAACGGAAGTACGCGGCTGCCGCGGAGCTGTTGCGCCGGTACCTCGCGCGCGACGATGAGCACGGCGGCTGGGTCGTCGACGCGTACACCCAGGCTGAAGCGGAAATCGGTGCCGCGCTTGGTATCTCCCGCCGCGCCGCGGGCGATGTGGTGAATTTCGGGGACACGCTTGCCACGCGTCTGCCCCGGTTCCGCGGCGCTATCGCCGCCGGGCTGATCACCGTGTATCAGGCCCGTCAGGTCGAGGTCGCGACCCGGAATGTGACCGAGACCGCGATCGGGACGGTCGAGGAACAGATCCTGGCGCGGGTCCTGGCCCGTGGCGGCACCGCAACCGGGCGGCGGCTACGTGATCTCGCGGACCGGGTGATCACCGCGGTGGATCCGGACGGAATCCGGGTACGGCGGCAGCGCGCGCAGGACGAACGATATGTCGAGGTCTCCGCCGCGGAGGACGGCATGGTGCATGTGCTGGCCAGTCTGCGCGCAGACGAGGGACGGTTCCTCGACGCGCGGGTCACGGAAATGGCGAAAGAGGTCTGCGCGCAGGACCCGCGCCCGTTCCCGGTGCGCCGAGCAGACGCATTGACCGCGCTGGTCCATGGTGAGCCCCGCCTGGTATGCCGGTGCGGCAGCACCGACTGCACCCAGCGCGGTGAGCTGCCTGCCCGCCGGAAACCGGTCGTGCATGTCATCCTCACCGACACCGCACTGACCGGGCAGGACCACGACACCCCGGCGTATCTCGACGGGTACGGCATCATCGACAGCGCCCTCGCCCGCGAGATCGCCGCCCGCGCGGTCATCCGCCCCCTGACCCCCAGCCAGACCCAACCCGCAGTCCCCGCTGATCCGCCTGTACTGAGCGATCCGGGTGCGTCGGAGCCGGCCTGCCAGGACGACGCGGCGCTGACGTACCGGCCCAACCGGCAGGTCGCCGATCAAGCCCGGGCCGAGCACGGCACCTGCCAGTGGCCGCACTGTGACCGGGTGGCATGGGAATGCGACCTCGACCATCACGATCCGTTCAACCACGCCGACCCGAAGGCCGGGGGCCGCACGGTCACGGCGAATCTGGGCCCGTTATGCCGCGGCCATCACCGGATCAAAACCTTCTGCGGCTGGACCTTCACCCCGGGCAGCCACGGCACCATGGTGCTGCACGCACCCAGCGGACTCACCTACACCCTCTACAAGTCCGGGCCCGTCGAACTACTCACCGGCACCCCACCCACGTTCCCCGCCCCGCACACAGCACCCGCACAACTAGCACGAAAAACCCGCACCCGCACCCAACACCGCGCCGCCCGTGTCCGCACCGAACGCGGCATCAACCACGCCACCCGCGGCCACACCACCACCACCGGCACCGAACCACCCTTCTAACACCCAACACACCCCACAACCCGGCCGGAAACACCCCACCCGCCGGGCACACACCCACACCCAAAAAACGAGCGGGCCCGACTATTGGGGAGCAAGCAGGCTTTTATGCAAACTTGGGTAAGCACCTCTCGCGATGGCGACACACCCACGGGTCTCGTCGTAGGTTGAACAGTGGAGGCAGCATCATGACGGCGGACGCTATTACGCGAGCTCAGGCACTCGCCTACCGCGCTCATATCCATGACCTCAACGCCCGCGGGACCGGACGCGCGGCCCTGCGAACAGGCCTGCAGGATTATCCGCCCGGACGCAGCGCGGGTCTCGCATTCGAACTGCGCGCTGGCAGAGCACCCGGTTCGGATATAGTCCTCGTTCATTCTGTACGCGGAGCACTCCATCTCCACGACATGGCCGATTTTCAGCTCTACGCATCCGCGCTGCGCACGACTGAAGCTCGCGATCTTGCAAGGCAGTCCATCGGGCCCTTCGCATCCGAACTGAGCGAGGCTGGCATTGGCTTTCCAGCTGCCCTGGACGAGGTCGCGTCCGCGATGCGGAACGTCATCGCCGACGTCTCGCGTCCAACGAAAGGTGAGCTCAGCAGCAGGGTCAGCCCACTGGTTAACGGCCACCTCACGCCGTGGTGCTCAGGCTGTGGTGCGGCACACGTGCATGACCATTTGTTTCGCATGGCTACCCTGCAAGCCGGTTTGGTTGTCGAACTCGCCCCAGAATTGCCGAGCCAGTTCCGTTACGCCGCCGCGAAGGAG
Organism: Hoyosella altamirensis; assembly: GCF_014191505.1. Classification (GTDB taxonomy): domain Bacteria; phylum Actinomycetota; class Actinomycetes; order Mycobacteriales; family Mycobacteriaceae; genus Hoyosella; species Hoyosella altamirensis. The sequence goes on from NZ_JACHWS010000003.1 coordinate 943,131, forward strand.
TTCGACCGAATCGAGCCACAAGTCGCGCGCTCTGAACTGGTGCGACGCTTCCTCACTACCGCGGGTCCTGCTCACCCTAAGCACCTAGCGACGTGGCTGGCGATGGCACCCGCGGCGGCGCGGAAATGGTGGGACTTAGTTGTGCACGAGCTCGAGCCCGTCCATGTGGACGGCAAGGCAAGGTGGGCTCTCGCCGGCCAGTCTGATGCTGCTCGAGAAGCGCCAGCACCGCGAGGTGTGCGCCTGCTGCCTCCGTACGATCCTTTTCTCGAGCTGGCGGATCGTGATCTGCTGGTTCCGGATCCTGCTCAGCGGCGACAGGTGTGGCGGGCAGCCGCCAATCCCGGCGTGGTGCTCGTGGACGGGGCTATTGCGGGAACCTGGAGGCAGCGGCATCAGCGCAAACGGCTGACCGTGCGTGTGTCTGCGTTTGGCAGGCTTCCCGAGCGATGGCTCGAGCTCGCTGAACCTGACGCGGCAGTAATCGGACGTTTCTTCGCTGCTTCTGGTGTCGATATTGAGTTGACGACTGCTCGCTCTTAACGCCTTCGGGCACTCGCGACTGCCAGCGGCAGCGTGAGTATAGACAGCGCAGCCGCGGCGAGCATCGCCACAGAGAAGGTCGCCTGCGCCGCGATCACACCAATAAGCAGCGCCCCGATACCAGTTCCAGCATCGAAGCCGATATTCCACACCGCACTCGCCATCCCATACCTTTTGCGACCAGCAGCAGCGAATGTGTCAAGGAGGGTGAGGTTCTGCAGTGCCCCGTAGGAGATTCCGACAATCGCCATCCCAGCAATCAGCCCTGCCGACTGCAGTGCACCACTCCCCTGCACTGCCCAGGCAATGAGCGACAGTCCCGCGGCTGTGAGCCCTATCAGCGGCGTAACAAACGGCCGTGTGCCGTAACGGTCTGCGAACGCTCCGATAAGCCAGCGGCTCAAGGCGGAGATGACTGTGAACATGAGCAGGCTGGTGAAAACGAGCGTCGGGTTCGGCGTCATTTGCGGCGTGAATGTCAACAGGGCGCCACCGGCCGCAGTCACTGCAAGGAGGATCAGCATGGGACCGAACATCTGGATCGGGATCCGCACCCGGCGGCGTGTCCCGTGCACTGGCCTGTCGTCGGCCTCGCGACTGGTGGAGGTCACATGAGGCGCGACAGGGCCCGCCAGGAACCACCCAATCAATGGGCATGCGCCGGCCACGAAAACGAGGGTGAAGCCGATGTTGTCGGCAACCCAGGGCGCCGCCGGGATCAGGATGGCTTGTGGCGCGGCGATTGCGAGGCCATAGGCGCCGATAGCTTTGCCACGACGTGCTGGGTGAACGAGTTCAGCAACTGCGATGGCACCGCAGACAGTGAGCACTCCGAACCCGAAACCGCGCGGCACCGCAAGCGCGAGCGCACCCGCGAAACTCAGCGGGAGCAGGTGCAGCAGGGAAGGAACACCGAGAAAAATCATGCCGAGTTTCCACGTGATGTTCCAGCCGATGCGGCGGAGCGCGAAAGGAACTAATACCTGTGTCAGCACAGTGCACAGCATGAGGAGTGCATTGACGGCACCGGCTCCTGCCGAGTTCCCGCCCATCGTGACCACCCACAGCGGCACGGTCGGAAAGAGCAGTGCGTGACCGCTGAAGCCGAATGCGGTCATCACGAGCAGAGCAGGCATACCTGGCGCGGTCCACACCGGGCCCGCGGAAACTGCCCGCCATGCGCCGGACTGGCCCTGCTCTGCGTTGCGATCCGCCTCACCCATTGACGTGAAATCGTACGCCAGGAGGCCCGCGCTAGGTGCGCAGCACCAGCCCGCTGGTGGGAACTCCAGTTCCTGCCGTCACCAGCACATGCTCCACTGAGTCCACCTGGTTGACGGCAGTCCCCCGCAGCTGCCGGACAGCCTCGGCGATCCCGTTCATTCCATGAATGTAGGCCTCGCCGAGTTGCCCGCCGTGCGGGTTGAGCGGCAACGACCCGTGTAGTTCAAGAGTGTCACCACTGATGAAATCCCGTGCTTCCCCACGGCCACAGAATCCGAGCTCTTCCAATTGCATGAGAACATACGGCGTGAAGTGGTCGTACAGGACGGCAACATCGACGTCCCCCGGGCTGATTGCGGATTGCTCCCACAGTTGCCGCGCCACCACGCCCATTTCGGGCAGACCGCTGATGGCGTCACGGTAGTAACTGGTCATGATGTACTGATCGGGACCGCTGCCCTGCGCCGCCGCGGCGACGCGCACGGGCACTCTCGGCAGATCACGGGCGCGCTCAGCGGCGGTCACAACGAGCGCGACCCCACCATCGGATTCTTGACAGCAGTCCAGCAGGTGCAGCGGTTCCGCGACCCACCGCGACTCCTGATGCTCCTCCAAAGTGATCGGCTTGCCGTAGAACCAGGCGTTCGGATTGGACGCTGCGTGCTTCCGGTCGACGACGGCGATCTTTCCGAAGTCCTCACTGGTGGCACCGTACTCGTGCATGTACCGGCGTGCTCCCATCGCGACGGTGGCGGCCGGCGTCGCGATCCCCATTGGGTAGTGAAAGCTGTTGTCCACTCCCGATGTGTTCACCTGACCTGCGGCAACGGAGGACACCTGGCCGAAGCGGAAGCCCGAGCGCTCGTTGAATGCCCGGTAGACGACGACGACTTTGGCGACGCCGGTCGCGACGGCCATCGCAGCCTGTTGCACTGTTGCTGCGGCGGCGCCGCCGCCGTAGTGGATTCGGCTGAAGAACGTCAGCTCGGGGATACCGAGTTCGCGAGCGACCGCGATCTCGGCGTTGCTGTCCATCGTGAACGTCACGAGTCCATCCACATCAGTGGGCGCCAGACCTGCATCGTCGAGGGCGGACCGGATGCACTCAACGGCGAGCCGCAATTCGCTGCGACCGGAGTCCTTCGAGAACTCTGTCGCACCGATTCCCACGATCGCGGCCTTGTTCGCAATCGTCATTGACCAACTCCTTGCGGCACGGCGATCTGGACCGTCCCCGTGATGTGATCGCCAAGGCTGTTTCTGGCTCTGACCTCGATCACAAAGCGCGACTCCCGGTCGACTACGGTCTCATCGGCCACTCGTCCACTGAACGTCAGCGTGTCATTCGCATAGCACGGAACACCCAGCCGGATATTGATAGAACGAACCAGTGCCTCAGGGCCAGCCCAGTCCGTGACATACCTTTGTACGAGGCCGTTGTCGGTGAGGATGTTCAGGAAGATGTCTTTGGTGCCGCGCGCGATTGCAGCGTCACGGTCGTGATGCACGTCTTCGAAGTCACGCGTCGCGATCGCGGTGCTGATGATGAACGTAGGTGTCGCGTCGACAACTAGTTCGGGCAGCTCCATTCCGATGGAGATCTGCGCTGCCGTCAGGGTTTTCATGCCACCTCCCACGCTGGCAGAGTCACGTCGTCGTCGATGCGCAGGAACACCGCTTGGACACTCACGCCGATTTTGACGTCTTCCGGAGCGACGTTGATGAGCTCACCGAGGACACGCACTCCCTCGTCGAGTTCGACGAGGGCCACCACGAACGGGGTCTTTTTCCCGGGCACTTTCGGATGGTGGTGGACGACAAAGCTGTAGACCGTTCCAGTGCCACGGGCCACGATGTAGTCCGGGGTGGCCTCGAGGTCGCCGTTCGGTGCGACCGCGCCGGGCGGGTGCCGCAGTTCGTCGCCCCATCGTTGTATACGCAGCTCGCCTTTTTTCGTGCCTTCCCAGAAGAACGCGGTGTCACGCGAGATCACCGGTCTGAGTACGCTGGCCGCGTGCTCGGGCGCATCGATGATCCGCGCTGAACTCTTGGGGCGGAACTTCAGGACACGAAACACCATCTCCGCCACTGGCTCGTCTCCGACTGACCATGTGGTCACAGTGGTGACGAACCAGCCTGGACCGAGCGCTGTCTCCTTGGGGCCATTGATGTCTCGCAGTTTCGTTGATGCCGTGACACGCTCACCCGGATGCAGGTAACGGTGATAGGTCTGCTCCGTGTTCGTACCAACGACGGAGGTGAAACCTTCCTTGTCGAGAGCGGCGAGCATCGCCCCGAGTGGATCGTCGGCGTTGCGTTTCCCGTGCAGGCCCCGCATCGTCCACACTTGCGCCATCGCTGGCGGTGCAACGACCCCGCCGTGGATCGACGCCGCGGCGAAATCGGGGTCGGTGTAAACCGGATTGTTGTCGCCGATGGCTTCGACCCAGTTGTTGATCATTGCCTGGTTGACGGGGTCACGGGCAGCAACGGGTTTAGAACTGCCTTGCGCCGCAATCCTTTTTGCTGTTTCCCGAATGTCGGTCATCGAATCACCCGGGGCAGACCAAGTCCCATCGTGGCGATCAGTTCGCGCTGGATTTCGTTCACGCCACCTCCGAAGGTCAGCACAAGGTTTCGTTTCGCGGTGATGTCGAGCCACTCTGCGAGTTCCGCAGTCGCGGGGTCGTCGAAGTTGCCGTAGCGCGCGACGATTTCCTCAAGTGACGCACCGATCTTCTGAATCTGCTCGGAACCAAAGACTTTCGTTGCCGAAGCATCTGCGACGTCGACAGCCTGGGACGCATCGGCTGCTGCGACCTGCCAATTGAGAAGTTCGTTGATACGCAGGGCCGCCTTGGTTTTCGCGAGCGCGGCGCGAACATCCGAATGCTGAACAAGGTCATTGCGGTGCGCCCACTCGCGAACGCGGTCATACACGGCCCCGATGCGCCCGGCGGGACCAAGCATGATCCTCTCGTGATTCAGCTGGGTGGTGATGAGCTTCCAGCCCTTGTTTTCCTCGCCCACGAGCATGGATCTCGGCACCCGAACGTCGTTGTAGTACGTCGCGTTGACGTGATGCGCACCGTCGCACGTGATGATTGGCGTCCAGCTGAACCCTGGGTCGCTGGTGTCAACGATGAGGATCGAAATACCTTTGTGTTTGGGCGCTTTCGGGTCAGTCCGAACAGCCAGCCAGATGTAGTCGGCGTCGTGCGCGCCCGTGGTGAAGATCTTCTGGCCGTTAACGATGTAGTCGTCACCATCTAGTACTGCGGTGGTGCGCAGTGCGGCAAGGTCGGTGCCCGCTTCGGGTTCCGTGTATCCGATTGCGAAGTGCACTTCGCCCGCGAGGATCATCGGCAGGAAGCGTTGCTTTTGTTCCTCGGTTCCGTATGTCTGCAGCGTGGGACCCACAGTCTGCAGGGTGACGGAAGGCAATTGCACGTCGGCGCGGGTGGCTTCGTCAACGAAGATGTGCTGTTCGATGGCGCCGAATCCGTGGCCGCCGAACTCTCGTGGCCAGCCCACGCCTAGCCATCCGTCCTGCCCCATCCGGCGAACTATATTCCGGAACACCGGACCGTGGCGTTCCACACGCATCTCGGCGCGCTCATCAGCAGTCACCAGGTGCGTGAAGTAGTCGCGCAGGGTGGCTTGTAACTCGCGCTGACTCTCTGTGAGGTCGATGTGCATGGCTAGACCCCCAATCTTTCACGCTGCTGCTCGGCGCCGCCGAGCAGCCGGGCGACGTCTTTGAGGACGGAATAGTGCCGGTGCAGTGGGTATGACATGTCGACGCCAACGCCGCCGTGCAGGTGGTGACAGGTACGCAGCGCAGGCAGACCTTCGGCGATGAGCCAGTAGGCGGCGATCGTGAGATCGTCGTCGGCATCAAGCCCAGATGCAAGGCGCCAGGTTGCTGCTTTCAGCGCCAGATCCGCAGTGCGCGCCGCAATGTAGACATCGGCGATCTGCTGTGCGACAGCCTGAAATGTCGCGAGCGGCTTACCGAATTGCGTTCGCGTGCCGATGTGGTGGGTGGTGAGCTCCAGGGCCCCCGTTAGTGCGCCACAGCCGACAGCCACAGCACCGAGGGTCCCGGCGACGCGAAGCCATTCGACGGCGTCAGTCGACGCATCTGCACCGAGTACCTCGGCGGTCACGTTCACGAACCGCATGATGTACTCCGGGGCACCTGACGACGAGGGCACCCGGTGCAACGAAACTCCCGTGGCGTGCGGGTCCACGAGGAAAACACCGGACCGTTCACCGACTTGGGCTGGCACGAGAACACGCCGCGCCTGCTGCGCATACAAGACAGCAGCGGTGCGTCCATTCAAGAACCATTGGCCGCCGCGCGTCGCGTGCACGCTGAACGCTCCGGGCAATTCCGCGGTGAGAACGGCGTTGCCGGCCGCCACGTCAGGCAATATCTCCGCCTTCTGTTCGCGGGTCCCGAAAGCGCATAGCGGCAGTACCCCCATTGCGAGGGTCGGGAGAGCGGGAACGCGCGCGCCGGACTTGCCCACTGCGGAGAGGACGACACCGACTTCAGCGATGCCCAGACCATCACCTCCGAGGTCCGTCGGCATCGCGAGCGAGAGGAGCCCCGATTTGGCGAGCGATGCCCAGAGTGCATCGTCGAAATCTCCGGCTTCTGCAGGGGCAATGCCTTCCCCGTGAGCCTTCTGCAGCACTGCCTCGGTCAGCCCGAGGATGTCCCGCTGGATGTCATCGAGATGAAAGTCCACGTACCAGCTCCGTTTCACACCGGTTCGGCTACTGCAAAAGTGTAACACGTTCTAGTATTGTTTGAATCAACCTGTTGGAAAATGAGCAACCCCGAGGAGGGCACGTCGCATGAGCCAGTACAGGACGCCGCTCAGCGGCGCAGGGTGGCGCCTCATCGAGCGGCGGATCGCCGTAGCCCCCACAGTCGATATCCCTGCTCCAGAGCCAATCACCCTGCCTGGACGTGGGCAAACAGCGATCTTCGACATTGGTCCGCGCGACGCCGAGCCGATCATTCTCCTCCACGCACTCTCCTGCACAAGCCTATTGACGTGGTACCCATCGCTGCCGCAACTGTCACGCAAGTACAGGGTGATCGGCCTGGATCAGCGGTGGCACGGCGCGGGCATCAAGTCCAACACGTTCTCCCTTGAAGACTGCGCTGACGATGTTGCCGCACTCGGAACCGAACTCGGCTTCGAACACTTCACCGTGGCCGGGTACTCGATGGGCTCCATGGTCGGTCAACTCGTCGCAAAACGACACCCGGATCGCCTCACCGGCCTCGTCCTGTGCGCGACGACGAGAAACGTACGCCGAAGAGACCACATTGCATTCGACGCGTACATGAGGGTGACCGCTCGGATGCGTCCGCGTCCGCACCGGCGCGAACGGCCCCGCCTCAGCGACGGGGGCCACCGCTGGCTTTACAGCGAGTTCCGGCGAACCACTTTCTCGGCCAACATCGCGGCGATCAACGCGATCGCCAACTTCAATTCAGCCTCCTGGCTGCATGAATTGCGCACCCGCACGGCGGTGGTCGTGATGCGCCGCGACCGTGCAATACCGCCACGGGACCAGCGAGCCGTCGCGAGATCTATTCCTGGCGCCGCGCGGTTCGATGTTGACGCCGGACACGCGGGATGCGTCTTCTCGCCCGAACAGTTCGTCCCCGCGCTTACCGCTGCCTGCGATTGGGTACACAGCTAACGGTTATTGCTCCTCAGCACATCGTTTGAGTTCAGCGAGCGCCTCCGGTACGGCATCGGCCAGCGGCCACACGTCGGGCGCAAGATTCGCCGCCGCGATCACCCCGAAGTCGACCTTGCCCTCGCGTGAGATCACTGTGATGTTCAGTCCCGCGCCATGGAAAACTGGGCCGAACGGATACATGCCGGTGATTCGGGCCCCCAGGAGATACAGCGGCATTGGCGGACCAGGGACGTTCGACATAACCAGGTTGTGCACCACCGGATGCCGTTCGGCAAGGCGGAGCGACGAGTAGGCACGCACCGCAAGACCTAGCGTGCCGAACGACGCGAACTGCGCAACATCCTGGAGCAGGTCCGCGGGAACCATAGCGTGGTGCTCCTTCGCTTGCCGGTTCGCTTCTCCGAGAAAACGGAGCCGCTCGGCCGGATCCTCGATGTGCGTGGGCAAGGACGAAAAGATCGAGGAAACCTTGTTGGCGCCTTCATCCTGACGTTGCGACCGTCCCCGCACTGAGACGGGGATCGTGGCAAGCAGCGGGATGTCGGGAAGTTCGCCACGCTCGGCGAGGTACTTACGCAGCGCACCGGCACAAATCGCGAGGATCACATCGTTGACTGTCAGCCCGAAAGCAGTCCGTACTGCCTTGATGTCGTCGAGATCCACTGCGCAGTAGGAGACGCTGCGCCGCCCAGTGATCGTGGCGTTGAATGAGGTGCGTGGTGCGGTGAAGGGAATTCGCATCCCCTCGTTCCGCACCGCCTTCATCACGAACTTGGGGATCGGCCGCGCGGCCTCCGCTACTAGGCGCGCAACACTCACGGGCCTGCTTGCGATACCAAGCACCCCGTGCGCGAGGAGTTCCACCGGCCCCGGTGGTCCTGGATTCTCGCGCTGTTCCTTCGGCAGTTCGGGCAGCGGTGAATCCGGTTCCAGACCGGACAGGTAGGCCATCAGCGTCGCTCCGCTGACCCCGTCAATCCCTGCGTGATGCATCTTCCCGATCAGGAGGAGGCTCCCGTCGGCACTCCCTTCGACGACGTAAAACTCCCACAGCGGCCTCCGGCGTGACATCGGCTGACCCGCGACATGGGCGCAGAGTTCGGCGATTTCCTCACGACCGCCCGGCGCGGGCACAGCAATGCGATGAACGTGGTGCTCAATGTCGAATTCGTCGTCCTCAATCCACACCGGATGGTGCATGTTGAAGCGAGGGTTGTACAGCTTCCGGCGAAAAACCGGGATGTGCCGTGTGCGCTCCTCCAGGGTCGATTTCAGCTTCGCGAAGGTGTACCCGCCGGGGATTGTCTCCGGGTCAAGGGTCACCAGCGCACACACATGCAGTAGCTGTGAAGAAGTCTCGAAATACAAGAAGCTGGCGTCGAGCCCGGTGAGGCGCTGCATGGACGTACCTTCCGCGAGGTGGCGTGCTAGTCAATCTATCTGGGGAGGCCGAGAATTCGCTCGGCTGCGACGTTGCGGAGTATCTCCGTGGTGCCACCGGCGATGCTCAGACATCGGGTCAGCAAAAACTCGTGCTGGATGCTGCGCGCAATTTCGGATTCCGCGACCGCGCCCTGCACACCCAGCATCTCGAGTGCTGTCTCAGCGACGTCCTGCCGATGTGCCACTCCGATGAGTTTGCGCACGCTCGACTCCGCTCCAGGCCCTCTGCCGTCAAGCTGGCTGACGACCGCTCGCAGATCAAGCACGGCGCACGCGACACTGTCGACCACCAGCGCTCCCACGGCGGCATCACTGCTGGAATCCGCGAGTCCGAGGAGCCGCTCAAGACTCTCACCCAGCGTGGCGCTGCCGCTCATCGCGACTCGCTCGTTCGCGAGCGTTGTCCGCGCCAGCTTCCAGCCCGCTCCTTCTCCCCCAACGACGCATTCGTCGGGCACGAACACGTTGTCGAGGAAAACCTGGTTGAAGCGCTCTTCGCCGGTAATCTCTCGCAACGGACGAATCTCAATCCCGGCGCTCTCCATGTCGACCAGGAAATACGTAATGCCTTTGTGTTTGGCAGCGTCCGGATCTGTGCGGGCGAGACAGATTGCCCAGTCCGCTTCGTGCGCCAGAGACGTCCAGATCTTCGAGCCCGTCAGCCGCCAGCCACCGTCAGCCCGTACGGCCCGCGTCCGCAACGATGCCAGATCTGATCCTGCCTCAGGCTCGCTGAACAACTGGCACCACGTCACCTCACCGAGGAGGGTGGGCCAGAGGAATCTCTCGTGCTGTTGAGGGGTGCCGTGCTCCATGATCGTTGCCGCCGCCCACCCGCCGATCACCAGACTGGGGCGAGTTATTCCCGCAGCATCGAGTTCCCTTTCGATCACAATTTGCTGAACAGGCGTGGCACCCAACCCGAACGGTTTCGGCCAGTGCGGCGTGAAGTATCCAGCTTCGACCAAACGCCGACGCTGCTCCCCAGCTGGACTGGCCGCGATAGCCGCGATGTCGGTGCGGATCCCCACCGCATCGACCTCGACAGTGCTGAGATCAACGTCGATGCGCCGTCGCATGCCATCGCGCGCAAGCTTTGACACGCGCCGCAGCCAGAACGCACTGCCGCCGAGTAATTGCCGCAGCGCCACGGCACGCCGAAGATACAGGTGGGCGTCGTGTTCCCACGTGAAGCCGATGCCGCCGAGTACCTGGATACAGTCCTTCGCGGTGTCCACCGCAGCATCCAGGGCACCGGCCGCGGCAACTGCGGCGCTGAAGGTGAACTGGTCCCCGCTCTGGTCGGCGGCGCGCGACGCATCCCACGCTAGGGCTGTTGCCTTCTCTGTCCGGCACAGCGATGCCGCACAGAGATGCTTGATGGCCTGGAAGGAGCCGATCTTCGCGCCGAACTGTTCGCGCGTGCGCGCATACTCAGTTGCGGTCGCTAGGCACCACGCCGCTACACCGGCGGCCTCCGCTGCCGCGAACATCGCGGCGACATCGCGAACCCGCCCCGTCGTAAGTTCCGGAATGACGGCACCGGGGGCTAGGACGGCGCCATCGATGTCGACGTTTCCGACCACAGTCGACAAGTCGAGCACCTGCAGCTGAGTGACGTGCGCACCGGCCGTGCCCGGCGGAATGAGAACCCACACTTCCCCGTCAATGGTGTCTGCAGGTGCCAGTATGTAGGACTCCGATGTGGCGCCGGGAACGAACTCGAGCCTCCCGCTCAGCACGAGTTCCGTGCCCCCATTGCTGTCCGCGCGTAGAACCCCATGCGGGCCAATTGCTACTGCCGCGGTCGCGGTCCCCTCGACGAGTTCGGGCACCGTCTCCTTGGCAGCTGGGGCATCCGGAGCGCGGCCCAAGAGCGTCGCCGCGAGGAGCGTCGTTAAGACAGGTCCCGGTGCAAGCGCCGTCGCGGCAGCTTCGAGTCCCGCAGCGGCGTCGGTGATGGTCCCGCCGGCGCCACCGAGTTCCTCGGGGACGGCCACGCCGAACAGCCCGAGCGACGCGAGCGCGGACCATCCGGACTGGTAATCGCCGGCCCGGGCGGCCTCGATAGGCTGGGCTCGCGCCGCCCAGGTCCGCACCGCTTCCGTCAGCGCCCGCTGGGTGTCAGTCGTCGCAATTGGCACACGTCCTCCTTGTCATGGTTCCGCGCTGTTTTATAGTAGAACGTGTTCTATATAATGGCTAGGGGCCCGTAGGCAAAGGCAACCGCACCGCAGCTGCGGTAATCTTGATCAATAGTTCTGAACATGTTCTTTATCGACGCCGCTAAACAGGAGCGCCGGATGCCACCACGCACGCGAAACAAGACGACCGCACCCGGGGCAGCCGAGTCAGCCAACGGAACCGGGTCCGCCGCCCAGCGCGAGCGGCGCAAGCGCATCCTCGACGCCACCCTCGCACTAGCCGCCAAGGGCGGATTCGAGGCCGTGCAGATGCGCGCGGTTGCCGAGAACGCAGGCGTGGCACTGGGGACGCTTTACCGCTATTTCCCCTCGAAGATCCACCTGCTCGTTGCGGCGCTCGCTCAGGAATTCCAGCTGGCAGGCGAGAAACTCGACCGCAGCAAGATCCCTGGAGAAACCGCCGCCGACCGTCTTCTCTACGTGTTCGAACGGAACACGACCGCGATGCAGCGCAACCCGAATCTGACGGAAGCTATGGTCCGCGCGTTCATGTTCGCCGACACAACTGTCGCGCTCGAGGTCGAGCAGGTCGGCCAGCTGATGGAGGACATGTTTGCGCGCGCCGCGGGGATCGATAACCCCACAGAACATGATCGAGCGATATTTCACCTCATCGCCGATACCTGGATGGCTAATCTGATCGCATGGGTCACACATCGCGTCTCCTCGGCAGACGTGCATCACCGCATCGAACTAGCCGTTCGCCTGCTTCTCGACAAAGAATAGATCCGGTTCTTCTTTACGCTCCGCTTCCCACAAGATTCGGAGCGAATCTCGCGACTCCCGCCCATTTCTTTGACACAAGAACGTGTTCTACATAGTATTGCCTGCATCACAGCACGCACGGGAGCGAGGGCGATGAGTACAGCCGCGGGTGTACCGCTCAGAGCTGTCGGTGACTTCTTCGGTTTCGTCGCCCAGACAGCACGCGCGCTCCTTCGACCGCCTTTTCAGGCTCGCGAGTTCGTCGACCAAGCCTGGTTCATTGCGCGGGTCTCGCTCGTCCCCACCCTGCTGATGGCGGTGCCTTTCACGGTGCTCGTCACTTTCACACTTAACATCCTGCTCCACGAAATCGGTGCCGCTGACCTCAGCGGTGCCGGTGCGGCTTTCGGTGCGGTCACCCAGGTCGGCCCGATCGTGACTGTCCTCATCGTCAGCGGCGCAGGTGCTACCGCTATCTGCGCGGACATGGGAGCACGAACGATCCGTGAAGAAATCGACGCGATGCGCGTGCTCGGAATCAGCCCGATCCAGCGCCTCGTTGTTCCTCGCGTCCTCGCCTCGACGCTCGTGGCACTGATGCTCAACGGACTCGTGTGCACCATCGGCATCCTCGGCAGCTACGTCTTCTCGGTGTATCTGCAGGACGTCAACCCGGGCGCCTTCATCGACGGTCTCACGCTGCTCACCGGCTTCTCCGAGCTCATGATCTCCGAGCTTAAAGCCGCGATGTTCGGCATGATCGCGGGCCTTGTCGCCTGCTTCCTCGGCCTGAACGTCAGCGGCGGGCCGAAGAGCGTAGGCGCTGCAGTTAATCAGACGGTGGTCTTCGCGTTCATGGCGCTCTTCGTCGTCAACGTGGTCATCACCGCGCTCGGCATCAAGATCACGGCGGTGTAGGAATGGCAGCATCGAGAGAAACCGAGGCAGCCGTCTTCGCCGCGCGCTTTCCTAAAACAGCCCGTCGCGGGAAGCGCGTTTCCGGCGCGGTCGACGCCATCGGCGATCACGCGATCTTCTACTTCAAGGCACTCGTGTATGGACCGCGTGCTGTCATGCATGCACGGCGCGAAACTGTCCGCCTGATCGCCGAAGTCGGTATGGGCACCGGGGCCCTCGCGATCATCGGCGGCACCGTCGTGATCATGGGTTTTCTCACGATGTTCGCGGGCGGCACCATCGCGGTGCAGGGCTTCAGCTCGCTCGGCAACATCGGGATCGAAGCGCTGACGGGTTTCTTCTCGGCGTTCATCAATGTCCGAATCGCTGGTCCCGTGATCGCGGGCGTTGGCCTGGCCGCGACGATCGGCGCGGGATGCACCGCGGAACTCGGCGCGATGCGCGTCTCCGAGGAGATCGACGCCCTCGAGACAATGGCCGTGCCCTCTCTCCCCTACCTGGTGAGCACCCGTGTTATAGCCGGAATGATCGTGATCCTCCCGCTGTATTCGCTCGCCATCATGGCGTCGTTCTTCGGTGGCCGCTTTGTGACAGTGCACATCTACGGCCAGTCACCTGGCCTGTACGACCACTACTTCTCCACCTTCCTGAGGCCTGTCGACCTTTTGTGGTCCTTCGGGCAGGTCCTGGTCATGGCAATTGTGGTGATGCTGATCCATTCGTACTACGGGTACTACGCGTCGGGCGGCCCGGTGGGTGTCGGCGTTGCGGTCGGCAAAGCAACGCGCGCTTCCCTCGTCGCTGTCGTGACAGTCACGCTGATCATCTCGCTCGCGGTGTACGGTTCATCGCCCAGCCTGGACCTGACGGGCTAGGTGCACAGTGGGGGAATCAAGTAAGCAGAAGAAGTTCGCCGCGCTCGGACTCGTAGGCCTCCTCGCTGCGATCGCGATCCTGACGTACGCGATGTTTACGGGGCGGTTCACCGCAACCGAACCGGTGACGGTCTTCTCGTCGCGGTCCGGGCTGGTGATGGCGCCCGACGCCAAGGTGAAGCTCCGTGGGGTCGACATCGGCCTGGTGCGCGCCGTCTCTGAAGTGCCTGGTGGTGCCCAGCTGGAACTCGACATTTATCCCGCACAGCTGGAAAAGCTCCCCAGAACGTGCGGGTTGAGATCAGCGCGACAACCATCTTCGGAGCGAAGTACGTGCATTTCATCGATCCCGAAAACCCAGACCCCACGCCCCTCCCGGCGGGTGCCACGATCAATGCCGACGCCGTCACAGTCGAACTGAACACGGTCTTCCAAAACCTCACCGAGTTGCTCCAGCGCATCGAGCCCGAGAAGCTGAACTCCACGTTGGGCGCGATTTCCACCGCGCTGCAAGGACGAGGACAGGAAATCGGGGACCTCATCACCCGCTCGCACGCATACCTCGGAGACATCAACCCGAGTTTGCCGGACCTGCACAACACCACCGCAGCGAGCGCCGAAGTCACCGAACTCTATGCCGCTGAGGTCGACAATTTCCTCAACGTCGTCCGAAATACGACCGGCATCAGCGGAACAATCGTCGAGGAGGAACCAAGCCTCGATGCGCTGCTCCTCGACATCATTGGTCTCGCCGACACCGCCAACAGCGTCGTCTCAAACTCGGAGGACGACATCACCACAGCGCTCAGTCTGCTACGGCCCACGACACGACTGCTCGACAGGTACTCGCCTGCACTCAACTGCATCATCGAAGGTCTCGATAATGCACGCCCGATCGCAGAAGACATCTTCGGTGGAATGCAGGAGGGCATCGCCCTGAACTCCGGGTTCATGTACGGGGCTGAGCCGTACACCTATCCGAATGACCTTCCTAAGGTCAACGCTGGCGGCGGGCCCAACTGTTTCGGCCTCCCGAACCCGGTACCAGGAGCGATACCGAACTATCTCGTCACGGACACCGCGAATACCCCGTATCTGCCCAGTACACGCCTCATTACTGACGCTCCCCGCGTGTATCAGATCATGTTCGCTGGCATCCCGGGGGTCGGCGAATGACCTCACGCGGCGCGGGCATCAAGATGCTGATCTTCAGCCTAGCTATGGGGCTGGTTTTCGCTGGACTGGCAATCGTGTTCAGCGAGGTGCGCTTCTCAGCCACCGAACCGTACTCAGCGACGTTCACCAGTGTGTCTGGGCTGCGCCCCGGTGACAAAGTGCGCATCGCCGGCGTTCAAGTTGGAACAGTTCGCGATGTCCGCGTCGAAGACGACAATCTCGCACACATCGACTTTCGCGTCGAATCGCGCTATTCAATTCTCACCAGCACGAACGCCACCGTCCGGTACGAGAACCTCGTCGGCGACCGATATCTGGAACTACTCGAGGGGCCCGGCCCCACGGATACGCTGGCGCCTGGGGACGCAATACCCGTGTCGCAGACATCGCCAGCGCTGGACCTCGACACGCTGCTCGGCGGGTTCCGGCCGCTGCTGCGCGCCCTCGATCCCGACGAAGTCAACGAACTGTCGTATGCATTGCTCAACGTCTTCCAGGGCCAAGGCGACACGCTCGTATCACTGCTGGGCAGGTCAGGTTCCTTCACCCAGACCCTCGCTGACCAGGATGAGCTCATCGGCAGCGTAATCAGCAACCTGACCGCCACACTCGAAATGCTTGAGCAGCGTGACGACCAGTTCTCCGACACGATCGGTCAGCTGCAACGACTTGTCTCTGACCTTTCCGAAGACCGTGATCCGATCGCGGGTGCCGTGCCCCGGCTCGCGCAAGCAACCGGGAATCTCGCGGAGCTCTTCGAGTACAACCGCCCGCCAATCCAGGAGGTACTCGCGGAAACCAACCGGACCGCAACCCAACTCGACGCAGGCCGGGACGAGATCCAGTGGGTCCTCGACAACCTGCCAGAGACGTATCGCATGCTCACCCGAATCGGCTCGTACGGCTCATTCCTGCAGCTGTATGTGTGCTCGGTGCAGGCGAAGTTCACCGGTCCGGAAGGCACCGAAATCATGGTCCAGCTTCCTGGCGCTCAGGTGACAGGGAGGTGCGCGCCGTCATGAGTGTTCGCAAGCCAATGCGGCCGGAAATCAAGGGCATCATCGGGATCGTCGTCACGATCGTGATCGTTGTCGCCGCACTGCAATTCGACAACATTCCGCTGTTCCGGTCGGAGGCCCACTACACCGCCAACTTCGCCGACGCGGGGGGTTTGCTGCCAGGCGATCCCGTCGAGGTGGCCGGTGTCAAAGTCGGCGAGGTCGACACCGTGGAACTCGACTTCGACAAAGTTCTTGTTTCGTTCACTGCGAATCGATCGCTGCAATTCGGCGATCGCACCTCCGCAGCGATCAAAACCAACACCATCCTCGGCCGAAAGTCGCTGCACGTCCTTCCTGAAGGTCGCGGAACTCTCAGCGCTGAGGACACTATCCCCCTCGACCGGACCACGTCCCCCTATTCGCTGAACGACGCACTCGGCGATCTGAGCACCACAGTTCATGATCTCGACACTGACCAGCTGGCAACAACTTTCGATGCTATGGCCGACTCGCTGACTGACACTCCACCGCATGTACGTGCCGCTCTCGACGGTGTCAGCCGTCTCTCCGAGAGCATCGAGGCCCGCAACGAGGAACTCTTGGCCCTGCTGGCTTCCGCCAGCACCGTCACCGGGGTGCTCGACGAACGGGCCGACCAGATCAACAGCTTGCTCGTGGACGGCAATCAGTTGCTCTACGAACTCGATCTGCGGCGGTCCGCGATCAGCGAACTGATCACCAACACTTCCGCGCTCGCCCAGCAGCTCAGCGGACTCGTGCGCGACAACGAACAGCAAATGGGCCCCACGCTTGAGCGGCTCAATTCGGTGCTCACGCTGTTGCGGGAAAACGACGACAACCTCAAGCGGTCGATTGACGGGCTCGCCCCCTACTCGCTCGCCCTCGGTGAGCAGGTCGGAAGTGGCCCGTACTTCCAGGCTTACGTCTCTAACTTCGGGTCAGGGAAACTGCTGCAGGGTCTCGTGGATGCACTGGTGTGGCCGGAGAACGTCCCCAACGATCTGCGCCACTACCTGCTCGAACCTCCGCCATCGATCGAAATCCGGGACGGTGAACGATGAGGGCAATCCCGTTCGCGTCGCACTTCAGCAGGAAACGAGCAATCGTTGCGGGCATCGCCGTGTGCGTGGTCCTCATCGCCGCAATCGCCGTGCAGCTCTCGCGCGGTGATCGAACCGAAATCGCTGCGCTTTTCCCGTCAACTACCGGACTTTATGTCGGTGACGACGTGCGCGTGCTCGGCGTGACAGTAGGGAAAGTCGACGAGATCGAGCCGCACGATGGCGCGACGCGCGTCACCATGTCGATCGATCCGGAGGTCATGGTTCCTGCGGATGCGTACGCCGCAATCATCGCGCAATCGCTGGTATCGGGACGGTTCATCCAGCTTGGCCCCGTCTATACCGGTGGAACGCCATTGGAGGACGGCGCGGAGATTCCGCTTGAGCGGACGACGGTGCCCGTCGAATGGGATGACATCAAGACGGAACTCAGCAGCCTCGCAGGTGCACTCGGTCCGGTGGATGACGACACCGATGGCTCATTCAGCCGCGTCATCAGCACGGCAGCAGAAAACCTCGACGGCAACGGCGCTGAACTGAACCGTGCGCTGTCCGAACTCTCGCAGAGCATGGCGACACTCGCTGACGGACGGCACGACCTGTTCGCCAGCGTTCGCAACCTCCATCGATTTGTCGCGGCGCTGTCGGGTGCGAATGACCAGATCGTTCAATTCGGGGGACGGCTCGCGTCGGTGTCAGACGTTCTCGCCAGCAGTTCCGATGCGCTCGGTGGCGCTCTCGACGATCTCGACATCGCGATCGGTGATGTGCACGGTTTCGTGTCAGACAACCGCGCCGCCCTCGCCGAAAGCGTCGACCAGCTCGCACACACCACCGAAGTGCTGGAGTCGAAACGTCCAGAAATCGAGCGGGTACTGCACAGCGGCCCAACATCGCTGACGAACTTCTATCAGATCTACAACCCCGCGCAGGGCACCTTGACAGGCGCGATCGCGCTGAACAACTTTGCGAACCCCGTCAATTTCCTGTGCGGTTCAGTTGAAGGGCTTCAAGCCAACCAATCCGATCACAGCGCCAACCTGTGTGTGCAATACCTCGCACCGATCCTGAACTCGCTCGCCCTCAACTACCCACCGCTGCTGCTGAACCCTGCCACCGGAGTGCAAGCGTTCCCAGAGCAGATCCAGTACAGCACGCCCGAACTAGCTGGCCGGGTCCCTGCTGAGCCGCCCGCGGCTCCAGCACCGGCACCGAATCAGGTCCCCCGCGATCTCGCGTCGCTGCTGATGCCGGGAGGTAACTGATGAGAATCACCCGCAGTGCCCTCGCTCGCGCCATCGTCCTGCCGACCGCGCTGGCCGTCACCTTGACCGTGTCAGCGTGTGAGTGGCAAGGCATCAACTCGCTGGAACTGCCGGGCGCCCCGGGCACCGGAGGTGATTCGTACTCCGTTCGCATCGAAATGCCCAATGTCACCACATTGACCCGCAATTCACCGGTTCGGGTGAACGACGTTGCCGTCGGTTCCATCACTGGCATCGAGGTGCAGGACTGGCAAGCCATCGTCACGGTCTCCATCGAGGACGGAGTTGTCCTCCCAGCCAACGCGACGGCAAAGATAGGCCAGACCAGCCTCCTTGGGTCCACGCACCTCGAACTCGCTGAGCCGGTGGACGAACTGCCCGAAGGCAGGCTCGGCGATGGTTCCTTCATCCCGCTCGAACGTGCGGGCGTCTACGCGACAACGGAACAGACCCTCTCGGCGCTGTCTGTGGTGCTCAATGGTGGTGGACTCGCTCAGCTACAGGACATCACGCGGGAACTCAACCTTGCGCTCGGGGGCAATGAAGCAGAAGCCCGGGAACTCGTCAGCCACCTCGATGTACTCGCCGCAGGTCTCGACGAGCAGCGCCACGACATCATCGACGCGATGTCCGGCCTGGACCGGCTCAGCCACTCGCTGGCCGCCGAAACGGACACCATCTACGCCGCGCTAGACGAAATTCCCCCTGCACTCGATGTGCTCATCGAACACCGCCCCAACCTGACCCAGGCGCTGATTTCGCTCAGCGAACTCGGGGACACCGCCACGCGGATCACCGAAGAATCCGCAGAGGACCTGCAGGCCAACCTCGAGAGCGTCGTGCCTGTCCTCGAGGCGCTCGCAGATAGCGGCAACAGTCTGACCGACGTCCTCAGCCTGATGTTCACGTTCCCTTTCCCCATGAAAACCGTCGGCAACGCCGTCAAAGGTGACTACGCGAACTTGATGATGACGCTCGACCTCACCGGTCCGCGAATGGACTCCAACTTCCTCACCGGTGGGCCGCTTGGCGGTTCGCTCGGCGGAGTCGAAGGGACTCGCGGTAGCGCGTCAGGGCAGGTGAGCGGGCGATGATGCTCACCACGTTTGCCCGCGCGCAGCTCGCGATTCTCGCGATGCTGTCAGTGATCGGTATCGTCACGGTGTCAGCGGTGTACATCAGTTTGCCCGCGCTCGCGGGTGTGGGCCGCTACGACGTCACCGTGGAGTTCGAGGGGTCTGGCGGCCTGTACCGGCACGCGAACGTCGTTTACCGCGGAACCACCATCGGGGAGGTACGCGGCGTCGAACTCACCCCCGAGGGAGTGGCCGCACGGCTCTCGATCAGTAGCAATTTCAGCGTGCCCGCCGACCTCAGAGCGACAGTCCGCAGCGTGTCCGCGGTGGGTGAGCAATACGTTGACCTGATACCGCAAAGCACCGGCGGAGAACGTCTCGCGCACGGCGCCGTCATCCCCGCCTCGGAAACGGAGCTGCCGCAGGACGTCGGTCCGCTCCTCGACCAGCTCGACCGCATGGTCGACAACATCACCGGCGCCGATCTGCAACTCGTCGTTGATGAAGCGTTCGATGCGTTCGCTGGTGCTGATTCGGATATTCAGCGGCTGATCGATTCGGCTAATCTCCTCCTCGAAGAAGCAGAGCTGCACACTTTCGAGACGCAAGAACTGCTCGCCCAGGCTGGACCGCTTCTCGACACGCAGGTAGCGAGCGCTGACGATATCCGGGCCTGGACACGCAACCTGTCAACATTCACCCAGCAAGTCCGGGAAAGCGACGCGGCACTGCGCTCGGTGATCCGGCAGGGACCCGGCGCCGCCCAAGAAGCCAACATGCTTTTTCAGGACATTCGGCCGACACTTCCGATCCTGATGGCGAACATGGTCAGCTTCGGCGAGGTTGGCGTGACTTATCATCCAGGAATCGAACAGGTACTGGTCACTTTCCCGCCACTGATCGCAGCGCTGTACCGGGCCGCCACTGGCGGGCCGCGGGACGAAGGCGCCCTCGTGGACTTCCACCTGCAGCTGAACGATCCACCGGCTTGCACGACCGGTTTCCTGCCACCAAGTGAACGCCGCTCCCCCGCAGACTTCACCACACCGGACACGCCGCCGGGCCTGTTTTGCCAGGTCGCGCCGGAAGGCCCGGAAGCGGTTCGCGGTGCACGCAACACGCCCTGTATGGAAGTGCCTGGACGCCGCGCCGCGACACCTGAACAGTGCCGGTCCGGGTACACACCGCTGGGCACGAATCCACCGATCGGGGACCCCGCGCCAGTCACCCAGGGAACGGTGACGCCAAGCAGCTACGATCCGCGTGCCACCGCCCGGCCGTACGACACGTCAACCGGTCTGTTTACGGGACCGGATGGGCGAACGTACAGTCAGCCAGGTCTAGCTGGACTCGACGCGGGTGACAGCACCGACTGGAAAACCATGATGATCAATCAGCAGGGTTTATGAACACGATCGAAAACGAAGAGCACACGGCCCGCAGCAGGCCCCGGCGCCGCGCCCAGCGCCCGGCAGGTCCACCCGGTGCTGCAGCTGATGCCGCAGCTGAGATGACTGCGCGCGCGGAGGTTCAGCAGGCACCCCCCAAGTCCAGAGCCAGAACTATCACGCTCGCGGTGGCCCTGGTCGTCATCGTCGGTCTTGGCGCTGCAGCTGGGTATTTGTTCTTCCAACTGCGGGCAGCGGATGCCCGCGATGCGCAGCGTCAGGACTACTTGCAGGCCGCGCGGCAAACGGTGCTGAACCTGACGAGCATCACCCCCGAGACAGCGCGGGATGACATTGACCGAATCCTCGCCACGGCCACGGGTGAGTTCGAGCGCGAATTCGACGGGCGCATCGACCCCTTCGTCAGCGTGGTCGTCGAAGCGAATGTCGCAACCGAAGGCGAAATCATCGAAGCTGGGCTCGAAAGCGAAACAGACAGCGGCGGGACAGTTCTCCTCGCTGCCCGCACCTACGTCACCAACGTCGCGCAGACCGAGCCCCAGCCGCGTGACTTCCGCCTGCGGGTGTCGATCGTCGAGGAAGACGGTGTGATGAAGACATCGAACGTGGAGTTCGTCCCATGAGCCGCTCGCAGGTCCTCACCACCGTGGTCGCGGGCGTGCTCGTCGCACTGATTGCGCTCGTGGCGTTTCTCGGTTACCGCGTGTGGGAAGACAACACTGCAGAGCAGGCGCGGGAGCAAGCGGTCCGCGCGGCGAGTGAACAGGCCGTTGCCATTCTCGGCTACGACCACCACACCGTCGAGACTGAATTACCCACCGCGGCCGAAGGACTCACCGGCAGCTTCCGGGACGAGTACGAGACGCTGATACGCGAAGCGATCATCCCCGGAGCACTCGAGCAGGAACTCAGCGTTGACGTGACGGTGGCAGGGACATCGATCGTCTCCGCAACAAAAGACACCGCTGTAGTGCTGTTGTTCCTCAACCAGGTCACCACCAGCAGCGAGAACCCGCAGGCAGCACTCACCGGCAGTCGTGTTCGAGCGCATATGGAGAAGTCCGGGGAGCAGTGGCTCATGGCGGGGCTAACCCCGATCTAACTCAGTTTGTCGAACCGCTCGAGCGATTTCTTGATATCACCTTTGAGCGCACGAGATACCCCGAACCCGATCGGTCCGGCAACGAGCGGGCCGGTGAAATCAACGTCCAGTTCGACTGTTGACCCGTCCCCCGATGAACCGATCTCCAGCGCCAGGGACACTTTCGTGCCACCGACGCCCTCACCACTAAGAGCCACACGACGCGGTGCCGCATACTCGGTTACTTTCCAGTCGATGCGATTACGCATCCCCTTGACTGACACCACGGATGTCACCGCGGTGCCCTCGCCGATCTCAGCGGGCAGTTCGCCACGCCAGCCGTCATGTAAGGTCAGCCACTCGCCGAAGCGCGAGAGATCCGAGGCCCGCGCCCATGCCTCGCCGGGTGTGAAGTGAGTCTTGAGCGAGACGGTCGTGCTTGCCATCAGGGGGACAACCTTTCAGTCGGTGCGCGTCACCGGTAATTCTGATACCCACGCCACGCTCGGCGCCGGACGGCGCGCGGATCATTTTCGACCCTGTCCTCCGAATCGAAGATCTTGGTGCTGCGGGCAGACGCTTCGTAGGCTGGCCAATCCTTCATCGGTGTCCCCTGCTGCGCGAAACTCAGCCAGTGCTGTTGCATACGTTCGCTGAGGCTGGCGAGCTGAGAGCGCCCTCCGACCGTGGTGAGGGCCTTCGCCGCCCTGCTGTCGAGTGTTCCGAACACGGCGGGGAGTTCCGTGGCGTGGGTTGCACCCATTCGCAGCATGCGCAGCAGCCGCGGCGCGAAGTCGTACCGGTACATGTAAGTAGGTGCCGCCTGACTGTGGCCCTCGGCCGCCTCGACGGTGGGATGCCAGAAGATGACGTCGCCACCGATGTCAGTCGCGGCCCGGCGGCCCGGGTAGTCCGGATATGCGGCGATCACGTCGTCACGTTTGCTGGGGTCGGTCTGGGCGAACATCAACTCGATCATCGGCACCGTCGTAGGGATGGTCTCCCCCATGCGGGCGAACAAGGCACCTTCCCGGTCCGTCGTGCCGATGATGAGCGGAATCGGGTGCGCCTCCCCCGCGGCGAAAACCTCCGCCGGCCGCCGCGGCAGAAAGTCACCGTCGATGACGGGGCTGAACGTCATCGTGCCGGGGAATTTGCGGACCCGGCGTTCCTTCAAATCAGCGCTCGCCTCCACGAACTCCTCAGCAGGCACGCGGCCAAGCACTTCTGTGGTGTGTGATTCGAGCACGTTGAGGATATCCAGGAAGTCCCGTGCGGTGCCTTCCGCTCGTTCCGGTTCGTAGGCAGCCGCGACCGCGGGACTTTGCGCGATTGCACGCGCGAAAAGTCCACGTGCCTGCGGCACGGTCATCAGGGTGGTGACCGAGATCCCTCCTGCGGATTCACCGAAAAGCGTGACGTTGCTGGGGTCACCACCGAAACCTGCGATATTGTCGCGCACCCACTCCAGCGCCCTCACCTGGTCACGGAGCCCAACGTTGGTGTCGAATCTGCGGCCAATTCCGGAGAATGAAGAAAGGTCGAGGAACCCCAGGGCTCCCAGGCGGTAGTTGAAGGACACGAACACCACTTCGCCGCGTTCGACAAGCCGGGAGCCGTCGTACACATCAAGGGCCGCGGAACCACTCGTGTACGCGCCACCGTAGATGTACACCAGCACGGGGAGTGGCTTTTCGTGGCGCCGTCCGCGTGGCGCGATCACGTTGATCGTGAGGCAATCTTCATCCATCGTGACGTCCGAAGACGCGGGAGCCGTTATGCCGCGCGGAATCTCCTGCGGGGGAATCGCTCCGAACTGTGTCGCGTCACGGACGCCCTGCCAGCGGTGCGGCAGCTCGGGCGCCCGGAAACGTAGTTCCCCGACGGGCGCGGCGGCATAGGGTATGCCTCGCCAGACCCGGGCCGTGTCTGTGACATAGCCCCGGACCGCGCCGCTCGTCGTTTCGACGTCGGTTTCGGCAACCGACGTTTCGGGATGGTGGGTCACAATGCCCACTCTCGCGCCGATAGGTGCGTGATGTCCAACGAGCGACGAAATCGATGCCAAGGCGATAACAATTTCGTGCCCACAGTCACAGCGAAGCCCCGGAGTGACGGCGTGTCACTCCGGGGCTGGCTTTTGGGCCTGTTGATGGTGCCTGGACCTCTCCGGTCTAGTGGGCTACTGCTTTCTCTGCGCCCACACCGGTGAGAGAACGAACCTCCATTTCAGCGTTCTTCTCGGCGTTGCCCGTGTCCTTCGAGAGGACCGAACCGAGGTAACCGAACAGGAAGCCGAGCGGGATGGACACGATGCCCGGGTTCGACAGTGGGAACCATGCGAAGTCCATGTTCGGGAGCATGGCGGTCGGGGCGCCGGACACTGCTGGGGAGAAGATGATCAGAATGATCACGGAGGCGAGGCCACCGTAGATGCTCCACAGCGAGCCGGTCGTGTTGAACCGCTTCCAGAACAGGGAGTACAGGATCGTCGGCAGGTTCGCGGAAGCGGCCACCGCGAAGGCGAGAGCGACGAGGAACGCGATGTTCTGACCGTTGGCGAGGATACCCAGCCCGATTGCGAGGGCACCGATCACGACGGCGGTGATGCGGGAAACCCGAACCTGCTTCTTCTCATCGACATCACCGTTTTTCAGCACGTTCGCGTAGATGTCATGAGCGAACGAAGCTGAGGCGGTGATCGTGAGACCCGCGACAACCGCGAGGATCGTGGCGAACGCGACCGCCGCGATCACTCCGAGGAGGATTGTGCCGCCGAGCTCGTAGGCCAGCAGTGGTGCAGCAGAGTTCTGTCCGCCCGCTGCGCCGAGGATGCGTTCCGGCCCAACGATAGCCGCCGCACCGTATCCGAGGATCAGGGTGAACAGGTAGAACGCGCCGATCAGGGCGATGGCCCACACAACCGACTTACGGGCTTCCTTTGACGTGGGCACCGTGTAAAAGCGCATCAGGACGTGTGGCAGACCCGCGACACCAAGGACGAGCGCGAGGGCTAGCGAGATGAGATTCAGCTTCGACATTTCGCTGATGCCGTACTGCGCGCCCGGTGCGAGCACATCGCGGCCGCCTTCAACTGTGGAGTTGACGGTGTCCTGTGCGGAGCCGAGCAGACTGGAAATGTTGAAGCCGAACTTCCACAGCACCAGTGCGGACATGACGCCTGCGCCTGTGATGAGCAGGAAGGCTTTGATGATCTGCACCCACGTGGTGCCCTTCATTCCGCCTACGAGGACGTAAACGATCATGAGCGCGCCGACGACGGCGATGATCAGCGACTGGGTGGCGCGGTCGTTGACGTCGAGCAGCAGCGCAACGAGACCACCTGCGCCCGCCATCTGGGCGAGCAGATAGAACAGCGAGACGACCATTGTCGAGGTCGCAGCGGCAGTACGGACAGGCTTCTGGCGCAGCCGGAAACTCAGCACGTCAGCCATCGTGAACTTGCCGGTATTGCGCAGTAGTTCGGCGACAAGAAGCAGAGCGATCAGCCAGGCGACGAGGAAACCGATTGAGTACAGGAATCCGTCGTATCCGAACACAGCGATCGCGCCAGCGATTCCGAGGAAGCTCGCGGCAGAAAGGTAGTCGCCAGAGATCGCGATGCCGTTCTGCGGTCCGGAGAATCCGCGGCCGCCGGTGTAAAAGTCAGCGGCGGTTTTGTTCGTGCGACTGGCGCGGATGACGAACACCATGGTCGCCGCGACGAAGAGCACGAAGATCGACATGTTGATCAGCGGGTTGCCGACCATTGAAGAGGACTCTTGAGCGAGGATGTTCATGCCGTTGTTCCTTCCATTTCCTCGCGGATCGCGGCAGCACGCGGATCAAGATTGCGGTTGGCGAAGATGATGTACCACGCGGTGATACCGAACGTGGTGATGAACTGGCCTAGCCCTAGGAGCAGGCCGACGTTGATGTTGCCGAAAACGGGCGTGCCCATGAACCCGGTGGCGTACACCCCGAGCAGCACGTAGAGCAGGTACCACCCCAGGAAGAACACGGTCATCGGGAAGACGAAGCGGCGGAGCCTCCGGCGGAGGTCCTGGAACTCTGGGCTTGCCTGGACGCGGACGAAATCTTCAGCAGTGACAATCCGGGGCTCGGGAGTCTGCTCGGCCGGTGAGGCGAGGACTGGCGGTGCGGTCACGGTAGCTCCTCGACGGTTGCGGGCCCGGCCTTACCGGCGCCCTTGGGATTTGACGTGATGCCCCGACGTTAATGAGAGCTGAGTCACAAATGAGGGCTGTGGTTCGGGTCACACGCCGAGCAGCACGACCGTGCGCTGAGCGGTCAGTGGGGCGCGACGAGCGGTGAACGGTATGTGCCTGCAGACGCGGTTTTCAGCCCCGGCCCCAGCGCTCGATCGCGCGGTCGCGCACCATCCCGAATCGCTCCGGGATATGCATGCGCGTGAAGGTCCGGGCGACGTCCGGGCGGACCGTGGAGGCGGTCGCGCGGCTCACCGTAATCATGGTGAGGAATGCGAGTGGCACTGTCACCGCGGCGGGGTGTGTGAGTATTGCCGCTGCCCAGCCTGTTGAGGGACCGAAACCGAGCACTGTGACGAGCACCGCGATGAGGCTGGAGATCCCGCCCGCAAGCAGTCCGCTTGCTGCGCCGGCGACAGTGAGGCCACGCCACCAGATTCCCAGCAGAAGCAGCGGCGCGAATGTTGACGCGGCAACCGCGAACACTAGCCCCACAGATTGGGAGAGGTCGAGACGGGTGGCAGCGAGCGCGAGGCCCATGACAGTGACACCGGCGATCAGGGCGCTCAGCCGGAAATCGCGGACCCTGCCGCGCAGAACGTCAGTCGAAAGCACACCCGCCGCACAAACCAGGAGACCGGATGAGGTCGACATGAAGGCAGCGACCGCACCAGCCGCCACCATCGCCGCCAGTATCTGCCCCGCCAGTCCCGTGAACACAGCAGAGGGCAGCAACAGCACCGCTGCGTCTGATGTTCCGGTCAAAAGTAGTTGCGGCACGTATACGCGCGAGAGCACGCCGAGGATGACGGGAAACAGATAGAAGATCGCGAGGAGGCCGATCACGATCAGGCTGGTCCAGCGCGCGAGACTGCCGGTTTTATTCGTGTAGAAGCGGACGAGCACGTGCGGCAATCCGAGCGTTCCAAGGAAAGTCGCGAGAATCAGCGAATACACCTCATACAGCTCAATCCCCGCGCCATCACCGCTGCCCGTCCCCAGTCCCGATCCGGGCTGCAGCCAGTCGGCACCTGAAATCGGCGCACCGGCAACGACGGGCACTGGGGTTCCTTCCGGAAGCAGCAGCTCGGTACCCGCCTGTATCGAATGCTCACCCGGCAGCAACGTGGTGGCGGTGCCGTCCATGGTCAGCGCGACGGGCACGTCGGTGCGCACCACGACATCCGTTTCGACGCTGATCGTGGTATCAGAGCTGACGACGGGTGGGAGGGGTTCACTGAGTGGCCGTTGCTCTGTCAGGAAGAACACGGCGATCGCGATCGCGGGTATCGCGAGTGCGGTGAGCTTCAGCCAGTACTGGAATGCCTGAACAAAGGTGATGGAACGCATCCCGCCGGAGGCAACATTCGCGATGACGATGCCGCCCACAACCGCGACCCCCACCCATTCGGGGAAGCCCAGGATGATCCGCAACGTGAGACCGGCGCCCTGAAACTGGGGCACCATGTAGAGCCCCACAATGAGCACAACGAAAACCATGGTGAGCTGTCGAAGACGTTCGGACGCAAGCCTGAACTCGGCGAAGTCCGGAACAGTGTAGGCACCCGAGCGACGCAGCGGTGCTGAAACGAACATCAGCAGAAAGAGGTAACCAGCGGTGAAGCCCACTGGATACCAGAGCGCATCCGCGCCGTATTTGGCAATGAGCCCGGCAACGCCGAGAAACGATGCGGCAGAAAGGTACTCACCTGAGATCGCGGCAGCGTTCAGGCGCGGGCCCACCCGGCGCGACGCAACGAGGAAGTCCGAGGTTGTGCGCGCGAAACGGACCCCGAGTGACCCTACGATGACGGTTGCGAGCGCCGCCAGAAGGACAGCGGTCAGGGTGAGCACCGCGCCACTGCCGTACTGCTGAAGGCCACTCATCAGTGTCTGATCTTCTCAGTGTCTAGTCTTCGACAAGTTCGGAGAACTGCTGTTCATTACGTTCGGCTTGACGTACATAGACCCAGCCCACTCCCGCGAGCAATGGATAGATCGCGGCACCGAGCAGCAGCCACGCCAGCTGAACACCTCCTACTGTCGCCGCCGCAAGCCCCGGCACCAGCCAGAAAGCGAGCGGCAGCACGCCAACGCTGATGATGACGAGCAGCGCCAGGCGCAGCGCGAGACCGAGCTGCGTCCGCATGAGCCCCGCGACAAGTACCTCGCCGACGCGTGTTTGTTCTTCCAATTCGATCCGCGTACGGACTGGCCGGGCACCGGCGCGATGGGACAGGACGACGCGCTCACGCTGCGGTCGCGGGCCACCCCGCGTGCTTTCGGGATCGGGCATTGTGGCCTCCCTGCTATTTCGCTTGCCAAGATTGCATCGGGCCGCGCACAAGCCGGTCCTTCAGCGCTCGGGTGTGCCTGCGACTCACCGGCAGTTCCACAGGCCGCAGTTCCCGCTCACCCCGAAGCGTGACGACGTACCCGGTGCCCGCGCTCTTGAGTCCCGTCACGAGGCGTAACGACACTAGGTAGGAGCGATGGACGCGAATGAAACCAGCGTCGGCCCACCGATCTTCCAGAGTGGCTAACGGAATTCTGACCAGGTGTGAACCTGCCGTGGTGTGCAGCCGCGCATAATCACCATCTGCCTCAACCCACCCCACCGTGGAGCGTCGTACGAGGGTGGTGACGCCGCCGAGTTCTACCGGGATGACCTCATCGGAAGGCTGCGTGGCGGGAGGCGGCGGGGCAGGTTTCTCAACTGTGCTCACCTGTTTTGCCCGGTGCTCGTGGATTCGGCTCATCGCCTGCGCCAGCCGTTCAGTTCGCAGCGGCTTCAGCAGATAGTCGACGGCACCGACATCGAAGGCGTCGACGGCACGGTCGTCGTGCGCGGTGACGAACACAACGAAGGGCGGCTTCTTGAAAGCACTGATTATTCCAGCGAGCTCGACGCCGTCGAGTCCAGGCATCCGGATGTCGCTGAAGACCGCATCAATACTTTCGCTGCGGAGGATCCGCAATGCGCTCGTCGCATCGTTCGCCGCGTGAACCTTCCCGATCCCGTCCTGCTCACGTAGCAGGTACACGAGCTCATCGAGGGCAGGGACCTCGTCATCGACAGCCAGAACCGTCAGCGGCGCGGAGTCGGCTCTTTCCATGCTGTCCATCATGCCGGGCCGCCTGTGCCATGGGGTACTAGTGGTCAAGATCAGCCACAATTCGCACGTTAGAGTGTTGGCGTGGTGAATCCTGCGCGTTGCCGTGCCGCCGCTGTCGTGCTCGCGGCTGGGAGTGGCACCCGGATGGGCAGCGAAGGAAATAAGGTCTTCTTGCCGCTCGCCGGCCGGAGTCTCCTCTCCTGGACACTCGACGCCGTCTCGCAAACCCCTGAGTTCGTTCGAACCATCCTTGTTATCCGCCCCGAGGATCGTGCACTGGTCGAATCGATCCTTAAGCGCGACACCGCTGACAACAGCGTCGAGGTGATCGAGGGTGGTGCTTCTCGACACGAGTCGGAGTACAACGCACTGAAATATCTGGCATCAGATATCGAGGCGGAACGAATCGATGTCGTGGTGGTACACGACGCAGCTCGGCCGCTCGCTGGGGTTGCGATGATGCGGGCAGCGGTGGCGGTGGCGCACGAATTCGGAGGCGCGGTTCCCGCTCTGCCCGCCGCAGAACTGGTGCATGTCACCTCGGAGGGTGAGATCTGCACAGTTCCGGAACGGCACCTTGTCCGCGTCCAGACACCCCAGGCATTTCGTGCCCAGCCACTGCTCACGGCGTTCGAGGCCGCTGTCGCGGCCGGGTTCGAGGGGACCGACACGGCCGCAAGCATCGAGAACTTCGCAGATCTCACCGTCCGGACATTTCCAGGGAGCGAGCGCAACCTCAAAGTCACCTTCGCGCATGACTTGTCTCTCGCCGAGCGGCTGCTGGATCAGCGCTGACCTTCCCGGCGGCAATCGATGATCGCGTTCGCGAGGGCGCTGTCTTGGGGGATCTTCGCGGCGAACGCGTCAGGGTCACCGGCAACCAGTGCGACCGTGAATCCGCCCCGGACCGCCGCGGTGAGTTCATCGTATGGGGAATGATCTGCGGTGTTCTCTGTGATCTGCCGCAGGGCCACCGCGCGGAACCCGCGCGGGAACTGAACGGACCGCAGCAGCGACCGATCGACTGTTTCTGCAATAACCCCGGAATGATCAACGGCTTTCACACTGTCGACCATCGAAAGTGCCGGAACCACCACGTCGCAGTTGCCCTCGTCCAACCGGTCCACGACCCTGTTCCAGAGCGAAGGAGACGCCAGGGGGAACCGCAAATCGTGCAGCACAACCTGAGTTTCTGACTCGTCTGATCCGGCAAGCTCAGACAGTGCAGCACTCACACAGTCCCGTCGCGTGCCCTCCCCCGCCACAGCAATCAGCTCGACTGAGCGAAGTTCTGAGGCGGCGACCACCTCTCGTACCTCTGCAATCAGGGGCGTGGCGACTGGAACCAGGGTTCTCCTGCCGACGGCCCCGTCGAGCATGGCGCGCAGACAGTGGACCAGTAGCGTGTTGTTGCCCAGTCGCGAAAATACTGCTGCCGGGTTGTCCGCGAAGTCGCGGGGAACCGGTAATACCAGTACAGGATTGGTCATGTCCTCGCATCCCTTACGCTGTCACACCCTGCCGGAACTTCGGCACGCGCAACACGACCCTAGTACCGGCCCCGACTGCAGTTTCGACGACCAGCCCATAATCATCACCGAATACTGCACGTAAACGTTCGTCCACGTTGCTCAGCCCAATATGGGTGTCGTGCGGGTCGGAATCGAATGCGCCCGAGCGCAATCTTTCGGGGTCCATTCCGATTCCATCGTCTTCGATACTCAGAACGCATTCCGCACCGGAGTCCGTCGCGTTGATCGCCACTGACCCGCCTTCCGGGTTTCCAGCGATGCCATGCCGCACCGCGTTCTCCACAAGGGGCTGCAGCACGAGGAACGGGATGACAACGTTGAGAACCTCCGGCGCGACCTGCAAACGGACCGAGAGTTTTTCTCCGAAGCGTGCCTGCTCCAGGGTCAGATATCGCTCGACGTTCTGCAGCTCTTCTGCCAGCGTGGTGAACTCGCCAGCGGATCGAAACGAATACCGCGTGAAGTCCGCGAATTCGAGAATCAGCTCCCGCGCGCGCTGCGGGTCAGTGCGCACAAACGAGGCGATCGTGGTGAGAGCGTTGTAAATGAAATGCGGACTGATCTGTGCCCGCAGCGCACGAACCTCGGCGTGCGCGAGCCGTTCCCGTGACGCGTCGAGTTCGGCGAGTTCGAGCTGACTTGCCGCGTAGCGCGTCACCTCTGCGAGGGTACGCACAAGTCCCGGGCTGACAGGACCGGTCACGACGGCGGTGAGAACCCCGACGGTTTGGGGAAGATCCGATGCTTCACCGGTGATGAGGGGCTGGGCGACGAACGCCCACACCTCGCAATCGTCACGGTTGCAATCCATGTCGTCGTGCCGGATCAGCCGCTGCCTTCCGGTAGCAACCACGTCTCGCGCCACTGCCGAAAAACTGCTCTTATGCTGCCGGCCTTGCCCCTCCCACGCGAGTACCTGCCCGTCCGCACCACAAATCGCCATTCCCTGGGAACCAACCAGCAATGACAGGATGGGGGCCGACTCAGCTGCGGATTCCGCGGTCAGTCCGCGGCGCAGCACCTTCGCCGCCTCACCCGCCGTGGACAGCGTCGCATGCACGGCGCGCTCTGTGGGCGTCGTGAAACCCTGGCGGGCACGCAGCCAGACGGCTATCGCAAGGACCACCAGGACGGCGAGCACGACCGCGCCGACAGCCACCGCGACAGAAGACATAAGGTGAGATTACTTACGCGAGATACTTCGTGCTCGCAGGCAGGGACGTTTGATCTTGTGACACACCCGTAACTCATTTGGCATCACTCGTGTTGCGCAAGTCCGCATCGTTGGACAGACTCAGCCGAAGCAAGCGATACCTTTTCGCGCAAAGCGGACCAAAGGAGTGCTAGATGACGCAGTACCCTCCCGGCGGGCAACCACCACATGGTGGCGGTCCCGGCGAGCCGGATGACAGCGGAACGGGCGACCAGGGCTGGAATCCACCGTCAGAGCCCGGTGGCTACCCACCACCTCCACCGCCTCAGTTCGGCGATTACCCACCCCCACCCCCTCCCGGCGGTTTCGGGCCGCAAGGCTCATACCCGCCACCCCCTCCCGGCGGGGGCGGTTACGGACAAGCCAGCGGCGAATTCCGCATCGGCGACGGTATCCGCTGGGCGTGGAACCGGTTCGCCGACAACTGGGCAATCTGGGTGGGATTCACTCTCATCATCGGTGTGGTGAACATCGTCTTCTCATTCGCTGGATCAACTGGCCGCGACCCCGACGACATCTTTGCGTTCGGGTTCGTTGACCTCCTCGCGACGATCATTTCCGCGGTGCTGGGCTGGATGATGATCCGCGGCGCGCTGTACACCGCGGACGGCATGAAGCCCAGTTTCGGGGACTTCGCGAACCTGAACAACATTCTCCACCTCGCGATCGCCTCGATCCTCGTCGGCATCATGACGGCAATCGGCTTCGTCCTGCTGATCATCCCCGGCCTGATCGTCGCGTTCCTCTCGATGTTCGTGACGCACTTCGTGCTCGATCAGAACGTGGACGCGATCACCGGAATCAAGAGCAGCTGGTCACTCGTCTCCAAGAACGTGGTGCCGCTGCTGCTTCTGATCCTGACGCTGTTCGGACTCGGCCTCCTCGGCGTAATCACCTGCGGCCTCGGCTTCCTCGTGATTCTGCCGCTGATGACGATGCTGTCGGTCTACGCATACCGGACGCTGACGGGCCGTCAGCCAGCCCTGTAGGTGCCGACTTTGGACTAGACGCGCTGGCGCGGGACACCTGTCCCGCGCCAGTAGCGTCTTAGCAGTCATACTTGATGGCTGAGGTTCAACGAGATGGGGACAGATGTCGAGCAATCCACCCAGCGGTGACAGCACCTCCGGAGAGTCCGGCTTTCCGACGCCTGAAGACATCCCGCAGCCCGGCGCGACGCCGGAACCTGGCGGTTACCCGCCGCAGGGCGAATATCCCAGGGCAGGTGGTTCTCTCAGTCCCGGCGCGAAGCCGCCCCCAGGCAACTATCTGGACCCGGGCGAGCAACCCCCCGCACCCTACGGTCCGCTCAAGGGAAGTGGCGGGAAGGGCAAGCTGCGCTATCGCGGGGCGGCTGACGCCACCTTCGACATCGGCGACGCACTGCGTTTCGCGTGGGACAAATACGTCAACAATGTGGGGGCGTGGATAGGGTTTCTGCTCCTCAGCCTTGTTTTCGGCCTTCTGGTCGCCTTCCCCGCCTCCATGATTTTCCTGGCTCCTGCTGGCGAACCCGACCGCAATCCTCTGGTGGTGGTCTCGCTCGCTGCGGCCGGAATCGCGATCATCGTTGGGGTACTGATGGTTCTGAGCGCGGGCGTCGTACGGGGAGCACTCGATGAAAGCGCGGGTGAACGCCCAGCGCTCCGGGATTTCCTGCGGCTGACGAACATCGGTCAAATACTGCTCGCCACCGTTGTGGTAGCAGCCTTGACGCTGGCTGGCCTGCTGCTGTGCGTGGTCCCTGGGCTGATCGTCGGGTTCCTCAGCATGTTCACTGTGCACTTCGTTGTCGATCAGAACCAGAACGCGATCGAGGCGCTCAAGTCGAGCTGGCGCACCGTGATCGACAACGTAGGGCCGCTGCTGCTCTTGACGGTCGCCTGTTACCTCATCGTGGTGCTGGGCACCGTGGTGATCGTAGGCTTCCTCATCACCATCCCGGTAACAGCGATCGCGCTCGCCT
The DNA here is from genome assembly GCF_014191505.1 of Hoyosella altamirensis. Taxonomy (GTDB): domain Bacteria; phylum Actinomycetota; class Actinomycetes; order Mycobacteriales; family Mycobacteriaceae; genus Hoyosella; species Hoyosella altamirensis. The sequence continues at coordinate 976,919 of NZ_JACHWS010000003.1, forward strand.
ACGCTTACCGGACGGTGACAGGCAGCCGGGAGACGTCAGGAACCTCCGACGTCGTGTAAAAGCCACTCGCCGTCGACCTTGTGCAGCGTCACAAGAAGGCGGCTCTTGTCGAGACGGCCGTCAGGGGCGAGAACGTTACGCACCTGCTGGTCCAGAAAAACCATTACTTGCGCGCCATCGTCAGTCTGACGATAGACCGCGGCATACTCGACCGTGCCCTCGGAGACACCCTCCGCTTCGCTGAGAAACTCTCTCAGCGATTCCGCTGCGGTTCGGTACTCCTCTTGGAATTCAGGGGTTGAGATCGCGGCGACAGAATCGTAATGCTCATCGAAGTTGTCGAAGGAATAGGTGCTGACCATTTCCGCATACTCGGCGCCCGCAGCGGCAGCGCCGGTGAGCTCCTCGCCCTCGAACTCGCTCGCGCTGGTGTCCCGGGTCGCGTCCCAGTAGAGGTAACCCAGTACCGCGCTGAGGCCCGTCATCACTGCCAGTGCGATTGCCAGAAGGGTGGTTCCGCCACGCTTACGAGGTGCCGCTGGAGACGGTACCTCCGCTCCGTCTGCCGGACCATCGGATTGTGCGTCAGCATCGGACATGTTGGTCAATTCGGTGTTCCCATCTCAAGCAATTCCCGGAACGCCTCGATTCCGGTCGGTATCAGCAGCGGATCATCGACGATCGGTGGCCCGACAGTCTGGAACCCTGGCGTCGTGTAGCCGAGCAGACCCAGCCCGTCCGGTCTCGGAGCGGTGAGCGCGCCACGGTTAGCGTGGTGTTCCCCCGGCGGACAGTACACGCCCAAATTGGGCTCGCGTGGACTGACGTCACCGACCACGCGGCGCGGAGTTTCGTAGTAGCAGACCGGGCCCTGGGTGACGACAAGGGTGAAGTCCGCGCGGTCCCCGATCCCGATCCTGGTGAGCTTCTCCAACGCAACGGGCATGGTGTCTGCCATCGCCAGAAGCGCGGCGTCACGACCACCCAGGATCTGAAAGACATCGGCGAGTCCACGGGTGAGTCGTGCGTCATCACTCGGCAGTTCGTCGAGCAAACGGGTCAAGCGCTGCATCACCCTCGGACCTTCGTCCAGCAGATAGTCCAGAGCGGGCCCGCCTTCGGTGAAGTCCTCCCCCACCACGCGCATCGATCGCGCGGTGCCCGGCAAGGCATCTGAGGCGTCAGCGAGCGCCGCCATCGTTCGCTGCCCGTTTTCGCCGAACCAGTCGAAAGTTTCGTCGTGGTCCTCGAGTACTCCAGCGAGCGCGTGCGCGTTGTCCACGATGTCGCCGATGTCATCGGACCTGTTCGCCAGCGCGGCCGACATCGATTCCGCGAGCGACCCGATTGATCCGGCGTCCAGGGAATCGATCAGTACGCGCACTTGGGCGAGGGATTCGGTGAATCCGACGTTTTGCATCTCGACAGGAGCTCGTACGAGGTCGCCGTCCTCCAGGTTTCTGTCACTTTCCGCGTCGGCCCGGAACTCCAGCACAGACAAGCCAGCAGGATTCAGCATTGACGCGATCGCGTAAGAGTCAGCCGGTATTTGCGTACCAGGGTCAAGTGCGACATTGATATCCACGCCGCCGATTTCCGCGACGTCCACTGAGGTCACCTTTCCGGACACGATCCCGCGGAATGTTACGGGCGTGCCTGAACCAATCCCCCTGGCGTGATCAAAATGCGTGACAACGTGGATCGTTGAGCCGAACGGATTCGCTTGCGGCCCCAAGGAGTAGCGAATACCTGCAGGAACGACGACGATCGCGATGGCGAGAAACAACGCCAGCTGAACAAGCACTGCTTTTCTCATCGCGTGCCCTCCGTGAGTTGCCTTAACAGTGCGTTCGGGTCGCTTTCATCCGCGCGGGTGCCAAAAAGCACCTTCGCGACCGATTCGGGAAGGTCGAGCGTCCCGTCGAAGCGAAGGTAATCACCCTCCTGAGCGTTGGCGAAGCCATTCATGAACGCAGCCAGGACGATATGCAACTGTGTGAGTTCGTAGTTCACGGATTCGAACGCGTCAACGACGCCCCGAAGCCGCTCAGGGAATTTAGGCAGCTCTTGTTCTGTCTGGCCGAGCAGCGTCGCGAGATCTGCTCCGGCGGCGGCAAAGCGGTCAACGAACGCCCCGATTTGCTGTTCCTGTTGTGACAGCTCGGCGAGCAGCGGACCGGCGCTATTCAGTCCACGCTCGAAGTTCCCTCGATTGTCGGCGAACTGCGCCGTGGTGCTGGCCATCGCGGTGAGCGTGGCGTCTATCTCGTCATGCTGAGCGTTGATGGTGTCGGTAATGGCGATCAGTGAATCGACGAGCCGGGCGAAGTCTCCCCCGCGCCCACGGAATGCTTCGGCCGCTTCTTTCACTACGGTTTCTAGCTGATCGATTCCGCTGGCCTGCAGCACGAGACCGATTGCCGCGATACTGGATTCAAGTTCCGGTCCGAGTTCGGTGTAGTCGCGGGTGATCACGCTGCCCGGCTCGAGCGGCAGGGCGGCGGGGTCAGCTGGTATCAGCATTCGCACATAGGGGTTACCGAGCAGGGTGGGCAGCTCCACGCGCGCCGAAACGTTGCTCGGGAGTTCGACATCGCCGTCGAGCCGCATAGTGAGCACGGCCTGGCCACCATCCGGTCGCAAGTCACTGATACGCCCGATGAGCCGCTGTCCGAGGCGCACCTCACTACCCACGTTGAGAAGATCCGCGCTCTGCACTACCGCATCGATCGAGTACGTATTGCGCCCCTGCGCCCAATCCGTCGGGATCTGATCCATTCCGATGGAGCATCCCGTTAGCGTCGCCGCGGCGCAAAGTCCGATAAGCGCCTGTCTCGATTTCGTGAGCACAGTCATGGTCAGCGCCCTCCCGCTTCAAGGATTCCGCGGATACCGAGCGGATCGGAAAGACTGATGGGCAGTGAGATCGGGTTAGTGAGCCCCATCCCCGTGCAGATTGGCGGCGGCACGGGACCACACACCCCCTGGTCTTGCAGGCCTGACAACTGCTGGAGTTCGGAAGCAACATTGAGACGAATGCGTGCACGCCCGTCGTCACCGATCAAGTTGCTGATGTTCTCCATGATCAGTGGCAGAAGGTCAACCAGGTCGGCAACCTGACTAGGATTGGCGGCCACCGCGTCGATCAGTAGCCTGATGTCTTCCATGACCACGGGAAAATCGTCCCCGCGCTGGTCAATCAGCAGGTCGATCTCTTCGTAGAAGCCACGGAAGGACGTCATGAGTTCCGCGACATTCGCTTCTTCGGCTACGGCCTGCTCACTGAGTATCGCGAGCGACCCAGCGAAGCTCCTGATTTCTTGTTCCCGGTCTGAGACGAGCCTTGCCACGTCCCCCAAAACCGCGATGATTTCGTCGAATTCTTCGGTGTGCGCGCCAGCGATACGGGACGCCGCGGCCATCTCCTGGATCATGACGTTCGTTTCCGGCCCGATCCCGTCAAATGATGCGGCGACCCGGTCGATCGCGCCGCCAACACCGGCGCCTGTGCTCAGAGCTTCACCGAGGTGATTGAACGATTGCAGCAGATCGTCGAAAGCAATCGGTACGTGGGTTCGTGTGCGCGGCAGTGTGCCGCCTTCCGGGAACTCCGGTCCGCTGATGTAGCGCGGGGTGAGTTCGATATAGCGATCGGCGAGGATGGACCGGTTCACGATGTACGCTTCCGCGTCGTCTGGAATGGGGACTTCGCGGTCCAGCATCATCTCGACACGGACGTGGTCACCCAGCGCTTGCACAGACGTCACCCGGCCGACCTCGATGCCGAGAACCAGGACGGGGCTATCGGGGTAGACACCGGACGCTGACATGAACTCCGCGACTATCAGCTTGCGGTCGTCCCGGAGGAACGCGACCCAGACAATCGCAAACACGAGCACGATGACAAGCACCAGCACGACCATCCGAACGACGCTGGAACGAGTAGAGCGGACTGTGCTGACCATTATTGGCACCCCTCAACCGCACCGAGGAGACACAACAGGTTGTCCGGGATGATAGTGGTCGGGGTGTTGACGTCGACCCATGGCCCGCTGCCCGTTGCGTCCGCGACTTTCTGGAAAGCGGGCGACCCCTGCTCGAGGATCGTCTCCAGCGTCGCGGCCTGGTCCGCGAGCGTTCGCATGACGTTGCGCAAGTTGGGGATCAGACCCGGGCGGTCCTGGAAGAGTTCATCTAGCTGACCTGCCACGGTTTCCAATCCCTGGCTCAGGCGGACCAGCATTACATGCCGGTCGGCAAGTGACTGCAGAATGACTGATCCCTGCACCAGCAGCGAATCGAAGTTCGACTGTTGCGAGTCGACAATGCCCGCGACGTCTCTAGCGAGTGTGAGCACCCGTTCAATCTGGTCACCACTGTCGTTGATCAGGGCGGCTGTGGCGTTGAGTGTGGTGATCGCGTCGCGCATCACCTCGGGGTTCTCCGGCAATGCATCCACCGTCAACTGTGTGAGCTGCCCGAGTTGGTCGAAGTTGAGCCCCTCGGTCGATTCGTGGGCGGCGCGGGCGATCTCGTCGAGGCTGAACGGAACGCTCGAACGTGCCAGCGGGATCGTGTTGCCGTCGAGGTCACCCGTGCCGTTCGGTTTGATCTCCAGATACATCTTGCCGAGCACGGTGCGAAGCTTCACGGCGGCGGTGGTTCGTTCGCCTAGCGCGATGCGCCGCTCGACCCGGAAGTCGGCGCGGACGTTCGGACCGTCGAGCACGATTTGGTCGACCTTGCCCGCGGGCACACCAGCGACATAGATCGGGTCGCCTGGTGATAGCCCGCCTGACTCTGCCAATTCGACGCTGTACGAGGTGGTACGCAGCAGATAGGTGACCTGGGGAAGTACGCTCGCGCCGACGAACAGCGCCAAGACTAGCGCGATCCCGACGAGCCCAATCAGTCCGGGGCGGCGCACGCGCAATGTGGTCGCGCCCGACGAGGTCAGCGTGCGCCACAGGCCCTTGATCGAAGTTGATGCGCTCATCGGCACACCGCCGAATGTCCGCCTCCAGCAAGCTGGAAGATGTCGACTTCCACACCCTCGACCTTGATGGAAAGCGTGCAGAGATACAGGGTGAGCCACGAGCCGTAGTCACCGATCATATTCACCGACGCCGCAAGGCGATCCAGGGAAGCGAGCAGCGCGACGAAGGTGTCAGTGTTGTCAATCCACGTGTCTGTCATTGTCTTCGCCCGTTCGATCGTGGCCTCGAGGTTGTCGAACGATGATCCGCTGACGAATTCCGCAAGATTGTCGGCGGTAGTCGAGCCATCTTCGAGGATCGTGATGACATCGTCGTTCTGCGCGGCGATCCGCTCCGCGAGGATCGTCACCGCACCGAAGGCGGACTCGACATCACTGCCCTGATCGACGACGGTGTCCAGGACGATCGCGAGGTCGTCCGCGAGAGTGTTGATCAGCGCCGACCGTTCGACGAACACCCCTGCAGCGTCCACCATGCCGACGAGCAGCGTCTCGAGCGCGTCGGTGTTTCCTTCGAGAGCCTGGATCGCCGCGGCCGCTATCTCGTTCAGCCGGTCCGGTTCGATCGCTGCGAAAAGGGGCTTGAAACCATTAAACAGTTCGGTGACGTCGACGGGCTCACGCGTTTGAGAAAGCGGGATCGTCGCATCGGGTTCCAGCGTTTCCGTTGCGTTTTCCGGGTCGGTCAGCGCGAGATAGCGCACGCCGAGCATGTCCGCGAACCGCACTGCCGCTGTGACATCTCCGGGCAACGGGTGATCCGCGGTGACCGACATTGATACGAGCGCATGTTCCCGCCCCTCTGGGGTGCGCACGAACGAAAGGTCACTGACCTTCCCGACCCGCACACCCGCGAGAGTGACGTCGTTCCCTACCTGCAGCCCGGTGATGTCAGTGAACTCCGCGTGATAAGTGACAGCTCGGCCGGGCACAGGCCGGGCAAGTGTTTGCCAGATACTGAGTCCCGCGACCAGGGCGACGATGACGAACGCGGCGACGACCACCGCGGCGCCCCACCTGAATTTCATTCGTCCTCCAGGATTTCGACGACGTTTCCGCTGATCAGCGGGCGCAAAAGCATATTCGCTGCAGCGCTCGGCGCATTTGCGTCAGTCCTGCCGCCGCGCGGGCCAACGAGTTCTTCCTCGAGCATCCGAACCACGTCGGCTTCCTCGAAAGCGCCCACAAAGTTCTCCGGAACTGACTGGATCTCACGGACCGTCGAAGGCGTCGATTGCCGTGACGGCACGACGACACCGGGTGGCGGGCATGTAGGTCCGGCCAGACCGGGATAGCGCGGGCATTCATTGGCCGTGTAGGGCAACGGGTCTTCGAAACCCGGGACCGCGACGATGTTGAAGCGACCCGTGCTGAAAGACGGTGCCGCCGCCTCACCCAAGGGCCGGAGCTGCTGGAGCGTTTCGGCGAGCATTGTGCCGCGCTTGCCAGGGGTGCTGAACGAGGGACCACCATCGGCGCCTTTGACGACGATGACGAATGATGGAGCGCGGGGAGCGAACAAGGTGCTGACAGCGTTGAACAGGCCTGCAGCTTCGCCAAGGCCCTCGGCGATACGGTCCTTCCGTGGCAGCACTCGCTCAGCGAGGACAGTCGCCTCGTTGAACGCGGCGACCGTGTCCGGTGTGCCGCCGTCAAGGTTGCGCGCGACCCTGCTGACGTCGCCGATGACGGTTCCACCGATCGCCGGAGCGAACGACTCGGTGAAGTTGGCCGAGCGCGTAATGAGTTCACCAAACTGGTTCCCGCGACCGTCGAAAGCTTGTGCGAGCGCAGTCAGCGCAACGTTGAGGTCAGCGGGGTTGAGCGCATGGACGAGTTCCATGACTTCCTCATAGAGGCCATAGAGCTGCACTGCTTCGTCTGAGGCGTCGACCGCCAGAACGTCGCCCGGCTGAAGGCCAGGTTGCTGGCCCGAGTCCGGCGGGATGAGGATGAGCTCGGTATCACCGAATAGTGTGCGGGGTGCGATTCGGACCACGCTCCCCCGCGGGATTCGGTCCAGCGCGGCATCGTCGATCCGCATGTCCACTCGGGTGTATTCAATTCCCTCGTCGACCGTTTTGGTTTTGCCGACGATCGCGCCCAGGTAGCGGACATTGAACTGATTGCCCCCGATCAGGAACCCCGCATCGGTAGGGAATGGTGGTGACAACGGGACGACGGTCGTACATCCCTGTTCCGCGCCCCACAACGAGGACGCTGACCACCACAATGAGGATCAGGGCGACGATCCCCTGGAGGATCCGTGACGTCAGTGCGCGACGTGTGAAGGCAAGCATCACTCGATCCCCATTCCGGGGACGGCTGGGGTGATTCCGAACAGTCCGAAGGTGAGGACCACCGCTGACATCCCAATGACAAGAATGCTGGTGCGCAGAGCGTGACCGGCCGCACGCCCAACGCCTTCCGGCCCACCGGAAGCGTGGTAGCCGTACGAGCAGTGGATGACGGCAACGAATACCGCAAAGACCAGCGCCATCGTGATTGAGGATGCGAGCGCGCTCGGTGTGAGTGACTGCTGGAAGTAATAGTCGTACGTACCCCCAGATTCGCCTCGCAGGACGACAACGGTGAATCGTGTTGTGAGGTAAGCGGAGAGAAGGCCGACCATGTAAACGGGGATGATGGCGACAACCATCGCGATCAGCCGCGTCGTTGCGAGGAAAATCGTGGAGTTGACACCAAGGGTGTCAAGCGCGTCGATCTCTTCTGAAATCCGCATCGCGCCGAGTTGCGCGGTGAAACCCGTCCCGACCTTCGCAGCGAGTGCTATCGCCGCGACGATCGGCGCGACGCCCTGGGTGTTGGCGATGGCCGATACCATGCCGGAAAGCGCAGTGAAACCCAGCAGTTCGAGGCCGCGGAACAGCTCGATGCCCAGGAGCATCGCAGCGACACCCGACATTGCTATCACGACGCCGATCGTGCCGCCGCCTGAAAGGATCGCGGTAGAACCGAAGCTGACGTCGCTGACCTCGCGCATGATGATCTTGCGATATCGCTTGAGCGCGATGGGAACTCCGGCGACCATCCGGATCCCGAACGTGAGGTGCATCGCGAGCACCTCAAAGCCACGCCCGATAACACTGAACTTGCCAAAGAAACGCTTGGCGCGATACGTCGCCGAATGCGAACCGATGATCACATGTACTCCCCGACTGCCGGAACGAGCGTGATGTAGAGCTGTGAAAGAACCACGTTCACGACGAACACCGCAATGAATGCCAGGACCACCGCTTCGTTGACTGCGTTCGCCACACCCGCGGGGCCACCCCGCGCATGGAGCCCTTTAAAAGCGCAGATCAGCGCGGACACGATGGCGAAGCAGATCGCCTTGATCGTTGCCATCAGGAAGTCACTCACCCGTCCGTATGAGGTGAGGGTCATCAGAAAGGCACCGGGTGATTCGCCGACTACGAGCACCTGATTGATGAACGTGATGAAGACACCAGCGAAAGTCACCATGCTCACCATGCAGACCGCGACGAAGATCGCCGCGAACACGCGCGGGACCACCACACGCTCGATGACGTCCACACTCATCACGTGCAGCGCCTGGATCTCTTCGCGGATCGTCCGTGATCCCATGTCGGCGCAGATGGCGGAACCCCCCACACCCGCCATCATCAAAGCCGTCACGAGAGCTGCCGCCTGCCCGATGATCACAAACGCGACGACGGCGCCCGAGTAACCCGCTGCCCCAATCTGGGTCGCCAGCCCACCGACGATTACCGCGGTGAGCACACCGATCGGAATCATCAGCAGTAGCGCGGGCAGGGTACAGACACGAAAAAGGAACTGCGCCTGGTTCACCGTCTCCGCCATCGGGAACTTGCGGAGCACGAGAGCGCGCGCACCCGTCGCCACCGTCTGCGCCGAGAATGTCACAAGCGCCCCGACTTCGTTCACCGCGTCAGGGACGAGCCCTTTCCTGGATGAAATAACCTCGATCGTCACGGGCTCTCCTCTACCTTCGCGACAGATCAAACCAAATCTGGCTGATTTTATCAAATATAAATGTGCGTGGGGTCACAACCAGCACACTGACGATAGCATCTAGGCAGGATTAACTTAACTCAGGGCGAAGGTGAAGGTTGCTTAATCTGTGCAGTTCAACAGGTAGAGATTGCTGGAACGCCACGCAGCCTGGCATCCAACCACTCAAGTACTTCTTGAGTTCCATTTAGATTGAAGTGGTCCGCACCGGGTATGAGAACCTCTTCGACGACAGTCCCGGCCTCACATGCGCGCTGCACCGCGCGGGCCGTCCACTCTGGCGGCACCACCGTGTCGCGGTCTCCGTACAGCACCAGAAGAGGCCCATCCGATGTGCCGCGCGGCAGCGCGATGTCGTCAAGCCATTCGCGCACCGCGTCGGTTGCGTCATCGGTGAAGGGCCCTACATCTTCGGGCGAACTCTGCAGCAGCGCCAGCGCCGAGTTCAGCCAGTTGTCCCGCACACACGTTTCCAGTGCGCCAAAGCCGCCCGTTAGCCCACCACGAAGGTAGTCATCGAATTCAACCGAAGGATCCGCCGCCTGAAAGCCAGCGATGACGTACGGGAGCAGCGCGAGCTGGAACAAGTCCAGCGCCCATGGCGGTTCTGGCTCCGCGATGGGCGTGAGATCCGCCGCAGGGGAAATCGCCACCGAACCGGCGAACTCGAGCCCCGCCCCGTAGTCGTCCGCTTGTTCGCTTGCCGCCCAGACAGCTTGGCCCCCCTGCGATACTCCGACAGCGCCCCAACGCTTTCCGATAGCATCATTCGCCGCACGCGCGGCTCGCACTGCATCGATGACGTTGTAGGCGGCAGTGGCAGGCTCTAGATAGGGGTGTGCGGTATCGCCGCGAGAACCTCCCAGACCCTCGTAGTCGGTCGCGACAACCGCGTAACCCGAGTCGAGAAGTGAGTTGATCCGCGCAGCCTGGCCCAGCATGTCCGGGTACTGGGAGGGTCCGCACTCTGGCGCGACCCCGGTCGTACCGTGCGCGTAGGAAATGACCGGCCAGCCGCCTTCTGGCGGTGCGCCCTGCGGAACAAATACAGCGCCAGAGACTTCGGTCGCACTGCCGTCGAGTCCCGACGTCGAGCGGTAAATTATGCGCTGAGAGTCAGCGGATCGCGTTGTGATTCCCGGGCTCAATTCAGTGAAGAGCTCAGATTGCAGCAGTTCGCCGCGCGCCGTTACCGGCAGTTCCGGTTCGGCGTACTGGGCTTGAGTCTCAGTCGGTGCGAGTGGCGATTCCTCAACGCCCGCCTCCTCTCCGATCGCACAAGAGGTCGCGGTAAGGGTGGCGGCAAGGACAGCGGCGCTGACCGTCGAGACTCGTAGGTTCACTCAGTCGAGTGTGCATGTTCGCGAGCCGCCTGGCATCCTGTGGCGATTATCAGCCACCCATTGGTAGACCCAGTCCTGAAGCCAGCGAATGCCTCTTAGCGAGTAAACCCGCAACGGAATACGGGTGCCCAGCGCGGCGGAGAGCGCAGCATTGACCGCGCCTGCACCACGATGTCGAGTCCCATCGCGTTCGAGCGCCCACGCAGCGGCCGCGCCGTCCTCAGCAGTGATGCCGAAGAGGTCCAGCGCGCCGGTCTCCTGCCAGGCAATTGGAGTGACCCGGCGCCGACGATCAAGGCGGCGAATGAGCTTCACGCAGGAAACACAGAAGCCGCAATCCCGGTCATACAGCAGGTGTATGTTCATTTCCGGCATTGCGGCTCCCGTTAAGTTGTCACCGGCAACGCCGGCACGCGCTCACTCGAGCACAGATTATTCAGCAGGAACGATCTTCTTCGCGTTCTCCTGAACCTTGCTGACCTGAGCGGTGAACTTGCCCTTGGTCTGGGTGTCCACGAAAGAAGCAGCCTTGTCGACAGCCGAGTCGATGTCGCCCTTCTTGCTGACAATCAGGCTCTTCGCCTTCGAAGCGTTCTCGTTGACGAGGGTCTGAGCCTTGGCAGCGTTCTCGTTGACGAGGGTCTGGGCCTTAGCAGCCAGGTCCTTGACTGAGTCGAATGCGCTCATCATTCTCCCTTGGGTCTTTCCAGCGCCTCTTTATGTGCGCCGCATCGGTCGGGGTTGCCCCGCTTGACGCTAATTTTTGCAGTGAACCCGACAAATATCTACCTAGTGTGGTCATTACCACCCGGATTGCCACTCATTCGCGGTTCATTTGACAGAGTGTCTCACTAAAAGTGGCGATGCCGATCAAGCTGAGCACTGACACACCTTGATCATCTTCGGATTTGATGGATCCAGGAGAAATATTTCCCGCGGCAACGGAATTCTGTCACGACCACGAGCACCGCCTTCGACCAGGTATACGGCCTGGCACCAGGCCGAGCTTGCGCGCTGCATCACTCTCCGGGCAAAAACGTTCACCCACCCGCACAATTCAAGGCGAGCGACAAAAAGAACGCTGAGATTGCGCGTCGATTCCCACACCCCAAGAAACCACGAGCAATACCCAGCAGACTGTCTTCGCAAGAAATAATTGGACGAGAGGTCTCACGCGAGACCTAGCCACCATTCGTTTCGCGGCAGAGGTTTGAGAAAATCAATACGCTGGCCCGGCATTGGCGCGGCAGTTCGCACTCCCTGAGCCTCTTTCGCCCGAGTCAGCCGGACAATAGGCTCCATCCACGAGTGAAAACCGAGATTGAAGGTACCCCAGTGAATGGGCATCATCACGCCCGCTGAGGGCGTGCCATTAAGAACACAGTGCGTCTGCACAGCCTCTTCCGGCGTCATGTGCACATCTGGCCACTGGTCACTGTACGCACCGATCGGAAGCAGCGTCAGATCAAAGGGGCCGTGCCGGTTACCGAGGTCAGCGAACGAATCTGTGTAGCCCGAATCACCACCGAAGAAGACCGACCGGCGCGGGCCCCTCAGCACCCAGGATGCCCACAACGTCACATTTCGCGAAATTCCCCGGCCAGAAAAATGGCGAGCGGGAGCGCAGGAAATCGTCAGCTCCCCCACTGCGGTCTCTTCACCCCAGTCGAGTTCGATGATCCGGCGCTCCGGTACACCCCATCTGCGCAAGTGACCTCCGATCCCCAAAGGAACCACGAAAGGAGCTGCCTGCAAACGAACCAGGTCACTGATCGTTCGCTGGTCGAGGTGGTCGTAATGGTCGTGTGAGATCACCACCGCATCGACCTGTGGCAGCTGTGAGATCTTGACGGGGACTGGATGCATCCGCCGCGGCCCCAACCGCTGGGACGGAGATACTCGCTCACTCCACACTGGGTCCGTCAGAACGCGATGCCCGTCGACTTCTACGAGAACAGAGGAGTGACCGAACCAGGCAGCAGCGAGTTCGCCCGCCGAAGCGGGCGCAAGGGGAACAGCCAGGGGCACTTGCCTCGCCGGCGCTCCGGTGTTCCCCCGCAGCACAATGGAGAAGAATAGATCGGGCGCCTGGCGCGGAGAAAACGGCACGGCCGGATCCGTGTTCCGGAAAGTGCCATTCGAAAAATTCGGGGAGCCGGCCACGTAGGGCCTGATGCGCGACCGCGGCGCACCGATCGCGCGGTAGGCCTCCCACGCCGCAAGGACACCGCTCGCAACACTGGCCGCTACAGCAGCCCCTACCCCAGCCCAGGCCATTTTTCGAAGCACACCGCTACTGTATGTTGCTGGCGCGGTTCCGTCCCGCTCACGCGGCCTTACTCACCCCGGAATACGGGTGCCCGCTTCTCTTTACGGGCTGCGCGGGCTTCCGCAACATCGGCGCTCGACCAGGCTGCCTTGTGCGCCTCCTGCTGTTCTGGCGTTGGCTCCGAATCAGGCATGTGGTTGAACACAAGTTTCATGTGACGAAGTGACAGTGGCGCGAGCTTGGCGATCTCGTGCGCCCACTCCTGCGCCGCTGCCAGATCCCCGATCCCGTTTACTAGTCCGAATTGGACGGCATTTTCCGCGGTGATCGTTTGTACGCCCATGAGCATCGCCCTGGCGACTCCGCCGCCTGCCAGCTCGCTGAGCCTGCTGATCGTCCAGTTATCCATCGCGAGGCCCAGGCGTGCGACAGGTATCATGAACGACGCCTCCGGCACCGCTACGCGCAGGTCCGCGGAAATCGCGAGCTGCACGCCAGCTCCCACAGCGGGGCCGTTAAGCGCGGCGATCACCGGCAGCGGCGTCTGCTGAAGGGTGTTGAGCATCGTGTAGTGCGCCGCGAGGAACTCACGCTCGTATGCGGCGCTCGTCAGATCCGCACCGGCAGAAAACACAGTTCCTTGGCCAGTGAGCACAATCACGCGCGCGTCATCTGCTTCCGCGGACCGAATCGCGTCCGTCAGCCCTGTGCACACTTCCGTGTTGAGAGCATTCCGCCGCTCGTGGCGCTGAATTTCGAGCGTCACGACGTTCTTGTCCCTGGTGATGCCGATCATGCCTGCAGAGCCTATAGGGAACGCTGAAAGCGGGTGCGCTTCGCCCACCTCTGCGCGACACTCACATAGTGGGATGAGCGATTGTCGCGCAGAGGTGGGCAGACCGTTAGCTGGTACCGCGAGTAGCCGCGTTAGTTTGCGACCTCCCACAGGACACCGGACCATGGTGTGGGAAAGGAGAGTGACGTTATGGCCGACAACGAAGCACCCCTGAACTTAGACGACCACGTGGACGAGGCCGAGAAGCGCATCACCCGTGAACGCAAGGAAAAGGGCGTCCCCGGTAACGCCGAGGAACGCGAGGCCGTCGATCCTGTGGAACCCGACGACCAGGCTCCTGAATGAGTTAGAACAGATCGGGGTCGGGCCCAATGCGGCCATCAGCCACATCCAGCGCAGTTATCGCACCAACCTGCTCGTCAGAAAGTTCGAAGTCGAAGACGTCGAGGTTCTCGCGAATACGCCGCGGCGTCACCGACTTCGGGATTACGACGTTGCCCAGCTGCAGGTGCCACCGCAGGATCACCTGAGCAACAGTTTTGCCCGCCGCCGAGGCGATCTCCGTCAGCACCGGATCTTCCAGGATCGTGCCCTGTCCGAGCGGGCTCCATGCCTCGGTGAGAATGCCGTGCTCCGCGTGGAAAGCACGCAGCTCTTCCTGAGAAAACCGCGGATGCAGTTCAATCTGGTTGATGGCAGGAACCTCACCAGTCTCGTCGATCAGCCGTTGGAGGTGCGGGATCTGGAAGTTTGATACACCGATTGACCGGGCCCGTCCTTCAGCCTTGATCTTCTGGAATGCTCTGAACGTCTCGACATAGAGGTCCTCGGCCGGTTTAGGCCAGTGGATAAGGTACAGGTCCACGTAGTCGAGTCCGAGGCGCGTCAGGCTGTCATCGAACGCACGCAGCGTTCGATCCGTGCCCTGGTCCTCATTCCAGAGTTTGGTGGTCACGAAGATCTCGCCGCGGTCAATACCTGACTCACGGATGGCCCTGCCCGTTCCGGCTTCATTGTCGTAGATGCGGGCCGTGTCGATGCTCCGGTACCCCGCCTCGAGCGCGGACGCAACTGACGTGTACGCCTCCTCGTCGGGCACCTGCCACACGCCGAATCCGAGCTGAGGGATCGAGTTTCCGTCCAAGAATTTCGCAAATGGAATCGTGGTTTTATCAGTCACGCCTCTATCAAACACTGGGCACTCAGGGTGCATTCCCGTAGCGTATTTCCACATGCCGACCACCGCCCAGGAACTCTTTGACCGGGTACTTGACCAGGACTCCTACATTTCCTGGGACACGGCACCGATCGACCTTCCCGCCCACGAGAAGTACAGCTCCGATCTCGCCGCAGCGCGTTCGAAAGCAGGAACCGACGAATCGGTCATCACAGGCGAAGGGCGAATCCGGGGCCGGCGCGTTGCTGTGATCGCGTGCGAGTTCCGCTTCCTCGCCGGATCCGTGGGTGTTGCCGCAGCTGAACGCATCGTCTCCACGATTGAGCGTGCCACCGCTGAACAGCTCCCGCTGCTCGCCTCTCCCACCTCCGGTGGCACGCGCATGCAGGAAGGCACCGTCGCATTTCTGCAGATGGCCAAGATCGCGGCGGCGATCAAGCACCACAAAGATGCCCACCTTCCGTACCTCGTCTACCTGAGACACCCCACCACTGGCGGAGTTTTCGCGTCATGGGGATCGCTCGGACACGTCACCGTGGCCGAGCCGGGAGCCCTGATCGGATTTCTCGGGCCCCGCGTGTACGAGTCGCTCTACGGCGAAAAATTCCCCGAGGGTGTGCAGACGGCCGAGAACCTGTATCAGCATGGCGTCATCGATGGTGTCGTGCCGGTGCGGTGGCTGCGCCCCATCCTGGACCGGGTCCTACGTGTGGTCTGCGGAACCATCGGGGCACCGAGTGAGCTCGAGCCAGCCCCCACACTGTCACAAGTGCCCGACATACCCGCGTGGGACTCGGTTGTCGCATCCCGTAACCCGGTGCGTCCCGGAGTGCGGCACGTGCTGCGGCACGGGGCCACCACACTCACCCCGCTGAGTGGTACCGGGCAGGGGGAAGCAGACCGTTCGATGCTGCTCTACCTGGCGCGGATAAAGGGAACACCGTGCGTGGTACTCGCCCATGACCGCGCGCTGACCGTTGAGAGCGGAGCATTCGGCCCCGCAGCGCTGCGTGAAGCGCGCCGCGGAATGCATCTCGCCAACGAACTCAGGCTTCCCCTCGTCCTCATCATCGACACCGTGGGAGCGGCCCTGTCCAAGGATGCCGAAGAACGCGGGCTGGCAGGCGAAATCGCCCGCTGCCTCGCGGACCTCGTCACACTGCAATGCCCGACCGTTTCCGTTCTTTTAGGACAGGGCACCGGCGGTGGCGCGCTCGCGGTGCTCCCCGCAGACCGTGTTTTGTGCACGCAGAACGGATGGCTCGCTCCGCTGCCACCAGAGGGAGCGGCCGCGATCGTGTACCGCGACACCAGCCGGGCCGCCGAGATCGCCGCCGCGCAAGGCATCCGCTCTCGTGACCTGCTCGAGTCGGGGATTGTCGACGCGATAATCCCCGAATGCCCCGACGCATCGGAGGAACCGATCCCGTTCAGTCAGCGCGTCGCTTCCGCGATCGCCCGGGAAATTCGCGAACTCGCTCTCATCCCCGCACCCAAACGGTATGCGGCGCGACTCAACCGCTACCGGACACTCGGCCTGCCATGACGCGATCTCAGCTGCTCCTCACATAGACCTGGCAGTATGGCGGCATGCACGAATCCGCCACCGTCCTCGTCGTCGACGACGACGCCGACGTTCTCGCGTCCCTCAAGCGCGGCCTCCGCTTGTCCGGCTTCGACGTGATGACAGCGGAAGATGGCGAATCTGCGTTGCGCACAATTCGCACGCAGGAGCCGGACGCGATCGTTCTGGACGTGACAATGCCCCGCCTCGACGGTGTCAGCGTGGTGACAGCGCTGCGGGCCATGGGCAGCGACATCCCAATCTGCGTCCTCAGTGCGCGCAGCTCAGTCGACGACCGGATCGCGGGCCTCGAAGCGGGCGCCGACGATTACCTGACCAAACCATTCGCCCTTGGCGAGCTCATCGCCCGCGTGCGCGCAATGCTGCGCCGACGGCCTGATCAGTCGCCTTCCCCGAAACGTGAACTCCTCACCGCCGGGCAGCTGGAGATCGACGTGGCCGCGCGGCGCGCGGTAATCGCGGGCACGGAACTCGACCTCACCAAGCGAGAATTCGAGCTGCTCACCACGCTGGTTCAGCATCGTGACGCGGTTCTTTCCCGGCGTCAGCTGCTTGAGATCGTGTGGGGCTACGACTTCGATGCTGACACGAATGTTGTCGACGTCTTCGTGGGTTACCTGCGCAAGAAGATGGAAGCGGACGGCGCCCCTCGCATGCTGCATACTGTTCGCGGTGTCGGGTTCATTCTCCGGACCCGTTAGCGGCACGCGACTTTGAAGGAAGCGACGGACTGAACAAGTGCGACGAGCCTCCCCGTCTCTGCTCACACGTGCTGCGCTCGCCGCTGCCGCTGGTGCGACGATCGTCGTTGTCACGGTCGCCGTGTTCGTGTGGGCAGGCGTGCAACGGGAAAGCTACGCGCAACTCGACCAGCGGCTCGACGTTCTGAGCACGATCGCCGCGACTGTAGCCAACCAGTCGCTGTACGACGCGCGCCAGCAGATACCGCCCGAGTACGAAGCCACCTACCGGGCCGGCCCGATCATCATTCCGGCGCACAACCTCGCGCTTCCGGAACTGCCAGAAGGGTTCACCACCCTCGAAATCGAAGGCGACGAGTACCGGATTCGCACCATCGCGGTCCCCGACCGCCCGCGGACCACGATTTCCGTTGCAGCGCCTACCGCCCCCACCGAGGAACAGATCAGCGAGGAACGCCGCAACACAATCCTCGTCAGCATGCTCGCGATCGCTGCGGCGGCGGCGCTGGGCTGGCTCCTCGGTGGCTTCGCTATCAGGCCCCTGCGCCAGCTTGCCGTGCAAACGCGCCAGATCGATCCCGAGACAGCCACTCCCCGGCCGAGCGTCACGGGTGCTCTTGAAGCCGAAGAGCTCGCGGCCGCGATTTCTGGGATGCTGGAGCGGATCACGCGGGAGAAGCAGCGAACCTTCGAAGCGCTCGAGACGGCGCGGGACTTCGCTGCGGTGTCGGCGCACGAACTGCGCACCCCGCTCACTGCCATGCGCACGAACCTCGAAGTTCTGGAGTCTCTCGACCCACCTGAACCTGAGCGTCGCGAAGTGATCATTGAGACACTCCAGTCGGTTCGGCGAATTGAGCAGACACTGCAGGCGCTTGAGCGCCTCGCGGCCGGTAACCTAACGGCTGAAGCCGACTACGAGGACATTGATCTCGCTGAGGTGCTCGATCGCTGCGCTCAGGAAGCGCGGCGGCTGCACACCGGACTCGTCGTCACTGTCCACGACTCTGGGCCAACAGTGATTCGCGGCCTGGCTGCGGGGCTGCGGCTCGCGATCGACAACGCCATCACCAACGCGGTTCGGCACGGCGATGCAGAGCACGTTGAGCTGAGTTTGCATAGCAGCACAGAAACGAAGGATGGAGGGATCGATATCACCATCGACGACGATGGATGTGGCATTCCCGCGGAAGACCGTGAACGCGTGTTTGAGCGGTTCACACGCGGTTCCCGCGCCAGCGCGCCAGGTTCGGGCCTCGGGCTCGCGCTCGTCGCTCAGCAAGCCGAACTGCACGGAGGCGAAGCAACAATGTCAAATAGCCCCCTCGGTGGTGCGCGTCTGACCTTGCGGGTGCGGTCATGAGCCGCTGGGCTGACGCGGCGGGAGATATGGACGGCGACCGCTACGCGAAGCATTTCGACGACCTCGCCGCCAGTGGGAAGGACATGCACGGGGAGGCTCGCCTGTGCGCCGAACTGGTTCCACCGGGGTCCCTCGTTCTCGATGCTGGCTGCGGCACCGGACGGATAGCGATCTGGCTCGATGAGCACGGCTATGACTGTGCCGGGATCGATCTGGACGCGTCCATGCTGAGTGTCGCCAGGCGCCGAGCTCCCGATGTGCCGTGGATGCTGGGCGACCTGGCTGCCCTGCAGTTACCCGCACTGGGTGTTTTCGACCTCGTCGTCGCTGCCGGGAACGTCATCCCACTACTCGCGAGCGGCACCGAGCAAACCGTCGTCGCGAACCTGGCGACTGCGCTGAAACCCGGCGGACTGCTGGTCGCCGGATTTGGCCTCGACAGTGAGCACCTTCCGCTCGACGAAGCGCCGGTTACGCTCTCAGACTATGACGAGTGGTGTGAGAGCGCAGGCCTGCACCTCGAGAAGCGGTTCGCTACGTGGAACGGTGATCCGTACGACGGCGGCGGCTACGCCGTCAGCGTGCACCGGCTCGCCTAACGCTTGATTCGTTCGTATCGATCAAGCGCCTCACGTCGTTCTTCCTTGTGGTCGACGATCGGTTGAGGATAGTTCTCGATCTTGTCGCCCCGGTCCCCGACGGTGTGCACCTTTGACCCCGCGATGCCGCGCAGCTCCGGCACCCACCTGCGCACGTAGTCGCCGTCGGGGTCGAAACGTTTGCCCTGGGTTATCGGGTTGAAGATACGGAAATAGGGCGCGGCGTCAGTACCGGAACCCGCAACCCACTGCCAGCCGTGCTGGTTGGCCGGCAGATCACCGTCGACGAGGTTGCGCATGAAATGGCGCGCGCCCCACCACCACGGCAAGTGGAGGTCCTTCACGAGGAAGGATGCAACGATCATCCGCACACGGTTGTGCATCCACCCCTCGTCACGCAGTTGCCGCATCCCGGCGTCAACGATCGGGTAACCCGTCTGGCCCTCGCACCAGGCTTCCCAGCGCATCCACGCGTCCTCGCCGGAGTCGTGACGCATCGCGTCGAATTTGCGATCGAGGTTGCGGCGGGCCGATTCGGGGTTGTGATGGAGGACATCCCCGTAGAAGTCACGCCAGGCTAGCTGACGCCGGAACTCTTTCGGCCCGTCGCCGTCTCGGCCAGCGAGATCCTCGAGCATCGTACGGGGATGGATGGTCCCGAACTTAAGGTGCACCGACATGCGGCTCGTGTCATCGAAGTCAGGCCGATCGCGATGCTCGTGGTAGCTCGCCACCCCGTCGTCGAGGAAGTCTTTCCACTGGCGGAGCGCAGCGGCCTCTCCCACCGGGCAGACGGTCCGCGAATCCGGGATTTCCGTGCGCTGCACTTCGCTGAATGTGTCGGCGTCTGCCCAGGCCACCGTGTCCGCGCTGGTTTTCGCGGGTGCACGCCAGCCGTGGTCGAGCCAGCTCCGGAAGAACGGCGTGAACACCTTGTACGGTGATCCATCGTCTTTCGTTACTCGTCCGGGCGCGACGGCGAACGGTGATCCGGTTCGGACCAAGTCGACCTTCTCGGCTATCCGGGCATCACGCAACGCCCCGTAAGGTCCGAAGTCTGCCGAGACGTGCACCTGTTTCGCCCCGGTCAGTGCCGCCAGCTTCGGGATCTCGACAACAGGATCGCCTGAGATGACGAGCAGCCTTCCGCCGAGTTTCTCATCGAGTTCACGTAAACAGGCGTACAGCGCATCGCGGCGGCGTACCCCTGACGGCTTCAGCAGGACCGGGTCAAACACAAACACCCCGATGGACCGTTCAGCGCTCGCAGCTGCGGCAAGAAACGTGGGCATATCCGCGGTTCTCAAGTCCCGGCGGAACCACACAATTGTGTTCTCTGCCACTGTTTCGCGGCGTGTCGCGGAAATTCTCACCATCTCCTTAAAAAGGCCTTAGAGCTCCAATACTTCGCGCCCCTAGCTTCGAAGCATAGGTGTGCAGTTTCCGCGATGAAGGAGCAACTTCCATGACACGAGCCCAACGGTTCCGCCTGCCCGCAGTACTCGCGGCGGTGGCGTTGCTGCTGATGTTCGGCTCGGCTGCGGTGCTCCTCACCGACCGGGGCGGTCCAGCCGCACACGTCGCTGACGAACCCGCCGAGAACTCGGCGAACTCGGAACTCGAGCAGGCCCTGCAGGTTCTGCGGCAGAACAACCTCAACGCCACCTTCCTGACGGCTGGCACCCAGCAGGCCGCGGCCGGAGCAGGACAGCTCTCCGACGGCGCGAGACAACTCGCTACCGGATTAGGACAGGCCCGTGACGGCTCAGGCCAGCTGGCGAGCGGCGCATCCGAACTGGCTGACGGCATCGTCCAGGTCGACACCGGAGCGCAGGAACTGCGCGCCGGGATGAACGAGTTCAACGGCGGTATCGTGCAGCTCGGGGATGGAGCGGTACAGATCAGTGCTGGTGTCGACGAACTCGTAGGGCTGCTCCTCCCTTTGAAGGAGGCGGCCGCGCCGTTCTCCCCTCAAGTAGCTGATGCGCTTGCGCAGCTCGAAGAACTGCGCGGAGGCAGCGCTGAACTTGCGTTCCAGCTCGGAAATCCGAACAGCGACTTCCGTGTAGGCGCCGCACAGTTGCAGGACGGCACCGTTCAGCTGAGCGATGGTACGCAGCAGTTGCGGGCAGGCGGGTTCGAATTGCGCGACGGCGCAATTGAGCTGCGAGACGGGCTTGTTCTGCTCACGAATGGCTCCGGTGAATTGGTTCTCGGCACTGACCAGCTCGCGGACGGCGCCGGCCAGATCGAACAGAAAGCGTCGAAACTCACTGACTCCGTGAACAACGTCGTGCGCAATAGTCCACGGGAGAACCGTGGCGGTGTCGACCCGGCTGCCACGGAAGTAGTCCTGGCTCAGCCTGCCAACGAACTCACGCCAGCGACCGCTGCGGCACTCACCGGCATGGGCGCCGGGATGACGCTGCTCGGCTCGGCCCTCGTGGTCGCGTTCAGCCGTCGCCGCACGCAGTAGCTCGCGGGACAGACGCACATAAAACGAGACATCCGCACTGGTTAGTTCCAGTGCGGATGTCTCGTTTCTAGGGCTTTGGTTGCGCCAGTTACTTCACGTCGAGCAAGTCGATCACGAAGACCAGTGTGCGGCCAGAGAGGCGATGGCCTGACCCGGCGGCACCGTATGCCTGCTCAGGAGGGATCGTCAACTGGCGGCGGCCACCGACGCGCATTCCGGGAATACCGTCCTGCCATCCTTTGATCAGGCCACGCAGCGGAAAACTGATCGACTCACCACGGTTCCATGAGGAGTCGAATTCCTCACCGCTTTCGAAATCGACGCCGACGTAGTGAACCTCAACGGTTCCGCCAGGCTGAGCTTCGTCGCCCTCGCCAATCACCAGATCCTGGATAACCAGTTCGGTGGGAGCGGGGCCGGGCTGGAATTCAACTTCAGGTTTTGTCATAAGTTATCGCGCCGAAACCTCTGAGTAGTCGCGTTCGGTGTATCCGGTGTAGATCTGGCGGGGCCGCCCGATCTTCGTTGTGGGGTCAGCGTGCATTTCGCGCCAGTGCGCTATCCATCCGGGAAGACGTCCCAGCGCGAACAGCACAGTGAACATCCGGGTGGGGAAGCCCATTGCCCGGTAAATGAGTCCAGTGTAGAAGTCGACGTTCGGGTACAACTTGCGCTCGATGAAGTAATCATCCGTCAGCGCAGCCTCTTCAAGCTTCATCGCGATGTCGAGGAGTTCGTCACGTGCGCCGAGCTTGTCGAGAATGTCGTGCGCGGTCTTCTTCACGATGGCCGCGCGCGGATCATAATTGCGGT
This sequence comes from Hoyosella altamirensis, assembly GCF_014191505.1. Taxonomy (GTDB): domain Bacteria; phylum Actinomycetota; class Actinomycetes; order Mycobacteriales; family Mycobacteriaceae; genus Hoyosella; species Hoyosella altamirensis. The sequence goes on from NZ_JACHWS010000003.1 coordinate 999,054, forward strand.
AGACACGGTGTCCGAAGCCCATGAGCTTGACACCTTCTTCCTTGTTCTTCACCTTGCGGATGAACTCGGAAACATCGAGGTCACTGGCCTTGATGTCGTCTAGCATCTCGAGCACCGCCTGGTTCGCGCCGCCGTGCAGCGGCCCCCATAGAGCGTTGATGCCGCCCGAAATCGAGGTGAAGAGATTCGCATCCGACGACCCGACGAGGCGGACTGTCGAGGTCGAACAATTCTGCTCGTGGTCTGCGTGCAGGATGAGCAGCATGTCCAGCGCCTTGACGACCTCAGGGTCCGGCTCGTACGGCTCAGCGGGGAAACCGAAGGTCATGCGGAGGAAGTTCTCGACGAGTGTGTTCGAGTTGTCCGGGTACAAGAACGGCTGGCCCACCGACTTCTTGTAGGCGTACGCCGCGATCGTCGGCAGCTTCGCCAGCAGTCTGATAGTCGAAACCTCAACCTGGTGCGGGTCATCCGGGTCGAGCGAGTCCTGGTAGTACGCGGACAACGCATTCACCGCGCTCGACAGCACCGGCATCGGATGCGCGTTGCGCGGGAAACCGTCGAAGAACCGTTTGAGGTCCTCGTGCAGCATCGTGTGCCGCTGGATTCGGTGCGTGAAATCCGCGAGCTGGTCCTCAGTGGGCAGCTCGCCGTAAATCAGCAAGTACGACACTTCGAGGAAAGATGATTTTTCAGCGAGCTGGTCGATCGGGTATCCGCGGTAGCGGAGAATGCCCTTCTCACCGTCGATGTAGGTAATCGCCGACGACGTCGAAGCGGTATTCATAAAGCCGCCATCGAGTGTGGTGTACCCCGTAGTGGCTAGCAGTTTTCCCAGATCAATGCCGTCGTTACCGTCAGTTGCCCGGGTGATCGACATTTTGTACTCGCCACCGGGGTAGCTGAGTACTGCTTTTTCCTCATTCTCAGCGGGCACGAGGGCTCCTTCTCACACTCTACTGGTCAGTAGCCTATCGGCACATGCGCAACGTCTCAACGCACAACCATAATGTCGAACCTAGTCTCTGTAGACCTCACCCGTGTCACCAGGGTCGCTGTGAGGTCAAGGCTGGAGTCTGAAGACCTCCCATCCAGAGCCATTCTTCTCACATCGAATCCGGTTGTGTAGGCGGTTCTCCCGGCCCTGCCAGAACTCGGCGACGGACGGCTTGAGGCGGTATCCGCCCCAGAACGGCGGCACGGGAACGTAATCCAGATCACAAAATTGTCGGGTAACGGCTTCGAGAGCCGCTTCCAAGTCTCCCCGCGCGGAGATCCGGCGAGATTGATGCGACGCCCAAGCGCCCAGTTGAGACCCTCGTGGCCGCGTGTGCCAGTACTCGGCGGTCTCTTCCGCGCTCACTTTTTCGACCTGACCACGAAAGTGCGCCTGGCGTTCTATCAGCACCCACGGGAACGTCACAGACGCATACGGATGCACATCTAGATGGTGGGCCTTGTCAGATTCATAGTTCGTGTAGAACACCAGTCCACGCTCGTCAGCGCCTTTACAGAGGACTGTCCTGGTAGCGGGGAGGCCACGGTCGTCGACAGTTCCCAGCACCATTGCGTTAGGCTCCGCAATGCGCCCGCCGCCGGGTGCGACATACTCGGTGGCGTCACGCAGCCAATTCAGGAACACGCTGAACCAGCCGTCGGCGAGCCAGCTCTCATCGAGATGCGGGTGTTCACTCGGCCGGGGCGGCACCGGTTTTTTGCCATAACCGACACGCATGTGTGCCAAATCGAGAGAATCGGAAGAATACGAGGGGTTCAGCACCACACATCACACGCTACGCGTACCAAGCCAGTAATCGACCACCTACCGGGGTCGGAACGATCAACGCCAACTCATACAGGAGCGTCACGCTATGGCAGCGGAATTACCTGAAGGCTTTTCCCCGGGACTTGAAGGCGTTCTCGCCTTCACAACGGAAATCGCCGAGCCGGACAAGGACGGCGGCGCACTTCGATATCGCGGCGTAGATATCGAGGACCTAGTGGGGCGCGGCGTTACGTTTGGCGATGTCTGGGCGCTGCTCGTCGACGGCCGTTTCGGCCATGGCCTCCCCCCAGCCGAACCCTTCCCGCTTCCCGTTCACACTGGTGACGTGCGCGTCGACGTGCAGGCCGGACTCGCCATGCTCGCCCCCATCTGGGGCTACCAGCCGCTCCTCGACATCGACGACGAGACGGCCCGCGAGCAACTTGCCCGCGCCTCGGTGATGGCACTCTCCTACGTCGCGCAGTCCGCCCGGGGCATCTACCAGCCTGCGGTGCCCCAGAAGATTATCGACGAATGCCCGACTGTGACGGCACGGTTCATGACGCGGTGGAAGGGTGAGCCAGACCCCGACCACATCAAGGCGATCGACGCGTACTGGGTTTCCGCCGCTGAGCACGGTCTCAACGCCTCCACCTTCACCGCTCGCGTTATCGCGTCCACCGGCGCAGACGTAGCCGCGAGCCTCTCCGGCGCGATCGGCGCAATGTCCGGTCCGCTGCATGGCGGCGCTCCCGCGCGCGTGCTGCCCATGATCGATGAAGCGGAACGCAGCGGGGACCCCCGCACGATGGTCAAGGGAATCCTCGACCGCAAGGAACGGCTCATGGGATTCGGGCACCGCGTGTACCGCGCCGAGGACCCACGTGCCCGCGTGCTCCGCGCAACATGCAAGGCCCTCAATGCTCCGCGTTTTGAAGCCGCAGCCGCACTGGAGCACGCTGCCCTCACTGAACTGCGGGAGCGTCGCCCCGACCGCGCCATCGAAACGAACGTCGAGTTCTGGGCTGCGGTCATCCTCGACTTCGCAGGAGTGCCGCCGCACATGATGCCCGCGATGTTCACCTGTGCCCGTACGGCTGGCTGGTGTGCGCACATCATGGAACAAAAACGCCTTGGGAAACTTGTCCGCCCCGCCGCCCTCTACGTCGGTCCTGAAGCGCGGACGCCAGAGCAGGTTGAGGGCTGGGGCGAGCTGACAGACCAGCCGCAGCAGGGATTTTTGCGGCGCATACTAGGCTAGATCCGCAATCTGATAACCGATCAACATCGAGATACTTCTAGTAAGGACGGCGAGGACGTGACTGATACCACCGGCACTCCCGGTATCACCATTCCCGACGAGCTCAAGCCGGCGGATGGCCGATTCGGCTGCGGGCCATCCAAGGTGCGGCCGGACCAGCTGCAGTCGCTCGTCGACATTGGTGCGTCGGTTTTCGGTACCAGCCACCGGCAGCCGCCCGTCAAGAACGTGGTCGGACGTGTTCGCGAGGGGCTGCGCTCCCTATTCTCGCTGCCTGATGGTTACGAAGTCATCCTCGGCAACGGTGGGACCACCGCGTTCTGGGATGCTGCCGCTTTCGGGCTGATCCGCGAGAAGTCGCTGCACTTGACCTACGGCGAATTCAGCAACAAGTTCGCCTCAGTGGCTAAAAATGCACCGTTCCTGGGTGAGCCAATCGTGGTCAGCTCCGAGCCCGGCACCGCTCCAGAGCCGACGTCCGACCCGTCCGTCGACCTAATCGGCTGGGCACACAACGAGACATCAACCGGCGTCGCTGTCCCTGTGACCCGTCCGGCTGGTTCTGAGAACGCTCTGGTCGCGATCGACGCCACATCGGGGGCGGGCGGGCTTCCCGTGACCATCACCGATGCTGACGTCTACTACTTCGCGCCGCAGAAGTGCTTTGCTGCTGACGGCGGGTTGTGGGTTGCGCTCATGAGCCCGGCCGCGCTGGCGCGTGTCGAAGAGGTCAAGAACTCGGGACGCTGGGTTCCCGAGTTCCTCTCGCTGCCGATTGCCGTTGACAACAGCGTCAAAAACCAGACGTACAACACGCCTGCGGTTGCAACCTTGCTGCTTTTCGCCAATCAGATTGAGTGGCTGCTCGCGAACGGCGGCCTCGACTGGGCCGTCAAACGGACTGCGGACTCGTCCTCACGTCTCTACGACTGGGCTTCGAACTCGTCCTTCGCGACTCCATTCGTCACCGATCCAAAGAACCGCTCGCAGGTGGTGGGCACCATCGACTTTAGCGATGAGGTCGACGCCGCAGCGGTCGCGAAGATTCTCCGGGCGAACGGCATCGTCGACACCGAGCCTTATCGCAAGCTCGGCCGTAACCAGCTTCGTGTCGGCATGTTCCCGGCCATTGACCCTGATGACGTCTCCCAGTTGACGAAGTGCGTCGACTACGTGGTGGAGAAGCTCAGCTAACACCGCACACGAACCAGTAAGCCGGGACGCCGTTGGTGTCCCGGCTTACTGCATTTACCCAGAAGGGCATGTTGTTCGCACCCGTATACGTCGTGAACAACATGCCTTATCACGCGGGGAACCCGCCACCGCACTACCAACACCCCGCGTGTCACTCCCGAAACTCAAGTCACGACTCCATTACAGTGCGATAAAGACGCGGAATTCTGCGGCGCGAGCGGCCTGAGGAGGACAGAGTGCGAGAGCTCAAGGTGGTCGGAATTGAATCCGACGGCAGCGCAATCATCTGCGCGGACGTCAACACCGGCGCGAAGTTCAAAATCGCCGCAGATGACCGTTTGCGCGCGGCATCGCACGGCGACCTGAGCCGCCTCGGCCAGATCGAAGTCGAGATGGAGAGCCGCCTGCGTCCGCGCGAAATTCAGGCTCGTGTCCGTGCTGGAGCAAGCGTCAAGGAGATCGCCGAGACGTCCGGGCTGCCCATGGCGCGGGTCGAGAGCTTCGCTCACCCAGTCCTTCTGGAACGGGCCCGAATGGCGCAGATGGCGCAGCACGCTCACCCGCTCCTTGAGGATGGCCCCGCGCTGCATACGCTCAGCACTGCGGTCGCGCAGACATTTGGCACACGCGGGCAGAACATCGACGAGGCCCAGTGGGATGCCTGGCGCAACGACGAGGGCCGCTGGGTTGTTCAGCTCAGCTGGGCTGCGGGCCGCACCGAGAACAAGGCTCACTGGCGTTTTCAGCCAGGCGCGGACGGTGGAACGGCGGCAGCCCTTGACGATGCCGCGAAGGAACTCGTCTCGACTGACATGCCACGTCCCCGCCCGGCCCTGAGTCCCGTGACCCCAATCGTCACAGCCAAGCCGGCCAAACCTGCCGCACCTGCGCAGCCGGAGACCACGCCTGCCCCCGAAGCCCCCAAAGCCGAAAAGACCACTCCTCCCGAGCCTGAGCCAAAGCAGCAGGCCCCCACCGGCGGCAAGAAGAAGCCGCCTATGCCCTCATGGGAGGACGTACTCCTCGGTGTGCGTACCGGAACCCAGCACTAAGCGACGTTCCCCCAAGGTCACTCCCGTAGGATCGGACACATGAGGAACCGTCCCCTCCTCACGATCGGCGCGCTGATCATTGTGCTCTTGATCCTGGTCTTTCTTGGCCCATGGGTCTACATCAACCTGATCCGCGGGTAGGTCAATAGAGGCCGTACACCAGCGCAAAAATCAGGTAGAGCCAGCCCGTGACGGCACCGAGCGCTATTCCCAGCGCGGCGAATCGAAGTGTGGGCCGCAAGCGCCAGCTCCATAGCGGCTGCGCGAAACCGACTCCCACAACGATGTTCAGTGCTATCGCAAGCAGCGGGTGAACGCTGAGCAGCCCCGTTCCCACCGACGCGACGACAGTGGCCAGAACCACCGCGATGAAGATGGCGAACACGATCCCCAGTAACCAGGGCGTCTTATTCGGCGCACCACGCTCTTCTTCCCCGCCCGTCATCGTGAGGCATCCTCACTGAGCCGCGCGCGTTCATAAAAGGCCACTGCCGCGGCGGTCGCCACATTCAGGGAGTCAACGCCGGTAGTCATGGGAATGTGGGCGCGCACGTCGGTGCTCTCGAGTGTCTCCTCACTCAGTCCTGGACCTTCCGCGCCGAGCACAAACGCCACCTTCTCGCTGGTCACCGCATGTGCCAGCGGCAGCGACGGCTGAGCGGGCGTGAGCGCCACAGTGCTGAATCCGCCACGTTGCAGCTCGCCGAGCAGGTCAGGCCAGGAAGCTGCGACGGCGAAGGGAACTCGAAGCACATGTCCCATCGAAACACGCACTGACCGCCGATACAGCGGATCGGCGCAGCGTCCGCTGAGGATCACCGCGTCCACGCCGAGTGCCGCCGCATTACGGAAGATCGAACCTAGGTTCTCGTGATCGTTCACACCTTCGAGCACGGCGATGGTGCGCGCGGCCGCCAGCAAGTCGCGTGGGCTCCTCGGCGCGGGACGACCCGCAACGGCGAGCACTCCCCGGTTCAGGTGAAATCCCACGATTGTCGCCATCGTGTCGGCACTCGCCCGGTAGAACGGCACCTCTAGATCCCTGAGCTGGCCACATAGCTGGTCATACCGCCGCGACACCCCGAGAAGCGCGTACGGTTCGAAAGGGGTGCCGAGCATCCGCTCGACCACCACGGTGCCTTCGCCGATCACGAGACCTTTCCCGCCTGGTCGATCGGGACGGCGATCTGCGGTGCTCAAATCGCGGAAGTCATCGACGCGCGGATCATCGGGACTAGTGATATCGACTGCGTAAGCCACGTGCTCATCCTATTGAGATGTATTGAGCGGCCTGATGTGCCAAGCTCTGACACGTGACGACCGAGACAGGATCAGCAATCGAGGTTCGCAACGCCACCGATGACGACTGGCCACACATCGTGAAGCTCGACAGCTTCAACTTCGGCGGCCATATCGCCGACCTGAAGAGTGGCATCACGCGCGAACTCGCCCCCAACGACAACGTGATTGTCGCGACCAACGGCGGCCAGGTTGTGGGTGTGACAATGCACTACGACTTGCAAATCACTGTGCCAGGCGGCGCCCTGATCGACCTTCCGGGCGTCACCTGGGTTTCCGTCGCCCCCACGCATCGCCGCCGCGGCATTCTGCGAACCCTGCTGACAGAGCAGCATCAGCGTTTCCTCGACTCCGGCGCTCCGATGTCGATTCTCACTGCCTCTGAAGGGGGAATCTACGGCCGATTTGGATATGGCCCGATCACGACCGAGTTCACACATAAGTTTGATCGGCGGTTCGCGGCGTTCCGTTCGACAACAGTTGATCCGGGAGGCGTCCGCCTCGCGGCCAAGGACGAGGCAGAGGAGTTCCTGCCACCGATCTACGACCGCTGGCGGCGGCAAAGGGCCGGAGCGGTAGGACGTCCCGCAGCGTACTGGCGCGGTGTCTTCGCGGACCCGGAAAGTGAGCGCGGAGGGGCTTCTGCGCTGTTCTTCTTGCTTCACGACGACGGGTTCGTGTCCTATCGGGTGCGCGAGTCAGCGGGCTCGGGGATGTCACTGGAAATTGTGGACATGTTCGCTGTGACGCCGGAAGCGTATATAGCGCTCTGGCGGACACTCGGCGGCCTCGACCTGATGAGCACAATTACGGTGTCCGAGTCCCGCGACATGCTGCTGCCCTACCTGCTGAAGGATCCGCGCCTGCCCCGCCTCACGGGTTCTCACGATTTACTGTGGGCCCGCATCTTGGACGTTCCTGGCGTGCTGCGGGCTCGCAGCTACGCTTGCGAACTCGATGTCACGATCGAGGTGGTGGATGATTTCCTAGACCGGGGTGGCGTGTTCCGGCTCACATCTCGGGGCAACGGGGGGAACGCCCAGTGCGTCCCAGCGGAGGAACCTGCCCGCCTGACGATCGGAATTGGCGACCTGGCCAGCATCTATTTCGGCGAGCACCGCGCCGTGACGCTCGCGCAGGCAGGCCGGATTTCCGCGCCAGAACCGGAGATACTCGAGCGTTTCGATCACGCGTTCACGACCTCGGCGGCGCCGCGCGGCGGCATGTTCTTTTAGTCGCAGGTTTTGACGAGCTCGGTCATCGTGCCGACCGCGTCGCGCAGGGAACTCAGCTCACTGGACCCGAGGGCGCGTAACTGCGAGGCGAGCCATTCTTCGCGCGCCTCCTTCTCGTTTTGGACCAGCGCTTTACCCGCTTCAGACAGCGAAACGATGATTTGCCGTCCGTCGGTGGGGTGCGGCATCCGGTCGACCAGTCCAAGGTCTGCCAGCGACCCGATAACCCGCGTCATCGAGGGCGGCTGGACGCGCTCACGGGCAGCCAGTGCGCCGGGTGTCATCGAGCCCTCAGTAAAGAGGGTGGACAGCGCCGATAGCTGGGTTAGTGACACGGAAGAGTGATGGCGATGGCCGCGTAGCTGCCTCGCTAGCCGCACGACGGCTAACGCGAGATCACTCGCCAGTTGTTTCTCGTCGTGACTCACGGATAGAGACAATACGGGAGATTCGTGCGCGGGGTTTACGGTTTGCAATGCCTACTTTCCGGCAGTACACGATCACGGGCCGATTTTGAGGTGCGATGTGGGGACCGGCAGCGCGACACGATAGGTTTGCGGTGTGGGCACGCATCCTGAACCACCGCCGCTTCCGGCGAGACTGTCGGACCCCCGGCCTGTGATAACTGTGGGGACGCTCGGATGGTTGGTGGCGACGATTATCGTTGTCACATTCGGCGATCAGTATGCCGACTACTTGTGGGTGTGCATCGCGGGGCTCGGCGTCGCCGCGTTCGGAGGGCTGATCTTTCTTCTGCAGCGCCACGCGGTACGCCGCGGCGATCGGTCTGCTCAGAGTGGATTGTGACGGCGCGCCACACGGAACTCCGTCGGCCGCAGCGCGTGACTCAGCGCAACGCAAGCGAAAGCCCAGATCGTCCCAATAGCCCAGCCGGCGATAACGTCAGTCGGCCAGTGCGCTCCCAGGTACACGCGGGAAATCCCCACGAAGATCACGACGACAGCCAACAGCGGCCACGTCCACCTGTTCCGGAGCGCGATCGCCCCAACGACCACCGCCACTGTCGCGATCATCAGCGCGTGTCCTGACGGCAGCGAGTAATACCCCACCTCGACCACACTGAGTTCAGGGGGCGGACGGTCGCGCCCGGCGAGCATTTTGAGCCCCCGCATCAGAAGCCACGCGGTCACGACGGTCACCGCACCTAACACCGCGTCCCAGCGCCTGCCGGAGCGAACGGCAACAGTCGCTGCTGCGGCCGTGATTAGTGCCACGACCGGAAGGCTTCCAAGGATCGTCACGACGTGAAAGAAGACGGTCAGCCAGGGCTCACGAATGTCTGTGACCCAAGTGAGGACACGAGTGTCGAACTCCGTGGTCATCGCGAGTGCCGGATCTGCAGCACTACTGGCCGTGCTGACGGGAGGTATCCATCACCTCGACAACACCGTCATCGTAGGGGTCGTACTGAGGCGACCCCGCCCCGCTGGGCAATTCCGTGTCGGAATGGGCGCCACACCCGAACCGCGCGTGCACGACGTGCCCGTCAGCTGAGAGTTCGTTGCCGCACACCCCGAATGAGGCACGGAGCGAACCAGCTAGCGGGAGATAGAAGCCACACGTGCCGCACGCGCCCGGGGCGGCGGCTGCCATCGCCGCGTGGGGCCCGAAGTCGCCTTCCGTCCACCGTTCCGCCGCAGCCAGACGTCCTTCCAGACTCATCACCTGCGGGCGACCGAACCCGATCTCCCCCGCGGCCTCATCGATTGCAGGGTCACCTGTTTCGAGATACCCCGGCACGAGCCGTTCGTCGTGGTGCTTCGGCGGCAGCAGATCGCCAGGCATGAGGTCGCCCGACTCGATGCGGTCCTCCCACGGCACCCACTCGGGCGCGAGCAACGCGTCCGCGCCGGGAAGCAGCGCGAGTTCGCTCACCGTCGCGGTTGCGGCGCCAGGGCAGGCAGCGACAACCACGTTCCATTCCCAGCCGCGGTAGCCGGGCAGGCTTGCCGCAAACCGGTGGGACGCGGCCCACTCGCCTTCAGGTACTACTCCGTGATGCTCCCCCACCGCAGCTTCGTCAGCTATGGCGCGAACCGCGTCGCGGGCTAGATCGATAGCATCCGCGAGCACAGACGGCACCTCACGTGATTCACTGTTATCCGAACCCGTGGGAGGGCGCGAAACGACTGATGCGTTCACAGTGCCATCTTGCCCCATAAAGCGGTCAAATCTCGACTTCGCACACAGGACTTCTCAGGCAGGCTAGCTCACATGACATTGCGATCGTGCAGCAAATCACAGTTCCGGCTGGTCTGGGCGCTGCTGGCGTGCGCCGCTCTGGTGACCGCATGCAACGACGACATCGTCCCCACAGGCGGCGACGATGACGTGGAACTCCTTCAGCCCGAGGTCGTTAAAGTCCACCCGCATGATCCTGACGCCTTCACCCAAGGCCTCGAAATCGCCGGTCCGCTACTTTACGAATCCACGGGACGCGCTGGCCTATCGTGGATCGCTGCCCGTGACCTGGAAACCGGTGAGCAAGTCGCGCGTGCCGATCTGCCTTTACCGTATTTCGGTGAGGGCCTGACCGTCACCGAGGACCGAGTCTGGCAGATCACCTGGCGCGACGAGGTGGCGTTTGAGCGGGATCCCGCAACACTCGAAGAGATCTCCACAGTCCGCTACGAGGGCGAGGGCTGGGGACTCTGCTCCTACCCCGACCGGCTCGTTATGAGCGATGGTTCGGACACACTGACATTCCGGGATCCGGTCACCTTCGATGCCCTCGACACCGTGGCCGTGACACTGCGCGGATCCACGCTCGATCAGATCAATGAGCTCGAATGCACGTCTGAGGGCGTGTACGCCAACATCTTCCAGACCGACTGGATCGTCCGCATCAATCCGGAAGATGGTCGCGTCACCGCGGTGATCGATGCGTCCGGGCTCCTCAGTGACGAGGAACGCGGCGGCGTCGACGTGCTCAACGGCGTCGCCGCGATCCCGGGCACCGATCGGTTCTTGCTGACAGGCAAGCTCTGGCCGGAAATGTTCGAGGTCGAGTTCGTGGATGCGCGCTAGTTGCCGTCGCCATTCCCGTCGACCTGGCCGGGGTCCTCGCCCGCGCCATGGTCTGGGTTGGTACAAATAGTGCCCTCACAAGGGACGTAGTACGGCGCGCCATCTGGGCTCGCCATTGCGTCCGGCCCTACATAGCTGCCCATCGGGCATCCGGGATCCTCGTTCTGCGCGCAATACTCCTGCGTAAGACTGTTGTCACTCGAACCATCAGCGCCGTTAGGCCCACCGAACACGGGCTCGCCGTCAGGATCCCAGTACCCCTGGCCCCCAGCGCCGTGGTTCGGGTTGGTGCAGACCGTTCCCTCACACTGCACGTAATGCGGGCTGCCATCGGGGTCCGGAATCGCGTCTGGCCCTACGTAACTGCCCATCGGGCATCCGGGATCCTCGTTCTGCGCGCAATACTCCTGCGTAAGACTGTTGCCAGTCGAACCATCAGCACCAGTTGGGCCCCCGTCGACGGGTTGGCCGTCGTGGCCCCAGTGGCCGTGACTGGTGTTCACCACAACGTGTGGGCCTAGGTAACTCCCCTCCGGACAAGCAGGATCCTGATTGTGCGCGCAATGGTCTCGGGTCAGATTGTTGCCCGTCGAGCCGTCAGCACCCGGAGGGCCACCATTGACGGGCTGCCCGTTGCTATCCCAACTGCCCTCGGCGGCGGGAGATTCAGGAACTGCAGCAGTCGTGGTGGCCGTGGCTGCTGGGCTTGCGGGCGTCGGGTCAGCGGCTTCAGTGGCGTCATCCCCGCACGCCGTAATCAGGAACGGCAGCGCGAGTGCGGCCACAAAGCCGGCGGAGCGACGATTCATCATTAACCCCCTCGGTGAAGTGATCTTGGTCACCTTTCTTACCTCAGCCTGCTGGGCGACGTGAGATGAATCGCAACTTTTCTGACATGCAGTGGTTAAAATGCCCCACCGAAATCCCTCATGCGGGAATGCGAACCCGAGACGCGACATGCCGGCGGGCCGTGCGGGAAGTAGTCGTTGCGGCGCGATATGCGACAGAATTGACCAGTGACCGATTCGCAGCCGCCGCAGGACCCCCACTTCGGTGGGCGGCGCGGGTCTGAGGATTGGGCGGGGCGCCATCCTGGCGGCCACAACTATCCGCCTTCACCGGCCCGGCCCCAGTTGCCGCCACTCGACCCGCTCCCCCAGCAGGACACCTCGCGCCCCCGGTCCGCCTCGCATGGGCCCGAGGCGCCCCGGCTGCCGAAAAAGATCACGGTCACGAGAGTGGCTGCCATGCGTAGTCGGCAGCTGACGAAACAGGGCATCAACACATTCCGCAGGGCCGCAACAGCTGACGGCGCCGACAAGTCCGGGCTCACCGCACTGACGTACGCCACCATCGCAAACTTCGCGACCGATGCGGCAGTCGCCATCGCGCTCGCGAACACACTCTTTTTCTCGGCGACAACTGCCGAGAGCCGCGGCATGGTGGCCTTGTACCTGTTGATCACGCTGGCGCCGTTCGCCATCATCGCGCCGCTGATCGGCCCCGCGCTTGACCGCGTGCAGCGCGGACGGCGACTCGCGCTCGCCGCGTCCTTCTTCGGCAGAACAGTCCTGGTGCTTGTCCTGCTGTTCAACTACAACAGCGCGGCTGGCAGTTTCGATCCGTGGGTGCTGTACCCGGCGGCGCTGGGAATGCTAGTTCTGAGTAAGACCTTCGGGGTACTGAAGGCCGCAGTGACGCCGCGCGTTCTGCCACCCGGAATCGACCTTGTCCGAACGAACTCACGCCTCACGGTCTTCGGACTTGTCGTCGGAACGATCACGGTGGGTGCTATCGCCGGGGGTGTCGAGGCGGTCGTCGGACGGCTGTTCGAGCTCCCCGGTGCCATGTTCCTCCTGATTGGCATCACCCTGACAGGCGCCTTCCTGAGTATGCGGATTCCGTCCTGGGTGGAAGTCACCGAAGGAGAAGTCCCGGCGACGCTCACCTACCACGGTGACGGCCGGGACCGTGACCCGTCCACACGGCCCATGGCAGCTGTGCTGGGCACCCGCAGGCAGCCGCTCGGCCGGGCCGTGCTGACGAGTTTGTGGGGCAACTGCACGATCCGGGTTTTGACCGGCTTCCTCACCCTCTACGTCGCGTTTGTCGCGAAGTCGCGGACAGAGCACGCCCCGATGATGCAGGTCGCGATGCTCGGCCTTGTCGGCGTGGCGGCTGCGGTGGGCAACTTCGGCGGTAACGCGGCCGGTGCACGGCTGAAACTCGGAAGACCAGCGGTGATCGTGCTGCGTTGCGTTTGCGCGGTCACAGCGGTGGCGTTGTTCGCAGCCCTGACGGACAGTCTCGCGACCGCTGCAGTCGCAGCGCTTGTGGCCGCGGCAGCGAGCGCGCTCGCCAAAGTATCGCTGGATGCTTCGCTGCAGAACGACATCCCCGATCGCTCCCGCGCTTCCGCTTTCGGCAGATCGGAGACGGCGCTGCAACTCAGCTGGGTGCTGGGTGGTGCGCTCGGGATCCTGCTGCCGACCGAGTATTGGATCGGGTTCACGGTGGTGAGCGGCCTGCTGGTGATCGGGCTGACGCAAACAATCCTCACGTTCCGGGGCATGTCGCTGCTGCCTGGGCTGGGTGGCCGCCGGCCCGACCGGGCCGCGCCGGAAGGGCAGCCCGAGCCGCCCACAGTCACTGGTTTCAGCGCGCCACGGTCGAAGCAAGGTTCACAACCGCCGATGGCGTGGGTGAGTACGCGGCGCGACGACGTATCCTCCGAAGCAGCGGATTCGGGGCCGCCCGCGTATCGCCCCGGGCCCACAACCCGACCGCCCAGTGACAGCACCACCGAGGAGAAGTAGCTGCACATGCCTGTTTCCCGCAAGTTCATTGCCATTGTGGCTGCCGTGGCGGTGGTATCGGCACTCGGAGTAGCGGCAGTAATCGCAGCGCAAGCACATTTTCGCGGCGATGAGCCCCACCGGCCGCACCTCACGGTCTATTCAGCAGGCAATGCTAAAGAAGTTGACGCCTTCCAGTACTGCGACCTCGTTAAATTGGCCGAAGTCAGTCAGCGCTGGGCAGAGCAGCAGCCCCTCTCGCCTGAGCAGGAAATCGAAGCGACCATCGATTTCGCCGACACGTGCGACCCGGAAGGACAACCCGCGCTGATCAATATCCGGCCAGACGAAACCGTACAGATTTCGCTGCCGAAGGAGATCGCTGGCGCACCGTGGAGTCTTCTGGCGCTGTATGAAGACAACGAGGCGAGGGAGATCGACGTCATCGACGACATGCACCGCCCCAGTGAACGCCGCTCAGTTTCCCTGCCGACATTCAATGACGACGGCCTCGCCCTGCGGATCGTCGAAATCAAGCTTCCGATGGGGATTGTCGACGCAGCTACAGGGGAGCAGTCAATCGTCTCGCATGCGACGTGGGCAATCCACACCCAGATCATGAGCTAGCGCGGCAGCAATAGCGAAGCGGGCCCGGTGAATGTCTCACCAGGCCCGCTTTGTCGTTTGGATGTGCGACTGCGGCTAAGCGTCGAGCTCGCGTGCAACAGCGCGGATTACCTCAGCGAGGCGTTGCGACTGCTTGCGCTCCGGATAGCGACCCTTGTCCAGGGATGGCTGCACGGATGCTTCGAGGAGCTTGATCATGTCCTCGATCATGCTGTGCAACTCGTCGGGAGACCGGCGCTTGACAGGTGCCTCTTTCCGCGCAGCCTGCCGTATCGACGGCAGCGGATCGAGCACCTTCACGCTCAGCGCCTGGGGTCCGCGGCGGCCCACAGCCATGCCGAACTCGACGCGCTGCCCAGGCTTCAGCGACTCCACCCCAGAAGGCAACGCGGAGGATCGCACATGCACGTCCTCACCGTCGTCCTGCGATAGAAAGCCGAAACCCTTCTCCGCGTCGTACCACTTGACCTTGCCGGTAGGCACCCTCGTCACCCGCTCATCACTAGCTACTTCATCAGCGCACGTGCATGGGTATGCACGCACGAACGCACCCTGCGCACTGCAGGATGCGTCACGCCTATATCGTAGCGCCTCCGCCGCGCCTGCCGCATTCGTGTAATCCGGTGCACACTCTTGCGCTTCAGCACAGTCATCACCGGCAACACAGCGGTACCGTTGTTCCTGTGGCTCAGGAATCTGCAGTGACCTCAACACGGTCCCCGCGTCGGCAAGAACCTTCTTCACGCGCGGAGACAGTGGCGCTATGGGTTGGCATGGCGCTTTTCCTCATCGGCGTCATCGCGCTAACGTCGATCTTCGTCATTCACATTGCGGGCGGCGCACCGATCACAGCGCTGTATCTCATCAGTCTTCTGTGTCCGCTCGGACTCACTGTGGCGTTCTTCACCACCGTGCTGACCGGCGGGCGCAGGCGGGTGAAATAGATGCTGCGCATCCTTCTCAACATCATCTGGCTGATGTTCGGGGGCATCTGGCTCGCCCTGGGCTACATGCTCGCCGGAATCATCTGTTTCATCCTCATCATCACGATCCCTTTCGGCATCGCCGCGTTCCGGATCGCCATTTACGCTCTGTGGCCGTTTGGCAGCCGGGTGATCAACAAGCCCACCTCGGGCTTGCCGAGCTTCGTGGGGAACATCATCTGGCTGATCGTGGCGGGCGTCTGGCTCGCGCTCGGTCACATCGTCACCGCTTTCCTGCAGGCGATAACGATCATTGGGATCCCCCTCGCAATCGGCAATCTCAAAATGATCCCGATTTCGCTGATGCCGCTCGGGAAACAGATCGTTCCGGCTGATCAGCCCACATTCCCGTATCCGGGCAGCCCTGGGCCCTACCGGGCACAGAACCACTATCCGCGGTGATCAGGCAGTTAGGCCACTCTGCATAATCCGGCCGGAGTAGGTACGCTGGCGTGATATGTCAGCAGTAGGGCTCGGAATTCCCTCGGTGGCTCGGGAAGAAAGCCGGGCCGCCCAGCTCGGCCTGGGCAGTGACGTGGGGCCAGCACCTACGACGGGGCCGCTAATCGACACGTTCGGCCGGGTCGCGCGGGACTTGCGAGTATCGCTGACGGACCGCTGCAACCTTCGCTGCACGTATTGCATGCCGGCCGAGGGGCTCGACTGGATGCCCAGCGAGGAGATGCTGAGCGTCAGCGAACTGCAACGGCTTATCAAGGTCGCCGTCACTATGCTCGGCGTACAGGAAATTCGCTTCACGGGCGGTGAGCCGTTGTTGTATGCCCGTATCACCGAGCTCGTGGCCTACACCGCATCCCTGGCGCCCCGCCCGGACATCTCTCTCACAACCAACGCGCTTGGACTGGCCCGCAAAGCCGCCAGCCTGAAGGCTGCCGGTCTTGATCGGGTGAACGTATCCCTCGATACGGTCAATTCCAGGAATTTCCACACCCTGACGCGACGTGACCGCCTTTCCGACGTGCTGGCTGGCCTGTCCGCTGCTGCGGAGGCCGGTCTGACACCAGTCAAGGTCAATGCGGTGCTTCAGCCGGGAATCAACGACAAGGATGCCGCAGACCTTCTGCAGTTTTGCCTGGATCATGGATATGAGCTTCGCTTCATCGAGCAGATGCCACTCGACGCGGGGCACGGCTGGACTCGTGACAGCTGCATCACCGCGGAGCAAATACTGCACTCGCTGTCAGAGCGCTTCACCCTCACTCCGCACGCCGAGCGGCGCGGCTCGGCCCCCGCGGAGCGATTCCTAGTCGACGGCGGTCCTGCGACGGTCGGCATTATCGCCTCCGTCACACGGCCGTTCTGCGGTGACTGTGACCGCACCCGTCTTACCGCAGACGGGCAGATTCGCAGCTGCCTGTTCTCCCATGGCGAGACAGACTTGCGGGCACTTCTGCGCGGCGCCACTGGTGTTTCGGATGGAGCCGATGGCGATGAAATACTTGCCCAAGCATGGCGGGAGGCGATGTGGCGCAAACTTCCGGGGCATGCGATCAACGATCCCGGCTTCCTTCAGCCAAGCCGGTCCATGAGTGCGATTGGCGGTTAGGCGTGACGATTACGGTTCGCTACTTCGCGGCGGCAAGCCGGGCCGCCGGCACGCCCGAAGAAACCTGCACTATCGAGCCTGGTTCCACACTCGCACAATTGATTGCCAGCCTTTCTGACCGAAATGCGGAGCTTGCCCGAGTACTCGGTAAATGCCAGTTTCTCATTGACGAGACGGCTGTCACTGATACCTCCATCGAAATCACCGAGGGCAACACCGTGGACGTCTTGCCCCCATTTGCAGGGGGATGACGCGACCCGACAGGTTCGTTTGTCTCAAATTTTGAGATCTCACCGTCGCCGATCCGGTGAGGCTCGTCACATAACGAACGGATAACGAGATGATATCTTTTCGTGATTTCCGCAGTGCTAGCTGGTCGTTTGCCCCAGTTTAACGCGTATAGTAATCAATTCTTAAATAATAACGCGGGTCACAGAGTGGGGTGACGACACCGCGATCGCAACGTAGCGTCTACCGCGGCTGAGCAAACCAGCCACCCCGGCACCACGCGCCTAGCTCTGTCCCGTGGTCCGGAACCCGACACTTCGAGGGACAGAGGCGGGGGACCCACCATCCCCTAGGGATACGGAGAAACACGCGACACCACGCGTGTGGCTCCTTGGGGTAAAGCCAAGCGGTACCGATCACGGTGAGGCATGGCCGGACGAACTCTCAGTCCGAACCCGACAGCTTACTTCGCAGGCGCACACACGAGAGGAACCACTTCTTCATGAGCGCACGCCGTAAGACCGCTACCCTCACCAAGACCATGCTTATCGGTGCCGCACTGGCCGCAGGAAGCGTCGCTCTCGCCGCTCCCGCGAACGCCGCTCCCGACTCCGACTGGGACCGCCTCGCGCAGTGTGAGTCCGGCGGCAACTGGGCCATCAACACGGGCAACGGCTACCACGGTGGGCTGCAGTTCTCGCAGAGCACCTGGCAGGCGTACGGCGGCGGCGAATTCGCTCCCCGCGCCGATCTCGCCACCCGTGAACAGCAGATCTATGTTGCAGAGAAGACCCTCCGCGGTCAGGGATGGGGCGCATGGCCGTCATGCTCGAGCCGTCTCGGCCTGAGCAGCGGCCCAACGGACCGCCCGCACCCAAGCCGCGCACCGCAGAACATCGCCGCACCTGCGCAGGGCTCAAGCGCGCCTGCGGCCGCACCGATCGATGACCTGCAGTCCTTCGTGAGCGCTGACGCCCTCTCGATGATCGCCGACGCCAAGGCTGCCGGGCTCCCGATCTCCCCGGAGATCGAGGCCTGGGCAAACAGCTTCTGATCCGCACGGATCACATGCCAATTGAATAATCGTCCCAGTGGCACCTCCCTCCCCCTTCCGTGCCACCGGGGCTGTGTGAAACCCCGCACCTCTCCCCCCTCGGTGCGGGGTTCACGCGTCCTTGCCGCAAAATCCCCGTACCGTGGAGGTATGTGCCGAAATATCACTGTGCTGCGTGGGCTCGAACCCCCAGCGACACAGGAGGAGATCCAGGCCGCGGCAGTCCAGTACGTCCGCAAGGTGGCGGGTATTTCCAAAGTGTCAGATACCACCCGCGAGGCGTTCGATGCGGCCGTAGCTGATGTGGCAGCAGCAACGACGCGCCTGCTAGAGCAACTCCCCGCCCGCAAGCAGCCACCGCCCACTGTGCCACCGCTGCGCAGACCCGAGGTCATTGCACGACTGCACCAAGCGTGAGCGGACGCCTGTCACATGCGTGACTTCCTCTGCCGCACATGCGGCCAGCGGTTGACGTTCGAGAACACCCAGTGCCTCCGCTGCCGTAGCTTCCTCGGCTTCCATCTGCCGAGCCGCTCCTTAGTAGTCCTCGATGAGTCGGGTGCCACACAGATCAAGGGCACCGAGTGGGTTCGTTGCGCTAATCGCAAACTTGCGCACTGTAACTGGCTAGTGCCCACCGGCTCAGCGTCACCGCTGTGTGCGTCGTGTGCCCTGACACGAACCCGGCCCGCCGAAGAGGATCCGCTGTTCCGGGAGTTCGCGAATGCGGAGACTGCGAAGCGACGGGTGATACTGGAGCTAGACGAGTTAGGCCTGCCGCTCGCTGGCCGCGATGAAGATCCCCGGCGCGGACTCGGATTCGACTTGCTTTCCAGCGTCGGCGAGAGGGTCATCACCGGGCACGCCAGCGGACTGATTACGCTTGATCTGGCCGAGGGTGACGACTTACACCGCGAACGACTGCGCGTCGAGATGGATGAGCCATACCGGACGCTCGTGGGCCATTTCCGGCACGAGATCGGCCACTACTACCAGATGGTGCTTATCAACACAACGGACCGTCGCGCAACCTACGACGCTCTCTTCGGTGACTTCAACGCTGACTATCAAGCGGCGCTGAAACGCCATTACCGTGAGGGACCCCCGGACGGCTGGTCTGCCGACTACGTTTCGTCTTACGCGACGATGCATCCAGCGGAAGACTGGGCGGAAACATTCGCCCACTACCTGCATATCCGGGATGCCCTTGACACCGCCGCCGCGTTCGGATTCGCGCCATCCGGCGCGTCGCTGGCGAACGATCTGAGCGGTGACGCGGGCTTCAACCGGATCATCGATTGGTGGTTGCCACTAGCGTGGGCCCTTAATCAGGTCAACAGGTCGATGGGTCACTCGGATCTGTATCCGTTCGTGCTGCGCGGGCCGGTGCTGAAGAAGATGCGTTTCATTCATCAGCTGGTTCAGCAACCGCGCTACTAGCGGCTTTGCCCTACTGGGCATGGGCCGGCCGTTCCACCAGGCACTCGCCCGCGCGTTACCCTTTCGAGTTGATTTAGTTATCTATTCGTGATTTTTCGTGTTATTTCCCCGTTACCTTCACCGACCATTGTTAGGGGCGTGCACAGCAGGACCCCGCAGGGCATTCCGCCCGCGATCACGCCGCACGAAGGGACCTTTCAGTCATGAACGCTATCGAACCTGCCACCAGCGAAGACCTCACCCTGTCGATCGAGCAGCGCGCCGACGAATCGATACTGCTGATTGTCAGCGGCACCCTCGATGCCCTGTCCCTGCCCCGGCTCTTCAATACTTTCGCGCTGATCGGCGGGATCGACCGGTTGTTCATCGACATGCGCCGCATTCACTTCTGCTCGATCTCGGCGGTCCGTGCGCTCACGGAATTGAACCGGCGCTCAGCTTTCCGGAACACAGCCGTCACGGTCATCGCCGGCGAGTACCTGAGAGACATGTTCGCGCTCGCGGGCCGCCGCGGCACCATAGCTGTGCGTCACGACCTTCCGGAAGCACCAGAACGTTCGAACGTCTCTCGTCGGCGACTCGCTTTAATCGCCCAGTAAACCGCCCAGTAAATCGCCCAGCGCGTGGCGGTCAGTCGAAACGTTCCAGGACCGCTCGTGCGCAACGTGCCACGACTTCACGGTCGTAGGTCACGATGTAGTCGAATTCGCGGTCGCGTTCCGCGCCGTCACTGTGCAGGTCCAGTGCGCTCAGCACGCAGGCGAAGTGGGGCGAAAGGACGATCACGTTCCACTCGTCGACGAGCGGATCATTCGGATCAAGCGGGGCGCGGTGCACTCCATGCTCCGCGAATAGCCCCATCCCCGTGCCGTACACCCCAGCGAAGGCGACTCTTCGGCCGAGATTCTGCCAGCGTGACGCGGTTTTCGGCGTGAAGTTCGCCGCGTGCTGGAACGTGCCCAGGCACAACGCTTCTGCCCCGAGACCAGCGGCGAGCGACTCTAGCCCGATACTCATTTCGATCAGAAGCTGCTTGGCGCTGCGCAGGGGCGTCCTGATTTCCGACACGATTTCGTGCGGTGTCCGGCTTGGCGGGTTCGGACCGCCGGAAGCGGGAAACACCAAAGGTAAACATGCTTCCGAGTTGAGCTGTGGCAGCGCCGAAACCGGTGGATACAGCTCCCCCATCCCGAACGCCGCACCCATTGCGGCAGCGCGCCGCCGCTGCGTCTCAGAATCCACGCCGTCCGCGATTATGACCGCGCCGCGCAGCTCCGCACAGCTCGCTATGCCGTGGACCGCTCGTGAAATATCGGCATCTGGCCTGCGATGGATGAGGTCCGGGGACATGATCACGATGTCCGGTTCAAGGAGCGGTAGCAGAGCGAGCGATCGGGGCGTCGAACCAACCGAATCAAGCGCAACGAGACGACCGTCGTTCCGCGCAGCAGTCACAGCCTGTAACGCCTGAGCGGGATGGGCGCTGAACGCGTCGTGCGTAATCGTGACGACCTGGTGTGCAGTGGGCGGAAGCGCAGCGGCTGGGGGCGCATCGAGGTCAATGGTGAGCAGCGCCGGGACTTCAGTCTCGGCTAGCCCCGCCGACAGCTTGATCGTGTCGAGAGCTTTAGTTTCCTGCATGGACCGTGCTGCTTCGCGTAGGGCACGAGGCGCGGCGAACGTGCTCCCGGCGGGTCCGCGCAACTGAACATCGAATGCCGTGAGCACACCGTCGTAAAGCCTGCGTATGGGCGCGTACACCACTTCGACTAGGATGCCGCTAGTTTCAGACGTTGCTGCACCAGAAGGCGCGCTGACAAACACAATTCACTGTGGCAAGAAAGCCTCTGCGGCACAAGCCTGGGCTACGCGCAGCCGACCCATTCATCGGTGCCGTCGGGGAACACTTGGCGCTTCCACACCGGGAGATGCGCTTTGATCTGCTCGACGAGTTCCGCGCACGTCGAAAACGCCTCGGCGCGGTGGTCAGCCGCGACCGCGCACACCAGGGCAGCATCACCGATCTCGAGTGGGCCTACGCGGTGGCTGACGGCGATGGCGCGCACTCCCAGCGCATTCGCCGCGACGTCCGCGGCAACGCGTTCCACCACCGCACCTGCGGTGGGGTGAGCGGAGTATTCGAGGCGCGCTACTTCCTTGCCACCGTCATGGTCGCGGACGACTCCTGCGAAACTCACGACCGCGCCTGCAGCGGAGTCAGCAACGAGCGCCTCATGTTCAGTGACGTCGAGACGCGCCTCAGTCACTGCCGCCCTCCGCACATCAGGCGTGTGGTCGAGGGGTCCTTTACGTCCGGAACAGCAATGGTTCTCAGTCGCCATGTCCGCCACCTTTGATCTGATCGAGTGCGTGCTCAAGAATCCCATCGAGAACACAAAGGCCGTCGCTGACACCACCACGGGAGCCAGGGAGGTTCACGATCAGGGCTCCGCCCGATACTCCAGCGAGCCCGCGCGACAGAATGGCTGTGGGTACCTTGGCGATCCCGGCACGCCGGATCGCCTCGGAAACACCTGGAATCTCGTAGTCAAGCAACTCCGCGGTCTGCTGGGGCGTGACGTCGTTCGGGGTGAGGCCAGTACCGCCGGTCGTGAGAATGACGCCGCAGCCTTGAGTGAGCGCGGAACGCATCGCCTCACCGACCGCCTCACCATCTGGCACGACGACCGGGTCGTCAACAGCGAAACCGCGGCCGAGTAGCCACTCTGTGATCACCGGACCCGTGCGATCCGCGTAGACCCCTTCCGCTGCCCGAGTGGACGCAACTATAACGGCGGCTTTCACGGCCGCTCCCACCTTCCCGTTTTGCCGCCCTCTTTGCAGACGACATGCACATTGTTCATCGTGGCTGCCGGGTCGACGGCCTTCACCATGTCGTGCAGAGTGAGACCGGCGACCGCCACGGCTGTCAGGGCTTCCATTTCCGCCCCTGTACGGCCTGTGGTTTTGATGGACGCGGTGACGTCAATGTAGTTATCGCCAAGATCAAACTCGACTGTTACACCTGACAGCGGGATGGGGTGGCATAGCGGCACCAGATCAGGGGTTTTCTTCGCAGCCATGATTGCGGCGATGCGCGCCGTCGCAAGCGCATCCCCTTTAGGCAAGCCGTTACTCGCGAGAAGCTCGAGAACCGCCGACGTCGTCTCGAATCGGCCAGCAGCGACCGCGCGACGCGCAGTTTCGGACTTCTCGCTTATGTCCACCATTCGGGCGGAGCCCCGGCTATCCACATGGGTGAGCCGGGGCTCGCCTTCAGGCGAATTCAGGTCATTCACCGGTACGGCGCACGGTCAGCGATTGACGACCGTGTACGGGTGCACGTAGTGAAGCTCCTCCGCCGGAAGAGGAAAAGTGGTCTCCCCGAACGGTGAAAGACCGCCTGCGCGGTCCGAGGAGAGCTCAGTAACCGCGTGATCGCCATCGGCGACCGCTGGCCAGCCCGGATCGACATACATGTTCTTCTTCTTATCTGCCACGTGTCCATTTTGACAGCTCGGTTATCGCGCGCGCAGCCGAGGTCGCATTTCGTGTGTCGAAACTCTCTACTCTGGTATGCGATGACATCACCGACTTCACGATCGACCAGGGATTCTGGGTTCAGCGCGTGGCTCGCGGAGCTGAGCGACAAGGAGCTTGTCGCGCTGCTGACGCACCGTCCTGACCTGGCTGTGCCGCCCCCGCTGAACATGTCTGTGCTGTCTGACAGGGTGCGGCTGCGCGCGTCGGTGCAGCGTGCGACCGACGAGGCAGACATGCTGACGTTGTCGGTGATCGAGGCGCTTGCGCTGCTGCGAGCAGCCGATCACGCGGTTTCCCGCGAGGAACTGCTCGATATGTTCGCGAAACTCTCCAGTCCGGGACTGAACGGGGAAATCGACGCGAGACTCGACTGGCTGCGTGTACGCGCCATCGTGTGGGGTGGCAACGGCAATCAAGGTTTACGGCTCATTGACGGTGCCGCAGATGCTGTTCCGTGGCGGATCGGCCGATTGACTACGCTGCCCGGGGTCGCGGCGCTGAAAACAGTTCCAGACCTGTTGCGCGCGCTGCCCCCTGAGCAGAGCGCGATTGTGGAGAAGCTCGCCCACGGCACACCGTTCGGGTCGACGCGTGATGCCGCACCCGACGCGCCCGCCGAACGTCCGATCCCCCAGTTGATAGCCGCGGGGCTGCTCGCGCGCATCGACGACCACACAGTGGAGCTGCCGTTCCATGTCGGACAGGTCATCCGTGGTGAGGCGCCGCTCGACCCGCACGTGCTTACGGCTCCCCAGGCAAACCCGCACACGCGCAACCAGAAAACCACGGATGCCTCCGCTGCTGGTGAAGCGATGGACTTTCTCCGCGATTGTGCGGCAATAATTCAGGCCCTGGGCATGGCACCCGCTCCAGACCTGAAGGCCGGTGGCCTTGGCGTGCGGGAGTTGCGGCGGCTCGCGAAGTCAGCGGGACTAACTGAAGAACGCACGGGCCTGGTCATCGAAGTGCTTGTCGCGGCCGGGCTAGTTGTCAAAGGTGAGGGCTACTTGTCTTCCGGCGACCCTGTATGGGCTCCGGCCGAGATCGTCGATGCATGGCTTGACGCGGACACGGCGACGCGGTGGGCCAAGGTGGCGAGCTCGTGGCTGACGATGAGCCGTCGGCCATGGCTGATCGGCTGGCGCGGTCCCACCGACAAGCCAGCCGCGGCGCTCTCAGACGACATCGTCTCGCACACAGCCGAAGCCGATCGGCGGCACATTTTGTCGATTTGGATGTGCGCGCCAACCCCTGACGGACCGGAAAGCCCCGTGCTTTCGCCCGAGGACGCGCAACGGCTCCTCATGTGGCTGCGCCCGCGCGCGGCCCGCCGGTTCGGTGCGCAAGCAGTAGCGAACACGCTTGCTGAAGCATCGGCGCTGGGACTGGTCGTGGGTGGTGCACTCTCCACTCCAGGGCGCATGCTGCTCACTGACCTAGACCTTCCCGATCTCGCGGACATCATGGAGCCGCTGCTGCCACCGCCACTCGACCACGTGCTCGTGCAGGCAGATCTGACAGTGGTGGCACCCGGTCCGTTGATCCCGGACCTTCATGATCAGATCAATCTCGTCGCGGATGTGGAGTCGACGGGCGCCGCAACGGTGTATCGCATCACTGAACACAGTGTGCTGCGCGCGCTCGACAGCGGGATGTCCACGACCGCCCTGCACACGCTGTTCCACAAGTATTCGCGCACCCCGGTGCCGCAAGCGCTGACCTACATGATCGATGACACGGCGCGTCGTCACGGACAGTTGCGCGCCGGGGTGGCGACGTCCTTTATTCGCTGCGAAGACCCCGGACTGATGCGTGAAGTGCTGGCCTCCGCTGCCGCTGCGGAACTGGGACTCCGTGCCCTCGCGCCGACTGTCGCGGTCACTCAGGCAACGCTGGGGACCGTGCTGGAACAGTTGCGGTCGGCCGGTTTCACGCCGGCCGGAGAGGATGAGAGCGGAGACATTATCGACTTGCGTCCCCGGGGCATCCGGCTCCCGGCGCGCCGCAACAAGCCGGTACCCGTGCAGCGGCGAGTCCCGGTTCCGAAGCATGAACAACTCGTCAGCGTGGTCGAAGGGCTGCGCGCCGCGTCAGCACAAACCGCTGGGCGCTCCTCTGGGCGTTCTGCCAAGGCTCACGCGTCCGCGTCAGGCAGTACCGCCGCGACCGTGGCGTTGCTGCAACTTGCGGTCCGCGCACAACGCAAGGTGCTGATCAGTTTTGTCGACGCGCAGGGCACAGCGGGCGTCCGCGTTGTCGAGCCGGTCGCCCTGCAGGCCGGCCAGTTACATGCCTTTGATCCCACCGCAGATACCGTTCGGCGCTTCTCTCTTGCTCGCATGAGTTCTGTCGAGCTACTTGATAACTAACCAAGGAGGTCGCTATGGCAATACCGGCAGGAGCTTACGCGGAGGCGCACCGAGCGAGCATTGCTGATCCCGACTCCTTCTGGCGTGCGGCCGCCCGGGCGGTTACGTGGACGCGGGAACCTGATCAAGTCCTCGATGACGCGAACGCACCGTTTTACCGGTGGTTTCCCGACGGGGAGCTGAACACCTGCGCGAATGCTCTCGACCGGCACGTCGCCGCGGGCCGGGCCGATCAGCTAGCCCTCATTTATGACTCACCTGTGACCGGAAGCGACCGCACCTACACCTACGCCCAACTGCTCGACGAGGTCGCGCGGTGCGCTGGCACCCTCCGGCGGCTAGGGGTCGTCAAAGGCGACCGGGTGGTCATCTACATGCCGATGGTGCCCGAAGCAGTCATCGCGATGCTCGCGTGCGCGCGGCTCGGAGCGGTCCATTCGGTGGTGTTCGGCGGGTTCGCGCCGGCCGAACTCGCGGCGCGCATCGACGATGCGCAGCCAGTGGTCGTCGTTTCCGCTTCGTGCGGCATCGAACCGGCACGCGTCGTCCCCTACAAGCCCATGCTGGATCGGGCCCTCGAACTCGCGACGCACGCACCACAGCACTGTCTCATTCTGCAGCGTGAGCAGCTGACCGCCGACCTCGAAGCTGGCCGCGATCTCGACTGGGCAGACGTCGTGGCAGACGCCCCTGCTGCTGACCCCGTATCCGTCGCCGCGACGGACCCCCTGTACGTCCTCTACACATCGGGTACGACGGGCAAACCGAAAGGTATCGTCCGCGACAATGGCGGGCATGCGGTGGCGCTCCTGTGGAGTATGCGCAACATCTACGGAATCGAGCCGGGCGACGTTTATTGGGCTGCGTCCGACATCGGCTGGGTCGTCGGCCACTCCTATATCGTGTACGCGCCGCTCCTACTTGGTGCGACCACTGTTCTTTACGAAGGCAAACCGATCGGCACGCCCGATCCAGGCGCGTTCTGGCGCGTCATCTCCCAGTACGGCGTGAAAGCGCTGTTCACTGCACCGACCGCGTTCCGCGCGATCCGCAAAGAAGACCCGAACGGCGAATACCTCGCGAAGTACGACATCTCAGTGCTGCGCTGCTTGTTCCTCGCGGGCGAACGCCTGGACCCCGATACCTACCACTGGGCGGCGACGCAGCTTGGAATTCCCGTCGTCGACCACTGGTGGCAAACCGAGACAGGCTGGCCGATCGCAGCCAACCTGATGGGGCTCGAGCCCATGCCGATCAAACCTGGCTCCCCTACCGTCCCGGTGCCCGGCTACGACGTCCGCGTGCTGCGCCCGAACGGCGAGGAATGCGCGCCGGACGAAGAAGGCGCGATTTGCGTCAAACTACCCCTCCCCCCGGGTACCTTGCCCACCTTGTGGGGTGATGACGACCGGTATGTGGCGGCGTATCTCTCTGCTTTTCCCGGCTACTACCTCACTGGCGACGGTGGCTACATCGACGCGGACGGCTATCTGTTCGTGATGGGCCGCACCGACGACGTCATCAATGTCGCAGGGCATCGACTGTCGGCGGGGTCGATGGAGGCGGTCATCGCCTCACACCCTGCAGTCGCTGAGTGTGCCGTCATCGGTGTCACCGATTCACTGAAAGGGCAGGTCCCACGTGGCCTTGTCGTCCTGAAAGCGGGAGTGGAGATCGAGCCGGAGCAGCTGCGGGCAGAACTCGTAGCCGCGGTCCGGGAACAAATCGGCGCTGTCGCGGTGTTCAAGCTGGTTGACATCGTCCCGGCCCTGCCGAAAACGCGGTCGGGCAAGATCCTGCGTAAGACGATGCGCGGCATCGCGGATGGCCGAGATGAGCCACTCCCCTCAACCATCGAGGACCCAGGAGTTCTCGACCGGTTGCGCCCCATTCTTGGCCGCTAGCGCAGTTTTCGGGACAATGGAATCTTTGGCTCCATTTGACTTAGATGAGGGAGATTTCCGTGACCGACGGTCCGCTGATCGTTCAGTCCGATAAGACGCTGCTGCTGGAGATCGAACACCCCCTGTCGGAGCAGGCGCGGTCGGCGATCGCGCCGTTCGCTGAGTTGGAGCGCGCGCCTGAGCATGTACACACGTATCGGGTGACGCCACTGGCGCTGTGGAATGCACGCGCTGCGGGCCACGATGCTGAGCAGGTGGTCGACGCGCTCGTCCGCTTCTCCCGCTACCCGGTGCCGCAGCCGCTCCTCGTCGACATCGTGGACACGATCGCCCGTTACGGGCGGCTGCAACTCGTGAAGCACCCCGCGCACGGGCTCACGCTCGTCAGTCTGGACCGCGCCGTACTGACCGAGGTACTGCGCCACAAGAAAATCGCCCCCATGCTCGGGGCAAAGGTCGACGACGACACCGTCATCGTGCATCCGAGCGAGCGTGGACGGCTCAAGCAGATGCTGCTGAAAATTGGCTGGCCCGCCGATGACCTTGCCGGGTACGTCGATGGCGAAGCCCACGCGATTGCGCTCGAAACTCACGGCGAGTGGGAGCTGCGCGATTATCAGCGGATGGCCGCGAACTCATTCTGGGATGGCGGCTCCGGCGTGGTGGTCCTCCCCTGCGGCTCCGGCAAGACAATCGTCGGTGCGGCAGCGATGGCGAAAGCACAGGCGACGACCCTGATTCTGGTGACGAACACGGTCGCGGGACGTCAGTGGAAGCGTGAACTGCTCGCCCGCACGTCGCTGAAGGAAGAGGAAATCGGCGAGTACTCGGGCGAGAAGAAGGAAATCCGCCCGGTCACGATCGCGACGTACCAAGTGATCACCCGGCGCACCAAAGGTGAATACAAGCACCTGGAGTTGTTTGATTCGCGTGACTGGGGCCTCGTGATCTACGACGAGGTGCACCTACTGCCTGCACCGGTTTTCCGGATGACCGCGGACCTGCAGTCGCGGCGGCGGCTCGGCCTCACGGCGACGCTCGTGCGTGAAGACGGACGAGAGGGTGACGTGTTTTCCCTGATCGGGCCGAAACGCTACGACGCCCCATGGAAGGACATCGAAGCCCAGGGCTGGATCGCGCCGGCGGACTGCATCGAGGTGCGCGTCACCCTGACCGAGGCGGAACGTATGGCCTATGCCGTGGCCGAGCCGGAGGAGCGGTACCGGTTGTGCTCCACCGCGCACACCAAAGTGGCGGTGGTGAAGGCGATTCTGGAGAAGCATCCCGACGCTCCAACGCTGGTCATCGGTGCCTATATCGACCAACTCGAAGAACTCGGCGCTGAACTCGATGCACCCGTCATCCAGGGTTCGACACGCAACAAGGAGCGGGAAGCGCTTTACGATGCGTTCCGCCGCGGTGAGATCCAGACACTTGTCGTCAGCAAGGTCGCGAACTTCTCCATCGACCTCCCCGAAGCCTCCGTGGCCGTGCAGGTTTCTGGCACGTTCGGATCGCGCCAGGAAGAGGCACAGCGACTAGGGCGGCTGCTGCGCCCGAAGAAAGATGGGCACCAGGCCCACTTCTATTCCGTGGTTTCGCGGGACACCCTGGACACCGAATATGCGGCCCACCGGCAGCGTTTCCTCGCCGAGCAGGGGTACGCCTACCGGATCGTCGACGCAGATGACCTGCTTGGGCCAGCGATCGGGGATCTCACCGGGCAGGAGTGAGACTCCTTTCCTTGGGGTAGCTAGTCAGCGCTGGCGGCCACGGAATCGGTACATCGCTCGCAACTCCCGCGTGATTGCCTTGTCTGTCTTGCGGCGTTTACTTGCCTGGCGGGCGTCGCCGCGGGTGGCGGCCCATTCGCTTTCGCGCAGCAGTTTGCGATAGCGGTCGAGCCGGTCCAGGCTCAACTCGCCGGCCACGACCGCGCGCTGCACCGCGCACCCGGGTTCGCTGAGGAGGGGCCCAGCAGCACCGCAGTGCCTGTCACGGCAGTGGAGAGCAGATCGAGGCCAGCACCGCTTTCGGCGCTGGTGGTAAGCACCTGCACACCTGGAGCCAGGGACGCCACCACCGCTTCGCCCGTCCCGGGGGGGGTTCGGCCAGATCCGCCTTGGTGAGCACGATGAGTGGCCGGGCGCCACTGTCGAAGGCGAGTGCGAGCAACCTCTCGACCCTGCCCGCGTTTACTGGTGCCGCGAGCGAGACCGCGACGACGACGGTGTCGACGTTGGCCGCGAGTCGGCGCGCACCGGACCGACGGCGGTGAGGGTGTCGCACAGGCCGCGATCGACCCGTGCAACTCGGGCTGGTACCAGGCCGGCAGCGGCGTGCTCAGTGAACAGCGCTGCGAACGTCTCGTCCCAGCCGAGTGCGGACAGCGCTGGGGAAGACAAAGGATTGTGAGGTGAATGCACGATGAGACCCTTGAATGAAGGAGCCCCGCTCGAGCACGGTCTACCGGTAAGGAGATCGCGTCAGGCCGGGGCCCGGGACGTGAGGATGGTCCGGGCGCTGCGCATGGCAGCGGTCTTCGCGGCAAACATCAACTCACCTCCCTTTCTCGCAATTCAGGTCAGATACGGACGATTGAAGCTAACACGCGGCAAACGGAGCCGCCAGCGAATTATTGTCTGACCACGCAAAGCGTTCACCCGAGGAGCGCATCTCCGTCCACTGTATTGACGGTCACACACGATTTACTTGCTCTTTTACACGGGCGCCTCTAGTGTCTTTCAGTGTACAGACGTTCACCGAACAGGAGTCATCGATGACACTCGGCGCGCAGGTTCTCACTTCATCAAGACTCGGCCGTCGTGTGTTGAGCTCTTCTCTGGTGAAGGCCGCGACTACCCCGCACGGAATTGACCGCTACATCGAGATGATCGATCCGCTGTGGTCAGGAACCGAGATCCGGGCTGAGGTCACCGACGTTGCACGGAAAACCGCAGATAGCGTCACGCTGACATTGCGGCCGAACTCAAACTGGACTGGGTTCCGCGCCGGACAGTTCGTCCGCCTCTCAGTCGAGATCGACGGTGTTCGCCGCACTCGCTGCTACTCACCAGCCTGTTCCGAATTCCGCCGTGACGGCCGGATCGAACTCACCATCAAGGTTGATCCCAACGGCCTCGTCTCGCGGCACCTCCAAGCCCAGGCCGAGCCTGGGATGATCGTCCAGATCTCGCCAGCGCAGGGCGAGTTTGTCTTGCCGCTCCCGCATCCCCGCCGAATCCTGCTGATCAGCGGTGGTTCCGGAGTCACTCCGGTCATGTCGATGCTGCGGACTCTGACCGATAAGGCCTTCAACGGCAAGATCACCTTCTTGCACTACTCGTTCACCGAAGATGACATCATCTACCGCCGCGAACTCGAAGAGATCAAGGCGAAGTACGAGTCCATCAACATCGTGCACGCCTACACGGAGCAAAAAGATGGCGGTGACTTGCACGGTTACTTCAGCAAAGAGCACCTGCTCGCCGCTGATCGCCACTACGCGGAAGCGGAAACCTTCCTCTGTGGGCCGCTGCCGCTCATGGATGCCGTCCGTGCCGTGTACGAGGACGAGGGTCTGACGGACCAATTGCACCTCGAGCAGTTCACCGCGCCTGTGCGCACCGTCAGCAGCGAGGACGCTGCCGGTGAACTCGTTTTCTCCGCAACAGGAACCACCGTCGCCAACAGTGGACGGACCATCCTGGAGCAGGCCGAGGACGCTGGCCTCACACCTGAATACGGCTGCCGCATGGGGATCTGCTTCTCGTGCGTACGCCGGAAAGACTCCGGCACCACCCGCAATGTCCTGACTGGTGACGTCTGCAGCGATGGCGATACCAGCGTGAAGCTTTGCGTCTCCGAGCCTGTCGGCGACGTCTCCATCGACCTCTGATCCTTCTAGACCATTCCGGGAGAACCCCATGTCTGCAAATGACCTTAAGAAGCTGTCCCCCGAGCAGATCGAAGCGTTCGGCAAGGAGATGGACGCGCTTCGTGCCCGCGTAGTCGCCGATCTCGGCGAACGGGATGCCGAATACATCCGTGGTGTTGTCACACTGCAGAAGAAACTCGAAGTCGCTGGCCGCGGGCTTCTCTTCTTCGGTTTCCTCCCGCCTGCATGGCTCGGTGGAGTCGCAGCGCTGTCGTTGTCGAAGATCATCGACAACATGGAAATCGGCCATAACGTCATGCACGGCCAGTACGACTGGATGCAGGATCCGGCGCTCACCTCGAAGAACTTCGAATGGGACAACACGATCCACGGCGATAGCTGGTTGTACACCCACAACTACATCCACCACACGTTCACCAACGTTGTCGGCAAAGACCATGATGCAACCGGGTACGGCGTCATGCGCGTCACCGATGAAACACCGTGGCACCCCATCTGGCTGCTGAACCCCGTATTCGCGGCTCTGCTGCAGACCTTCTTCCAGTGGGGCACCGCCCTTCAGGAACTTGAGTCAGAGAAGATCATCAGTGGTGAGAAGTCCTGGGCGGACGCGAAGGAAGGCTTCGCGCGTTTCCGTGACAAGGCTGGCAAGCAAGCACTGAAGGACTATGTGATTTTCCCGCTCCTCTCAGGTCCCGGAGCGCCCTTCACCTTCGCGGGCAATGCCGTCGCCAACATCGTGCGTAATCTCTGGGCGTCATCGGTGATCTTCTGTGGCCACTTCCCCGAGGAAGTCCAGACCTTCTCGATTGAAGAGACTCAGGACGAGAGCCACGCGGGCTGGTACTACCGCCAGGTCCTCGGCTCCGCGAACTTCACTGGTGGCCAGTGGGTCAACGTCCTCTCAGGCAACCTGAGCTACCAGATCGAGCACCACCTGTTCCCCGACATCCCCGCTTTCCGCTACGCGGAAATGGCCGTCGAGGTGCGCGAGATCTGCGACCGCTATGGCATCGATTACCACGAGGCTTCCATGGCCCGGCAACTAGGAAGTGTCTGGAAGAAGATCTTCCGATACTCCCTTCCGGATGAGCTGCCACTGGTCAACAAGCTGCCGTTCATCGGCAAGCGCACCAAGGCGAATGCTCCCGCGGCTGTCCAGAACACGACGGTTACCCCGCTTAGCACGGTCGAGCGGAACAAGGAACTCGTCGGCGCCGCTTCGTAATACAGGCAGACACCAAAGCCGGGCCCGTTCAGCGGGCCCGGCTTTGTGCATTGCTGTCACTTCTATTCGGACTGGCCACCACTCACTGCGGCGGCGGGAAACCGCACACCTGTCAGCTCTTCGGAAGCGGTCCACAGTTTCTTCGCGAGTTCCGTATCACGCGCCTCGCGTGAACGTCCGACAAGTTTGGGGTTGCCCCGCAGCTCCCAGCGGCCGTCTGGGCCGACGTAGCTAGCACCTGGCAGGTCCTGGCTCGCCGCGTAAAGGGTGGGCGCGGCGCCTGCTTCGGCGTCCTGAGCGTAAAGCTTGTTGCCGAGGTTCATCAGGCCGTCGTACAGGCGGTTTCCGGAATGGGACTGCAGGTTCGTTGCGGACCAGCCGGGGTGCGCGTTGTGGGCCCGGACCGGGGAGCCGGCCTCAGTGAGGCGACGCTGCAGTTCGAGGCTGAAGAGCAGATTGGCGAGCTTGGACTGTCCGTAGGCGGCTACGCGGTTGTAGGCGCGCGTTTCCCAGTTGAGGTCGTCAAGGTCGATCGTGCCACGTCGGTGCGCCGCCGAAGCGACAGTGACGACACGATCAGTGATGTGCGGCAGCAGAAGGTTGGTCAGCGCGAAATGGCCGAGATGATTTGTGCCGATCTGGGTTTCGAACCCGTCTTTGGTCTTGCCTTCGGGCGGCATCATGATGCCCGCGTTGTTCACCAGCACATCGAGGGGGCCGGTCCATTCATCGGCGAAGCGGCGAACCGAGGCGAGGTCAGCGAGGTCGAGCGCACGGACTTCGGTGGTGCCTGTGATGGTGGCGGCCGCAGCCGCACCTCGGTCCTTATCGCGGACGGCCAGGACGACGCGGGCGCCGACGCGGGCCAATTCATTGGCCGCCGCCAGGCCGATGCCGCTGTTCGCGCCAGTAATTACGACGGTCCTGCCGTCGAAAGAGGGAAGTTCTGCTGGGGTCCAGGAGGATTTCGTCATGGTTCAAATGTAGACAATGACTACAAAGTAGTCAATGCCCACATTTGCGCTCGATTCGGGTATTCTCAGTGATCATGAGGTTGTCCAGCCCCCGCTCCTACCACCACGGCGATCTGCGTGGCGAACTCCTGACTCGCGCCGAGCAGACGCTGCGGGAGTCTGGTGTCGATGGCCTCTCGCTACGCCAGCTCGCGCGGGACATCGGCGTCAGCCACGGGGCCCCGAGCAGGCACTTCCGCGACAAACAGGCACTTCTGGACGCGATAGCATTGACAGGATTTGAGCGCCTTGGCGCCGTGTTCACCGAGGCGGTTTCTGAGGGGTCGTTCATGCAGCGGCTCGAGTCGGTTGCGCGAGCTTATGTGCGGTTTGCGACCGAGAATGCCGCGCTGCTGGAGTTGATGTTCGCCCGGAAGCACAATCCCGCAGCGGGGACTGAGTTGCCCGCCGCCGCCGAGCGGGCATTCTCAGTTCCCGTCGCGCTGATTGCCGATGGACAGGGAAACGGCGAAGTGATCGACGGGGACCCGACTGCGATCGGCTTCGCCTCGTTCGCCACGATCCACGGCATGGCGAGCTTCGTCAGCTCAGGGCTTGTCCCTGCCGCACTGGCCGAGACCATGCTGGGAGACGTCATCACACAGATCATGAACGGCCTTAGCCCCCGAACCTGACGGTGCTACTTGCTTGTCGCCTTGTACCGGTTCACCGAAAGCGGCACAAAGATCGCGAGGATCACTGCGACGCAGATCAACGAGTACAGGACCGGGTTCTGCATCGACCACACGTCCGGGACTGGCACGTTCGGGTCGACATTGCCGAACAGCTCCCGAACTGCCTGTGTCACGGCGGAAACCGGGTTCCACTCGACGAAAGTACGCAGCACGGGCGGGAACGACTCAAGCGGGACGAACGCATTGGAAATGAACGTCAGCGGCATGATCACCACGAAGGACGCGTTGTTGATGACGTCCACGCTCGGCACGATGAGCCCCACGAAAGCCATGATCCAGCTGACCGCGTACGCGAATATCAACAGGAGCAGGAACGCGGTGATCGCGTCGAGGATGGAGCCTCGGATCCGCCAGCCCACCACCAAACCGGCCAGTGCCATGATGGCGATCGACAGGAGGTTGTAGGCGATGTCTGACACTGTCCGGCCGATGAGGACGGCTGAGCGTGACATCGGCAGCGACCGGAATCGGTCGATGATGCCTTTCTGCATATCCTCTGCGAGGCCGACACCGGTGAACGTCGCGCCGAACACCACAGTCTGCGCGAAGATGCCGGCGATCAGGAACTCTCGGTAGGGAATGTCCCCTCCGGGATCGATCGCACCGCCGAATACATAGGCGAAGAGCAGGACGAACATCACCGGCGAGATCAGAACGAATACCAGGATTTCCGGCACACGCTTGATCTTGATCAGGTTGCGTTTCGCGATGACACCGCTGTCGGTGAAGGTGCGCTTCAGAGTGGGTGTCGAGGTCATCGGCGTGCCTCCTGGCTGGCAGGTTCATTGTCAGCGTTGTCTTGTTCGTCGCTGGTTTCGGCGGCGTGACCGGTGAGCGACAGGAAGACGTCGTCGAGTGTGGGGCGCCGCAGTCCGACGTCGAGCACTTTGACCTTTTCGCCGTCGAGCGCGCGCAGAAGGTGCATGAGCGCCTCGGGCCCAGTGCTAACGGGAGCGCTAAAGGACCGTCCCGAGTTGCTGACATGCACTTCACCGGTGGCGATTGCGTCTATTGCCGCCTGTGCGGTCGGGATGTCTGCGTTGTTCTCAATCACGAGTTCCACGCGTTCCCCGCCGATTTGGCGTTTCAGTTCGTCAGCGGTGCCCTCGGCGATGGCATGGCCGTGGTCGATCACCACGATGTTGTCGGCGAGAACGTCCGCTTCTTCCAGGTACTGCGTCGTGAGCAGCACTGTCGCGCCGCCCGCGACGAGATCGCGGATGACGTCCCACATCTGGTTGCGGCTGCGCGGATCGAGACCGGTGGTTGGTTCGTCAAGGACGATCACCGCAGGCTTAGCAACGAGCGCACCGGCAAGGTCAAGCCGGCGTCGCATACCACCTGAATAGGTTTTCGAGGGCCGGTCGCCGGCGTCCGCGAGCCCGAACCGCTCTAGGAGCTCCCTAGCCCGCGCACGGGATCGCTTGCGGTCGAAGCCATACAGGCGACCGACCATGTCGAGATTCTCGAAGCCAGTGAGGTGCTCGTCGACGGCGGCGTACTGACCTGCTAGGCCCATGCGCGCCCGGACACCGTACGGGTCTGCGAGCACGTCGACGCCGGCTACTTCTGCGGTGCCACTGTCGGGTGTCAACAGAGTGGTGAGAATGCGGACCGCGGTGGTTTTCCCCGCGCCGTTCGGCCCCAGGAGTCCGAGCACACTTCCTTCAGGCACATCAAGATCGAGTCCATCAAGTGCACGCACTTCGCCAAAGGTTTTGACGAGGCCGCGCGCACGGATCATATGGGCAGGTTGCCCCATGACGCTCCCCCAAGAGTTTGATGCTGGATGTAGAGTAGAAGTTAACTGAGTACAGTGTACTTTGTAATTACCGAGTACACCATACTCGGTTTTGGATCGTCAAGCTGGACCAGGAAGGTTGCCGTGCCCACCCCCTCCTCAGGCGCAGAACTAAAGACGCAGCTCGAGCGCATCGTCACGACGCTCTGGAGCCCGGAGCCAACACGTAAACGCGGCCCAAAGCGAGCATTCACCAGGGACGAGGTTGTCGCAACCGCAATATCTCTCGCGGACGCTCGCGGGATCGAGGCCCTCTCGATGCGCACCCTCGCCGATGAGCTCGGACTGGGCACAATGTCGCTGTACCGCTACGTCCCCGGCAAAGAGGAACTCACCGCGCTGATGATCGAGCGCCTGTACAGCGAAACCACAAGCGCTTCTGGGATCGAAGGCGGATGGCGCGACAAACTCGAGGCGATGGCGCACGAACAGTGGCGCCTCTACCACCGACACCCCTGGATGCTCAGCCTGCCACTGGACTTTGTCTCACCCGGCCCAATAGCAATGGAACGCTTCAACGCTGGCATCGCAACTGTGCTTGAAGCCGGCCTTCCACCTGATGCCGCCGTCGCGATCAATGGAGCAATCGAATACATCGTGCGCGGGGCTGCCCGCGCTTCCATCGAAAACCTCACTTTTGTGGCCGAGACCGGCATGACAATCGAGCAGTGGTGGGAACATCAGGGGCCAAGCCTGCTCGCGGTCATGGACACCTCCAAGTTCCCCGCACTCCAGGCGGCCCTCGACGCGGGTGCGTTCAGCACCGAAGGTGAGGCCGATTCGTTCGAAGCAGCCTTCCACGAGACCCTCGGCATCTTCCTCGACGGCGTTGCGGTGCGCGTCGCTTCAAGTTAACCGCCATTCCGCACGGTGGGGGTGTTGCACGTCTCATTAGTCCTCTACCCTGAGTTCACTGCACTGACTGCAAATAGTGCTTAACGTCCGTATACGGACAGGAACCTGGGAGGTTCAGTGGGTGTCGAGGTCGCTGTCGAGGGTCTGACGAAGACCTTTGGTTCGCAGAACATCTGGTCTGATGTCACGTTCACGCTTCCTGTTGGGGAGGTGAGTGCGCTGCTGGGCCCGTCGGGTACGGGTAAGTCGGTGTTTTTGAAGTCGCTGATTGGTTTGATCCGCCCGGAGCGGGGATCGATCGTGATTGATGGCACGGATATTTTGCAGTGCACGCAGCGGGAGCTGTATGAGGTGCGGAAGATGTTCGGTGTGCTGTTTCAGGATGGTGCGCTGTTCGGGTCGATGGATTTGTATGACAATGTGGCGTTTCCGTTGCGGGAGCATACGAAGAAGTCGGAGTCTGAGGTCCGTCAGATCGTGATGGAGAAGATGGAGCTTGTGGGTCTGCTGGGTGCGGAGAACAAGCTTCCGGGTGAGATTTCGGGCGGGATGCGTAAGCGTGCGGGGCTGGCGCGCTCGTTGGTGCTGAATCCGGAGATTTTGTTGTGTGATGAGCCGGATTCGGGTCTGGATCCGGTGCGGACGGCGTATTTGTCGCAGCTGATTCTGGATATCAATTCGCAGATTGACTGCACGGTGCTGATCGTGACGCACAACATCAATATGGCGCGGACGGTGCCGGATAACTTGGGGATGCTGTTTAGGAAGCATCTGGTGATGTTTGGTCCGCGTGAGGTGCTGCTGACGAGTGATGAGCCGGTGGTGGGGCAGTTCCTGAATGGTCGTCGTCTGGGTCCGATCGGGATGTCGGAGGAGAAGGACGAGGCGACGATGGCGGCGGAGGCGGCGATGGCGGAGGCCGGTCATAGTGACGGGTCGCCGGATGAGGATGTGCGTGGGGTGATTCCGCAGATCCGTCCGACGCCGGGGATGCCGGTGCGTCAGGGTGAGTTGCGCCGCCGGGAGCGGGTCCGGCATTTGATGGATGATCTGCCCGAGCCTGCCCGCCGCGCGATCCTTGAAGAACTCCGCGAATACGAAGCATCGCAACAGGCCTCCTGAGCAGGGCACCGGGATTGCCGCGGCCGCAGACAGCGGTCGCGGCAAGTAGGCTGTGGGATTGTGCGAACACTGGACTTCCTTGTCGACATCCCCCATGCCCGTCGGGTGAATGAACAACTCGCCGAACTGCGGCGCCTGCAGGTTTCCGCCGGCATATTCGCGGTAGCAATGGTGGGCGGCGCGATCGGTTTGTTCATCGTCGGCCAGACCTGGGCGATCATCACCGCAATCGTCCTGATCGTCGCGGCCCTCGCGTGCGCTTACGCAGGCATCGTCGCACCGCAACGGGCCACTGACCTCAAGAAGATGTACAGCGAGCACGAACTCGTGCCTGCAGTTGTCACCGCTGTGCGCCCTCGCGGATTCACGATGATGGCGCTCGTCAACCTGACCCGCGACCGCTCGCAAGAACCACGGTGGGCGCTAGTCCCCCGCCGCGCACAGAACCTGCCCGGACACCGCGTCAAAGTCGGCGAGCGTGTCCCCTGCGTCGCCGTGACGGACGCGTCGAAGATGTCCCAGTACTGGCAGCGTGTCCAGCCGGTGCCGATCGCGTGGGCCGCGCGCGACGAAGAGGTCCTCAAGCGTGCGCAGCGCGCGATATCGCAGTCCGAGTGGATCGTCCTCGAGAAGAACGTCAAGCGCGGGGAAGAAGCAGAGAAGTCACGCGGATACCTGACTCTGAGCGCATCTGAACTTCCGGCCGACCTCAGGTAGACCACCGCCGGAACGAATCCCGTTGCAGCCTTTGTAATGTCGAACAATTCGCGATTGAATATGTGATGTGTGACGCGATTTCGCTCGCCCAGGGCTGCAGATCACAACCCTGCAACATCGCGCGCTGGATCACCATTCTTTTCCATATGCATTCATTGTCTTACGGGCATATGGGACATCGTGAAGCCGCCTGGAAGTTGAACACTCAGCCGCGAGGCTGCGGCCAACGGTCGATACCGCCATGACCTGCGGTGATCGCTGTGTGAATCCCGCGTTAAATAACCCAGATATCCTGCGTGACGATCATCACAAACCGTTCCGTGAACGGGAAGTTAATCACGGGAAAACCCGCAGCTAGTTGAACTCTATTGTCAGTATTAAGTGACGCTGATCACACAAACAAGTATGGTCAAGTACGTTAACTCTCTAAACGTAGCTCCCCAATCGTTTAAGAAGTCGTGTAGAAAAATCTCCGGGGGCCAGAAGCCTGGCCCGGTTAGTTCGATCCAAACCAAGGAGTAACAATGGAAGACTTCGCAACGTTCGCCGGTGCACTTGCAGACCTCGGCGCATTCTTCGGCGGCCTGGGTGACTTCCAAGGCGGTTCGGCCGACCTCATCGGCGGGTTCGAAGAAGGCGGCCTGGCCGACGGTGGTGGCGCTTGGGGCTTCATCGGCTCGGTTGACTACTTCGGCGGCAACGGCAGCATCTCCTGATCTGCTGACCTAACGGTCTTGTGGGCCCTTCAGCACTTCGCGTGCTGGAGGGCCACGCAGCATCTAACGGCCTCGTGCCTAAATGTAACTCTCGCAACGACACTCACCACCCAAGGATGGACACACCATGAGCCTTGAATCACTCGCTGAAATCGGCGGTTCGCTCGAGACCAGCTCCGAGCTTTCTTTCTCGATCTCCGACATCTTCGGCGGCATCAGCGGCGCAATGGAGTTCGTTTTGTTCGTCAACGATCTCCTCAGCTTCTTCGGCTGACACGTCTTAGCCGGCCAATGTAGTGAGACCCACCCCAGAGGTGGGTCTCACTACATTGGCGTATTGCATGTCTCCGGGCCCGCTCGCCGCGGTTGTCAAGTGGCACAGTGTGTCACCAATCTTGACCAACATGTCGCGAGAACCTGAGTAATCCCTTAAAGTTCGTTTCGTACACAAGTACGACGATCCCGACACATCCTTATGTCACGCACCAAGGTGAGGTTTTCATGCGCCGAACGACGTTCCGACGCAAGCTTGTCACGACACTTGCCGCTGCTGCTCTCGTAGCTGCCCCGATGACGATGACCGCTTCCGTCGCCACCGCGCAGACGTCCGGCGCCTACGTCACATCGACTGTGCAAGAGGGCCCGCGCAAGCTGACGGTCAACGTGTACTCGCCGTCGATGAACAAGACCATCCCGGTCGAGGTTATGACCCCCGCGGATAACAGCGTCCCGCGTCCTACGTTCTACCTGCTCAACGGAGCGGGTGGCGGCGAGGACAGCGCCACCTGGTCGCTGCGCACCGACGCGGACGAATTCTTCGCCGACAAGAACGTCAACGTCATCACCCCCATCGGCGGCATGTTGTCGTACTACACCGACTGGGAGCGCGACGATCCGGAACTGGGGCGTCACAAGTGGACGACGTTCATCACACAGGAACTGCCGCCGGTCATTGATGCCGCGCTGGGCGCGAACGGTGTCAACGCGATCGCGGGTCTCTCGACCTCGGCGACATCCGTGCTGAACCTCGCGATCGCCCGTCCCGGCCTGTTCAAAGCCGTCGGATCGTACAGTGGCTGCGCGCAGACCTCCGATCCTCTGGGCCAGGCCTATATCCGCACTGTCGTTGAGGGCCGCGGCCAGGCTGACGCAACAAACATGTGGGGCCCGTATGACGGACCCGGCTGGCGCGCAAACGATCCCGTCCTCAACGCCGAGAAGCTGCGCGGCACCGCGATCTACGTCTCCAATGGCACGGGACTCCCCGGCCATCACGACGTGATCGACGCACCTCTCGTTGGTGGCAACCCGGTGACACTCGCCAACCAGATCGTGGTCGGTGGCATCATCGAAGCGGCCACGATCCCCTGCACGGTCAACCTGCAGGCACGGCTCGCGTCGCTCGACATCCCGGCGCACTTCAACTGGCGTCCCACCGGCACCCACTCGTGGGGTTACTGGGAAGACGACCTCAAGGACTCATGGCCGATGATCGCGCAGGCGATCGGCGCCTGACCTAGAACGCAGAAGGGGCGCCACGGGGACGATTCCCCGGGGCGCCCCTTTTCGCTGTGCTTACTTTCAGATGCGGACCTTGCCGGAGGCAACCTCATCCGCGTATTCGGGGTAGTACTCGACATACCCCTTGTCCTTACCTGCGAGGACATACAGCGGGTCCGACACCTTGTCTGGGTCGTAACCCTCGTCTTTCAGTTCAACCTTGCGGCTCTTGAACGTCGACGTCTGCTCCACTTCCCCGATCACGCGAATGAACAGCGGCACCGCGTAACTCGGCAATGAGTCAATCAGGTGGCCGGCGATCGCCTTCGGGTCAAGGTCCGCGCCGTCAGCAAGTTTGATCGCCGCCATACCAGCTTTGCCGTCAGTGCCGGGAACTTCCACACCGTAGACGACGGCCTGGTCAACACCCTTGTAGCTGCCGAGAGCCCCTTCGACCTCAGTGGTCGCGACGTTCTCGCCCTTCCAGCGAAACGTATCCCCCAGCCGGTCCGCGAACGCGATGTGGAAAAGCCCCTGCTTGTACACGAGATCACCCGTGTTGAACCACTCGTCACCATTCTTGAATGCGTCGCGCAATACCTTCTTTTCCGACGCATCCGGGTCGGTGTACCCATCGAATGGTGCACGGCTGGTGATCTTCGTGATGAGCAGCCCCGGCTCCCCCGGCTTCACTTTCCGGAGTTTGCCGTCGTGACCGCGGTGCGGTTTCTCCGTCGCCTGGTCGTACTCGACGATCGCGAACGGGAGCGGGCACACGCCTGCTGTCTTATCGATGTTGAGGGCGTTGACGAACGCCAGGTTGCATTCACTCGCACCGTAGAATTCGGCGATCCGCTCGATCCCGAACCGCTCCTGAAACTCCTGCCAGATCTCCGGGCGCAAACCGTTTCCGACGATCACGCGGACTTTGTGCTGCCGCTCGGCGGGGCGTTCAGGCTGGTTGAGCAGGTACCGCAACAGTTCACCGATGTAGCAGAACGCTGTCGCGTTCGATTCGTTGACCTCGTCCCAGAACCGCGACACCGAAAATGACCGGCCGATTGCGAGGGTCGCGCCCGCGTTGAGCACCGACGACAGCGACACCGTCAACGCGTTGTTGTGGTAGAGCGGCAGGCATGAGTAGAGGACGTCGTCCCCGCTGAGGCGTACTCCGAGCCCGCCCAGCCCGTACATGCTTTTCATCCAGCGCATGTGCGACATCGTGCTGGCTTTCGGCATGCCCGTCGTACCTGACGTGAAGATGTAGAACGCCTTCGTGTTTGCCGTGACCTCGGCGCATTCAGCGGGGTTCGCGTCGGAAGCGCCTTCGGCGAGGTCATCAAGGTCATTAGCGCCGTCGAGCGTGGTGTCACCGTTGCGCAGCCCAATCACCGCACCTTCAACCTCGTCTCGGGGCAGCGACTCGAACGCTTCAGCCGACTCCGCCCCCACCACCAGCACCGTGCTGCCGAGCAGTTTCTGGCTGTGGTTGAGGACGTCACCGCGCTGGTTGTAGTTCAGCATCCCCGCCGTGCCGCCGAGTTTGACGGCAGCGAGGGCGGCGAGCAGAGTCTGCGGCCGGTTCGACGCGAGAATACCGACAACCGACCCGCGCCCCACCCCATGCTGCGCGAACACCGACGCGTACCGATTCACGAGGCGGTTAGCTTCCCCGTACGTGATGTCGGTCCCCTCGAAACGCAGGAACGGCCGGTCAGGATTCTTGGCGGCCGCTTTCTGGAAGATCAGGCCCAGCGAGTTCTTCGTACTTCCTGTGACGGTGACGAGCCCGACCGCGCCTTTCAGCATCTTCGGCGCATCAGGGATGAGCGCCGGAGCGGCCTTCACAACATCGGTAATCCCGACCCGACGGACTGTCGACTTTGACTTGTGCTCCATGCAACGTCACATTACGGGCGTCCCTAGCGGGAGGAAACATGGAGTCACAAAACGCCTGGCAAAGTCCAGAGCTGGCCTGTTGCCGAGTCGATCAGGGCTGCACTTGTCACAGTGAGGCTGAGTGGCAACACGTCGGACAGCATATGCGAGATGTCCGGCACCTGAGCGCGCGTCGCGCGCGTCGCGATGGAGAGATGCGGCAGCCATCGCCCACGTGCATAGTGCTTGTGGACCAGCGCTCCTGCACTCTCGACAGCATCGAGTGCGCGGAGTTGCCGATTGGCCAAATCGGCTGTGGGCGCGGGCATCAGGCACACCCGCCCGCGGCGCAGGACTCCCACTGCGTCGAACCAGAGCGTGAACGGACCGCGCGGCTCTATAGCGGCGAGTTCCCGCTCAACCTTCTTGTGGTCCCATTCGAGCATCACCACGTACGACAGGTGCGGGTGGTGCTGCTTGTGCGTATGCGACAGCAAGGTGGGCACACCGAGTTCTTCCGCACGGCGCCACAATGTGCGGACCGTGCGTTCCGATGCCGCGTCGAAAAGCAGGCACACCGCGAGCGCCACACCAGTGACAGTAGCGGCCCAATGGATCGTGAAAGAATTACCCCCTGACAGAGGGAAATTCCTTCACGATCCGTGACGGTCAGCCCACACGGCGCCGGAACAGCAGCGCAGCGACAACGATCGCGGTCACACTGATCCCCACGCACCACGCAACGGCGAGCGCCGCACTTGCACCAATCGGTGTGCCCATCAGCAGTCCCCGCACCGTTTCGATGACGGGTGTGGCCGGCTGGTTCTCCGCGAACCCATGCAGCCACGTTGGCATCGTCTCGACGGGCACGAACGCGCTGCTCGGATAGGGCAGGAACATCACGAAGAACTGGAATCCCGCGGCACCTTCCGGCGTCTTCGCCAACAGTCCGAACACCGCTGCGGCCCAGGAGATCGCGAAAATGAACAGGGCGAGCACACCAATGACGGCCAGCCATTCGAGTGGCGTCGCGGACGGGCGGAACCCAATGAGCAGTGCCGCCGCAATCAGCAAGGTCACTGAGACCGCGTTGCGCAGCATGCTGCCCGCGACATGTCCGCCGAGGATCGCGGCGCCTCCCACGTCGAGCGAGCGGAAGCGGTCAACAATGCCTTGCTGCAAATCTTCGCTCACCCGAGTTGCTGTCAGTGCCGAAACAAAACCGGTGCAGAGCAACAGAACGCCAGGGAGGGCGTAGTCGACGTATTCGGCTGTGCCGGTCTGGATCGCGCCACCAAAGAGGTAGACAAACAGCACCAGAATCAGGATCGGCAACATCACCGATGTCAGCAGCGCCTCGAAGTTCCGGCTGCTCAGCCGGACATTGCGCTCCACCATCACAGTCACGCTAGACATGGGCTTTCTCCTTCACTGCTGCGTGACCGGTCAAGGTGAGGAACACATCGTCGAGAGTTGGCTGGTGGACTGTGAACTCGTGGACATCGTTGTTCCCCGGGTCGATGTCGTTGAGGAGTTCACGAACGTGACGGGAGGCGCCGTCGGTTGCGTAACTGAGTCTGAGCGCGCCCTCGTCGGCGGCGATGTGTGAGCCGGATGCGGCCATGCGGGCGAAGGCCTCGCGATTCGGGGCCCGGACGTCGAGCCGCTGCTCCCCCACTCGCCGTTTCAGTTCCGCCGGAGTGCCTTCAGCGACAATCCGGCCGCCGTCGATGAGAGCGATCCGGTCAGCCAGGCGATCTGCTTCCTCCAAGTACTGCGTAGTGAGGACGATGGTGACGCCGGAAGCTGCGAGCTTCGCGATGATGTCCCACATGGTTTTCCGGCTTCGCGGGTCAAGCCCAGTCGTCGGCTCGTCGAGGAAGATTACTGTCGGCGCACCGACGAGCCCAGCGGCGATATCGAGGCGCCGGCGCATCCCGCCTGAATATGTCTTC
Organism: Hoyosella altamirensis; assembly: GCF_014191505.1. Classification (GTDB taxonomy): domain Bacteria; phylum Actinomycetota; class Actinomycetes; order Mycobacteriales; family Mycobacteriaceae; genus Hoyosella; species Hoyosella altamirensis. Next base: position 1,043,796 of record NZ_JACHWS010000003.1, read on the forward strand.
GCGAATCGGCGTCCAGCCTCGGTCAATTCAAACTGTGCGAGCAGTTCGCTGGCGCGCTGCCGCGCTTGCGCTCGTGAGAGTCCGGCGAGGCGGCCCATCATGCGGAGGTTCTCCTCCCCCGTTTGCATGCCGTCGAGCGCTGCATACTGCCCCGTCAGGCTGATTTCGCGCCTGACGAGTCGGCGGTCGCGCTCGACGTCTAAGCCGGCGATGCGCGCGCTTCCACTGTCGGGCCGCGCAAGGGTCGCGAGGATTCGTACGGTGGTTGTTTTTCCCGCGCCATTGGGACCGAGCAGCGCGAAGATTTCGCCCCGGGCAACGGAAAAGTCGACCCCATTGAGCACGTCAAGGCCACCATAGGTTTTGCGAAGGCCAATGACTTCGCACATTAGGTCTGGCACTTTCTCCTCCTTCTGCGTATGTCATACGCTTGTTGCGTACTGTATACGCATACTAAGGTTGTTGTCGAGACCGAGGAGGACGATGAGCGCTGCCAGCGATGAGGGGCTGCTAACGCCAGCCCTGTCCAAGGCGTGGGGTCTGGAAGCAGCGAACGCACGTGGCCCAAAACCGGCACTCAGCGCCGACAGAGTCATCCAGGCCGCCATCTCGGTGGCCGCCGCAGAGGGCGTGGACGCGGTCTCGATGAAGCGTGTGGCCACTGAACTCGGCACCGGGCCAATGTCGCTGTACCGGCACATCGCGTCTAAAGACGATTTGCTGAATCTCATGGTGGACACCGCATGCGGTCCGCCCGAAGCCAATCTGCCCTCCGTGGACGACACCTGGCGCACCGGCATCACCCGCTGGGCCTGGACGCTGCGTCAGCGCTACCAGGAAAACCTGTGGGCCATGAGTGTGCCCGTCACCGGCGCGCCCGTCGCGCCAAACTCAGTGAGGTGGATGGAAGCGGGCCTCCAATGTCTCGCGAAAAGCAGCCTCAGCGAAAGCGAACAGGTCTCCGGGATACTCCTGATCAGCAGCTTCATCCGCAGCGAGACGACCCTCACCGCTCAGCTCGGAGCGGCGATGCAGCAGGCTGGGACGGCGGATGTACTCGCGGGATACGCGGACACGCTGCGACGAGTGACCACACCTACTGACTTCCCGGCCCTGACGCGCGTCCTCGCCGCGGGAGTTTTCGACGCTAACGACGACGAACCTGACTTCGATTTCCGCTTCGGCCTTGAACGCATCCTCGACGGGATCGAAACGCTCACCCGCGACTAGTGGCCGGAACTCGCACCAGCTGGCTGAGGACCGCGAGCACCGGCAGTTCCACCAACGGGCCAATGACCAGCGCAACGGCTATCAGTGGGCGATCCGGAAAAGCCGCCACCGCGAGCGCCAGCGCTATCGGCGAGTTGCGCGCGACGGTCGTCATTGTCAGAGTGACGCGCAGATCAGCGTGTAGCTTCAGAATGCGCCCCGTTCCCTGCGCGACGACCGGCGTGACGACAAAGAAAAGCCCAAGGGGAATGAGCAGCAGCAGCAACTCGCCACCGTGGTCGAACACCACGCTGCCCTGCCAGGCGAACATGGCGAAGACCGCCACATAAAGCAGCGGGAGAATCGCACGCGCACTGGAAGCTATCACTATCGAACCGGCCGAACTGCCCGCGGCGAGCCGACGCAGCACCAGCGCAGCACACAGCGGCACCGCGAGAACCAGCACCACGGCTTCGACCAGCGTGCGCGTGTCGATCATCGCCGCTTCCCCGCCCAGTAACTGCACGTACACCGGGAGCAGAAGCAACTGGAGAATCAGATTGATAGGCAACAGGGCGGCAGCAGAGCCCAAATGGCCCCGCGCCAAAGCCGTGAATACCAGGTACCAGTCAGTGCACGGCGTGACCAGCAGGAGGAGCAGCCCAATCCGCAAGTCCGGGCTGCCGCCAAGCAAGCCCGCCCCTAGAGCCCACGCGAAGAACGGCGTCCACACGAAGTTGATCACCAGACTCGCCGCGACTACCGTTCTCGCGTTGCGCGCAGACCTGATCTGCGCGGCGTCCATTTGGAGAAACACGGCCGTCAGCATCAGCAGAAGCGCGGGCAGAACCACGTGCCCCGCTGCTGCCTCGATAGGCAGAACGATCCCCGCACCAATACCGAGCAGCGCGGCGAGCGCCACGAACACGCCCTGGAGGCGTTCGAGTGCTGACATCAACGGCTAGCCCAGGAGCCGACGGCACACATCATTCCCTAACGGTAAACGCCCCCCGAGCGTGAAGGTCACGACATCAATCGGGCAGCCATGCGCCGTGCAGCCCGGAGGGGACCCTTAGGGGCATCCGCACTCGGCACAAGGGCCCAGATGACGGATCCTCAACCGGCAGGATGACGAACCACGAGGTCATGTCGTCACGGTCGGTGCCGATCATTCCCCAATAGTCTCGTTCGGCGCCGGGCATGTATATGGGCTCACCGACAGCCAGCGAACCAGCCCGCCACTCCGTCTCGGAACCTGCGTGCATGTCGAAGAAAAGGAGGCTGTCGAAGATGCCCTCGCGTCCCGTATGCACACCAAGTGTGGCAGCGTACCGGTGGTCACCGCAGGTCTGCCGATCGTCGATGCGCGGAAACTCGACATTGCGGTCGCTGACGACAGTACGACTGATCGTCCCTTTATCTGGATCGAGGACAGCACGCACCATAGCCCCGCGCGGCTCATGCTCTTGAGCAGTGAACCCGCCGGGAAAGGACCATTCCGCATAGTCGACCGCGACCTTGCCATCAGCCATGTCGAACGCATTCGCGAAGTGCCAGACCCAGAACGCTTCCGTGCTGCACCATCGCACTTTTCCGCCGTCGCGCGGGATGAGCGCGATCCGCACTCCTGCGTCCGGCCGCCAGTCCAGAACTGAACCACCACGCAGTAGCGCCTCGATATCGAAGACCAGCGGACACAGGAACAGCACGATGTAGCGGCGTGTGAGAGCCATGTCGTGAATCATCAACGGGACGTCCACGCCGTCCACCACGGTCGGCGGTCTCGTGACAGACCCGTCCGCCGCCACCACCGACCACGTCAGATAGGGCGCCTCCAACAGATAGTTGAACAACACCATTTCGCCCGTCACCGGGTCGATTTTCGGGTGCGCCGTGCTGCCAATGGGCATTGCGCCGGAGCACGAGTCCGGCCCTAAAGTGCTCAGGTCGGAGGGATCGAGACGGTAAGGCTGGGCAGCCTCCGCCATCGCCAGGAGGCGCCCGCCGTGGCGAACAACGTTGATGTCAGGGAGGTCCCGCGCCTTCCCTGCAAGCTCTGGACCCACTTCGTCGGCGCTGGGCGTGTAAGGATCCATAACCCCCGCCCAGATCGCAAGGCCCGCTTCCTCTTCCGCGACGACCATCGGGGTGCGCACGAACCGGTTCGAATAGCTGACGGCGCCATCCCTGATGCCGATGCGGTGGACCATTGCGTCGCCGTCAATCGGATAGACGTAGGTGCCAATCGGATCGAACCGCGGGTTAGGCCCGTTCCGCAGGTACTCGCCTGAAAGGTCTTCGGGCAGTTCGCCTTCGACGTGAAGACCGTGGACGTCCACCTCGTCCCGCTGCGGTGTGAAGACGCCGGAAAGGTGCGTGTGGTGAACCATGTCGACGGCCGCGGGCTTCTCCGTTGTGCTCATCGGCTACTCCAGCTTGGACGCAAAGTGAGATACAACACACAGCATGCGCTGTGCGCGAACGTTCTGCAACGCGTTGTCACTTATTTGGCCGGGGGTTGGAACCCTTTTTCTGGACCGCGTACGAACTGTACATTTCTGAGGCAGATCTGTACCGATGGTACGTGCGTGTAATCCGGTACCTATCGTGCGGAACATTCTCGCTTCATACGAGAAAGGAGCCTGACCTCCGTCTAGCGAAGGTCAGGCTCCTTGATTCGCGCTACTGGGGATCGGCTACTTAGAGACGATCTCCTTCAGGCGGGGGTGCGGGGTGAAGCGATCGCCGTACTTTGCGGCGAGCTCCTCCGAGCGCTTGATGAAGCCGTCAACGCCACCCTCGTAACCCTTGATGAACTGGATGACACCACCGGTCCAGGCGGGGAAGCCGATGCCAAAGATCGAACCGATGTTGGCGTCTGCCTGCGTCATCAGGACGCCCTCGTCGAAGCACTTCACTGTCTCGAGCGCCTCAGCGAACATCATGCGCTCGCTCAGATCCTTGAGCGGGACTTCAAGTTCTGGCGACGACTTGAACGTCTCGCGGAGACCCGGCCAGATGCCGGTCCGCTTGCCATCCGCATAGTCATAGAAGCCAGCGCCGCCGGACTTGCCAGTGCGCTCGAACTCGCCGATCATCTTGTCGATGACCCGGCCGGATGCGATCGCAGCGTCGTCGATCTCTTTACCCTCAGCCTTGGCGGCCTCCAGGGTCTCGTTGAAGATCTTCTGCATCGTCTGGAAGTTCAGCTCATCGGACAGCTGCAACGGTGCAGCCGGGTAACCGGCCTGCAGCCCTGCCTGCTCGATCGTTGCCGGCTCGATGCCCTCTTCAAGCATCTTGATGGCTTCGTTGATGAACATACCGATGACGCGAGAAGTGAAGAAGCCGCGGCTGTCGTTCACCACGATCGGGGTCTTCTTGATCGCGAGGGTGTAGTCAAACACGCGGGCCAGCGCCTCGTCTGACGTCTTTTCACCCTTGATGATCTCGACCAGCGGCATCTTGTCCACGGGAGAGAAGAAGTGGATGCCGATGAAGTCTTCCTGACGCTTCACACCCTGGGCCAGGCCCGTGATCGGAAGTGTCGACGTGTTGGATCCGAGGACGGCGTCCGAATCGACGATGTCCTCGATTTCCTGGAAGACCTTGTTCTTCAGATCAGGGTTCTCGAACACGGCTTCGATGACGAAGTCGACGCCAGCGAAGTCGGCCGCATCAGCACTGGGCTTGATCCGGTCCAGCAGCACCTTCGACTTCTCTTCGGTGGTCTTGCCGCGGGAAAGCGCCTTAGCCTCAATCGCTTCGGAGTACGCCTTGCCCTTTTCTGCGGCTTCGATGGTGACGTCCTTGAGGACGACATCCATACCGGCCTTGGCGGAAACGTAAGCGATACCTGCACCCATCATGCCGGCACCGATAACACCGACCTTCTTGATCTCACGCCGCTCGATACCATCTGGACGCGAACGACCATTGTTGATGGCTTGCAGGTCGAAGAAGAAAGCCTGCGTCATGTTCTTCGCGACCTGACCGGTCGCAAGTTCGACGAAGTAGCGGTGCTCGATCTTCGCCGCGTTGTCGATATCGACCTGTGAGCCCTCGACTGCCGCTGCCATGATCGCGCGCGGAGCAGGCATCGGGGCACCCTTGATCTGCTTGCGCAGGTTCGCGGGGAACGCCGGGAGCATCTGCGCGAACTTCGGGTTCGACGGGGTGCCGCCGGGGATCCGGAAGCCCTTGACGTCCCACGGCTGCTGCGCCTCAGGGTTGGCCTTGATCCAGGCCTTCGCAGCCGGCACCAGCTCGTCGATGGAATCGACGAGTTCGTTGACGAGGCCGATCTCTTTTGCTTTCTCCGGACGGTGACGCTGCCCCTGCAGGAGCACCTGCATCAGCGCGTTCTGCAGGCCGAGCAGCCGAACAGTGCGGACGATGCCGCCGCCACCTGGCAGCAGACCGAGCGACACCTCAGGCAGACCGATCTGCGAGCCCTTGACGTTGGCCGCGATGCGGTGGTGCGTGGCGAGTGCCAGCTCCAGGCCGCCACCGAGTGCCGCGCCGTTGATCGCCGCAACTACTGGCTTGCCGAGAGTTTCGAGTGCGCGGAAGCCTTTCGCCAGGTCAGCAACCTGGTTGTAGACCTTCTCGGCGTCCTCTGGCTGCACCTTGATCAGGTCGTCAAGGTTGCCGCCCGCGAAGAACGTCTTCTTGGCAGAGGTCAGCACAACACCGGTGATGTTGTCCTTCTCTGCGACAAGGCGCTCAACGGTCTCCTGGAAGGAGCGGCCGAAGAGCTCGTTCATCGTGTTGGCGCCCTGGGTGGGGTCATCCATGGTGAGCGTGACGATGCCGTCGCCGTCCTGCTCCCACGCAATCATGTTGGTTTCACTCATCGTGATTACTTGCCTTTCGAGGAAATTCCGGGGATCAGGTCAGACGCGTTCGATGATGGTCGCGACACCCATGCCGCCACCGATGCAAAGGGTGACGAGCGCACGGCGAGCGTCACGACGCTCAAGTTCGTCGACCATGGTGCCGAGGACCATCGCACCGGTCGCACCGAGCGGGTGGCCCATTGCGATCGCGCCACCGTTGACGTTGAGCTTCTCGTCCGGAATCTTCAGGTCCTTCTGGTACTTCAGAACAACCGAGGCGAACGCTTCGTTGATCTCGAACAGATCAATATCGTCGGCGGTCAGGCCAGCGTTAGCCAGCGCCTTCTCCGATGCCGGGGTCGGCCCGGTGAGCATGATCGTCGAGTCGGCGCCACTTGTGGCCGTCGCAACGATGCGTGCACGCGGGGTAAGGCCGAGGTCCTTGCCTGCCTGCTCAGTTCCGAGGAGGACGAGAGCAGCACCGTCGACGATGCCGGACGAGTTACCGCCGTGATGCACGTGGTTGATCTTCTCGACCTGGTGGAACTTCTGCAGCGCGACAGCGTTGAAGCCGCCCATTTCACCCATGCCAGCAAACGATGGCTTGAGCCCAGCGAGGTTCTCGGCTGTTGTGCCGGGACGCATGTGCTCGTCGTGGTCGAGGATGGTGAGACCGTTCTGGTCCTTCACCGGCACGACCGACTTGGCAAAGTAGCCCCCTGACCAGGCCTTAGCGGCGAGGTCCTGTGAGCGCACCGCGTAGGCGTCGACGTCGTCGCGGCTGAAGCCCTCGAGTGTCGCAATGAGGTCCGCGCTGATGCCCTGAGGAACGAAGTAGGTGTCGAATGAGGTCGCGGGGTCCATGGCCCACGCGCCGCCGTCCGATGCCATCGGGACGCGGGACATCGACTCGATGCCGCCCGCGACAACCATTTCGTCCCAGCCGGAACGGACCTTCTGAGCAGCCATGTTGACGGCCTCGAGGCCCGAGGCGCAGAAGCGGTTGATCTGCACCCCTCCGACGGTGTCAGGCATGCCCGCGGTGAGCACCGCGGTACGCGCGATGTCCGCGCCCTGGTCACCGACTGGTGTTACGCAGCCGAGAATGAGGTCGGAAATGCGGCTCTCATCGAGATCCGGGAACCGGCGGCGCAGCTCATCGATCAAGCCAACCACGAGCGAGATCGGCTTGACGCTGTGGAGCGAGCCGTTCGCCTTTCCTTTGCCACGGGGCGTGCGAATTGCCTCGTAGATGAATGCCTCGCTGTTTGTGGTCACGAGTGCATCTTCCTTTCTATTGCGATGGTTCCCGCACCCCTGTCCAGGGTGGAGATTCCGGTTACAGTGTCTGGATGCTGGTGCCCCGTCTTGAACCATTCCGGACGACGATCTTCGCCGAAATGACCGAATTGGCTGTAAGTCATAATGCCATCAATCTGGGGCAGGGATTCCCCGATGAAGACGGGCCAGCTGAGCTTCTGAGCGCGGCGTGTGACGCGATCAAAGGTGGTTTCAATCAGTACCCGCCGGGCGCAGGTGTTCCGGCCTTGCGGGAAGCCATTTCTGCAGACCGTGAGGGACGTTACGGCACTGTCTATGACCCGGACGGCGAGGTTCTGGTCACCGTCGGCGCCACCGAAGCCCTCACCGCGTCCCTGCTTGCTCTCGTCGAGCGTGGCGACGAGGTTGTGCTGATCGAGCCGTACTACGACTCTTACGCCGCGGCCGTGGCACTGGCGGGAGCCCGGCACCGCAGTGCCAGACTCGTGCCCGACGGACGCGGCTTCACGCTCGACCTTGATTCGCTGCGCGACGCCGTCACCCGGGAGACGAAAGTCCTGGTGGTGAACTCGCCGCATAACCCGACGGGCACGGTGCTCACCGCATCCGACCTTGCGGCGATCGCGGAAATCGCGATTGACAACGACCTCATCGTCGTCACCGATGAGGTGTACGAGCACCTGTTGTTCGACGGCCGGGTGCATACGCCGCTCGCCAGCCTGCCGGGGATGCGCGAACGCACCCTCGCCGTGTCCAGCGCCGGCAAGACCTTCAGCGTCACTGGGTGGAAAATCGGCTGGGTATGCGGGCCCCGCGACCTTGTCAGCGCGGTGCGCGCGGCCAAGCAATTTCTCACGTTCGTTGGCGGTGGGCCGTTCCAGCCAGCCGTGGCGACCGCGCTGCGCACGCAGCTCCCCTGGGTGGCCCAGCTCCGGGCCACGCTGCAGGGAAAACGTGACTTTCTCGCCCGCTCGCTCAGCGAGGCGGGGCTCGTTCCGCACACCAGCGACGGTACCTACTTCATCTGCGCAGATCCACGTCCGCTCGGGTATACCGATGCGGCCACGTTCTGCCGAACACTGCCCCGCAGCATCGGCGTTGCCGCGGTGCCGGTCAGTGCCTTTACTGACGCTGACGACAGCGCAAGCTGGAAGCACCTGGTGCGGTTTGCTTTCTGCAAACAGCACCAGGTCCTTGATGAAGCCGCGAAGCGCTTGGCACGCCTCGCGGAGGGTCCGGCTAGTCACTCGGGCGTCGCCTCAGAGATTCAGTGAGCGGCCGATGATTTCCTTCATGATCTCGGTCGTCCCGCCGTAAATGGTCTGGACGCGAGAATCGAGGAACGCCTTCGCGATCGGGTATTCACGCATGTAGCCGTAGCCGCCGTGCAGCTGGACGCAGCGATCGATGAGCTTGGTCTGCAGTTCGGTAGACCACCACTTGATCATGGCGGCGTCCTGAACGGTCAGCGTCTTCTCGTTCAGCATTTCAATGAACTTGTCGACAGCGAGACGGACCATCCGTGTCTCAGTGGCAAGTTCGGCGAGCACAAAACGAGTGTTCTGGAACGCGCCGATGTTCCGGCCGAACGCCTTACGGTCGCGGCAGTACTCGATCGTCATGTCGAGGCAGCTTTCCATCGCGGCAGCAGCCACAACGGCGATGGAGAGACGTTCCTGGGGAAGGTTCTTCATCAGGTAGATAAAGCCCATGCCTTCTTCACCGAGAAGGTTCTCCGCCGGCACTCGCACATTGTTGAAGTGCAGCTCTGCGGTGTCCTGAGCTTTCAGGCCCACCTTGTCGAGGTTCCGTCCGCGCTCAAAGCCCTCCATGCCGCGCTCGACGACGAAGAGACTGAAGCCTTGCGCACCAGCGTCCGGGTTCGTTTTGGCCACCACGATGACGAGATCAGCGTTGATCCCGTTCGTGATGAACGTCTTCGATCCATTAAGAATCCAGTCGTTGCCGTCTTTCTTGGCATTCGTCTTGATGCCCTGCAAGTCCGAACCGGTGCCCGGCTCGGTCATCGCGATAGCGGTGATGATCTCACCGGACACGAAACCAGGCAGCCAGCGCTGCTTCTGTTCTTCGTTCGCAAGTTCCGTCAGATATGGCTGAACAACGTCGTTGTGCAGCATGAAACCCACGCCGCTGTACCCGCCGCGGGTACATTCCTCCGACACAATCGCGTTGAAACGGAAGTCTGGATCGCCACCGCCCCCATACTTCTCCTCGACAGCGGTGCCGAGGAAGCCGAGCTTGCCCGCTTCCACCCACAGATCCCGTGGGACGATTTCGTCCTTTTCCCACTGCTCATGGTGCGGTGCGACGTGCTCTTTCAGGAATGCCCGAAACGAATCACGGAACATGATCTGTTCGGGGGTGAAGAGGGAGCGTTCCACGCTGAAGATCTCCTTCGATACGGTTCAGACCATACGGCCGTCGGCTGTAACAGTACGTCGCGGGTATGACAAATTCGAGGACCAAGCCGTGCGAAGTCTATGACCGAAACGATCACATAGAGTGGGGTGTGACCATTTCGCTCACGAGTTGCACCCCATGATGAAACGGCCTATACCCACTGACTACGTCGCCCGCACCATCCGCGCCGCGGATCGGCGCGGTATCGACCTGGAACCGGCATTGCGCGCGGCAGGCATACGCCCTGCTCTCCTGACGGATCCCGACTCCAGGGTCACACCCGAGCAGGCGACCGCCTTCACGCAGGCCGTGTGGACCATCACCGGTGATGAACTCGGCGGACTGGGAGCCGCACCCGTCCCGCGAGGCTCGTTTCGCCTGGTCACGTTCGCGCTCATTCACGCTCCAGACCTTGAGCACGCGCTGAAGCGCATGATGTCATCGCTGCCCGCGCTGCCCGCGATGACACCTATCGACTTCCGCTTTCACAGCGAGCCGGGTGAGTCAGGCACGCTGGTCCTCGACCTGCGGGGCCGCGCCCCAGACCAGGTCACCCAGCTGCTGATCGAACTGGCTTTCCTGCTGATACACCGTTTCTCGAGCTGGCTCATCGGCCGTGCGATCACGCCATTGAGTGTCAGCCTGCCGCACAGCGCACCTGAAGACTTCGAGCCGCGGTTCTACCGCAATCTCTACGGCGTCGCGCCCCACTTCAGCGCACCAGCAGCCACGATCCTCTTTGATCGCGAGACGCTGCAGTCCCCCGTCGTGCAGACCGAAAACACTCTGCGGGAATTCCTGCGCAACTCCCCCGCGGTGCTGTTCAGCGAACCGACGGGCAAGACACCGCTGACCACGAAGGTCCGAAGAATGCTGGAGCGGGGTGTTGCGGGAGGAATCCCCGATGCCACGACGATCGCGGAGCGGTTGTCAATGAGTGAATCCCACCTCCGCCGCCTGCTGCGAGCCGAGGGAACGTCGGTTAACCAGCTGCGCCAGGAGGTGCTGTGCGATGCCGCACTGCTGCGGCTGCGACGCGGCGACTCCACGAATCAGATATCGGCCGCGCTCGGCTTCTCCGAACCAAGCGCGTTCCGGCGTGCGTTCAAACGCTGGACCGGGAACAGTCCCGGCACGTTCCGCGGCGCGCCAGAGCGCACTAGCGCCCCCGCTGGCTCCTGACTTCGAGATATCCCTGCAGCGCACCGAAACCGAAGGCAGCATCGTCGATACGGCGCAACAGTATGTATCGCGGCAAGTCGATACGGTCATCGGTGTCTTTGCGTGAAAACCAGTCACATACCCCCTCCGCGACAGCGACAGCCACCAATGCCGTGCGGGCACGTTTCGACAGGAGCGCGGCAGCAACGGAGAGTGGCCAGGCATGGCGCAGAAGCAGCGCAGACACCCGCCAGAAGGCACCCCTGAACTCCAGGGCTCCCATCGTGGCGGCGGTCTGCCAGGGGCTCTCCACGGCAGGGACCTTTTTCGCGAGCCTCGCCCCTCCGGCCAGCGCTAGAACCAGTGATCCGAACACGGTTGACCGGACTCCGAGCAGGACAAGGACGCCGAGGATCGCGGGCCAGAGGCGGGACCAGACGGGCAGCCTGCCCGAACACGAGAACGTTGTCGCCAGCCTCGCGGTAGCACTTCCCGCGACAGCACGAGAGGTTACCCACTGCAGGAAACTCCCCGGGGCCTCGCTACGCACAACCGCGACAGGGTCAAAGCGGACGCGCCAGCCTGCGGTTACGAGCCGCAAACAGACGTCAGTTCCATTCATCGCGGGGAAAGCGCCGTCGAATCCGCCCGCTGCGATGAGCGCTTTACGGCGGACCACCAGCGCACATGCCGGAACACCGAATGGCGCAGATTCTGGGTGCAGCCCGCATTCTCTGCGACCTGGCTCGAGCGACGGACGCATAGCGTCATATCGCTGGATCCAGCGGCGACGGCTTCGCAGCGGCGAAAGGCGCGGCACGACGAGCCCCACATCGGGATCCGCGAAATGCGCAAGCAGCGCCTCCGCCCACAGTGAACCTGGCTCCACGCCGGGATCAAGGAAAGCTACAAACGGGGTAGTCGCAGCCCGCAAACCGGTGTTTCGTGCCGCAGCAGCACCGAAGGGCTGCTGGTGCCGAATCACGGTCACCCCGGCGCGCTCAATGGGAACGCAGGATCCATCGTCGACGACAATGACGGCAACTCCGGTCAGCTCGGCAAGCAACCGATCGAGGCCGTCGGTGTCCTCGTGGACCGGGATGACAACGGTGAGTTCTGCCCGGGACGGTCCGCGCGAAGGCCGCGGGTGCGCGACGCCGAGGTCGAGCAGCCTGCGCGCAAGCGCTGCACTGGCATGGTCAACCACTTCGAGGACTTCATCCTCGATCATGGACGACTCATGATGCGTTAACTGGACAACGGTTCCGAACGGTGCAACCAGACTCAGCCCGCGATCCGCGATCCGGACCCTCGCATCGAGGCGAACCGCGAACCCGGTTGGCAGTCGATCGGTAGACATGTGCGTTTCCGTCCGTGCTGTGACGGCTGTCGCGCTCAGCGCCCTCATCGCCTCCCCATCTAACCCCAGGCTTCGTCGCCGAGACCCAGCCGTTCACCCCTAAGGGCGGTTAACATCTGGGCCCCACATATCGTGTGCCACAAAGCCCTAATTCCGCAGTGAAATCACATAATCGCACCCGATTAATTCTGCGTCGAACCAGTGCCGGCAGGAATACGGTACGCGACGCCAGTGAGCGCCTCCGACTCCTCCCATAGTCCCTTCGCCAGAGCACGGTCTCGGGACCGCTTGTTTGACCGGACGAGCACAGGCGAACCACGCTGCTCGAAGCGCCCACCGGGGCCGACATAGCTACCACCGGGCAGACTCGGAGCCGTCGCCGCGTACAAACTCGGCAGTGCTCCACCCTCCGCGCTTTGCGCAAGCAGCTTGTTCGTCACGCGCATGAGCTTGTCCTGGATGGTTCCCGTGTGCGACTGAAGACCTGTCGATGCGTAGCCGGGGTGCGCGGCTACCGCGCGCATGCTCGACCCGGCCGCGTCGAAACGCCGCTGAAGTTCATAGGTGAAGAGGAGATTCGCGAGCTTCGACTGCGCGTAAGCCGGCCACCTGCGGTATGTGCGCTGCTCCCAGTTCAGGTCCTTCAAATCGACGCGGCCAATGCGGTGCATACCGCTCGAGACCGTCACAACCCGGTCGTTGATTCGGTCGAGCAGCAGCCCAGTAAGCGCGAAGTGACCCAGATGATTGGTTCCAAGCTGCATCTCGAAGCCATCCTTGGTGCGAGACTTCGGGACAGCCATCACACCTGCATTGTTGATCAGGACGTCGATTTGAGGGCACTCATTCGTAAACGCGTACACCGAACTGAGATCAGCAAGGTCAAGGGAGCGCACTTCACATTGCGCTTCCGGCTGACTTTCCCGGATGCGATCGGCGACTGCCTCGCCCCGAACGGTGTTCCGGCACGCGAGAATTACCGAGGCACCGGCCTCTGCAAGCACCCTGGCACTCACGGCACCAAGACCGCTATTCGCACCGGTAACTACGAACGTACGGCCCGACTGGTCATTCATCTCGCCGGGCGTCCATCCATACATGCCTATGGACACTACGAGCCTCGGCGTCCAAGCGCCATGCCCGACGGGAAATTGTCGATAAAGAACGACCTGGGTCCGGAATTCGTGCGACAGTACCGTAATGACGGGGAGCGTCGCGGTGATCGGCGCCGGGCCGGGTGGCCTTATCGCGGCACGATGGCTGTTGGCACTGGGATTCGACCCCACGATCTTCGAGCAGGGCCCGATGCTGGGTGGGCAGTGGACCGGCCTGCCTGGGCTAAGCGGCGTGTGGCCCACTATGCACACCAACACCAGCCGCGTCATGACGGCGTTCAGTGACCTTCAGCATGAGAGCTCCTTGGTCTATCTGCCGAGCCACGAAGTGCTGGACTACCTGCACCGCTACGCCGACGCGTTCGGCCTGACGTCGCGTATCCACCTCAATACCCGCGTAGAACTCGTTAGGCAGGACGGCACCGGATGGCTCGTGAGTCACTCCGGCACGAACGAGAGATTCGATCGAGTGGTGGTGGCGAGCGGCCGCTTCCATGCCCCGGCACTTCCGCCTGTAACTGGTCTCGACACATTCGCCGGGCCGGAAGCCGCGTCATCTTCCTATCACTACAAGGAACCTGATCGCTATCGCGACAAACGGGTACTCGTGGCGGGCTGCGCGATCAGCGCCCTCGAAATCGCCGCCGATCTCGCCCTCCTCGGTGCCGCACGCGTCGTGGTCACCCAGCGGCGTCAGCGGTACGTTTTGCCGAAGTTCTCCGCCGGAGTTCCCTCCGACCACCGGATATTTACGCGGTACGGGACTCTCGCGAGCGAGACCCTCCCTCCGGCGGAAATCGATCGACAACTCAAGGAGATCGTCATCGAGGCTGCGGGGAACCCGGCACAATACGGCGCACCAGCACCGGACGCGTCACTTTTCGCGGCCGGGGTCACCCTCAGCCAGTACTATCTGCCGCTCGTAGGTGAGGGCCGGATCACAGTGGCGCCCTGGATGCAGTCCGTTGACGGCTCGACAGTGACGTTCGCCGGCGGCCATAGCGAGGATTTCGACGGGATAATATTCGGGACCGGTTTTGATCTGAACCTTCCCTTTCTAAGCGCGGAGATCCGGGCTGCCCTAGACCTGGATACGAAGCACCTGGACAGTGATCGATATACCTTCCACCCTGACCTCCCTGGACTCGCCATCGTGGGCATGTGGGATCAGTCGGGGGGATATTTTGTTCCGCTGGAACTGCAGGCAAGGTGGATCGCGTACACGTGGGGTGGCGCGATTCCGCCGCCGAGCGAGGCCGGCCAGCGATCGCGGATAGCTGCGTATCGGTCGCGGCGGGGACTGCCACAGAAAACTCGGATGAACCTGGCGGCCCTGGCCTTCGCCCGGGCCGCGGGTGTTGAGCCGAACCTTGAGAACTGGCCCAAACTGCAGCGAGCCCTGCTGTTCGGTCCCCTCGCACCAAGCTGCTTCCGGCTTGAGGGCCCCGATGCGCTGCCTGATGCACCAACCCAGTTCGCACGCGAAGCGGCCGCTTTCGGTGCGATTACGTCGAACGAAATGACCGAACGCGAACGGACCTACTGGTCGAGCATCAAAGGCTCTGAGACATGCGAGAGACGGCCACAACAGCCGAACATGACTGTAGAGGGCTGATCCCAGCCCCCTACAGAGAAAACTACCAACGGTGGCCAGAGCCGGGATCGAACCGGCGACCTTCCGCTTTTCAGGCGGACGCTCGTACCAACTGAGCTACCTGGCCGAATCAGCGCCCGAAGGAGCTAACGAGCTTCGATCGTACAACAAAGCGACCCTGACGGGACTCGAACCCGCGACCTCCGCCGTGACAGGGCGGCGCGCTAACCAACTGCGCCACAGGGCCTTGCATTTTCGTGCTTCACTCCCGCGAGAGTGTACCCCCTACGGGATTCGAACCCGCGTTACCGCCTTGAAAGGGCGGCGTCCTAGGCCTCTAGACGAAGGGGGCCCGCTGAATCTCTCCAGCTGGCTTCCCCAACGAGTGTTTCCGTTGGGAGCGGACCAAGCATAGGACAGGATTCGGCAAAGTACAAAATCGGTGTCCCGCGCTGCATCGACAGACCGCTGACGTGGGCAAAAACCACGGATTTCGCGGGACGCGACCTCCGGCGTGCTGTAACCCAGGAGCATTCGCTAGCATGGTCTCCGCAGTACTAACCACGCCCCTTTAGCTCAGTTGGTAGAGCTACGGACTTTTAATCCGCAGGTCGTCAGTTCGAGTCTGACAGGGGGCACCCTGACCCCCGGGGCCTTTACGCCCTGGGGGTTCTTTCACTTTTAACTGGCCTCCGAAGGCGATCCACTGAAGTTCGTAATCGAACTCGTCTGCGATCAGTTGCAGGATTTCCAGCAGGTTGTTCGGAGAGCGGCCTTCTTCCATCCCCTGCCACACGCGCGCTGTGATCCCGCAGCGCATGGCTGCCTCCTTCTGTGAGATGCCTAGCTCGTGGCGAATCATCACCAGGCGCAAGGGAAGGCTGTCCGCCGGACGCTTACCTGTGGTGTGTTCCTGGTTCATAGCTGTAGTCATGCCTACAGAATGACATGCTGCGCAACACGCCGCAATACTTTGTTA
Organism: Hoyosella altamirensis; assembly: GCF_014191505.1. Lineage (GTDB taxonomy): Bacteria > Actinomycetota > Actinomycetes > Mycobacteriales > Mycobacteriaceae > Hoyosella > Hoyosella altamirensis. The sequence continues at coordinate 1,059,754 of NZ_JACHWS010000003.1, forward strand.
CGCCTCTGTCAGGCAAAACACGATGATGCCCTTAAGACACGCCTGGCGGTCATTGACACCTTCTGTGTTGCAGTGCAACATTCACCGCATGGCCACACCAACTAGGGAGCTGATCGAGCTCCGACTCCCAGGGGTGAGCCTGGCGGCATTCGTTTCCCAGCGCAGACGTGCAGGAGTTGGATGGCGTCTCCTCGCGGACGAAGTAACGGAGCTGACCGGCGTGACCGTCTCATTCGCCACCCTGCGCAGATGGTTCCCAGACGCCCCGAAACGCAAGCCGCTCAGGCCCACACCCCACCGATTCATCCCGAAGCAGGACATACCTGCATAAGAAAAGCCCTCACCTGTTCGCAGCAAGTGAGGGCCAAGCCAAATCACCAACACCCAAGAAAGGATTGACGTGACAGATCATACGTCACAGATCGTCCCCTTCCAATACGAAGGTGCGCAAGTTCGCACTGTCGTGATCGACGGCGAACCCTGGTTCGTCCTCGCCGACCTCTGCCGCGTGCTTGATATCGCGAACCCCAGCAATGTTGCGGCGCGACTTGACCAGACCGGAATCAATACCCTCCGCCTGACAGAGGGTAATCGCGGCAACCCGAACGTCACGATCATCAACGAACCGAACATGTATGAGGTCGTGATCCGCTCGGATAAGCCGGAAGCGATCACCTTCCGGCGCTGGCTGACTCGTGAGGTTCTCCCTGAGATCCGTAAGACCGGTTCATATGGCGCTCCAGCTTTACAGGGTCCGCAGCTGGTCGCGGCCGCGCTGCTGGAAGCGAACAAGATGCTCACGGCGAAGGACGAGCAGATCGCCCAACTGACCGAGAAGGCCGCTGAGGACGCGCCGAAAGTGAATTACGTCGAACTGTATGTCGCCGCGTCTGACCTGTTGAAGCTGCGGACGGTCGCGGCGAACACCAACGTCGGCGAAGAGTGGCTCCGCGACTTGCTCGTGGAGAAGGGCTGGATCTACGTCGAAACCGATTCGCGGTGGTCGAACAGCAAGGGATGTAAAGAAGTGCGCCGCCGATACAGCGCCTACGCGCATAAGCGCCCCTACTTCCGGCCTGTCGAGAACCACGAGGCACCCCGCTTCCGGGGTGAAGTGATGCACACGTTGAAGGTCACTCCTGCTGGTGCGGAAGCGATCGCCCGCCTGATCGCGAAGGAGCAAGCCGCATGAAGTTTGATATTGATGGCACGAACCTGTCCGTGACTTCTTCTTTAGTCGCCGGTGAAAACAAAGTCTTTATCAGTGCTGAAGGCGAGACCGCCATCACGCTTCTCCCGCTCGATGCGGCCCGACTCGGCAGGATGCTCAACGCGATCTCTGACTGTCTCATCCATTGCTCGTCTTGGTCTGGCCGCAAAGCACGAGCCAGGGCAGGTGAGTCATGAACCTCTCTGAGACACAGATACGGCGGATCGTGGATGAGTTGGCTGATGAGGTCGTGAACCGTTTACTCGAGTTGGAAGCAGCTTCGAGCGGTCCGGAAGGCCCCCGGAACGATCCCGAGCGTGCCGAGAACAATCCCGAGCGTTTGCACGATCAGGTGTTTATTGATGGCGAGTGGGTTGATCGGGTTCCCGGCGAGCAGTACGCGCAAGACTCTGCATACGCCGCTGCCGGGAACGCAGCAATCAATTCAGCTATCGCGGCGGGGTTCCATCCGGGTCATCAGAAGACACAATCATCCACGCAGGCCACATCGAGGGACGCACGTAAAGCGTGTGATCCCGCAGGATCTGATCCTTCAGCACTATCCGCACGGCAGCCACATCATCGGCCGCCAGGGCTTGTCGCATCGACTGATCAATCTCTTCCAGGTCGGCATCTACTGGGAGTAAATGACTCAGATGGCCATGCGGAGGCATCAGGTGAGCGGGCTGGTAGTACAGGCGCAGGTAATTCGCCACAGGTTTCTCCTTCTGTTGATGTTGGCGCTCTAACAGTAGGAGAACGTGCCGCCCACGATGAGGTGGGCGGCACAACCAGAGAGGGTCTGCCACCCGAGTTGAGTGACCGGATTCGACGCAGCATCAACGAGGCCTGTGCGCTGCACATGCGGATGCGTGACCACATGATGCCCCTCAGTGGTTCAGGGCCGCCAACACAGTCGCGTCGTGATCGTGCGGCGTGGGGAACTGTTGCGGGACGGTCGGTTTGCATTTTTGTGGTCCTCGGTGTTATCGCCCTGATCGTGGCGGTGGCGTCATGAATGCCCGCCAGTTTGTTTCGCCGCCGAAGGTGCAGTTACGCCCGGGCCGTGAGTGGGCCGTTGCTCGTGGTGAGTTCGAGATCCGCCGTTTCCCTATCCATGAGCTACAGGCCGCGATGACATACGCACGCGGAATGAACAGTCAGGGGGTGGCGGACCTGTGAACGACCTTGTTTTGACTGCTTCCGAAGCGCGAGCTTTGACTGACCGGATCAAAACGGGTGTCGAAGCTATATGGGAGCTGATTAAGCAGGCGTATCAGTCCCGTGCGTGGGATGCGCTGGGTTATGCGTCGTGGGATGACTACTGTACCCGCGAGTTCGGGACCAGCCGGATCCGGTTGCCGCGTGAGGAGCGGCAAGAGGTCGTGGCGTCTATGCGTGAGATCGGTATGTCTACGCGCGCAATCGCAAGTGCAACAGGTGATCACTACAGCACGATCAGCCGTGAACTTGGACGTGTTGCAAATGCAACACCTGATCCTCAGCCGGTTACTGGCACGGACGGCAAGACCTATTTGCCGCGCTCATCGTCGCCGCTCATGCCGCAAACCGACCTCGATGAACTCAATCAGCCGAATATCGCGCCCGGCATGACCGCTGACGAACTCAACGATATGCGAGTCACAGAACAACCCGATCCCACGGGGAATGCAGATCCACAGCCGGTAAAGCCGAAGCGGCGACCCATCACAGATGCATTCGACGAAGCCACCTACGAACTGAAACGAGCAACCGAAAGAATCACGAGACTCACGACCGATGACCGAATGAAAAAGAACACGGACCAAATCGTGGCAACCAACCTAACCGACCTGATCCGTGCCCGCGACGCCTTGAACGGCGTCATCACCACACTCGAAGGATAACCCATGACCACCAAATTCGTTCTCCACCCTGACCACAAGAAACCCTCACACTCCATAATCCACATCGACCCGCAGCTAGCTCGACGCGTCCTAGCCAGGAACACCCGAAACAGGCCAATCAGGGAATCACACGTCGTCACCCTCATGCGGGAAATGGAATCAGGACGATGGAAGTACAACGGCGAGGCAATCAAATGGTCCATCGACAACGTCTTACTCGACGGACAGCACAGGCTCACCGCGCTATCGCGACTTCCGGACGACTACCCACCCGTACCATTCCTCGTGGTCCGGGGACTTACCAATGACTCGCAAGACACGATGGACCAGGGACGCACACGGACCGCTGCAGACCAACTTTCCATCGATGGACTAACTGGCAACACAAACCACCGCATGATTGCAGGCGCAATCCGCGTGTACCTCCAATGGGAGCGCGGCCACTTCTTCCTCGACCGCGCGTCCAACACGATCAGCAACCCTGAAATTGTTACCTGGGCACATGAGCATCCAATTGACATGGAACTCGTCAACGACATTGCATCACAACGTTTGCGTCGCGTAAAGATAAGGCCTTCCGTAACACTCGCCGTCATGCTCAAACTGCGTCAGATCGACGGGGAAGCTCAGCGAGAGTTCGCCGAATGCCTCTATACCGGCGCGAACCTTGACGAGGGAAGCCCGATCCTCACGCTCCGAGAGCGATTCGATCGCTTGAAGCAACAAAACGTAAGCACCACAGACCGTGACGCCGTGGCCTTCTTCATTGTGGCTTGGAACGCGTGGCGGGATGGCCGTAGGTTGACGAAACTTCAACGTCCGAAGGTTGGCACCTGGACCCGCGACAACTTCCCGGAGCCGAGGTGACATGTCATGAACCACAATTGGCTGCCTCCTGAGCGTGACCGTGACCCGGACGAGGAGTTCGACAAAACCGAAGTGATCCTCGGGATCATCCTCATGTCCATCCTCGGTGGCCTCCTCGGTCTCACTGTTTTCCTGGCGTGGACGTGGTGACCGTGAACTGGGAGCAAGAAGCCGAACGGCACCTCTCCGCCGCGAACGTATGCGACCTGTCCGCATCGAAAGGCCCGGACCGGTACACGTACACCCTGCAAGCCTCGTCACATAGGCACGCTGCTTTGACCTGCTCACTACTCGCCCTCACTAAGGAACTGCGGGCAGCGAACCAGGCGGATGACCGTATGAAACAGGTCAGCGTGTTCCTCGACAAACTGATTGAGAAGACCGTTCCCAGTGAGGACGGTGAACCATGATCCCGGTCGAGTTCAAGTACCCGCATGATGTGCTTTTGGGGATGCTGCGGGCCGGGGGCCTTCCCGACCAGGGTGTCGTGCATTCGTCGGTGTCGCATGCGTTGCCGCGGTGGGCTGAGCCGACACCGGAATGTGAGGAGTGCGGCGATCCTGGTGTCGCGAGCGTGTCGTGGCACGAGATTCGCTGTGAGCAGCAAGCTGCCCTGTCGCAAGCGTCCATGGAGCTCGGTCCTCAGTATCTTGAGTGCCCGATCGACCGGGAGTGGTTCTTCTGCCAGTCGTGCGCGTATGCGGTGATCAGTGACGCGCTCAGTGATCCGTTCCGGGACCGCACCGCGATTGTTGAAGTTGAGGTTTCGGGTTGGTGGATCGCCCGTAACCGGCAAGGCGGTGCAGCTTAAATGCGTTGGCGTGATGAAGCGTTGTGCAGGCCGGGGACGTGGGAATCCACCTTGGATTGGTGGGCTGCGTATTCGAGCGTTGATGAGGCTGAGGCCGAGTGCGCGAGAGTGTGCCACCGGTGCCCTGTTGTGAAGCAGTGCCGTGACGAGGCGGAACGGCTCGGTGATACGGGTGTGATCCGCGCGGGCCGGTACCTCGGCAACGACCGTAAGCGCGGGAAACCGATGCTCAAGAACGATGGTGACCCCTGTCTGGATTGCGAGGTGCCGACGCGTAGCCGGCACATGGTGTACGAGAAGGGGCTTGAGCTGCCGGAGGGGTGGGCGATACGGCACGCCAAAGGCTTGTGCAGAGCGTGTTATGAGGCCCGCCGCGGCGCGGGGACTTTGCCGGAGTCGGAGAAGCTGCAGGACGGCGACCCGTGTTTTGGGTGCGGGAGGCCGACTCGAAGCGCGCGGCGTTCGTGGCAGGAAGGCATGCCGGAGGGGTGGGTGCGTCGGGAGAACGGCTCGATGTGCGCCCGCTGCTACAACGCCAGCCGACAAGCCAAGAAGGCTGGGGTGGCGGCATGACGGATTCGTTGTCTCCTGGTGGCGCGGCGTGGCAGTGCATCATGTCGCCGTCGAAGGCGGCTGCGGTGCTCGGAGTCTCGCGCTACGAGTCCGCATACCGGTTGTGGCACAGGATGAAGGGCCTGGTGGATCCGGAGCCGCCGAGAGATATTTTCACGACTGGGCATGCGATGGAACTCGCGCTCGCCTACTTGTGGCGGGAAGAGAACCCGGGCTGGCAGCTCTCCCCCGGTGAGGTGCGGGTTGCGCATGACCGGTTCGGTTTCCCTCTGGTGGTGCATCTGGACCGCAGGGCACGCCGGGGGTCCGGCCACAAACGCATCGTCGAGTTCAAGACTGCACGGAAGCTTGAGGAGTGGGGTGACCATTTCACCGACCAGGCCCCCGCCGACTATCTCGTGCAGGTGGTGGCGCAGCAGCATTTCACTGGGTACACCGAGCATCCCGCGCATCTGATGGTGATGGGC
>NZ_JACHWS010000004.1 GCF_014191505.1 Hoyosella altamirensis
CGTGGTTCCACAAAACATGCTGCACAAGCTGCCTGACTCGGTGTCGCTGCAACTCGGCGCTCTCGTCGAGCCGATGTCTGTCGCGTACCACGCTGCGAAGCTCGGAAATGTGCGGGCCGGGGACACCGCCGTGGTGATGGGGGCCGGGCCGATCGGTATCGGTGTGTGGTTCGCGCTGAAGGGACTCGGACTCGACGACGTGTATGTGGTGGAACCATCCCCGGTGCGGCGCGCGTCGATCGAAAACCTGGGCGCGAAAACCCTCGATCCGACGTCGGTGAATGTCGCGGAGTTCATCGGCGACCACACTGGTGGCAGCGGCGTCGACGCCGCCTATGACGCCGCGGGTGTTCAGCCCGCAGTCGAAACGGCGCTGCAATGCATCGGCGCCCACAAACCTCTGGTGAGCGTTGCCATCTACGAAAAGCCGCTGGAAACGCCGTTGCTCAACCTGGTGATGAACGAATCGCGCATTCAGGGCTCACTCTGCTACACCGGCGACGACTACCGTGCGGTCATCGACCTCATGGCGAACGGGCATTACGACACGACCGGCTGGGTCACCACCATCCCCATCGAGCAGGTAGTCGATGAGGGATTCCATGCGCTGCATGCGGGCAAGAAGATGAAAGTGCTCATTGACCCATCTCTGTGAGGTCTCTCTCCGAGAGTGACGTGGGTTACTCTCGGTAGGGAGGAGGCACAGACATCAATGACCCAACCGCGGCCCACCGGTAACCCGTGGCTGGCGCTGCCACCGGGCGAGGACATCACACGGCTCGCCCGGGACCTGTCTGCGGCGTGGCAGTCGTTCCTTGCCACGCCGAATGGCGCAGCGCCCGCGTCGGTGCGCAAGGTTGTGCGCGAGTCCTGGTTGCGCGCGAAGGAGCGCGGTATCTCCCCGGAAACCGTCGACCAGACCGGGTTTCTTGTCGAGGAGGAACTCAAGGGCTACCGATCTGCGCATCCGATGGCGCTGATCCGCCCAGTGGTTCGCAAGCTCCTCGTCGAAGATGCCGCGGACAGCGAGCTGCTCGTCGCGATGACGGACGAAGCGGGCCGTTTGCTCTGGGTTGAGGGTGACCATCTCGCACGCGACCGTGCCGTCGGAATGAGCTTTGTGGAAGGCGCGGACTGGAGCGAAGAACGTGTCGGAACGAACGCGCCCGGCACAGCGCTCGCACTCGATCATTCGGTGCAGATCTTCGGTACGGAGCACTTCAATCGTTCCGTGCATGAGTGGAGCTGTTCAGCCGCGCCCGTGCATGATCCACTATCAGGCCGGATCATCGGCGCGATCGACATCACAGGCGGTCCCCGCGTCGCCGCGCCGGAAGTGCTGCAGCTCGTGAAAGCAACCGTGATGGCGGCGGAAACCGAATTGCGGCTGCATCTGCTTCGGTCGCCGCATGCCTTGACGGAGGCGGTGCCGCGGCTCGAAACGCTAGGGGCGGTCCGGCCCGTGCTGCACTTGGGTGCTGACCACAACAGGTTGTCGCAGCGGCATGCGGAGATTCTGTTGCTGCTTGCTGAGCATCCCGAAGGTCTCACGTCGCAGCGCCTCGCGGTCCTTCTTGACGAAGAGGAACTGGACGACGTCACTGTGCGCGCCGAGCTTTCCCGGCTCCGCAAGGTTATCGGGGCAGAGCGGCTCGGTTCGCGTCCGTACCGGCTGCTCACCGAGCTTCGCACCGATGTCGCCGAAGTGCGCTCAGCTTTGGACCGCGGTGACGTCCGCGCCGCTTTGCGTGCCTATCCGGGGCCTGTCTTGCCGGAGTCTTTTGCGCCGGGCGTCGTCGACCTGCGCGAGGAACTGCAAGTACGGATCCAGGCTGCGCTGCTGCGAGCGGGTGATACTGAGTTGCTAGCCCGATGGACATCGTCCGTGCACGGGCGAGAAGACATCGTTGCCCTCACCGCGTATCTCAGCTCTCTCGATCCGGCGGCTCCGCTGTTCTGCCAGGTCAAAGCGCGCGTCGACCGGCTCAATCGGGAGTACAGCCGCTAACTCGCGATCATGCAACTGTGTTGCAACGTTAGTGCGCCTAGTGTCGTGGATCACAACCCACAAGCACTGGAGGAGTTCATGACCGAGTATTCCCGTCCCGGTTCACCTGACGCGCTGATGTCGTACCCGTCGCGGTATGACAACTGGATCGGTGGCGAATGGGTAGCGCCCGCGAAGGGCGAGTACTTCGAGAACGTCACCCCAGTGACCGGCCAGCCATTCATCGAAATTGCACGTTCCACCGCTGAGGATATTGAGAAGGCTCTCGACGCGGCGCACGCGGCCGCGCCCAAATGGGGCAAGACGCCCGTTGCTGTCCGCGCCAACATCCTCAACAAGATCGCTGACCGCATCGAGGAGAACCTCGAATCCATCGCACTCGCGGAGGCGTGGGACAACGGCAAGCCCATCCGCGAAACACTCAACGCAGACATTCCGCTCGCGATCGACCATTTCCGCTACTTTGCCGGTGCGATTCGCGCTCAGGAAGGCTCGCTGTCGGAACTGAACGATGACACCGTTGCCTACCACTTCCACGAGCCACTCGGGGTGGTCGGACAAATCATTCCGTGGAACTTCCCCATTCTCATGGCTGTCTGGAAGCTGGCTCCCGCGCTCGCTGCTGGCAACGCCATCGTCCTGAAGCCTGCGGAGCAAACCCCAGCTTCGATCATGTACCTGATCTCAATTATCGGTGACCTGCTGCCGCCCGGTGTCCTCAACATCGTCAACGGTTTCGGTGTGGAAGCCGGGAAGCCGCTGGCATCGAGCAACCGGATCCGGAAGATCGCCTTCACCGGTGAGACCACCACCGGTCGTCTGATCATGCAGTACGCGTCGGAGAACCTGATCCCCGTGACGCTGGAACTCGGCGGAAAAAGCCCGAATATCTTCTTCTCGGATGTTCTCGCCCAGAACGACAGCTACCAGGACAAGGCGCTCGAAGGCTTCACCATGTTCGCGCTGAACCAGGGTGAAGTGTGCACCTGCCCGTCACGTGCGCTGATCCAGGAAGACATCTACGACGAGTTTCTCGAGCTCGCCGCGATACGCACCAAGGCAGTACGCCAGGGCAACCCTCTCGACACTGACACGATGATCGGTGCCCAGGCATCCAACGATCAGCTCGAGAAGATCCTCTCGTACATCGAGATCGGCAAGAGTGAAGGCGCACATGTTGTCACCGGCGGTGAGCGTGCGGACCTCGGTGGCGATCTGTCCGGTGGCTACTACGTGCAGCCGACGATCTTCACCGGCAACAACAAGATGCGCATCTTCCAGGAAGAGATCTTCGGGCCGGTTGTTTCGGTGACATCTTTCAAGGACTTTGATGATGCGATCCGCATCGCGAATGACACGCTGTACGGCCTGGGAGCTGGTGTGTGGTCACGGACCGGTGACACCGCATACCGCGCGGGCCGAGAGATCCAGGCGGGGCGGGTGTGGACGAACACCTACCACCAGTACCCAGCTCACGCTGCGTTCGGTGGATACAAGCAGTCGGGTATCGGTCGTGAGAACCACCGGATGATGCTCGATCACTACCAGCAGACCAAGAATCTGCTGGTGAGCTACGCACCAGGCGCACAAGGCTTCTTCTGATGCACCGTGTGGTGATGACCGTGGCGGCTCGCGATCTGCTTAAGCAGCTCGCTGGCCGCCACGGCCCGTTGATGCTCCATCAATCTGGCGGCTGTTGTGATGGCTCAGCACCGATGTGCTACCCACTGGGCGACTTCATCGTTGGCGAGCGCGACGTCCTCCTCGGCGTGCTTGAACTCGGCGACGGAAGTGTTCCGGTCTGGATATCGGGCTCCCAGTTCGAAACCTGGAAGCACACCCAGCTCGTGCTTGACGTGGTGCCGGGCCGGGGGTCGGGATTCAGTCTGGAGTCGCCCGAAGGCGTGCGATTCCTGAGCAGGGGACGCGCGTTCGAGGCGGACGAGTTGTCGGCGCTCGCTGCGGAACAGGTGATTGATGGCGCTGGCTGGAAAACCGGCGTGCGGCCGGAGCCAGCGGAGGCCGGGCAGGTAGTTGTCGATGTCGCCGACGCTTGTCCGGCCCCTGGGCTGCGTGATTTGTAGCACGTGTGCTCGGATCGTGAAGGATCTTCCCTCTCACGGAGGGTAAGTCCTTCACGATCTGGCGGTAGTCGGGTCAGCGCGCCACGGCGGTTCCCAAGGAGAGCGCACCCATCGCTTTCGGTGCACCATTCTCGTAGAACTGGTCGAGTTCGTCGACGCTGAACCCAGCTTCCTGCACCAGACTGACTATCTGACGGTTGAGATTGCATCCACCGAAGAGGCGCTGCTGCATGGGGTTCAGCCGGTGCTGCCACCGCTGCACGTTCTCGTCCGGGGCGAGTCCATGTTCCACGAAGTGCAGCCGCCCGCCGGGTTTCAGCACCCGGCGCACTTCTTTGAGCGCGGTCACCGGGTCGGGAATGGTGCACAGCGTCCACGTCGTCAATGCCGAATCGAAGCTGTCATCGTCGAGTGGGAGCGACTGGCCGTCCAGTCCGGAGCGTCTGATTGGTACCGGTGAGCTTTGCACCCGCTTCTGGGCCAGCTTCCACGCAACGTCTGCCGGTTCGATCGCGGCGACACTGTTGACCGACGCTGGGTAAAACGGAATGTTAAGTCCTGACCCGAACCCGATTTCGACGACATCGCCGGCAAGGCCAGCACAGACCCGACGGCGCTGCGGATCGCCCATTTTCATTCCGCAGGCGAAGTTGATTATCCGTGGCACGACATGGTCGCCGTAGAACCCCATCGCTGACTCCTTAGAGAAGTGCTTTAGGGACAGCTTAGCCGTCTAGTCTTTCTAACTTAGCGATCGTTAGATAACGTGAGTATGTCTAGCCAACCTAAAGGAGCAGTCATATGGAACCCAGCAGCACTGTCGCACTCGTAACTGGCGGAGCGTCCGGCCTCGGTTTGGCAACTGTGCGCGAACTCCACAGCAAGGGGGCCAAAGTTGTCATCGTCGACTTGCCCTCATCCGACGGCGCGACGATCGCGAAGGAACTGGGTGACGGCGCAGTTTTCGCAGCGGCCGACGTGACCAGTGAAACGGAGGTGGCCGCAGCAATCAGTGAAGCGGATACGCTGGGCGATCTGCGGGTGGTCGTGAACTGCGCGGGAATCGGTAACGCCATCAAAACCGTGGGGAAGTCGGGTGCCTTTCCGCTGGCCGACTTCACGAAGGTGCTTAATGTCAACCTGGTCGGAACGTTCAACGTAATTCGGCTGACTGCTGAGCGAATGGCCAAATCCGAGCCGATTGGGGAAGAGCGCGGCGTCATCATCAACACCGCGTCAGTCGCGGCGTTCGACGGTCAGGTGGGCCAGGCCGCTTACTCTGCCTCCAAAGGTGGCATCGTAGGTATGACACTGCCGATCGCTCGCGATCTTGCCAGCCTAAAGATCCGCGTCGTCACGATCGCCCCTGGGCTGTTCCACACACCCCTGTTCGCCTCACTCCCCGAAGAAGCGATCAACTCCCTTGGTGCTCAGGTTCCGCACCCATCGCGTCTGGGAGACCCGGTCGAGTACGGCGCACTCGCGCGTCACATTGTGGAGAATCCGATGCTCAACGGCGAGACCATTCGCCTTGATGGCGCTATCCGCATGGCTCCCCGTTGACAACGAAACAGGAACGGGACTGGCGAACCTACGCGCCACTCGAACTGAGCCCGATCCTGGCAGCTGCTGCCGACGCGTTCTACGAGCACGGTTTCCATGGAACGACGGTTCGCGACCTGGCTCGCCGCGTCGGTCTGACAGTGCCCTCCATCTACTACCACCACGAAAGCAAGGAAGGCGTCTTTGTGGCCTTGCTTGAACTCGCCACAGGCGAAGTGGCGTGGCGAGTCCGGGCAGCGTCTGATGCGGGCGGCGCGGACGTGCGGCAGCAGTTCATCAACGTGGTGGAAACTGTTGTGCTCCACATGGCGCACCGCACCCGCCTGGCCGCACTCGATCAGGAACTGCGGCACCTGTCGCCGGACAACCGGAAACGGTACGCGGCCCGGCGGAAGGAAGTCGAGAACCTGGTGACGAAGATCGTCGAAAAGGGCGTTCTCGAAAAGGTATTCACCACCGGCCTGGCCGCGGAAACTGCGAGGGCAATCCTCGGTATGTGTCAGTCAATTGGTCGCTGGTACAACCCCGATGGCCCGCTGAGCCCGACAGAACTGGCAGAACAGTATGTCGAAATCGCGCTGATGACCGTCGGCGCTCGCGAAAAAGGTGTCTGAATTGACTCAACGAACGGCGCTTATTACGGGCGCTTCACGCGGCATAGGAGCCGCGATCGCGCAGAAACTCGCGGAAGAAGGCTACAGACTTACGCTTTCGGCCCGGCGGGAGCCGGGCCTACGCGACACCGCCGAGCGCCTGCGCGACCAGACGGGAGCTGAAATCCATACCGTCGCCGCGAACATGGCTGTCGAGGACGATGTTCGCGCTCTGCTGGCCTCGCATGCGGCACAGTTCGGCCAACTTGATGTGCTTGTACTGAATGCTGGCGTCGGAACGCTAGGTTTAGTGGCGGACCTGCCGACGAAAATGTTTGACCTTGCGATCAACGTGAATTTGCGGGCACAGTTCATCCTCATTCAGGAGGCACTGCCGCTACTGCGAAAAACCGCGGCGAGCGCACCCGATCGCGGCGCGAAGATCATCGCGCTCGCGTCGATCACCGGCGTCGCCTCCGAGGCTCAGCTCAGCGCCTACGGTGCAAGCAAAGCGGCGCTGATATCCCTCTGCGAAACGGTGACTCTGGAGGAGTCGGTAAACGGTGTGACGGCCAGCGCCATATCGCCGGGATACGTGGATACCGATATGGCCCAGTGGAAGCATGATGCAGTCGCGCCGTCGGAGATGCTCGCCGCAAATGATGTCGCGGAACTAGCTGCCGCGATTTCGCGCTTGTCCGTCAACGCTGTCGTCCCCAACATCGTCGTCTCTCGCCGCGGTGCACAGATCTGGCGCGCGTGACCATGCCGCTATTCAAGGAACCGAAATGACTCTGAACCTGAATCACAGCCCTGAAGTGAACGAACTCGTCCAGCGAACGGATACGTTCATCCGTGACGTGGTGATCAAGGCTGAAGAGGCCACGAAAAGCGTCCTGAACGGCGCAAAGGGAGAAGCGGTGCGCTTCGAACTTCAGCAGGCAGCCAAGGATGCGGGCGTCTTCGCCCCCCACGTGGGTGTTGAGTATGGCGGGAAGGGCCTCGATATGTGTGCCCGCGCACCAGTTTTCGAGGCGGCTGGATACTCGCTGCTCGGCCCGCTCGCGCTGAACATCGCCGCACCCGACGAGGGCAACATGCACATGCTCGAACGTATCGCCAGTGAGGAGCAGCAGGAAAAATACCTGAAGCCGCTGGCAGCCGGTGAGATCCGTTCGTGTTTCGCGATGACAGAGCCCGCGCCTGGTGCGGGGTCTGACCCTGGTGCGTTGCGCACCACTGCCGAGAAGGTGGCTGGCGGCTGGCGCATCAACGGTCGCAAGTGGTTCATTACCGGCGCTGACGGTGCGGCGTACGCGATCTGCATGGCCCGCACCTCGGGGGAGCCTGGCGGCCGCGGTGGCGCGACGATGTTTCTTGTTGACGCTGACAATCCCGGCATGTCGATCACCAGGCACATTGAGACCCTGGATGAGACGCTCTACGGTGGGCATTGCGAGATTGATTTCAGCAACTGCGAGGTCCCTGATAGCGCCGTGCTTGGCGAGGTGGATCGGGGTTTCGAGTACGCCCAGGTGCGGCTCGGTCCGGCCCGGATGACCCATTGCATGCGGTGGCTCGGAATTGCTAAGCGCGCACAGGATATCGCGCTCAGTCGCGTCAACGAGCGGCAAGTCTTTGGGTCCCGACTCGCGGATCTGGGCATGGCGCAAAAGATGATCGCGGACAACGAAATTGATATTGCCGCCGCGCGAGCGCTGATTCTGCATGCGTGCTGGGAACTCGACCAGGAGATAGCCGGAACGAGTTCCGTGTCGATAGCGAAAACTTTTGTGGCCGAGGCGGTATGGCGGGTTGTCGACAACAGCCTGCAGTTGTGTGGCTCGCTCGGAGTGTCCGGCGACATCCTGCTGTCACGCTTCCTGCGCGAAGTCCGTCCCTTCCGCATTTACGACGGCCCCTCAGAGACGCACCGCTGGGCGATCGCGAAGCGTGCTGCGAAGGCGGCCAGGCAAGGCGGTGAGTCATGACTGATCCTGTAGGTCTGCACGTTGACTCGTTGCGCCGCTACCTGCGTGCCGCCATCCCCGATGCACCTGAGGTTGATAGCGCGGAGTTGCTCTCCGGCGGCCGTTCAAACCTGACGTATGCGCTCACCGCTGGTGATCAGCGGTGGGTGCTCCGGCGACCACCTCTCGGGGGCCTCACACCCTCCGCGCATGACATGAGCCGAGAATATCGAGTGGTCGAGGCCTTGCAAGACAGCGGCGTCCCTGTCGCGCGCACAATTGTGCTCTGTGAGGACAGCAGTGTTATCGGTGTCCCGTTTGCGGTCGCTTCCTTTGTGGAAGGCACCGTGATCCGAAGCGAATCGGATTTGAAGACTCTGTCCGACATCGATATTCAGGCCGTTTCGGATGCGTTGATGGGAACCCTCGCGACGTTGCACGCTGTGCCATACGAGCGGGTAGGGCTCGGTGAGTTCGGCCGTCCCGAGGGCTACCTGGGACGACAGGTGCGGCGCTGGCGCGACCAGTGGCAGCGGGTCGCGACGCGGGAACTCAATGACATCGAGACCCTGCACACCAAGCTGGCAGATCGGGTGCCGCGCGAGTCGGGCGCATCAATCGTGCACGGTGACTTCCGGATCGACAACGCGATTCTCGGTGACCCCGGTGACATACGCGCGGTCGTCGATTGGGAAATGGCCACTCTCGGTGACCCGCTCGCCGACCTTGGGCTTGCCCTCGTTTATCGCGACACCGCGTTCGCACATGTGCTCGCTGATGCAGCGGCATCCACAAGTGCCCGAATGCCCTCTGCTGATGCGCAGGCTCAGCGTTACGCGCAGGTGTCCGGCCGGGACCTCAGTAACCTCGACTTCTACCTTGCGCTGGGATACTTCAAGATCGCGGTGATCGCGGAAGGTATCCACGCGCGGTATGTCGCGGGGCAAACCGTCGGAGACGGGTACGAACGAGTCGGTGGGGCAGTGGCTGAACTCGCCGCGGCTGGGCTGAGAGTGCTGAGCTAGCCGCACAGGCTGTTCTGCATCGGTACCGCGAATTGAGATTTAGCGTTCTGCTAAATCGGACTCGTCAGGGTTTGTGTCACACTCACTGCGCATAATGTCGGGATGTTCCGGGAAGAGTGCAACACGGGCGCGGCGTTCGATCAGGACAAGACGGCTGCGCTCATCGAAGATGCGGCGATTACTGTCGTTCAGCAGAGCGGAGTTTTCTGCGGCTTGAGTATCAAGAACGTTGCTGACACAGCGGGAGTGAATAGGGGTCTGGTTTACCACTATTTCGGGTCCCGTCGACGGCTCATCGTCGAGTCGCTGAGCCGTTACGTCGACAAGAACCTGATCGATCAGTTGCCCCCGGTATCGTCGGCAGCGTGTTTGACCAGGAGAATGCTGCAAGTCGCGTGTGAACAATACGAGGCTTTCCGGGCACTTGCGATGTTGGTCACCGATGGTGAGCGGACGGCGTTGCTGACCCCAGCAAATGCCATCCGGCAAGGTTTCGAGCGTGATCAGGAACGGGGGGTCCTGAGGTCGGATGTGAATGCTGCAGCACTCTATTCCGTGATTATCGCACTCACGGTGGGATACGCATTATTGCGCCGCCAGCTTGCCGGACGTTTCGACGTTCCAGTTCTGGAGCTCGACGACGAGGTCCGCCGACTCGCGACGGGGATGGTTGAAGGTTTCACATTTTCCGGAAGTCCCAGCTTCGGATTGCGTTAGGCCGCAAGCGAAGCCACCCATGGCGGCCGTCGTGAGGCATCGCGTCCATCCCGAAGTACTTCCTCGCGAAGAGTGACTCCGGTTGCGCAAGTTCAGGGACGTCGGAACCCTTACGGGGGGCTTCACCGACCACCTCGACGTCGCCGACAACCTCCACGCCCCGCAACTCGGTGTAGTCATGACCGTCGTCCACGACAACAGCGATGCGGGGGTCTCGCTGCATATCTGCCCAGCGCAAACTTCGGGTGAGCGAATACAGCCACAGGCATTCGCCGTCCCACACAAACCAGAGTGGTGTCACGTGCGGCCCCGACTTACTGACCGTCGCAACCCGGCAGGTGCGCTCAGCGGCGAGGTACGCATCGAGTTCGGGCTTGCTCATCGCGATCCGGCGGCCGCGTTTCTGGGATTCCAGGGGTTGCTCCGAGGTCATGAGCTGTAGCCTACTGCTGCATGCTCCACCAAGGAGGCCGGAGTCACGTACCGAAAAGCCATTCCATTCTGTGCATAGCGAGTGTGCGCAGTTCGTGAGACTGCGCCGCTGGGCTCTGCGGCCCAGTGCCTGCGACTGAGCCATCTGCGCGCCCCGTCATACTGGCGACGCGTTCACTGATCTGAGGATGCTTCGCGAGGGCGGCCGCGACCTCGTCTGGCGTCCAGCACATGGATGCACGTTCAGCGAATTCAAGCAGCCGGTCAACCGAGGGGAAAGGCCGCCGCGCGACAATCGTGTCAACCCAGCGCGGAATGGAGGCGCACCTGCTGATCATTGCCGCCGCTCGTTCGGCGCTCAGCGCGTTGAAATGCGCGATCGTCATACGTCACCGCCTTGCCTAGGAACTGAAATGCCGCTTCGTGAGCGGCTGCTCCAAGGCTAGGAAGCGTGACATCGCCTGCGGTGACGCCGGTGTAACGGCTCTGTGAAAGCTGTCAAAGGCCAGTAGGGATGCGTGCCTGGACGACCGCGGGCGCCGTCGACCCTGGCAGCAGGTGCGACGGATCGGTGGGCACCTGCACCGCGACGATCGCATTGGGGTCGAACCGGTAGGGCTGCCCCAGCACAACCGCGCCGAGGTGGCGTCGCAGACGCAAGAGTTCCGCGCGTACAGTCACCGCTCGGCTGGCATCGCCGAAGAGGTGTTCGGCGAGCTGTCGCGCCGTACAGCCATCGCGGTGGGTCGCGAGGACGAACAAGATTTCAGCGTGTCGCGGCGTGAGAGTGGTGGTCCAGTTGCCGCATGGGCCTGCGACGGTGAGCTGCGGCTGGCTGCCGCGGAGATCCACCTCAACTGCGGTGGGTGCGGTGGGTGTGGCCGCGTCGCGGACCGGCCTGACGAGCCAGCCGCCGGGGATCGGTTCGCAGACGCACAATCCCAGCGCTGGCAGCCACGCCTGACCGGCTTCCATCTGGTCAGGAAGCGCTAGACGGTTCTGTGGCGCGATACCTTCGACCGCCGCGACCCACCCGTGTGCATCGATCGCCAGTGCCGGGCCGCCCGACTTTGCGAGGACCGGCGAGGCAACCGTTCGGAGCCGGTCGAGCGACTTGCGATGCACTTCCCGGAGTTGTGACTCGGTGAGTTTCGCGACCGCATCGACGAGCGCGATCGTTGTCGGATGCACGGTCCGGGCGGGCCCACTCACGTCGATGGCGCCGAGCACCCGTCCGTCACGAGGGTCACGAACGGGCGCGCCCGCGCAGGTCCACGCATGATGGGTGCGCACGTAATGTTCGGCAGAGAAAATTTGCACTGACCGCCGCGACACGAGGGCCGTGCCGATCGCGTTTGTCCCGACCGTCGTTTCTGACCAATTGGCGCCAAGGATAAAGCCGAGCCGGTCTGCGTGAGCGAGCACTGGGGTCGGTCCAGCGCGCCACAACACCCTGCCGGAACGATCCGCCACCACGAGGATGTTCTCCGTGTCAGCCGTGATGCTCTCGAGTGCGTGAGAAATCCCGTCGTACACCTCGGCGAGGCCAGAACTGTGCCGAAGATCCTCGAGCTCATCGCCAGCTACCGGACGGACTGTGACGCCGAAGTCAGGGTTGATGCCGCTGCGCTGCAGACGGCGCCACGAGTCAGCGATGATGTCGCGCGGTCGCGCCGGCGGTCGCGCGCCCGTCATGATCGCGTCGTAGACGTTCGACAGCAACTGAGCGTAGCGGCGAGGATCTTCCCCCGCCGCCACTGCTGGTTCAGGCATCGTTTGGGTCATCACCCTTCATTGTGCCTCAGATCACACGCTTGTAGCGTCCCGAATGGCCGCGACGACGTGCTGAGGTGACTCCATGTGAGCCATATGTCCGACACCATCGAGCACCTTCACATCGTTGAGGCTCGACGCGTTAGATACGGGCACGATCCTGTCGTCCGCGCCCCACACCACGCCAGCTTTGCCGGTGTAGCGGCCGAAGTCGCTTCTGACGTCGAGCCCCTCGCTGGTCAGGGTTGCTGACAGCTGCCGCAGCGCCTCGTCGACCCCGTCGAGGCGCTTGTACTTCAGCAGGTCATCGATGAGCTGCCGGGTGACGAGGCCAGGATCGGCGAAGAGCTGCTGTAGATGTGGCTTCAGTTCGCGTCGCGTTTCAGCTGTCGCGAAACCGTTGATGTACGACGAGTTGATCTCTGGACCGAACCCGGCTGGCGAGATCAGTGTCAGCGACACGACCCTCTCTGGGCTGTGTCCTGCAGCCATGACAGCTACCGCGCCACCCATCGAATGTGCGACGAGATGCGCTTTGCTGACACCGATTTCGTCGAGGAAACCGAGCACAGTGCGCGCCAAGGTTCCGAGGGAACCGTCTCCCACGTCTTTCGACGAAGCGCCATGTCCGGGCAGGTCCAAAGCGTAGGTAACCCGATTCGTGGCAACGGGCTCCTGGACAAAAAGCCACGAGTTCTTGTCGCCGCCGTACCCGTGAATGAAGACGATCGGTGTTTCGTCGCCCTCGCCGAGCGAGGCGTACGAGATCTGCCTCCCGTCGACTTTGACGGTCGCGATCTTCGGGCCAGACTCGTCCTCGACGGCACCGGAAGCGAGTTGTTCCCGTGCTTGAGCGACCACGGCGCTGATGTCGTCGTCGGAAACCTCAGGTGGTGCGACGACAGCGATGGTGCCGCCAACCGGGACGTCCTCGTTGACATCCACGACCAGTGCCCGGACGGTGCCGTCCCAGGTGGATTCGAGTTCACCGGCGATCTTGTCGGTGTCGATTTCGCAGATCGGGTCTCCCTCGGCGATTGTGTCGCCGGGTTTAACCAGCCATTCGGTGATCTTGCCGGACTCCATCGACAGCCCCCATTTCGGCATGGTGACGCGCTGGATGTCGCTCATTTACTTGCTCCAATCAGCGACGGACTTCGCCGCGTTCACGATGTCTTGCGCGGACGGAATGTAGGCGTCTTCGAGCGACTCGGCGAACGGCACCGGCGTGTGCGGTGGACTCACCATCCTGATTGGTGCTTTGAGGTCCGCGAAAGCCTCCTGCACGACCTGCGCGGAGATGTCGGTCGCGATGTTGCAGCGCGGGCTGGCTTCGTCGACGACGACGAGACGGCCGGTGTTCTCGACGGATTCGAGGATCGTGTCGAGATCGAGCGGACTCACGGTGCGCGGATCGATTACCTCGGCACTGATGCCCGAGCCTTCGAGTTCCATCGCGGCTTCCAGCGCGAAGTTCACCATGCGGCCAAGCGCGACGATGGTGACGTTGTCACCTTCACGGGCGACGTTCGCTTCCCCGAACGGGATGGTGTATGACTCCTCGGGCACCTCGCCTGTCGCGTCGTACATAGCTTTGTGTTCGAGGAAGATCACCGGGTCGTTGTCTCGAATCGACTGGATGAGCAGACCCTTCGCCTCGTAGGGACTCGAAGGCAGAACGACCTTCAGCCCCGGAAGGTGCGTGAAGATCGGGTAGAGCGCCTGTGAGTGCTGCGCCGCGGCGCGAAGTCCCGCGCCGTACATGGCGCGGATCGTGACAGGTGTGACGGCTTTGCCGCCGAACATGTACCGGAACTTCGCTGCCTGGTTCATGATCTGATCCAGGCAGACACCCGCAAAGTCGATGAACATCAGCTCAGCGACCGGGCGCATACCGCGAGTGGCTGCCCCCACCGCCGCTCCGATGAAGGCGGACTCCGTGATGGGAGTGTCGAGCACCCGCCCTGGGAACCTTTCGTAGAGCCCCTTGGTGACGCCGAGAACACCTCCCCACGCATCATCTTCGCCGGGTGCGCCCGCCCCGCCCGCGTTGTCCTCACCCATGACAATGACGGACTCGTCCCGTTCCATTTCCTGCCGCAGCGCTTCGTTGATCGCCTCGCGGTAGCTGAGCTTGCGTGTAGCCATTGGTTCTTCCTCTCAGTACTTCACGTAGACGTCGGTCAGCACGTCTTCGGCGGTCGGGACGGGGGCAGCCTTTGCTTCGTCGACAGATTCGTCGATCAGTTGCGCGATCTCGGCGTCAGCCTGGTCCAGTTGAGCGTTGGTCAGCCGCCCGGATTCTGTGACGCGGCGCCGGAAGCGTGTGAGGCAGTCCAGGTTTGCCTTTGCGTTGGCTACCTCGTCGCGGGCCCGGTAGGTCTGCTGATCGCCTTCGAAGTGCCCGTAGTACCTGGTGAACTTCACTTCGATCAGTGTGGGGCCACCCCCTTCGCGGGCCCTGGCGATTGCTTCACCGGCCGCTTCATAGACTGCGAAGAAGTCGAAACCGTCGACGATGACGCCCGGCATGCCGAACCCAGCGGCCCGGTCGGCGATGTTGTCCGCCGATACGGACCAGGTCGAACTCGTCGCCTCCGCATATCCGTTGTTCTCCGCGACAAAGATCGCCGGAAGGTTCCATACCGATGCGAGGTTCATCGCTTCAAGCGTTGTGCCCTGGTTTGATGCACCGTCGCCGAAGAACGCAACGCCCACACCGCCGTCACCTGTGAGTTTTGCTGCGAGGGCAGTCCCGCAGATCAGCGGCGGTCCGCCACCGACGATGCCGTTCGCTCCGAGCATGCCTTTCGACAAATCGGCGATGTGCATCGAACCGCCTTTGCCCCGGCATGATCCAGTTTTCTTACCGAAGATCTCGGCCATCATGGGCTTGACGTCGACGCCCTTGGCGATGCAGTGGCCGTGGCCGCGGTGGGTTGAGGCGATGGTGTCGCGACCCGGTGCGAGGTGGGCGCACACTCCAGTGGCGGAGGCTTCTTCGCCTGCGTAGAGGTGCACGAAACCCGGGATGTCACCCGAGGCGAATTCGTCGTGCACCCGGTCCTCGAATGCGCGGATGGTGCGCATCGTGCGGTAGGCGTCGAGTAGTTGGGATTCGCTGAGCCCAGTTGCATCTGGTGCATCTGAGCCCAGCGAAGACAGTGTTTGCGTCATCAGGACCTCCCTGCTGTAGCCATTTTTTGAGGAGCCACATGTGGCTGGCTGGGGTGAGCAAGTGTTGCGGGAACATCGATCACGTACGGTCCGTCGTGCTTCAGCGTGACGGTGACATGATCGTTGGGCCCGAACTCGATTTCGCGCTCGCCATCGAGCGCGATGGTGCCCCGCAAAGAATTGGTTTGCGTGGCGACGATATTGGGGACATTCGGTAAGAGTGGGTACGCGCGACCGACGCCGACAGGCTCGAGCAGGCCCGGGGCGATGGGTGCAAGTACACGGACGCCATCTGGATCCAGGGCCACGCCCACACCGTCGGGGGCTGTCCTGCTTGTCGGTAGTACCTGGCCCGCGATCGACGAGAGTCCGATGGCGTGCGGTTCGGCAAACGTGCAGTACAGCTCGCGCAGTGTGTCCGGCTTCCACAGCGCTCGGGACCCGATGTCGCTGAGCGAGTTGACGCAGACGTCGACGAGCGCGAGTTCGCGGATTGTGGTGCCATCTGAGCGTGTGACGGCGACGTGCAGAAGTTTGCTGCGGCGGGCTGGCGCAGGTGCACGGCCGGTGGCGACAAGGCCTGCGGCCATGCCCGCTACGGTCGCCTCGATCATGATGGGGAACGCGTTGTTGGTGCCTGTGCTGAGCGCGAGCATCGGTGTATCGCCTAGTGCGGGGGCAGCGGCGCGCATTGTCCCGTCGCCACCGAGCAGCACCACTGCTGCCGCGCATTCCGCGGCGATCCGTTCGGTGTAGCGCGTTGTGTCGGAGGCAGTTTCGGTCGCATTTTCCAGGGTGAGGAACTCGACTTCGGGCCAGCGAACATGTTGGGTTCGAGCGGCGTTCTTGAGCCGCTCCATCTCTCTCAGCACTCCGGCGGCGATGCCGAACTTGTCGGTCGACATCAGCACTCGCTCGACTCCGAGGGCGCCCGCGGCACGAATGATGCGCAGAACCATCGAAGCTTTCTCGGTGTTGGGAAAAACGGATGCCTGCGCGATGAGGCGACGAATGTCTCGGCCTGACATCGGATTGGGAATGATGCCAATCGCACTGCCGGGGACGACGTGCTGCGGGTGCATGCTCACGCTTCGTTTCTATGTGACCGGGGACACGCTGGGGAGGGTTGCGGGGAGTTGCAACGGTCAGCGGTATATGAGCCCGCCGTCGATCATGGGGCTCTGCCCGGTCATATAGTCGGAATCCGGCCCAGCCAGGTACGAAACGAAACCGGCCACGTCTTCGGGGGTTTGCGCTCGTCCCAGTGCGATACCTTCGACGAACTTTTCGTATGTCGCACCTTTTGGTGCTCCGGTGAGTTCGGCGAAGCGTTCGTCGATTTCTACCCACATGTCGGTGCCGACAACGCCGGGGCAGTAGGAGTTGACGGTGATGCCGTCTGACGCGTACTCCTTCGCGGCGCTTTGGGTAAGCGCGCGCACCGCGAATTTCGTGGCGCAGTAGACGCCGAGCATGGCGAATCCGTCGTGTCCCGCGATCGAAGAGGCGTTGATGATTTTGCCGGGCTGTTCGCGTTCCTGGAACTTTTTCGCCGCGGCCTGAATCCCCCACAGCACGCCTTCAAGGTTGACGCCGAGGATGGTGGACACTTCGTTTTCCGTTACCTCGGAAAGAGGCTGGACCTGAGCGATACCGGCGTTGTTGACCATGATGTCGAAGCCGCCCAGCGCGGACTCCGCGTGATCGACGGCGTCGTACACCTGCTGCCGGGAGCTGACGTCGGCCTGGAATGTCGTCGCTTTTCTGCCGCGTTCGCGGATTTCAGCGGCAACGGCCTCCATGTTCTGCTCATTGGTGTCGACAAGCGCGATATCGGCACCGTCATCGGCGAGCCTTAGCGCGATGGCGCGACCGATGCCGCGTCCACCTCCGGTCACGAGGGCGACTTTGCCAGTGATTGTCATCGGGACTCCTTCCAACCCCAGCGGTGTGCTGGAGTGAATGAGTCCGTTCTATGTGACCTGGGCTACATCTGACAGGGTTGCGAGGGGTTGCACCGCCCGGGCTGCGGTGTGCGCTGCGTCCGCTTTGCGGGCAGCGCGGCGGCGCTGAGCGGCCGCATACCGCTGACGTTCCAGGTCGGTTTGTGGTTCGAGCCGCGGGACGGACGCTGGTTTGCCGAAGTCATCGACGGCCACCATCGTGAAATACGAACTGTTGGTGTGCCGGACTTTCCCAGTGCGGATGTTCTGCGTTTCGACACGAATACCCACCTCCATTGAGGTGCGTCCCGTGTAGTTGATCGACGCTGAGAACGTGACGAGTTCCCCGACGTGAACGGGCTGCCGAAACACGACCTGATCGACAGAGAGCGTCACCACGTATGTTCCGGCGTAGCGGCTGGCGCATGCATACGCGACTTCGTCTAAGTGCTTCAGCATTGTTCCCCCGTGGACATTTCCACTGAAATTGGCTGAATCTGGGGTCATCAAGACAGTCATGTACAGCGTTCGCTGGCGGTCGCTCATTGCACTTTCCCTAACGTGGCAAGTTTCTGGTGAATGCGCGACGATGCGTTGTTTACGCGGGTGCAACCCGAATGAACCGGCGTGCACAGAGTATGTCTGGTGCGCTGCGGTTACCGGTGAGTATGTGGTGAATTGCACGCTCAGTCCGTGCGGTTCCGGTGCGGTACGCGTTGCGAAGGGTTGCAGCGCGCCCCCACCTGGGACAACTGGCAGGCGGTAGCCGCGGCACTTGTGAGTTAGGTGCGGCCCTTCTACCTTCGCCGCCATGCCAGTCGCACCAGAAGGACGGCGCCTCCTCAGACTTGAGGTGCGCAACTCTGAAACACCGATCGCACGGAAACCTCCGTGGATCCGGACCACGATGCGGATGGGTCCCGAATTCCGTGCGCTGCATGACCTTGTCGAGCGTGAAGGCCTGCACACTGTGTGCCAGGAAGCGGGCTGTCCCAACATCTTCGAATGCTGGGAGGATCGGGAAGCTACGTTCCTCATCGGTGGTGACCAGTGCACACGGCGCTGTGACTTCTGTCAGATCGATACCGGCAAGCCAGCGGAGTTCGATCGTGATGAGCCACGCCGGGTCGCTGAATCAATTGCGACGATGGGATTGCGGTACGCGACGGTCACGGGTGTGGCCCGCGATGATCTACCGGATGGGGGCGCGTGGCTCTATGCGGAAACAGTGCGCCAGGTCCGTGCGCGCAGTCCAGAAACTTCAGTTGAGCTGCTCATTCCGGACTTCAACGGCAGGCCCGAATTGCTGCGGGAAGTCTTCGATGCTGGGCCGCAGGTTCTCGCGCACAATCTTGAAACCGTACCGCGTTTGTTTCGGCGAATCCGTCCGGCATTCACCTATCAGCGCTCGCTTGACGTGATCACCTCTGCGGCGGATTCGGGACTCGTCACCAAGTCGAACCTGATACTCGGGCTAGGCGAGGAACGCCATGAGGTCGGGGCAGCACTGCGCGATTTGTATTCAGCCGGATGCCACCTGATCACCATTACTCAGTACTTGCGGCCCACATCGCGGCACCATCCGGTTGAGCGATGGGTCCCGCCAGACGAATTCACCGAACTCGCTGGCCTCGCCAGGGAAATCGGCTTCCTGGGTGTCATGTCGGGACCCCTTGTTCGTTCGTCCTACCGCGCGGGCCGACTGCATGCCCAGGCGCGCGACGCCCTATCTCAGCACAGAAGGAGACTCTCGTGACCAAAGATGTCGTCGTTCTCGGCGGGGGATCTGCCGGCTATGCGACCGCCTTACGGGCAGCCGCTCTCGGAATGCCCGTCATTCTTATTGAATCGGGCAAGCTCGGAGGGACGTGCTTGCACCGCGGGTGCATTCCGACGAAAGCCCTGCTCCATGCGGCTGAAACCGCAGACTCAGTTCGGGAAGCGTCCCGGTATGGCATTGAGGCATCGATGTCCGGCGTGAGTGTCGACGCTTTGCGCAGCTACCGTGAGGCCGTTGTCGGCCGCCTGCACAACGGCCTGCGCGGGCTGATCGATGCGAGCGGAATCACGGTCGTTTACGGCGAGGGACAGGTCACTGGCCCACGCGAAGTGACAGTGGACGGACTTGTGATTCAGGGTGACTATCTGGTGTTATGCACCGGATCGTCGCCCAAAGTGCCCGCAGGTATCCGGCTCAGCGATCGGGTCGTCACCAGTGACGGCGCTCTTGACCTCTCGTACCTTCCCGACGACGTCATTGTGTTCGGCGGTGGAGTAATCGGGTGCGAGTTCGCAAGCGCGTGGGCATCTCTTGGCGTTACCGTGACGGTAGTGGAAGCGCAGGACAAGCTGCTCCCCGGCGAGGACGAGTTCGCATCGAAACAGCTGGCCCGCGCGTTCCGGAAACGGGGGATCAAGACGAGGACCCGCACCGCGATCACGGAGGTGATCGAAGACGAGGACACGGTGCGGGTCACCCTCGAGTCCGGTGAACAACTCGAGGCGGAGATACTTCTTGTCGCGGTAGGCAGGGGGCCGAATACGCAAGGCTTTGCCGACGCAGGCATCGAACTCCAAAACGGGTTCGTCGCCACCGATGAGAGGCTGCGCGCCAGCGTCCCGGGGGTTTATGCCGCCGGTGACATCGTCGCCGGACCGCAACTCGCTCATCGTGGTTACCAGCACGGCATTTTCGTGGCTGAAGACATCGCGGAGTGCAAACCAGAGGTGATCGATGATCTGAAGATTCCGCGCGTGGCCTATTCGCGTCCGGAGGTCGCTTCGGTGGGCCTCTCAGAAGCGCAAGCGAGGGAGCGCTACGGGAACTCCGTGGAGACCGTCGTCTACGACCTTGCCGGTAATGGTAAAAGCCAGATTCTCGGCACAGCCGGTGGTGTGAAGGTCGTGGCAGTCGAGGGCGAAATCGCAGGCTTGCACCTCGTCGGTGACCGGGTGAGCGAGTTGATTGGCGAAGCGCAGGCGTTAGTGAGCCTCGGCGTTACCGCTAGTGCGGCGGCCAAGCTCATTCATGCGCACCCCACGCAGAGTGAAGCTCTCGGCGAGGCATTAATGGCGCTCGCCGGGAAACCATTCCACCTACATGTTTGATTACGGCCAGGGAATTGCTGGCCGCAATCAAACCGCGTTTTATGTCAGTGCCCCCAGCCGAAGCTGAGACCTGCGCTGCCACCGCCGCCTAGTGACCATTTGCCGACGTTGCCGCTGAGGTCTGCGCCGCCGCTCACCGACCCGCCGCCGCTTGAGCAGCAACTGAAGGACGTGCCTCCACCTGCGCTGCCTCCGAGGCCGAATGACCAGGCGCTTGCTGCTGCGGGGCTGATGACGAGCGCGACGGCTGCTGCCGCAGCGACGAGGCTAGCCCGTGACCGGGTTGTCAGTGTCATTGGTCGACTCCTTTGCCGAGGTATGGATAGTTCGCCCCGACCGGACCATGTGGTCTATCTTTAGATTAGCAAAATAGATGCGCCATTAATTTATTCACCGGCGGTAATTATTTATTTAGTGCGTCATAGATCGCTAATGGTTTCAGGGGTGAGATTCGGGTGCCACCGCCCTGTTGGATAGCTGATGGCGAGTGGCCCGAGGTTGCATGGTGTCAGGCAGCCAGTTGGCGTGACGAGCGCATCGGGAAATTCATCCTGCACAGCCCGGAACACACCACCCGCACCGTAGGCGGTGCAACGTGGGCCGCGGCAAATCAGGATATGCCGGTCGTGCTCCGGCATATCAGACCAGGCAGGGCTGCGGAACGCTCGCGGGCTCGCGGTGATCGCCCGCCCCGGTTGTGATGCCAAGTGCTCGACTGCGGCCGTGAGTCCGGAAGTGGAGTCAACACCATCAGTGATTGTGACGTCCAGTCGAGTCTCGCGGGTTTCGCGCCAGTTAGCGACCGACCGCGCGATCCACGTCTCGAGATAGCGATCACGGGGTACCGCGAGTGGAACAAGCGTGACGGCTAGTGACCGCGTCGCGGCCTCGTCGAGTCGAGAATGAATCGACGGCTCGCCCTGATCGAGCAGAGCATATTCTGCTCCGACCGTGTCTGCGAGGCGTTGCAAGGAGGCAAGGTCCACGCCGCTCGGGGTGGGGCGGGCAATGAGGACAGTGCAGCGTTTGCGTGACTCGTCTGTTTTCACCGAGCTGTCACCTTCCGTCCAGCCGGAATGACCAGCGGTGTCCCAGCGAGGGGATCGTTGATCACCGAACAGGGCAGCCCGAACACCTCCTCGACAACGTCGGTTCTGACCACCTCCGTGGGCGTCCCCTGGGCGACGACACGGCCGTCCTTCATCGCGACCAGATGATCGGCGTAGCGTGCAGCGAGATTCAGGTCGTGCAGCACCGCGATGATGGTGCGCGGCTTGAGATCGTGCAGCAGGTCGAGAACATCAATTTGATGAGCCAGATCCAGAAATGTTGTGGGCTCGTCGAGAAGCATCACGTCGGGCCCCTGCGCGAGGGCCAAAGCAATCCAGACGCGTTGTTTCTGGCCCCCGGAGAGTTCGTCGATGCACCGCTCCGCGAGTTCGGTCACGCTGGTTGCTTCCATTGCGCGCCGCACAGCGGTCTCGTCACGCTCGCTCCATTGCCGGAACCATCGCTGATGGGGATGGCGGCCGCGAGAAATCAGATCGCCGACGGTGATTCCATCGGGTGCAATCGGCTGCTGCGGCAGCATCCCAAGCCGCTGTGCGAGCGAACGAGCCGGTAAGTCGCCTATGTTCGTACCGTCGAGCAGCACTGCTCCCATCTGGGGTTTGAGCAGCCTCGCCAGCCCACGCAGCAGCGTTGATTTGCCGCAGCCGTTGGGGCCGACGATTACAGTGAGCTCGCCCGCGGGGAACGCAACGGTGACGTCGGTGACGGCGGTGTGACCGCCGTATCCGAGAGTGAGGCTTGTGGTCGCGAGGTGGGAAGTCATCCAGCATGTCCGATCCGGGTTGCGCGAGCAAGAAGGTACACGAGAACAGGCGCGCCGATGATGGCAGTGACGACACCGACAGGCAGCTCTGCGGGGAACATGAGCCGCGCGGCAAGGTCAGCGGTGACGACGAGGAGTGCGCCTGCCGCTGCTGCCGGGATGAGGCCCGGGCTGCGTTCTCTTAGAAGGCGGCGAACGATCTGGGGAGCCACGAGAGCGACGAACCCTATGGGCCCAGCGGCGGCAGTTGCCATCGCGGCGAGCGTCACGGCGACTATCACCAGCGCGACACGGTTG
Source organism: Hoyosella altamirensis (assembly GCF_014191505.1). Classification (GTDB taxonomy): domain Bacteria; phylum Actinomycetota; class Actinomycetes; order Mycobacteriales; family Mycobacteriaceae; genus Hoyosella; species Hoyosella altamirensis. Next base: position 22,525 of record NZ_JACHWS010000004.1, read on the forward strand.
GAGCCGCGACGGCCCGACAGCGTGTGAGCCAGTTCGTCGCCGAGTTCGAGCAGGCGCAGGAATCTCGCGAGATACGTGAGCGCGGGCGTCAAAGCCGCTAACGTCACGCCGATGATGACGGCGTGCGTCCACGCGCGGTTAGCGAGGCTGCCGGTGAGCCACATGGCGGCGGTATGCGCCTGATAAATGTTCGCGCGAGTCAGAATCAGCGAAATGACCGATGAGAGCATTGCGCTCACACCGATACCCACCAGGACGAGGCGATATCCGGTCAGGCCGTTTTTGTTCGCGACAGCGAGGATCAGCGTCATCGCGAGGACGGCCCCGCCGAGTGCGCCGGCCACTATGTGGATTCCGGACCCGCCGATGACGGTGATGACCACGAGCGCACCGAACGCCGCGCCCGCGTTGATTCCGATGACGTCCGGGCTGACGAGCGGATTCGAGGCGATCCGCTGCAGTATTGCTCCGGACAGCGCGAACGCAGCCCCCGTTAGGAGGGCAACAGTTACTCGCGGCAGGCGGTCGTTGAGCAGCACGTCTGTCTCGATGAGGGTGCCGCCGCCGGTCATAACGCGAATGATGTCGGCGACGCCCATCTCGTAGTGCCCGAGCGTCAGCGACCAGACGGCGATGGCCGCGGCCGCGACGGCCAGCACACAGGTGATCAGAATTGAGCGCTGGTGCAGGCGGAACGTCATCCGCCGGTCCGGTGAACTAAGCAGCACAGTGCCCGCTGGCAGAACTGTCATAGCTTCGCCACCTTCCGGTTGCGGACGAGATACAGGAAGAAAGGCGCGCCCGCGAGTGCTGTCACGATGCCCACCTGGATTTCCTGCGGCTGCACCGCGATACGTCCCAGGATGTCCGCAATCAGGAGCACTGTGGGCGCGAGAACAGCGCACCAGACAAGCAGCCAGCGGTAGTCGGGACCGCCGATTGCGCGCGCTATATGGGGCACGACGAGTCCGATGAATCCGATGGGCCCCGCGATGGCGGTGGCGGCACCTGCGAGAAGGACAACACTCAGCGCGCCAGATATGCGGATGAGGATGAGTCTGGCTCCGAGCGTGCGGGCCATGTCATCCCCCAGCGCAATAGAGTTCAGCGCGCGCGAAACAGCGAACGCCAGCACCGCGCCAACCAGCATGAATGGCACCACAGTGGACAGAGACCCCAGGTCGGCTCGGGTAAGGGAACCGACTACCCAGAATCGGAAGTCGTCGAATGTGCTGCGGTCGAGCAGACTGATCGCGGTGGTCATGGACCCGACTAGTGCGGCGAAAGCAGCGCCAGCGAGAGCCAGTTTGACGGGGGTTGCCCCGCCGTACCCGAGTGAACCCAGGACATATACGAATACAGCCGCAACTGCGGCCCCAATGAACGCGAACCAGATGTACCCGCTCAGCGCCGTCACACCTAGGGCGCTCATCGCGATCACCACCGCGAACGCGGCACCCGCATTGATGCCCAGAATCCCTGGTCCCGCGAGTGGGTTGCGGGTCAGCCCCTGCATCACCGCTCCAGCGAGCCCGAGCGCGATTCCAGCGAACAGTCCCGCGAGCGTGCGCGGCAGCCGGATGTGATGGACCACCAGGTCCGTGTCAGCGCCCTGGTAGTCGGTGAACGCCTGCACAGCCTGGTCCAGACTCAGTGGGTGATTCCCAACGAGAATCGACGCTGCACACGTCGTGACGAGGAGCAACGCGGCGAAGAGGAGACCCGCCCCGCGCGTCACACCGCGCCGGGCGAGTCCGGTTGCCGGTGCTGCGGCATCGCGAGTGGTGCGCTGCGGCGAATGAGCCACACCGACCATCGCTACCCCCCGAACAGATCAGGATGGATGAGTTCCGCGACGAGTTCCGTCGAATGGGCGGCACGGACGCTCGCGGCGCGATCAGCGAAAAGGAACGCGTAGACAGTTCCGTTCTGCACCGCGGTGAGGTTCGCGAGCGCCGGTGACGTGACAATCTTCTCGACATCGGGGAGGGCATCGTCTCGGGTGTATGAGGCGTCGCAGCACGTGCTGGTGAGGATGACGTCCGGGTTTCGCTGGATGAGTTCTTCAGCGCCGATCTGTATGTTACGCCGTTCCGTGAGATCCGAGAAGGCGTTCACCCCGCCGGCAGCGTCAATGATCTGGGTGATGAAGTCGGTGCCACTCGCGATGCTGAACGTCCCGTCAGCCCGCGGACTCACCACTGCGACAGACGGCCGTTCGGCGCCCGCCACAGCGTCGCCCACGGCAGCGATACGTGACTCGAGGCTGGCGATAACTGCTTCAGCCCGCTCCTCCACACCCCAGAGAGCGCCCAAGTCACGCAGATCCGCGTATACATTGTCGAAACGCACTGTTGCGGGGTCGATTGCCTCGTCGGCGAGCCCGTCAGAGCTCGGGCAGAGGGGGCTGAGAATCCACGTGCCGACGCCGAGGTTATGCAAGCTTGCTCGCGTGCCGACGCTGCTCTGTGAGGACTCAGCGAAGACACCGTTGAAGCCGGAGAAGACGAAGTCGGGGTTCTGTGCAAGGAGTTCGTCCCGGCTCGGCAGGCTTTCCACGTAGGCTGCATCCGCTTGCGCGTTTTCGTATTCCGGCAGGACTTGTGAATCGAGGAACGCCGTGCCGATCAACCGGTCGCTGACACCCAGCGCATGCGCGACTTCGATTGCTGGCTGATAGGCCGCGTAGATCCGCTGCGGTGGTTCGTCGGCGGTGATGTCGATGCCGCAGTTGCCGCGAGTGGTGCCCTCGCCGACATGGGCGACGGTTTCGGGTTCGGTGTTGCTGCAGCTTGCGAGTGCTAATGCAGCGGTAGTGAGAAGCGCACCGGTGCGCAGGTACGCCAAAGCAGAGATGGTCACAGTGACCGCCTTCCAGGTCCTCGTGGAATCGGATAACGCTGGCCGTGGCCGGTCTCCTGGCTGACGGGAATTGCCGCGAGGGTTCTGCCTTCCCGAAACGTTGCCGTTTCAGTGACTCCACGCCTAGATAGAAACCTGAAAGGCGCAGAACGAACCTTCACTCCCGATCACAGTGGCGAGGGCCGCACCGGTTTCACACCGATTTCCCGAGCACCACGGCAGATATGACAGTAGCAGTGAACCGTTATTGGTCTAAGCCGTCCCGGTCGGCCCACTCAAGCAGCGGCTGCAGATCGAAAACCGCGTCGTCGATGCCCTCATGGAGGTCGCCGAACTTGGCGAAACGGTCTGGCATGGATGCGATGGTGAAGTCATTGGGTTCGGCATCGGGTATTTCATCCCATTTCAGGGGAGCCGAAACCGTGCCGCGCGGGTTACCGCGCACGGAGTACGCCGCGGCGATCGTGTGGTCGCGTGCGTTCTGGTTGTAGTCCACAAAGAGGTCACTCGGTGACCGGTCCCGGCGCCACCAGGCGGTGGTGACGTCGTCGGGCAGGCGGCGCTCGACTTCGTGTGCGAACGCGAGCGCCGCGCGTCGCACTTCAGCGAAGCCATGCTCCGGTTTGATGCGGACATAAATGTGAAGCCCGTGGCCGCCAGACGTTTTCGGCCATCCGACGGCCCCAAGCTCCTCAAGGATTTCGTGGCTGACCTCGGCTGCCCGCCGTACTTTCGAGAATGGACACTTGGGCATCGGATCAAGGTCGATACGCCATTCATCCGGCTTCTCAGTGTCCGCGCGGCGCGAGTTCCAGGGATGAAACTCCACGGTTGACATCTGGACGGCCCAGATGACGCTGCCGAGTTCCGTGACACACAGTTCATCCGCGGTCCGGTTGTATCTCGGAAAGTGCAGCCGCACCGTTTCCACCCACGGCGGCGCTCCGCGGGGGAGGCGTTTCTGATGGACTTTCTGACCGTCGACTCCGTCCGGGAAGCGGTGCAGCATGCACGGACGCTCGCGAAGTGCCCTGACGATGCCATCTCCGACGGACATGTAGTACTTCGCGAGGTCGAGTTTTGTTTCGCCGCGCTGTGAGAAGTACACGCGGTCGGGACTCGATAGTTTGATGACGCGGTCGCCGACTTCGAGTTCCACCGGCGCTGCCGAATTGGCCTTGGCCATACTCGGAGGGTAGCCGGTGGCGCTCGTCAGAACTTGGGATTGGTGGGGACTGTGACGGGCTCTAAGGCGCGTTGCGTAATGCGGATATGGTTGCCGAAGGGATCTCGGAGGGAGCAGTCGGTGCCATAAAACCGCTCGACCGGTTCCTGCGTGAATTCGACACCTTTCTTCTCGAGTTCGTCGAAGGTCTTCTGACAATCGTCTGTGCCGAAGATGACGGTGCCCAGGGCGCCTTTTGTGAGGAGTTCACGTACGAGTTCCGCCGTAGCCTCGTCGTGGTTGGGAGGGCCAGGCTTCATGAGAAGGATTTCGTGGCGTGCATCGCCGGGGACGGCGACGGTCAGCCAGCGCATGAAACCCATGTCCGCGTCGGTCTGAACCTCCAAGCCGAGCTTGCCGACGTAAAAGTCGAGTGCTTCATCTTGGTCGAGGACGAAAAGCTGCGAATGGGTTGTTCCAGTTACCAATTGATCTGCCATGCCCGTAACACTACGGAGCAGGCTGAAGCGCACGCTTCTCCAAAACTGCTCACTATTGGGGGGCGGGCTTCACTTCAGTGCTGGGGCGGTACCAGTTCATGACGAAGCACGTAGGTACCGGGGGGAGCCCTGCGGTGTGACGTCGATACTCGGTGGGTGATTCACCCATGATCGCGCGAAATGTTCTGCTGAACGTGCCGAGACTGGAAAAACCGACGGCGAAGCAGATGTCCGTAACGCTCTGGCGGGTTTCGCGGAGCAGGAACATCGACCGTTCAATTCGGCGGCGCTGCAAGTACCGGTGAGGTGTTTCGCCGAAGGTGTCTTTGAATGTGCGGATGAAGTGTGCGTCCGACACGTGTGCTGCGCGGGCGAGCGCTGGGATGTCGAGGTCATCGGCGTAGGCGCGGTCGATCATGTCGCGCGCCCTCAGCATGCGACGATTCGACTCCTCAACCGCTCGTCCCACGCAGACGACGGTACTACGCGCTGGGGTTCTAGGTGCGTCGGTTCTGTGCGCTACGTGCTCTCGGTTTCATCGAGCATTTCCCAGTCCCCTTGGTCAGTTTGCACTTCGAGACGATAGGCGTCGGCACCGTTGGGCAGGTTGTTTCGGAACCATTCGACGGCCTCTGTCGCGTCGTGCAGTTTGGTGCTTTCGACGACTTCCTTGGACGAGTTAATGATCCGGTATTCAGCCATGGGGGAGCGGTACCCGCAGTGCTTCCCTGTTAAACCCGGGCCGCACCCGCTGGCTCAGCCCATCCGGGCCTGGGCCAACTTCACCAAGTCGGCATTTCCGCCTGACACGACGAGGACGACGGTGCAGCCGGCTGGCAATGAGACAGCTCCGGTCCGCAACGCTGCCAGCCCCACCGCCGCGGCTGGCTCCACGATCAGCTTCGCCGAATCCGCGAGGTCAGCCCACGCTTCACCTATCGCATTTTCACTTACCACTGCCATTTCGTCGACGTAGGCGAGCGCGTTCTCTAGGGTGTGGTTCCCGGCCCGCGGCGCCGCAAGGCCGTCGGCGATGGTGCGCTCGGCACGGGGCAGTTCGCGCACTTCACCGTGCGTCATCGCAAGGGACAGCGCGTTGGAGATTTCCGGCTCCACACCGATAACGCGCATCGACGGGGCTAGTGCCGTCACGGCCGCCCCAATCCCGCTGATTAGACCACCTCCACCGACTGGCACGATCACCGCGGCCGCTTCGGGAGCGTCTTCGGCGATTTCCAGCCCGACTGTGCCTTGACCAGCGATGACTTCGGGCAGGTTGAACGGCAGCAGCGGGGGATACCCATAGCGCGAGGCCAGTTCTTCAGTGGTGCCCAACAGGTCGTCAGTCGGCACGATTTCCCCACCGTAGCGCCGCACGTTGATGACTTTGGATTCGACCGCGTCGTGTGGCATTGCGATGATCGCTTTCACACCGAGCCGCTGACCCGCGAAGGCAACTGCAGCGGCATGGTTCCCTGCGGAAAAGCCGACGACCCCCTCGGGGAGTGTGCCGTTCTCCTTCCACGTGAGCAGGGTGTTGAGGGCTCCTCGCACCTTGAAGCTACCGGTGTTTTGCAGGCTCTCCGGTTTGATGAGAACCCGCAGACCAAGTTCGTCGGACAGGCGCGCACAGGGGAGGAGCGGTGTTCTGATAACGTCGCTGGCGATCCGGGTCGCGGCACCTCGCACGTCATCGACGGTGACCAGTGTCATGGGGCGAGCGTAGCCCAACGGTCCCGGCGGCAGGCTCACAAGCAACGGGACAAAATCCGCCGAAACGACTTGTGAGTCTGTCCTGTTCCCCATGAGGCTACGGGGTCTCAGGGCAACGAGGGCCTTAGCGCATCGTGAACGGTACGTTATGCGGGGTCACCACGTGGACAGGTGAGGGCGCACTGATGATCGGCCCTGGCAGAGCCCGGTGCGATTGCAGAATGATGCGGCAAGCGCGGCGTACGTCCTCCCGGATATCGTGGTGCAGCACCGCGGAGATCTCTCCACGATGCAGGAGTGTACGAGTTTCCTCGTTGATGTCGTGCGTGATGTATGCGCGGTAACGAGTGCCGCTGTCCTTGAATGCCCGGATCACAGCCTCATGCCCCATCGAATACATTGCGTACACGCCCCGGATGCCAGGCTCGCGTTCGAGAAGTTCTCGCACATCCCGGTAGAGACGCTCGGGGGAGCGTCCGGGGTCGAGCACATCGCACTGCTGGCGCTGGGGATCGGTGGCGCGGAGGAGCGAGCGGAAGCCCATTTCTCGTTCGTCGTCACCACGAAACAAACCGCTGCCACGTACGGCGAGCACATCCCCGGGCCGATCGTCGAGCCACTGAGTCATCAAGTAAGCGGCCGTCGCGCCAGCCGCTCGGTTGTCGAGCCCCACGTACGCGACGCGCTTACTCGCTGGCAGGTCGGTAACCAGCGTGACCACCGGTGCGCCAACTGTATCGATCGCTTCTGCGACCACAGGTGAGTCCGGTGCTTTGAGAATCAGTCCGTGAGTTTTCCGCCGGCTGATCTTCGCGAGCAGCGCACTCATCTCCACGGGTGAGGCGTCTTCCGTGAAGTGGAAGCGCGCACGAATGATGGCGGGCAGCAGCGACGGGAGCTCTGATTCCAGGGCGGACCGCACCATCTCCGCGAACTGTGGCGGTGAATCGACCACCACGTCGACTAGAAACGTCCGCCCACCGAGACGCAGCTGAGCGCGCTGGCGCTCAAGGTCAGCGATTGCGATCCGTACCTGTTCGGCGGTGCTTTCCCGTACGTTCCCGCGATCGTTGAGAACACGCTCAACCGTCGATTCGCTCAAGCCTGATTGCTCGGCGATCTCCCGAATGCGGAAGGGATGCCTCATATGGGTTTCCTGACAGGTTTTTGACGGGTTTCACCCGTTGAATGACGGGTTGTGCCACTCAAGAATAGAACTTAACCGGCTGTTGCTGTGATTGGAGAAAAACCATGAGCCTTGCTCTGCCCGAACCCGCTGTCACTGTCCGGACCGGATGGCTGACAAGAGCCGATTGTTCACTCGACGAGTTCCGTGACTGTGTCGAACAGGCCACCACACCCGCGGACTACCCGCTCGCCGACAGCATCGAGCGCAACGTGCCGATTTACAGCACCACGATGCGCGCAGCGCTGGCTGAGGGGCGGACGAGGGAAGTCCAGACGGAACTCGCCCACGCACTGCTTGAAGGCCCAGGCATCGCTGTCTTCGAAAAGGCATGGCAGGACACGACGGTCATCGACCGAGCAACCGACGCATACAACCAACTGCTCGCTGAGCAGCGCGCGGCGGGCATCAAACAGGGGGATCATTTCGCTGCGCCAGGGGCTAACGAACGACTCTGGGGCGCACTCGAGAAGCTTGCTGTGCGCTTCCCTGATGTATTTGCTGACTACTTCGCGAACGACATCATCCCGCTCGTCGCGACCGCGTGGCTAGGTCCGAACTATCAGATCATCGCTGACCTCAACGTCGTGAATCCCGGTGGTAAGGCACAGTCACCGCATCGCGACTACCACCTCGGTTTCATGGAACAAGACCTCGCTGCTCACTTCCCCGCCCACGTACACCAGTTGTCGCCGTTCATGACGCTGCAGGGAGCGGTCGCGCACTGCGACATGCCCGTCGAGACCGGACCAACGATGTACCTGCCATATTCGCAGCGCTACGTTCCCGGCTATCTCGCTGCGGAACTACCGGAATTCCGCGAGTACTTCGACGAGCACTATGTCCAGCTTCCTCTGACGAAGGGCGACGCCGTTTTCTTCAACCCAGCACTCTTTCACGGTGCCGGGTCCAATCACTCAACTGACGTCAGGCGCATGGCGAACCTCCTGCAGATCTCGTCAGCGTTCGGGCGTGCGCTGGGTTCAGTCGACCGGACGCGGATCAGCTCTGCTCTGTACCCGACGCTGCTGAAGCGACGTCAGGAACGAGTCCCTGACACGGCCCTGCACAACGTCATCGCCGCGTCGGCTGAGGGGTACCCATTCCCGACCAGCCTCGATCGTGATCAACCGGTCGGATCGCTCAACCCTGAATCCCAGGCTGAACTGGTGTGGCGCGCACTGAGGGAGAAGTGGCCGCAGCCGCAATTCGAGGACGCGCTGAGAGCACAGGCCGCGCGCAAGCTCACGCACTAAACGACATGGGAGAAGTACGAGACATGGGAATCAGGGTAGGAGTGATCGGCCTCGGAAACATGGGCGCCGACCACACCCGCACGCTGCATCGATTCGTGTCCGGCGCCACTGTGACGCGGGTTGCTGATATCAACGCCGAACGTGCGGCGGAGATCGCAGCGGAGATACCGACGGCGAGCATCGCGCCAGACGGCCAAACACTGATCGAAGATCCGGATGTGGACGCGGTCGTGATCGCCTCGCACGATGCGACGCACGCACCGCTCACTCTTGCCTGTCTAGAAGCCAGCAAACCGGTCCTCTGCGAGAAACCGCTTGCACCAACCCTTGAAAGCGCTGCTGAGGTCGTTGCGCACGAGAACGGGCGTGGCCTGATCTCACTGGGGTTCATGCGCCGCTTCGATCCCGGCTACGTCGAGTTGAAGGCAGGAATCGAGAATCCGCTGGTCGTCCATACCCGAAGCCGTGGCGTGCGCTCAGGTCCGGGAGCTGATTCCGCCACGTCCATCACCGGTTCCGCGATCCACGACTTCGACACCATCGCGTGGCTGCTCGACTCCCCGATCACTGAGGTCAGCTGGCATGCGGGCAAGCAATCGTCACATGTCAATGGGCTGAACGATCCCCAGTTGATGCTGGTCCGGACAGAGGACGGGGTCCTCAGCACCGTCGAGACCTATCTCAACGCACGCTTCGGATACGACATTCGCTGCGAGGTAGTGTGCGAGACCCATGTCGTCCGTCTTGCCGAACCAGTCCGGACGGTCGTCGATGCTGCGAGGCAGCAGAGCACTCGCTACGCGCCGGACTGGCGTCCTCGCTTCGCCGACGCATACCGGCTTCAGTTGCAAGCATGGGTTGATGCGGTGGCTGCAGGGGAACCATCGCCACTCGCCAATGCACACGATGGGCTGGTTGCGAGCGCGGTGGCAGATGCGGCTGTCGCGTCGATGCAATCCGGGGGAGACTTCGTTCACGTCGAAACGTTGAGGAGCATGTGATGCCGGTACGAATCGGAGTCATCGGGCTAGGGGTCATGGGAGCCGACCACGTGCGAACCCTCCACGGAATGGTCGCCAACGCTGTGGTCACTCGAGTGACCGACATCAACGCTGAGCGTTCCGCTCAGCTCGGCGCTGAGATTGAGTCGGCGACGGTCTCATCTGATGGCATGGAGCTCATCAACGACAGAGACGTCGATGCCGTCATCATTGCCTCCCACGATTCGACGCACGCGGAACTCGCAACCGCATGTGTTAAGGCGGGGAAGCCGGTGCTGTGTGAAAAGCCGTTGGCGCCGACGTCCGACGAAGCCGCCGGGGTCGTTGCGGCCGAGAACGGCGCCGGACTGATTTCGCTTGGCTTCAATCGGCGGTTTGATCCCGCCTTCGCCGAGCTCCGATCTGTGGCGCAGTCGGGTGATCTCGGTGCGCCGCTGCTCGTACACTTCAGCCACCGCAACGTTGAATCGTATCCAGGTGCAGATTCAGCGTTCTCGATCACTGGCTCTGCCATCCATGAGTTCGACACTGTGCCATGGCTTCTCGGGTCGCCCATCGTGGAGGTGAGCTGGCACGCGCCGAAGCGTTCCGGCCGGGTACCCGAGAAGCTGCAAGATCCGCAGCTCATGCTGCTCCGCACCGCTGACGGAGTGCTCACGACAGCAGAAACATTCATCAACGCGGCATTCGGTTACGACGTTCGCTGTGAGGTCGTTTGCGAGACGGGCGCGGTGCAAGTGACGAAGCCAGACCACACGACCGTCGACGTGTCTGGCCGTCGCGGCACCAGATACCCGAGCGACTGGCGGCCACGCTTCGCGGATTCCTACCGTCGCGAACTGCAAGCGTGGGTCGGCGCCATCATGAGCGGTAGCCCCACGCCACTGGCGACCGCCCGCGATGGACTCGCCGCTAGCGCCGTCGCGGAAGCTGTTGTCACGTCCATGAATAGCGGCGGAAAGACCGTCACAGTCACAATTCCGGAGATCTGATGTTCCCTTCGTCCCTCCCCGCGCCGCGGACCCCTGATTCACGGGAAGCGCCCCCACTAAAATGGGGCATTGTCGGTACCGGCTGGATCGCTGAGCGATTCGTTGATGCGCTGCACAAACACAGCAGCCAGCAGGTCGTTGCTGTGGGATCGCGTACCCGGGGAAGCGCGGCGAAGTTCGCGGAAAATTTCGGGATCGAGCGCGCGCACGGGTCGTACGACGAACTCGTTGGTGACCCCAACGTCGACGTCGTGTATGTCGCGACGCCGCACAACCACCACCACGCCTGCGCGACTCTCGCCCTGACGGTCGGCAAGCACACGCTGATCGAGAAGCCGATTGCACTGAACGCACGGCAGGCCAGGGACATTGCGGAGCTCGCAGGTGCGCAGGGTGTGTTCTGTATGGAGGCGTTGTGGACGTTTTTCCTGCCGAAATTCGACGTGATCCGCCAGGTACTCGCTGACGGTGTGCTCGGCGAAATCCGCTCTGTCGACATCGATTACGGCGAGCACTTCGAGCCGGATCACCGGATTTTCAGGCAGGACCTAGCGGGTGGACCGCTGCTCGATCTCGGCACATATCCAGTCGCGCTTACGACGTCAGTCCTCGGAGCGCCGCTGAAGGTGAAAGCATCTGGAACACCCGCGCCCACCGGAGTGAATGGGCAGATTGCCGCTGTCTTCGAAGGCCAGAACGAGACGCTCGCGTCTCTGCACACGACGCTCTTCGCGTTCACGCCAAGCACAGCTGTGATCACCGGCACTCAAGGTGTGCTCACGATCGACGGTCCCTTCATGCTCCCGGGCAACTTTTCGCTAACCGCACCAGACGGTCGCCGCCTCGAGTACAGCGAGCCAGCAATTGGGCACGAAGGCTTGCACTTCCAGGCTTCAGCGGTGGCGCGCGGCATCGCTGAAGGCAAAACGGAAAGCGATGTGCGTCCGCTTTCCGATTCCATCACCACCATGGCGGCGCTAGATGCGATCCGCTCCGAACTCGGCATTGTGTTCAACGAAGAGGTGCCCTAATGGCGGTCCCACAGATAGCGCTGATGAACGGCACACGCGAGCCGATGACGATCCCGCAGCTGGGGCTTGGTACGGCGCGCATGAGCGACGAGGACACGCAGCAGCTCGTGCGTGTTGCTTTTGACGTGGGATACCGCTCGATCGACACCGCTGCGAGCTACGAAAACGAAGTCGGCGTGGGCAGGGGCTTCAGGGACTCGGGTCTTGCGCGCGAGCAGGCGTTCATTTCAACCAAACTGCGTGGCAGTGAACAGGGATTCGATTCCGCGAAAAAAGCTCTCGATGCGAGCCTGGACCGCCTCGGTGTCGACTACGTCGACCTGTATCTCATTCACTGGCCGCTGCCACGGCTGGGCAAGTACATCGAATCGTGGAACGCCATGGAAGAGCTTCTGGCGGAGGGCAAGACGCGCGCAATCGGGGTGTCGAACTTCATGGCCGAACACCTCGAACGGCTGGCACAGAATTCGTCAACGGTGCCAGCGGTAAATCAGATCGAACTGCATCCCCGGGAGCCACAGCGCCTTCAGCGCGCTGACGATGCGGCTCGCGGCATCGTGACCGAGGCGTGGTCGCCGCTAGGGAATGCGGGGGACCTGCTGCAAGAGCCCGCGCTGCGGAAGATCGCAGAGAAGTACCAAAAGTCACCGGTCCAGGTGGTTCTGCGCTGGCACATGCAACAGGGAATAGTGACCTTCCCGAAAGCGTCGACACGGGCGCGCCTAGAGCAGAATCTAGAGGTCTTCGATTTCGAGCTTGGCCCAGACGACCTCGCCGCAATCTCGTCGCTGGAAAATGGCTGGCGGGTCAACGGCCAGGACCCGCGCCACTATGAGGAGTTCTGAATTCTAGCCTCGTTGACTACACCGCTATCGCTGTATAGCTTCCCAAATGAACCGGCCGACCTCGCCGACTGCGGCTGTGGATTCGGCAACCAGTCCGGCGTGCAGGTGCACCACGTGCCATAGACCGTCGAAAACCCGATACTCGACAGGTACCCCGGCTGCACGCGCGTGCTCAGCGAGCCGTTCCGAGTCGTTGAACAGAATCTCGTCGCTACCGACATGGATCAGCAGCGCGGGCAATCCACTTATGTCTGCAGTGAGCGGATCGAGTTCGCTGGTGATTGCGCCCGCGATGTCCTTGCTGCCGACATACAGTTCCGCACATTTACGCAGCCACGAAACCTGCAGCATCGGGTCGGTCCGGTCGGCAAGCTGGTCGAGCGTCAGATCAAGCCAGGGAGACAGCAGCACCGCACCTGCGGGGAGTGGTATTCCCGCGTCGCGAATGCGAAGCAGCGCCGCCATCGTGAGTCCGCCGCCTGCGGAATCACCCGCAATCACAATTGTGCCGGGGTGCGCGCCGTCTTCGAGGAGAGCCTGGTACGCGGCCACGACGTCACCGACAGCGCCTGGATATGTCGTCTCGGGCGCCAGGCGGTAGTCGAGGGAGTAGACCGTCGCGCCCGCAGCCTTCGCCAGGTGGGCAGCGAGTGGCCGGTGCGTCGCCGGCGAGCCGACGGTGTAGCCGCCACCGTGTAAATAGAGCACTGACCCAGCGGCATCGATACCGCGGATGCTGATACGGTCTGCTGGCCGTGTGCCGAGCGTGACCTTCTCCACCACAGTGTTCCGTGGCAGCAACGACGCACCACCTACTGCAGCAATCAGTCTGCGCTGCACCGGCACCGGAATTGCTGGATTCAGCACCGGACGCAGGAGAAGCTGAACTCCGAGTCGCATGGCGCGAGGGCTCAGACGGTCTGTAATTTTCACGGTAGTCACGATACTGAGGCTCGCATCGGCTCCGTGTGATAGTCAGCGGTATCCAGCTTGCGCGTCATCGCACGGTAGGAAAACGTGAAGCCCGGCCAATTGTTGGTGTTTTTACCGGCGTCGTTTTTGTACCAGCTTGTGCACTCGCGGTCCCAGATCGTAGACGCCATGCGCTCTTGCACGGTTTTGTTGAAGGCATTTTGTGTCGCGGGTTTCACGTCGAGCCAGCTGAGTTTCGCGTCGCGCATGTGACGCATAGCGTCGAGGATGTAATTGATCTGCGCTTCGAGCATCAGGATTATTGAGTTGTGGCCGAGGTTTGTGTTCGGTCCGTAGAGCAGGAACAAGTTTGGGAACCCCGAGACGGTGATCCCAAGGTAGGCTTCGGCGCCGTCGCGCCAGACGGTGTTGAGGTCGGCCCTCTGGCGTCCCGTGATACGCATGGGGGCGAGGAAGTCGTTGGCCTGGAAGCCCGTACCGAGGATGATCGCATCAGCCTCATGGGAGTTGCCGTCCGCGGTGACGACCGCGGCTGGCGTGACAGTGGTGATTGGGGCCGTTTCCACGTGGACATTCGGACGGCGCAGTGCGGCGTACCAGTCATTGGAGAGCAGCACCCGCTTGCACCCGATCGGGTCGCTAGGTGTGAGCTTCTCCCGAAGGACCGGGTCAGTGATTTCACGATGCAAATTTCGCAGGAACTTGCGTTCGTACAGCGCTGCGATTCCCGGGAATTTCGTGAACATCAGGGCTCGCGGCTCCAGCTCGCAGTACGTGGCCCAGCGGCTCGCTCGCAGAGTTCCGGGGACTCGCCGGAACAGCGTCTGCAGCAACTGCGGGTAAGCGAAGTCTGTTTTCCGAATGACGTGTGGAGCACTGCGCTGAAAAACCGTGAGCTGCTTCGCCTTCGGAGCGATGGCGGGGACGAACTGGATTGCGGAAGCACCAGTTCCGATGACAGCAATCCGCTTACCTGTCAGGTCGTAGTCATGGTTCCAGGTGGCCGAATGGAACACTTCACCAGTGAAAGAATCGAGACCAGGGATCCGGCCATATGCGGGACGGCTCAACTGTCCGCATGCGGAGATGAGGACGTCTGCCGTGTGGATCGTGCCGTCCGTAAGCCGGATCACCCAGCTGCCTGATTCTTCGCGAAATTCAGCGTCGGCAACTTCGGTGTTGAAGCGGATGTGCCGTTTGACATCGTATTTGTCGGCGCAGTGACGTAGATACCCCAGGATCTCACTTTGTTCGCCGTACCGGCGCGTCCAGTCTGGCTTGAGTTCGAACGAAAATGAGTACAGGTGGGAAGGTACGTCGCACGCCGCGCCTGGGTAGGTATTCTCCCGCCATGTTCCGCCGACGTCATCAGCCTTTTCGAAGAGAACGATCTCGGAGAATCCGGCCTGTTTCAGCCGGATCGCCATGCCAATCCCGCCGAACCCCGCGCCGATGATCGCGATGACTGGAGTCCTCTGGTGTAGTCGCGTCATTGCGGAATCCTCACTGCGCTGCCGGTGACGAATTCCATACTAGATCTGGCGGCTTATACCTTTCATTAGCCTTGTCGAGGTAGGCGCAGTGCACGGAATGGAGCTCAGCCACGCCTACCTGACGTTGTTTTACGCAGCGATGCGTTCGCCCGCGCCAGTCGTACTGAACAGGTGGACGTGGCTGTGGTCGATCTCGACGTTGACGATCGCGCCTTTTGCCGGTGGGTTGCGCCAGTCCACCCGCGCTACGAGTGGTTGCGGGGAGCCATTGATGATCGCCCGGCCGAACACAAAGGACTCGGAGCCGAGTTCCTCGACGACGTCGACCTCCATCGGAATGCCCTGGTCGGCAGAAAGAGTCAGGTGTTCGGGGCGCACGCCGACCATCAACTCCTGGTTGGTGGCCTGTGCCAGGATGTCACGTTTGACTGGGATGTGCTGATCACCAAGAGAGACCCCCGAATCGGTCAGGGGCGCGGTGAAGAGGTTCATCGCGGGTGAGCCCATGAATCCGGCGACGAACACGTTGGCTGGGCTGCGGTACAGTTCGCGCGGAGGCGCGCATTGTTGAAGCACCCCGCCCTTGAGCACCGCGACCCGGTCGCCCATGGTCATGGCTTCCACCTGGTCGTGCGTGACGTATACGGTCGTCACCCCGAGTCGGCGCTGCAACTGCGCGATCTGGGTTCGGGTGGAGACGCGCAGTTTAGCGTCCAGGTTGGAAAGCGGCTCATCCATGAGGAACACTTGAGGCTGCCGCACGATCGCCCGTCCCATGGCGACGCGCTGCCGTTGCCCGCCCGAAAGCGCTTTCGGTTTGCGATCGAGATAGTCGGTCAGGTCCAGCAGCTTCGCTGCCTCGGCTACCCGTCTGCTGATCTCGTCCTTCGGGCGTTTCGCCAGCTTCAGGGCAAAGCCCATGTTCTGTGCGACGTTCATGTGTGGGTAGAGCGCATAGTTCTGGAACACCATGGCGATGTCCCGGTCCTTCGGGCTGGCGTCGGTGATGTCCTTGCTGCCGATGTGGATGCTGCCAGATGTGACGTCTTCGAGCCCGGCGAGCATCCGCAGCGTCGTGGACTTGCCACAGCCTGAGGGGCCGACGAGAACGAGAAACTCGCCTTCCTCGACGCGTAGGTCTAATGCATCGACGGCGGGGTTTTCCGCGCCTGGGTGCAGGCGGGTGACGCGGTCAAATGTGATGGCTTGCATTGTCTTAAGTTCCCTTCACCGGCAGGAACGTGCCGGTCGGTCCGATTAATAGGGCGAAATGTCTTATGGGTTACGTGTTTTCCTGGATCCACACGGTGGTGTCTGGCGGCACGATTCCTGACACGGTGAGTGGCTGACTGGCAATGAGCACCAGCCCTTCAGGAGCAGGCACAGGCTGCTCGTTGAAGTTCGTCACCGAAAGCCAGCCGTGGGGGCGGCGGAACGCAACGACGCCCGGACCTGCCTTGACCCACTCGAACTCTTCGCCGCTGAGAAGTTCGGAGCGCAACCGCAGCGCTGTCCGGTAGAACTGAAGCGTCGAGCCCGCGGCTGCTTCCTGTCGCTCTACGGCGTACTCGGCGAGCCATCCCGGTTGAGGCAGATGTGAACTCTGAGTTCCGAACCCGAACGAGGTGCCTGAGACGGTCCACGGGATTGGGATTCGGCAGCCGTCGCGTCCGATCTCCGCCCCTTCGGTCCGGAAGAACGTCGGGTCCTGACGTCGACCATCAGGAATATCCGCGACTTCAGGCAGTCCCAGCTCCTCACCCTGGTAGAGGTAGGCGCTGCCCGGCAGGGCGAACGACAGCAGGCTGACCGCGCGGGCGCGGCGAAGTCCGAGGTCGCGATCCTCTGAGGGTTGGGTACCGCCAGTGAGTAGCCAGTCCTTACCGTTTGGATGATCAGCGGCCTGCTTTCCAGCGAGCGTTGCCTCGACTGCCGCGCGCAGAACATCGTCTGAGTACTTCAGCCCGTAGCGGGTCGCGTGCCGCACGACATCGTGGTTAGAAAACACCCAGGTGCTCGACGCGCCCGAACGGGCGGCTAGGTCGAGGTTGTCCGAGATGATCTTGTTGAACTGGGGTGCGCTCCAGACCGCTTGCAGCAGGTCGAAGTTGAAAGCCTGTCCGAGACTATCGGGCTGGGCGTACCGCACGCGCCGCTCGGCGGGAACCCAGGCT
This sequence comes from Hoyosella altamirensis, assembly GCF_014191505.1. Taxonomy (GTDB): domain Bacteria; phylum Actinomycetota; class Actinomycetes; order Mycobacteriales; family Mycobacteriaceae; genus Hoyosella; species Hoyosella altamirensis. The sequence continues at coordinate 39,676 of NZ_JACHWS010000004.1, forward strand.
TCAGCGACGGCTGTCAGCGGTGGGCTGTACGTGTTGAACAGCGCGCGCCACTCAGCGTAGATTTCGTGCACTTCATCGCGGTCGACGACTGGGTGCTGGCCGGGCGGGTAAGCCCCCGCTCGCCTGAGTTCAGCCTCAGTAGGAAGAGTGGGTGGCAGGTCCTTGGCAACGCAGTGGGCCACGTCGATCCGGAATCCGTTGACGCCGCGATCGCCCCAGAACTTCAGGGTTTTCAGAAAGTCTGCCCGCACCTCAGGGTTGGACCAGTTCCAGTCGGGCTGCTCCTTGGCGAACGTGTGCAGGTACCACTGCCCGGGAGTGCCGTCCGGTTCGGTGATTCGTGTCCACGCCGGTCCGCCGAAGATTGACTGCCAGTCAGCGGGTGGCAGTGAGCCGTCTACGCCGAGGCCGTCGCGAAAGAGGTAGCGCTCCCGCTCGGGTGACCCAGGGCCTGCTGCCAGTGCGGCCCGGAACCATTCGTGCTGGTCGGAGCTGTGGTTCGGCACGATATCGATGATCAGTTTGATCCCGGCGGCATGCAGCTTGGCGACGAGTTCGTCGAACTGCTCGAGAGTGCCAATGCGGGGGTCTATGTTGCGGTAATCGTCGACGTCGTATCCGCCGTCGGCCAGCGCTGAGGGATAGAACGGGCTCATCCACACTGCATCGACACCGAGCGCAGCCAGATAGTCCACGCGGGAGATGATGCCAGCGAGGTCTCCGATGCCGTCACCGTCGCCGTCCGCGAAACTGCGGGGATAGATCTGGTAGACAGCGGCCTGGCGCCACCAGTTCGCGTCCTCCCCGCTGGGGTCGAGCCTCACGTCAGCGGCGGCCAGTGAGCGGGTCATCATGGAAGTTCCTTTCTGAGCTTGTGGCGCATTGCTGGGGTCATTTGATTGCGCCGCGCATGACACCCGACAGAACCCAGCGCTGCGCAATGATGAAGGCAATCAGGGTGGGACCGAGCGCCATTAGGTAGGACGCGAACGCCAAGTTGTACTCGATGTTGAACTCGCCCTGGAAAATGTGTTGCACCACGGGCAGGGTTTGCAGGCTGGGGTTCGCGATCAGCATCTGGGGCAGGATGAAGTCGTTCCACGAATTGAGGAACGCGAAGATTCCGACCGTTGCGCTCATGGGACCGAGCAGCGGGAACACGACCTGCCAGAACACCTGCCATGTCGATGCGCCATCGATGCGGGCGGACTCTTCGAGCTCGGTCGGAATGGACCGCAGGAACGCGCAGAACAGCAGCGTATTGAAGGCGATGCCGCCCACGATGTGGATGAGAGCGACGCCCGCGGGGTTATCTAGTCCTAGGACGGAGGTCTGCTTGATCAGCGGCAGGATCACCACGGTGAACGGGATGAACAACCCGGCCAGCAGGTAGATGAACGAGTACCGGAACAGTCGGTGCTCCCAGTTTCGGATGATCGCGTACGCCACCATTGAACTTACGATGATCGCGCCGAGAACCGTTGTCACGGTGACCAGGGAGGTAACCATGAGTGCCCGGCCGAAGTCCACCGTCTCCCAGGCGCGGGAGAAGTTGTCCAGAGCGATGGGGCTGGGCAGTTCGAACCCGCTGCCTGTAATCGCCTGCCGTGGCGTTTTCAGCGCCATCGCGATGGTGAAGTAGAGCGGGATCAGAATCGTGAGGGACGCGGCGAGCATCAGCAGGGTGATGGGCCAGCTGACTCGGTTTGCGGTTCGGCGCCGTTTCCGGCGCGGTTGAGGTTCCGCGGGTGCGTGGGTGGCAAGCGTGGTGCTCACAGCGACATCCCCTTCCGGTTGAGGATTCGGTACTGGACGAGGGAGATGGAGATGGCGATGATGAAGAAGATCACTGCGTTTGCCATCTGGTATGCGTAGTCGCCACCGGTTACGCCACCGAGAATGCGCATCGTGACAGTTGTGGTGGCGTTGCCAGGGCCCCCGCCAGTCAGAGCCACGATGATTTCGTAGGCACCGAGGAAGCCTTTGAACCCGAGGATGATATTGATCATCACGTATCCGGCCACTAGTGGGAGTGTGATGCTGGCGAATCGCCGCCAGGCTCCCGCGCCATCAAGGTAGGCGGCCTCATACACTTCTTCCGGGACTGATTGCAGGCCAGCGAGATAGATGATCGTTGCGCCGGGGATGGCCTGCCAGGCGGTCACAAAGACGATCGGCACCCACGCCCACTGCTCGCTGGCGAGCAGGCTCGACGCTAGCGGGGTGAAGCCGAGGGCCTCGGCGATTGTGGGCAGGCCGGTGGAGAAGATGTAGTTGAAGATGTAGGCGACGATGATCGCGGATAGCACCATGGGGATGAAGAAGATGGTGCGGATGCCAGCGCGCCATTTGATCTTCGCGTTGAGGCCAAGCGCAATAGCCATCGCGCAGATGTTCACGGCGATGACGGCGACGATGGCGAGGAAGAACGTGAAGCCGTAGGCCCGAAGAATCGCGGGGTCGTCAAGCATCGCGAAATAGTTCCCGAATCCGATGAACCGCCATTCGCCGTAACCCGCGTAGTTGGTGAGGCTGAACGTGACACCGATGACGGAGGGAAGGACCAGGAAGAACGTAAACAAGGCGACGGCGGGGACCAGCATGAAGTAGTAGGTGCGGTCGATCCGTTTCTTCGGGCGCCGCGGGGGTGCCTGTTCCGTGCTAGCCGGGGGTTGCGCAAGTACTGCTTTAGTCATGGGGAGCTCCGGAGAGTGAGGAGGAGACCTACAGGGTTCCGCGGTTGGCGTTGCGGGCTGCGACGCGCCGGTAATCGTCGTCGAGGTTGCGCAGTAGTGCTTCGCCGTTCCGGTTCAAGACGTAGACCTGCAAGTTTCCCTCGACAGGGACCGCGGGCGGCAGGTACTGCGAGGGCCCTTGATAGAAGCGGCCTTCGTCGATGTACGGGGCAAGTCCGGCGATGCGCGCATCTTCCGGAGCACGGGCCCCGCTGAGCGTGGAGAAAGCTGAATTGTCGTCGTTGTAGGCGCTGATCACGTCCTCGCGGAAAAGGAACTCGATGAACTTCGTCGCTTCTTCGGGGTGTTTTGCGCCCACGGGGATGGCGAGCGCAAGGTCGACGTTGACGCGCACCTTGGTGTCTGCAGGGTCATTGGTGGCAGGCAGCGGGAAGGTTCCCACACGCAGGTCTGGGTTCGCATTGGCAAGTTCGGATAGCGCCCAGGGGCCTTGCAGATACATCGCTGCCTCACCCCTGGCGAATGCGGCGTTGCCCTCGACGTAGTTGCGGGCGGCGGCGTTCGGCTGCGATGAGGAAAGGACGTAGTCCATCTTTTCCAGCGTGTCGGCGAAGGTATTGCTGAAGGTGACTGGGCTGTGTGGCCCGAAGTCGCCGCCTTCCGCATAGAGGGCGGAGTAGAACTCTTCAACGTCGACCGTGCCGCCGCCAACGTAATCGAATACGCCCTGCGCTACCGTCCACGGTTCTCTGAACGTGCCGTAAATCGGAGTCACACCGGCAGCGTTGAAGGTTTCGCAGGCTGCGACAAATTCGTCCCACGTGGTGGGGACCGGAACGCCGTGCTCCTCGAACAAGTCCTCGTTGTAGATGACCCCAGCCGCGGTAAGTGAGTATGGCAGCGCTGGAATCGTGTCTGGCTCGCTCAGTCCCCATTCGGCCACGAGGGACTGAATGTCGGGGTTGATCCTCCCAGCCTCAGCGAGTCCAGACAGGTCTTCAAAGACGCCCCTCCGGGCTAGGTCGCCTGACGCGTAAGCCCACCCGCGGGTGACCACGTCAGGCGGGGAGTTGCGTACGAGTGAGGGGATGAAACCGTCCTCGTTGTTGTCCTGGATGACACGGATACCGGGATTCTCCGCCTCGAACTTGGCGATGACCTGGTTGAAGTAACCAATCACTTCACTTTTGTTCTGCAAGAACCGGATAGTGACTGTTCTGGAGTCGTCACCTGTGCCCATCCCAGAGCATCCGAGTGCACCTGCGATTAGCAGAACGATCGAGGTGGCGACTCCAGTGATACCTCTTCGATGGCGGATCCGTGTGTGGCTGACGGGGTGATCCATGGGTCTTTCTCCTGGCCGTCGGGAAGTGTGGAAGGCTGCAATATGTTTAATTGAGACTCTAAATTTGTGATCTAAATCATTATCGTCACATAATGGTGATGCATGTCAAGGGAAGGTGAGAAATGCACGCGGAGTCAGGAGGGCGAGGCGGGATGTATCCCGGCAGGGCGGCAACATCACCGCAACTTCTGCGTACGTCGAATCTCCGGATGGTGCTCGACATCTTCTGGACGGCTGGACCAGGCCAGATCCTCACAGCCGCTGAGTTGATCGAGCGGACTAGTCTCACCCGTGCGACTGTGCTCGGGGTATGCGATGACCTCCTCGCTCTCAAGTGGATCCGTGAGGTTGGCCCCGATCCCACTGGGGCGGCAATCCGTGGCAGGCGCGCGCGCCAGTTCGCCTTCTGTGCCGACGCGGGCTATGTAGTCGGGATCGACCTCAGCTTCACCGCTGTCACCGCCGTCGTTGCTGACCTCCTCGGCACGGTTTGTGGGCGCGGGAGCACCAACTTTCCGCATGGTGATCTCGCGGCCGACCGGCTACCGCCCGTGCGATCCGTGGTCCGAGATGCTCTCAGCCAAGCGGGCGTAGCTCCCGGCGCAGTGCGGGCAGTCTGCCTCGGCGTCGCGGCGCCCGTCGACAGGGACGGCAACGTGCCGCCTGGCAACCCCTTCTGGGAAACCGTTCGTATCGATCCTGCCCGGGTTATTGAGAACGGCCAGGGCTGGCCCGCTCTAATCGAAAACGATGCGAACCTCGCCGCCCGCGCTGAGCAGCACGCCGGCCTAGTCGAACCAGAAGGCAGCTTTGTGGCCTTGCTCGCCGATGAGGGCCTCGGTGCTGGCGTCGTCCTCGATGGTGTTCTGCAGCGCGGCCACAGCGGCGGAGTCGGCGAGTTGGAGTACCTGGAACGTGTTGAGGGAGTCTACTCGTCGCTGGGGATGGCAGCGCTAGCCCGTTGGTGGGCTGAAAAGGCGCTTGACGAGGGGAGTAAGTCATCGCTGTCCGGCATCGCGGGGGACGGCGGGCACGCGCTCTCCGCCCGGGACGTGTTTAGCGCCGCCGCGAACCACGATCCGCTCGCCTGTGACATCGTCCAACGGCTGGGTGATCACTTCGCGATCGCGCTATCCACCGTCGCGTGCGTTCTCAATCCACAGACGATCATCATCGCTGGCGAGGTAGCGGGAATGTGCGCGCCAGTGATCCGGGCCATCGAAGGCAGTATTGGGAAGTACACGCGTGTCCCGCCCCGTGTCGTCGCCTCGACGCTCGGTGCTGATGTCGTTCTGATCGGAGCTGTGCAGTCAGCGATTGAGTACGTCCGCAGCCACGCCCTTCATGCAGCAAGCTGAAGTTGGCTCTGATCGAAGTATCCCCTGAATGGGAACATCGCGGTAGCGTGCCGAATATGAGCGGACTGATTGCGGTAAGCGGTGCGACGGGCCAGATCGGCGGCCGGGTCGCTCAACGTCTGGCAGCGTCCGACGCGAGGCACCGCCTGATTGTGCGAAACCCTGAGAAAGTACGCGAGCCGGGCGCAGAGATCGCACTCGGTGACTTCACGCACCTCGATACGATGCGGGACGCACTCGAAGGCGTAGACACGTTCTTCTTCGTTTCAGCCCCCGAATCGCGGGACCGTAAGGACATTCAGTGCCGCGTGGTTGAGGCTGCAGCAGAAGCTGGGGTTCGCCGCATCGTGTATGTCTCGTTCGTGTCCGCCGCTCCTGACTGCACATTCACGTTCGGGCGCGACCACTGGCACACGGAACAGGCAATCCGTGCAAGTGGTCTCGACTTTACGTTTCTGCGCGACAACATGTACCAGGATGTGTTGCCGCTTTTCGCTGGTGACGACGGGGTTATCCGCGGACCCGCGGGCGACGGCAGGCTAGGTGCGGTTACACGTGACGATGTCGCTGATGTCGCCGCTGCGGTACTCACGCAGCCCGGACACGACGGAGAGACGTATGACGTTACTGGTCCTCGCGCATTCACCATGCACGAGGCGGCTGACATGATCACAGAGGTTACGGGGCGAACGGTCACTTATCGTCCGGAGACGCTCGAGGAAGCATATGCGTCTCGCGAGGTGTTTGACGCGGAGCAGTGGGAGCTTGATGGCTGGGTCACCTCGTACGCTGCCGCCGCTACGGGCGAACTCGACATCGTGACCGATGTAGTTGAGCGCATCGCTGGCCATCCGGCGACGGACTTCCGCGACTTTCTCGCAATGCAGTGACTCCGTCCGTCACCAGCGGAGAAGGCCCCGCTTCCACTGGATGACGTCGTCCAGGCTTCCTGGATCACCTGGCGTGAGATCTGGCGGTGTCAGGAGTGTGCCGATATCAATCGGCAGATCTAGGGACTCGGCTAGTTCATTGACCTCGTCAGTGACTTCATCCATCGCGTCGTCTTCAGCCGTTCGCTCGCGGAGGACGAAATCGACACCTGTCGCATCTGTCGAAGCGGTGCTCACCGGCACGAATGGCCGATCCGCCACACACCCTGCAGGTTCATCCACCTCGACTGTGTATCCGGACTGGGCGTGATAATTGATGAACGCATATGTGCCGTCCGCACTCGTGGTTGTTTCCGCGATCACGACGCCATCGCGAAGTAGCGCTACGGGGATATCTCCGGGGCTGCCAGACGCCTCTTCGCAACCGGAGACGCGGCCGTTGATGTCTCGGGCAACTGTCGCGAACCATGTCTGAAATATGGGGGTGCCTGAAAGCCTATGGAACTCAAATCGCAGGGAGGTCAGTTGCACGGTGGGCTCGAACCAGGCTGCCGCCCCGTCGGTGTCACTGCCGCGGCCACGCAACTCACCCGTCACCGGATTCCACACTGGTTCATCAGTTGGCCGGGAGCACGAGGGGGAGCCAGGGCCGAGGCAGTAGTTGAACGTGCCCCGAAATCCCAGCGCTGCGGCGGGAACTGCATCGCCGTCACGACCGCGAGCGGACACAACCACATAGTCGGCGTCGACGTCACCGAGTGTGAACATCCAATTCTCGGCAGGTGTGGGATTGGAGAATGAATATGTGGTGACTGAAGGTTGCGGATCCGCTGCCGTGCTGCTGAGCGGGTTCACGTTGAGGTAAGGGAGGTTTCGGCTCGAACCGTATTTCGCACCTGGTGGAGAACTGGCGGCGAGCCAGTTGGTGGTCCCCCCGATTCGTTGTGCTGTGCGCGCACTCGAGGTGAAAGTTGTTTGGGGGAACCCGCCGCCGAGCGACATCGTTCCGGTCCAGTTTGTCGCGGCTCCTGATACGGCAAACTCGGCGTAACCGCCTCCCTGCCCATCGACCGTATTCGCACCTGCTACTGGCGAGATGACAAGCATCGCAGCGGCACTGATAGCACCGGCCGCCATTGTCTGCCGCTTCATTGCTCTCCGCTCAAGCGATCTTGTATTTGTAGCCTGACGTTAGCAAGGACAATTTGGGCGGAAGGGTGAATCCTCACATACATTGCCCGGCGCGCTATTTCGGCATACCAGACGAAATGTGACACGGTATTGGAGTGGGCAGCCCTTCTGAGCAGTACATCGCGGCGGTTCTCCAGCGACTGCCGCGGACGCTTCGCCCCGAGGTGGAGGCGGAGCTGCGTGCGACTATCGCCGATATGATCGCGGATCGCGGTGCTGCTGATCCGGGTGAGGCTGAACGAAATGCCCTGAATCAACTGGGCGACCCGGCGGGCGTTGCCGCTGAATACACGGGGGCTGCACAGCATCTCATCGGTCCTGCGATGTATCCCGACTATGTGCGACTCCTGAAGGTGCTGGTTCCGGTGGTTCTTCCGGTTGTGGCTCTCATCATCGCCTTGCCCAGGGTGGTGATCGACGACGGCGAACCGCTGCAGGTTATCGGGGCGACGCTGCTGGGGACGTTTTTTATCGGTGTCCAGCTCGTCTTCTGGACGACGGTGGTTTTCGCGATCGCCGAGCGAACGGGCGGTCGGCACCGGCATTTCCGGACATCATGGAGTCCCGACGATCTGAGCCGCGAGAGTCTGACATCGTCGCGTCCCGATGCGGTGATATCGCTGGTAGCAGTTGTTTTGCTGCTCGGGTTTCTGCCGTGGCAGCACTTTTTCTCTGTGGTTCCGATACTGGACCCATATCTGTGGCGAGGTTGGCTTCCCGCGATCGGTGTCTTGTTCGCCGGCGTGCTGATAATCGACGTGTACCGCATAAAACACGGGCAGTGGACGCTGCGCATGGCTGCCCTCGCTATCATGCTCGACCTCGCTATTTTCGGTGTGCTGGTGTGGGCGGCGATGGCGAGTCCCATCGTCAGCCCGGCGTTCCTTGCTGCGCTTGGCGGCAGCCCCGCCGAGTTCAATCAGTGGATCGTGGTCGGCATTTTCGCCGTTTACCTCATAGGCGACATCGTCGCTTGTGCCGCTGCGGTGAACTCAAAGACGACTACCGTATCGAGTGGTGCGTTGAGTACCCAGGAATGAGGAGGGCGCAGTGAGGAAGAGTGCAGTGGGGAAGAGTGTCGTCATCACCGGGGCGAACGGCGGTATCGGCCTCGCTACAGCAGTCGAACTCGCAGGACGCGGGTTTGATGTCATCGGGACGGTCCGGTCCGAGCACGGCGCCGAGACTGTCGCGGATGCCGCCGAACGCGCGGGTGTAAGCGTTCGGACCGTTCTCTGCGACGTCACAGATGAGGAGCAGACGCAGGCAGCGTTCGAGGAGATCGCGGCGACTACCGATGGTGGACCGTGGGCACTTGTCAACAACGCGGGCATCGCCCAGGCGGGCGCCATTGAGGATGTGAGCGAGGAACTCGCGCGGCGGCAGGTGGACGTCAACCTCCTGGCCCCCGCGCGGCTTATGAGGCTCGCGCTTCCCGCTATGCGTGCGCGCGGCGAGGGGCGAATTGTCAACGTTTCGTCTATGTCTGGCCGGGTCGCGTTGCCGTTTCTCGGATGGTATGCAGCGTCCAAATATGGGCTCGAAGCAATCTCTGACGCTGCGCGACGCGAGGTAGCAGGCTTTGGTGTCAAGGTGATCCTCATCGAGCCAGGCAGCTACGGGACCGGCGTCTGGAATACGGCTTTCTCGGCGTTGCCTGAGCGCGAGAAGTCGGCATATCAGGAGGCGTACGCCATGGTCGATCAGATCGAAGCTGGCGTAGCGGACATGCCCCCGCCGACGCCTGTCGCGCAGACCATTCGGCGTGCCCTCAGCAGCGCCCGTCCGCGTAGTCGCTACCTTGTTGGCACGGATGCGATCGGGGCAGTGCTGCTGAATTCTCTAGCGCCGACAGCGGTTTCCGATTATGCGATGCGGCTGGGGACCGGGCTGACGAAAGCACCGAAACCATTCGACAAGATTGTTGATCGTGTGGTTCAGCAGTTCGTTTAGCTTCAGCATCGACGCGTGACCGGTTAATTGGTACATTCTGTCTCAGTATTTACGGACAACGAAGTTCGTAAACTGGACAGGGAGAACCTATGGCACCGCAGTACGACGCCGTGATCGTTGGTGCAGGCTTCGGCGGAATGGGCGCGGCGATCGCGCTCAAGGAACTTGGGCTCGGCAACATCCTGATTCTCGAACGCGAAGACGATCTGGGTGGGACGTGGCACGTCAACCGGTATCCGGGCCTCGCCGTGGACATCGCGTCAGTGACCTATTCGTACTCGTTCGAACCGAACCCGCACTGGTCGCGGCTCTTCGCCCCGGGGCCCGAACTGAAGCAGTACGCGGACCACGTGGCGGATAAATACGAGCTGCGTCAGTACATGCGGTTCGGTGCCGTGGTCGGCGGTGGTGTGTGGGACAACGAAGCACGCCAGTGGACAGTGTCAATCGCGGGCCAAGAATCTGTGACTGCTCGGTACCTTCTTACCGCCACGGGCTTCCTTTCGCAGCCGCACACACCGGATATCCCCGGCATCGACACCTTCAATGGCAAGATTATCCATACAACGGCCTGGGATGATTCCTATGATCTGAATGGCCGGAAAGCCGCGATCATCGGAACCGGCGCTACCGCGGTCCAGTTGATCCCGAAACTTGCCCGGCAGGTCGACGAACTGACCGTGTACCAGCGGACCCCAATCTGGGTGACTCCGAAGGTCGACGCCCCGATCCCACGTCCCGTGCAGGAACTGTTCGCGCGACTGCCGTTCACACAGCGCGCTGCCCGCGCCGTGAACACCGCAATTCTGGAAGCAATGATGGTCACCGCAGTGCTGCATTTCCGGCAGGCACGGCTGCTCAACAACACCGCCGCAGCTGTCGCGAAGCTTCACCTGCGTGCACAGGTGAAGGACCCAGAGTTGCGCCGCAAACTCACGCCCGACTACGACTTCGGTTGCAAGCGACCCACCTTCTCAAACGACTACTTTCCGACTTTCAACAAGCCGAATGTTCACTTACAGACCTCGACTATCGAGCGCATCGAGCCGGACGGGATAGTCACCGCGGATGGCCGCAAAGCCAACGTGGACACGCTCATCCTGGCGACAGGCTTCAACCTTTGGGACGTCAACTTCCCTGCGATCGAGATCATCGGAAGGGAAGGGCGCAACCTCGGTAAGTGGTGGCGTGAGAACCGCTTTCAGGCATTCGAAGGCATCAGCGTGCCGCAGTTCCCGAACTACCTCACGTTGGCGAGCCCCTACTCTTACAGTGGCCTCTCGTACTTCACAACCATTGAGGTCCAGATGAAGCACCTGAAACGGCTCCTCAACGAAGTGAAGCGACGCGGCGCGACGACCTTCGAGGTCACAGAAGAAGCCAACGCGGAGTACCTCGACCGGATGACTGAAAAACTCGGCGATTCTGTGTTTTACCAGGGCAATTGCCAAACCTCGCGCAGCTACTACTTCAACCAGCACGGCGAGGCGGCGATATTGCGGGCCACGTCGACGATCACCGCGCACCGTGAAGCTGAGCGGTTCCCGCTGGAAAGCTACAACTACGCATAAACCTGCGCACGGTGATGGAGCACGTGACCGGCAACAGGTGAGGGCCAGCAACACGCGCCATGGTGAACCCTTGTGCGTTAGAACGGTTCTTCACTGCCAGCGGCTTGTTCACTGCGTTGCCGGTTCCGTCGGCGTTCGGCACGGATGCGGGCGGCGCGGCGAGTGTCTGGCGTAGTGGAGCGGCCCGCAGTCTGACGGTCTCTGCTGGGTGGCCGCGTGTTTGCGCCGGTGATGTGCTGGATCGGACCGGTACGGTCGGTGTAGTACTTGTGTCCGGTGGGCGCGGTGAAGTCTAGAGCGCCGGACGCATCACGTTTGATGGTCCATTCGCCGTATGTCTTCAGGCGGTGGTGTCCACGGCAGAACGGCCCGAGATTTTCCAGAGTGGTGTGCCCGCCGGATTCGGGATCGTCCCATTTGAATGCTTTCAAGTGGTCGATATCGCAGTTCCAGGCGGGAACGTCGCAGTTCAGCCACTGGCAATGCCCGTAGATCGCACGGACCAAATCAGCAAGATCGCGGCCGGGGCGGTACTCTAACGCGCGCTTTCCGGGCCCACTGCTCGGCGTTCGCAGGGGCCGGATCGTCGCGTCTCCGGCAAGACCACGCGCGTACTCCGCGTCGATCAGCCCATGTCCCTCCAGAAATGCTGGGCTCTGATCGGACGGGTCAGTAAGGGTCTGCTCGGTCATGACTACGTGTACAAGAGTCTTGCGCGCGACCAGGCGGTGGTCGTCGGTGCTGTTCGGGCAGCCAGCCGACTCGCAATGGCAGATGAGGTGGTGTTCCCCTCGGCACAGCGCCAGCAGCGCGTCCGCTCGGCGGGCCTGGAACGTGCGCGGATCGTTCGCGCAAACGCCTTGAGCCATCTCGGTGAGGCGCCCGTCGATGAAACGGCCCCCATCGGCGGGTAGCGCAGCGAACAGATGCGCCATGCCGTCTTCGACCGGCGAGATCTCGACGCATCTATCGGCGTGTGCCCGTTCCCGCCTCCGCCGGATTCCCTCCGGGTCATGCCGCAGAATGACACGGTCAACAAGATCATGCAGCCGACGGCCGATTACTGCGTGCCGACCTGGCTGCAGGACGTGGGAAAGGACCTCAGTTTCGACAGCAGCGATCGTCTCATCGGTGACATTTGTCGTGCGTGAATCGAGCTGCGTGACCTGCTGCACGGACAATTCTCCACGAGCCATCGCTTCGCGAGTCCTTCGCAGGCGGGTACGCAGGGAGTGTCCAAGTCCGATGAGGCGTCCTGCCGCCCGCCGTCCGATTGACAGTGCCGCCGCGACCTCAGCTTCGGCACGTTCATGCGCGGTCGAATGCCACGTGTGCGGCGGATCGACATGCTCGGCGGCGCGCCGATCAAACAACTCTGCCGCAGCAGCCAGTTTGCGCTCACACGCGATCGTTTCCAGCCGCTGCCAAGCTACGGCCAGGTCAACGAGGTCAGCGTCAGGAACTGCGGCGGCGTCAGGCAGCCCCACCTCCGCCACGGCCCTCAGTAAGCGATCGAACACATGAACGATAGTAGCGGCCACCACTGACAGCTTTTGCAGCTGTCGCCGACGGTGGTCAAGGGTGCATTCTGCGCATCATGAAGAAGGACCCGGTGCAGATACGCGTGGTGCGGTGCTTCGCTGACTTATGGCGTCGGCGACCTCATCGATAGCAGTGCGAATCGAGTCACCGTAGTCACCGTCGGGCAGACTCGAGAGGCGTTGTCTGGCGGCGGCGGCGTGGGCGGCGGCTGCATCGAAGGAACTGAGTCGACGGTAATTGTCCGCCAGATTCAGGTGCAGTGATGGGTAGAAGCCCGCGATGTGCAGGCTTGCATGGTGCTCCTGAACCCGTTGGTCGGTCAGGGCGTCGGCCGCGTCGAGTGCGCGTACGTCCCATACCAGGGCTTCCGCGGGATCACTGTAGAGGTCAGCCAGGTAGTGCGCGAGAGTGCAGCGGTGCAAGGGGTCGCCGAGGATGCCGATTTCAGACCATAGGGCGAGCAGTTTTTCCCGAGCGGACGCGAGTCCGCCGGCTCTGCCTTCGATGACGGCCTGGGTGATGGCATGCATAGTCCCGTCGGGGCTTGGGTGTGTTGTCATCGGAGTACTCCTTACATCGCGTCAGGCGTCGTGATCGGGTTTGACGGGCATAGCCAAGGTGGTGAGATCGCCGCGGTCGGCGGACCGGATCGTGACGGGCTGGTTTGGCCCGCGCAGGTCGAGCATTACCTCGGGTCCGATCGCAGTGCTGACAGCCGGGTAGAACGTGGTCAGATGGAAAGAGATACGCAGAGCGGCTCCCGTTACAGCGGCCGGGAGAGATTGGCTTGGCTGTTTGTCGTCTGTAAGGAAATTCAGGGCAGAGCCGGTCACGTCCAGCGTGATCAGTTCGCGGACGCTTTCTTCCATGGCCCGCAGGAGTAGGGCCTTAGAGACGGTGGCACGAGTCGTGGCCTCGGGCACGGCTGCCAGCATCGCCCGATAGTCGGGGAACTGCTCCGAAAGGAGTATGCAGTGCAGATCTTCTCGCTCCCTTGACCGCAGCCAGATTCCGCCCGTCGACGCTTCAACGCGCACGATTGCGCAGCGGCGTACCTCGGCGGCCGCGACCCGCAGGCCGTCGCCATCAACGGTCGCGGACCATGTGGTCGATGCCGGTTCATCGGGGACTAGGGTGCGCGTCGAGAGCCGGTACCGGTCCGTTGCGGTGAGGGTGACCGCTTCTGGGCTGGCCTCCAGATAGAGGCCACCGAGTACCGGCATCGTCGTGTCACTGGCTGTCGCGGTCAAGACTTGCTCGACCGCGTCGGCTAACACCGGCCCCTTCAGCACGGCTATCAGCAAACTGGGCAAGTCTGTCAGCTTTTCGGTGAGCTGGGCCGCTTTTCTCCGCGCCGCGGCGGCATCCCCGAGGATCTTCGCGACGTGCTCGTCGATCATCCGGGCCACCTCGTCGGGGCCCGCGTCGAGAGCTGCCCTGACTGCGGGTAATGGCATGGCGATCTCACGGAGCTGCCGAAGCGTATCCGCCCGCGCCAGCTGGTCAGGATGGTAATAACGGTAACCTGAAACTGGGTCGATCTCGGCAGGCAGAAGCACTGCAGAGTCGGCATAGAACCGCAGCGCGCTCGGGGTCAGGCCAGTGCGCCTGGCGAAGTCCCCGATGGGCATCAGATTAGATGGTTGCACCCCGTCATCATCGACCTTCAACCAACTCGAAGCTCAAATGACGACTACGTCTGCTGAGGGTTCCAATCGATATCAGCACCCGTCGCGAGGTCGCCGCACTCGACGAGGTGGACGTTGTGTGTCCGAAGGTAGTTTCCTGCGCCGGTATCGCCTGTGAGGGACCTGGTAAGTGCCGGCCAATGAGATCGTCCTATAGCGACTGGGTGGCCGGGGACGCCCCTGAAGCTCACCCTCGCAAGGGTGTGAACTCCACTGTGCACGGACAGCAGTCGGGCGACAACGTCAGCCCCTACATCGGGTGTGTCGACGATGTGCAGAACAAGCGTGTGGCAGGTACCTGCGGTGCTCGCAGCAGCGACCGCTGCCCGCACTGATTGACTCAAACCGTGGAACCACTCAGGGACGTAGAGTTCCAGTGCCGGTGCCGGAATTGGAGGCCGAGCGGCGCCCGTCGTCACCCAAACGGCGGCGCACCCCCCGTCAGCCAGGGCATTGATAGCAGATTCCAGCCATCTCCCGTGCTCGGCAAGTATCTTCGGCCGGCCGTAGCGACGGCCTGATCCCGCCGCGAGAACGACGCCTATGGCCCTTAGCCTCTCGCGTCTGATCTGGCTGTCCATGTGTCCTACAGCTTTCCCGTCATTCGGCTGAAACAGATGACGCCCATTCTCGCCTGAGAGCCACATTGCGCCTGATTGAGGTAGCGAAAATCCCTAACTACCGATTTGATGATCTAGTGGTACATGCGATTCAGTTCGGAGGTGACCGTGACGCGACCCAAGCTGGATGCGTTCAATGCACTGCCATACGACGACGCTGTCGCTGAGCTGCACCGCTGTTGCTCGTCGAGGCGGTGGACAACAACTGTCGCGGCGGCGCGGCCCTATGCCAGTGTGAACGAGCTGCTGAACGAAGCGCAGGAAGCGTTCACCCGATTGAGTGATGCTGACTACCGCGAGGGTGTCGCTGGGCACCCGCGCATCGGAGATCGAACCGCAACCGGCCACTCGAGCTCTGAGCAGGCCCACGTCGCCACCGCTGGGCGAGAACTCATCGGAGAGCTCACAAGGAAGAACGAACAGTACGAGACGCGCTTCGGTTTCGTCTACCTGGTCTTTGCGCACGGACGTCGGGCGGACGAGCTCCTTGCGATACTCAACGAGCGCCTCGAAAACGAGCAACCGGCAGAGTGGCACAACGCATGCGAGGAACTGGTCAAGATCACTTTGCACCGGTTACGGCAACTGGTGTCCGACTAACGGAATGAGGGTGAACGGTGAATATCTCTCTCGGTGAGAACCAGTACGGCAAAGCTGAAAATCGCGTGGTGCGCATCTACCGCGATACTCCCCGGCATGAGATTCGGGATCTCACCGTCTCAACGGCACTGCGCGGGGATTTCGCCGTCGCGCATACCGAGGGGGACCAGTCGCCCGTCCTTCCGACCGATACGCAGAAGCAGACCGTGTATGCCTTCGCGAAGACTCACGGCGGCGGCACGATCGAGGAGTACGGCATTGCGCTTGCGCGGCACTTCGTCAACGACGTGGCACCCGTCAACGAGGCGCGCATCGAGATCGACGAGCACGCGTGGGACCGTGCGATCGTCGATGGCGCAGAACACGAACACGCCTGGACACGACGCGGGCCAGACGTACGGACAGCTGCGGTGACTGTGTCGGGGTCAGGTGCAGCACAACGAATCTGGGTTGTTGGTGGCATTCGGGATCTCGTGCTCCTCAAATCAACGGGCTCCGAGTTTCGTGACTTTCTCCGCGACGAGTTCACTGTGCTGGAACCCACGACGGACCGGGTCATGGCGACGTCGCTCGTCGCGCAATGGCGCTTCACGGACATCAACACCGACTGGGACGAGGTTTTTGCGTCCGTGCGCAGGACGATCGTGGAGACGTTCGCCACGCACCATTCCCTTGCCCTCCAGCAAACGCTCTACGCGATTGGCAAGAACGTGCTCGAGGCTCATCGCGAACTCGTCGAAATGCGGCTCTCAGCACCAAACAAGCATCACTTTCTCTACGATTTGGAGCGCTTCGGGATCGAGAACCGTAACGAAGTTTTCCACGCGGATGACCGGCCGTACGGGCTGATCCAGGCGTCGGTTGTTCGGGATGACGCTTCAGATCCCGGTCGTGCATGGGTGCCGCAACTCGGCTGGCTCACCTGACGAGGTGAACACTGCATGACGTGCGAATGAAGTGCCGTTGTTACGGCGTGGCATCGCACGCACGGCGATTATTTGCGCGTACAAAGGAATGCGCTCGGGTAATCGCTTTGGGGGGTGAAGGATGACGTCTTCCGATTCGCTGGCGTTCGCCGTGGGCGCGGTTGCGGTGTCCATCGTGCTGATCTGTGCGGGCGCATGTCTTACGGTCTACATCGTCGCGGTCGCGCGAGGCCGGATCCGGAGCTGGAATCAACTGCCAGCGAAAACGCCTGCCCCGGGCTCGCCTGCCGAAATCTCGCGACCTGCGACGTACACGCCGGTGATCGCCGATTCCCGCATCGTCATCAACAGGGCGAACGCAAGAGATTCCGCGGAACCGCCGGCCGAATCGAGCGACTTGGACAGCGGCGCCCACCTGCGCGGATCGACAACGAGGAAGTCAGCATCTTTCCCCGCATCGAGGTTGCCGAATCGGGCTTCCATATCGAGCGCTCTTGCGCCCGCGATAGTTGCCGTGAACAGGAGCGCTGCTGGATCGATTGCTGTTGCGGCAGGGGCCTTCTCGCTGATGTGTACTTTGAAACAATCATTGGCGACGCGGCTGATCAGCCATTCGTCACCAGCGCCGACATCAGAACCCAACGCCACTGTCACCCCGCTACGGACCGTTCTGAGCCATGGCATCGTGCCGGAGCCGAGGAACAATTGGGACGTGGGACAGTGGGCAATAGACGTTCCAGTGTCTGCGAGGCGCGCAAGTTCGCTGTCGGTGCAATGCACGGCATGCGCGAGGATGCTCCGCCTCCCCAGCAACGATCGTCCACTAGGAATCGAGCCCGGGAGAAAGGCACCGTCATACGTGTCGAGGTAGCGTGCGGTGCCGAAATCGCGGCAGACAGCGTCAACCTCCCCAGTGCCAGGCGCGTCATTCTCACTCAGGTGCGAGTGGAAGTACACCCCCTTGTTACGCAATTCGTCGTAGAGGTCCCCCAGCCACCGCAAGGTCTGGGTGGTCACGGACAGCGAAAATCGCGGCACCAGAGCCACCTGCAGGCGGGCGTGGTCAGGACGATCCGGCTGATCGGCACAATGCCAACGTTCGAACTCGGCGCGGCACATGTCCTCAGCTTCGCGCTCGCCGGTCATCAGCGGTGCCGCCGTCACCGGCCCACGCGTCTGAATGCCGCGACCACTGACCATCCGCAACCCGGATAGTGCCGTTTCTTCAAAAAGTGCATCCTGTGCTTCGGGGAAAGCGGAACCGAACACCATTGCAGCCGTTGTCCCGGCGCGGATGCGCGCCGAACAAAACGCCTGCGCCGCCCGGCGCGCAAACGCGGGATCACTGAGACGAGACTCAGCCGGGAAGATGCAGCGATCTAACCAGTTCAGCAGCGTTCCCCCGCCATATGCTGCGACCGAGAAGACCTGTGGAAAATGAACGTGCGCGTCGACGAAGCCGGGAATCAGAAACGCCGGCCGATGGTCGCGCACCACGGCGATGCGGAACCGGTCTGGCAGCCTGCGGTAAGGGCCGGAGTAGAGAATGCGACCGAGCGCGTCGACCACGAGGGCGCCATCGGATTCGCAGACGAGAGCGTCACGGGCTTTCCTGATCGCTGGGCTGCCTGTGATGTGAAGTAGATGCCCACGGTGGACGTGCACTCACAAACAGTCGCACATTGCGGAGCGTTCGGCAGCGTGACTACAACAGCCGTTCCACTCGCTCGCTCACTGACCGTCCCAGCTGGTGCACTTCCTCTTCGATCAGGGAGATCATCGGACGCGCGAATTTGCTGGCAAGGGCCAGTCCGGGGCCTGACTGCAGTAGTGCACGCATCCAGTACACGAGGCGGACGGAGCCAGGCACATAGATTCGTCTGCGCCGGTTCTCGATGCCATCGGCAACCATTTTCGCGCAGGTCTCCAGCGTGGTGGTGGAGTGCAGGGGCCACGGCAAGACCTGTCGCATCTGCTGGAAGCTGCTGAGATCAGACTCCGCGTCGCGGACCATGTCAGTGTCAATCCATGACGGATGCGCGCAGCCGACGCGGACGCCCAAGCCGTCAACCTCGGTAGCCAGCGCGGACGAGAACGCTTCCGCGCCCGCCTTGCTCGCGGCGTACGCAGCCAGGCCAGCAATCGGCGCGAAGCTGGCTACGGACGCGATCACCAGAACGTATCCGCGTCGCTCAATGATCGCTGGCAGCGCTGCGCGCACAGTGCGAAAGGCGCCGGTGAGATTGATATCAATAGTCCGGGCGAAGGCTTCCGGATCAGTGACGCGCACCGTACCGAACGACGCGATACCGGCATTCGCTATGACCGCATCGATCCCACCGAAGCGCTCGACTGCGCCGGTGACAGCAGCCTCCAGCTGTTCCTGGCTGGTGACATCAGCGACGAAGGACGCAGCGTTCGGCCCGATTTCACGCGCTAACGAGGCCAGTTCTTCGGGTTCGATCCCCGTGAGCGCGACATTCCAGCCTCGGGCGGCGAGTTCCTGAGCAACCGCCGCCCCGATTCCGCGGGACGCACCAGTGATCAGGGCGGTCTTTCCAGTTGACATTCCTGAACTCTACGCGACCTGGACCTCAGCTAATGAGAGAAATCTGGCACGCGCCGATAAGCTCAGTCCATGACAGCGAGCCCGCTTCAGGGACACGGACGTCGCAACGACGAACTCGTCGGGACAGCCAACAAGCCACGGCAGGTCATCTCGTGGGGCCTATGGGATGCAGGAAACTCGTCGTTCCATGCTCTGATCGTCACCTTCGTGTTCGCCGTGTACCTGGTGAACACGGTTGGTGAGAACATCACAGGCCCGTTTGCAGCGTCAACCTGGCTGGCGTGGTCGATGGCGGTCGGCGGAATCATCATCGCCGTGCTCGCGCCCGTGACAGGGCAGCGATCCGATGCGACTGGGCGGCGCAAGCGAACTCTCGCGTTCCTCACCATTGGAACCGTCGTGTGCATGTTCGGCATGTTCTTTGTTCGTAATAGTGAGGCGCCGTTCACCGTCAATCTGGGTTTCACCGAGTTCCAGGTTGAGTTCTATTACTTCTGGCTCGGCCTGATTCTGCTGGCGCTCGCCGCCGCGTTTTCGGAACTCGCCAACGTCCCGTACTACGCGATGCTGCGTCAGGTTTCGCGTCCCGAGTCAATCGGCCGAATTTCCGGTTTTGCTTGGTCACTTGGCTATTTCGGTGGGATCTTCCTGCTGCTCTTCTCATTCTTCGGTTTCATTTCCGGCGACGGTGACACTCGCGGATTCTTCGGGCTGAGTACCGACGAGGGTTTCAATGTCCGCATGGTCGTGATCATGGCGGCAGTGTGGTTCGCGGTCCTTGCTGTCCCACTTTTTCTGACTATTCCCGAGTTGCCACCCGATCCGCGAGCTCCCAAGCGGGCATCCATCAAGCAGTCGTATGCGAAGGTTTTCCGCGACGTGAAAACGTTGTACCGGGAGGACCGCCGCACCGTCTTGTTCCTGCTTGCGCAAGGTGTTTTCCGGGACGGGCTTTCTGGGGTGTTCGCCTTCGGTGCGATTCTCGCGGTTACTGTCTACGGCATCACCGAGTCTGACGTGCTGCTGTTCGGTGCGGCGGCGAACATCGTCGCTGGTATCGGCGCGGTGTCTGCAGGCTTCTTCGACGACAAGTTCGGGCCGAAAGCGGTGATCGCGACGGGTCTGACCGCGATGATCGCGGCCGGTGTGGTGCTGCTGTTCGCTGAAGGCCCGATGATGTTCTGGATTTTTGGTCTCGTTCTCACGTTCTGGGTTGGTCCGATCCAGTCCGCTTCCCGAACTTTCCTCGTTCGTCTCACCCCACCTGGCCTGGAAGGGCAGATGTTCGGCTTGTACCTGATGGTGGGACGCGCCGTTTCGTTCCTGACACCTGCGCTGTTCGGCCTGTTCGTGTGGCTATTCGCAGGTGACCGCTACGGCATCCTTGGCATCATTCTTGTCCTTGCCGCCGGCCTTGCGCTTTTGCTGGCAGTGAAGAAGCCCGATCAGCTTGGTGTCGGAGTCGCGCGGTAGGCGGCGATCAGACTTTCCTGGGGAAACGTCACCAGCGTGTAATACAGCATCACTAGATTCATGACTATGGCGGTGACGAAGGTAATCCGGGGCGCTCGGATCGTGACAATGGACCCCCAGCGGCGTGAGCTGTCGGGCAGTGTCGTCATCGAGGGCAACCTCATCACCGCGGTAGGTGACGAGCCTGAACTGCCCGACCGTGTCACCGTCATCGACGGACGTGGCTGCGTGCTCACGCCTGGGCTCGTTAATACGCATCATCATCTATATCAGTGGCTGACGCGTGGGCACGCGGTGGACCAGGACCTGTTCAACTGGCTCGTCGCGTTGTATCCGGTGTGGAAGGGTGTCGACCCGGACATGGTGTACACAGCTGCTGTCGCGTCGCTTGCGCAGCTCGCGCAGACCGGATGCACCTCGACGACGGACCATCATTACGTGTTTCCCAAAGGGCAATCTGGAGACATTCTCGGCAGTGAAATCACCGCTGCCGCAGCAGTTGGCATGCGATTCCACCCGACGCGTGGCTCCATGGATCTCGGCCGCAGCGACGGTGGTTTGCCCCCAGATGAAATCGTCCAGTCGACGGACGAGATTCTCGAGGCGAGTGAAAAGGCCATCGCCGAGTGGCACGACCCCTCACCGGCGTCGATGCTGCGGATCGGTCTCGCGCCTTGCTCACCGTTCTCTGCCAGTGCGGACCTGATGCGCGAATCTGCTGTGCTTGCGCGCGAACGGAGCGTGCGGCTGCACACTCACCTCGCGGAGACAGCGGCGGAGGTCGAGTTCTGCAAGACGCACCTCGGCGGAAGTCCACTTGAGTATGTCGCGGACCTGGGCTGGACCGGTCCGGACGTGTGGTTCGCGCATGCCATCCATCTGGATGACGATGCGATCGCAATGATGGCTGAAACGGGCACGTCCATAGCCCACTGTCCGACGTCGAACGCCCGTCTCGGCGCGGGCATAGCGCGCGTCCGGGACCTCCTTCACGCCGGTGTGCACGTGGGGCTCGGTGTGGATGGTGCCGCGAGCAACGAAGGCACCTCGATGGTCGAAGAGTTGCGGCACGCTCTGCTCTTCGCGCGCGCACGCGACGGCGCTGATGCGATGACCGCGCGGCAGGCTCTCGAGCTGGGAACGATCGGGGGCGCTGCGGTCCTGGGCAGATCGAGCGAACTCGGATCAATCGAGCCGGGCAAGCTGGCGGATTTGGCGTTGTGGCGAATCGACGGCCTCGCTCACTCCGGTATCGACGATCCGGTTGTCGCGCTAGTCATGGGCGCCCCGCCGCTCGTCGAAAGGCTCATCGTCGATGGCCGTGTCATCGTGGAAGAAGGCAACGTGGTCACCGCTGATGCCGAGAAAGCGGCGAAGGTGGTGCTCACCGCACAGCGCGTTCTCGGGCAGCGGACGGGGTGACGTAGTGGATTTGCCGACAATCGAAGCGGTTGTGACCGCGCGTTCTCGTGACGACCTGCGCGGAATGGCGCAGGGCGACGGCATAGTCGCGGGTGGCACATGGATATTCTCCGAACCGCAGAACCATCTGACACGGCTGGTCGACCTGACAACAATGGGCTGGACGCCGCTGACAGTCACCCCCGGGGACGCTGAGGGTCTCGAAATCGCCGCGACCTGCACAATCGAAGAGCTGATCTCGTACCAGTACCCGCGGGACTGGGTCGCGACCGCACTGTTCCGCCAATGCGCGGAGTCGCTTCTGGCCTCGTTCAAGGTGTGGAAAGCAGCGACCGTCGGGGGCAACATCTGTATGGGATTGCCTGCTGGATCGATGATTTCGCTCACCGCCGCTCTTGATGCGACGCTGCTCATCTGGTGTCCTGATGGTTCGGAACGGACGTCGTCGGTACTGGACTTCGTCGTGGGTGACAACCGCACCACCCTGCGGTCCGGTGAGGTGCTGCGCAGTATCCACATCCCTGCGGCGGCATTACGGAGTCGCGCAGTTCTGCGTCGTATTTCACTCGCGCCTCTTGGACGTTCCGGATCACTGGTGATTGCCCGTGTGACGGCGAGCGGTCCGCAGATCTGTGTATCGGGCGCGACTGACCGGCCGTACATCGTTCCCGCGAGCATGTCCCTTTACGAGGCGATTCCGGAGACCGCCTGGTACACGGACGCGCACGGCACGGCCGACTGGCGCCGGAGCGTCACAGCACTGCTCGTGGAAGAGTCGCTGGCTGAGATCGGCAGTCCCACATGATTACCGTCAATGGATCTGTCGCGCCCGACGAGCCAAAGCCGGGGCAGTGTCTGCGCAGCTTCCTGCGTGAACAGCACTGCTTCGACGTCAAGAAGGGCTGTGACGCGGGCGACTGCGGCGCCTGCACAGTGCTAGTCGACGGTGACCCCGTGCATTCCTGCATCACACCTGCTTACCGCGTAGCGGGCAAGGATGTCGTGACCGCGTCCGGTCTTGATCATCCGATCCAGCAGCAATTCGTCGATGCGATGGCTTTCCAGTGCGGATACTGCACTCCCGGCATGGTGGTGACCGGAAGCGCGCTCACAGATCAGCAGCGCAACGACCTGCCCAGTGCGCTGAAGGGAAACTTGTGCCGCTGCACTGGATATCGATCCATCAGCGCCGCCTTCGCCGGCGAGAAAACGGAATCGGTGCGCCCGCCCGCAGCGGATCGGGTGGTCCGCGGAACGGAGCCGTACACACTCGACACCCAGGTCGAGGGGCTCTTGCATGTTGCTGTTCTCGGCAGTCCCCACCCGCATGCGAGGATCACGCGGATCGACACGTCGCGTGCCCAGATGATGCCGGGCGTGGTCACGGTTCTGACGCATACCGATAGTCCCGCAACGAAGTACTCGAGTGCGCGCCACCACTTCTATACCGACGACCCGGAGGACGCGACGGTGTTCGACCGCGTCGTCCGTCACGTCGGCCAGCGGGTTGCAGCCGTTGTCGCCGAGTCGAGCATTCAGGCTCAGCGCGCGTGCGCGGCAATCGACGTCGAGTATGAGCTTCTCCCGGCAGTTTTTGACGCTGAACGGGCAACGGCAGCGGATGCTCCTGTCCTGCACCCTGATGTCTCACAGCTCAACATTGTCGCGGAACTGCACGGAGAGACCGGTGATGTTGCCGCCGCCGTCGCTCGGGCTGAGAGCGACGGTGCTGTCGTTAGCGGCGTGTGGCGCACGGCGCGCGTGCAGCACGTCCACATGGAGACTCACGCAAGCATCGGCTGGATCGACGCCAACGATCGGCTGGTCATCCGGACGAGCAGTCAGGTGCCGTTTCTGACTCGCGATGAGCTAGCCCGCATTTTTGGCCGTCCCAAGGAATCGATCCGTGTCTTCACCGCTCGCGTAGGCGGAGGATTCGGTGCGAAGCAAGAAATGTTCACGGAAGATGTTGTTGCCCTTGCAGTCTTGAAGACGCGACGACCGGTGCAATATGAATACACTCGCTCTGAGGAGTTTTACCGGGCGGCGTGCCGGCATCCGATGCGGATCAGGGTGACAGCCGCAGCGGACGAGATTGGCACGCTCACAGCATTATCGGTGGATGTGCTGTCCGACGCTGGCGCCTACGGGAATCACAGTCCCGGCGTGATGTTCCACGGCTGCAGTGAGTCCGTTGCGCAGTACCGCTGCGAAAACAAACGTGTTGACGCCCTCGCTGTCTATACGAACAACCCGCCATCGGGCGCGTTTCGCGGTTACGGACTGGGGCAGTTGATGTTCGGGATCGAGAGTGCACTCGACGACCTCGCGCGAAAACTCGGGATCGATCCGTTCGAGTTCCGCCGCCGCAACGTCGTCCGTCCCGGTGATGCTTTTGTGGATGCTGCGCTGCACGAGGATGACCTGACGTTCGGGAGCTACGGATTCGATCAGTGTCTTGACCTCGCAGAGGCGGCGCTGCGTCGCGAACCAGTGCCCGACGTGCCGCGGCATGTTCGGGTGGGCGAGGGCATGGCTGCATCAATGATCGCGACTATTCCCCCGCGCGGGCACATCGCTCACGCAACGGTGGCTCTTGACGAAACCGGTGGCGTGACAGTGCGAGTGGGTACCGCAGAATTCGGGAACGGCACGACCACAGTGCATGCACAACTCGCTGCGCGCGTGCTGGGGATTGCTGTCGCTGATGTACGGATCCTGCAGTCAGATACTGACCTGGTTGAGCATGACACCGGTGCATTCGGGTCAGCAGGCATCGTGGTCGCCGGAAAGGCGGTATACGACGCGGCACGCGGTCTTGCTGCGCGAATTCGTGCTGTCGCTCGGGACCTGACGAGTCCGAACGTCTCGGAAGACCTCAGGCTCGAAGGCGGCGTCGTGGTGTGTGGCGGGCGGGAGGTCCAGTTTAGCGAGATCGCCGCGCACGCCGGTCCACTGGAGGCATCCGCTCAGCACGACGGGACGCCCAGGTCTGTCGCGTTCAACGTGCACGCATTCCGGGTTGCCGTCGACACCCGAACCGGTGTGGTTGACATCCTTAAGTCTGTGCACAGCGCGGACGCGGGCACGGTGCTCAATCAGGAACAATGCCGAGCGCAGATCGAAGGAGGTGTAGCGCAGGCGCTGGGCTCAGCACTGTGGGAAGAAATCCCGGTGCAGGACGGTGAACCCCAGGTCAGCACACTGCGCAACTATCACATTCCGCAGTATGCCGATGTTCCGGAGACCGAGGTGTATTTCGCCGATACCTACGATGATCTGGGCCCACTTGGTGCGAAGTCGATGAGCGAATCGCCCTACAATCCCGTCGCGCCAGCGCTTGCCAATGCCATTCGTGACGCCGTGGGAGTGCGGATGCGCGAGCTGCCAATGAACGCGGTGCGCGTGTGGCGAGCGATTGCCACAGTCCAGAAATACTGACAAGGCTGCATGAGAGGCGAGTCAGATGAGCTCGCCGGCACCGACAAGGTAGCTGGCTGGGGAAGGGGAGTTGGGCTGCGGGTGATTTCTTGTCGTGGTAATCGGTGAGGGGGCTACGACATCGCTCGACGAACAACACGCTTAGCGCCGGATTCTGGTGAATGCTACCTACTGCAACGCTCGCGTCGGCGTCGGCGTCGGCGGCGAGCTCAGCGGCAAGGGCTCGGCCGGTTTAGTGTGGTGTCTCGGCAGGATCTGGAGCGCTAGCCGGGTACCGCATTGGCGCTGCTGCGGCTTCGGAGCTTCCCCTCCGCACTGGCCGCGGAGGGGAAGCTCCATTATCCGGGATACCCGGGTTCCGGGCCGAGGACTATTCGCCGAGCCGCTCGTCCGCGTAGACGACCATCGCGTCCCGCTGATACTCGGCCAGGCCTTCGGCGATCTCCTCGTAGTTCGCCTTGAACCGCTCGTTATCCACATACATCTGCCCCAGGCATTTGTACGCGTCCCGGTTGGGGGTCCACATGCGGCATATGCCCTGGTATTGCAGGTGGATCTCTGCCTGGACCGCCAGGTCACCGACCGGGGTTCCTGCGGCCATGAACTCGGCCATACGGATCATCGCCGCGGTCAGCTCACGCTGCATACGCTCGACGTCCTCGGAGGTCATTGTTGCGGTGTTGCGCTGAGACTGCTCGAACTCCTCCGGCCAGCGTTCGCGGGCCTCGTCGTCGAACTGCGTGTGGTCGAAGCCCTCGAACAGGTTCTCCGGGCGGTTGATCTTGACTGTCATATCCGTCTTCCCTTCGAGTTCGGCGATGGTGTGCGCCACGGTGTCGGCCATCCGCGTCAGTCGGTTGCGCTCTCCAATGAGGCGGACGTGCTGGCGTTTGAGGGCGGCGAGCGTGTCCGGCTCGGAGTCCACCGCCTCGGCGATCTCGGCGAGGCCCAGGCCGAGTTCGCGCAGGACGAGGATCTGCTGCAACCGCAGCAGTTGCGCATCCTCGTAGTAGCGGTAGCCGTTGGTGCCCACGTGGGCGGGCGCGAGCAATCCGATGTCGTCGTAATGCCGCAAGGTGCGGGCGGTGACGCCCGACATCCTCGCCACATCCGCGATCGACCAGCTCATGGTGCTTCCCATCTTCCGTGAGGCCGGTCCGTCCGGCCTCGTCTTCGACCGTAAAAGTTGCCGTTACGTGAAGGTCAAGCAGAATGCGCCGGATCAGCTGAGAATTCGGTTCGCCCGCCGCATCGTCGCTGATGACGACCACAGACTCCTCATCCCGTCGGCACCGACCCCCCGGACGTCGACACCATCGCGGGCCGCCGTCGAGTTTCAAGAGATCCCCGGCCGCTACCGCATCATCCAGGGAGTAGCCCGATGTCACCTGTCGCGGCGACGCGAAGCCGGGTCGGTGGCCGCCTGCCGACTCGGCCGACACCCTGGTGTACTTCGCGAAGCCGCGCACCTAGGAGTGCCCGGACAGCGCCATCCGCATCGGCGTGAACGGCGCCGGTCTCAGCGGCGTGGGTGAGCTTGCTGTGTCGCAACTGGTGGGCGCGGACGAGCGCAACGACGTCCTTACCTACATTTGTTTTTACGGTGGGGCCTTAACCTGCTCGACCCTGTCTGGATGAATCACTGCGCGATCACGCTGCGTCACTCGTCGCCTAACCGCTAATGCTGTGGGATGGCGGCATAGACCGAGGTTTGGCGAGTAGTTGCCCGTCGCTGCGGTTCTACGCTGATTCGCAGGCACACCCGTGCACGGGATCGTCGGCTAGCAACTCGGCGTTTGTACCGAATTTTTCGGTGTCGGCGAGCACGGTGTACACCTCCCACTTTTCACCGCCGGGACCGGTGACCCACACCTTGTCCTGTGTGGCGTAGCAGCACGTCGTGCCGATTTGTTCTTCAGTGAAGAAGCCCGCCTCGCTGAGTCGGTCGATTTCGCTGTGCACTTTGTCGCTCGATTCCACCTCGACGCCGAGATGGTTGAGCGTGCCACCGCTGCCGGGATTCTCGATCAGCACAAGTTTGAGGGGCGGTTCCGCGACAGCGAAGTTTGCATAACCCGGCTTGCGTTTAGCGGGGCTGGTGCCGAAGAGCTTCGAGTAGAACGCCACCGCGACGTCGATGTCGTCAACGTTGAGTGCGAGCTGGATGCGTGACATAACAGAACCTCCACCTGTGAGACATATGTCAAATTACTTGGACAAGGTCGATCCTCCCACCTTTTCGATATATGTCAAGAAGTCTGGCACTATGGGATTATGCCCAAGGCCTTGCCCGTTGTTGATATGTCTAGACCGGTGTGCTGCGACCCTGTCGCTGCTCGCGCCATCAGCGACGAAGACGCACTGCACGTGGCACTCCGGCTGAAGTCACTCGCGGACCCTGCGCGTGTGAAACTCCTGTCGCTGCTGCTCACCAGCCCCGACGGCGCGGAATGCACCTGCGATCTCGCCACTGCGGTCGGTCTGAGTGAGTCCACCGTGAGTCACCACCTGGGTCAGCTCCGCCGCGCTGGACTCACCGAATCGGAGCGGCGAGGCATGAACGTCTACCACCGGGTACGGAGAGAGTCACTGGCTGCGCTGTGCTTCGTACTGGACCCGAACTGCTGCGGGTGACGCCGTGCCTCTCAGCACAAATCCATCTGCACATGTCAACAGAATGGCCCCCTGGGGAGCGTTTCCGTTTACCTGCGCAGATGGATTTGCCAATCGGCACTATCGCAAGGGCCAGCCCCGTAGCTGTTTCGGCCGGGGCGTCGCATAGGTTCGCACCTTGCTCGTCGACAGTCCCAGCGAGACCAGCGATTCCGCCAGCTTCACCGCCGCGGCCACGCCGTCGACCACCGGGACAGAAGTAGCTTCTCGTACAGCCTCATCGAGCCCGGTCATCCCGCCGCAGCCAAGGATGATGACTTCCGCTCCGTCGAGTTCAACGGCGTGCGTCGCCTGAGTGACGATCGAATCGATCGCAAGGTCAGGAGATTTGTCGAGTTCGAGTACCGATAGCCCGCTTGCACGAACGGACGCGCACTGGGTGTGCAATCCGGCGAGCAGCAGCCGCCCCTCGATCAGGGGCACGGTCCGATCAAGAGTCGTGATGACCGAGTAAGTGCGACCTACCAGGCAAGCTACGTGCGCCGCCGCCTCGGTGATGTCAAGCACGGGGACGTCAAGCAGTTCCTGCAGGCCCTCGCGGCCGTGTTCCCCAAACCCAGCCAGGATGACGGCGTGAAAGTCATCCCCGCATTTCTCGCGGTACGCGACGACGCGGTCCATCACTGCGACTGCCGCCAGGTAACTCTCGAAGTTGCCCTCCACTGATTCTGCTCCGAAGAACGGAGTCAGCGGGACAATCTCGGTGCCCTTAGCCGCTGCCGAGGCCGCCCGGGCGCCGATCAACGAGGTCATCGCGTCAGTGGTATTGACATTGACAACGAGGATCTTCAACGCCGCTCCGCACGTTCCCCGGAACGGGTACCTGCAGCGTCGTCAGCGGCGGGCAGGAACCGTCGAGACGACGGCCAGAACTTCATCAGCAAGTAGTAACACAGCCCTGCTGGCAGTAAGCCCGCGTAGAACGAAATATCCGAAAAGGTGAAGGCAGTAGCGATGCCGATGCCTACCGAAATCAACGCTGTGTAGTTGACACCTCGGTACGCTCCGGACGCATCGTAGAGCTTGATCAGGTTCAGGGCTCGTCGCCGCACGAAGTAGTAGTCAACGACCATCACCGCGAAGATAGGGCCCAAGAACGCTGAGTACGTCTGCACGAAGATCTGCAGCCCATCAGCTGACTCCTCCCGGACGAGCAGCCAGGGGAAAGTCGCGAAGGCCAGCAGCCCGACCAGGACTGTCGCGACCCGGTACGGGACCTTGAAGATATCCATGAGGACATAGGTCGGCGGTACGACGTTATTGAGAACGTTAGTGGTGACCTGCGCGAATGCGATGAAAACGAGGGTGATCACAAGCAAGGGAGTGTTGTCGACAGCGTTGGAGAACACCTGAATCGGATCGACTACACCCGTCGCACCTGACACCATCAGCCCGATCAAGCCCATAAATACGGTCACTGGGAGGATCGCGGCCGTGTAGATCGTGAGGAGTAGACCGGGACGTGAGCCAGGTGTGTGCTCACGTGAGTAATCACTGACGTTGATCATCATGGTCGCGTAAATACCGAGGAAGAGCATGGTCGCACCCCAGAAGGGCGTGCCCCATGTTCCGTCGACGGAAAGCAGATTGGTTTCAATCTCGGCGCCGTAGCGATTGAGAACGCTCACGAACATGTACACCAGCGCCGCAAGGATGAAGATCGCACCGACGTTTTCGAGCCATTTGATTCCCTTGAATCCGAAGATCGAAAGCGCGATCTGCAAGAACTGGAATGCGATGAAGTACAGGACGAGGTTGTCGAATCCGAAGAGAACTGCGGAGACCTGATTTATCGCGGCAGCTCCAACCCAGCTCTGAAAGCCATACCAAACTAGAGCCGGGACCGCGCGCACCAGACCGGGAATGCGCGTTCCGGTGAAGCCGAACGAGCTGCGCGCCTGCACCATGAACGGAATGCCGTACTTATACCCGGCAGCGCCATTGAGGACTAAACCAAGACCGATGACCAAGCATCCGATCGAAATCGCCACGAGCAGCTGGATGAGATTGAGAGTGCCGACGAGGCTGGAGCCCATGGTAAATGTCCCTATCGAGACACAACCGCCCATCCACATCAGGAGGTAGGACGTGCGCCCCACGATTCGCACCTTTTGCGGGCCCAGGGACTCTTGACCAGCTGTTTTTGTGTGCAGTACTTCGGGCGGAGACCCGGCAGGGTTTCCGGTACCAGGGTCATGTGAAGTCAGCATTGTGCACCTGCCTGCGGGGGACGATGATCGGCCTGACCCAGAACAGTAGGAAGACTCTGTTGCAGCGATGTGCCGTCGCGTCACAAGCTGATGAAGGCACGAATATATTCGCGGGAACATTTCTCGTACGATGTACGTTAATTGGGGGTCGCGACAGAAAGTGGGGCTCACATGACGACCGCTGAACTGACCAAGGAAGCCGCTGAAGCAGAGGTCAACCGTCAGATTGATAATCTCCGGCTTGCCCTCACCGCCGCAGGGCGTTCCGATGAGGTGCTCGCCGAAACCGAAGATCTGCGGGATGCACTGATTAGAGAAACAACCGGTTCCGCGCTGCCCGAACCAGCCCGCGTCCCGTTCGCGCTGGTGCTGCACCGCAGCGTACTTCCAGTGTCCGAGGTCGTTCCCTCGCTTCGCTTCGGGAGTCGGCCAGGGTTCATCTCAGCCGACACGGCCGATATTGACACGTTCACAGCGATTACTGACCTCGACATTCCTGACACGCACTTGTATGCGGTGATCGACATCGATCGAGGGGGCGCTACCCGGAACTGGACGCCAGACGAAGCGATGTCGAAATTCGCCAATGAAGATCGCAGTCCGCTCACCGTCGAGGAAGGAGCCGCGTTCCTGCTCCACTACCCAGAGTCGCTCGAGAAAAACAACTGTATCCAGACCCCCGGCTCGCGCTGCGGCGATCGCCGTGTACCGGGAATATGGATCAGCAACAGAGCGCCGAAACTGGGCTTCTGCTGGGCGGGGAACCGGCACACATGGCTGGGGATCGCGTCCTGCGCCAGCCGGATCTGACGGCGCCTATTTCGCTGGGTGTACCCGACGCCAATGCTCCGCGATATCGATGCGCCGGGTCACCCACACCTCCTCATTGCCTTGCACGTAGTCGAGGAAGCGTTCCAGGGCCGCCGCGCGAGAGGGGCGCCCAACTATCCGGCAATGCAAACCCACGGACATCATTTTGGGTGCACCCTCGCGGCCCTCCCGGTACAGCACGTCGAACGCGTCGCGCAGGTGCGCGAAGAACTCCTCGCCATTCGCGAAACCTGCAGGTGAGGCAAAACGCATATCGTTCGTTTCCAGGGTGTACGGGACAACCAGGTGTTTGACCAGGCTGTCACCCAGGGGAACATCTACCCAGTAGGGAAGGTCGTCCGCGTAGGAATCGGCGTCATAGGTGAAGCCACCGTGCTCCACGACAAGCCGCCGGGTGTTTGGCGAATCGCGCCCCGTGTACCAGCCAAGCGGTGCCGCACCCGTGAGGTCGCGAATGATCCCGACTGCCTCGGCCATGTGGGCTCGTTCGATTTCGGGGTCGAGTTGCTGGTAGCTGATCCAGCGCAGTCCATGGCTGGCGATCTCGTGGCCGAGTTCACCGAAGGCTGCTGCTGCCTCGGGATTCCGTTCAAGAGCGCGGGCAACCGCGAAGACGGTCAGAGGAAGTCCGCGCCGCTCGAAGATGCGCAGAATCCGCCACACACCAGCCCGGGAACCGTATTCGTACAGAGACTCCATGCTCATGTGCCGGTCCGGATAAGACTGCGCGAAAACGATGTCCGACAGGAATGTTTCCGAACCGGCATCACCATCGAGCACGGAGTTCTCGCCGCCTTCCTCATAATTGAGGACAAACTGGACAGCCACTTTCGCGCCACCCGGCCACTGCGGGTCGGGAGGCTTCTTGCCGTAGCCGATCAAATCACGCGGGTAAGTCATGTCCATCTCACCTCGGCTCCGTCAGTGCGGCAAGACCTGCGGGAGTGAGCGTCCCCCATGCGCGCAGCCTGCTCAGCCCACCGTCCGGGTAGATATCCAGCCGAAGATCCGTCACGCCAGCTTCGTCGTCTACACGGAACCGATGCCGGGTATCAGGCTGAAGAGCAGTGCGTGGCAACAACTCCACCCACTCGTCTCCGACACGGCCTCGTACCGACGCGGCCCCCGGCGCATTGTGGAGGAAACAGGTGGTGTCCAGCTCTACGACGCGAAGCGCGGCTTCCGCAGCCAGATGTACCTCAACCCAGTCGTTGCTCGACTCCCATTCACCGGATGGAAACCGCCTGCGGGAGGTTTCCCAGCCATCACCCATCACCCGCGCGTAGCCCGGCATCAGCAGGTTGTGCGGTGAGCTATAGAACCAGTTGGAGCAGCCAGTGACATGTCCGCCATTTTCGAGTGCGGCGACATCGACGGGGCCCGCGGTAAGAAACTCGGGATCGGGCGCCCCGTAGCCATGGACGCGTAGTCGGGCGACGCCCCCATCTGGATGCAAAGTCAGCTTGACGTGCGTAAAGCGCCGCTCATCTGAGACGGGGAACATGTTCGCGGAATCACCAGTCACGGCGGTGCGCAACACAAGTGGCTCCCACTTAGCCTCGTCGCGCAGCGTTTCGGGGGACGGATAACCGGCGACCGCCGCCGCCTCCAGAGAGATTTCGGGAGGATAGTTACCGGTAAAGAATGCGGTGTCCACAACGACGCCGTGAATCACTCCAGGCACACCGAGGCGCACGATCGCTTCGTCACATCCAGGTTCACGACGGCGCCTCGTCTCCCACCCGTCGTACACCTGCCCCTTATGGCCAAACGTTGCAGGGCTATAGCCAGGCGGCAGCGGGCGAATGAGATTCTCTTTCTCAGCGAACGACTCGTCGTTCGCCCACACCACCGAGCCTCCTAAGCTGCGAACCGCAAGATCTGGCAGCTGGGTGAACTTCGGCGCGTCAGTCACGGGGCCTCCAGATAACAATTCAGGGAATATCGGGCAGCGTTCGCTGCACTAGCTCCTCCAGTATCCCCGTGCTGCTGTGAGAACTCAGCGCGACAACGTCTGCCTCCTCGAACGCGCCGCAGTCAAGACCCCGGAGCACCACTGTGGCTAGCGCCTGCGCGGTCGCGGGTTCGTCGACAACTCCGCCTGACTGGCGCTGCAGGTAACTCTCCAGCCGCGGGGCCGCCACGACTAGTGATTCACGGTAAAAACCGAACGTGGCAAGCCAACGGGTGACGAGGTGACCGGGGTGCATATCCCAGCCCTGGTAGAAACCGTTCGCGAGGGACCGTGTCACCAGCCGATGGTGATTGCGGAGAGCCGACTCCTGCTGTTTCTCGTCGCCTGCAGGGACGATCTGAGTCGATCCGTCACACACCCAAACCCCCGTTTGAGCAGCAGCAGCGAGCATGACTGCTTTCGCGTGGTCAGCGACCGGGTGGTCGAGCGACTGGTGCTGCGGGGCGATCCCGCAGGCAGCGCTGTAGTCATATGTGCCGAAATGCAGTCCGGTGCAGCGGCCTTCCGAAGCGTGAAGCGCGGCGGCGAGTGGAACGGCGCCGTCAGCGGCGATCACGGCCTGCGGCGACTCAATCTGCAGCTCAAACTTCAGCGCTCCGTCGCTGAGGCCGTGAACCCGCTCAAACTCGCGGCAGAGTGCGACAACAGCAGGAACTTGGTCAGCGTGACGAAGCTTGGGCACGGTGAAGGCGAACCCGGCCGGCACGCCGCCTGCGCCAGCGAGAACTGCTTCAAGCGTCTGGACGAGCCGGTGACGTTCGTGGGGAGCGAGTCCTTTCGGGCGAATACCGCAGCTCTGCGGCCCATCTTCCTGGCGCGAGAGTCGTTGCAGCACTTCCCCGGCGCGCAACGCATGCCGATTCTCTATTGCATCATCACGCCAGCCGTATCCGTCTTCAAAGTCGAACCGTAAATCCTGAATGGGTCTTTCGCTCAATCGGTCAATGACACGGGGGAGTACCCCATGTGCATCAAGCTTTTGGAGCAGATCGTGGTGCGTCTCGACCAGGCCAAGAGCCTGTGCCGCCCAGGCTTGTGTGATGGCTTCGGATGCGTCCGCGCCGCTGACATACACGGTGTGCGGCGGCTGGCCCAGGCGAAAAGGGGTGGGGTAGTGCTGGTCGAGAAATTGGTCAACAGGGGCGAGCAAAGCGTCGAGATTGATCATTTCTTTTGACTGCTCGCCTTCAGCGTCGCTTCTAGCGAAGCGAGAAGGTCGGAGACGTCCTTATCGAGACTTTCACCGGCGGGTTCAGGTGGTGTATAGGACTCGCCTTGTGCGAGTTTGTTCTCGATGAGTTCACGCAGCTTTTCCTGGTATTCGTCGGCATGCTGGTCGGGCTCGAAATCCTTCGTCATAGAGTCGACGACTTGATTGGCCATGTCGAGTTCGGCCTTGCTGATCTTCGCCTCTTTCTCGAGTGAGGAGAATTCGGGATCGCGGATCTCGTCGGGCCACAGCAGCGTCTGCACCATCAGCGTTTTTCCTTTGACGCGCAATGCGGCAAGTCGTGTCTTGCTGCGCAGTGCGAAATGCGCGATCGCGATGCGGTCAGTCCCGGCGAGAGTCTTCTGCAGCAGTTGATATGCCTTGGTTGATTTGCCGTCGGGTTCGAGATAGTACGCACGATCGAACATGACCGGGTCGAGCTGGTCAGCGGGTACGAACTCGACGACTTCGATTTCGCGGGTGATGTCTTTGGGTATGCTCGCCAGGTCCTCATCAGTGATGATGACCATTTCGTCATCATCGGAGGTGTACGCCTTCGCTATGTCCCGGAATTCGACCTGCTTTCCGCATTCTTCGCAAATCCGGCGATATCTGATGCGCCCACGGTCCTCTGCGTGAACCTGGTGGAAACTGATGTCGTGGTCTTCTGTCGCCGCGTACACCTTCACGGGCACGTTGACGAGCCCGAAAGTGAGTGCACCTTTCCATATTGAGCGCATGATCTTAGTATTGCCGACAACCTGTTCCGGGGGTAGCCAACGGAAGGCCTGTATGTCGAAACTGGTCATCGACGGGTATACCGTTGCACTCACGCATCTCGACAAAGTGCTCTACCCCGAAACCGGAACCACCAAGGGTGAGATTATCGCCTATTACGAGGCGATAGCTGCGGTGATGCTGCCCCACATTCGCGACCGCCCAGCCACCCGAAAGCGCTGGCCGGACGGGGTGACTGCGACGCCATTTTTCGAGAAGAACATACCGTTCTCCGCCCCAGACTGGATTCCGCGTCTTCCCCTCGAGCACAAGTCACGCACGGTGACGTATCCGCTGCTCAATTCCACTGCCGCGCTCGTGTGGATTGGTCAGCAGGCGGCACTGGAAGTGCATGTGCCCCAGTGGATCGCGCGGTCGGGAAAGCCGGGGCCAGCTAACCGGATCGTGTTTGACCTCGACCCCGGGCCAGGCACGACGCTGACGGACTGCGCGGTTGTCGCGAAACGTATTCGGGAGATCTTCCGCGAGATCGGCCTGGCTGTCTATCCGGTCACGTCAGGCAGTAAGGGACTGCACCTCTATGTACCGCTCGTAGATCCCGTGAGCTCCGCGCAGGCGTCCCGTGTTGCGCAATCCGTTGCGGCGAGTCTCGAACGTGCGCTCCCCGAACTGGTTACCGCCACCATGTCCAAAGCGGCGCGTCCCGGCAAAATCTTCGTCGACTGGAGCCAGAACTCAGCAGCGAAGACAACGATTGCGCCGTATTCACTACGGGGCCAGCCGCACCCGTTCGTCGCGGCCCCCCGATCCTGGGAAGAACTCGACGACCCGCACATCGAACACCTGACGTTTTCGGAGGTGCTGCGCCGAGTCGATGAATTCGGGGACCTGCTGTCGCCTGAGCGACCACGGCCAAGCGAGTCAGGCCCCGATCGGCTTGCTCTGTACCGGGCGAAACGCGACCGCGCGCTAACCCCGGAACCAGTCCCGGACCCGGGAGAGAATCTGAAAGATGACGAAAGCGAGCCGCTATTCGTCATCCAGGAACATCACGCGCGCCGACTGCACTACGACTTCAGGCTCGAACGCGACGGTGTGCTCGTCTCGTGGGCGGTGCCGAAGAACATCCCCGACACCCCGGATGTCAACCACCTTGCTGTGCAGACCGAAGAACATCCGATGGAGTACGGGAGCTTCGCGGGGGAGATTCCGCGTGGCCAGTACGGCGCGGGCAAGGTGGAGATCTGGGATCGCGGCACATACACGCTGGAAAAGTGGCGCGACGATGAGGTGATCGTCGAACTTCATGGGAAACGCGCCCAAGGCAGATATGCGTTGATCAAAACGGGCGGCAAGAACTGGCTGATGCACAAGATGAAGGCGCCAGACGCGACTCGCCGCGTGCGCGGCATACCGCGGGGCTTGTCTCCGATGCTTGCCAAGTCGGCGCCGATAAAGCGGCTTGATGCCGGGGAGTGGGCATTCGAGGGCAAGTGGGACGGTTACCGGGCGATCGCTGAGATCAGCGAGGGCACGGTGCGGCTGCTGAGCCGCAGCGGGATTGATGTGACGCGCGACTACCCACAACTGCGGCAACTCAGCGAGGGCCTGGGTGGTCATGAGGTGGTCCTCGATGGCGAA
This sequence comes from Hoyosella altamirensis, assembly GCF_014191505.1. GTDB lineage: Bacteria > Actinomycetota > Actinomycetes > Mycobacteriales > Mycobacteriaceae > Hoyosella > Hoyosella altamirensis. The sequence continues at coordinate 76,239 of NZ_JACHWS010000004.1, forward strand.
CTAGTCGGTTTCGACGAAGAGGGGGTGACGAGCTTCGCGCGGCTCAGGGAAGCACCACGTGAGGCGACCTACCTGGTTTTCGATGTGCTTTATCTCGACGGCACCTCGCTGACGCGCAAACCCTGGTCCGACCGGCGGAAGGTGCTCGAAGCCATTGCTGGTCTCTTGCGGTGTGCGAGTGTTCCGCCGCTGCTCACGGGTTCGGCCGAGGAAGCGATCGCTGAGTCGGTTCAGCGAGGCTGGGAAGGCGTGATCGCGAAGCGCCGCGACTCGATTTATCTGCCCGGTCAACGAGGCACCGCCTGGCTCAAGCACAAGAACTGGCGGACCCAAAACGTCGTCGTGGGTGGCTGGAAACCAGGCGAAGGAGGCCATGGTGGCGGCATCGGCGCCCTACTGGTGGGAGTGATGCGGGATGGGAAGCTTCGCTACGCGGGACGCGTAGGAACGGGTTGGTCGGAGAAACAGCGCGCCGAACTGCTTGAGCGGCTGACGCTTCTGGTGCAGGAAAAGAGTCCGTTCGCCGACTGGGCAAGCGAACCTGAGTCGTCTGAAACACAATTGCGTGATGTTGTATGGGTCAGGCCCGAGATGGAGGGGACCGTGCGGTTCCAGGAGTGGACCAGCGCGCGACGGCTGCGCCACCCCGTGTGGATGCGTAGCTAACTTGGGGTTGACGCCCCGAAGCCAGCAGTTGCCCCGGACTTTTCGTGCCGGTGGTGCCTGATCGCCCGCGCTGTTCGAGACGCGCTGCGGGCGGAAGGCGGAACGACATTGCCACCGTCGGCAGGGATAGCCAGATTGCCTCGTTGCGGGTGTCTCTTTGCATTGTGGCGCGAGCGAAATGCGCGCGAACCGAGGATCGCGAGGACGGACACGACGATGACGAGGTAGATCAGGGGGTACGCCAAGCGAACGGTCGTGACGAGGGCAGGATTGGAAGGCAGAAGCATGAAAGTACCGATGGCGTAGAACACGCCCGCCGGTTGCGTGATATCGATGAACCGCTGAATCCAGCAGGCCACTGCGAGGAACAACGCGACAGGAAGCGCCCACATGACGCGGTGGCGCGAGGTCGCCGCGTAGTGACACAGAATTGCGAGCAGCGGAATGAACCACACCCAGTGGTGGCCCCAAGAGAATGGCGAAATCATGCAGGCGGTGAGTCCGGTAAGCGTCACAGCAAGTAGCTCTTGGCCTGACCGATGAGCGAGCCACATCGCGGTGAGTCCTAGCGCAAGTACCACCATCGTGACTGCTGCGACGCCGAGACGTGACGGCTCGGGTGTGCCGAGAATTTGTGCGAGTGCTCCTGTTATTGATTGATTCGCGGGGGAGTCGATTCTGCCCACCCGTTCTGCCTCGAACAACTTGCCCTGCCAGAATGTCAGCGCATCCCGGGGAATCACCGCAAACCCGATTGCCACTGTGGCAAGGAAAGCGACAACCGCCGTAGTAAACGCACGCCACTGCTTCGCAAGAAGCAGGTAGATAAAGAAGAAGGCTGGTGTCAGCTTGATCCCCGCGGCGATGCCAACGGTCCATCCGCGCAAGACGCTGCCTTTCGGGCGGGTGAGATCCCAGACGATAAGCAACATCAGGAAGATATTGATCTGTCCGTACCAGATCGTGGTGCGGACAGGTTCGAGCCACGTCGCAATCACCGTCAGATACGCGCTGATGACCAGCAACTGCCAGCCTGCCCGGTAGCCGAGCGCGCGCCACGAGAGAACAATAGTGAGCCACAATGCCGCGATCGTCGCGCCGGCCCACACGCCAACCAGCCAGGCCTTGTTCAGCCCGGCGAGGACGGTGAAGAGCACCGCGGCGAAAGGCGGATAAGTGAAGGGCAGATTACCGATGACGTTGCCCTCGTAAAGAGCCTGCCCTTCACGAACCAGGGAGCCGCCAGCCGCGTACACCTGAACGTCGACCATGTTCTGGAACAGGCCCCAGTGCGGGGCGCCGACCGGAATTACGCGAATATGGAAAGCAACGACGAACAGGGCCGCAAGGATAAGCCCGGCGTGCGCCCACCAGGGCAGGCGAAAGCGCCTTAGACCACCGCTGCTGTGGGCAGAATCTGCCATTCCGACTGCCATCGAACCCCCTGGACTGAGCATCCCGCGCTCGATAGCAGATTAGCGCCTGGATGTGACAATTCCGAACCTGGCGACGTGAGTTTTGAATTTCGCATTCACAATGTGGGGTATGGCAACGACACGAAAAGCCGCGAAAGCGACACGGCACCTCACCGATGATCAGCTCGTTGAGCTCTCCGAAGCGCTGAAGGAAGGCAAACGTGCCACGGTCTACCTGCGCGAGCCATTGCCGGGGCTGGGTCTCGAAGCGGGTGCGTCAGCCCGCGTCGTCTCGATAGACGGCAACACAGTGATCGTGCGCCCTCGCGGCGTGGACGATGAAATTCCGTTCGAAGCCGAAGAGTTGCGACGGACGAAAGCGGCCCCACCTGAACCCCCGAAACCGGCGAAGTCGCAGGCACCGCGCAAGCGTGCGCAGAAAACTCAGGCGCAAGCAGCGCCCGGGAAGTCAGCCCCAGTTAAGCAAGAAGCAGTGGAGGCGGCGCCCACGGAATCGCGAGCATCGCGAGCATCGGCTGCCCCCCGGCGTAAGTCTGCGCCAAAATCCGCCGCATGCGCGATTACTCTGCGCGCGGACGAGACTGGCTCGTGGACGGTCGAGGTGGAACGCCCCAGTGGGCAGCAGCTCAAACCCGCGTCTGTGACGCCGGACGCGGTCTTGCGTGCTGTCGAGGCACTGGGGCACCCCGCCGCTTTAAGAACCGCGCAAACCGCTCTCGACGCGGCGCGCGACGCGGCGGCACGGCGCGTTGAAGAGCTGAAACAGAAGCTGCTGGAGGCCGAGTCGGCGCTGCACTCCCTCAAGGACAAGAAGTAACTCGCTGACGTGGCCACGCATCTGATGCAAGGATTGGCAATGTGGATCTTCCGGTCATGCCTCCTATCGCGCCGATGCTGGCCAAGGCCGCCGGTGCCGTCCCTGAACAGGCGGACGATGCCGCGGCCGAACCCACCTGGCTGTATGAGCCCAAATGGGACGGTTTCCGTGCGATCGTGTTCCGGGACGGAGACGACGTAGTAATCGGCTCTCGTGGCGGGAAGGACCTCTCCCGTTACTTTCCCGAGGTCGTGGCTGCTGTTCGTGACGAGCTGCCAGGCCGGTGCGTCGTCGACGGCGAAATCGTCGTGCCGCAGAGCGCCGAAGGGGGCGCGCGACTGGACTGGGAAGCCCTTTCGGCGCGCATTCATCCCGCTGAACGCCGGGTGCGGCAGCTTTCCGTTGAGACACCGGCCTTGTTCGTGAGTTTCGACCTTCTCGCGCATCACGATCGCTCGCTGCTTGACGCCCCTTTCGGCGAACGGCGGGGGATGCTGACCGAACTGGCCGCAGCCGAGATCGGTCAGGCTAGGTGCCACGTGACCAGGGCAACTAATGACGCCGCGGTCGCGCAGCACTGGTTTGAGACATTCGAAGGCGCCGGTCTCGACGGCGTGATCGCGAAGCGGCTGGCGTCGCGGTACCTGCCTAACAAGCGGGAGTTGGTTAAGGTCAAGCATTCCCGTACGGCAGAGGCGGTCGTGATCGGGTATCGGCCGCACAAAAGCCAGCCGGGCGTCGGGTCGGTCCTCCTTGGCCTGTACGACGGAGACGAGCTCAAGATGGTCGGCGGAATGTCTGCTTTCACCAATGCCAAGCGAATCAAAATTCAAGAGGATCTTGACGTGATCCGCTCGGCGGACCGCGCGGAAGGTGAGGCTTCACGCTGGCGTGCGTCCGCTGACGCGGGCTTCGTCCCGGTGCGGCCTGAGCGAGTGGCTGAAGTTGCGTACGACCAGATGGAGGGCGATAGATTCCGGCATGCGGTGCGGTTCTTGCGATGGCGGCCAGACCGGGATCCCCGATCGTGCACCTATGACCAGTTGGAGGTGCCGGTTCGCTATGACTTGGCTGACGTCCTCGAAGGGAGCGCCCGGTGACGGCTGAACTGCTCGATATTGACGGTATCGAAGTCCGGTTGTCGAATCCGGACAAGATCTACTATCCGGCGCTCGGATCGAAGGGCGGGACGAAACGCCACCTCGTCGACTACTACCGCACGGTAGCGGAGCGCGGCGCGATTCTTACGGTCCTGCTTGACAGGCCCACGAACCTCCAGCGTTTTCCGGACGGCGTCGAGGGGGAAGAGATCTATCAGAAGCGGGTCCCGGCGCGACGGCCGCACCATGTCGAATCGTGCACGGTGACTTTTCCGTCCGGCCGGACGGCCGAGGCCTTACGCGTCAAGAGTGCCGCTGATGTCGTGTGGGCGGCCAATCTCGGTACCGTGACGTTCCATCCTTGGCCGGTCGTGTGTAGAGACACCGACCGTCCTGATGAGCTTCGGGTCGATCTCGATCCTCAGCCGGGTACTGGCTTCGCGGAAGCCCGAGTCGTCGCGCGCGACGCGCTGCTGCCGGTACTCAATGAACTTGGGTACGAGGGTTTCGTCAAAACCTCGGGCGGACGTGGGCTCCACGTGACCATTCCGATCGAACCCAAATGGGACTTCATCGAAGTGCGCCGGGCAGGTATCGCGCTGGCGCGCGAGGTTGTGCGCCGGAGCGAGGACCTAGCCACAGCGGCGTGGTGGAAGGAAGAACGCGGGAAACGGATATTCCTCGATTACAACCAGAACGCTCGGGACCGGACAGTCGCGTCAGCGAACGCGGCGCGTAAAACCCCGATCGCGACTGTTTCAGCTCCACTGACGTGGGACGAACTCGACGATGCCGACGCGGACGACTTCACGATCGCCACTGTTCCCGCCCTGCTCAGTGAGCGCGGTGATCCGCATGCGGACCTCCACAAGACGTCGTACTCGATACAAACACTGCTTGACTGGTTTGCCCGTGACGAGGAGCAGGGCGAGGGGGAACTGCCGTATCCGCCGAACTATCCGAAAATGCCTGGCGAACCGAAACGAGTTCAGCCGAGCCGAGACCGAGACCGGTTGAGGGACTGAACCGGTACCGCGTCGCGGACAAACCGTCCGATCTCTCGGATGGCGCGGGATGACTCGGGCACCAGGCCAGCAGCGGCCTGGAAAACGTGCACCTGCCGCTCCCACACCTGCAGGTGGCATGGCACACCGAAATGCGACAGGCGATCGGCCATCATTTCGGAATCGGAGAAAAGCATCTCCGTCGAACCGACTTGCAGCAGGGTGGGGGGCATACCCGACAGGTCACTCTCGACGGGGCATACTCGGGGCCCGGGTGTGCCATCGATAAGGAGGCGCTGCTCAACGCGATCAGCGTACTCCGTGAACACATTGAGGACGTCAGCGGCGAAAAGAGCGCATTTGTTGGCGTTCTCGTGCGCGAGCTTGGACGCTGGATTCAAGTTCGTGAGCGGGGAGAGTGCCACGAGGCCTGCTGGGACTGGAAGGCCCTGCGAGCGCAGAGCCAGCGTGACCATGAATGTGAGATAGCCGCCTGCGGAGTCGCCGCCGATGACGATCTGATCTGGGCGGTAGCCGCGGCGCAATAGCCAACGGTAGGCGGATACGCCGTCCTCGATCGCGTGATTGATCGTGTGCCTTGGCAGCATCCGGTAGTCAACGCTGAGTACGGGTGACTGCGCCGATGCGGAGATCAGGGAAACCATGCGGCGGTGTGTGCGCAGTCCGCACGTCACGAAGGCGCCGCCATGGAGGTAGAGGACGACGCGGTGGGTTGTGACATCTTCCGCGCGGATCCATTCGGCTTTGCACTGCGGCAGCTGGACCGGCCGGTAGCGCGTGCCCGGTACCGGAGGAAGCGCGGAACCTGCCAGATCAACGAGACCGGTGGGCCACGGTAAATGAGGCCATTTCGCCCACACGGAAAGCAGGGGGCGGACTGTGAGTCGCAGCGATGCCGCGAGTGCTGTCGCCTGTAGGCTTGCGCCGACGTAATTCTCGCGCACCACCGTGGTGTGCTGTGGAAACGCTTGCGCTGTAGCAGTGTTTCCCACGAGACGGAGGGGGCGGTTGTGTCGCATGGTGTTAGACATCGTCGCTCGCCTCCGTTCGTCTTTGTACGGGTTCAGGTCGAAGTAATGTACAACGAAAAATCGTGAAACACGCCACTTTGTTACACACTTGTTTCATTAAAGTTTCCACTAGGACGAATGATCGTCTGTTGCGCCCCGGGGGGATGGCGAACGTATGGCTCTGATGCTGCCGCAAGATTTCATGTTCCTCGCTATTGAGAGCCGTGAACATCCAATGCACGTTGGTGGACTCGAGCTCTTTTCGCCGCCGGAGGGTGCTGGGCCAGAGTTTGTCCGTGATCGCTATCAGCAGCTACTCGACACGCCGGAAGTGGCGGAGAAATTCCGGAGGCGGCCCGGCACTCCGTTCAACACTCCCCGTAATCTCTTCTGGGCAACTGATAGCGATATCGACCTCGACTATCACGTCCAGCTTTCCGCGCTGCCGCAGCCGGGCCGGATGCGGGAGCTCTTCGCCATGACATCGCGCTGGCACAGTCAGCTGCTCGATCGGCATCGCCCGCTCTGGGAGACCCACGTCGTGGAAGGGCTCGAGGACGGTCGGTTCGCGGTTTACACGAAGGTGCATCACGCGCTCATTGACGGTGTGTCCGCCCTGAAAACGCTGCAGTCAGTGCTCCTGGAAGATCCGGATGCCACCGGAGCGCCATCGCCCTTTGCGCAGCGGCCACGGAAGTCCATTCTGAGTAAAAAGTCGATGTTCAACCCACTGGGCCTGGCGAAATCAGGGGCCGACCTTGTTGGCGATGTGGCTGGCGGAGTGCCCGCCGCAGCACGGATCGGCTGGCAGGCTGTGCGCGAGCGAGACATGGTTCTGCCGCTGCGTGCGCCCCGGACAATGCTTAACGTACCGATCGGCGGTGCACGCCGATTCGCCGCACAGTCGTGGCCGATCGACCGGATCAAAGCTGTCGGCAAAGCGGCAGATTGCACTCTCAACGACGTCGTTCTGGCAATGTGCGGAAGCGCATTGCGTGACTATCTTCTCAGTCAGAATGCGCTGCCCGAAGACCCGCTCATCGCCATGGTCCCCGTTTCGCTGCATAGTCTTGTGGAAGAAGATTCCGGCGGGAACGCCGTGACGAGTGTCCTGGCGAACCTGGGCACCCATCTTGATGATCCGATCGACCGTCTCGAATGCATTACAAATTCGATGCGGCAGGCAAAGCGAATGCTTACCGGATTGAGTCCATTGCAGGCAATGGCAGTAGGTGCATTCATGGTGGCCCCGCTGGCGTTCGCGCCACTTCCCGGCTATGTAACGCACGCGCCTCCGCCGTTCAACGTGGTCATCTCGAATGTTCCAGGACCCCGGGTGCCGTTGCACTGGGACGGCGCTCGCCTCGACGGCATCTACCCACTGTCGATCGCGATGGACGGCCTGGCCCTGAACATCACTCTGACCAGCAATGCTGGCAACCTAGACTTCGGCGTGGTCGGTTGCCGCAAGTCGGTGCCGCACCTGCAGCGCATCCTCACCTACCTCGAGGATGCACTCGTGTCACTTGAGCAACGAGTAGATAACAGTTCAGCAACGTCGCTTTTGTGAGATTGGTTTCACTCGTCTTCCTTTGAGCGGCCTGGGATCTTAGTCTTTCCTCAGGTCGGAGCGCCGCTAATTCTCGATTTTGGCTGGCCGGACCGCACAGGCGCAACTCGCCCGGCCACAAGCAGCTCACCCAGGGAGATGATGGAATGCTGGCGTCACCGCAGAGGGGTACCGCACTGGCAGAACCAGTCGCGGCGCCTGAACCGGAGTTGACGCACTCGGTCTCCCGTCGGCCGATGTCCCCGGCCGTAGTCGGGCGGCCGCCCGTCCAGCCTGCTCCCGCGAAGGCGGGGCCTGTCAAGGCGGAGCCAGTCCCGGCCGAGCCCGTGAAGAAGGCAGCTAAGCCGCGAGTCGAGTGGGTCGACATCGCGAAGGGCATGACCATCGTCATGGTCGTCCTGCTGCACGCGGTCAACATGCTCGTCACGAAGGATCTCGCGCCTGATTTCTGGCGAACAGTCAACGGTGCGCTCCAGCCGATCCGTATGCCGCTGTTCTTCGTGGCCTCAGGATTGTTCGCGCAGGGTATGGTCTCGATGACCTGGCCGAAGATGCTTCGCAGCCGCGTCGCCCATCTCTTCTATCTGTATGCGCTTTGGCTGGTCATCTTCTTTGCCGTGCACAACGTACTTCCAGCTGAGGTGCGTCACGGCGGCTATGCGACATTCTCGAACGTCATCAATGGCTTATACCTCCCGAATAGCGCACTGTGGTTCATTTACGGTCTGGCCGTCTTTGCGGTGACCGCAAAGCTGATCCTGAAACTGCCCATCACAGTTCAACTAGGCCTTGCGCTCGCGCTGAATGTGTACTCGCAGTACTTCCCAGTGGTCAGCTGGTCATGGAACAACCTCGCTGAATACTTTGTGTACTTCCTGCTCGGCCTGCACGCTCGCACAATCATCATCAAGATGAGTAACCGCAACACGGTGCTCTGGATCGCCGGTGCAGCCGCCCTCTACGCTGGCGTTTACTACATTCTCGGCGGGGCGACGCCGATCGACGTTCCTGGACTGCAGGTGATGATCTCGACCGCGGGCCTGATCGCAGGAGTCCTCGTCGCCTCGAGGCTTGTCGGCACCTGGTTCGGCGGTGTCCTGAACACGATCGGCAGAAACACCCTGCCGGTCTATCTGATGCTGGACATCATGATTTCAATCCTGGTCTACGCGCTGGTCAAGATCACCGTCGTCTCCAACCTCCCCGCCGTCCAGGTCATCGCCCCGCTGCTCGTCGTGATCGGCACAGTGGTCCTCGCGCTGTACGTCCACAAGGCGCTGATAGCACTGCGCCTTACCTGGCTCTTCGAACTGCCGCCCCGACTGCGGGGCACTGCGGTCAAATCGCCTAGCTAAGCGCCCAGGCTGCCGTATTCGCCGGATTCACCGTGGGGTTAAATAGCCTCACGGTGTTTGTGGGAAAGGGGAGTCCGGTGAAACTGATGCGCAGAATTGCGGCCCTTGGGCTGGGCGTGGCGCTAGCGGTCGGGATATCTGGGGGAACGGCCGCGGTTGCGCACGCCAACCCAGGTGGAAATGGGTTCGCCGACTGGTGGACCGAACTCGGACTCCCGGGCCCTGCCCCAGATGTGGCGCTACCGCCAGGACTTCTGCCACCACCTGCACCGCAGACTCCAGGTGCGCCGCACGTTCCCGGACCGGTCGCTCCCGCACCGTTCACATCGGCGGGGATCAATCCAGCCGCTGGCGAATTGGTGGGCGTTGCCCAGCCGGTCATCATCAATTTTCCTGCGCCGATCAGTGACCGGGCCGCAGCGGAGCGGGCGATCAGCGTGACGTCGGCCCCGCCCGTCAGCGGCCGTTTCATTTGGTTCTCCAACTCTCAAGTCAGGTGGCGCCCGCACGAATTCTGGCCGGCACACGCTCAGGTAAGCGTGGTCGCGGGGCCGTCGCGCTCGAATTTCAGAACAGGTGACGCCACGATCAGCGTTGCCGACGACGTCACGAAAACCATTACTGTCACGCGGAATGGTCAGGTCGTCAGGACCATGCCGGTCTCCTTTGGGAAGGACCGTACCCCCACTCCGAATGGCACCTACATCATCGGTGAGCGGCATCGCCACATGGTGATGGACTCGTCCACGTACGGTGTGCCAGTTGATTCGCCGGACGGATACCGCATCGATGTCGAGTACGCCACTCGAATGTCGAATAGCGGCATCTTCGTGCACGCCGCGCCGTGGTCACTCCAGCACCAGGGGGTTCGCAACGTCAGCGCTGGCTGCCTGAATGTGTCGACAGATGATGCCCGCTGGTTCTACGAGAACACGCGTAAAGGTGACCCGGTGATTGTCCGCAACACCATCGGGGGACGACTGAACGGCTGGGACGGCCTCGGAGACTGGATGCTCTAGCCGGGCCAGTCACGCCTCTTCGGGGCCTGCTTCCGGGGAGGAAGCGGACCCTGAAGACTTGCGGCGGCGCAGCGGGAACCGCGCGACGAAATCACCAACAGCGCCGCCTGGCGCGACAAGCTCCTGGAGCGTCGCGATCCGGGTGTTGAGCGCATCGAGTGCGGGGCCGATGCGGTCGAGGGCCGGTCCCAGTCTGTCGAGCGTGTCTGTCAAGGCGATAAGGCGCTCAAGAGTGTCACGCTCAGTCATCTTCGACAGAAGACCTTCCCGCTCAAGCAGACGGTCGAGAGGGCCGTCGTGCTCGATGATCCGCTCGAGCACACCGTCTTCGTGCGCGAGTCGCTCGAGCAGGCCGCCGCGCTGCAGCATCCGGTCGAGTGGACCGTTGGGGTCGAGCATCCCGCTCTGGATGATGTGTTGCAGGACGGAAAGCTGTCCGCGAACATCGACGGCACTGGCGGTTTCGGATGCACGATTCCCAAAATCCGACACCGCGCTGGACGCGGTTTCCCGGGCTGCACGTGTCACCGATTCGACCACGCGAATCGGCGCGGTGAGTAGTCCAAACATTGTCACTCCGGGTGCCGGTGTTATGGCCGTAGTCGGCCGGGGCCATGTACGCAGCAAGCGTAGTGCAAGGGCCTACCAGATCTTTACCCGCTCGGATTCTTCCAGGAAGAGTCCATCAGCTTCCGTGACGTCGAATGCTTCGTAAAAGTCTTCGATGTTTCGCAAGACGCCGTTGCACCGGAATTCCGGTGGGGAATGGGGGTCAGTTGCGAGTCGGCGCTCAGCTTCCTCGTTACGTACCTTCGCGCGCCAGACCTGCGCCCAGCCGAAGAACACGCGCTGCAGTCCGCTGAGGCCATCCAGGGTCGGGGCATCGGACCCATTGGTTGCGATCTTGTACGCTCTGAGCGCGATTGCCAGCCCACCGAGGTCGCCGATGTTTTCGCCGATCGTGAAGTCGCCGTTGACCTTTTTTCCGGGCAGTGCCTTGGGTTCGAATTCGCTGTACTGCGCGATGAGCTTCGCGGTCCGTTTTCCGAACTCCTCGCGATCCTGGTCGGTCCACCAGTTGACCAAGTTGCCGTCACCGTCGTACTTCGAGCCCTGGTCGTCGAAACCGTGCCCGATCTCGTGGCCGATCACCGCGCCGATTCCACCGTAATTCGCAGCGTCGTCAGCGTCGGGGTCGAAGAATGGCGGCTGAAGGATCGCTGCGGGAAAGACGATTTCGTTCATCCCAGGGTTGTAGTACGCATTCACTGTCTGTGGCGTCATGAACCACTCGCCACGGTCAACGGGCCCGCCTAGCTTTTCGAATTCTCGGTCGTGTTCGGCGGCGCTACCGCGACGAACATTCCCATAAAGATCGGCACGCTCGATCACGATGCTGGAGTAGTCTTTCCACTCATCTGGATAGCCGATCTTTGGAGTGAACTTCTCGAGCTTGCCCAGCGCGGCTTTCCGGGTCTCTGGGCTCATCCATTCGAGTGTGGAAATGCTCTGCCGGTAGGCCTCGATGAGGTTGTCGACGAGCTGCTCCATCCGGGACTTCGCGGCCGGCGGGAAATGCCGGTCGACGTACAGCTTGCCCACTGCCTCGCCGAGCAGGTGCTCAACCAGGGAAACCCCGCGCTTCCAGCGATCTCGGAGAACTTCCGCGCCGCTCAGTGTGCGGCCATGGAAGTCAAAGTTCGTTTCGACGATCTCGTCAGTCAGGTACGGGGCCCGAGTGTTGATGATCCGCCACATCATCCACGACTTCCAGGTCGCGAGCGGCACCGCGGACCAGAGTTCACCGAGAGTTCGGAGGAAGTCAGGCTGCCGCACCACGACTTCGGCGAACTGCGTGTCGGTGGCATGCAGCCCGGCGATCCAGGCCTGCCAGGGAAACGAGGGTGCGAGTTCACGCAGCTCGTCCAGAGTAAGCAGGTTATAGCTCAGCTCAGCGTCGCGGCGTTTCACCACGTCCCAGTGACCACCGGCGAGCTGTCGCTCGAGTCCGAACACGTCGGCCGCATTCTGGTCCGCGTCACACAGTGCGAACATGCGCTCGATATGCGCGATGTACTTGTCTCGCACATCGGCATGCCGCTCGTCCCGGTAATACGATTCGTCCGGCAAGCCAATGCCGGACTGCGACAGATGCACGAGGTATCGATCGCTCTTCTTCGCGTCGGTGTAGATGTAGTAGCTGATCGGCCCGCCGGTGCCTGCCCGCTGCATCTCTCCCATAAGCCGGCCGAGTTCCTCGGGATCAGCGGCCGCGGCGACGGCGGCGAGTTCATCCTGCAATGGCGTGAGCCCCAGTGCGTTGACCCGGTCGGTGTCCATGAAGCTGGCGTAGAGGTCGCCGATCAGCTGCGCATCCGAACCAGAATCGGCGCGAGACGCGGACGCTTCTTCGATGATGGTGCGTACGTTCTCTTCTGCTTCGTCGAAGATCTTGCGGAAGGCGCCATCGAGCGCCCGGTCGGCCGGGATCTCGTGTTCTGCCAGCCATTTCCCATTGACATGCTCGAACAGGTCATCTTGCGGCCGCGTTGCGACATCACGGTGGGCCAGATCGATACCGGATTTAGCTGTGCTACTCACCCCCTCATCTATACCTGTTGTGGTGTCAAGCCGCACCGCCCAGCTGTTTTCCGTTCCAGTTGTGAGCCTTCTGCGAGTATGGAACGATCCAAGATCGGGGGAGAAGTTGAGCGTGCGCGCATGATGCTGGAGGGGGCAAGACGACGGTGAGCAACCTTCTTGATGCTGCGCTGAGCTTTCCCGCGGTGCTCTTTACGTTCGCTTTCGTGGTTGTGATCGGCTACTGGCTTCTAGTTCTGGTAGGCGGTCTGGGCCTCGACGTCTTCGAGGGGGACACGGAGGCCGCGGAAGCAGAGCCCTCTGGCTGGATGAAAGGGCTGGACCTCGGTGGGGTTCCTCTGACGGTCGCGCTCTCTCTGTTCGTCGCATTCGCCTGGCTGGTCAGCATCATCGGTTCGGTAATGCTGGGAGGCGTGAACCTGGCGGGCGCCGCTGCCGCCGCGGCGCTCATCGGTGTGCTTATTGCGGCCGTGGCGATCGGTGCGATCACCACAAAGCTTTTCATTTCCCCGCTCAAGCGGGTCTTCCGGCACGTTCCGGCACAGTCCCGTTCGGATTTCGTCGGCAAGATCTGCATCATCCGGACCAGTTCGGTGGGGCCGGACTTCGGGCAGGCCGAAGTCACATCGCCCGATGGTTCGTCCGCTCTCGTGCAGGTTCGGCAGACGGCTGAGCATGCTGCGGAAACCCCGCTCAAGGCGGGGACTTCTGCTTTGATTTACGACTACGACGCTGACGGCGAGTTCTTCTGGGTGGCGCCGGTGGATCCCGCTCTCGACAACTTCACACCTGGACAGGCTTGAGGAAGGGAACACCGTGGATACGATCGCCACCAGCTTCGGGATAGTGTTTGCCGCTATCCTGCTGACCGCTTTGGCGGTCCTGTTCATGGTTACGAGGCTGTACAAGAAGGTTCATCAGGGCAGCGCTCTGATCGTCTCGAAGCTGAAGAAGGTGGACGTCACCTTCACCGGCACAGTTGTGCTGCCGATATTGCACAAAGCCGAGACAATGGACATCTCGGTTAAGACGATCGACATCGAACGAACCGGTCATGACGGGTTGATTTGCCGCGACAACATCCGCGCAGACATCCGCATCACGTTCTTCGTGCGTGTCAACAAGACAATTGAGGACGTCATCAAGGTCGCGCAAGCGATCGGCACTGAGCGGGCAAGCGATCAGACGACGCTGCAAGTCTTGTTCAACGCCAAATTCTCTGAGGCGCTCAAGACTGTCGGTAAGCACCTCGATTTCGAGGACCTTTACACCAAACGCGATGAATTCCGTGATCAGATCGTCCGCGTCATCGGAACTGATCTCAACGGGTACAGCCTCGAGGACGCAGCGATCGACTACCTCGAGCAGACACCCATGTCACAGCTCGATGCGAAGAACATCCTCGACGCGCAGGGTATTCGCAAGATCACCGAGCTGACAGCAATAGAGAACGTCCGCACCAACGACTACCGGCGCAACGAAGAGAAGGAAATTACCCGGCAGAACGTCGAGGCGCGTGAGGCAATCCTTGAACTCGAGCGGCAACAGGCTGATGCGGAAGCCAAACAGCGCCGCGAGGTAGATACCGCACAGGCACGCGAGACCGCGGAAACTCAGCGCGTGCAGGCAGAAGAGCGCCTCAAGTCGGAGAGTGCACGGTTGCGCACTGAAGAGCAGATTGGTGTGCAGGCCCAGAACCAGCAGCGCGAAATCGCCGTTGCAGAGAAGAACCGTGAACGTGTGATCGCGGTTGAAACGGAGCGGATCGAGAAGGATCGCCTGCTCGAGGTCATCAACCGCGAGCGTGAGACCGAACTGCAGCGGATCGCGAAGGATCGCGAAGTGGAGACTGAGCGCCGCTCGGTGTCGGAAGCAACCCGCGAGCGCATTGCGGTCGACAAGACCGTCGCTGAGCAGGAAGAGAGTATCAATCGCTTGCGCGCGGTCGAGGCCGCTGAGCGGGACCGCCAGGCTGTGGTGATTCGGGCCGAGGGTGAGGCGCAGGAGAACCTCGTCAAAGACATCAAGGCCGCCGAGGCCGCCGAGACGGCAGCTAAGCACAAGGCCAAAGAACGGCTCACACTCGCCGAAGCAGCACAGCAGGCCGCGGAACTTGATGCGCGTGCGAAGATCCGGCTCGCGGAGGGGCAGCAGGCCGAGGTAGCCGCATCGGGTCTCGCTGACGTACAGGTCCGGGAGCGCAACGCCGAAGCGATCGAAAAGGTTGGTCGCGCCGAGGCGCAGGTCGAGCGTGAGAAAGCGCTTGCCGGTGCTGACGCCATTCGTGAGAAGCTCAAAGCGGAGTCTGAGGGACTCACCGAGAAGGCTGACGCCATGGCGAAGCTCGACGACGCTACCCGGGATCACGAAGAGTACCGGCTGCGCCTCGAGATGGAGAAGGACATCCGCCTCGCGGGCATCGACGTTCACCGTCAGGTCGCCGAGCATCAGGCAGCCGTTCTCTCTGCGGGGCTCAAGGAAGCGGACATCAATATCGTCGGTGGCGAAAGTGTGTTCTTCGACCGGCTCATCGGTTCGATCGCGCTTGGTAAGGGAGTCGACGGTTTCGTGAACAACTCCGAGGTTGCGCAAACACTCGGTCAGGGCTGGTTCGACGGCTCCCAGAGCTTCTCCGAAGACATTTCGCGTGCGCTGGCAGCTGCGGGCACGGAGGACGTCAAGAATCTCACCGTCTCGGCTCTGCTGCTGAAGTTGATCAATGAGGGGAGCCCGCAGTCTGACAAGCTGCGTCAACTACTCGGCAACGCGCGCAAGCTCGGTCTTGCCGACACCCCGGTGACGCAAGTCAACCCATGACGGCCACTGCATCATCCACCGGCGAGGCGGACCTCGATGGCGGCACCTACGAAGTGCTCCGTAGCCGCCTCGCCCAGCATGCTGCAGAACTCGCGCGCCGAGCGGAGTCGCTCAATGCGCAGCGAGTCGAGGCGTTTGGCGGTTCTGAACTCCGCCTGATCGGGACGGAACGCATCCGAACGGAGCACAACTGCGTTCCGCGCGACATTGTCGCGCTGCCGGCGGGGAGCGACGAGGGCGGGCTGATGCTCTTCGGCTATAACGTCTTCATCGGTCTGAAGCCAGAAACCACAGTGGAGGACGTGTTCTCGCTACATCGGTTCGTCCGTGAAGGCGACACGTTCCGCTTCGAGGACGCTTCAGGTGAGATGCCAGGGCTGCTGAGTGACAGCACCTTTCAGCGTCACTTCGCCGAACTGTACCGCTACTACCGAGAGACACGCCTGCTGCAGCTACGCAGGGTCGAAGGCAAGTTGCTCGCTGTTTTTCAGACCGGGGTGCGGACTGAGGACGTCAAGGTACTGCGGTGGCGCATCAGCACCGACGGGTCAGTCACCTATATCGATAACCGTGGCGAGCGTGACCACGTTTTTCCAGCCCAGCATGATTTCGAGTGGGTTGAGACAACCCGGGACGATCATGTGCTTGGCCGCCACCCACACATTTCCATTCTCGGTGAGGTCTTCGTCGAGACCGTGCGCGGCAACCTCACTATCAAGGTCGAAGACAACACGGCAACGGGCGAAGGAATTTACGAGGAGCCAGTTGACGAGCCGCTGCAGAGCCTTGCCGACGCGGACGTGCATTTCGCAAAAGTCGGGCCACTCATCATCTTGAAGATCCGGCCATACAATGAAAAAGACTGGCGCTATCTGGTTTTCAACACACGGACGCACGATATCGCCAGGCTTGACGGCATTGGGCAGTCTTGCAGACGGCTCCCGGAGGACCAGGGCCTGATCTTTCCGGGCGGTTATTATCTCGAGACCGGCCTTGCGCGAACGTTCGATACTGACACCGCTGACCTCGAGTTTGAGCGCGTCGTTCGCTCGAGTAACGGTGAGGACGTCTTGTACGCTTTCCACGCTCGGCGCGAGGGGCGGACCCTCCTGCTGCCGTACAACGTGATCCGCAAGGAAGTCGCGAATCCGGTCCCGTGCCACGGCTATTCGTTGTTCGACGACGGCACAGCCGTCGTGTTCCGTGCCGACTCAGACGAGCCAACCCGTGTGCATCCCATGCAGGTCTGGCAGACGCCGTATGAATCCGATGTGTACGCGGCGGCTCAGCCCGCGGGTTCCGGACCGCTTGAACGCATCGGCAATGCGGACCTTGTGCGCGGTATTTCGGATTGCCTGTCCGTTGCGCGCATGGTGGACGAGATGGCGCCTGCGACAGCTGTTTTCGAAGCGATGATTGCCGCATGCCGGCGCACTGCAGATAGCTACCACTGGCTGGGTGATGAGAGCGCTGGGGATCTCCTTGAGCCGCTGTCGGACCTCCAGTCCACTGCTGAACGGGTGATAGACGAATTCGAGAAGGTCTCCGCGCTGACAGTGCAGGCATCGAAGGCTGTCGACGAATCGGAAGCCGAAATCGGATCACTGATCCGGATGAGCAGGGGCAGTGCACCGCGCTCGGCAGATGGCTGGGTATCGCTCCTCGCGGATCTGCGGAAACAACAGGGTCACATCGTCACATTGCGGGACCTGCGTTACGTCGATGAGAAGCGACTGGACTCACTCGATGAGCAGCTCTCTGAAGCTCTCGACGGCTCAGGCCGGCGGGCTGTGGAGTTCCTGAGCGGCGAGGACGCGTTTGAGAGTTTCCACCGAGACATTGAGCAGCTGATCGACGATGCGGACCGCATCGAAACTGTCGCGGAAGCCAAGCCTGTGACGGAGCGGCTCTCTGAGCAAGCCGACGGATTGCAGGTAGTGACCCAGATTGTTTCCTCCCTGGATATCGGGGACGCAGTGGTTCGCACCCACATTTTGGAGCGCATCGGTGAAGTACTCGGTGGAGTGAATCGGGCGCGTGCGACCGTTGAATCGCGACGCAAGGATCTGCTGACGCGCGAAGGCCGTGCGGAATTCGCTGCCGAGTTTGGACTGCTCGGGCAAGCAATCACCGGGGCGCTCGCAGTAGCTGAAACACCCGACGCGTGTGATGAACAGCTCGGCCGCCTCCTGCTGCAGCTCGAAAATCTCGAGTCGCGTTTCAGCGAGTTCGACGACTTCCTCGACGAGCTCAGCAGTAAACGCGAAGACGTCTATGAGGCTTTCTCCTCGCGGAAACAGGCGCTTCTGGACGAGCGCTCACGCCGCGCGGACCGGCTGGTGGACTCGGCGCAGCGCATCCTCGCGTCGGTCAGCCGCCGCGTCGCTGGCATGGACACTGTCGACGAGGTCAACACGTATTTTGCGTCTGACCCGATGGTGGCGAAGCTGCGCAGCCTCGCCGACGAGTTACGCGGTATCGGCGATTCGGTCCGTGCTGAGGAAATTGATGGCCGAATCAAAGCAGCGCGCCAGGAAGCTGGCCGTGCCCTTCGTGACCGGCAGGATCTGTATGGCGACAGTGGCGAAACCATCAGGCTCGGGAAGCACCGGTTCGCGGTCAACACGCAGGCAATCGACCTGACCCTCGTTCCACACTCGGTGGACGGCGAGACTCGGATGTCCTTCGCTATTACGGGCACGGACTACCGGTCTCTTGTGGCTGACCCCGAGTTCGCCGCCACTGCTCCCTACTGGAATCAGCTGCTCGTCTCGGAAACCAGCGACGTCTACCGCGCGGAGTTCCTTGCGACCTCGTTGCTGGCTGACGCGGAGCGCGAGGGCAAACTCGACGAACTCCATGAAGCGCTCGTGGCGGAGGGTGAACTCGCCGCCTACGTGCGCAGGGCAGCGGAATCTCGATATAACGAAGGCTACGAGCGTGGTGTACACGACCACGACGCCACCGCAATTCTCAGCGAGTTGCTGCGCCTGCACGCCGGTGCCGGGCTCCTGCGGTTCCCTCCCGGAGCGAGATCAGCTGCACAGCTTTTCTGGGCGTTTGATGCACGCCCCGACCGCCGCGCCGCGTGGACTACCCGCGCCGCGTCCCTGGCGCGAGCTCGCTCATCGTTCCGTCGCCCGGACGCGGTCGACGCGCTGGCGAGGGAACTGAACGGCGCGGTGGCTGCTTTCGTCGAGGAGCGCCGGATCCCCGTGGCTGATGCAGACCTCGAACTTGTTGGTGAATACCTGTTCGAAGAGCTCGCAACGGGTGCGCCACGCTTTGTGACGAGTTCTGGTGCGCGCACCCTGGTTGACCGGTTTCATCGGGCTCTCGGTGGTTCGGTCGCCAAGTCTCGCCTGGACTTCGATGAGGATCTGCGTTCGCTTGCCGATGACGTGACTGCCCGATATCAGCTTGTGCGCGCGTGGCTGTCGGCGTATCTGGCGACTGAGGACGCTGGCGAGATGGTTGCTGATCTCGCTGAGGCTATCGCGATAGAAGTGTGTGGTAGCGCTGTCGACCGGTATGAGTCCTCCGCATCTCTCACCGGCGTGGCTGAGCCGATGCTCGGATCGCATCCGCGCATCCACGACCGCAAGTTCGCGTTCCGGCTCGATGATCTGCTGTCACATACGCGTCACTATCGCGCGGTCCGGGTACCGGGGTTCCGCGCCTTCCAGCAGCAGCGGAACGCCCTCGTCGGGACGGAACGGAAAAAGCTGCGCCTCGACGAGTACACGCCTACGGTGATGAGCGGGTTTGTGCGCAACAGACTGCTCGACGACGCGTACCTACCGCTGATTGGTGACAACCTCGCAAAGCAGCTGGGAGCCACTGGCGACAGTCGCCGGACCGACCAGTCAGGGCTGCTTCTGCTGATCTCCCCTCCGGGCTACGGTAAGACGACCCTGATGGAGTACGTAGCGAATCGCCTCGGCGTTGTTTTCGTCAAGGTGAACGGTCCCGCGCTAGGGCACTACGTCACCTCCGTCGACCCGGCTGAAGCGCCCAATGCGACTGCACGTCAGGAAGTTGAGAAAATCAACTTTGCTTTGGAAATGGGCAATAACGTCTTGCTCTATCTCGACGACATCCAGCACACTTCACCGGAACTGCTGCAGAAGTTCATCTCCCTTTGTGACGCGCAACGGCGAATGGAAGGCGTCTGGAACGGGCGGACGCGCACGTACGACATGCGTGGGAAACGGTTCGCGGTGTGCATGGCCGGTAACCCGTACACCGAGCAGGGCAAGCGCTTTCGGGTGCCCGACATGCTGGCGAACCGTGCGGACGTCTGGAACCTGGGTGACGTGCTCTCTGGGCGAGAGCATCTTTTCGCCCTCAGCTACATAGAGAACGCGCTGACCTCAAACTCAGTGCTCGCTCCGCTGGCCGCCCGGGACAGATCGGACATTGACCTCCTCGTACGCCTCGCAGGTGGGGATAGCACAGTCCGCCCCGATCAATTGTCGCACCCGTATTCAGCCGCGGAACTCGATGAGGTGCTCGCGGTGATGAGCAAGATGATCCGGGTCCAAGAGATTGTGCTTGCCGTCAACCAGGCCTACATCGCGTCCGCGGCGACAGCCGACGCGAACCGGACCGAGCCGCCATTCCAGTTGCAGGGGTCGTACCGGAACATGGGCCGCCTCGCGGAACGAATCGCGCCGGTGATGAATGATGAGGAGCTTGAAGCGGTCATCGACGACCATTACCTCGGCGAGGCGCAAACTCTCACCTCCGGTGCGGAATCGAATCTGCTGAAGCTGGCAGAACTCCGCGGCCGACTCGCCCCTGAGCAGCAACAACGCTGGGAGGAAGTGAAGGCAGGCTTCCGGCGAGCCCAAGCGCTGGGCGGTGCGGAGGACGATCCCATGGCCCGTGCTGTCGGCGCAGTGGGGCTCCTCGCGGATCGCGTTGGGGGAATTGAATCCGCCCTGCGGGAACGCTGAGTTGGCGCTGTGACACGATTGCCGGGTGGAAGTTCACATTGTTGAGCTGTTTCACGGGCTAGCGGCGCAGCACCCGGGCCTTGTAGCGGTAATATTCGCTGCCTTAATGATGGTGCACACCACCGCCTTCGTGGGCCCGTTCGTTCCTGGTGACATCACGGTTCTCATCGCGGGTGTCAGTATCGACCACCCAGCGCAGCTGATTTCCGTGATTCTCGCGGGCATCGCAGGATGTTTGCTGGGCGCGACATCCGGCTTCTTCCTCGGTGCTGTTTTTGGCAGCCGGATCAAGGAGTGGGCAGCTAGGCACCCACGCTGGCATCGAGCGTGGGAACGCACGGAAAGATACCTTCATGGCGGTGGCGGCGGCCCGCTCATCGCGCTGGCGATCGTGCTTCCTCTGATGCACTGTTTCGCGCCCTTCATCGCCGCTGCGCACGGAATTTCCTATCGGCGTGTGATCGCGTGGTGGGCTATCGGTGCAGCAGTGTGGATCGGGATTTTCGCGTCCTTCGGTGCGATCGCGGGTGGTTTGGTGCGCAGCGATCCAGGGGCAGCAGCCGCGGTTGCGGGCATTGTTGCGGCGGTTGTGGTCGCGGTGGTGCTCGGAATTCACACGTTGTTGCAGCGCAGGTTGGCCGACTAGCTGCCGTTACGGATTTGTAGGAAAGTGGTGCTGAGCAGACAACACCTATCCTGGCATGTTTGTAAAATAGCTGCGCATTCGACTTGTCGTGAATGCCGGTCCGGGAAGGGACTCTCGCATGGCTGATCCGGCATTGGCAGTAGCCTCGAATATCTCGGAGCTAGTGGGGCGAACACCCCTGGTAAATCTTGCGCGGCTTTTTCCCGAAGCACCCCAGACCGTTCTGATGAAACTCGAGATGTTCAATCCGGGTTTCAGCGCGAAGGACCGTACCGCGGCCTCCCTGGTTGAAAGCGCCTTTGCGGCCGGCCAACTCCAGCTTGGAGGCACGGTGGTCGAGTCGAGCTCGGGGAATCTTGGCCTCGCGCTCGCGCGATCTTGCCTGCAGCGGGAAGTCCGGTTTATTTGCGTCGCCGATTCGCGGACGAATAAGGCCACGATCGCGATGATGCGCGCGCTGGGGGCCGATGTCAGAATTGTGGAGATTGACCAAGCGGGTGGATCAGACTTGCTTGCTGCTCGTCTGAAGGAAGTCAGGCGGATAGTCGGCTCAATTCCCGGCGCAGTGAATCTCAATCAGTATGAAAATCCAGCTAATCCGCAGGCTCACGAGTTCGGCACCATGGCGGAGATCGCAGAACAAGCAAATGGCAGGATCGATCAGCTTTTCGTCGCAACAAGCACGACCGGTACGTTGACCGGATGCCGCAACTATATAGACAAAAAAGGCCTGAAAACGCGCGTTACGGCGGTCGATTCGGAGGGTAGTGCGCTTTTCGGCGGGAGCCCGCACACGCGGTATCTCCCGGGTTTAGGTGCGGGATTGGAAACACACCTTTCCACTCGTGCACGCCCGGACCAAGTGATGCGGGTTTCCGAAGCTGACTGCGTACGCGGCTGCAGGTTACTGGCGCGGCGCGAAGCGATCATCGCGGGCGCGTCAACGGGAGGAGTAGTTGCTGCCGTGCGCAGCCGACTGCCGAGACTCGATCCGTCCGATACGGTCGTGCTGATCGCCCATGACGGCGGCATGCCGTACGCCGAAACCGTGTACGACGATGCGTGGGTCCATGAGGTGCTCGGGCTCACGAGGGAGCAGGCCGAAGGATGGCTGTAAGCACTCGTGGGGCTGCGTTCGCAGTTGCCATCGTTGGTGCCGGCCCGAAGGGCCTGTTCGCGCTTGAGTCCATCCTGGCGCATTCGCGTGGTACGCAAGGGCAGCTGCGCGTCGACCTTTTTGATCCGCAGCCGCCGGGTCACGGTGCTGCGTACCAGCCTTCGCTGCCGGAGTATTTGCGTCTCAACGTCGATGCGGACATTGTTTCAGTCTGGCCGCAGCACCGGACGAGTATGAGTCGGCCGACATGGCGAGTGTGGGCCCGGGAAGCTGAACCGCTGATCGCTTCCGAGCGTTTCCCGCCCCGTGCCGCCGTCGGCACGTATCTCGAGAGGTCGTTCCACCGCATGGTTTCCGCTGCGCCGGGGGTAACGGTGCGCCACGTAGCATCAGCTGTCACCGGCTTGAGACGAGCTCAGGACGGAAAATGGCACGTGATATCCGGTAGCGAACTCGGGCCGTACGACGAGGTGCTGCTGACTGTGGGCCACGGGTCATCATGGGACGGAGCGCTCGCCAGGGGTGCGGGTCGCACGGTCAGTTCCGTATACCCGATCCAGAACCTCGATGTGATTGCGCCGCACTCCCGGGTTCGGTTCCGCGGCGCGGCACTGACTTTCATCGATGGGGCGCTGGTTCTGACAGAGGGCCGTGGTGGCCGTTTCGAGGGGCGGGGTGCGAATTGCCGTTATGTTCCCAGTGGGAGGGAGCCGCGTGCTCTCTTCCCGAGTTCACGTTCGGGCGGTTTTCTGCACGCTAAACCACAGATCACCCTGCCTCGGGATGCAGTTGAGGCGGCGTCCAAGGAGTGGGCGGCTGTCGGAGTTGGTGACGTGGGGTCACTGGAGGAAGCGATCGTCGGCGCGGCTCACGCGATTCTCTGGGAATTGGGTACGCCTGTCGACCGAGGACGGATTTCGGAAAGTTTGCGGACCGGCCGGGACCCCGCGCAAACATCCCGAGCGAGGGATTCGGGTGCTCGAGCGGTCGCCGAATTCCGTGACTCGGTGGAGGTCAGCCGTGGCGAGAAATTACCTGGTCCCGCGTATGCGCTGGGACGCGCGTGGGCGATTGGTTACCGCACGGTAGTCGACCGGTACCCGGGGCCCGACATGCAGGCTCGGGACTGGGCGGTGTTCATGTCGCTCGCCACCACGCTAGAGCGTTTCGCATTCGGGCCGCCGCTGGTGAACGCCGAGAAACTACTGGCGCTGATTGACTCGGGTGTTGTTGTACCAGACTTCATCATAGGAGAACTGGATGAGGGTGGACCGTACGATCACCATGTCGACGCGGTCCTGCCCCCGCCTGGCTGGCGCCAGATTGTCGACCCGTTGTTTGAGTCCTTGCTTGCGTCCGGTGACGTGTGGATTCCAGACGGGCGCCGGGGCGTCATGATCACGGATGACGCGCAAGTGTTGGGGCTGCGGGGCGCTACGGCCGGGCTGTCCGCGCTGGGCCGCCCCACCGAAGACACGGTGATCGGGAATGACACGCTGAATCGCGGGCTGCATGATCATCCTGAACGATGGGCAGCCCGAGTGATAAGGCGAATCGAGGGGACCGCATGAACAGCGATATCCGGAAGATGTGCGTCGGGCTCCCACCGCTCACCGCGCGGCTGGAAAACTGGATGAGCGAACTGCTTTCAGATCCCACAGCGACCGAGCGGGTAGTGAATGAATACGGCTCACCGGTCAATGTGATCCACACGGGGGCTCTCCGGCGAAACGCTGCTGAGCTCACCGATGCAGCCGCATTCCACGGAGTCGATCTGCGGGTGTTTTTCGCGCGGAAAGCCAACAAAGCACTGAGCTTTGTCGATGCGTCCAACCAGGCTGGCCTTGGCGTCGACGTCGCCTCTGAGCGTGAATTACGTCAGGTCCTCAAACGGGGAGTGCCGCCACAGAACGTCATCGTCACGGCCGCCGTGAAACCACCGCGACTGCTCGAGCTGAGCCTGTCGACGGGCGTAACGGTAGCCCTCGACAATTATGACGAAGCGGACGCGTATCTCGCCCTCACAGCTGCGCTGGGCGCTGGCGGAGGACCGGCACCGGTCGCGCTGCGTATCGCGTCTCAGAATGGAGACATCGCTCCGACACGCTTTGGTCTCTCGGTGCCGGACTGGCTTGAGTGGCTGGATGCGCGCGATACTGCCGGGTTCCGCATCGACGGCATTCACTTTCACCTCCACGGATACTCCGCGCGTGATCGTGCACTGGTTCTCAGCGAGGCTGTCGCGGCCATAGACGACCTTCGGCAGCGCGGGCACAGTCCCACGTTCATCGATATGGGCGGTGGCATCCCAATGAGCTACCTCAATGACGAAGCCCAATGGAACGCTTTCGAAAGTGCACACAAGGCCGCGACCCTCGGTGAGGGCCCTCCATTGACGTGGCGGAACGATGGATTTGGGCGACGTGCGGAGGCCGGTGCTCTGGTGGGTACCCGAAATACATACCCGTACTACCAGGCACCTGTCCGGGGGGATTGGTTCAGCGCACTGGTCGACGCGTATTCGAACTCGAGTGATCGGCCCCGCACGCTTGCGTCCGATTTGCGGGAACGCGGATTGCATCTGCGGTGCGAACCTGGCCGTTCACTGCTCGACGGGTGTGGTGTGACGTTCGCACGGGTGCTGTTCCGCAAGAGGACCAGCGATGGCATTCCGCTGGTCGGCTTGGAGATGAACCGCACGCAATGCCGATCGACGTCAGCGGATTTTCTGTTAGATCCTGTTCTCGTGCGAGGCCCACGATCGGGCCACCCGAATCAACCGTTCTCCGGGTACCTGGTCGGTGCGTACTGTGTCGAGGATGAGCTGATTTTGCGGCGGGAACTGAGCTTTCCCCATGGAGTCGCCGTGGGAGACATTGTGGCACTGCCCAACACAGCCGGATACTTGATGCACATTCTCGAAAGTGAATCGCATCAGCTTCCATTGGCACACAACGTGGTGGCCCGCGACGGCGGTTTCGTCGAGGATGATCTCGGGGGTGCGGCTACGCGCGAACCGCGGCTTTAGCGTTCGATGACCGCCAGCCCGTGCGGATCTGCTGCCGACACGCCGCTGCTGTCGATGTCGACCGTATTCGGATTGTCTTCCATGACGAGCAAATCGCTTTCGGTCCACGTGAAGGCGCGGCAATCGTCGCTGACGGTGAGGATCGCGACACCCGGCGTCCGATCACCGTCGACCAGGCTTGTGATGGCTGTCAGCGGCTCCGCACCGCGCAGGCTGACGAATACCTTTCCGTCCCTGAGATAAGCGAGGTCCGGAGCCGGATTGGGGCTGAATTCAGTGGCCATCGATTCCGTCGCGACAACTTCGCGTGCCTCGATGTCAATGACATTGATGTCATTGCTTACTCGCATGAATGAGAGCGCGTACTCCCGTTCATCCTCGTCGGTGCAGAAGGCTGTGCCGTGCGTATCCTCACCGGGCAACTCGAGAGTGAAAGGTTCCGGGAACGCACCATCATTGACTCCGCTGGTGTCGTGGAAAAACAGGAAATCGTCGCCTCCAGACGCGCCACTCTCACCGTTGGTAAGCATCAAGTCATCAGAGACGGGGAACGCGCCGCACCCGGCGCCCGGCATCGTGTCCGCCGGATGTACTTGCACGACCTCCATGGGCGTGCTTCCGTCAGCAGTCCCGGTATCCACAATCACGAGGCCGCCCTGAGCCAGGGTGACGTAGGCGAAACGCCCGTCGGAGGTGAACTCGTGGCAGATCGGACGAACAAAGTCACTGTCGAGTTCAGCCGCGTAATCCTCCAGCACAAGTGTTTCGGTGAGTTCGTAGGAGTCCGAACTGAAGTCCGTCTGGATCTTGTGGAGAAAGCCGGAGTCGTCACCGTGATTCATGTCAGCAACGATGACGAAGCTGTCATCTGGGCTCGCGACGCTCGCATGCGCCGCGTGCGAGCCGCCCGCACCGTCAAACCCTTCCGCCGTGTTGACACAGCCGGTGATTTCGCGGGTCTCGATGTCCATGAAGTGAGTATCACCGGACGCCACATTGGAGATGATCATGTGCGTCGGTGGCGTTGAATTGTTTGGCAGAACCATGTGCGGCCGCTGTGCGAGTTCGCACCCCGCGGCCTCCGCGGCGGCCCCAAGATCGATGACTTCAGCGGTTGCGTCTGAGGGCGCATCGCTGCCCAGTTCGTCCCCGTTCCAGATGTACAGCAGGCCGCCACCGTCCTCTACGGTGTCAGCCTGGTCGAGTGCCCACACTTCGAAGCTCGCGGCGGTTACCTCGTCAGCAGGACCAGTCGCAGGCGAGGGAGCGGTCTCATCATCCACAGGGGTTGACTGGCAGGCGGCGAGAAAGAAAGCTGCGGCGACGGCGGTGATAACGGCGCCTGACTTACGGGTGTAAGCGAACACGATGGAAGCCCTTCGCAGGAAAGTCGCGATTAGTGGCCGCATGAGCGGCGCCTACGAGCCTAAGCGCGAAAGCGCCCAAAATGCGGCTTTTGGGCTAGCCCTTTTTCAGGATTTTGGACATCGTCGCTGGGGCTTCTTCCGGAATCACGTGTCGTGCCGCCTGCGGGATGTGCAGTGAAACGCGTGAGCCCGGTGGCAGATGCAGCGTTGGAGGAGCTTCCGCGCAGACAGTCACGTTCCCGCCGTTTATGTTGATGTGCAGGCGCTGCCGTGCGCCGATGACTTCCATCGCGGCGACGACTCCGGCGAGGTCCCCAGGCTCTGACGCCTCGGTGACGCCCACAGCTTCATGGCGGAACACGAGTGTGCCGGCTCCCGAACTGTGGCTGACGGTCAAGACACCGGCCGTGGAGTGATGCTTACCGTCTCGGACGTCACCGAAGATCTCGTTGATACCGCCCATCATCCGGTGCACAGAGAGCGACCTGGGACGGGTGTAAATGTGGTGCGGGGTATCGATCTGCGCGATGGTGCCGTTAAGCAGAATCGCCATCCGGTCGGCGAGAACCGCGGCTTCATGCTGATCGTGGGTGACGAGGAGAATGGTCGGCGAAAGCTCGCGGCGAATCTGGCGCAAGAGGCTGTGCATTTCGCCTCGCAACTGAGGGTCCAGTGCACTGAACGGCTCGTCCAGCAGAAGAACGCGAGGTTCGGCGGCGAGTGCACGCGCGAGCGCTACCCGCTGGGCCTGACCACCGGAGAGTTCCGTGGCGCGACGGTACGCAAAATCGCCAAGCTGTACCAGCTCGAGGTAGGACTGCGCGTGCAGTCGGGAGGAACGTTTCGACTTCCCGGACGACCGGGCCGAGAATGCGACATTGTCCAGAGCGTTGAGGTGTGGGAAAAGCAACGGCCGCTGGAACATCAGGGCGACACCGCGTCGTTCCGCGGGAACTCCATCGACATTGCGGTCACCGAGTGCAACCGTGCCTGAAGAAGCTGGCTCCAGTCCTGCGATGAGGCGCAGGATCGTGCTCTTACCAGCACCGGAAGGTCCGAGGACGGCGACACATTCACCGGCGGCGACTTCGAGGTCGATGTCCCGGATCACGGCACTTTCATTGAAGGCTTTCGTGAGTGAGTGAAGCGAGAGCGTACTCATGGGGCTCTCCTTCCTCGCAGGCGCCATAACAGGAGCAACAATACGAGTGGCGGTGCGATCGCAGCGACAGACAGCGCCGCCACCACCGGCTGATTGCCTGATCCGGCTGCGAATGCACCCACAAGAACAGGGACGGAAACCAGCCGGCCTCCCCCGACTAGGAGCGTCACGATGTAGTCAGTCCACCCAACGAGAAATGCGAGGAAGCCTGCGGTGGCGATCGCGGGCGCCAGAAGAGGCAACTGAACCCGCCAGAACACTACCCAGCCAGATGCCCCGAGAGTCCGGGCCTCCTCTTCGAAGCGGATGTCGTAGGCACCGAAGCCAACGCGCATGATGTAGGTCGTATACGGGATCGCCACCACTGTCAGGATCAGCACGGCCCCGATCAGATTAGGGATTCCTGCGCGCAGGATCAGAACGTCCAGTCCCATCGCGACCGCGAACGGCGGGAACGCGAGGGGCGCTACCAGCACCACAGCAGCAGCACCGCGGAAGTGCACCCTGTGCAGAACCAGCGCCCTGGCTGCCAGGGCACCCGCCGGCGTAGCCAGCCCGGCAACGCTCACGCCAAGTACCGCCGACGTCGCGAAGGCGTCGACGGCACCCGCTGACAGGGCGCTCCGGAGTCCCGTAAGTCCCCATTCCTGAGGGGACAGGGCGGGAAATCGCCACTGGTTCGCCACTGACCACAAAAGAATCGGGACGAGCGGCAGCAAGAACCACAGCACGAGCAGCACTCGCCCGGCCCTCGCCACGGTCCCTACCGCCACAGCGACGACCTCCTGAGGACGAACAGCGCGGCAGCCAGCATCATCAGACAGAGTGCAACCGAAACGCTGGCGGCCGCAGCAGCATTGGGTCGCGCGGCCAGATCGATAGCGGAGAAGAGCCGCACCGCCATCACCGGCAGCGGTTCAGGGTGCGGACGGCCGAGCAGCCGTGCCACCTCGAATGAGCCGAACGAATAGACGAAAGTGATCATGGCTGCAGCGGCAAGCGCGGGTGTCGCGAGGGGCAATGTGACGAGCCGGAACCGTTGCCATCGACCAGCGCCGAGCACCGCGGCTGCCTCCGAATAGCCAGTCACGCGCGTTGCGAGCGCTGCAGCAACAACGAGCGCTATGAACGCGGATTCCTTCCACGTGAACTCCGCGATCACAGCGATCCACCAGCGCCCGCCGACCAGCTGCGGCCACGTTGCAGAGTCCATCCTGAATACGCGGGCAAGGAGTCCGGCGTCGGAAAGGAGCAGTCCGATCGCGGCGGCACCGATCAGGTGCGGGATGGGAATGGTCAACGTCGCGAGCGCCGCGACGACCCTTCCATTCGCGACGATCGCCAGGGCGGCGGCAAGCCCTATGAGGGACGCCAGAATTGTCGACGATGCGGCTATCGCCAGTGACAGCAGAGTGGCCGTGATCAGGTCATCGCTCTGTGCCGTGAACGTCTGGGTACTGAACGCCGGTTCACCGACAAGAGGCATCAATCCGAATGCCTGTAGGGCAACGGTGCCAAGCCCTGCGACAAGCACGATTGCAGTTGGGACGAGTGCAGGGAGGAGCAGCGCTGTCGCTCGTAACCGTGCCGTCCGCCCTGACATCAGCGTCCCGCGAGGACTGTGCGCCGCCAGCCTTCGTCTAGTGCGGGAACCCACGCAGTTTCGAGTTCCGGACGCGCGTTTCGGGAAAGGTCCTCGTAGGCCGGAACGACCGGTGACTCTGGCAGCGCATCGAAAAGGGCGCGGTCTTCGTCGCTCAACCGATCTGAGTCGAGGACGGTGAACTGTCCCCACACATCCGGTTTCGCCTTCTCGAGTTGTTGCTGCGGCGACAGGGCGATGTTCGCGACGACACGGGCCCCGGCCGAGTTACCGGAGGTCGACGGTACGGCGAGGAAGCTGGCGTTGCCGACGGTACCTTCATCGAGAAGCAGTACCCGCGTGGTTTCTGGGAACGTTCCGCGCGCCACAAGATCCGTGAGGGTCGCCGGACCATACGTCATCGTCATGTCGACCTGGCCGTCCGCAAAGAGCTGGTTCAGCTCCTCGACGCTCTGTGGGTAGGTGCGCCCTGATCTCCAGAGGGCGGGAGCGAGGTCATTGAGAGCGTCAAACAAGGGCCCGCTGTGCTGCTCATACGCCTCATCGCTGTACTCGAGCGGCACGTCACTGGCGACTCGGGTGAGGACTTCCCGGATGAAGACCGACCCCGTGAAGTCCGGGGGCGCGGGGTATGTGAACCGGCCTGGATTGTCTTCCGCCCATTGAAGGACGCCTTCCAATGTGGCTGGCGGGTCGGGGATCGCCGCTTCGTTGTAGACGAGCGTGAACTGCGCCTTGTGCCACGGCGCTTCACAGCCATCCACTGGTGTACCGAAGTCGGACAGCAACAACGGATCCTCCGGATCGGTGTACTGCATGTTCGGCAGCTGGTCAGTCCAATTGCACAGCCACGCGCCAGCCTGCTTCCCGGTTGCGAAGTTATCGCCATTCACCCACACGAGGTCGACGTCACCGTCGGTGATGCCTGCCTGACGTTCAGCAAGGATCCGATTGACTGCCTCTCCGGTGTCGGCGACCGGGACGCGCCGCAGGGTCACTCCAGCCTCTGCTGCTGCCGGTGCCAGAACAGAATCGACGTAGCGGTTACCTTGCTCGTCCCCGCCCCACATCCACAGCGAGACTGTCTGGCCGACTGCCGCCTCTTCGACCTCCGTCCAGGTTGTTTCAGCTGGTTCCGGGGCATCCGGAGAGGGTGCTGAACACCCAGCGAGAGCCATCACAGCGGCCACTGCCACAGCGCCAAGCGGGCGCCCGATCCGTCTCGCTGCCATCACATCTCCCTCATTCAGAGTTCGAAGTTTCGCACAGTTTCTGGCCGCTTCGTGGCGGTACCAGACTGCAGCGGGAACACTGGTGGTGACTCAAAGCCTTCCTGACGTGACAGCTTTGTGACCACCAGCTCTGATGGAGGTTCTGTGCACCAGGACGAGACCGGCCGGAAGTTCTTCACTCCCTTGGTGAAGCTCGCGGTGCTTGCGTGCATCATCATCGTGGGAGCATTAGCCGCGATCATCATCGACGTCCCAACTGTCGCGGAAGTTCGTTCCCAGGTCGCCAGCGCAGGATTGCTGGGTGCGCTAGTTTTCGTGCTTGTTTACGCGGCGCTGAGTTCGATCCCCTCACCGGCGAGTGTCTTGAGTATTGCCAGCGGTGTGCTGTTCGGGTTCGTTGGCGGAGCCGCCGTAGTGTTTGTGGGCGCGATGATGGCGGCGACCGTTTCCTATCTGCTCGGCAAATATCTGGGTGCGGAAGCTGTAGTCCGTTACGGCGGTACGAGAACCAGACGTGTTGTCCATTTCTTGCGCAGACGCGGATTTGTGGCTGTCTTGCTCGTGCGTCTTGTACCGCTGTTTCCGTTCTGGCTCGTGAACTATGCCGGTGGGATCAGCGGAATCAAGGCGCGCGACTATTTCCTTGGCACTGCGCTCGGCATTGTTCCGGGCGTGCTCAGCTACGTCGCTCTTGGCGCATTCGGAACCCAGCCGCTCTCATGGCCGTTCGCGGCCGCTATCGCGGCGTTTGTCCTTTTGACCGCGGGGGGTGCCTACTACGCTCGACGCATGAGAAATGCCGAGCCGGAGCTCGCTGATCGTGTTTGACGCGCCACTGCGCAGGGTTCTCGAAGCCCCGCTCGCGCGCGTTGCTGCGGCGATGGACAAACGCTGGGTCACGCCGGATCGGCTGACGACATCTGGACTGGTCCTCGGGCTGGGCAGTGCGGTGACTGCCGGGCTGCAGTGGTGGTACATCGCATTGGTGCTGTGGCTGCTGTCCAGGTGTGCCGATGGCCTAGATGGGCCCCTGGCGCGTCACCGCCAGGCGCAGTCCGGTGCCGGTGGCTTCTACGACATCACTGCTGATTTCATCGTGTACGGAAGCACCGTCGTTGGCGTTGCCGTGGGTGTCTCGGCTGCATTCGGTGCGCCTCAGTGGCCATTTCTGCTCGTGTTGCTCGCCTATTACATCAACGGGGCAGCGTTTCTCGCGTTTTCGTCGATCGCAGAGAAGACTGGCCGGACGCTTGATGATGGAAGGTCGCTATCGTTTCTGGGTGGCCTAGCCGAAGGCGCCGAAACGGTGCTTGTGCATAGTCTTTGGCTGCTGTTTCCGATGTTCGGATGGCAGATAGCGCTGGTGTGGTCAGTTGTTGTTGGGGTGAGTGCGGCGCAGCGGATCGTTGGGGGATATCGGGCGCTGAGCTAGCCCCGGTCGCTACTCTGCTGAGATGCGAAGCTACCGCGAGTGTTCGATTGGGAACCGTTACATCTTGGTCCTCGACCATCGAACGCTCGAGGTCTTCGATAGACAGTCCGAGGGGAGTTCTCCGCAGCGTTGGCACGTGAGCCACGTGGGAGTGGAGGCACAGCCTGAGGCGCAGGGTCTGCTGGTACGGATCGGGTTGCGAACTGAGGACGGAAAGATCAGCGGTCAGGGGAGCTACGCTGAGATTCACGTCACGGCTGGTGAGAAGGCATCGGTACACCACTTCTTTGACGCGGTGCGCGCGGCGCGGGACATATCCGCCGACTGACGGGGGGAGTCGGCGGATGTACCCCCGTAGCCCGCGCTATCGACGCGGGTGCGCTTTGCGGACCACTGGAATCAGTAGCAGCCCGACGACGAGGCCAAACAGGATGTGTTCGGCGATGAAGGTGGGGTAGCCAACCATGGTCGGCATGTCGCGAATCGGATCTCCGCCACCGAGGATCGAGGCGGTGAGGGGCAGCAGCACCCAGGAACTCACGACGAAGACGAGGAACCCGTACACCGCGCCTGCGACTGCCCCCGCCACCCCCCAACGGGTCCAGTTCGAGGTTTGGACTGCGTGACCTGAAGCATTGGCTGCGCTCGTGCTCATGTTTATCTCCTTGGTTCAGGCGTCCAGGTCAGCTGACTGCTGATAAATGGAGCCGGTATCCGTACGTGGAGGCAACCCGGTGGCAGGAACGAGGCATTCCCGAAATTGCGAGGAATGTCCCTAATGCCGGTGCGGCCGCAGGCGCAGCCACATACTTCTTGCGCTCGTGAGTCCCCGGATCACACGCCGCGCTGACCGTGCATTGAGCTGCTCGCGGGTATCCGCGATCGCCGCGTTCCATGCGCCGTCGGAGAACGTGGGGTAGGGATGGATCGTGCCGGCGAGTTCACGCCCGCGCAGGCCTAGCCGGATCGCTAATGTCAGCTCTCCGATGGTTTCCCCGGCACGTGGGCTGACCACCGTGGCCCCGACTATGCGACCTTTCCGATCGAAATGGAGCCGCGAAAAGCCGCGTCGTTCGTCCTCGGTCACCGCGCGATCAAGGTGATCATGTGTGATCGTCTGCTGCCGAGTTCCGTGAGCTGCGCTGGTGTTGCCCACAGAGGCAACCTCGGGGTCGGTGAAGGTCACTCGCGGGATCGCCGAAGTCGTTGCTTTGCGACGTAATCCGAGAATCGCATTGC
This sequence comes from Hoyosella altamirensis, assembly GCF_014191505.1. Taxonomy (GTDB): domain Bacteria; phylum Actinomycetota; class Actinomycetes; order Mycobacteriales; family Mycobacteriaceae; genus Hoyosella; species Hoyosella altamirensis. The sequence continues at coordinate 109,439 of NZ_JACHWS010000004.1, forward strand.
TCGCGGCGATGCTCGCAAAAGCGCCGGCGGTGTGCGTGAATTGCGGCAACGGCGTGACATCTCCGGCAGCCCAGATTCGCGGATTCGATGTTCGCATCGAACGATCGACGACAATGCGTCCCTGCTCATCGACAGCCACGCCGACGTGCTCGAGGCCAAGCTTGGCTGTTCGCGCGCGGCGCCCCACAGCGATAAGGAGCTGATCGAACTCGACGCGGGTGCCGTCGGCGAGGACAGCAGTGTTTCCAGGGACTCCGGGGTTGTTTCCAGTCACCTCCGTGAGCGCACGCCCAGTCAGTATGTTCACACCGTCTTGTCTCAGTGAATCAGCGATGATTGCCGCGGCATCCGGAGATTCCGCTGGGAGAATCTGGTCAGTGGCTTCGACCAGTGTCACCGAAGAACCCAGTCGGGCGAAAGCCTGCCCGAGTTCGCAGCCGACGCTTCCACCGCCGAGGACGAGGAGTCGGGACGGGAGATCACGGAGATCCCAGATCGTTTCACTGGTCACGAAGTCACGCAGACCGGGAATACCGGGAACGATGGGTGATGCGCCCGTAGCAATGACCGCCTGGCGGTACGCCACACGGTCACCACCTATCGCAGCTTTTCCGTCGCTGATGAACGTCACGGCGCCCTTCACAACGTGAATCCCTTCCGCCTGCAGCGTTTCTGGGGCATCGACTGGCTCGATTGTGCGGATTGCTGTGTCGATGTGGCGTCTGACCGCGGCGAAGTCAACCGTCACGGACTCGGCATGCACGCCCAGGGCGGCCGATTTTCGGATACCAGCACGGTGATGAGCTGCGGCGAGCAGCGATTTTGAGGGGACACAACCGGTCCACAAGCAGTCGCCGCCGGGACGTTCGTGTTCGGCCAGGAGGACAGATGCACCAAGCTTGACGGCGGTCTTCGCTGCCACGATCCCTGCTGATCCGCCGCCGACCACGAGCAGATCCCACACCTTGGTTTCCACGTTCTTCACTACCGAATTCTCCTCGTGTCAAGCGGGTGAGCGGTTTGTGCATGTGCTGTAAGGATTCTTCCCCCGGAAGCGTGGACTCGGCTAACGTTCGGGCACAGACCTGAGGAACTGGGTAGGTGCTGTGAATGCTTCCCAACTCGAGGAGAACGATGGCGCCAGACAAATTCTTGGGCCAGACGAAATACACGATGTCGGCACGGGTATACGACGCAATCTCGGCGGAGTGGCCGGTCTATCGGGCGGGCAGGATAGCTGCGGTCGAGATGCTTCGGATCCAGCCGGGGATGAAGGTTCTTGATATCGGCTGCGGAACCGGACTGAATCTCCCTTTAGTCACCCGAAAGATTGGTCCGCACGGGGTTTACGTGGGGCTCGACAGGAGCCCTGAGATGCTGGAACAGGCGCAGCGCAAAGCCTCGCGGCAGGAGCTCAGTAACGTCTCGCTGCTGGAGGCTGATGCAATGGAAGTGACGTCAGATGAACTCACTCACGCTATCGATGGCGCAGCCTTTGACGCCGTCATCGCCACCTACGCGCTGTCACTGATGCGCGAACCGCGTGCGGGATTCGAAGTCGCGGTAGCCGCATCACGGTCCGGTGCCCGGATCGCTGTTGCTGATATGCAGCTTCCCAATGGGCTCGCGAGGGTCTTTGCCCCATTGGCTCGCCTCGCCTGCTACCTCGGTGGCGCGGACATCACAGCCCGGCCTTGGACGCTCGTGGAGGAACGATGCGTTGATGTGGAAGCGGCAAGTTTGCGGGGCGGTCACATTCAAGTCCGCGCGGGCAGAGTCGATTAGGCTGGTCAATTGTTTGGGAATTCGCGCGGATCACGGACCGTGAGATCGTCAAGGAAACCGTGGACCCGCTGCACGGTGGCCGCATCGGGCAGCGTTCGCTGAGCCCAATTGTCAAGGAGGCTCCGCAGGCGGCGGTGTTCCTCAGCAAGAGCCCAGCACTTGTCGCATTGGGCGAGGTGCGCTTCCAGTCTCTGAATGTCACTGGGACCCAATGGTGAGGCGGCGTCAGCGTCAAGATAATGCTGTATTCGTTTCGCAGACCAGTGGCAGGTGACCATCGTCCGAAGCATCCCGATCACGCTGCACCCCCTTGCCTGACCAGTCCTCGTGACCGCAATGCTTTGCGCATCCGGTCTCTAGCTCGGCTCAACCTGGACATGACGGTCCCCACCGGTACCCCGAGGGTTTCGGCCGCCTCCGCATACGTCAGTTTATTTACGTCGATGAGCAGCAAGGTGGTGCGGAATACCGGATCGAGGCCGCTGAGCGCAGCATCGACTTCCGCGCTGAGGGTGTTGTCTATGAACGTGTCCTCAGGAGATTCGCTCGGCCGTGCACCGAACGCTGGCCGAGCGCGTGTCGCACCTGCCGGATCCTCGATGATGTCGGGTCTCATTCGACGGTGCATGCTGGAGTGCGTGTGGCGCAGAATCGTGAAGAGCCACGCGCGTGGATACCTGCCATCAAACTGCTCTACAGCACGCCACGCCCGGATCAGGGTCTCTTGTACGAGGTCTTCGGCATCAATCGCATTGCCGGTGAGCGTGCGCCCCACGCGGAGTAGCACCTCAATCTCGGGGTTCGACGTAGGCGCGGAAGGCCGCTGCCTGCGGCGGGTCAGTAGCCATGACGGAACCTCGGGCGCCGTTCACCGGCGTCTTTCACCACACCAGCGGTGCTTTCCGAGAGTGCCATGGTTACCTTTCGGGCATTCGGCGTAGTCGGTACATCGGTCACGCTATGCAGGGTGGGCAATGCGCACAGCGTGACTGTCACCGAAGTGACAATGTCGCGGTGCAAGCAAAATCCGGTTAAACCGGGCACGATGGCCGTATGGGGATTTCGGGCATCACCGCTGGTTCGTTAGTCGGGCAGCAGCGCTGCTGGGGAGCGACCCGGAGGCCGATGCCGCACTCCGGCATGCGGCCTGGGTAACTCGCTGCGTCGGCAGGGGGACCTGGTGCCTCTGCGGCCGGATGACGTCGACGCGTTGGCGGCTCGCATACAGGCTCGCTCCTACGATTTCGCGGAACGCATCTTCACTGGTGGAGAGGCTTCGGCCGGGGTCTGGATTGTGAAGAGTGGCCGCGTCGAGCTGACTGTCGGATCAGGCAAGCGGCGAGTGGTGGTGCAGATTCTGCGTGGTGGGGACGTTGACGGGGATGTGCAGCATTTCCTCGGACACCCGATGCCGTACTCGGCCCACGCGCTCGGAGACGCGACGCTGCTATTTCTCGGGGTCAGGGACTTCGAAGATCTACTTTCCCGGCACCCGACGGTGGCGCGCCGCTGGCTGCAGACCGTCGCGCAGCGTGTTGCGACCAGCCAGGACCGGATCATCGGCCTCCTGGGGTGCGGGATGGTCGAACAGGTAGCACGGATGCTGATCGATGAAGCGGTCGATGGCGTCGTCGAACTACCGCAGAAGACGCTCGCGGCGATGCTCGGCGTGCAGCGGCAGTCACTGAATCGCGTCTTGAAGAAGTTTGAGCGGGCGGGCTTCGTTAGGGTCCGTTACAGCGCTGTAGACATACTGAACATGCACGGACTCGCCGCCGCGGTGACGGCCTGAGGTACCGGGGCTCAGCGGCCGGTGAGGCTGGTGTGCATTTCCCAGATCAACACTTCAGCGTCGTTGGTGGTGCTGATCCGATGACCTCCGGTGCTGGTCAGCCGCACTGAATCTCCGGGGCCCAGATCGCCGATACTTTCCATATTTGCGCTGCCTCTGGCGACGTGCACGTGGACGTACGGCGCGTCAGGCACCACGATGGGGTAGCCCGGCTGCAGCCTGGAAATGTGTAGCGCGGCGTTCCGGTTGCGTATGCGAAGCGCGGAGCCGTGGCGGTATTTTGGCATGCCGGATGCCACGGGGACCAGGCTCCCGCTCGCGAGGTCGGTGTCGATTTCGGTTTGGTCGTAATCGGGCGGATCGCCGGTCTCGTCGGGGAGGACCCACATCTGAATGAAGTGGACGGGGTTGTCGTGCCTGGGGCCGGCGAGACGCCACGAATCGTTGCGTTCGGAGTGCATGATGCCGGTGCCGCTGCTCATGCGTTGCGCGAGGCCAGGGTAGACCACGCCCGCGTGCCCCATGGAGTCTTGGTGCAATAGCGACCCCTCGAGCACCCAGGTCAGGATTTCCATGTTCTGGTGCGGGTGGGTGTCGAACCCGGAACCGGCGGTGACGAGTTCTTCATTGTTGACCAGGAGGACGCCGTGATGCGTGTTCTCAGGGTTGTAGTGCGGGCCGAACGAGAAGGAGTGGCGGGATTCGAGCCACGAGACGTGCGTGCGGGGTCGGGCGCTCGACGGGACGACCTCCGCCCGTGGGGGATTCAAGATGCGCACGAACCGTCACCTCCTGCCCCTGCCGATTTCGCCGGAGTCAAAGTTAAATGCATGCTACTGGCAATGTCCGGTTCACGCTCGCGAATAATCGTGTGCTGTGACGGGAGCAACGTGCGGAGTGGTCGTCGTGAGCGGTGTATCGCGCGGGAGGGGCTTAGAATCGGCGGCGTGGAGCACTCGGAATCGTTCTTTCGCGGCGTATACGGCACTCGGATCAACTACAGCGTGTGGAAGCCGGATCGGGATCCGGTCGGCATTCTTGTCATTTCGCACGGGCTCGGCGAGCACGCCGAACGCTATGCGCATGTAGCTGAAGAGTTTACCCGGCTCGGCCTGGTCGTATATGCGCCTGACCACCGCGGGCACGGGCGCTCGGGTGGCCGCCGCCTGGGGCTGCGGACGTGGCGGGACTACACCGCGGACCTCCACACGATGTTCGCGATCGCGCGGCGGCATCACACCGGTGTGCCTGCAGTGCTACTAGGGCACAGCATGGGCGGTACCATCGCGCTGACTTATGCACTGGACCATCCAGAGGGACTCTCCGCGGTCATTCTGTCCGCCCCGGCCATCCAGCTCGCGACTGGCACGCCAAAGCTCATCGTCGCCCTCGGCAAAACGCTCGGACGCTACCTGCCGTTCGTCCCTGTCGAGAAGATCTCAGCCGACGATGTTTCCCGTGATCCGGTGGTCGTCGAGCAGTACAAGAACGATCCCCTCGTTCACCACAGCTTTGTGCCCGCGGGACTCGCCCGTCATCTCGTTCTCACAATGGAAGCACTGCCACTGCGCCTCAGCCGGCTCCGCGTGCCGCTGCTGGTATTGCACGGCAGCGAGGACAAACTGACGGCTGTGGCAGGCAGCCGATCGGTGCCGGACTTGATTTCGGAGACCGACTGCACCCTGCACGTCTACAGCGGCCTCTACCACGAACTATTCAATGAGCCTGAGAAGAAGCAAGTACTCGATGACGTCATCGAGTGGCTGGAACCGAGGCTCTCAAAGGCGCAAACGCCGAGCTGAGAAACTAGCTGAACAGTTCGCGCACCTGCTCGGAATTGACGAAAGGTTCGAACTGGCGCCGGACGAAATTCTCGAGCATGCCGTTCTCTGAGATGACGCCGATGATCGGGGGAGCGAACCGGAGCGCTTCCTCGATCATGTCCTCGCGGCTGACTCCGACCTCGTCGAGGATTTCGGCGAGAGTCTGGTCGGAGTACTTTTCGAAGAAGAACCCGATACCTTCGCTCACGATCGCTTTGAAGTAGGACGTCTTGCGGAAATCGCGCCAGAATTCGAACGCAAGAATAAGGAAGTCTTCGATATCTTCCGAGGTGATGGCAGAGCCCAGCGAACTCAGTGAACTGTGAGCGTGCTCGTCCCAGAGTTCCATCGCCGCCGCAACGATAGATTCAGGTGTCTCCTCATCGCTGAGGCTGTGACTGTGCGCGACAAGGTAGTGAGTGATCCGCTCCGTCACTTCCCGAAAACGCACGTCGACGATCTGAGGCAGCGAAGGCGCGAGTCGACTGCTGATTGACCCGGTCAGACGCAGCAGCGTCCCGACGCCGGGGATATTGTCCGCGAGAGCTCTGTTCCGGCGCAGTGAGTCGACAGCCACGTGGTAGACAAACCATGCTGCCAGCTGGGCGCTGACCGGGCTGTGATAAACCCGGTCAACCACGCGGTGGAAAGCAGGCATCGTGGCGATCTTCTCGGAGAGTTCCGCGACGCTGTCCTCTGGCACCACGTCACTGAGCTCCTCGCCCACCTGCCCGAGCGTCCGGATATGGACACGATGCGCGATTTCACCCGCGAGTTCGGGGATTGCCCCAGCGATGCGCCAGTCGCTCGCGTACTTTAGCGCCACCGCCACGACCTGCTCCTGCGTGACGACATCACCGAGGGTGAGTCGCCGCGCCGACTCCAGTCCGTAGTCAACCTCACGCTCCACGGCGGCGACGAACCTGTCGCCTGATAGTTCAGTCATCACATACTTCGTGAGCGCGTCGAGGAGTTTAGCCTGTTCGCTGGATCCGGTTGGTCCTGATTCTGCGGGGGTCACGCTTGACAGGATAGAAGCGTCGCGGCCGTACGTCTTGCTGGGATTCCGCTAAGAATCGTGGCCCTCGCTGCGGAGGCTGCCAATCTGCGGGCACAATCGGGGCTGTGTGCCCTCAGTCAGCCCGTCCGCCGCGCCGCGCCGCAGTCGCGCGTAACCGCTCGTCGGCGGTCGCGTTGCTGCTCGCCGCAGTGCTCGGTGCGACGGCTCTGATCGGGTGTGAGGCGCCCCCGGCGCGACCCGATGCACTGGTTACGTTGCGGGCATTCACTGATGCTCTTTCGGAGGGCGACGCCGCACTCGCCGCGGGCTACACGGACAGTCCCGAGCAGGCGCGAAACGACATAGAACAGGTCTTTGCTGCGCTTAATCGGGACGGGGCAGAGTTCGTGGTGCAGGCACTGACAGTTGAAAATTCGGCGGGGCGCAACGGTGCGGACTTCACTCTGGGCGCCGTCTGGAATCTCGGTGGCAGCGCGTACGGGCCCCGCGAATGGGTGTTCTCCACCAATGGCACCGCTGTGCGTGATGGGCAAAACTGGCAGATAGCGTGGCGCCCGGACATCCTTGTGCCCGGGCTGCAGGAGGGCGAACAGGTTCGCTTCCGGCCGCAGCCACCCGACCCGCCCGAGATCCGTGACAGGGCTGGCCAGACCGTGATGGCACAGCAGACGGTCAAGATGATCACCCTGGACCCTACGGAAGTGACCAGTCCAGGCTCCGCAGCCGATGCGCTCGAGCCGCTGCTACGGCCGCTCGATGCACGCCTCACTCGCGCGAAGATCCTCGACACGTTGTCGAGCGGTCGGGGCAACCCCGTCACTGTTACCGCGTTGCGCGACGAAGACTATGCCGGTATCCAGGATCAACTCGCGGCTATCCCGGGCACGACAGTGTCGGACCAGGCCCGATTGTTGACCGCGACTCGCGCGCTCAACTCTCCCGTTTTCGGTGTTCTTCGGGACTCGTGGGAAGCGCGACAGGAAGAATCTGCAGGCTGGACTGTTGAACTGGTTGATGTCAGCGGATCCGCGACAGTCCTCGCTTCCGAGCCGGGTATTCCACTGAGCGATGTGAAGACTGAACTCGACCTCGAAGTCCAGATGGCAGCACAGGACGCAATCGTTGACGTCGCCGAACCGGCTGTGATTGTCGCGCTGAAACCGAGTTCGGGGGCGGTCCTCGCGGTGGCACAGAACGAGGCCGCGAACGAGGCCGGCCCGATTGCGCTCACCGGTTTGTTCCCTCCCGGCGCTGCCTTCACCGCCATAACCGCGCTGGCGGCGATGACAGAGGGAGTCATAATGCCCGACGAGACCGTCCTCTGCCCAGAGGAAGGGATCTACGACGAACGTCGTGTCGCCAATCCTGGAGAAGTCACTCCTGAAGAATTGCCGTTTTCAAGTGCGTTTGCTCGGTCATGCATTACGACGCTGGCGCAGATTGCGCTCGGATTATCCAACGAAGCACTGCATGACATGGCGCTGCGCCTCGGAATGGGCCTCGACCTCGAAACGCCGGGGCTCAATACAATCACCGGCAGGGTCCCGTTCTCAGATTCGGGCACGGAGCGTGTTGAAGCGTCGATCGGTCAGGGCGAAGTCCGTGCAAGTCCGTTCGGAATGGCGCTCGTAGCGGCCTCAATTGCTCGTGGCTCCGTCCCCGAGCCAGTTTTAGTCGCGCCCAGCAACGGGCCAGCACGCGACGTTTCGAGTCCGTCAGCGACCACTGAGACCGCGGAGGATGTGGAAGAAGTCGTGCCGCTTGATCTCGCGCTGACCAACGCGCTGAAACACATGATGCGTGAGGTGGTCACTGAGGGGAGCGCGGCGGAATTGGGGGACTTGCCGGGGCTCATCGGCGCCGTGGGAACTGCCGAAGGCGACAGGAGCGACGAACGGCACGGCTGGTTCATCGGAATCGACGGTGACCTCGCTTTCGCGGTATTCGTCGGGGACGCGGGAACCGCTCACGCGGCTGTCGACTCCGCCGGCCGGTTTCTCAGACCGCTGCAGAACTAGCCCTGCGGCGGACGTAAAGTACCAGCTGCGCGATTCCCCGCCAGCCGACAAGCAATGCTCCGGTCACCAATGTTGCAGTGAGTACGAACGCCAGCGCAGCGCCCTCGCCCGATAGCAGGCGAATGATGACCCCGCCGACCATCGTCCAGGCCCACAGAGCGACGCCCGTCGGTAAGACCGCGAGCGGGTGGGCATTTTCGAGCGCTTTCAGAACAGTAATCCAGCCAGCCGCGAGCCCCACGAGGAACGGCAGCGCGGTGCTCACGACGCCGGCAAAATTTGCTGCTTCTTCATGATGGAGACGCCCGGCGATCGCGAAAGCGACGACAGCGATGACGTCAACAATGACGGCGATGGTGACTACGCGGGCAGGGCTTTTGGTTTGCACGACCACAGCGTAATCCCGGCAGCGGCTGCTGCCCAGTCGAGCGAAGCTACCGCGGTACGGCAAGCCTGGTCGGAGTGAGTCGGCCGCGCAGTGTGACCGACGTCGTGGGAAGCCAGCGCGACGACTCGTATGCGTCGGCTTTCTGCAACACCTCGAACGAGGCAAGAACACGCCCAGGCCACGTCTTCGCCAGCTCTTTGAGCCGCGCAGCCTCATTGACGGGATCGCCGATCACCGTGTATTCCAGGCGGTTGCGCGCGCCGACGTTGCCGGCGACCACACGTCCGGCTGATACGCCTATTCCGAAGTTGAGCGTCGTGGTGGCGTGGATGCGGGGCCGCAGCTCTCGAGCAGTAGCCAGCGCGGCACTCGCAACGTTGGGGAGGGCGACGGGCGCGCCAAAAACGGCGAGCGCGGCGTCGCCTGTGAACTTGTTCACCATTCCGCCGTGGGCATGCACAGTATCGACGACGACCTCAAAGAACTCATTCAGCATCGCGACCACTCGGTAGGGTGGCAGCGCGTCGATGCGTTTGCTCGAACCCACAAGGTCCACAAACATCACCGCCACCTCCCGTGACTCGCCGCCTAGCGACCCGCCGCGGTCCAGAACCTCCCGGACAACATCAGTACCGACACGACGCCCAAACATGTCCGAGAGCTTCTCGCGTTCCGCGAGGCCATGAACCATCTGGTTGAATCCATACTGGAGGCGGCCGGTCTCCGACCCATCGTAGATCGGCACTGAGATGTCGTAGCGGCCGCTTTTAACAGCTTCCATCGCCGCGCTGACCTGCTTCACTGGATCCGAGATCGACCGCGCTACTACCGCCATGCCAAGGAACCCGACCACGATGGTGAGAATGCCAAGTATCGCGACCGCGGTCGCTGTCTGGTCGGTGTCAGGAAAGATCGACGACAAGAACCGGAAGCTCACGACGAGAACGATCCAGAATAGTGGCAGTGCTGCCGTGACTATCCACATGGTGAGAAGCCGCATGGTGACCGAGGTGGCCGACCGGGCGTCGATGCTGACACCGTGCATCGCATCCGAGATCAATCGCCGCAGAATGCGTTCGGCGATGAAGTAGCTGATCGCGCAGCATGTGAGCCCCACCGACAGAAATGTCAGGATCACCATCAGTGTCAACTGTGGGCTGTTGATTCGTGCGACGCTGATGGCAAATGCCACGGTGACGGCGATCCACAGCGATGCGATCAGAGCTGTCTGGCGGGCTGGAGCGCTCACGATGAGAGCGTGCTGACGCGGATTGGGCATTCCGCCCTGTTCCATCCACCGGAAGATCGGCCGCCCGGCCCAGGCTGAAACCGCGACGCCGACAGCAAGCGCGAGTGGCAGAAGTGTTGAGATCAACACAGTATTCGAGCTGCGAATGTCAGGAGTGATGACGGCATTCGCGGGATGCGGAAGAACGTACCGGAGCAGAGCAAAACTCAGGAGAACCCCGAGACCGTTCGTGAAGATCAGTGACGCGCCATAAGCCAGCGTGAATGGCTTGGTGAACTGATTGAAAATCGGGACTACCGATTCCGGCAGTTCTGGCAGGCGAACCGGGCGCGTCATGACTGTTCACCTCCTGAAACTCGCTTCGAAAGGTTCACGGGAACGGAAACCGCTGGCTCGGCGAGCTTTCGCTCACCGACTGAGACTACTTGCCAGTGCTGGGCTTCCTCAGGAAGCGCGGCGCTCACTGCTTCCGCGGTCGTGAGAACTCTGCTGGGGCGGGTCTTCGCATAGTCGCTGAGTTCCGTCGCTTTGATGACCGGAGTGCCGAGCACCGTGTACTCGAAACGTTCGGCGGCGCCGATGTTTCCGGCGAGCGCGCTTCCGGCGGCGATTCCGATGCCAAAATCAAGCGCGATTCTTCCGCTGAGCGTCTCCCGCATGTGCCGCGCACAGCTCAGCGCGTGACTGATCGCTTCGGGAACGTCCAAAGGCGCCCCGAAAACGGCTATCGCGGCGTCACCCTCGAATTTGCTGACGAACCCCTGGTGCGCGGACACGGCGTCAACGACGAGTTCGAAGAACTCGTTGAGCACCGCAACAACGACTTCGGGCGGCTGTTCCGCTGCGAGCGTGGTCGAGCCGGTCAGGTCGATGAACAGTACCGACACCTTTCGTAGCGCACCGCCGCGGACGTTCCCCTGTTCGATGGCAGCGCGTGCTACTTCTTCCCCGACGTGTTTGCTGAACAGATCGGACAGGCGTTCACGTTCGGCGAGCCCTTTCACCATGCTGTTGAAGCCTGCCTGAAGCTGACCGATTTCGGAGCCATCATAGACAGAGACACGCGCGGTGAGGTCGCCACCCTCGACACCGCGCATGGCGTCGCTTACCTGCTGCAGCGGATCCGAGATGGAACGAGCAACGACGGCGATACCGACGAAACCGATCAGCATTGCCAGAACGGAAAGGACCAGCACGGCGGTATCCATTTCGGTAGCCGCAGGTCCCGCATGGTCCGTGATCTGTGAGAGGGAGATCAGAACTACCCCCAGGGCGGGTACCGCAGTTGTCAGGCCCCAGATCAGCAGAATGCGAATGCCCACACCAGGTGCGATCTGCTGAGACGGGAAGCGCACAGACATCGCCACGGCGGTGAGCGGCCGCAGCATGCGCTCGCCGATTATGTAGCTCAGGGTGACAGACACCGCGCCGACCATCGCGGTGGTGATGACGATGAGGACCAGGAGTTCGGTTGACTGCGCGGCCAGGTTGACGAGAACGAAACCGGAGGACGCCACAATCCAGGCGCTTGCCTCAATGGCAACCTGTCGCTTCGTCTGTCCGAGCGCGACGTGTGCCTCGTACGACCGGGGCGTGCCGCCTCGCGCTAGCCACTCGAGATTCGGCCAGGCGTACCGTAAGTGGACCCCGGCGAAGGATGCCGCAGCCAGCGGGACCGCAATCAGGAACCAGCCGACGTTGCGTTCCCACACTCCCTCGGGATCCTGAAGCACTGGAATGGGGATAACGGCACCGATGAGAATCAGGGCCGTCATCGCGGCGATCAGGTTGATCATCAGAATGGTGAGAACGTAGGTCAGCACGATGGGGTGCGCTAATTGCCGGAGCACATCCCATGGATTCATCGTGGCGTCGCTCTTCTGGGTCTACTGACGAGCATCCGGGCCCGGCGGAGATTGCTGGTCGCCTTGGGGTGGCGGATCGGGATGCTCGTGCTCATCCTGTGTGTCTTCGGCATGGAAGATATCGCCCTCAGCGAATTCTCGGTCGAGTTCAGCGTCATCCGCCTGTCTTGCGCGGAACAAGAAGAAGAACACGATCCAGCCTACGATATTAACTAGGACAAGGCTGACAAGTCGGTAAACGAATACCGTCGCAAGCGCTTGTGACGCAGGGAGGCCCGCGGAGATGGTGAGGGTCAGCATCAGCGTCGCGTCAACTGTGCCCAGGCCGCCTGGGGCTAGTGGGAAAGAAGCGACAGCTTTGCTCGCGGCGAAAGCGATGAGGATTCCGGAAATTCGTGGCTCCGCGCCGACCGCGTACGCAGCCAGGCCCAGGCACGCGACATCCGAGCTCCGGTGCACCGCGGACCACCAGAAGGTCTTCAATGCATCCCAGCGGTTCATTTGAACTGCTTCGATCTGCTGAAGGACCGTATCGACGCGATGGAGGCCCTCCTGTAGTGGGCGGCGCCGGATCCGGTTGACAAATCGAAGTACCCAGCGCCCGAACGTCTCCAGCGTCTCGGGGTTCTTTGACACATAGCGCCCGGCCACAGCAAGCGCGATGAGTCCCGCGAAAGAACCGATGAGCATCACGGGGCTCACCGTCGTTCCGACGACGAGCGCGCCGATCGCTGCGACTACGGCGAGCGTTGTGGTGGCGGTAACCCCAGCCATCGCCAGCTGCCATGAGGCGACCACATGATTCGCACCCCAGCGCCTGGTTTGCCGATACGTGAACGCGGCCGAGAAGACCGGGCCAGCTGGCAGCGTCAGCGTCATCGAGGTAGCGGCGTAGACGACCGCCACGGACCTCCGCTGGGTGACCTCGACGCCTCCAGAGTGCAGCAGTGTTTTCTGGACCCAGCCGAAGCCCGACATTGACAGCGCCATCGCCGAGAGTGAGGCGATGAACCACCCGATGTGGAGTTCACGCAGGGCGCGGAAAGAGTCAGCGAATGTGGGCCACAGAACGACCCCCTGAAAGATCAGCAGGCCAACGACAATAATTCCGCCGATGATCTTCAGCCAGCGCAGCCGTTTCTGCTTCTTGGTTCTATTCGGATCGCCCGAATCGTTCCGTGCAGCACCGGTAGCAGCAGAATTTTCGTCACCAGGCATTGCCCGGGGCTGCTTCGGCGCGGACGGTGTCACGTCGCCAGAGTAACCATTGGGCCGAAGTCGTGGTGCAGCGTAGGTCGTTTGTTACCGCATCTCCGCATCGATGCCGGATTCGTTCGGTTCTTGCTGATCATCGTGTCCGGATGAATCTCCGTCTTGTCCCGGTGGCCGCGGCCAGGCTAGTTGTGTCAGCTTCGTTCGGCCCCTTAGGGCTACCAGTTCGCCGAGCTCCCAATATTCCTGCTCTTCCTCGCCAGCGAAGTAGACCGTGTAACTCGACGCGAGGATACTGCCGGGCCGTGACTTCGCTAGCTCGGTAAGGCGTGCTGCTTCATTAACAGGGTCGCCGATAACCGTGTATTCGAATCGCTCCTCGGATCCGATGTTGCCCGCGACAACCGTCCCGGAGGAAACACCGATGCCCACGGAGATTTCCGGCATGGCCTCGAGTTCCGCGCGGAGTTCGCGGGCAGCCGAAAGCGCAGCAGTGGGAGCGTCTGCCCGGTACAGCGGAGCGCCGAAAATCGCGAGCGCCTCGTCGCCCACGAACTTGTTGACGAAGCCGCCGTGGCGTTTCACCACGCCTATCACGATATTGAAGAACTGGTTCAACATCGCGACGACATCGGCGGGGCGCTTTGTCGAAACGACCGCGGTGGAACCGACCATGTCGACGAACAGCACTGCCACAAAGCGTGTTTCACCGCCGAGTTCGGTCCCAAACTGAAGTGCTTGACGGGCGACGTCTTCACCGACGTGCTGACCGAACAGTTGCCGTAGCACACGCCGCTCCGCAGAGTCAGCCATCATCTGGTTGAACCCGACCTGCAGCAGGCCGACCTCGCTGCCGTCATAGACCTCCACTTGTGCGTCGTCACCGCGCTGCGCTTCCGTGACGGCGCGGGTCAACTGCCGCAGCGGTGTCGATACTTGGCCCGCAAGGAGAACGGTCGTCACGAGAGCGGCCAGGATCATCGCGATCGCCACGAGCAGGACCGACCATGCGAACGAGCGGGGAGCATATGCATGCGTGGACAACTGTGTGAAGCTTAAAAGAGTGATGCCGATAGCCGGTACGAGCGTCCCCGAGACCAGCCCGATCGCCATCCGGAGCCGCACGCTGGGTGCGATGCGCGGGTCGACGTTACCGTCAGAGAGCGCGCGCGCAGCGACAGGCCGCATGATCCGCTCACCGAGGAGATAGGTGAAACCGAAGGTCACCACACCTGCGAGAGCTGCTGTGACCGCCGTGGTGGACATGAGTTCCGGCATCTCACGTCCGATGAGAATCACAAAGAGCGTGCCGCCAATCAGCCACAGGGCGAGATACACGAACGACTGGATCAGCGGCCCGCGCACCGCCATTATCTGTTCGCGCCGTGTTGGTGGACCCCCGCGCACATACCAGCGGATAGCGAAGCGCAGCATCACGATTGCTGAACCGATGATCGCGACGCTGGCGAAACCGAGGTAAATCGCAAGGACCAATTCGCTGACCGGATCACGCACGATCAGCCCTGGCCCTGGCGACACCGGAAGGCCATACCGGATGAAGGTCAGTACGAAAAGCGCGCCGATTCCATTAGCGGCCAGCATGGAGACTACGTAGAACACCCACCGCGTGCTGAGTGTGCGCGAGAGCGAACCCGGAATGAGTCTCACCGCTAATACGGTACTGGCACGACGCTCGGGATTTCACACCTTGGACAATCCGCGGGACTCCAGGCGCGGATATCGGCCGTACTTCCTCACTCGAGAGGTGCCGAGTACAAGCCCGTAAGCTTGCTCGCGCGCTGAGCTACCAGACCATGCCCGCTAGGGCAGCACCGCCAGCAAATGCGAGCAGGCCGGCGACGATGGTGGCCACGACGTTTGCAATTGCAAACGCGGCAGCTCCATCTTCCGCGAGGCGAACCGTCTCGTACGAGAATGTCGAATAGGTGGTGAGCGCGCCGCAAAAACCAGTGATTAAGAGAAGCTGTAGTTCGTAAGGCAGCAAGCCTGCGGTGATAGCGCCGACAAGGACGCCAAGAAGTGCGCTGCCAGCCACGTTGACGGCGAAGGTGCCCCACGGGAAGACCGAATCGTGGCGTAGGGCAATCCAGCGATCAGTGAGATAGCGCAGGGGCGCTCCCACGGCGGCGCCCGCAGCTATGAGCAGCCACGTCACCGGTGAGGCTCCGTCTGGTACCGGATGAATTCAACGGGATCAACAAGGACGACGGCATCGCTGAGAATCTCATCGAGCTCGGGAAGGAAGGCGCGCACCTTGCTTTCGCTGTCGACGATCACAACGACGATCGGCAGATCCTCACTGAGAGAAAGTATCCGCGACGTATGAACGAGGGCGGACGCGCCGAACCCTTCAATCCCGCGGAAAACGCTTGCTCCGGCGAGACCAGCGGCGCGAGCCCGGTGGACTACTTCGGAATAAAGAGGTTTGTGGTGCCAGGTGTCGTTCTCTGAGAGGAGGATCATGACGCGCAGCGCCGAAGCGGGGTGATGTGTCATTCGTTCCCTCCGCGCGGTCGTGAGGCTATCGTCCGCGTGACGCGGATCGCCGCCCACACTCCAGCCAGTGCCGCTGCAAGTGTTAGCGACAAGTATCCCGCAGCGGCGAAGATGCGGCCGTGCTCCATGAGTTCCACTATCTCGGCGGTATATATCGAAAACGTGGTGAAACCACCTAACACGCCGGTGCCCAGGAAAGGCCGCATCAGCCGGTGCGCTGTCCTCACTTCACTGACAAGCACAATGGTGACGCCGATCAATGCGGATCCTGTCGCATTCGCGATGAAGGTGTGCCAGGGGATAGCGGCAGGCGGTGCGGGCCAGGCCAGAGAGAGGGCGTACCGCGCGAAAGCGCCGAGCACGCCACCGAACGCCACCACGCCGAGCACACCCCACTGCCCGCGAAAAACCGAGGCGTGGCGGGTGTCTCGAGACATGGTTACGGCCGCTGAGCCAGTTCCTCGCGGGAACCACCTGGTGTCAAGGTTTCAGACGTCAGGCGTGGCGCACCGGTGCTGCCTGGCCGCAGCTCATCCTCGAGTTCGTGTTCTTGCAGGCCGATCTTGCGCTGTATCCGCTTCATCCATTCTGGCGCCCACCAGCAGTCCTCACCCAGGAGGCGCATGACGGAGGGCACGAGAAGCATTCGGATGACCGTGGCGTCGATGATGAGCGCCGCGATCATGCCGAACGCAATGTACTTCATCATTGCGATCTCAGAAAAGCCGAACGCTCCAGTGACCACAATCAGGATGAGCGCTGCGGCAGTGATGATGTGACCTGTTTGCGCGGTGCCCATTCTGATGGCCTCACTTGTGCTCGCACCCTTGGCGCGGGCCTCGACCATGCGTGAGACAAGAAAGATCTCGTAGTCAGTCGACAAGCCGTAAATGATCGCCACGATCAGGACTACAACCGCAGCCATGAGCGGGCCAGGAGTGAAGTTCAGCAGTGACGCTCCGTGGCCGTCGATAAAGATCCAGGTCAGGATGCCGAGCGTGGACCCAAGGCTGAGAGCGGTCATGACGACGGCCTTGATTGGCAGTGTGAGCGAGCCGAAGGCAAGGAACATCAGCAGTGTCGTGATCAGGACAACCACGACAGCCATCAGCGGCATCATCGTGATCATCGCATCGATACTGTCACGTTCGATGGCCGGACCGCCGCCCACGAGCACCTCAGTACCGGCTGGAACGTCGATCGCTCTGAGACCCCCGATCGCGTCCCCTGCCGTCGCCTCGTCAACAAGGCCAGCGGAAAGCACGACGACATTCTGAGCCCGGCTCTCGAGCTCAAATGCGCCGGTGAAGCCAGGAACCTCGTTCGCCTGCCGGAGCACGTCACCGGTTGCGGAGATATCGCCGGTGATCACGACTTTGATTGGCTTCGTACGGAAAGTGGGAAACAGATCGTCGAATTGCTGCTGCGCGATGCGCGTCTCGTTATCCGGGGGCAGGTAGTTCTCGGACATGCCGCCGAACTGAATGTTGCCGAATGGGATCACCAGAAGCAGCAGGCCAATGGTGACGGGAACGGCAACACGGAGTGGACGCTTGATTGACCAGCCCGCGATACGCCCCCAGAACGTGTGCTGCATCTCGGCGGCGGGTTTGGTCGGCCGAAGTTTCGCGAAGCCCAGCGCGTCGACCTTGCGGCCAAGAATGCTCAAGAGTGCGGGCAGTACTGTCACTGCGAGAAGTGCCGCGATCGATACGGCGGCGATCGCGCCGTATGCCACCGACTTCAAGAAGCCCTGCGGGAACACCAGCAAACCGCCAAGGCTGATCGCGATGATGGTCGCTGAGAATACAACGGTGCGTCCCGCGGTCGCGACCGTTCTTCGCACCGCGTCTGGCACGTCGTATCCTTCGGCGAGTTCCTCCCGGAACCTGCTGACGACGAAAAGGCCGTAATCGATCGCGAGACCTAGGCCGATGAGCGAGATCACCGACTGCGCGAAGACGTTCACTTCCACGACGCCGGTG
This sequence comes from Hoyosella altamirensis, assembly GCF_014191505.1. Taxonomy (GTDB): domain Bacteria; phylum Actinomycetota; class Actinomycetes; order Mycobacteriales; family Mycobacteriaceae; genus Hoyosella; species Hoyosella altamirensis. The sequence goes on from NZ_JACHWS010000004.1 coordinate 127,094, forward strand.
AGCAGCCGAGTGACGCCCCACGCGCCACCTACGGTCAGGACGCCAATGATCACCGGCAGCGCGGCGGCCACAACACCGCGGAAAATGAAGAACAGAAGAACCGCAACCGCTGGAAGCGCGATCAGCTCCATCCGTTTGATGTCGTCTTCCATCCCCTGGCTGAGCGCGTTCGCGACCGGCTGCAGCCCGGCGAGCTGCAAGTTACTGTCGTTCGCGTCGAACTGCGATTTGATGGTCTGGAAGCTAGCGAGCACCTCGGTGTCGTTCTCGCCGAGCAGTCCTATGCTCGCGATCGCATGCTGGCGGTCAGGCGTTGCCAGCATATGCAGGGCGTCTGAATCCCAGTAGCTGCGCACGAAGTCGACTTCGCTGGGGTTGTCGTCACGGATCTCCGTGAGGAGCTGACGGGCGTCCGCCGCGAATTCGGGGTCGTCGACTGTTGATCCGTCGGGAGCGGTGAAGAGTACGACGACGTCCCCGGCGTTATCCCGGCCGAACGCATCTTTGACGATCCGTTCAGCGGCAACCGATTCGCTGCCCGGGTCATCCCAGCCGCTTTGGCTGAGACGGTCACCGAGCCCGAGACCGAAAGCGCCCGCCGCGGCCAAGATAGCCACCAAGAGAGCAAGCACGGTGAAACGCGCTCGATAGACGAAGCGTCCCAACGTCGCGAACAATCTGTTCTCCTCACGTATCAGCGCACGACCAGACCGGCGGTGCGCGCACCGCAATCAACAGTGGCAGAAAGTTTCGGCCGTGTCAGCGCAGGGTGAGCAACGCCGCAAGCGGACGGAACGGTTGCAGCCATGCCCCTTCCTCAGGCAGCGAGTCGAGGCTGACTCGTGGCAGTGGTTCGCGGAAGACCCCAGGGATCTCCTCAAGGTCGACGAAATCGAGGGTCGTTGACGAGACTGCCCAGCTAGCGTGCTCCCTGAACCCGATCACCTGCACCGGTACCTGGGCGGCCGCGAGTTCCTCGAGCGGTTCACGGAAGGCCTGGCCATCCGCGGAGGCAACCATCACACCAGCGAGGCCATCCCCTGTGTGACGGTGCTCGATGTGGCTGAGCATGTCGGAGTCGACGTCACTGTCTTCGTCGATCTTCGGCTTGGCGAATACAGCGAAACCGACGTTCCGCAGCGCCTCGACCCACGGGCGAACAACGTCGGCGCTGCCGGGCGCGATATTGGTGAAGACGGTAGCTTCGGGCTCCAGGCTGCCAGGGGCGAGTCCGCGTGACTGCTCGATCTCCGCTGTGCGCTGCAACAACCAACGGCCAAGTGCATCGAACCGCGGGCGGTAGGCAGCTGTCGGGCGGCCGCCAAGAATAGCGCCGAGACCCATATCGAGATTCGGGGCATCCCACACGAGGAGCACCCGCGACCGTCGGCCGCTGATGCTGGGGACATCGAACGCGTCCCGATCCGTTGTCTCAGGTATTTCCTGGCTGACGCTCATCCCGTGATTCTCCCCCATGCGAGGTCAGTAATCGCGCTACCGACGCGCGCGGCCCGGCCCTCAAACTTAGTTTCGGGACGATTGCGGCTGATGGGCCACGGCCACGTGACCGGGCCCAGCATCGGTTCCGAATTCCCGGATTCTTCGATGAACTCAGCGTACTCGGCATGATCCGTCGCAACATGCAGAATCCCCTGAGGTACTAAACGGGTGGCGAGCAGATGAAACATCGCGGGTTTGAGGAGACGCCGCTTATGGTGGCGTTTCTTGGGCCAGGGGTCGGGAAAGTAGACACGCACTCCCGTCAGCGACGAGGGAGCGATCATCTTCTCGAAGATCTCCACCGCATCACCACGCATCACGCGAATGTTGGTGATGCCGTTCTCCTCGATCAGCTGAAGTAGCTTCGCTAGCCCGGGTTTGTAGACATCGATCGCGATGAGGTTGACGTCGGGTTCGGCGAGAGCCATTTCCGCTGTGGCGGTGCCCATCCCGCAACCGATTTCCACGACGGTGGGCGCCTCGCGGCCGAACCAGGCGTCGATATCGATCCGTTCGTCACCGGCATCCCGTCCGAATGTGTCCCACATACGGTCCCATGCGTTTTGCCGCGAGGGTTTAAGTACACCCGTCCGAGTGCGGTAGCTCGTCACGCGGGGGAATAGCCCGGAGGTCTCCCGTCCGCCGCTATCTCCGTCGGCATCGTCGGGTCCGGTGTCACGTTCAGGGTCGCTCAGCACCTGTCTATGGTCCACGATTCTTCCTCGTCGTCATAGTTGAGGTGGCCGGACAGCGCTCACGATGTGCGTAGAACAGCACTGAAGTGCGACAATTCCGGCGGGGCGAGGTGGGGAGGGGAGTTCTCACGTGGGCGAAGAAGCGTATCGCGTGGTCATAATGGGCTGCGCCGGATCTGGGGTTTCGACGCTGGCGAATTACCTCGGCGAGACGCTCACAGGGGTCGAGATCCGAGAAATCACCGTAGATATCGAGGCGCCCTGCAAGCCTGTGCAGGCAGATGCGATCGTCTACGTATCTGCAGCGTATCCGCGCGAAGAGGACCTTCGTGCGGTACGCGGTCTCCGCGAAGAAGGACGTGGCGGCCGAGGAAAACCGAGGCTGCTTGTTGCGCTGGGCCGCGCGGACCTACTCGAGTGGACTCCAGGAAGTCCGCGGGCAGTTTCTGCTGACGCGGCGCGTCCTCACGCCGATTCGGCCGGCCTTGCTCTCACAATAGGGGTGGTTCCCGTGAGTGCATTGTTAGCGCGGGCGTCGCGGTTGCTCACCATGTCCGACATGGAGTCGCTGCGTCGCATTGCTAGCTTGCGAGCCGATCAGGGATGCGCGCGGCTGGATGAGGTCTGGTGGTACTCCGCTGGACTCTTCATGGAGCGGGCGATCTCGATCGAGCGCAGCCAGCGTGAACGGCTGCTAGGGCTGCTTGATCTGCCAGGAATCGGACTGGCGGTGGGTGCACTGCGGGACAGCCCCGAGATGACGCTCGACGAGATGGGGGAGCTGATGCGCGAAGCGAGCGGTATCGCCGTAATCGATACCTGGGTGCGGGATTCGCTTTGGGACGCGGCTGCCGCGCGAGCTGGTGAGGCGCGAATTTCGCTAGAACGACGCATCGTGCAGGAAATGGCGGCTGGGCGCGGTCGTGCTGCCGCCGGAATCCGGTTGCTGCGCCGTTCCGCTCTGCTTGGTGTGCCCTGGGCCGCGGAACGCCTGGCCGCGGGTGCGATAACCCGCAGCAGTGTTCTCGAATGGGCAGCTGTCGCGCGCAGAGAGGCGGCAAGCGCCCGGACGTCACATCAGGCGCACGCGGCGCTGGCCCGCTACCGGCATCTGCTGGCGGTAGCGGAGAACCTCATGACCGACGGAGATGCAGCGTGAGCGCGCATGACACGGCGCGGGCGGTCCAGAGTCGGCATGCCGCACGGATCCTGTGCGATGACTTACTGCGCGCCCTGGAGCGTCACGAGCCTGCGGCTGCGGCCCGCTTGTCTGGGCGGAGCAAGGTTCGCACCCCCCGCGGCCAAGACGTGGTCGACGTGGTGATCACCGGGCGCGAAAATGCCGGAAAGAGTGCTCTGGTCGACGCACTCAATGCGGTAGACCCACGGGGGCCTGTGTCCTTTCGTGAATGGACAGAGGAGGACGGCGATGGGGTTCAGCTCGCAGTCGTCGTCATGGTTTTTGATGCCGCTGGATCGATGGGCAGCACGGAGCTAGGCGAACTGCGGCGGCTCAACGCGAACGTCGACAGAGTGGTCTTCGCGATCACGAAGACCGACATGCATCAGAACTGGCGGCAAGTACGCGACCGGGACGCGCAGTTGCTGGCTATTCACACACCTCGCTTTACGGCGGTGGAGATCCACCCCATCGCGACCCCCCTCGTCCAGGCTTCCAACGATCGCCGCGACACGGACCCGGACGCGGCGCGTGCCCTGGCCGAGTCGGCGGGAATTGAAGCCTTGTACGACGCGATCCGGGCGGAGCTCCCCGCCCCTGGCGCCGACTACGTCGCACGGAACCTGCTCTGGTCGGTGACAGGGGCCCTGCAGGAAGCCCGCGCGCACCGGCAACGGCTCAGCCGTGAAGTGCAAAACAATCCCGAGATCAACCGTCTGCACCGTGTGCGCGCCGAACTTCTCCGGAACCGGGGCGCTGGCCGCAGCGACGAACTTGGCAGCCTCCGGTCGGATGTGCAACTCGCTCGTGTTGAACTCGGGCACGATGTCGCCGAGTGGGCACGAGCAACTTCGGCCGCGACGCGCGCGGAAATCGACGCGCTCGGTGGCAGCGCGATCGAGAGCTACCCTGTGCGGGTCCGTTCGCTGGTCAGGACCGGCCTTGCCGAGAATGAACAGCGGGTCGGTGACCGGATTGACGCGCTCTGGTCGGCCCGGTCTATCTCGCAGCCGGTAGCGGAGCCCGCTGCGGAGGAGTCTGATACATCTGACGCCACCAGTGCCAGCGCTGCCAATTCCGGCGCGGCGCTGCTCGCAGCACCGCGCAGAGGTGCGGAAGACTACGTCATGGTGCTGATCGGTGCCTCCGTCGGAGTGGGACTCGGTCGGCTCGTGGTGTCACCGCTGTCTCTCGTGCCTGTTCTCGACATTTTGACGATCCCGTTGACGCTGCTACTCGGTGGTGCGGTCGCGGTGTGGATGATGCGGATACGGCGACAGATCGCAGCGCGTGCGCGTCTCCGCGAATGGAGTACCGAGCAGCTTCTCGACGCACGGGGAAAGATGGAACGCTCGGTAGGCACGCGCATCGTGAACGCCGAACAGCAGCTTGCCGCAGCGATTGGGGGGCGCTTCGACGAGAAAGTAGCTGCGACGGACAGCGACGTCCGTGAGATCGAAGGTGAGCTTCGGGAACTCACGAACCACAGAGACCGCGAACTCGCCACACTCGCTAGTGAGGCAAGCCATATCTCTGAGGCGATGGATCGCGGTTTGCGCTTCCTCGAAGACGAGCGCCCTCCGGCTGATTGATTCCGCCTGATGCCGGTTGATTCCGCCGCCACTGGAACCGGGGCGGCGCGGAATGCGTCGTACCCCGGGTAAGCGTGCTGCGGTACGAGCAGTGATCAGGGCGGGAGTGTAGTTGATGTGGACACCGGATGAATTGGGCGGCGCGGAGTGCCTGAGCTCGCTGGCAGACGGAGCTTCCCTGGAGCTTTGCAGGTCGGAGCTGCTGAATCCCACGATCGACATGACCGGTGACGGCGTTTTCGATAGTGGACGCATGGTGGAAGGCGATACTGTATTCCTCGCGACAGACCGCACCGGTGATGGGTTTGCAGACACAGTGACCCGAATCGGGCCAGATGGCACCTACGAGGTGTGGCAGGTATCGGAATCCGCAGCTAGCGGTACCGCGCAATGGCGGCTCGACGACGGCGGGCTGCTAGCCTAAGAGTGTGATACAGCGGTCCGCGTCAAGCATCCGGACTCCGGGCGAGGCTGCAGTGCGGAGGTACCGTCGGGTAGCCCCCTTCCGGGTGGGCTCTGAATCGGTCCTGTGCGGTATCCAACAAGGCCGGCGCCGCATGACTCCACGCGTTAGCGCTAATCTCTTATTCAGGACACCTGGTGCTTGTGTTTTCGTTGCCCCGAATTCGGTTAGGGTTTGGGAACGAGCACAGCGTGAGCACCAATTGAGTGGATCCGGTCAGGTTCGCTTTCTGTTCGCCCGAGACGGCGAGCACGCGGCCGGTTCCCATACCAGGAGAGGCTGATGACAGCAGCGACCATTCCAGGGCTGAACGGAACGGACGACACGGTCCCCACAAAGCATGCAGAACTTCTCGCTTGGGTGCAGGAAGTCGCTGAACTCACCCAGCCTGACCGTGTCGTGTTTGCCGACGGTTCCGACGCTGAGTTCGAGCGTCTGTCGAACCAGCTTGTCGAGGCTGGCACGTTCATGCGCCTGAACGAGGAGAAAAAGCCCCACTCGTTCCTTGCACAGTCGGACCCCTCCGACGTTGCTCGTGTGGAGTCTCGGACGTTCATTTGCAGTGAGCGTGAAGAAGACGCAGGCCCCACCAACAACTGGATGGCGCCTGACAAGATGCGCTCGATCATGAACGAGCTCTATCGCGGCTGCATGCGCGGACGCACCATGTACGTGGTGCCGTTCTGTATGGGTCCACTCGGTGCTGAACAGCCGAAGCTCGGGGTTGAGATCACCGACTCGGAATACGTCGTGGTGTCGATGCGCGTAATGACCCGCATGGGGCAGGCCGCGCTCGACAAAATGAGCACCGACATGCCCTTCGTCAAGGCGCTGCACTCGGTTGGTGCCCCGCTCGAGCCTGGCCAGAAGGATGTGCCGTGGCCGTGCAACGACACGAAATACATCACGCATTTCCCCGAGACCCGTGAGATCTGGAGCTTCGGCTCAGGTTATGGCGGCAATGCGCTCCTGGGTAAGAAGTGCTACTCGCTGCGTATCGCATCTGCGATGGCCCACGACGAGGGCTGGCTGGCCGAGCACATGCTCATCCTGAAGCTGATCTCTCCGGAAGACAAGGTCTACTACATCGCGGCGGCATTCCCGAGCGCGTGCGGCAAGACAAACCTCGCGATGATCCACCCCACGGTTCCGGGCTGGCGTGCCGAGACTCTCGGGGACGACATCGCGTGGATGCGGTTCGGCGAGGACGGCCGCCTGTACGCGGTCAATCCTGAGTTCGGATTCTTCGGGGTAGCACCGGGCACGAACTGGAGCTCGAACCCTACCGCCATGAAGACCATCGAGGCAGGCAACACCGTCTTCACCAATGTCGCGCTGACTGACGACGGGGATGTGTGGTGGGAGGATCTTGAGAACCAGCCCGATCACCTCACGGATTGGCTTGGCCAGCCGTGGACACCGGATTCGGACAGAAAGGCGGCACACCCGAACTCACGGTATTGCACGCCGATGTCGCAGTGTCCGACCCTAGCGCCTGAGTGGGATGATCCGCAGGGTGTTCCGATCTCCGCGATCCTCTTCGGTGGCCGCCGCAAGTCGACGGTGCCGCTGGTGAACCAGGCGTTCAATTGGCAGCACGGAACCTTCATGGGTGCCACGATGTCGAGCGAGCAGACCGCCGCGGCAGAAGGCAAGGTCGGTTCGGTTCGCCGTGACCCGATGGCGATGATTCCGTTCCTCGGCTACAACGTGGGCGACTACCTGCAGCACTGGATCGACGTGGGTAAAAACGCAGACGAGTCGAAGCTGCCGAAAATCTTCTACGTGAACTGGTTCCGCCGCGGTGACGACAAGCGATTCTTGTGGCCAGGTTTCGGTGAGAACAGCCGTGTCCTGAAATGGATCGTCGAGCGGATCGAGGGGACGGTCGACGCACAGTCCACCCCGATCGGCTACGTTCCCACCGCCAGTGATCTCGATCTTGAGGGTCTCGATGTGGACCCCAATGATGTTGATGAAGCGCTCGCGGTCAACAAGGAGGACTGGCAAGCCGAGATTCCGCTGATCGAGGAGTGGCTGCAGTTCGTCGGTGACAAATTGCCGACCGGCATCCGCGACGAGTTCGAGGCGCTGAAGAACCGTCTAAACAGCTAGGCCTCGAGGCGCAAATTCACAAGAAACGGGACAGACTCCAGGGAAACAACCTGTGAGTCTGTCCCGTTTCCTGTGAGCCTGTTGCGAGGGTTCAAGCCGGAAGCCAGATTCCTGACGGGCGGCGGCTTGACCGGGCACGCGACAGCGCCTCGAGTATTCTGCGCGCTAGGTGCACCGGGCGGTTCAAGTCAGCCCACATCCACCGGATGACAAGCCAGCCGAGTTCGCGGAGCGCATCCTCTCGTCGTTTCTCGCGAAGCACAGCATCGGCGATGGTTTCCCCAGGCCGCAGGTATCGCCCGTACTTGACTTGACCGTCGAACTCCCCGATCAGTCCGTCGTCGAACATGAAATCCGCCCGTCCGATCAGCGTATGCTCCGCGTCGTAGATTTCAGTCTGCATTGTGGGCTCGCAACGCCCTGCGTGTGAAAAAGCACTCGGCTGCGTGACTCACCGACGCTTTCGCTACGGCTATCCATGAACGCGACCGCTCTGCGGGCTGCCGCTATCCCCTTCATGTTGCGCGCTCGCTCGAGCGTAAGCGCGAGTTCATTTTTGCTGACGATCTCACGCTGCAGCGCCGCGTCACCAACCACGACCGCCTGTTCGAAAGGCACGCTTCTGGCGATGTCAATGACGGTGCGCGCGGCGCACGTGACTGGGATGCCGTCGACCACCTCGATCTCCCCAGAATCGAGAGACGCGGAATGCACGAACAGTTCGTTTTTACCCCCTCCGCCGGTTGAGGACGCCCGCGTGAGGTGAACTTTGCTCAACGAGACATTCCATGCTGGTAGTCCGTGCGCCAGTGCAGCAGAGACATGGCTGAGTACACAATCACTGCGCTGCTGATCGGCGGCAACCGCGATCGCTCGCAGCAGGTGCCGTTCTTCACGGTTCAGTGTTTTCCATACGTCGCTGGGTATGTAGGTCCCGCGGCGAACGCGGAAAAGTTCTCCGGACCGCGTGTTCTGACGCCTCTCATTGGCGGAAAGGTCACGGATTAGCAGGTGTCTATGGGCCGTGGGGAGCGAATGCATGCCGAGATTCTGCATGACATCGAGCGCACACTGGTCATGTTATCCACAGCTGTGGATAACATCGATCGATGCTGCTCACAGGCTCATAAGAAACGAGACAGGCTCACAAGTCGTTTCCTGTGAGCCTGTCTCGTTTCCTGTGAATCCATACAGGTGTGCGGAAACGAGCACAAGGCCGCGCAGACAACGAAAGAATGGGACAGGCAATCAACCCGGCACGGAGGAGGATTCATGTCCGACCACACGTATCGCGTCACGGAGATCGTGGGTTCATCGCCCGATAGCATCGACGACGCAATCAAGGGCGCGATCAACCGGGCTTCGCAGACATTGCGGGGGCTTGACTGGTTCGAAGTGACGGAAATTCGCGGCCACATCTCCGACGGTCAAGTTGGCCATGTCCAGGTTGGGCTCAAAGTGGGTTTTCGGCTCGAGAACGAGAACTAGCGTTTACGCAGAACCAGCACCAGGTTGCTGACGAGTAGTTCGCGCAGACCGGGAATTGACGTCGTCCACCAGCTCCAGCGCGGGTTGTAGCGGGGAAACGCGGCGAGAAGATCAGCTTGCCCATCAGCCGAAGACACTGACCTTGCCCACCGCAGACCCGCGGTGGCAGTGATCGGGAAGAGCGAAACGCCGAATCGGTTCTTCGGTTCCCTGCCGTGTTGACGGCGGTATCGGCGTGCCGCGAATTCGCCGCCGAAATAGTGCCAACGGCCTGTCTCATGACCGCCGAACGGCCCCCACCAGAGTGTGTATGACAGCACCATCAGCCCTCCCGGACGGGTGACACGCAACATTTCGCCGGCCAGGTCCCACGGTGTCGCCACATGCTCGGCGACGTTGGAAGAGAAGCAGATGTCGATGCTCGATGTCCGGATGGGCAAGGCCATGCCCGAACCCCGAGCCGAACCTGAGAACTGAATTCCAGCGGCGTGCATTTCGCTCGGATCTGGTTCGACTGAGAGGTAGTGCGCGCCGCGCTCGGCGAAGACGTCGGCGAAGTATCCGGGGCCACCGCCGACGTCGAGTACGACCGTTCCAGCGATGCCTTTACGGTTGACCTGCTGATACAGGTCGCTGAGCATGTCCGCTGAGTCGCGAGCGATGGCCCCGTAAAAGACGTCGGGCCGAGTTTGCTCATACTTGAAATCGCTGAGTAATCCGACTGAGCGGCGCAAAGTAGCGCGGCGGGCGAACTGGCGGGCAGCGGGACTGGTAACGACTAGCTTGCGCACATCGATACAGCCTACGGACTGTTACGGATTGGGACACCCCGTCCTAAGCCGTTCCGTGAGCATGGTCAGCGGGTCTATTGTGTGGCAGAACCGCCCTGTACGTTTCACAGCGCCTGGGGAGGCGCCGTGGTAAGGGAGCAGGCGGTCGTGATGTTGGGAGCGACGATTGCGGGAAGTACTGCTGTTGTGCTGGCGAGACACTCGCCACCCGCTGGGTGGGGGGAGCGAACGCTACCTCGAAGAAGTTGGCGCCGCTCTCGCCGCGCAGGGGGTCCGCGTGACGCTGCGCACCTCACGGTATCGAGGTTCCGCTCGCTCTGAGATCCGCGACGGCATGTTCATCAGCCGTGGCGGTGGCCGCCTGACTGTTTACCCTCGCGCGTTGCTCGCGATCCTCGCGGGACGACTCGGATTTGGGCCCCTCAAGACGGTACGACCGGATGTTGTGATCGACACGCAGAACGGTGTCCCGTTCTTTGCGCGCCTCATCGCCGCAGTCCCGGTGATTCTGCTTGTGCATCATTGCCACCGTGAGCAATGGCCCGTGGCGGGCAAATTGCTGGGCAAACTTGGGTGGTGGATCGAATCGTGGCTCTCGCCGCGAGTGCATCAGGCAAGCCAGTACCTTACTGTTTCGCTGCCATCGGCAGAGGAACTCGGCGGGCTCGGCGTCAGTCCTGACCGGATCGCGGTTGTCCGCGCAGGTGCGGACGCGATTCCGCCAAGCGTCCAGATAGGTTCCGTGCGGACACGCTCAGCTGAACCTCGGCTGTGCGTCTTGTCCAGGCTGGTGCCGCACAAGCAGATCGAGGACGCGCTGCATGCGGTCGCCCGTTTGCGGGCAACGCATCCCGACGTTCAGCTAGATGTGATCGGGGACGGATGGTGGATGCAGCCGCTGCGCGATTCAGTGCGCGAACTCGGAATCGAGTCGTCAGTTACCTTCCACGGGCACGTCAGCGAAGAACGTAAGCATGAGTTGCTCTCGCGGAGCTGGGTACACGTGATGCCATCCCGCAAGGAGGGCTGGGGGCTTGCCGTGATCGAAGCTGCACAGCACGGCGTGCCTACAGTGGGGTACGCAACGTCGAAGGGCCTCACAGATTCGGTGATCGACGGGGTGACTGGTCATCTGGTGGCGACACCGGCGGAGCTGACCGAGGCCATCGAAGGCCTGTTCGCCGAGGCTCCGCGGCGACTGTTCATGGGTGAAAAAGCGAGGATCCGGGCGTCTGAATTCTCCTGGGATCTGTGCGCAGAAGGTGTTCGAACAGTGCTCGAGTCGGCAGCTGCAGGCAAGCCTGTAGCAGGCCTCGTCAACACCGCTCCGTCAGAGTTCGCTGACGCTGCCCGCTCCGCGTGAACTTCGGCGCCGCTGCGCTAGCAGGATCAGACCACTGCCGAGTGTGAGCACCAGCCAGGCGCAGTGTGCGGCGACGACGGTGTTCCGCTGGGCGGTGGACGCCGAGAAGTCCGCTGGTTCACCAGGCACGCGGTACAACGTCCGGTCATCATCTGAGTAAACCTGTTCGAGCTGCGCCAGCGTATCGCTGGCAGCGCCGTGGAGTCCGGGGGTGTTGTGCTCGACGAGTACCCAGGCGGCGCCGAGACTGAGGAGCCTCCCGGGGCCTTCTCCTTCGAGGAGTGCGGTCTGTGCGCGCTGGCCACGCTCACCTTCACCACGAACGACTTCGCCGCCGACGATGAGGTCGCCGGTGCTGAGAACGTCGCGCGGCAGAAGGCGTGGCGCAGGATCGAGCGCCACCACGTTGCCAGCGAAGGGAAAGACGCGGAACATCCCGGCGGGCAGAACCGCGACTGCCCCGTGCGGTGGTCCAGTGCTGACATGCTGTGCGACGGCCTCCCAGCCGGGCGGGTAGTGGACCGGGCGGATATGGCCACCCGCGCCCCAGGCCAGGTCTGGCAGCACAGCGATGAGGATGCCGCTGACGAGGGCTGGCACAGCGACGGCGAGGCCGCTGCTCGCAGCGCGGGCCAGGAAGATGACGGTCGCCGCAACGCACAGGGCGTAGAACGGCATCGCAAGTGCGACGAACTTCTGTGTGTCACGTAGAAGGCCGCCGCCAGGGAGTGTCGACGTCACTGCCGCGAGCGCGGAAATGCCAGCCGGAGTGGCCGCTAGCGCGGGCATAACAACCGCGAGCCCGGCGACGATACCCAAGGGCCGTGCCTCCGCAGCCCGGGCCTTCCACAGTTGCCAGGCGCCGAGTGCGACGAGTCCCAGTAACCAAGCGGTTGCTAGCAGGGCGACTGGGGTGGTGCGGCTGAGCGGCACGGATTCCGCATTCCAGATACCGCCAAGACCGGCAAGACTGCCGAGAGTCGCCAGACCCGGTTCCGCACGCGCAGCGAATGCTTCCGCCCCGGCTCGACCAGAAACACCAGGTGTCCCGCTGACGAGCGCGGCGGTGAGCCAGGGCAGCGCGGCGATAGCACCCATACCGAGCACGCCCACGACGCGCACCGGGTGGTTCCGGAAGTCGCCCACAATGAGGCTCAAAGCGAGCACGAGCGCGAGGACTGCACCCGTCGGGGTCAGTGCCGCGCAACCGATGCTGAAAGCGAGCAGGAGCCACGCAGCGTTGTCGCCGCGCGAGATGCGAACGGCTGCCACCGCAACCCACGGGAGGGCCGCGTAGCCCACCAGCAGACTCCAGTGTCCCTGCAGAAGCCGTTCAGCGACGTAGGGATTCCAGATGGCCACCGTGACCGCGGCGCATTCTGCACCAGGCCCGGCGCTGAGCCCGGAATCCGGACGAGTCAGCACCGCACGAACCAGTGCGGCAGCGCCCCAGCCAGCGAGCATAAGCGCGAGGAACAATATCGCCACGACTATCAGGCCACCGTCGATGAACCGTGAAAGCGTGCTCAGGAGCCAGTCTTGCGGAACTGCCCGTGGCGCCGCATCGCCGAGACCGAGTGCGGAATCGGTCAGGTACGACCGTGGCGTGCTGACGGCGTCACGAAACAGCAGGTAGCCGGGTCGAAGGAGCGGAGCGAGGATGATCAGAGCGAGAAGCGCGCTATATGCGGGTGCGATGAGTTGGTGACGCTTCGCTACCTGCATTGCGGCACCATAAACCGCCAATGTCGTAGTTAAGTCGACAACACGCCATGATGGTGGGATGAATGTGGCGTCCCAGCGAAGCGCGGTAGTCGCTGGGGTGTCCGTTGTCGCAGCCGGCTCAATGACGGCGAATGCTGCCGCCTACCTTCTGCATCTGCCTGCGAGCAGATGGCTCGGCCCGGCGGGATACAGCGAATTCGCGAGCCTGCTCGCGGCGCAGCTCATCATCGCGGTGCCGGCCCTGGCTCTGCAGATGGTCATCGCTCGTGAGGTCGTCACCTCGAGACTCGCTGGCCGGGACCGCACTGCTCAGCTGCGGCGGCTCGGTTATGCGAACGCCGTCCTGGTGGCGACAATCGCAGTTCTGCTGGTTCCAGTGACCGCCGCTGTCCTTAACACCTCGGTCGCGGCCGCCGCGGCGGCTCTGCTTGCGGCGCCGGTCCTGGTGCTGCTGGCAACTGAGCAGGGCCTCCTGCAAGGCCAGCAGCGATTCGGTGAACTCGCGGTTGTGCTGGCAGGCGCGGGCATAGCACGGGTTTCACCGGCTGTGGTGGCGCTCGCTCTAGGGGGCGGGCCAGCGGTCGCGCTTGCCGCCGCGGCGCTAGGAGCCGCTGTTGCGGCAGCAGGCGCGAATATGCTGGTCCGGAGAGCTACTGCGGTCGAGTCGAACGGACCGGTTCGAGACAGCGACACGCGCCGTCTCAGCGTGATGACAGTGCTGCGCGCATCGCACATCCAGCTTGCAATCGTCGTGTTCACCTCGCTGGACCTCGTGATCGCCAGGGTAGTTTTCGAGGACACACTCGCGGGCCAATACGCGCTGGGGGCGGTTGCGGCGAAAGTGGCGTTCTGGCTACCCCACGCGGTGGGCATAGTGATCTTCCCGCGAATGGCGAACCCTGCTCTGACCAAATCGGCTGTGCGCTTCATCGTGGTCGTCCTCGCGGGGCTCGGAGTTGCGATGGTCGTTGGGGCGGCAGTGCTGGCTCCGGTAGTCCCGTTCCTGGTGGGGGAAGATTATCGGCCGATAGTCGGTCTGCTGTGGCTGTTCGCGGCCCAGGGCGCGGTCCTCGCGATCCTGCAGGGGGTTCTGCTGTCGGCTATCGCACGTGACCGCACAGCAGTGTCCCTCGTTGCGTGGGCAGGCCTTGGGATCGAGGCGATCCTGTTGCTTACTCTGCCGCTCACGATCACCTCGTTCTTGATCGTCGCGATTTGCTGTGCCACAGCGACAACTGGGGTTGCACTCGCCACCGTCAGTGCATCGCTCCGGCGGTGACAGGTAACTGGCCGGGCTGCCACCGCAGTAGGAATTCAGGGGGTGTCATGCCTTGAAGACTCGAATTCAGCGGTGTCGATATCGTCGATTTCGCGATGCTGTGTGTCCTCATGCGGCATGTACAGCGAAACAGCAGGATCGTCGTCTGCGGCGGCTTCATCTTCGACTGCTGTTTCACCGGCAGTCTCCCCGGACTCCGCGGCGGACTCGTCGCGGCGGGACGCGGAAATGCCCATGAGGATTCCGAAGCCCGCCGTCAGCAGTCCGAAGAAACCAACAAGCCATGGAGCGGCAATGGAGATTGGGCCGACACTCCACACCAGCCCCACCCGGTCACGTTCCTGCTGCGCGATCGAGAGCATGCTGCTAACCGTGTTGTCGGTATACCGGGTGTCGTAAGAAATGACAGGTACCGCGACATCGTCCGGGCCGGTCCCGAAGAACTGAGTGACCTGCTCACGCGAATCGACAATGACACCGCTCGCCGGCTCAACCCACAGATCGCGCGTGGTGGTGGAGAACCGGTTCATAAAGAGGATTTCACTGCCATCAGCGTCGCCCTCTTCGCTGACACCCCACACATCGCGGGTTAGCCCGACCCGGTTCGTCTGGTCTCTCGTTGCCCGGAAGAGATCTACCGGCTCAAGTTCCTGCTGATAGTGATAGACGGTCACACCGTCGATTGACGTTTCGTCAACAAAGTCAATGTTGGTGGTTGACCGTGACATCACATCAAAAAACGGGTAGCTGCGCTTTCCCGCGCCGTAGGGGAACTTGTATTGCAGGCCGTCGCGCGGAAGCTGCTCGGCGGGGCGCTCCCGGTCTGTCTGGAGCGAACCGGCAGGGTCATTGGTCGGCAGTGCAGTAGAGCGATCCACAGTGACGCGGTCGATGCTCGCGTTGAGAAGTCCCCGCCCGGGCGTCGTGTCTGCGCGCAGAAGGGTCAGGCCGCCTTGTAACGTCGCGACATCGCTGTCCGCTGGGTCTTCGACCGTGACATACAACTGCTGACGGAGTGGGATATCCGCGTCGACTGCGTCCTCCCCGTCGCCCGACAGCAACGCGGCCGAGTCGAGGAACGCCCCCGTCCCCTCTGACACCTGAACCGCCTCGTAGTCGAGGGGCAGCTTCTTGAGTTTAGGGATCGTGTAGAGCGGAAGCAGTACAGCGCTGACAAGGAGGAAAACGCCGAGGCCTACGAGCACGGACGCGATCAAACGCTGCGAGCCCCCAAGGCGTGATGTCATTCGGTTTCTCCTCTGAAATCGTTCAGCGCAGTCGAGCGCGCCCCGACCCTAACAGGTTCCCAGCAGTAAACGTCCAGACGAAAGCACATCAGGGCTGCATGTTGGACTCAATTCGATACCTATCGGTGGCCGCGTATGTGTATGATCTGCTGTTCCCCGGCACACTGGATGGGAAATGAACGTCAAGCAGCAGGACCGCAGCCCCGATATCCGGCCTGCGGTCGCGGGGTCAGCGGGTTTCTTGCCCGCTTTCGAAGGGATGCGCGGTGCCGCTGCGCTCGGCGTGATGCTCACCCACGTTGCATTCCAGACTGGTGAAGTCACCGATACGGTCCTGGGTCGCGTGTGGGGAAGATTCGATCTTTCGGTCGCCCTGTTCTTCGCGCTTTCGGGTTACCTGCTGTGGCGGCCGCATTCGCGTGCGGCGCGGGGTTTTTCGGACCCGCCGCGAATTGCCCGATATGTCCGCCATCGGCTGGTGCGCATTATGCCTGCCTATCTCGTGGTGGTCATTTTGGTCCTGTTGCTGCTCCCCGAGGCGCGCGCGTCGAACGCGCAGGTGTGGCTTGCCAACCTGACGCTCACTCAGGTGTACACGCCTTTCACTCTCGTCGAGGGCCTCACACAGATGTGGAGCCTGTCAGTGGAGATGGCGTTCTATCTCGCGCTTCCCCTCATCGCTGTCCTGCTTGCACGCCTGCGCGGACGGTACGCGGGTTGGCGAATACCCGTGATTCTTCTCACGGCAGTCGCCAGTCTCGCGTGGAAGTACGTGCCGATCGAAACAGCCGCGGGCGTGCACCACGACAATTGGCTTCCGGGCTATTTGTCCTGGTTCGCCGCGGGGATGATCCTGGCCGAGTTGGCCGTGGCGCCCGCGCCCGCGGTTGTCAGGATTGTTCGCGTTCGGTTTGTGATGCCGATAGCTGCGCTTACCGCTTTCGCGGTGTCGGTCTCACCACTTGCAGGTCCACCTGGTCTGGTGGAACTGCACCCCCGCGAGTACGCGGTGAAGATCTTCTGCGGAGCAGTCCTCGGTTTCGCGCTGCTTGCGCCGATCGCTCTTGCGGAACCTGGCCACAGGCATCGCATACTCGCGAGCCCTGCCGGGCTCATGGTGGGGCGGTGGTCCTACGGGATCTTTCTCTGGCACGTCGCGATTCTGATGGTGGCGTTCCCGATTCTGGGCGTCCCCGCGTTCTCCGGGTACATGATTCCCGTCCTCGCAGTGACGGTGGTGCTGTCCCTGGCGGTGGCGTCGGTGAGCTATGCGCTGGTCGAGGAGCCGTCCCGCCGCGCGCTGCGGGGGTGGGAGGCGCGCAAGAAGGAACTCGGTGAGCGGCCCTCGGTCGTGCACACTGTTCACGTGCTGCCGGAACCTCGCCTCCATGGTGGCAAGGCTGCGATCACTACAGCTGTGACAGCCAAGAAAGCCAGCAGCTGAAGCCATCCTGAATGGCCCAGATAGCCTGAAGGGGCACGCCACGGGCCGGTGGAGAGTGCCGCTGCTGCCGAGCCCATTGCCAGAGCGGAGATCCCTGTCAGCAGGCGAGAAGCGGTAGCGGGTCCCCAGCGCTTCCTCACGGCTACCGTGGTGGCCGCGAGGAGCGCGGCGATGGCTGCACCAACCGGGCCCGCAATGACGAAAACAGCGATGAGTGCGCCGAGTGGGGCGAGTAGGTGCGGCGTCCACGGAGTCGCCGCATCCCTGGGGCGTCCTGAACGCGCGGGTATCACTGTCAGAAAGATGAGCGGCACAATGAGGAGGAGACCGCCAAATAGCGCCGTGCGGTACATCTGGTCGTAGCCGAACGTCAGCGTGACCTCGCCGGAAACTTCGGACGGCACGATCCAGCCTTGCTGCCACCCGTTAACGGGGACCGGCGTCAGCACCATCCCATTGGAGTCTGTGGCTGTCCACGCATCGTTGTAGCTTTCCGGCACACCGAGGATCCGGTCTGTGTCGGCATCCGGGATCGCTAGGGTACGTTGCGTTTCTTCCCATTTCACAACGTCAGGTGCGACCGCCGTGGCCGCGACTGGTGCCGAAGGTTCGGCAGCGAGCGTCAGGGTATCGACGATGAAAGGCGACCCGGGGTCGGCGGTGATTTCTACCTGGCCTGCGGGCAAAGGCAGTGCTTCGTCCCCGCACAATTCGGCGGGTACTGGGGCTCCGGAGCGAAGCTGGGAAGCGCTGGCCGCAATTGACATCCGGACACTGGCGGTGCCGACCTTTACTTCGGGCCCGTTCTCGCAGCCGATTTCGATGATCCGGTCTTCGTCAGCTCGCTGGACGGCGATTTCGTTGCCCTCACCAAGAATCGCGAGCTCAGCGAGCCCTGGTGGCATGACGGGGGACCAGCCGAACAGATCCGGTGTGCGGACCTGTTCCCAGTCGGTCAGTGTCACAGTCACACTGCTTGTGGTGCGTGGTTCCATCTCGACGACAGTGTCTTCACCAGCGCGCAGACTCGCTGTGACAGCGCTATTCCCGTTGCTGACCCGGACTTCTGTCGGTCGTGCTGGCGCCGGTCCGGGAGCGGGTGTGATCCTGACGGCGCGCACCATCTCAGGCTCAGGGAGTCGCAGCGTGAGGCTGGGCCGCGTGTCATCGTCGGGAGTCGAGCCCAGAGGCGCGTACCACACCGTGGCCGGGTCGCCGTCTGCCGCAGCGAACGCGCTCCCGCGTGGATCGTTGATGCTGCTGGTGCCCTCGACGGACAGGGCGCTCTCATCGGTGAGAAGCTCATCTAGTTCACCACCGGGGACAGCGCGGACCGTCATCTGGGGGGTCACTTCGGCAGTCTGTTCTACGACGATGCGGCGGTTCAACTCGCCCGCTTCCTCGGGGGCGTGGGCTAAGTCTGGCGTGCAAAGAACCTGGTCTGGACCATCGACGCAGGCGCGTCTTCCCGGAAACTCCTGACCCAATTCCCAGGCGGTGACTGGTGCTTCAGTGGTTAGTGGCGGCAGCGTCTGGATCCGGCGAACGGGGACCTCACGGCCGTTCGCTTCTACTGCGACGTTGGCGATGCCGAACTGATCCCCCGGTGTTCCAGTGTCGGTGCTTCGCGCAGTAATCCGAATCCAGTCAGTGGGGCCCGCGGGGACAGCGACAGTGACCGGCTCACCTGCGGATTCGACGATCGCGGTTGTCGACCCGTTGGGGGTAGTCACGTCGAGTACCCGTACCGTCGGACCAATCGCGTCCCGGCTGGTCGTAACTCGCAACAGGACCCTCTCCAGAGGTTCGGGGAAGTCCAGGCGCAGCCACTGTCCCACTGCGGCCTGAAAAGTGGTGCTCAGCCACGAAGTATCGGGATTTCCGTCCACAGCAGATGCGGGACCGCGGCCGGGTCGCACGGGACCAAGCTGGGCGGCGTCCCCCGCTGAGGAGGAGACTGTGACACTCGCTCCGTCGGACTCGGCGACGATGAGCGGTGCACTCGCGGCATAGTCGGGGACCCGGTTCTGGGTACGGCGCGGGTCCTCAGGCGCGAGCACCGCCGAGCGCTGGTGGTCGACTCTGCCGAAGTCGGTCTCTCGGGCTTTTGGGGTGTCGGTCACCGTCACCCCGCCGATCGGAAGCTCGGCATGTTCAGCGTCGCTGCTGATCAGAATGGGCATCGGCGCGCCGTCGGTCTCGGGTCTTTCGTTGATCCGGACGAGGCTCTCGGGGCCACCCTGAACGACTGGGATGGAATCGATTTCGGTCAGGTAGGGCCCTGACGGCCATTCTTTCCCCACTGTGACGCGGTAAATCTCCACCGCGGGGAGCGGCACACGCAAGCCCGCGCCCCGGACCGCTGAGTTTCGCGCGTTGTCACCAGAGTCACCAGAGTCACCAGAGTCACCAGAGTCACCGAATTCGGCGACCTTCTCGAAGCCCGGAGAAGTTTGCAGCGACTGTCTGACCAGAAGTGGCGGAACAGCGCGCGAAGATTCCGGATCAAGATCGTTTCGAACGACGAGGTAGCGGTACCCTTGTGCGAGCAGTGCCGGAGCAAGCCCAGTGGATGACCGGCCGTCGGCCAGAACGCGCTGTATCGCGTCGAGCGACCTGATGCCACCGGGCGGAATCAGCGGGATCACATCCCGCACCCCCCATGGGGTCTGAGCGAGCGGCTGGAGCGGTTCATCACGCGTCAGGCCCCACGTCTGCGACCCGAACGGTGACGCGGGCACAACCAGCGCGCGGTCCGCTGCAGCACCGTCTCCTGCGTTGTCAGCCAGCCAGACGGCCGCCTGCTCCCAATGGTCCGGAATCTCGCTGTAAGCACCCCGTGGTGCGAGCTTGCCCGTCCACGCCACAGAAGTGGCCACGACAAGAGCAAGGATTGTCAGCGTGCCGACAGCGACAAGGGGATGACGCTCAGGGCGGGCGAAGGCGGTCCGCCACTCATCGCTCCGGACCGCACCGGGGAGCGGCACGCGTCCTAGCAGGTGCGCAATTCCGAGCACGATCGGTAACCTGATCAGCGGCTCGATCTTGTGAACGTTCCGCAGCGGCGCCCCGCTGCCATCGAGGAATGCGCGAACCTGCTCCGCAATCGGAGAGCCCAGATCCCCGGCGTAACCCGCCCCGATACCGGCGAGGCCGACGACAAGGATGAAGACGAGCCGCCCTTTCGCTGGCATACCTCGCATACACAGGCCAGCGAGCCCGGCCGCTGCGACAGCACCGGTCGCCAGCACGGTCACCGGCTGCGTCACAAGGGCCGCTCCAGCGACTCGGTCGGGTGACACGAACGGTGCCCAGCTGTCGGTTCCGCGGAGCACCTCGACCAGCGACGTCCAGCGTGTCGTCGTCCCTGCTGATTCGATGTAGTCCAGGAACGGTGGACTGACAGCCCCCATGAGAAAGAGCGGGATCACCCACCACAGGGTTGCTATTAGACCGAACGGAACCCACCATGCGGTGAATACCAGCCAGCGCCGGTTCGGGCGATGGGCAAGCCACCAGAGCAGAGCAACAGCGGCGCCGCCCGCCGTCGCGACCGCGTTGATCGCGCCCATGCATGCCACCGCGAGGGCGGACCCAGCCGCGAGCTGCCAGAGCGGACGGCGTGATGTCCCACTAAGTGCGAGTATCACGGGGAGCAACGCCCAGGGCGCGAGCATCATCGGTGTGGTTTCCGACGAGATCGCTCCGATCGTCGTCAGCACGCGGGGTGACAGTGCAAACGCTGTCGCGGCGATGATGCGAGAGGGGCGGCTGCCGATTCCCAGGGCTTCCGCGACACGGATGATGCCCCAGAACCCCGCAGTCAGGAGGAGTGCCCACCAGAGTCGCTGCGCTACCCAGGCTGGGATGCCCACGGAGTCGAGGACGACGAAAAATGCACCGTGGGGAAAGAAGTAGCCGTAAGCCTGATTCTGTACCTGCCCGAAGGGGGACAGGCTGCTCCACAAGTGTGCCGCGCGACCGAGAAAGCCCAGCGGAT
The DNA here is from genome assembly GCF_014191505.1 of Hoyosella altamirensis. Classification (GTDB taxonomy): domain Bacteria; phylum Actinomycetota; class Actinomycetes; order Mycobacteriales; family Mycobacteriaceae; genus Hoyosella; species Hoyosella altamirensis. The sequence goes on from NZ_JACHWS010000004.1 coordinate 147,976, forward strand.
CGACCGAAAGATCAAGCTTGGTGTCCGCAACAATCAGGCCAGGAGACTGCGCGAAACTCAGCAGCAGAGCAATACCGAACGCAAGAAGCAGCCCACGCCGCGGCAATGGACTGCATGATTGACGGGAGAGTTCGGGTATCAAAACCCCTGGATGTCCGGCCGCTGCTAGCGCGTTCCGTATTCGGGCTGGTTCAGCAGGCTGTCCTGTTCCTGCACGACACGGTCAATATCGGGGCGCGCGCTCTGCTCGGCAAACGTCGTGCCCGTGATCACCAGAGCGAACGCGAGAGTCGTGCCCGCGAAGGCACTAATTGCCCCGGGGATCAAAAACCTCATATCAACTCTCCTCGTTGCTCTGCCTGACCAAATCCAGAGTAGTGCCTTCGACTAGCATGGCCCAGCATTGCTGTGATGTAACCCATAGACGTGTCGAGCGTGTCCTTAGGTAGTTTTTAGCATCTTTTCACCCTCGGCGCTGAAAGCGCTGAGCAGTGTGCGCAGTTTCACCGTTGTTTCGGCGAGTTCGTCGTGCGGTTTCGAACCTCGGACAATCCCCCCACCAGCGAAAGCACGGGCGTTGTCGCCCCGAAGTTCCGCACAGCGGATGGCCACCATCCATTCGCCATCACCGGCCGCGTCACACCACCCGACGGCCCCAGCGTAGAAGCCGCGACTGCCTTCGTGCTCATTGATCGCGCGCATCGCGGCCTCATGCGGGGTACCGCACACCGCCGGTGTGGGGTGAACCGCCAGGGCAAGGTCGAGCGCCGTGGTTCCGCTGTCGCGCAATTCACCTGTGATGGGGGTGCCGAGATGCCAGACGTCGGGAGTGGCGAAGAGGGCGGGCGTACTCCCGATTGTGAGTTCCCTGCACAGCGGGGTTAGCCGGGCACGCATCCAGTCGACGACGAACGCGTGTTCGTGCTGATTCTTCACTGAAGCGAGCAGATCCGCGGCGCGTGCTTCGTCGACGGCCGGATCTGTAGAACGTGCCGCCGTCCCTGCGAGCGGCCAGCACGAAACGGTGATGCCTTCGCGGCGAATCAGAGTTTCGGGGCTAGCTCCGACCAGGTAGCTGTCGGTGTACGGCGCACCTGCGGGCGAGAGATCAGCGCAGAACCCGTTCCCCACGTGGTCGAGTTCGACAAGACGAGCGAGCAGCGACAGCGGTGGAATGTCGGCATCACAGCTCACGAGCACAGATCGTGCCGCCACCACCTTCTCCAGTATTCGCGCATCAACCATCGACAGAAGTTTTTCAACGACTCGGATGTGCTCACTGGGCGCGGGGCTTTCGGCAACGACCTGCCCGCGCGGAAGTGGCGTCAGGTCAGGCGGAGCCTGCCACGGGCCGCTGTGGAATTCGTGCCGCTCAGGGCTAATCAGAGCGCAGCGATCTTCCGCGCGGAAGGGGATCGCACCGACAACGATCGTGGCTGATCCGGTTCGCAGCGCAGACTGGGCTGCGGCGATATCCCCATAAGTGGCGCGCACCCCAGATGCCACCAGGGTTCGGTGCGGCCGCGAGAGTACAAATCCGGCGTGATCCACAATGGTGAGTATCGCGTGACCACTCGGCGGCGTGGGCGCCGGGTCCGGTGAGCTCAGCGTTCTTCGTTAGGTGGAACGATGAGAACCGGGCGGTGACAATGCTTCAGCACCTGGTCAGCGACGCTGCTGTGCAGCAGTGCGCGAATCCCCGTGGCGCCGCGCGTGCCCGTGACAATGATTGCTGCATCCAGTTCGTCCGCAGCGTCGACGATCGCCGCCCAGACGGTGGTTTCCGTTTCGACGCAGCGTCCGTCGGCCTGCAGACCGGCCTCTTCAGCGAGCCGCACACCCTCAGCGTTGATGGCCTTCGCGTCGGTGAGGGCAGCGTCTTCCTGCTGGATGTCGGGCACCCAGCCGGGCTGCATCACACCGCTGAGACCAGAGATACGTGCAGCCTGCCGCGCCAACGGTTCCCAGGCGGTCACGACAAGCGCGCGTCCCGCGCTGAGAAAGTGTCCGGCATATCGGATCGCGCGTTGCGCGTTCTCGGAGCCGTCGTATGCGACAAGGATCAGATCAGCCGAGCTGGGCGCCATCGCTTCCCTCCCAACAACATGGTGCCTCGCGGGCAGCTATCGGACGAATCCGGCGATGCAGTCGAGCCTACCCCGCACAGCCGTCGTTCGGCAGCAACCTCAGCACGCGCCGGTAGGATTCGGTGCAGTCGGTCGAAAGGGAGAACGGATGAAGCTGTACAGCCGGGCAACGCGAGCGCTCGCACGACCCGTCGCCGCCGCTGCAATTGCATCGGCCCTGGCTGCGTCGACGCTGGCGTGCACGGCATCGGACACCGAAGATGGTGGCGCGCTGGATGCGGACACCTCACCCGCAGCGCTGACAACAGGCAATGCGTCACCGGCGCCGACGTCGGAACCGCCTGCGGTATCGGCATGTTCATCCAGGGACGAGTTCCTTGCCCAACTCACCACGCGCCAGAAACTGGCACAGTTGCTGAACGTCGGTGTCACCGGGAAGGCAGACGCGCTGAGCGTCGTAAACGGCGAGAACATCGGAGGAATCTTCGTCACGAGCTGGGCCGACCCGAACTTCCTCGCCAGCGGCGAAGTCCGCGACGTGGCGGCGGAATCAGCAGTACCGCTCATGGTGACGATCGATGAGGAAGGCGGGCGCGTTAGCCGCGCCTCGCACGTAATTGGCCAGGCGCCCTCGGCCCGCCAAATTGCGCAGACGCTGACGGTTGATGAGACCTACGAACTCGCGAGGGAACGCGGTGGGGCGCTGCGCGACCTGGGAGTAACTGCCGACTTTGCCCCTGTCGTGGATGTGACCGATCAGGCTGACAGTGAGGTGATTGGCGACCGTGCGTTCGGTGCCACGCCCGAAGTCGTCACGGATTACGCCGGAGCATATGCCCGTGGCCTGCGTGACGCGGGCGTCCTTCCAGTCCTCAAACATTTCCCGGGACACGGGAGCGGGACGGGCGACTCGCACTATGAAGGTGTGACCACCCCGCCGCTCGATGACCTTATAGATTGGGACCTCGCGCCGTACCGCAACCTCATTGACGTGGGTGCGGCCGTGATGGTTGGCCATCTCACCGTGCCCGGACTGACCGAAACGGGACTGCCGTCGAGCCTGAGCCCGGCGACGATGTCGCTGCTCCGCGACGGCGAGGGATATGGCGCTGCGCCTTTCGATGGGTTGATTTTCACTGACGACCTGGGAAGCATGCGAGCGGTGACCGACCACTTCGACATCACCGAGTCAGTGCTTCGTTCATTGCAGGCCGGAGCCGATGTTGCCCTCTGGATATCTACCGACGCGGTGACCGACGTTCTCGATCGCCTGGAGGATGCCGTCGAAACCGGCGAACTTCCGCTTGACCAGGTTGAACAGTCAGCGGTTCGTGTCGGTGTTGCGAAGGGCCGCGTAGACTGCTGAAGTCTGACTGGACACGTCCCCCTGCCGTGATCCGCTCCACCCCGTAAACTTACCCCCGGGTAAGTTAGGAAGTGTGGGTGGCACATCGATGACTGGACGGCCGAAGCGGTTGCCGCGAGCGATCCGTGAGCAGCAGATGCTTGACGCAGCGATCGATGTTTTCGCGGAGCATGGGTACCACGCGGCCTCGATGAACGCGATCGCTGCGCGCGCGGAGATATCCAAACCGATGCTGTATTTGTACTACGGGTCAAAGGATGAACTCTTCGCTTCGTGTATCCGGCGTGAGAGCACGCGATTCCTCGATGCGCTCACCGGTGCGGCCGATCCGAGTCTGTCGCCGAGAGAGCAACTCACACACGGAATCAGAGCCTTCTTAGGTTTTGTGCACCAGAACCGTCAGTCGTGGCATGTCATGTACCGCCAGGCGATGTATCAGAAAAGCTTTGCTGATCTAGTCACGGGCAGCCGCGAGCGCGCGGTCGAACTCACCGCTTTGATTCTGCGGTCCAGCAGTCGGGAGCCGCACAGCAATGAGCAGTTCCGGCTGATGGCGACGGCGCTTATCGGTGCGGGTGAAGCGGTGGCTGATCGCGTCGCCGATGGGTCAATTGACAAAGAGGCTGCCGTGGATCTTCTCGTCAACCTCGGCTGGCGTGGTCTCGCGGGGAAGAAGCCGCAGTGATGTAGCCGTACCCACCTCCTCGGTGGATTCGGTTACATCAGGTGATACGTGCCTGAACTGACCGCAGAACGCCCCGGCTCCCGCGAGGGGTGCCGGGGCGCTCCAGATGCGCCGTAGAACTACCGTGCCTCGATCTTCGCGGTCAGATGAGCATGTTCCTTCTTCGGATGGCGCAGCGCGAGTTCCCAGCCGCTGTCGGTCTTTCTCGTGAAGACTGCGACCTTAGCGGGAAGCAGCACCGGCTTACCGAAGTCGACGGTGTACGTCGTTGCATCGGGAAGGCGGCCTTCCAGGATTCCGAGTGCCGCAGCGCAAGTCCACATTCCGTGTGCGATCACGGTGGGGAAGCCGAACGCCTTCGCCCCAATCTTCGACACGTGGATCGGGTTGTGGTCGCCGGATACGTCCGCGTACTTAGCGATCTGCTTGCCCGTTACCTTGAGGGTGGTGGTGGGCAGTTCACCGGCAGAACCGGGTGAGTCATCGACCTTCTCGGGCCGCGGCTCGTCACTCAGGCTCGTCCGCTGCTTGCGGAGAAACGTGCTGAACTGACGCCACACGAGTTCGCCCTCGATTGTGATCTCGGTAACGAGATCGACGAGCAGGCCGCTTCGATGTTCACGCATGTTCTCGGCGTGCACGTCGATGGTGAGGGTTTCGCTCACGGAAATCGGGCGGATCTGCTCGATCTTGTTCGACATGTGGACCATGCCCATGGCGGGCAGTGGAAAGTCCTTCGAGACGAGCAGATTCATCACAGCCGGGAAGCTCAGCACGAACGGGTAGGTGATTGGCAGAGTGTCGCGCAAGCGCAGACGGCACACCTTCACGTACTCGGCGAGATTGTTCGCGTCGATCTTCACGTCAGCGATGCGAAGAGTCCGGTCCGGGAGCCCTTCCGCCTTCGCGCCGGGGAGCGGCAGCATGCCAAGAACTGCCTTGGCGTAATTCTGCAGCATGCCCTGCTGGTCGAGGATCTGAATGTTCTTTTCCGCCATCATGCACCAAGGAGGCTCTGGCCGCAGACGCGTACCGTGTTGCCGGTGGTCGCGCTTGAAGCGGGGCTTGCAAAGAACGCGATCGTTTCTGCGACGTCCACAGTCTGGCCGCCCTGGAGGAGCGAGTTGAGGCGGCGTCCGACCTCGCGTGTCGCAAGCGGAATCGCGGCTGTCATCTGTGTCTCGATGAAACCTGGCGCTACCGCGTTGATAGTGATGTCCTTCTTGGCAAGGTCGCTTGCCTCAGCGTCGACCATGCCAATGACCCCGGCCTTCGAGGCTGCGTAGTTGGTCTGCCCGCGGTTGCCGGCAATGCCCGCGATCGACGAGACGTCGACGACCCGGCCGCCTTCCTTGAGGCCGCCGTTCGCGGAGAGGGCTTCAGTGATGCGTTTTGGCGCGAGCAGGTTAACGCCGATTACGGAGTCCCAGCGCGCGTCGTCCATGTTCGCCAGCGTCTTGTCGCGTGTGATCCCGGCGTTGTGAACGACGACATCGAGACCGCCGAACCGCTCCGCGGCCTCCGCGATCTTCTCCGCCGCATCGGCTGCCGTGACATCGAGGGCCAGTGCTACGCCCCCGATCTTGTTAGCGACCTCAGAGAGCGCGTCACCGGCAGGCGGAATGTCAGCAACGATCACTTTGGCGCCGTCGCGTGAGAGGACCTCTGCGATTGTTGCGCCAATGCCCCGGGCGGCGCCAGTGACGAGCGCAACCTTCCCGTCGAGGGGCTTGTCCCAGTTCGCGGGAGCTGTGGCGGGCTTCTCGTTGACACGGATAACCTGAGCATCCACGTACGCGGACTTCGCGGAGAGAACAAAGCGCAGCGGCGCCGCGAGGCCCGAGAAGTCTGTCTTCGCCTTCGGTGAAACGTAGACAAGGTTGCACGTGGCGCCCCGGCGGAGTTCCTTTGCCACCGAACGGGTGAACCCTTCGAGGGCGCGCTGCGCAATGCGCTCATCGGTCTTACGAACCAGCTCGGGCGTCGTACCCACAACCAGGACACGAGCCGACGGTGCGGTTTTCCGCATGAGGGGCTGGAAGAAGGTGTAAAGCTGCTTCAGTTCCTCGATCGTTGTGATGCCTGTTGCATCGAAGACGATTCCGCCGAACTTGTCGGTGTCGTCACCGGCGAATTCGTAATCGGAAAGCAGATCGCGGATCGGTTCGACGAGACGCCCTGAACCGCCAACCAGGAGCGGGCCGGGGAGTGGCGGCTCGCCTTCCTTGTAGCGACGCAGCGTTTCAGGCTGCGGCAGGCCAACCTTGCTCGCGAGGAATGCCCCCGGAGCGGACGAAATCAGTGTTGAGTACAGATCGGAGCTTCCCTTTTTAGACACGGGCCACCTCTCGTGAGTGATGTCACTCTGTTGCCATCTTGCAGTTTCACTACCGCGCGGATCGCCGCCGTAAACGCCTTTATGCATGGCGTTCGCCGGTTACCCCCTGACGCGTTGTATCCTGCACGAATGTACGGCGGAGTACGCGGTATCGACAACCAACTTACCGGTGAGTAAGAATACGCGGTAGTCCAACACTCCCGAATTGTATGGAGACGCAAAGTGGCAACCTCGAAGGCTAACGCTCCCGAAGGGCGTCAGACCAAGCCCGTCGCGATTATCGGCGGCAATCGTATTCCGTTCGCCCGGAGCAACAAGACGTATGCCAAGGCTTCGAACCAAGACATGTTCACCGCCGCACTTGATGGTCTTGTCAGCCGGTTCAGCCTGCAAGGTGAGCGCCTGGGACTTGTCGCGGGCGGTGCCGTCCTCAAGCACAGCCGCGACTTCAACCTGATGCGCGAATCGGTGCTCGGTTCCGCGCTGTCGCCTTACACGCCTGCGGTCGACGTTCAGCAGGCATGTGGCACTGGTCTCACCGCGCTGAGCATCGTCGCTGACCAGATCGCGCTAGGTCGCATCGACGCTGGCGTCGGCGGTGGCAGCGACACGACCTCCGACGCTCCCATTGCGCTCAACGAGGAACTCCGTGGGGTTCTTCTTGACCTCAACCGTGCGAAGACCGCTGGCCAGCGACTGAAGCTGCTCGGCAGTCTGCGTCCGAGCCAGATTGTGCCGTCAATCCCCGAGAACGGTGAGCCTCGCACTGGTCTGTCTATGGGCGAGCACGCCGCGATCACTGCCAAGGAGTTCGGCGTCAGCCGTGAGGCGCAGGATGAGCTAGCGGTCGCCTCGCACCAGAACATGGCGTCGGCCTGGGACAAGGGTTTCTTCGACGACCTCGTCACTCCTTTCCTCGGTCTTGCTCGCGACGACAACATGCGTGGGGACTCGTCCGTGGAGCGGCTCGCGAAACTGAAGCCGGTCTTCGGTGTGGGGCTCGGCGACGCGACGATGACCGCAGGGAACTCGACGCCCCTGACCGACGGTGCGTCAACGGTGCTGCTGTCGAACGACGAGTGGGCCGCGGAACGAAACTTGCCGGTACTCGCGTACCTCCGTGACTACGAGACAGCCGCGGTTGACTTCGTTCATGGCCCTGATGGACTGCTCATGGCGCCGACCTACGCGGTGCCCCGCATGCTTGCACGTAACGGCCTTACACTTCAGGATTTCGACTTCTACGAGATCCATGAGGCGTTCGCGTCGGTCGTGCTCTGCACCCTGCAGGCGTGGGAGTCCGATGAGTACTGCAAGGAGCGGCTCGGCCTCGACAGTGCGCTCGGCAAGATCGACCGGAGCAAGCTGAACGTCAACGGCTCGTCGCTTGCTGCGGGACACCCGTTCGCAGCTACCGGTGGCCGCATCGTCGCTTCGGTTTCCAAGATGCTTGCTGAGAAGGGCTCCGGCCGCGCTTTGGTTTCCGTCTGCGCCGCAGGTGGGCAGGGCGCAGTCGCCATCATCGAACGGTAAGCGTTTCGCCCTGGATCGTGAAGGATTTTCCCTCGCGTGGAGGGAAAATCCTTCACGATTTTTTGTGAGTAACGCGACTGCGGTGGTGTGCGATACGCAAGTAGTCCCGCGCTGACATCCGACCCCCGACCCGGTGGAAGCGCGGGATTCTTCGTTGTGTGACACCGGGAGCCGATTCGCGGGCTGTCCCGGGCAGCGCTTAGGCTATAGCGAAACTGGGACAAAGCGCATGTTCTTCAGCGGCACCCGTATGGGGAGGCAGGGGTAGGCACTGTGGCAGGCAATGGTCAAGGTGGATCAAAACGAGGTTTCCGCACGATTGTCGTCACCGTCGCTGGGCTGATCGTTATCGCCGCCGTCGCGTACATCCTCGATTGGGTGACCTCGAGCGGCAAAATCCCGCGAGGCGTGGCGGTCGCTGCCGTCTCCATTGGGGGCCTGACACCGGAGCAAGCTGAGACCCGGCTGCGAACCGAGATCGAGCCTCGAATCGACGACCCGTTCACGGTGGTCGGCGAAGACGTGCAAGTGGAGCTGCTGCCGTCCGAGTCGGGACTCAACCTGGATTGGGACGCGACTGTCGAGAGGGCCAGCAGTCAGCCGATCAACCCGCTGACTCGTTTGGTGGCGCTGTTCCGTGAGCGCGAGATCGGGTATGTCAGCGCAGTGAATGACGCACAACTCGACGCCGCAATTGATGATCTGCGCGTAGAGATCGACCGCGAGGCTGTCGAAGGGGACATCGAATTTGACGGTGCGACGCCAGTCGCGGTTGAACCGCGAGACGGCCTTATCGTCGAGCCGGAACGAGCGCGCGAGGTGATCGTCGAGAACTGGCTTGCTCGTGAACCGATCGAATTGCCTGTTGAGGTGGACGCGGTCACGGTCACCCCGGAAGGGGTTGAAAGCGCGATGACTGAGATCGCGGAGCCCGCTGTCGCGACATCGCTCGTCGTCATCGGCGAAGATGACACGGAGGCTGTCCTCGAGCCTGAGGACGTAGGGGAGTTCCTCAGCTTCCAGCCTGATCAGGATGGTGGTCTCGAACCGCTCTATGACGTCAATGCGGCCTCCACGATTCTCTCGCCTCAGCTCGCGGACACCGAATCTCCAGCAATTGACGCGACTGTGCGGATCGGTTCGGAAGGTCCGGTCGTCGTGCCGCACCAGGACGGGCGCGGTGTGGACTGGGACGAGACGTTCACCGATATCGACGATTTGATGCGTGAGACGTCCAACCGAACCGTGACCGCCACGTACAGGACCACTGACGCTCAATTCACGACTGAAGAAGCTGAAGAGCTGGGCATCAACGAAGTCATCGCGGAGTTCACCACGGGTGGATTCACTCCGAATTCTGGTGTGAACATCCGGCGCGCGGCGGAGCAAGTCAACGGGGCCGTGATCAAGCCGGGGGAGACTTTCTCACTCAATGATCACACTGGCCCGCGCGGTTACGCGCAGGGTTACATCGACTCCGGCATCATCTACAGCGGGCGGCCGTCGACAGCTGTTGGAGGCGGCGTCAGCCAGTTCGCGACAACTCTTTACAACGCGGGATATTTCGCTGGCCTCGAGGACGTCGAACACACCGAGCACAGCTATTACATTTCGCGATATCCAGCCGGCCGGGAAGCAACGGTGTTCGAAGGCTCGATCGACCTGCAGTTCCAGAACCAGTACGACACCGGCGTACTGCTCGAAGCTTACGGAGACATGTCCTCGGTGACTGTCCGGGTATGGGGTACCAAAACAGTAAACGTGGAATCCATCAATGGTGGACGCTGGGACTACACGCAGCCGCGGCGGATCGTGCTCCCAGCTGGGCCGAACTGCCAGGCCAGTAGTGGCGGTCAGGGCTTCACGACAAGCGATACGCGCGTGATCACCGACGCGAATACCAATGAAGAGATCTCCCGAGAGACTCGAACAGTGACGTACGAGGCGCAGCCCGTCGTTGTTTGTGAACAGCCGACACCGCCGCCCGCGCGGGAGCGTGACAGCGACGATGACGACGATGATGACAACGGTGCCCCGAGTGTCCCGCGGGACGACCCGGCACCCGAGCCGCCTCCCGCCGACAACGGGGACGAACCACCAGCTGAGCCCGAGGGGGAGTGAGGACCGAATGACAGTGGATGAAACGTACTCAGCGCTCGTAGCCCGTGAGAAGGGCGATGGTGTAGTCCTAGCTGCGGAAGAGCGCAACGTCTCGGAGCTGCCCTCGGGCGAACTCACCATTGCGGTCCATTATTCGAGTGTGAACTACAAGGATGCGCTTGCGGTGACTCCGCGGGGAGGGGTCGTTCGGGAATACCCGATAATCCCGGGCATCGATCTAGCGGGCGAGGTAGTCGCGTCAGACCATTCAGGCTTTACCCCTGGTGACCTGGTGCTCGCCCACGGATACGACATCGGGGTGAGCCGCGACGGCGGATACGCGGAGCTCACCCGCGTACCGGCTGATTGGGCAGTGAAGCTCACCGACATGTCACCTCGGGAGGCCGCGACAATTGGCACCGCCGGATTCACCGCTGCGCTGAGTGTTGCTGCGCTGCTGGACAACGGCGTGACGCCCGACTCAGGTCCGGTGCTGGTCACCGGCGCGACTGGAGGCGTGGGCAGCGTCGGTGTGGACCTGCTTGCTGGACTGGGGTTCGACGTTGTGGCGTCAACGGGTAAGTCCAACGCGCACGGCCTGTTACGTGAACTCGGTGCAGCTCGGGTAATCGGCCGGCTTCCGGAAGACCCCGACGCCAAGCCGCGCCCCCTCGGCCGGTCAGAATGGGCTGCCGCAGTCGATTGCGTGGGTGGGGCGACACTCGCACACGTTCTGAGCACGATGAGGTACGACGGTGTCGTCGCGGCAAGTGGCCTCACCGGTGGTCCAGGGCTCAACACGACGGTATTGCCGTTCATACTTCGAGGCGTCCGCTTACTCGGTATCGACTCAGTGCAACTGGGGATCGAACGCCGGCGCGACATGTGGGTGCGGCTGCAGACGGACCTTCGCCCGAAGCACCTCGAACTCATCACGAACGAAGTTGCCGCGCGCGACGTTAGCGACGTCCTCGGCACCATCATCAAAGGGCGGGTCACGGGCCGGACCGTGGTGCAGATCCAGGGTGGATTCTGATCCTCTTTAGACCTTGAGGGCTGGGTGCAGTCTCTTCATCGTCCACTCTTGTTGTCGCCGCGCAGCGATTGCCGCGACCAGGATCGACGCGACGAGAAGTCCCATGAGGACAGCGACGGAAGTCCATAGCCGGCCGTCTGCGCCGCCGATGATCAGCTGACGCAGTCCACTCACCGAGTAGCTCATTGGTATGTACGGGTGTATCACCTCGAACAGCCGCCCCGTCGTTTCCGTTGGGTACAAGCCCCCCGCGGACACCAGCTGGATCATCAAGAGTGCCAGAACAGCGACCCGCGCCGTGGACGAGCCGAGAACCACGAACACTGCCTGAGTGAACGCCAGGAAAGAAAGGCCTGTGAGTACGAGGAACGCGAGCATCCCGGGGCCGTTGCTGGGTTCAAGACCGATCAGATAGCGGATCACGGCATACATCACGACGCCCTGCGCGACACTGATCACCGCAGCTGGCCAGTACGACGCCAGAACCGTCCGCAGACCGCCCAGGCCCGCCGCGAGCGCACGAGTCTGAATTGGCCTCATCACCATCCAGATGATGAACCCGCCGATGAACAGCGCGAGCGAGATGAAGAACGGTGCGACGCCGGTACCGAAGTTCGCGGCGGACGCCAGATTGCGCTGGTCCAGTTCCAGAGGCCCACCGATGACTTCAGCGCGCCCGGCCCGCTCCCGCTGGTCCCATTCGGGGATCTGCTGAGCTCCCTGCGCGAGGCCCGTGGCGAGCGCGTTCGCACCATCATCAAGCTGCGCTGTGCCGGCACCGAGTTGCCCGACCCCGTCTACCAGTGCGTCGCCGCCCGTGGCGAGTAGCTGGAGGCCAGCGCTGAGTTCGCCTGCGCCTGCGTTGAGCTCATTGGCTCCGTCTCTCAACTGGATGATCGCGTCGGTCAGCTCGCCACCACCGTCAGCAGCGAGTGCTAGTCCGGTACGGAAAGGGCTATTGGGATCTCCGAGCTGGAATGCGAGTTGCGCCGCCCCGTCCCGCAACCTGCGAAGATCACTCAACGCATTCGGCCCCAAACCTTCGCGGTCGATCTGCGCCCGCAAGTTCTCGAGCTCCCTAGCGGCGTCGTGCACAGCAGGGTGGGGGACCGCGTACAGGTGGTCCGCCTTGAGTTGGATGAGTCCAGTAATTTCGGCTTGCCTCGCACCGAGGACATCCAGCTGGTCAACGAGCAGGCTCACCGCCTGACTCAGCTGCACAGCTCCATCTCCGAGTTGCCGGGCGCCATCCTGGAGTTCTCGCAGCCCTCCAGCTAGGGGCAGTACACCCTCCGTGAGTTGATCGACCCCACTGCTGAGCTGGCCGGTGCCGTCAGCGAGTGCTGCCGCTCCGTCGCTCGCCGTTCGCAGGTTCGTCGCGAGGAGGTTCGCGCCATCATCGAGTTCCGCAACGCCAGCACGGAGTTCGCCAGTGCCCCCTGCGAGCTGGCGGCCCCCGTCTGCAGCTTCGACTAAACCGCCCCGCACGGTTTGCAGGCCGAACAAAACCTGATCAACAGCCTGAGCGCCGATTTGTTCGGAAAGTACGTTGAGGATCCGGGACATCGCCGTTTCAGCAATTGTCGTGCCGATCGCGCTCGTTGCGTCGTTGTAGGTCACGTTGATCACCGCGCGGCGTGGGTTCTCACCTGATGGTGAAGTCACCGCTTCGCTGAAATCTGTGGGGAACTCAACCGCAAAGTAGTATCGTCCGTCTTCCACGCCGGCCTGCGCTTCCGCAAGAGATACGCGTTCCCAGCCGAGGTCTCCGCGACGAACCAGTTCGCGTGTCACTTGCTCGCCAACGCGCACGGTCACTCCGTCGACTAGCGCGCCGTAGTCGCTGTTGACAATCGCCACAGGCATCCGGTCGACGTTGTCGAGCGGGTTCCAGTACGCCCAGAGATACATCGCGCCGTACAGCAGGGGCAGGAAAATGATCGCGACGAGAGCCAGGCGTGGCAGACGTTCCCGGCTGAACCGCCGAAGCTCTGAGCCGAATGAGAATGCAGCAACCATGTCAAAGTCTCCCGAATAGCCTTAGCGGGCAGCCTGTGGCGCGCGGCGAGTCTCGGTACCAGGGTCAAGGTGACAGATCGTGTGCGGGTCACCGACGCTATCCACTGCCGTAGTGACGACTGTGCATGTTGGTGCTATGGCTCTGAGTCGTTCCGTGAAGTAGATCCTGTCCGCGTTGCTTTCAATCTGTTCGAAATCGTCGACGGCAAGCAGGTAGGGGTCACGAATCAGCGCGATCGAAACCTGCAGTAGCAGACGATCGAGTTGGCCCAGCTCCCAGATGACCGTGTTTGCGGAAGGAATAGTCCGGTCGCCGAACACCAGGTCGCACACGTCGGCTACGGCATTGTCCTTCACCTTCCGCACCGGCCGATACCAGGGTGCAGCCCAGGTGCGGCGCTCCCGGATCGCTTCACCGACGGTCACCGCCTCGTCGAGATCATCGATTCCGGCGAAACCCGCGATCGCCGTGTACGACCGGATACGGTGACCCTTCTTCGGATAGGGCAGACCCAGAATCGTCAGGTCTCCGCTGGCTTGGCGCATACGGCCAGTAACGGTCAGAAGCAGGGACGTACGCCCTGACTTGGGTGGGCCCTGAATAACCGTCAGCTCCCCATAAGGAACGTCGAAAGTGCAAGGGCCGTAGACCCGTCCCCGGGCGCCTTTCAGCTCAATCCCGCGTGCGGACACGACTGGAGGCTCACTTCCGCCCGCATCATCGCGCTGGGAATCGTCCACGTCAGTCATGTTTGGTGATCTTTCCACGTTGAGCACTGCTCGGCAGCGTAGTCCGCATCCTCGGATGAAGCGCGACCGGGGTGTTGCTGCGCTAGCACGCAGCAACACCCCGGTCAGTGGACAGAAAACTCTAGCTAGAGGCGATCAGAAGGCGGCCTCGTCGAGTTCCATGATGTCGAGATCGATGTTCGCGAGAACCTTACGGACCGCGTTGATCTCCGGAAGGACGTTCTTGGCGAAGAACGACGCCACGGCCACCTTGCCCTCGTAGAAGGCCTTGTCCTTGTCGCTGGCGCCCTTGTCGAGCGCAGCAAGTGCCACTTCTGCCTGGCGGAGCAGGAGCCAGCCGATAAGGAGATCACCGACGGACATGAGCAGCCGGACTGAGCCAAGGCCAATCTTGTACAGCTCCTTGGTGTCCTCAGCAGCGCCCATGAGGTGCTCGAAGAAAGTGCCTAGCACAGCCTGAACATCTTCGAGTGCGGCCCCGAGGAACTCCCGCTCGTTCTTCAGGCGGTCATCACCGTTCGGGTTGTCGATGAACTGCTTGATCTCCCCAGCGACATGCGTCAGTGCAACACCCTTGTCGCGCGCGATCTTCCGGAAGAAGAAGTCTAGGGCCTGAATGGCCGTGGTGCCTTCGTAGAGCGAGTCGATCTTCGCGTCACGGATGTACTGCTCGATCGGGTAGTCCTGGAGGAAGCCAGAGCCGCCGAGCGTCTGCAGCGACTCGGTGAGGTACTGGTACGCACGCTCTGAGCCGACACCCTTGACAATCGGGAGCAGCAGGTCATTGATGCGGAATGCGAGATCCTTGTCGGCGCCGGAGACGATCTTGGCGGCTTCAAGGTCTTGGTGGGCAGCGGTGAAGAGGTAAACAGCGCGAAGGCCTTCGGAATACGCCTTCTGCGTCATCAGGCTGCGGCGAACGTCAGGGTGCCGGGTGATCGGCACGCGCGGGGCCGTCTTGTCAGTCATCTGCGTCATGTCCGCGCCCTGTACGCGCTCCTTCGCGTACTCAAGAGCGTTCAGGTAGCCGGTTGAGAGCGTCGAGATGGCCTTGGTGCCGACCATCATGCGAGCATGCTCGATCACCTCGAACATCTGGGCGATACCGTCGTGAACCTCACCGACGAGCCAGCCCACAGCTGGTTTACCGTGCTGGCCGAATGTCAGCTCACATGTCGACGAAGCCTTCAGCCCCATCTTGTGCTCGACGCCGGTTACGAAAACGCCGTTGTGCTCGCCGTATTCGCCAGTCTCCCAGTCCACGTGGTACTTCGGTACGAAGAACAGGCTCAGTCCCTTGGTGCCTGGCCCTGAACCTTCAGGGCGGGCGAGGACGAGGTGCATGATGTTGGGGAAGAGGTCATCGGAGGTCGCGGAGGTGATGAAGCGCTTGACGCCCTCGATGTGCCAGGTGCCGTCTTCTTGCTGCACAGCCTTCGTGCGGCCGGCGCCTACGTCGGAACCAGCGTCGGGCTCAGTCAGCACCATCGTGGCGCCCCAGCCGCTCTCGACGACGTGCTCGGCCCACTTCTTCTGCTCTTCGGTGCCGAGGTGGTACAAGACATTCGCGAACGACGGACCTGCCTGGTACATGAACGCTGCAGGCTGCGATCCGAGGAGCATCTCAGCGATGGCCCACACAACAGTGCGCGGAGCGGGGATGCCGCCGATTTCTTCGGCAAGCCCCATGCGGTACCACTCGCCATCCCAGAGAGCCTTGAAGGACTTCTTGAACGACTCAGGCAGAGTGACCTCGTGAGTTTCGGGGTCGAACACCGGCGGGTTACGGTCTGCGTCGGCGTAGGCCTCCGCAAGAGGACCCTCAGCCAGTCGCGCAACCTCGGTCAGCATGTCGCGGACAGTGTCGGTATCGAGGTCACCGAACTCACCGGACTTGAGGACATCGTCCAGCTGCAGGAACTCGAAAAGGTTGAACTCCAGGTCACGGACGTTGCTCTTGTAGTGGCCCATTCTTAGCTCTCTCCGTTGAGATTGATGCGGTCGCTATACCGGCTTGGCTAGTCATTCTGTAACTACTCGCCAGTAACTTAGCTCAGTTTACGTGGTAGATCCGCCGCTGCCAATACGCCATCTTGCGAAGTGGTTCACAATCAGGTAGCGACTGTGCTCCCCGCAGCGCCCCGGTAGGCCCGTCCGGGCTGACGCGTGCGCGTCGCTGCGCGGATCGCACGCACCGTGGGAACGAACACCACCACCGCAACCACTGCTTCAGCGAGGAGGAAGGACCAGCCGACCGCGACAAGCCCGTACTGACCAGCGAAAATGGCCGCTCCGAGCAGCAACGTCGAGGTGCTCAAGAACTGGCTTGCGATTACCTTCCGGTAGTCCTTACGGAGCTGCGCGAACGCCCCGTAGAAGGCTTGCAGCGCAAGAAAAGGGATGGCTGCCGAGGCCAGAGCCAGCAGAGGCCCCCCGTAGGTGCGATAGTCCTCACCGATGATGCCCAGTCCGGTCGGCGCGATAACCGCGAGGAACATCGTGCTAGCCAGGGTGGCCAAGACAAGGACGAAGCCGAACCGGTAGGTGAGTCCTGCCAGGTCCGTTGCGTAATCACCCGCTGCTGTCACGAACGGCCCAACCGTCGCCGACATGAGAACAGCCAGCATCATGATCAACGAAAACGTCACGATGTAATACCCCGCCTGGTCTCGTCCTAGGGCCGTGATCACGATCAGCGGCAGCAGCGCCGGAACCATGGCCGCGAGCAGGGCTGGAGCATAAGACTTGCGGAAATCACGCAACAACTGGCCGCGGCGAATCTGACGCGGAGCGATTTCAGTCAGTTTCGTCTCGCCGATGCGCGACATGATCGCGACGCTCAGAATCGGTACCAGGAACATCACCGGCAAGAACCAGGCAAGAACCACACCAATCGTCCCGAACGGTACAAACGCGAAAAGCGGAAGCAGCAGCAGGCGCATCGTCGCATGGCTGACGTTTGCCAAAGCACCCCATCGTGCGCGGCCGAGTCCCGAAGCGGCAGGGTCATACAGCATCGAGATCGAGAGAATCGCGACGAGGACCGGGAACATAGCGACTTCAGTCGGGCTGCCAAAAAGCAGACTCCGCGGTGCAACTATCACAAACGCGGTACCCGTAACAAGGCTCGCGGTGAACACCGCGTAGTGACTGCGGAAGAACCAGCGCATCGCCAAAGATCCCGACAGAGGCAGATACTGCGTAGCGAGCGTCCCCATCCCAAAATTGGAAAGTGTGCTCAGGCCGAGTGCAGCACCGATGACGACGCCCGCCGAGCCGACGTCCGCCGCGCTGTAAAGGAAAGCCGCAACCACCCAGAAAATAAGGTTCGAGATCGCGCCGAAGACGTTCGACGCCAGGGATACAAGAGAGTCCGCAGCGAGGACGCGCCGTGATGGGAGTGCCCCCGCTGCCACGGAGGACGACGGCTCCCAGTCTGCGGACCCAGCGATTTGCACTATTTGAGTCTAGGGGCAGCATTAAGGCTGAAGGCCGCAGACGGGTGTTGTGATCGCCTCAGTTTTCGTCGCGTGCCTTTCGGGATATAACGCGCCTGTCATTGTCAGTCCCGTCACGGTCGCGCCACACATCGAAGGCGTACAGGACAAGAAAACCGATGCACATCGGGATCGCTACCAGCAAAATCAGGGGCTGCCGCACCTCGGGAAAGACCACTGCGATCGCGGTGACAGAACTTAGGAATACCGCGGAAATGGCGACGTAGAGCACTACGTCGCCAGCGCGGGGACCCTTAGATGCCATAGGAGCATCCTAGAGAACTACTACCGGGAACGGCGCATCAGCGGCACGAATATCGCCTTTACCGGCCATATTTGCGCTTCGTGCGACTCCGGCCCACTAACATGCCGACCGCAAGTCCGAGGATGAAGATGATCGAGAGTGCGAGCCACATCGGCCATTCCACGCTGAGCCACAGCACGCTTATCGAAACACGGACTGTGTTCTGGAAAATCAAGATCAGCGCGAGGATGGCGAGTACTAGCGCCGCAACACGCTTCGCGGTGAACAGGGAAGTTTTCTCTTTGCCTGGCGCGGTCATATTCAGTCCTTTCGCGCGGCGTATTAGCCACATAGTATTACGAATCCGCGACGTCGTGGGCTTCCGGCTGATTACGGTTCGAGGAATTCGCGGGAGCCATTGACTGCGGGCGCGCGCGGACCTCGCATGGCCGGAATGGAAGGTGGCGGTGGAGTACGACGGTGAGCATCATTTCACCAATCGGGGCCAGTGCACACGGGATGTCGAAAGGTGGAATGCGCTCCTCCACGAAGGCTGGACCGTCATTCGGGTAACAAAGGCGCAGTTGGTGCCCGACCCCTCCCGGCTGATCACCCAGGTGCGTGCCGCCCTCGGGAAAGCAGGGGCACCCGTATGAAGTAGGGCACGAGTGGGCAGTTAAGTAGTCACTCTGGCGCCGAAACTCGCGCATAACCGCCCACTTGCCGGAAACCCGGGGCATGGACTTCGGGCGAATCCCCGCTACCCTCTAACGGTGCTGCTTTCTGACCGCGATATCAGAGCTGAACTCGCCGCTCGCCGCCTCCAAATCGAACCGTACGACGATTCGCTCGTGCAGCCCTCGAGCGTCGATGTAAGACTCGACCGGTACTTTCGGGTTTTCAACAACACCCGGTACACGCACATCGACCCGAAATTGCGGCAGGACGAGTTAACATCGCTGGTCGAGGCGCCTGATAATGAGCCGTTCGTACTGCACCCCGGCGAGTTCGTTCTCGGTTCGACACTCGAAATCTGTACGTTGCCGCACGATCTTGCTGGTCGGCTTGAAGGGAAATCATCCCTGGGGCGGCTGGGGCTTCTGACGCACTCCACCGCAGGATTCATCGATCCTGGTTTCAACGGCCACATCACTCTTGAGCTGTCCAACGTCGCGAATCTGCCGATCACGTTATGGCCGGGCATGAAGATCGGGCAGCTGTGTTTAATCCGTCTTTCGAGTCCAGCAGAGCATCCGTACGGCAGTGCGAAAACCGGGTCTAAGTATCAGGGTCAGCGCGGCCCCACACCGTCGAAGGCGTACATGAACTTTCAGTGACGCCCTCTGGCACGGGAAGGTTCAGCCCGACTAACGCTGAGAGAGGGGGATGAACTGGCGGAACTTACCGCCCGCGCTAATCTCTGGCGGCACGGTGTCTCGCTCCACGCTGTAGCCGTCCAGCCCGTTGCTGACGAGCAGCTGGCCGAGGACGCGGAGGGCGTTGCTCCAGACTTCCTCGGGATTCCGGTCACAGGCCGGAACCAGTCGCACCAGGAGGGAATACCGGCCCGACTGTTTTAACTGCAGTTGCTGAATCCCTTCGGCTCTTGCAGCGAGGGATTCCACAATGAGTGCAGCAGTCGTTTTCGGCTCGCCATCCGGCGAATGCAGCAGGTCAGCCGAGCGTCCTTGCACACGTACCGCCGGATGGGGGTTGCCGCATGGACACGGATCAGGCCGTTGGATCACCGCGTCACCCAGGTTGTAGCGAAGGATGGGCTGCGCTTTCCGGTAAAGCACCGACAGCAGTGTCGTATGCGACAGTGTCCCTGGCGGTGTTGGTTCAAAGTGTCTGTCAACAGGTTCGAGAATGATCCAGTCACTCAGGACGTGGTGCCAGCCGTGCGTGCAGTAGCGGGTCATGGTTATGGCCTCGCTGCAGCCATACGAATCGACGACCCGCGCACCGAAGACCTTCTCGATGCGAGCATATTCGTTGCGCGGCAAGCCGTCGCCAGTCGTCGCGACGATCGCCGGTCTGATCGACAGGGTTCCCTTCTCTTGCTCAGAAGCCAGAATCGAGGCAACGCTGCCGTAACCGTTGAGCATGACGGGCTGGAAAGCATTGAGTTCGCGGACAAGTTCACTGACCGGCTGGAACACAGAAAGCACCTTGTTGCGGCCGTTTTCGGGCTGATTTCCGCTGTCCCTTTCATGCTGTGTCCGTAGCGAATTCAGGATGTGGTGACCCCCGGTGGCGAGGATTGATGCTGATCGCATGCGACCGCGCACTAGGCGCCACACACCCCCCGATAATGCTTCGCTTTTGAGGAAATCGATCACGTGTGGAAGCGCGTTGAGCTTCCGAGCAGTCGCGATCTCTTCACTCGACATGAGGAATATCCCGCGGTATCCGCTCGTGCCCGACGTTGACGAAATGCTGTACTTGCCAAGATATTTGGAGCCAATTTTGTCTAGATCTTTGAGAAAGGTGTCCGCCGACTCCCGGGTGATTTCGCGATCGGTCGCCCAATCGTCAAAGTTCTCCATAAGTGCGATCTTGTCCGTGATCGGGAGTACTGCTGGATCTGTCACCACCTCGGGAAGTCCCGAGTACAGCCGGGCATAGTACGGCGAGTGTTCGCGCACGAATCCAACAAGCTCAGTCAGGCGTGTGCTCTGTCGTTCAGCGAGCCGCTCCGCTTTGGATCCGGCCGACAGTGGGATCCGTTGAACCACGTCGATCATCGTCATGAAATGCCCCTCAGTTGACCTTCCGGGCTAGCTGTCTTCGCGCCGTTGCGGCCGCACCGGTCACGCCATTCAAGCAAATTCTGGCGGTGAATAGGCAGAAGGGGGATTGGTCTGAGTGTTGTGGCCACAATGCACGAACCCCAGCTCAGGGACGCGCTCTGAGCTGGGGTTATGTATCTGAGCCGATGACGGGAATCGAACCCGCGTATTCAGCTTGGGAAGGTGTTTCTGGCTGCGAACAGGTGTGCGAACGCGCTGGTAGCGGGTTTGCGTGTCGATAGGATTTCCGCTGCTAGAGCCTGTTTTTTGTCGACCCGCGACCCTGTGGCGTGCGGATTCGCTACGTGGCTACCCGTTAGAAAGTGGAGGTGCCCTGGAGGTGCTGGTGCAGCCCCAGGGCGTGCCTGCTATTCGTCGGTTGCGTCGCCCGCGTTGCCGATACAACTTGCGGTAGCGAAGGGTCCACTGGAGGTCTGCTCTGAAATGACCTGTTCGCCCACCCGGATGCGACAGGTGATCTGCCCACCCGTGTCGTAATCATTGCTCGCCGAAAGCGAAACAGTCTTGCCGAGGCCAGCGATTGTTACGTCGGTCGTCCACGGGAGGGCGACGTTTGTGTCTTGCGCGGTGTTGAAATCGCGGCCCGAGTAGGTGATGGAAGCGCTTTGCGTGTCGCCCTCGACCTCGTAGGTGACAGTGACTTCGCGTTCCGACTCCCTGTCGAGTTCGGTCGCGACCCCACCAATCAGTGCCATGCAGCCGCCGAAAATTAGCACGAAGAACAGGATGATTCCGCCGAGAATCCACGGCCACTTCTTCTTTTTCTTGGGTGGCTGCTGGTAGTACCCCGGTGGTGGGCCGTACTGCCCGCCCTGGGGCGGGTACCCGCCGGACTGCCCGCCTTGCGGAGGGTACGGCTGGCCGCCCTGCGGATACTGCTCGGGATTGGGTTGTCCGGGATTGGGTTGCTGGGGTGGGGGCTGATCTGACACTGGGGATGGCCCTTTCGTTCACGGAAATGACGCGAGTATGACATTGGCGTTCGTACGCTTACGACAAAATCGACACGAGTGATCGATTCATTACAGGGCCGTGCCAGAGACGTTGTGATGCAGGCAGGTTTACCGCACTTTGTTTGCTGGGATTATTTGGTGATCTTGCGGCTTGTGTGCCGATGTGCCGCCTGAGCTTTGCTACGGGTTGCTGGTGTGCCAGCGCTGGCTTTGTGGCGTGCTGTGGCGCTGCTGCGGGCGCGTGTGCCCGTGCTGGTTTGTGCGCGTTGGGCGGCGTTGCGTGCCGCCTTGGGTGGCGTTGTGTGTGCCGTAGGCGTGGCAGAAACCCCGACGATGCCCTTAACCACTACTTGCCGCCCGCCAGGGGCGTGATAGCGCGCGCCGACTTTTACTCCGTTCCATTTGCCGTCTCGTGTTTTGCCGATGTGACTTTCGCTGCGGATGGAGCCAGCAACGAGCCTCTTGCGGGCGGCGGTGCTGCCCAGGCTGCCGCCTACGGCTGCACCGGCGGCGGCACCTGCTAGTGCGCCGCTGCGTGCCCAACGGCCAAAGCGGTCGCGAGGCTGCGTGCGCCAGTGCCGTCTACGTGCCATGGAAATCCCCGTGCACATTGGTTACAGGCGGACACAGCGGGGCGTATCGTCCGCCCTGGCTTGGCGGAGCGTCTTGGAGCCCTGACGGGGTGAGGCCCGCGCCCCAGCTGTATTCCGATTCTCCAGGTGCGGCGGTGCGGTCTAGGTGTTCGTGTGGTGTCACGGCGGGTCCCTTCTCTCGGGCTTTCGCCGTTACCAGTTGAACGCGGGCGGGGTGTAGGTGGTTTCGGTAGTGACCTGGACGACCGCCGCCGCGCCCCGGTGCCGGACTCCGGTGCCGAAGCCGCGCGCGAAGAAGCTGTCTTGCAGGGGGTAGCGCTGGTCGCGCCCGGGTATAACCCGCAAGCCCTGGTACGCGGTGTTGGGGTGCTGCCGAAACGCAACGGGGTTGATTGTGGAGTTTGGTCCGCCGGTGGCGATCACGGCCACGTAGCCTGCGGGCACGAATTCGCTTTCGATCAGCCACGCGGGGCCGTAGCTGCCCAGCACGGGCAGGTTGTGGAACTCGCCAGGGGCAACCTTGCCGACTATGTTGTCTTGCGTCAGGTACGCCGGAGCCGAAGCGCTGCGCACAAAGTCGTACTTGGCGACGGGGCCGCTGGGTTCGGCGCCTTCGGGGGTGCGGGATTGCTCTCCGGCCTTAAACGTGGTGATCGCTTCGGCTTCTTGGGGATTGGCGAGTATCAGCAATTGGCTGCCGGTGCCGCGCCCGTAGCCCTTCTCGGTGACGAGGCGGATCAGTGTTTCGAGGTCGTCGCTGTCGATCACGCTCGCGCCGCTGGCCAGGTAGTGCGTGGTGGTTTGCGGGAATGTCTTACCCAAATAGGGCGGCGGAGTGACACCATCGTCGCCGGAATAGAGGCCGAACACGCGGTGCTGATGTTCGTTGCGGCGTTCTTCAGGATTCAACAATCGGTCGAAAAGCGTCGTGTTGACCAGTTTATTGTCGGCTTCCATTATGCGCGTAAATACGGCGGTAACCTGCTCGGCAGTGGCGTCACGCAGGAATCTCCACGTGAAACGGCTAGCTTTATCGAAATCCTTAAAGTCGTAGCCGACTAACAGCGCGTTGGCGGGCTCGCGCACGCCAGTAGGTTCGCCGTATTCGCTGGCGAGGTCGAAGCTCTCGCTATGCAGGGCCTGCGGGATCGGCTCGGCCACGGCGATAGTGGGATGGCTGATAAGGCTGGCGAGTGTGCTGCGCTCTTTGTTGAACAAGTTGAGCACCTGCGCGATTTCCGCCCAGATAGTGTTGAGATCAACGCCGTCCGCGGTCTGATTGACTAGTACGTCGCCCTGGTCGTTGTAGCCGCTGTCACCGCCGTAAATGGGGCGGAGTGCAGCGCTGAGAAAATTCGCGTCTAGTTGCATCATATTACTCCCTTATTGCGTTATCTGTTTGCATTCATTGTATTCCCGAAAACGCGGCAATGAGGGTTGCGTACACCATTTAGCGCCATCAATAAACAAACGGTGGTAATTCTGTGCCAGTGGGTGTAATTTGATGGGTGGCCACACTTACCGCTCCTGCGCTAATTGTGGCCTTTCTTGATTCCAGATAAAGAGAGGGAAGAAATGGGACGTGTACATCCTGCGCTGGTGCCGCACGAGGACGCGGTGCCTCTAGCCGCAATGCGAGCACCGAATTATGATCCTGAATTGCCGGTACTCACCCGGGAAGACGTCGTGGCGTTTTGCCACAGTGTGGGCAACCCGTACGTGAACCTGCGCACGGTGATCCATGCCGATGCCACCGGCAGGCTGCGCAGCTGCAAGGTGGCGGGGCGGCGGTTCTACAGCGAGCGCGACGTGCGCGCCTGGCTTGCGGGCGGTGTGCTGTGACCTACGAGAATCCGAACAACGACTATCCAGGGCTAGTGCGAGCCGCACTCGACCGCGCCCTGGCCGATCCGTTTGCGCCTACCCCGATGGGTGATCAGATGGACGCCGCGTTAGCGGGGCGGCGCTACAGCCCTGCTGCCGCGTTTGATCCTGCCGTGGCACAAGCGGTACGACATTTGATCAACGCGCCTGCAGGTGCCGCCAGCCCCGAGAGGCTGTACGCGGCGGGCCTTAATACGCCGATGTTCAGCAATCAGCCCGATATGCCGCACGGCATGTACTCCTCTGGGCTAGAGGCGCAGGTCATTGGTCCGGTCGGAGTGCGGCGAGTGCGCTGGGCCGACGTTGCCGCGTGCGAAAGCTGGGGCACCGAATGGCCCGTACCGCCTGCTTACAGCGTCTTTCGGGTGTGTCGGCGGATCTTGTGGCACTTCGCCCGTACGTGCAAGTGGTGCCGTACCGGCGTGCCCGACCCGTACATCGGCATGTGGGGAATGGTTGTGAGCATGGGGGCATCGGTCGGCTTGTTCGGCACCTGTACTGACTGCTGGCAGCGCTTTAATGACAGCACCAACGGAACGGGCTTCGACTTCGTGGGTGTCGATGACTGGGAACACGACAACGGCTGGCCCGTAGACGCCATGTGTTAGCTCGACGCCACGACCCCTACGCGATAAGATCATGTTGTGCTGCGGGTTCTGCCCTCAGCCGCCGCTGTCCCGAAGGCCGTTACGACGAGCAACCGGAGGGCGAACAGCGACTACGCGAAGACGAGGAACGCCGACACCGGCTACGGCCGGAAGGTACCAGCGAGCCCACCCGGGTACTGGCAGAAGATCCCAATGACTCCGTGTAGCCGGTCAGCGGACATGCCTAGCTAGGGGTGTGTCCACAGACCGGCTTTTTGCGTTTCTGGGGACATATCTCTAGCTCCGATTCAAGACACAGGAGCACAACGAATGTCCAAAACTAAAACGTCCGCCAGCGACCGTGGGCTCTTTGCTCTCGGGCACGCAATGCCGAAACACTTGGACGACAAAAGATTAAAACAACTTTGCCCGCACGCTTTTGTACGTGCGGGCAAAGTTGGGACCAGTAAATCCAAGGAGGCTCCTTGGCGAACAATCCGAGCACAACCTGTAAGGACCGTTCAGTGAGCAAACCACCCGGAAAGGAACAGAAAGGATCGCTCAATGAGTAAACCAACCCGACAGAAAGGATCACTCAATGCCTAATACTACCGTAAACGCAGGTGAAGCGCTAAGTAGCAACGGGCCAGAGCATCACATCAGCGCGGAAGAATTTCTCCAGAGTGCACAAGCCTACTTCACAGACTATTGGGAAGGTGTGCTGCCGCTGAATGGTAAGCGACTCATCGGAAAAGGACTCACGGGCTGGTACGGCAGGGGCGCCACGTGGGATGTAATACAGCAATGGCCGTCCCAATTCCCGGGATGCAACCTGGGTATGCGGACTCCACCTGGATGCCTCGTAATAGACGTTGACGATTATGGCGACAAACATGGTGGCGACACTCTCAAGCGCTATGAGGCTAAGTTAGGCCCATTACCACGCACGTGGAAGAACACACGACGCGATCCCAATTCGCCAAGTGGTCAGTTGTGGTTCCGGGTTCCGGAAGACTATATCGCCAAGGGCAATCTTGGACGGCCGGAGGATTGTATAGAAATTCTGCAACCGCACCATCGGTATGCGGTGGTGCACCCCAGCGTGGACCCCGAAACAGGACGCCAATGGTGGTGGTATGACGAAGAGGGGCTGAGGAACAGTTTCCCGCCGTATCCAGGTGACTTCCCGATGCTGCCTCAAGCGTGGCTTGATGAGCTTTCGGTTGAAAACGCCGGACCAGAGCCAGAGGCCACGGGCGAAGAAGCAGCCGAATTGGAGGCGGAGTTTCCGCTTGGAGATTATTCACCCGGCGTACGCCGCGTTCTCACCGAAGCACGATTGGGACTGAGGGGTGCCCGGCATCCCGCGATACTGACGCATTCGATGCGTTTGGTGCGCCTTGGAACGTTAGGGGAGTCCGGCGTGCCTAAGGCACGCGACCAGCTGAGAAGGTGGTTTACCAAGGCGTGTGAGCGTGACGGTTCGCGCAGCCCTGCGGAAGCCGAGAGCGAATTCGATTCTCAGTGGCAGGGAGCCTTGCGCAAAGTAGCAGCGAATACCGCCGGTGTCTCCCTGAAGGAACAGGCTGCTCGATTCTGGAAAGCACGCCCCGAATTGGCACGACTCAAGCAATTTGCCGAATCGAGAGGCGTAGCTCCGTGGTCTATGTTCGGTTCAGCACTTACGCGCGTGCTCGCGCTCACTCCCCCTTGGGTCGCACTGCCGCCGATAGTTGGGGAACCCGCATCGTTGAATTTCATGGCGCTGTTGGTGGACAAGTCCGGGGGCGGGAAGTCCATTTCCGACAAGGCAGCCAGGCAGTTTGTTGTCGGCAGTGAGGCGATCTTCACTCGGGGAATCGGAAGTGGCAACGGGATGCTCCACGCCTATGGGCTCATGAGGAAGAATGGAACTCAGCACAGCATTCGCGAAACCGTCATCTACTACGTGGACGAAGTCGACAGCTTTGTCGCAGAAATGGCGAGACCGGGCAACAATACGTCTGCCGTGGTTCGCCAGGCGATTTCTGGTAACGAACTGGGAAATCAGTATGTGGACAGAACGAAGAATGTAACCCTGAAAGAGTTCCGCTACCGGATGGCGATCGTTATGTGTGCGCAACCAAGGCAAGCAACGCCGTTATTCGCTCAAGTCGACGGAGGTCTTCCGCAGCGAATCCTGTTTTTGCCTGTTGACAATTCGGATATGCCGGAGCCGGAACTGTGGCCGGAACAGCCCGACGAGCTTCTCACAATTCCAGTGTGGCCTAAATGGAAGGCCGGACAAGAAGACCGAGACACTGCCGAAGGAGAAGCCGAAGGTGGCCGCGTGGACCTCGGACTGAAGTCCTTAGATCTGGATCTTCCGTTTTTACGGGAAGATCTTGTCTTATTAGATGTTCCACGCAATGTTCGCAAGGAAGTTCGACAATCCTATTTCGAGCGGCAGCGCGGTTTGAAGGAGTTTGACCCGCTGGATGGGCACGCTGACCTGATCCGACTGAAAGTTGCCGCCGGGCTAATGCGAATGAATGGACGACTCGACGGGATCACCGAAGAGGATTGGGAACTGGCTGGTGTAGTGATGGCCGTGAGCAATGAAGCTCGTAAGTCGGTTCTTCACGAGCTCGCCACAAAAACGAAAGAGACAGCCCGCCGCGCGGGTAAGGCCGAGGCGCACCGAGAGATCGCTAAATCAGAAGTACTCAGCGAAGCTAAAGAAGCCGGAATAGAGAAGTGCATCGAGCGGATAAGGGTGTTGCTTAGTAGAAAGAACGATCAATCGCGCAGTGAGATTCGCAGAGCGGCTGGCAAGGCGCATAAGGCCTACTTTGACGAAGCGGTCGAACGGTTGGTCGACATGGGTGACCTGGAACTAGAACCGCTTGTGTATCGCGGGCAGAACGGTGAAAAAATGCGGTTAACGGAGGTCCCTTGAGTGAGCTTGCGTCTGGTCGAACTTCTTGGTTTAAGGGGGGTAGGGGAGTACGTGCTACCCCCCTTGCGCGTGCGCCGCCGCCCGGCGGCAACACAACACCGCAAAAAGTTCGAGTGGAAGAAAGCAAAAGCCCAGGTAGAAAGATTAAAAAAGAAGAATTTATTTTTCATGTAACGCGCGCGGGCGAGGGGTTACGCGTTTTGCGCGAGCGAGGGGGGTAACGCTACCCCCCTACCCCCCTTAGCTGCCGAGAAGCGGCCCAACCTAGAGAAATAATGGAGGAAAAATGACAGACGCGGTGATTGATGCCAAGGATGAGAAAGTCGAGCCAGAGACTTCAAAGGGGAAAGACATGGAAGGACTGTGGTCCGATGGGCGGAGTCCAGCGCGGCCTTGCACGGCGCATCGCAGTAATGGCGAACCGTGCAAACGTGCGGCGATAAACGGTGGCAATGTGTGCGGTACGCACGGTGGGCGTAGTCCACAAGTGAAGGCAGCGGCCCGGCGGAGACTTGAAAACGCAGCCGATCGCATGGCTAAGGAGTTGCTGCGCATGGCTGCCGACAGCCAAGTGAGCGATGGCGTTAAGCTGGCGGCGATTAAAGACGCGCTGGACCGCGCAGGCGTCAGCGCCCGCACAGCGGTGGACGTGAACGTTGACACCAAACCCTGGGAACAGCTGATGGCCAACGTGGCGGGGTTGCGTGGCGGTAGCCGCGCTGCATCCCGAACACGCCGTGGCGCTGACGACACCGGACCCGCTGGCCCGCAGCACGGAACCCTTGGGTCACCGGGCGAAGTGCTGGAAGCTGAAGTACTGGACGACGATAGCGACGATGGCGAGCCGCCCTCCTGCAAGGGCTGCGGCGGTGTGTTCCCCAGTACACTCCCGCCGTGGCTGATCGCGTACCCGACCTACTGCCAGGATTGTCGAGCTGAGCGTGGGCTGCCCGATCCGCCGCGCAACGACACGCCTGCATTGGATTACGACACCGAAAATCCACCAAGATCGGCCCAGAATGCCGTTGATAACTTTGCGCCGCACCCAAGTGCCACAAGCGGCGTAAACGTTGCCCTGCGGGGCGCTACAGCGCCGGCAATGGCCGCTACGGGGCGGCGCAACCGGGGTGTGTGCCCGCCGGTTGCTGGCAGTACGCGGCTGGGCTACGCGGCACCCCCGCGCGCCCGCCGCCGCACTAAGGCGTAGTTCCACAAAACTGCAGATCAGAGCCTATTTACTTAGTAGCGATCGAACAGGCGTTCGGGTAGTGTTTTGGGTGTACTAAACGCACTAAACGTCCGATTGGGGCGTTGGGGGCTCATCCCAATCGGGGGTGTAGGAGTTGGGGTCTGAAGCCGCCGGTCTCGAGCAGGCTTCGGGCGATGTAGTTGGTCAGGTTGCGGAACCCGAGTGCGGAGCCGCGCAGGTGTTCGAGCCGTCCGTTGAGCGCCTCGGTCGGCCCGTTGCTGGTGCCGGGTCGTTCGAAGTAGGCGAGCACGTCAGCGGCTCGCTTCTTCAGGGTCCGGCTCAGGGTGGTGAGCTCGGTGAGCACCTTGGGGACGCCGGCGCTGAGGTCGGTGATCAGCTTCTCCATGAGCTCGCGGCCACGTTGCCGGTCCTCGTGGCGATAGGCGGCGATCATGCGCTGGTAGACACCCCAGGTCGCCTCGACCTCGACGTGAGCGTCATCAACGAACAGCGCGCGTAGCCTGTCGCTCTGCTTGTCGGTGAGCAGGTCCGCGCCGGTGTGCAGCGTGCGCCGCGACTTGTAGAGCGGGTCGTCCCTGAACCCACGGTGCCCGTGGATCGCGAGTTGGACCCGGCGCCGGCACCTGTCGAGGGCGTCACCGGCCAGGCGCACGACGTGGAAGGGATCCATCACCATGACCGCGTCCGGGATCTCCTCCGCAGCGGCGGTCTTGAACCCGGTGAAGCCGTCCATCGCGACCACCTCGACCGCGTCACGGAAGGCGTCGTCGCGGTCGGCGAGCCAGGTCTTGAACGCCGCCTTCGACCGGCCCTCGACCATGTCCAGCAGCCTTGCTGGGCCGGCGCCATCGCGGACCGGGGTGAGGTCGATGATCACGGTGACGTACTTGTCGCCACGCCTGGTGTGGCGCCAGACGTGCTCATCGACGCCAATGACCTTCACGCCCTCAAACCGCGTGGGGTCGTTGATCAGCAGCCGCTTGCCTTCAGCCAGGACCGCGTTGTTGGCGGTGTCCCACGCGACCCCGAGTCCCTCGGCGACACGGGCGACGGTGAGGTGTGCGACCACGATCCCTTCCAGCGCCCACCGCAGCCCGGTGCGCGAGAGCTTCGCGCGTGGCTCCGCAGCGG
Organism: Hoyosella altamirensis; assembly: GCF_014191505.1. Classification (GTDB taxonomy): domain Bacteria; phylum Actinomycetota; class Actinomycetes; order Mycobacteriales; family Mycobacteriaceae; genus Hoyosella; species Hoyosella altamirensis. Next base: position 177,740 of record NZ_JACHWS010000004.1, read on the forward strand.
CGCTGGTGTCTTGGCGCCACACGTGTCCGCAGTCGGCACAGCGGTAGCGGCGCACTACAACTTCCAGCACGGTCGGTCGCCAGCCCAGCGGCTCGTGGGCCAACCGCCGGATCACGGTGTCACGAGCAGCGCCTTCGCTGCCGCACCGTCGGCACCACTGATCTGGTTCCACCACGCGGCACACTAGGACCGCACGATCCGGTTCAAGTCGTTGCCCGGTCACGCTCAGACCGAGGCCGTCGAGTCGAGCGAAGGCGGTCAGGTCAGGGCGGCTGAAGCCGGCCGGCGGGGTTGTGTCGGTCACGTCGAGGTCTTTCGGATGGATGGCGTAGGAACCTCCGTCGTCGGGAGACCTCGACGTCTATCTGCGGACCGACGCGCCCGGCCGACCTACACCGGCATCTGAGAAGACCCCTGAAACGTCTTCGACGAAGACGGGACCGGCGAGGAGGAGGGCGCGGTGAGCTAAAAGAATGGAGCTTGCTCGGCTTCGACGCCGCCGCAAGCTCCGGTGAAACGGTCGGTACTAGTCGGTCGTCGTCGGTCACCACCGGATGGCGGCGTCCCCCACGCTCGGCGTTCGCGCAGGTCAGCGGCTCGTTCGCCCAGTGGGCGCATCAGGCGATAGACGCAAAGCCGACGTGATTAGGTCGTCGGTTCGATTCCGACAGGCGGCTCCGGCGAACAGCCCCTGACCTGCGGAAACGTAGGGCAGGGGCGGTTCGGTTCTGATGGTCGCGCGATGCGCTGGCCTCACGGCTCTGCCCGACACCCGACGTCGCTCTCCTCTGCGACGGACCCCTCGCCGGATGAACGCTCGGACATCCTGTCCGTGTGCCGATAGGCCTCGCACCGCTCGGCAACGCAGCGTGGCGCTGCGTCGCGACCTGGCGACGGCTCGGCGGGGCGCGATCGTCTCGTGCGTTGGCGGACTACGGAAGCTTGGACGCGAGGACGTCGGCCGCCAGGATCTCGGGTGCTGCGCCGAGGAGGTGCTGGTTGTCCATCAGGGCTGCGACGATGGCGCCGTTGGCGTGGGCGTCGCGAGCGGCCTCGTCGGGGAATGCATCGAAGATCCAGAAGGTGTCGGCGTGGGTCCTGACCGCGAACCAGACAATCGTTCCTGCTTCTTCGTTGGCGAGCGCGACAGCGCCGGCGAGCAGATCGGCGAGCGCGTCGTGCTGTCCATCGGCCGCGACGATCTTGGCGACGAAGGCATACGGAAGTGATGCGGGTGTGGACATGAGGGACTCTCCTTGAAATCGGGGTTCTTCGTGGGACGAGTTCAGCGTATGACGAGCGAGGGCCGGTGGGAAGTGGCGTATACGGCAGTATTGCTATTGTTTACGTCATGCGTATCGGACTGATCGCGATCGACGGCTGCTTCGGTTCGGCTATCGCGTCGATCATCGACATCGTGCGGGTGGCCGACGGAGCCCGCCGCGATGTCGACCCGCGGATCGACCCGATCAAACTCGCCATCCTCGGACCGAAACGGCGAGTGACCACGACGGCATCGATGACCCTGTCGGTGGACCACCCACTGTCGGAGTCCGCAGAGTTCGACGTGGTCGTCGTCCCTGCGCTTGGAACCCTCACGGCCGCCGCTACCCACGACGCCCTCCAGAGCCGAGATGCTCGTTCGGTCATCGCCTCGCTCGGGCGCCTCGACGAGGCGACCACCCGGATCGCCGCGGCGTGCACCGGCGTGTTCGCCGTCGCCGAGACCGGACGGATGCATCATCGGCGGGCGACGACCAGCTGGTTCCTGGGGCCGGAGTTCCTGAAGCGCTATCCGACCGTCGCCCTCGATCTCGACACCATGGTCGTGGTCGACGGGAACCTCGTCACCGCCGGCGCCGCGTTCGCCCACATCGACCTCGCGCTCTCACTCGTGCGATCGATCAGCCCCGACCTGGCCCAACATGTCGCCAAGCTCCTCATCATCGACGAGCGTCCGTCGCAGGCGGCCTTCGTCGCCTACGAACATCTCCGGCACGAGGACCCGATCGTCGTCGAGTTCGAACGCTTCGTGCGCGCCCGCCTGGACGAACCGTTCAACGTCGCCTTCGTCGCGCAGTCGCTCGGCACCAGCCGGCGCACCCTCGAACGACGAGTCCGTGCGGCGCTCAACCTCACTCCGCTCGGCTTCGTCCAACGGCTTCGCATCGAACGAGCTCGGCACCTCTCAGCAACCACGGACCTCACCTCCGCCGAGATCGCGCTACGGGTCGGCTACGCGAACGCCGAGACTCTGCGCTCCCTCCTGCGCAGGGAGCGACGCCGTTCCTGACCTATCACCTTGCCTGTAGCCAGTGTCCTAGCGCTCGGTTGGAACCACCTCTCAGCACGTCGCGTCGACGCTCCTGCGTCGCCCCTGGACGACCCACTCGACACGCCCGCAGCACAGGCCATGTGACGTGCCCCAGCTTCCCGGACGGTCGGGGTTGGGTGGCTCGTGATGTCGCTGCGTTCTCGTCGAGAGGATCAGCAGACCCGATCAGAGTCGATTGGGATAAGACGCGAAGGCGGTCAGGTCAGGGCGGCCGAAGCCGGCCGGCGGGGTAGCGTCGGTCACGTCGAGGTCTTTCGGATGGATGGCGTAGGAACCTCCATCGTCGGGAGACCTCGACGTCTATCTGCGGACCGACGCGCCCGACCGACCTACACCCTCATCTGGGAAGAGCCGCGTTGGGTGCTCTCATCTCACTACCGGAGCGAACATTGGACACCACCACAGCACCCCTGCGGGTGATCGGCTACGTGCGAGTAAGCACGCAGCAGCAAGGCGCACGCGGCCACGGCCTGGCTGCGCAGCGGCACGCACTGGAGCACTGGTGCGCAACCAACGGGCACGAGTTGCTGACCGTCATTACTGACGTAGCGAGCGGCGCGCGGGCGGACAAGATGCACGGCCGACACGTCGCTATCGCGGCGATTGAATCTGGTGTGGCAGACGCACTTCTGGTGCGAGCGCTCGATCGTGCGACCAGAGATCAGGAAGACGCCGCTCAGCTGTTCAAGCGCGCCGAGCGCTACGGCTGGCGGCTGATGGACTGCGACAAGGCCGACAGCGGCGACCCCAGCCAGCGCTTGCTCGCGGACATTCGCCTGGCCGTGGCGGCTGAGGAGAAGCGCAAGATCAGTGAGCGCACCCGCGAGGGCCTGCACCGCGCACGCCGCGCAGGCAAGCGGCTTGGACGTCCTCCCATGATCACGCCCGAACTGGCGGCGCGCATCGTAAACATGCACACGCGGGAAGGCTTGGCAGCCAGGGCAATTGCCGTGCAGCTGACCAGCCAGGGTGTGCCTACTCCCAGCGGTGGCAAGCAGTGGCACTACAGCACGGTGCGTAAAGTGCTGGCGCGCAACGCAACCCAGGCGGTGGCGTGATGGCCAGCGTGCAGAAGAAGACGCTCAAGTCCGGCGCCACCCGGTACGAGGTGCGCTACCGCACGCCCGACGGCAAGTGCCGCACTAAGGGCGGGTTCACCACCAAGCAAACCGCTGAGGCCTACGCCACCGATATCGACTATAAGCAGCGGCGCGGCCACACCTGGGACGCCAAAGCAGGGCAGGTGGTCTTCCGGGACGCAGCTGCGCAGTGGCTGGATACCCGGCACGACCTTAAACCCCGCACCCGCGCCGGGTACGCCCATTACCTGCGTGCCAGCGGTCCCATCGACACTGCGTTGGGCGGGTATCCGCTGGCGCAAATCACGCGGCAGCAGATCAGCGATTTTGTGGAGAAGCTGATCGCTGCGAGTAAAGCGCCCAGCACCGTGCGGCACTACTACTTCGTCGTGAAGATGGTGCTGGCGCAGGCCGTGGTGGATGGTCGCCTGGACGTTAACCTCGCTGAGCACGTCAAGGTGCCTAGTGAGACCAGCGCCCAGGGCAGCGCCCCCGGCGTGGTGGACGACCCCGCCCAGTTCCTCACGGCGGCGCAGGTTGCCACGCTCGTGGCGGCGACGCCCTGGCCGTACGGGGTGCTGGTCCACGTGGCGGCGTGGACCGGTTTGCGCGCTGCCGAGTTGGGCGGCCTGCAAGTAGGGGACGTGGAGTTACCGCCCGCGCCACGCAACCCGAACGCGACACCCCGCCCCGGCGTACTGCGGGTTGAGCGCACCTTCATCATCGTCGGCGGGCAGCCGCAGTACGACGCACCGAAGACCAAAGGCAGCCGCCGCCGCGTACCGCTAACCCCAGCCACTACGGCGCTGTTGCGTGCGTACCTGGCGCAGCACCCGCACGGGCCGCACAGCGCCCATTACAGCCCCAGTGCACCATTGTTCCCGGCGTTCAGGCTGATCGCGGAGAAGCCGACGGGCGTCAAGGCGATTAAGTCGGCAGCGGCAGCCCTGGCGGAACTCTCCCCGGAGCAAGCCGCAGCGCGCCTAGAACTCGACTGGGACACGCCAGTACGCCACCCGAATTTCTTCAAGGCGATCTACCGGCCTGCGGTTCTGCGGGCTAACCGGCTCACACGTGAGCGCGGGGGCGATCCGGCGCTGCTACCCGCGGATCTGCGGTTCCACGCGCTACGGCACACCTACGCCAGCTTGTGCGTGGCGGCGGGGCTGCCTGCGCTGGCTATCGCCAAGTACATGGGCCACGCCAAGGTCACCACGACGCTGACGATCTACGCGCACTTGTTCGACGACGACCACACCGACGCCATGGCCGCTCTAGGCGCGCTCGGCCAGCCCGCGCCGAAGCCCGCGAATGTCGTACAGATGATCGGTGTGGGTTAGGAGGTCCGACTCGAAAGCGAGAAAGCTCCGTTCAGCCGAGACCTGGCGAGTTTGTCAGAGTCCGCGCGTACGCTACGGCTGAAATGTTGCAGCTATAGAGGAGCGTGCATGGTTAGCGAGATTCGAATCAAGTTCAGCGGTTGGATCAAGTTTGGGGTCACGGACCAACAGGCTCTCCGCGACTCCCACCTGGTGAAGTTGCACGAGATTGACGATCCAGAGGGCAAGTTGGGCGAGCCTTCGATTGAGCAGCTGAGTGATCTCCGGGTCGCGGCGATGCATGTGGTCGCAACTGAGGTGAATCGAAGGACCCAAAGTCTTCCTGGGCTCGAGCAGGGTTATACCAACCTGAAAGTGCAGGCGGAATTCGTCCCGGACGGTACGCTCCCGGAGGAGTAGCCCGTCTATCAGGGCGCTAGAAGGGTGGCTCGTCGTCTGCGGTGCTACTTGACCCGAACGTGCCCCAAACGTTGCTGCTGCTACTGGGCATGCGCTTCCGAAGCTCTTGCAAGAACGCATCGTAGTTCTTGTTGCTTCCGATGGCAGAGTCCAGTATCTCGAGTTCGTGCGCTCGTAGCCGCCCGTCCGCTGCCATGCCGATTAAGACGTGTCGAATTGCTTCAGTCTGTTCGCGGGAGTAGGGCCTGGGCTGCCCGTGCCGATAAAGCCTTAGCTCAGTGCGGATCTCGCTGAGGGACTCACTCACGGCCGCCATGGTCACCTGCTCGGGATTGCCGGAACTGCGCAACTGCTGGAGATCGACCGTCTGGCTGACGGGGCTTTCAGCCTTATAATCATCACCACCATCGCGTATCTGACGGGCAGCTCGATTAATGCGCTCCCTTGCGTCAGCTGCGCTGTCAAGGTCCTTGTAGTCGAAGAAGATGGTTCGCTGCCCAGCGACATCGAACGGCAGACGTTCAGACTTGTCGATGATCTGTATGAATGGCTTCGCGAACGCATGTCGTAACGCGAGTTCATAGAACACGTTTGGATTGCTGTGCGTCAGATCTGCGACGACAAGGTCCGCTGTAATCAACGAATTCACGATGTGCGTGCCGATCAGGCCCGACTCGTCGACCAGGTCCGCTCTGTCGGTACGGTAACCCAGAGGCATCACCGCAGGGTCGACGATGTGCCGCTTCACCTGATCGCTTCTGCGGCGCACGTCGTCACCTTCATGGCCTATCGGGCAGATGATGAAGCATGTCAGATCCAAGCCCTCTGGCGTTGGAGTCCACTCACCTTGCTGGCCCGCAGTCATAGCACTAGATTTTGTCACATTCTGCATTCGCGTCGGCATGAGCTCGCTACGTCCGAGGTGCTGTGGAGGTGCCAGCCACGTCCACAAAAGAAGGACCCCAGCCCAGAAACCTGCTCTGAGCTGGGGTTATGTATCTGAGCCGATGACGGGAATCGAACCCGCGTATTCAGCTTGGGAAGCTGATGTTCTGCCATTGAACTACATCGGCGCGCCGCCTAAGTGGCTGCGGCTGCCGAGTCTAGCAAGCTTTCCGCGGCGATGTGTAAGCGGCACGCTGGTGGTTCAGCCGGGTGACTCTTCGTCGTCGGGAGTGGGTATTGAGCAGACCGTTACGGATGCTCCGGTGGGGTCACTGAAGCGCGCAATTCGACCGTATTCGGTGTCGAACGGTTCCTGGAGGATTTCTCCGCCCAGTTCTGCTGCTTGCTGAAGGGTCTGGTCAGTGTCGGGTGTGCCGAGATAGGCATGCCAGTGCGAGGGAACGCCCTCGGGAAGCGTGCCAGATGCGTCGAATAAGCCGCAGACCTGCTCCCCGTTTACCGTAACCGTCTCGTACCGGAAATTTTCGTCCCCGGTGTCGAGGGGTTCGTATTGCCAGCCGAAGACGGTGGCGTAGAAGGTGCGGACCGTGTCGAAGTCGCGGGTGTTCAGTTCGAACCACACGGGTGCGCCGGGCTCCGCGATTACACCGAAGCCGTCTTGCTGGTCAGCTTCCCACACGCCGAGTGCCGCGCCGTCGGGGTCGGCGATGATCGCAAAGCGGCCCTCTGGCCCCACAGTCGTGGGCTCCACTAGAACTTTCCCGCCCGCTTGCTCTGCCGAGGCAGCCACGGTCTCGGCGCTTTCGACCGCTATATACAGGACCCATGTATCCGGAAAGCCCGAGTCGGCGGTGTTGGCGCCCATACCCGCGACGGGCTGCCCATCGAGGTAGAACATGACGTAGTCCTCGCTGCCCTCGCCGGACCGTTCCGAATTCCACCCAAAAAGGCCGGTATAGAAGGGCGTCACAAGGTCTGGCTCAGAACTCATGAGGTCGATCCAGCATGGCGTGCCGAGTTCGGAAGAATCTCGGTGCGGCATATTCGCTCCTTCAAGTGCAAAAGTGACGTGGCTCACGTCGAAGCCTACGCCTTGAATGTGTACCCGATCTAGGAGTGCCCAACAGTGCGGTGTTCCCGTGACCTGATTCACGACAACTGATTGGGTGAACTTCAGAATGACGATGCTTTGCGTTCACACAGCGCCCATATTGTCCAGTCATGTCGATTCGGATGGCAGTTTTCGGAACTGGCTACCTCGGTGCAACGCATGCCGCGTGCATGGCGGAACTAGGCCACGAAGTGCTTGGGGTCGACGTTGACGCTGAGAAGATCGAACGTTTGCGTTCGGGTGACGTACCGTTTTACGAGCCGGGTCTTCCCGAGATCCTGCGGCGAAACATCGAGAGCGGCCGCCTCTCGTTCACGACCTCGTACGAGGAAGCCGCCGAGTTCGCAGATGTTCACTTTCTCGGCGTTGGCACACCACAGCGACGCGGTGACTACGGCGCAGATTTGAAGTACGTCCATGCGGTGATCGACACTCTCGCGCCGCTACTGCGAAGGCCAGCACTGATCGCCGGGAAGTCGACCGTGCCCGTTGGGACGGCATCAGACCTCGCTGAACGTTTACGGCAGCGTGCACCTGCCGGGGATGACGTTGAGCTGGCGTGGAATCCGGAATTTTTGCGTGAAGGATATGCGGTCAAGGACACGCTCGAGCCTGATCGGATCGTTGTCGGGGTCAAACCAGGTGGACAGGCCGAAGCGCTGCTCCGAGACGTCTACGCGACAGCACTTCAGGCGGGTACGCCCTACCTCGTGATGGATTATGCGACTGCCGAACTAGTGAAGGTCAGCGCGAATGCCTTCCTGGCGACGAAAATTTCGTTCATCAATGCGATGGCCGAGGTCTGCGAGGCAGTCGGTGGGGATGTCACATTGCTCGCTGATGCGATTGGATACGACGACCGGATCGGCCGTAAGTTCCTCAACGCCGGTCTTGGCTTCGGCGGAGGGTGTCTCCCGAAAGACATACGCGCGTTCATGGCGCGCGCTGGCGAGTTAGGTGCCGATCAGGCGCTGACATTCTTGCGCGAGGTTGACAGCATCAACATGCGGCGGCGTACTCGAATGGTTGAACTCGCTACCGCGGCAAGTGGCGGCTCACTGTTGGGGAAGAATGTAGCGGTGCTCGGTGCGGCCTTCAAACCGCAATCTGATGATGTACGTGATTCACCGGCGCTGAACGTTTCCGGCCAGATGCAGCTCAAAGGAGCAAACGTCAGCGTCTATGACCCGAAGGCGATGGACAATGCTCGCAAGATCTTCCCGACGCTCGACTACGCCGAATCGGTCACCGACGCCTGCGAGAAAGCCGACATCGTTCTGGTGCTCACGGAATGGCAGGAGTTCCGCGACCTCGACCCGGCAGCTCTCGAGGGCATCGTAAGAAACAAGGTCGTGGCTGACGGGCGCAACTGCCTCAATGCGCCAAAGTGGACCGAAGCGGGCTGGACCTACCGGGCACTAGGGTGTGCAGCCGCATAGTTCCTGTGTCTAGTGTTGCGATTTGACTGCGAATGGGAACGTTTTCGCAACTGAAAGGAATTGTCCCCGCACACTGACTTCCATGTGACTCGTGCAAGTTGCTGGTGCGCAGGGGAAGGGACAGTAAGTGGGAACGGTTCTGGGGATCGCAGTGGATGCGCGGCATTTACGCTCCGCGCTGCGCTACCCGGACGGTTCATGCGACGAGCAGACCGTCCCCGTCGGTAGCGAAGGCATAGGAAATGCGGTGGCGACCGCTGTGTCGCTGATGCAGGAATGGGCGGGGCCTATTCGGTCCGTGGTGGTCGCGAGCCCGAACCTCGAGCCGATCCAGTCGATCGAGGATGCGCTTGGGTCGAACGAGAATCGCGTGGTGCAGTTTGTCGATCTCGCGGCCGCACAGTGGGCTTACCTGCTGGAGATTGGTGTCTTCATCGCGCCTGGGGACGTCATTCTTTACAGTCTCGGAGACAACTCTGCGACCGTGAGCATTGTCGACCCGGAATCTGGTGAGACGCTCGCGCGGGACTATCACCCATACATGGGTCAGCGAGCTATTGATCTCGCGATTCAGCAGGTGAGCGGATCCCGGCATCGCGTCGACGAGATCAGAAGGCTGCTCACAGACCGCGCGACTGCCAACGTGGGTGGCGTAACAGTGCATCGCACCGACGTGACCGCGCGCCTCGCGAGTGTCGCGGAGCAGTCCTTTCAGGCAGCCCTTCAGTTGGCCCAGGATGCGCAGCGTGACGTGAAATCGATCTACTTGATCGGTTCGTCGGCCGTCCTCCTGGCGCCGATTGCGCGGAATTACCGCAGCGTTCCCATAATCGTTCCAGAAGACCCTGGCGCCGTTGCTGCGATCGGAGCGGCCAGCCTGGTTACAGCGGCGCGCGCTGCAGAGCAGACGGGCACGGCTCCAGCGAGCGGTGTTGCGGTAGTGAAAGCGGCGCGGGTCAGCGGACATCGTCGGCCAACAGGGGTGTACCGCAGGTCACCTAACTCGCGAAAACTCATCGCGGGAGCGGCGGTTATCGCGCTTTTTGCAGGCATCGGGCTTGGGGTCCACCTTGCCGCAACTTCGGCGAACGACTTTGAACGCCTCACGGCGCCGGTTTCGGACCCTGACCCGTCAGAGAGCGCAAAAACAGGTTCTGACGACTCCGCTGATTCGGCTCCAAACCACGCCGACCGGGAGGAACTGGCACCGCTGCCGGAAGCACCCCCGCCACCACCCGCACCTCTCCCTGCTCCGCCCGCCCCGCCGCAACCTCAGCCGGTCGAGGCGCCGCCATATGAGCCTGTGGCTCCGCCCGCTCCACCCCCACCACCTGCAGAACCGCCGCCAGCAGAACCGCCGCCAGCAGAACCGGTCGAGCAGCCGGAGAATGTGCCCGGACGCGAGGAAGCGGCACAGCCCGTTGCGCCGGAGGTCGAAGGCTCCCAAGGCGACGGTCCAGATGGCGACGCGAGCGAGACCGAAGACGAGACGAATGTCGATGACGAGCCGGACAGCGCTGACGAAGACGTCGTGACCGAGGTGCCGTTGGGATTCTGATCGCGACAGCTCGCGTACTATCCTCAACGTGCGGGAGCCCGTTCTGAGGGCCCGTGAAGGAGCGTCCGCCCTGTCAGCGTCGCGGGACGGCCGGGTCTGTGTCAGGCCTGTACCAATTTGGCGTGTCCCCGCGATAAGACATTAGCGCTGCGGTGAAATCTGTCCGCAGTGCTGCTGATGGCGTTCTTTAGAGCGGGGGCATGGTGGCGGCGACACTCGGTATCGCGCTGGGCGAGGCCACCGTTCGCTGGGCTCTGCGCACAGCAGATGGCGGAGTGGAGTACGGGGCCTTACCCGCCGCGGGCCTCTCGAATGAGCGGGTGCGTCAATTCATTGCGGGCATCGAGAGCCAGCACCGATTGACCCTGGCGGGCGACGGTCGATTGCGGATCGCTGAACCCGCGCCGCACGGTCTCATCAGGGAACTGGAGTCGGCCGGTTACCGGCCAATGGTTCTCGCGGGCGGGTCTGCGGCATGGGCCGGTCTAGCTGCTTCGGTTGATCTCCCACAGCAGGGATACATCCTGGTTTGTGACGTAGGTGCTGTTGCCACGTCGTACTCCTTCGTCGATGCCGCTAGTGGAGATGTTGCAAATTGCATCGTGGATCGTGCGGCAGGCGGAGACGCATTCGATGAGGCGATCGCCACCCATATTCGCGATGAAGTCCTCGGGACGAAGCCGAATATGCACAGCCAGCTTGTGGAGATAGCGAGGGAACTCAAGGAGTCGCTGTCACGCGGCAGTCCCGCTTCGGCAATCATTGCGGAGCAGACCGTCTCACTCACCGCTGAGCGGCTCGCGGAAATTCTGACACCAATCGTCGCAACCTCGTTTGCTGGCGCCAGACGCGCAGTCGCTGAGTCGGACGTCGCAGTTGCAGCTGTTGCAGTCGTTGGTGCGGGCGCTCAACTTCCTTTCGTGACAGGTCTGGCTGGCGAATGGTTCCGCGTCCCTGTGTTCCGGCCAACCGACCCCGCATACGCGGTAGTTCTGGGGCTTCTGTCTGAGTCACCCTTCGGTGGTTCTGCAGACGGAGCAAAGCTCCGACGATTTCCAGCGTGGACGGTAGCGGTGGCGGTAGGGGTTTCCCTCACCGCTGCCGTAGGGCTAGGGCTAGTACTCGCTTCTGAGGTCAACTCCCAGTGGGACAGCATTATCCGTGACCGTCAAGGTGCGGTTACCGTGCCGCAACGAGATCCGTACCCATCGCAAACAGACGTGAACCGGACACCGCGCACGGAATGGATGGCACCGATTCCTACCCTTGCCCCCACCAGGATCTCGACTGCTACCAGCACTACGCAGCCACCAGAGTTGTCGACGACGGAGCCATCAGACACGAGCGCGGAGCCCACCTCTGCACAATCCACGCCCCCTGATTCCACCGCGCCGACGGCTGTCGCGCCGGACCCGACGCGCACCAGAGAACCCACAACTGTGGTGCCAACGACCAGCCCCCCGGTCGCGATTGCGCCCCCGGCGACGGCGCCCAACGTGCCGGATCCGACGTCAATCGAACCGCCGTCGCAACCTGACCCTGACCCTGACCCAGATCCGCCGAGTGGCGCTGCCGCCGACGAGCCAAACCCCGACGAGGCAAACCCCGACGAGGACTATTGAGAGTAGTTGGCGAGGAAGTTCCCGATCCGCTCGATAGCTGTCGTCAGGTCCCTTGAATAGGGGAGGGTGACGATCCGGAAGTGGTCAGGTTCCGGCCAGTTGAAACCGGTTCCCTGCACGACAAGGATTTTTTCGTGCAGCAGGAGGTCTTGCACGAATTGCTCGTCGTTGTGAATCTCGTAGACCTCCGGGTCAATCCGCGGAAAACAGTAGAGAGCACCCTTGGGTTTCACGCAGCTGACCCCCGGGATCGAGTTCAATCGCTCCCACGCAATGTCGCGCTGTTCGAGGAGGCGGCCACCCGGAAGGACGAGTTCGTCGATACTCTGATGGCCACCGAGTGCTACCTGAATTGCATGCTGTGCAGGAACATTCGGGCAGAGCCGCATAGACGCAAGCAGGTTGATGCCTTCGAGGAAGCTTTGCGCATGGTCCTTCGGTCCGGTGATCACAAGCCAACCAGACCGGTAGCCCGCGACCCGGTACGCCTTGGACAGACCGTTGAAGGTAAGTGTGAGCAGGTCAGGTGCGAGCGTGGCCAGTGAGACATGTTTCGCGTCGTCATAGAGGATCTTGTCGTAAATCTCGTCGGCGAGGAGCAGGAGCCGGTGCTTACGCGCGAGGTCGACGATCTGGTTGAGGACGTGGTCAGAATAGACCGCCCCAGTGGGATTGTTCGGATTGATGACCACGATCGCCTTGGTCTTCTTGGTGATCTTGGCTTCAATATCGGCGACGTCAGGGTTCCAGTCGTCTTCCTCTGAGCACAGGTAGTGGACAGGTGTTCCTCCAGCGAGGCTGGTTGCCGCTGTCCACAACGGATAGTCAGGAGCTGGGATAAGCACTTCGTCGCCGTTGTCGAGCAGCGACTGCATAACCATGACGATCAGCTCGGATACGCCGTTGCCCAGGAAGACATCGTCCACGTCGAACTCGGGGAAGCCAGGTATCAGCTCGTACCTTGTGACGATCGCTCGTCGCGCGGAAAGGACCCCCTTGGAGTCGGAATATCCCTGCGCATACGGCAGCGCGGCGATCATGTCGCGCATGATGACGTCAGGTGCCTCGAAACCGAACGGTGCAGGGTTGCCGATGTTGAGCTTGAGAATCCGGTGCCCCTCCGCCTCGAGGCGCGCCGCGTGCTCATGTACGGGACCGCGGATCTCGTAGAGCACATCCTGGAGCTTGCTGGACTGCTGCAAGACTCGTGGATGGTAGTGGTGCAGGTGCAGTGGATCGTTTCGGCTCACGTGCCTATCGTGCCACCGTTGTCGAACGAATTTGTGCGGTGGGGCGGGATTGTGACGCACCCAGCGGGTAGTTTTCCCGCTTATTCAATCGTTCACCACATTTCCGGGGCGTTCGCACGGGCCGCGGCTGTGGTGTGGGGTCGGTTGGTGATGCGAAACCGTCAACAGTCCGCAGCGGGGTGTTGCAACGGCCATGACCGTGTCTGTGGACAACTCCTGAACAGGCCGCTACCAGCGAGTTCCTGTGGATACCTCACGCCGAGCGCCGGATTTGAGGCTATTACTTGGATGCGTGACTTACGAACAGATCACCAAGAACAGGCGGCTCCTCGTCAGCCGAATTAACCCTCACGACGCAAGCGCAATTGCCGGACACGCGAACTCGTTCGGCTGCGGCCGGATTGCCCGAATTGCTACGTGCCCCGCCGAGACGCACCCTCCGTCGCGAGAACCATTGTCGATATTGCCCGCGCGGTGCCGTTTGAGCAGGCACTCGTTGTCGGTGATGCAGCGATGCACGGCGGCCTTGTGACTCTGGACGCGCTACAGGAAACTCTTTCCGATCTTGGTGGTGCGCACGGGATATGTCTGTGGTGCGGAGCGCGAAGGCGGTGTGAATGCTGGTGACGGGAATGCAATGTGGGCCCTGGATCTGACGAAGATCCGGGGCCCACATTTTGGGTCACCTATTTACTTGCTACCGGGCTTCTTGGCGCCCGGCCGCATCGCGAGGCCTTTCGGCTTCGCTGCAGGCGGGGTGGAAGGCGCCGGTTCCGAAGCCTTTTCTTCGGTGGCCGACTCTTCCTCAGGCGCAGGCTCAGCAGGCGCAGGCTCATCCGCTGCAGGTTCAGCAGAGGTGGCTGGGGTGGCCTTAGCCGGTGCAGCCTTCCCTGGCGCCTTCTTGGCCTTCATCTGGAGCCCACCGCTGCGGATCGGCTTCGGTGGCGCTGAAGCACCACTATCAGCGGTGTCCTCAGCGGGAGCTTCTGAGGAGGTTGCCTCGGGCTCAGGCGCGGCGCTTGCGGGTTCGGCCGGTGACTCTTCGGCTGGTGCCGCCTTAGCCGGAGCCTTTGCGCCGGGTTTCTTGACTGCCTTCATCTGCAGTCCGCCCTTAGCCGGAGCCTTTGCGGGCGCCGCTTGGCTGGCTTCCTCCGCCGATTCGGCCGGTGCCGCGTCAGCGGGCGCTGCCTGGGCCGGAGTTGCCTTTGCAGGCGCCGCCTTGCCGGGTGCCTTCTTGGCCTTCATCTGCAATCCACCCTTGGCGGGCGCCTTCGCAGGTGTTTCCGCCTCGGACGCCTCCGGTGCGGCAGCCTTCGCGGGCGCGGCCTTTCCAGGTGCTTTCTTGGCGCCCTTCATCTGAAGTCCGCCCTTGGCGGGCGCCTTCTTTGCGGCGGGTGCAGCCTTGGCGGGCGCTTCGGAAGCCGGTGCAGCGGGGGCTTCGGCTGGCGCCGTCGAAGCTTTGGTCGTCGGCGCCGCTGTCGCTGCTGCCACTGCCACCTTGGCGGGGGACCGCTTGGACCCCACAGTGACAGTGTCGGGAAGCCCGCGCTTGACGGAGTCGAGGAGCATCATCGCCACGTCGACAACCTCGACGCCTTCACCCTGGCCAGATTCCTGGCGTGCAGTGACGCCATCCGACAGCATGACGCGGCAGAACGGGCAGCCTGTTGCGATCTTCTTTGCCTCAGTCGCAAGGGCTTCGTCGGTGCGCTCAACGTTCACGCGCTTACCGAGGTGTTCTTCCATCCACATACGCGCACCGCCGGCGCCGCAGCACAATGAGCGTTCACCGTGACGTGGCATTTCGTTGAGCGTTGCGCCGGACGCCGCGACGAGTTCACGGGGCGCCTCGTAGATCTTGTTGTGGCGGCCCAAGTAGCACGGGTCGTGGTAGGTGGTGTTGTCGGCGGGTTCCGCGACGGGGATGAGGCGCTTGTCGCGTACCAGCCTGTTGAGTAGCTGCGTGTGGTGGACGACCTCGTAGTCGCCGCCGAGCTGCGGGTACTCGTTGCCGATGGCGTTGTAGCAGTGAGGGCATGTCACAACGATCTTGCGCTGTTTTTCGGTGCGGCCTTCGAACACGTCGTTGAAGGTCTCGATGTTCTGCTGTGCCAGTGTCTGGAACAACAGTTCGTTACCGGCGCGCCGAGCTGAATCGCCCGTGCATGTCTCGCCCGTGCCGAGCACCATGAAGTTGACGCCGGCAATGTGAAGGAGCTCAGCCACTGCGCGGGTCGTCCGCTTCGCGCGGTCTTCGTATGCACCTGCGCAGCCGACCCAGAAGAGATACTCGGTGTCGCCGAAGTCGCCTTCGTAGACGGGCACCTCAAAACTTAGGTCTTCCGCCCACTTCAGCCGGTCACCGGCATTCTGGCCCCACGGGTTGCCCTTGACCTCGAGGTTCTTGAACAGGCCTGCGAGTTCGGACGGGAATGACGACTCGATGAGCACCTGGTAGCGGCGCATATCGATGATGTGGTCGACGTGCTCGATGTCAACAGGGCACTGTTCGACGCACGCGCCGCACGTGGTGCAACTCCACAGCACCTCGGGGTCGATGATCCCGTCGGTGGCAGGGTCACCTGTTGATTCGCCAACGAGCGGACGCCCCGCCTCGATGCGAGCGGCCTCGGGAATCTTTGCAAGCTTCGCTTCGTCTGGGTTGCCGTCGCTGTCGACGAGACCGATCTCCTCGCCGGCCATGTCCTTCCGGCCGCCTGCCAGCAAGTAGGGCGCCTTGGCGTACGTGTGGTCACGCAGCGCCAGGATCAGCAACTTGGGCGAGAGGGGCTTGCCCGTGTTCCAGGCCGGGCACTGGGACTGGCAGCGGCCACACTCGGTGCAGGTCGTGAAGTCGAGAAGCGCCTTCCATGAGAAGTCTTCCGCTTTGCCCGCGCCGAACGAGTCTGTTTCAGGGTCTGCCTCTTCGAGTTCGAGGACTTGACCGTTGGACATCATCGGCTTTGCGGCGCCGAGGGCGACGCCACCATCGTCTTCACGCTTGAAGTAGATGTTGAAGAACGCGGAGAAGCGGTGCCATGCGACGCCCATGGTGATGTAGCGACCGACGATAAGGAGCCAGATAAGGCCAGAGAACAGTTTGATGACCGCGAAAATCGAGACCAGGAGCGGCTCTGCAGGCAGCAGTTCAGCGACCCAGCGTGTGAAGAAGTATTCGACGTTGCTGCCGCCGTACACCGCGTATTTGGACGCGCGGACGAAGATGACGCCGAGACCCTCGACCAGGACGACCGCTTCGACGAAGTAGGCCTGCCAGAAGCTCGAGCCGGCGAACCGCGACATGCGATCGGGTCGACGCGGGTGGTTGCGCTGGCGAATGATGATCAGCGCGATGATGCCGACCACGATGCCGATGCCCAAGACCTCCATGAGGAAGCTCCACGGACCCCAGTCGCCGATGAACGGCCAATGGAAGTGCGGGTTGAACGCTTCGCCGTATGCCTCGAGCCATGCCGCGGAGCCGAGCAGGAAGCCCACCATCACAAGCCAGTGCGCCCAGCCAACTGTGCGGAACTTGTTCATTCGGGTGTGCGCCGCGAACTCGACCATGAGTTGCTTGAAGCGCGGCAGGATCGGGAACAGGCGTGTTCCGTCAGGCTGCCCCAGCCGGATTGTCTGGACCATGCGCCACGCGCCGGAGAAGAAGATGATCCAGCACGGGATACTGAGAACTGCGGCTATGGTGCCGAGCGTCAGCGTCACCGAAGTCACGTCGCTCATGTCGTCGTGGCCTTTCTGTCATGGCGGCCTGGGCAGCCTTTGCCCGGGGCCGTCGCATCCCTCCGCGCCTATATTACCCGCCAGTAACTGTCCTCTTGTTACTCGCTAGTAACTTAGCCTGGGTTTGCTTTTCTTTCGCGGGCGAGAATGAACGCGTATCTCGGGCCCGAACCAAGTCACCGGGTCGGGGTCCTGGGATATACACACACTCGTCTGACCTAACGGTATTACCCAGCGCAATTCGGCTTTCGCACAGGCAGACCTAACTTCGGTAACGGACACGTAAAGCGCACCCCGCACTGCGGGCCCGCCGCCAGGGATGGCGACGGGCCCGCAGCGGAGTTCGCGCAGCTCAGGATACGTTCAGTTGAACGCCTGGGAGATTTGCGAGGATATCGTTGATGGGTGTCGCGTAGAGCTGGGGCGATTCGCCGAAGAACCCAGTTTCGCGAACCGCGTCTGCGCAAGAGGTGAAGTCTCCGACGTCGGACGCACTCGAAACCCCGACCGCGCGCGTCCCACTGATGATTGCGCCGCCGCTGTCACCCTGCAGGGCGCAGATGTCGGACGTGAAGGCGTTGTCGAGTGTGCGGGATCCCACATCAATTCGCAGGTTCGTCGATGTCACCACACCACACGTGAACCCCGTTGTCAGTCCTGACTTACACACCGGCATGCCCACGACGGGATCCGCGGTGCCAGTCACGTGGACGTCATTGCCTCCCCGTACCCCTGCGGTACGGAAGAGGTCGGCGTACTCGTCGGAAATGGTGACGATGCCGTAGTCCGCGCCGTCCATCGTGGTTTCGGTAAAGCTGCCGAACTGCTGGCCATCGAGTGGGCCGCCGAGGAAGGTCGCGGGCACTCGCGCTGTCTCGGGGCCGTCAGGGTTGCAATGCCCGGCGGTGATGTTCACGGCAGTATTGTCAGGGCCGGTGCCATTGAAGCCGAGGGAGCAGCGAAGCTGGTTGCCGGGCTGACCGGCGAGAAAAGCATCGCCACCCATGGCTTGATGGTGACGTGGTGCCGTGGGCCCAGATCTGCCGAGCGGCACTTCTTCGGTGCTTTCCCCGGGGATGATGTCGTTTGCGGGGGTGAAGAGAATCCCCACGTCCTGCAGCAGCGCAGGCAGATCGAATAGATCCGTGAGACTGCCATTTCCGGTATCGGAAACTCCGACGACCACGCTGTTTCGCATCAGGTCAACCATCATGCCGCGGAACAGGCTGCGGAATGGTTCCGCCAACGTATCGATCCAGTCAGTCAGCGCGGTGGCGTCGCGGTGAAGTTCAGACTCAGATCGCGCCACGTTCATTGCCGCGAAGCCCTCGTCTTCGACTCGCTCCGCAAGCGACTCCGTGGTGACTGCAATTGTGGGTGTGCTGCCTTCCATCCACGCGCCCCCGAACTCTCCGGGAAACTCAGCGCGCAGTCCGGCCGCGAACTCAGCCAGTTTTTGGGCTAGGTCAGAGCGTTCCAGAAACTCTTCGGCGCTGATCCCGAGGTCACGTTCAAGCGCGGCCGTAAGCTCCGGGGGCAGCGTGCTCCCGAGTGCGGCGGGTTCCGCCACTCCGATTGCTGTCCCCGGGAGTAGCGCGGTCAGCACGGCTGCGCTGACGAGAGCGGTCCGTCTAACAAATGACGTACGCATCAATGACGTACCCATCCCTTTCTGGGCGGTCCGGAGAGTGGCGGCACGGTGTAACGAGCCATGCCTCCGGATCACTCTAGGTAGCCCGAAGGGCCTGCGGCAGAGATGAGTCCGATAAGTCATCTATTTGTGACCGACTGCTGTCAGACAGGATGACAGCAGTCACATAGCGCTAATTTTCGGGCACTGTCACGCCTGGTGATTCACCTGAGGGAAGCCCATCGAGCGCAGCATCGACAGCATCTCACCGCGGCTCTGGGCTCCGATGCGCTGCCGGATCCGGGCGACATGATGCTCTACCGTTTTCGGGGCTATGAAGAGACGCTCGCCGATTTCTCGGTAGGGGAACCCCTGCACTACGAGGCTGGCGATTTCGGCTTCGCGAACGCTGAGGCCCCCGGGCACTCGAGACGCAGGGGCTGCTGGCCCGCTCGCCGGATCGGGTGCCATAGCACCCGCAGCACCGGTCAGTTTCAGCGTGCGCGCAAGTTGTAGCAGCGAAGCAGCCGCACGGGGGTCATTCGAGCGGAATCCACCTTCCGCCGCGAGGCGGGCGCCGTCCCAGCTGTGGCCCGCGCCCGCGAGACCGCGTGCGCTCGCCTCCACGTCGGCTGGATTGAACTCTCGCGCGAGAACGCGAATCCAGGACTTCCCGGCTGTCGCAAGTGCGGCGGCATACTCGCTCGCATGCGCGGCGGCGCCGAGGTGGTGTGCGTGCGGAACCAAGTCGTCCGGTTTGTCACCAATGATTGCGGCCTGGACACCGCACCAATGAAACGGTGCGGCCCACAGTATCGGGGACCCCAGGTCTTCCAGCACAGTTCCCGCTTGATCGATGAGGTGTGTCACCTCGGGCTGTAGAGAAAGATGTGCGGATGCGATCCAGAGTTCCCCAATGGGGAGCAAAGAGAACAGGTCCGCCGAGCACGCGGCGATGACCGGCCGGGCGGCCGTCCAGCACGCGTTGAGTTCGGCTGCGTTATCTGCCCGGCGCGCAAGGCCCGCCCGCAAGCCGTATTCGAACAGTCTGTCGCGAGCCGATGGCAGCGGACGGGCCGTGGCGGCACGCAACCTAGCCGTTGCTGCAGGGATGTCGCCTGCGAGCATGGATGCCCATGCGCTTAGTAGCTGTAGCCGAGCAGTCACTGCCGCTTCGGGCCGGTGATCTGCGAGTGACGCCGCGAGAATCGATTCGGCGGCTGCAAGGTCCCCACAATGCAGTGCCGCGGTCGCTGCCAGTGCCGCCGCGTGGTCTGGCATGGCGCGCCGGACCGGTGGTGGAGAGAGCATGGAGACGGCGCGCGAGAGCATCGCGATCGAAGACTTGCCCGAGCCGCTCATCGACGTGCCGATACCTTCAGCGAGAAGTCTCAGCCCCTGAGCGTAGGTCGTTGGGATAGTCGAAGCTGCATGCTGCAGGACGGCCCGTGCGGTCTCCCCATCCCCAGCCGCGTACAGGACGATGGCGGCGATCGGCGCGTCCGCCCCTGCGCGGTCAGCTCCGAGCCATCGATACAGATCGGCGGCGTGTGCGACCATTCCGCGTGATGTCGCGACAGTCGCCGAGATGCGGATCGCGTCAGCGAGGTCCGCGCACTGGCGCCCGTCAGTACTGAGTGCACGGTTTGTTACCGCGTCAGCGAAGTGGAGTGCACCGCCGTAGTCACTCGTTCGCGCCGCGACCTCCGCTCGCTGGAGCGCGAAGTCTGCGAGCGAAGCTCCGGCCGCGTACGCGGCGTCGAGCAGTGTCGCCGCCTGAGATGGGTCTGTGTCTGAGCATCGCTCGGATGCGCGGATCAAGTAGGACGCAACCTGGGGATTGACGACGTGGTATTGCGCGAACATGATCGCGGCTGCGGTGGTCAAGGTATGCGACGAGGCGAGTGCACTAGCAGCACGCGAGCGTAGCTGCGCGAGCTTCGAAGGGCCAAGCTGCTCCGCGAAGCAGGCTTTCAGTTGCGCAGTGACTTTGTCGTGATCGAGTAGCAAACCGCTATCGCGGGCTTCGTCGAGGAGCTCCGCAGCCTCGTCCGGCGACACCCCGAGCGTTTCGGCCACAATCGGCGCAGCAGTCGCGAACTCTGCGGCTGCGACAGCTTGCTGGACGAGTGCGGGCAGCTCCGCGAACCGCCGTGAGACCCAGGCCTGTCCGGCCTCGTCGATCACGCGGGCCGCGTCGGGGAGGACCGCCCGTCCGTGCTGGAGCATCGTGAGCACTTCGTGCACGCCGTCCGGCTGTCCGCCGGTGATGGCCATAATGGCTGCGATGTGGTCACGGCGGAGGTCGTGACCAAGAGTCTCCCGCGCGCGCTGGGCGACCTTCGGGGAGGTCATGGCGCCGAGGGTGAGCGCGCTTGATCCTGAGGTGCTGAGCAGCCTGTCGATTTTGTGGCGGCTACTCCTTGGGCGTGCAGTCAGCAGCACACTGGTATCTCGCCGACGCATGATCGCTTCAAGGTCAGCCAGTGCTGTCGGTCCGCAACGATGAACATCGTCGACGAGCAAAACGGACCCGGCCACAGCATCAATCGCACCGACATTCTCGAGAGAGGTGGTCACGCGGGCTCCGGTTGCCTCGAATGCACTCCGGGCGATCCGCAACGCACTCGTTTTCCCGCTACCCGCGGTCCCGAGGATGATGCGGTGGACGGGACGGCCTCCCGACTTCCGAATCGCCTCCAGGAGTTCGCTGATTGACTCGTGCATCGCAGACGAAATCAATTTATCGTGCACTCCAAGGGACGTGAGGTGAATGTCTTTCAATGCCGTCAACGGCCCGTCACCCCGCCGAGTATCCCGCCCACCGTATTCAAAGGCGAACTGATCGCATTACCGACTCCACCAGTGGCACCCTCGACCGTGCCAGTTAGTCCACTGACGGTGCCTGTTACTGGTTCTGTCACCCCTCCGGTTACCTGCCCAACAGTTCCGGTGGCTGCACCTGCTGTGCCTCCGACTGTTTCGGTGACGCCACCCACTGCACCTGTCGCGCCCTGCATCACTGTGCCTGCAGTCTGCCCGACACCATTTGTGACCCCTCCAGCGGTTTGACCGAGGCCGCCTGTAACCGACTGCACAGTCCCGGTTGTTCCCCCGACAACGCCGCCAACGGTATCGGTGACTCCGGAAACCCCCGAGTTGACTGGAGCGAGAGGGGCGCTTGGACTAGGAATTAGCGCAGGACTGCTAGGAGGGGGAGCCGGTGGTGCCGGGGGAGCCGGTGGTGCGGGGGGTGGGGAAAGACTCGGTTGGCTCGGCGACGGGGTGCTTGCGCTGGGTGGTGGAGGGGGCGTGTGAGGTGTCGTGGGCGGGTTGGGGGCAGGCACGGGGATTGAGCCAGTCACTTGCTCTGGTTGGGTCGGATTCGTCGGAGCCGGAGCGGGGGCCGCGCCGGGGTCCGGTGACGCTTCGACAGCCTGGCTGGGCTCTGCACCGCGCGGCGTCACAGCAGTGGATTGAGATTCAGTGACGCTTGACTGCCGTGAATTGGCTGTTTTCCCGGCAGCGGAGTGTATGCCGCGCGCGGACGGAGTTGTCGTTCGCGGCGCGGTGCCAAGGATCGACGATCCTGCGGACGCTGGAGACGCGCTGACAGTGCGGGCGGCGCCATCACGCGTGGGAACCTCGTCGACAGTCGGTGCCACAGCCGATTCAGTTGTCTCAACGACACTGCCGGCTGAGGACGTCATAGGAAAGAAAGACGTTCCGACACTGAGTGACCCCGCTGCGAGAAAAACCACAGCTGCGGCGGCGGCAGCCACGGCTGTTGCCCGGCCAACGTTCTTACGTGATGCGGCTCGTTCGATTGTGGGAAGGATCGGTGGCACTGGCCGACGGCCGGGCCTCCCGGGCGGTTTTTGCCGTGCTTGTGCCTTTACGCGCGGGGCAAGTGGGGTGGCGGCCGCAAATCCGCGGCTTGCCATAAGTCCTGCGCCTGTGGCTACGGCGAGTGCAGGCTCCAATGGGAGATTGATGGGGAGCCGGAACTCCCGCGCGAGTACCTCTGTGATCAGCGGTGTTGACGCTGCGCCTCCGGCGAGCACAATTCGTGTCAAGTCAGATTCGCTGACACCGGCTTCCCTCAATGCCTGGTGTGCGAGCTCCGCGATACGTTCACATGAGCCGTGGATCAGTTCCTCGAACTCGCTGCGTACTACACGAATCTCTCGTTTGTGCCCGGAAATGTCGCTCACTAGCTGCGAAGTCGTCTGCGAGGAAAGCGTCTCCCGAGCGCGCCGCACGTTCTCCCTCAAACGCGCGAGGCTCTCGAATTCAGCGTCTGCAGCGGGGGCGCGAGTGGACAGCTGGCGGATCTCCTCGTCGCTTAGCAGATGAGGGAGCACATGGGTGAGCAGTAGATAGTCGAACCAGTCACCACTGACTTCGCTGGTGCGAACCGGAGTCCCTACTGCTGTCGGTGCAGGGCTGCTCTGGGTGCCCGCGCTGATATCCAGGTATCTAGCACCGATATCGATTACAAGGGTGTAGCCGTCAGCTGCGCCGTACTCCTCATCGGCAAACGTGAGCAGGGCATCAGACTCGGTTATCAGAGCGGGCGTAGGTGTGCAGGTGGTCGTGAGTGCCGAACGCAGCGCAGCAAGCGTGTGGGAAGACCAGGAAGCCGGGTGGGCGAGTGCGACCGGCGACTCCGCGGATATGGAGGCGTCCTTGATGAGCAGACTCGTGGCGGCGGCGGCCAGAGTTGAACCGGCGACGCTTTCTGCTTCCGAGACAGCGATTTCCACAGGGTCGCCAACGCGTTCCATGTAATCGCGGATAGATATCCGGCCGCGCCCGCTCGCACCCGTTTGTATCGCTTTGTCAACAAAAGAAATAGCACCGTCGGGAGAGAAACTCAGCGCAGAGTCGTGAATGCTTGAAGCCTTCTCGAAACGCGCTCCATTGCTTACGCGTATAGCATTTCCTGCGGCGTCAGACGGAGTGCTGCTTGAGTCTCTAGCTGTGAGGTATGTGGCGGTGCACTGAGCGGTTCCTATGCTCAAGCCGAGACCAATCAAGGCGCTCACCTCTCGTTTTGCGGCGTTCTAGCATGCGCCCCGCGCCGCAGCGGCAACGTTCCCGACCACCATCACAGCGCACTCCACTGGTGTGGTCCAGGACACGACAAGAGTACCGGGCAAATCCCCTAATGGGGACGGTTCCCCTAACTCCCGACCCCCTAATAGTCCGATGTTGATCGAGGGGTCGCCCCCGTTGGTAGGTCCGCGAGAGCGGCGAAGAATCGCATGCGGAACCGAATTCGCAAGCGCTGTTGTCATCACGACGAAATGAGGGCCGACGAAATGTCGCTTACCGCAGGCAATCCGCTGGTCACATTGATCCTCTGGCTCCTTCGGGACGCGGATGCGAGGGATCAGTTCCTCGCTGATCCCGCGTGCTTTCTCGAGCAAAATGGGATCGCTCCGTTCTGTCGTGCTGATATCGATGCGATCGCGCCTCTGATCTGCGGGATCGGTGGCTTCGCCGGAGCGCCAAGCGCGTTGTCGGGACATCTCTGTCCCGCAGGCTGGTCGGGCGCATCCCAAGCTTTAGCGGGCGGAATAACCAAGTTGGTCAACGTGGTTAGCCCGGGGCATCTGTCCTTGGCGAAAGGCGCTCCCACGATTGTGGGGCCGAGCACCACCGGCCCCACAATCGTGGGTCCGACTACGGTGGGTCCGACAATCGTAGGTCCGACGATTGTTTCACCTGGTGGGGGCAGCGGAGCAGGAGGCGGCAACGTCGTCTTCAATCCGGTGATTGCGCCCGTTATCGCGCCGGTTATTGCGCCAGTCATAAACCCAGGTGCGCCGGGCGGCGGAGGCGGCGGAGGCACTGCCGCGCCAGTTACCAACGTCAACAACAACACGAACAACAACATCATCACCACCCCGCCCGGAGGCGGTGGTGGTGATACGACGATCATCATCAACAACCCGCCCGGCGGTGGGGGCGGGGACGTCACCGGTCCTGTGACGAACATCGGAGACATCGGGAATATCGGGAATATCGGCGACATCGGTCTGGGTGATATCAGTCTGGGCGACATTGGGCTTGGTGACATAAGCCTCGGCGATATCGGTAACCTGACCGGCCCGATCCTCACCGACATCCTGACGTCCGGTATCACTCTCTCCGAAATCCTTCCCGTCAATCTGCTCAGCGACAACGTCTTCGGCGATCTCATCAGCGCACCGTCGATCGGCGACCTCACCGACATCGGGAACTTCGTTCAGAACCTAACGAACATCGGTGTTATCGATCAGTCGCTCGCAATTGGCGACCTCATCAACAGTCTTGCCAATATCGGAGATGTCACAGGGATCGGTCCCGTCGGTGACTTCCTGCAAAACATCGCGTTCCTGAACGACCTGACCGGTATCGGTCAGGTCGGTGATTTCTTGCAGAACCTCACCGGGATCGGCTCGATCGACCCGTCACTTCTGCAGAACATCACCGGCATCGTGCAGGACATCAACCTCACAGATACGGATGTTCTCAGCAACCTGGTAAACGTTGGCGACTTCTTGTCGAACGTCTCTGGCATCGGGGACGTCACAAATATCGGACAGGTCCTCCAGAATTTCGCCAACTTCGGTGATCTGACGAATGTCGGGCAGGTCGGAGACATTCTGTCGAACCTCGTCAATGTCGGCGACCCATCCTCCGTGATCGGGGACATTCTCACCAACGCTGGTGACCTCAGCGGGATCGGCGAGATCGGCAATATTCTGTCTGGTCTCTCCCAGATCGGCGACATCAGCAATATCGCGAATGTCGCCGACGTTCTTCAGCAGTTCACCCAGATCGGGGACCTTAGCGTCTTCAACTCTGTGCTCGACGGGCTGACTGGGGTATTCGACCCCACCGTCACCTTCAACGACCTCGTCGATGTTCTCTCGAACATCGGCGACATCAACACCTTGAACGCGACGCTCACGGACGTCCTGAACGATTTCACGGGCATCGGCCAGATCGGCGACGTTCTGTCTAACCTGACCTCAACGTTCGAGCCGACAGCGCTCAGCGAGATAAGCGAGGTCTTGACGAACATCGCAAATGGCGCGTCGCTCGAGGGGATCGGTGACGTGCTCTCGAACAACGCCGGGCAATTGGGTCCAATCACGTCCGTGATCGGGGATCTCGCAGGCATCAACGATGTCACCGGGATCGGTGCGATCAGTGACGTACTGTCGAACCTCGCTGTCCTCAACGACAACGTCGGCATCGAAGCCTTGAGCAACGCGCTACAGAATTTCGCGAACATTGGTGACCCCGTCCTCGTCGCGGACTTCCTGAACGCCGTGATCGATTCGGACACGATCGGTATAGGTCAGATCGGTGACGTACTCACTAACAATGGCGACCTCGGCAATATCGCGGCGTTCCTGCAGGACGTTGCTCAAATCGGCGATATCGCGGGTGCCGCGGAGCTCCTGAATAACGTAGGCAACATCGGCGACGTGCTCACGGCTTTCGGGAACATTGAGAACCTCAATGCCATCGGTGACGTTCTCAGCAATATAGGAAACGGATCAGGAGTGGGTGAACTCCTCGCCGGAGACGTCACAGCGATCAACCAGATTGGGGAGATCCTTACGAATGTCGCGAGCGGCAATGAGCTCACGGATGTTCTTTCCAACATTGCGCTGATCAACGACCCCACCGTGATCAGCCAGGTCGGTGAACTCCTGAGCGGCAACCAGCTCGGCGATATCACCGGTATCGCAGGCGACTTCGGCAACGTATCTGACGTCGTCACAAATCTCCTATCAGACAACCAGCTTGGTGATTTCGCTGGTCAAATCGGTGATGTTCTTTCCGGAAATGAGGTTGGCGACGTGATTTCAGGTATCGCGGGAGGAAACCAGGTGGGTGACGTGCTTTCAGGCATCACCGCACTGAACGACGCGGCAGCAGTCGGGCAGGTCGGCGACATTCTCTCCAACTTCGCCCAGGTCACCGACAACACCGTGATCACGCAGATCGGTGAAGCTCTGTCGGGGAACCAGTTCGGGGATGTCCTGTCGAATCTCGCACAGTTCAACCCGGTCGTCCTCGGTCAGGTTGGAGATGTGCTTTCTGGCTTCACCGCGTTCAGCGATCCCGCCGTGATTGGTCAAGTGGGAGACATCTTGTCGGGCAACGTCGGAGCTATCGGCCAGGTTGGCGATGTCCTCTCGAATCTTGCCTCGACTGGTGACATCGCAAGCATCGGCGCGATTGGTGACGCCCTGCAGAACTTTGCGAACCTGTCTGATACTTCTCTGCTATCTGACCTGATCAGTGCCGGTGACTTCACTGCCGTCGGACCTCTTTTCGAGAATCTCGCGCAGTTGGGCGACGTCAACAACCTGAGCGTCATCGGTGACATTCTGTCCGGAAACGTCGCACAGGGCGGGGACGTCCTCAACAACATCGCAAACGCCGATGGCGTCACACAGTTCGGTGACGTGCTTTCCGGAATCGGCAGCGGGAACCTTGCCCAGATTGGCGACGTACTGAGCGGCAACGTTGCGCAGCTCAGCGACTTCAGTGATTTCGCGCAGGTAGGTGACATTCTCTCCAGTCTGGGCGCGCTCAATGACCCTGTGCTGATCGGCCAGTTCGGTGACATCCTTTCCGGCCTGGCATCCAACAACCCAGTCGTCATCTCCGACGTTGCTGAAATTTTGTCGGGTAACGCAGCTCAGTTCGGTCCGATCACGACGTTCCTTGGTGACATCGCGAGCATCTCCGACTCGACGATTCTCGGGCAAGTCGGTGAAGTTCTATCGGGTTTCGGCAACATGGAAAACCTCAGCGGTATCGGTGATCTCCTTTCTGGAAACAATGGCGATATCCTTTCGGACCTTGTCGGTATCGGTGACGGCAACGGCAACGGCATCGGTCAGGTTGGGGATGTGCTGTCCAACCTGGCGACCGTGAGCGACAACCTCAACGTCGGTGCGCTCGGAGCCGCACTGCAGGACATCGCATCGATCGGCGACCCTTCCGCAGTGTTTGGTGACATCCTTTCGGGCGATGTGCTTTCCAACATCTCCAATTTCGGTGATCTCGGGCTCGTGGAACTCAACCAGGTGGGTGCGTTCTTCCAGGACATCGCCCAGGTGGGGGATCTGACGGCCGTTGGCCAAGTCTTCGACAGCCTGGTCAGCCTCGGTGACGTCGCGAACGTAGGCGAGATCGGCGACGTTCTGAGCGGATTCGGGCAGTTCAATGATGTGCTGTCGAACATTATCGGTGGAAATGAGTTCGGTGACGTTTCAGGAATCGGTGATGTCACCGACGTCCTCTCCGACCTCGGCGGTGTGCTCTCAGGCAATCAGCTCACCGATGTTCTCTCGAATATCGCTCAGCTCGGAGATATTACCGACAACACCGTCGTGGGCGAGGTCGGCGACGTACTGTCGAACTTCGCCCAAATCACTGACCCCGCGATCATCAACGACTTCAGCGAAGCGCTTTCTGGTCTCGGATCTGGGAATCAGCTCGGCGATCTTCTCGGTGGCAACCAGTTCGGGGACGTTCTGTCCGGCCTCGCCCAGATCGGTGACCCCACCGCGATTGGGCAGCTTGGCGATGTTCTGATTGGTATCGGAAACATCGAAAACCTTGGGCAGTTCGCAGATGTGCTGAATGGTGATCTGTTCTCCGGCAATGTCGGTGAGATCGGCGATGTCCTTTCGCAACTCGCGACCCTCGGTGACACCGCCAACCTCACTGCAATCGGCAACACCCTGCAGGATTTCGCCAACATCACCGATCCGTCTGTGCTGAGCGACATCCTCAACCCATCCAGCGATATTGGAGACGTACTCTCCGGATTCACGACAGGCGACTTCGGTCAGCTCACGGCCTTTTTCAGCGATCTCGCAGACATCGGTGACATCAACGCGATCGGTGATGTGCTGAGCAACGTCGCACAGCTCAGCGATATCGCGAACGGGAACGCGTTTACAGACGTCCTCGGTGGAATTGCCGGTGGTAACGAGATTGGGGACGTGGTCAGCGGCATTGCCAACGGCGACAACGGCGTCGGTCAGATTGGCGATGTCGCGGCCATTTCTCTCGCTCAGATCAGCGACGTTCTGAACGGCAATCAGTTCGGTGACGTTCTCTCCGGGGACTTCGGGCAG
The DNA here is from genome assembly GCF_014191505.1 of Hoyosella altamirensis. GTDB lineage: Bacteria > Actinomycetota > Actinomycetes > Mycobacteriales > Mycobacteriaceae > Hoyosella > Hoyosella altamirensis. Next base: position 206,310 of record NZ_JACHWS010000004.1, read on the forward strand.
ATCGGTGATGTGCTATCCGGCAATGCAAACCCAGTGACGGAGATCCTTCCCGGCGACTTCTCGGACATCGGTCAGATCAACGACGTACTAAACGATTTGTCTGCGCTGAACCCCGCAGTGGTTGGCCAGGTAGGCGACGTGCTCTCGGGCTTTGGAAACATCACGGATCCCACGTTTATTGGTCAGTTCGGAAATGTACTGAACGATCTCGTGGACGCGGGCAACGAGAATCAGTTGGCGGCCCTTCTCTCAGATCTGATCGAGGTCGGTGACGTGACGAACATCGGTCAGTTCTCCGACATCCTGAATGACCTGTCAGCTCTCAACCCGTCGGATATCGGTCAAGTCGGGGATGTACTCACTGGCCTGTCGGGAATTGACGCGGGTGATGTTTCCGGCATCGGTGACGTTCTATCGGGCAATGCGGGCCAGTTTGGTGATGTCCTTTCGAGCCTGGTCGCGCTGAGCGACACGGTGGACATCGGGGACCTCGGCGGCGCGCTGCAAGATTTCGCGAACATTAGCGACTCCACCGTTCTGTCCGACCTGTTCAACGGTCTCGCCGGCGGGGACCCCTCCGCTGCCATAGGCGACGTGCTATCAGGAATCTCAGCTGGTGATATCGGCTCGATCACCGCCTTCTTCGATGACCTGGCTCAAATCGGTGACTTCGGCGACGTCTCCGCTGTATTCGACAACATCTCGGTGCTGAGTGACATTCTTTCCGGCAACGATATCGCTGGAACGATCAGCGACATCGCCAGCGGCAACGCGGTGTTCGGTCAGGTCGGTGACTTCCTTAACGGCGTCGGAACCATCTCCGACCCGACGGTGATCGGAGAGATCGGTGACGTTCTTTCCGGGTTGAGCGCTATTGGTGATCCAACGATCATTGGCCAGTTTGGCGACGTGCTGTCAGGCATCGCTTCCGGCAACCAGATCAGCGACATACTTAGCGGTGACTTCGGCCAACTCGGCCCGATCAGTTCAGTGATCGGTGATCTCACAGGAGTCTCCGATCCGACGGTGATCGGTCAGGTAGGTGACGTTCTCTCGGACCTCGTGGACGCGGGAGACATTACGAACATCGGGCAGGTCGGGGACCTGTTATCCGGCAATGCAGGGGAGATCGGCGATGTGCTGTCGAATCTTGCGGCGCTGAGCGACACCGTCGACGTCGGCAACCTGGGAGCGACGCTCCAGGACTTCGCGAATATCAGTGATCCGTCGGTGCTCAACGACGTAATCGACAGCGTGATCAACGTGAGCGGTGACCCGTCTGTAGTAATCGGAGACGTACTCTCCGGACTCTCTGCCGGTGACATCGGATCGCTCACCGCGTTCTTCGAGGATCTAGCCCAGGTCGGTGACTTCGGGAATGTCTCAGCCGTGATCGAAAACCTCGCCACTCTTGGCGACTTCGGCAACATCGGGCAGATCGGCGATTTCATCGCAAACATTGGCGAGATACCCGGTCTTGGTGATCTTCCGGGACTTGGCGATCTGCCCGGACTGGGTGATCTTCCCGGTCTTTCAGACGTGCTCGACCCCAGCTTGATTGGTGATCTCACAGGAGGTATTGGTGCAGTGGAATTCGTAGGTGATATCTCCGGCAGCTTCAGCGGTGCAGCTGAAGCTGCCGCAGGGGTTGCTGGGGCGGCAGCTGGTGCGGCTGAAGGAGCCGCTGCCGCCGCTGGAGCTGTGACAGGTGCGGCCGCTGCAGTCGGTGAAGCGGGTGGCACGCTGTCGGGCGCGTTCGATGGAGCCGCTGGCGCGGCAGCTCAGGCAGCAGGCGCCCTGTCCGGTGGCGCTACTGCACTCGGAGATGCCTCGGGCAGCCTTGGCGGTGCGTTCGCGGGTGGTGCTGAGGCGCTGGCAGGGGCTGCGGGTGGCGCTGCGGGAGCCGTGAGTGGTGCGGCCGGCGCAGCCGCTGGAGCCGCGGGTGCGCTCGCTGGCACGGCGGGCGCAGCTAGTGAGGTCGCAGGCAATCTCGGAGGTGCTTTCGCAGGTGGAGCTGAGGCTGTAGGAGGCGCCGCTGGAGCACTGGCAGGGTCAGCGGGTGCGGTCAGTGACGCCACGGGTGCGGTAGCAGGCAGTGCTGGCGCAGCCGGGCAAACCGCAGGAACAGTTGCAGGTGCTGCCGCTGCAGCCGCGGGCGGCGCTGCTGCCGCTGCAGCCGGTCTGGCAGCAGTCGCTGCGGGGGGTGCGGAGGCAATTGGAGGATTCACAGGTATGGGTGAGGCACTTGCGGGCGCAGCCGGTGATCTGGCTGGTTCCGCTGGTGCTGTCGGCGGAGTGACGGGAGCGCTCGCTGGTTCAGCGGGTGCGCTTGGTGAAGCAGCAGGTGCGGCGGGTGCCGCGATGCAGGGCGGCGCTACGGCAGCGGGCGATGTCGCAGGTGCCTTAGCGGGTTCTGCTGGCGCAGTCGGTGACGTGGCCGGCACTGCTGCCGCGGGACTCGCCGGTGGTGCGGGTGCTGTGGGCGACGTCACGGGCAGCCTTGCCGGATCAGCAGGTGCACTCGGGGAAGCTGCAGGTGCAGCGTCCGGGGCTCTCGCTGGTGGAGCGGAGGCCCTCGGCAGCGCCGCAGGTGCATTCAGCGGGGCACTGGAGAGCGGTGCTGATGCCGCCGCCGGTGCCGCGGGTGCATTCGCCGGGGCAGCAGGAGCGGCCGGAGATGTCGCCGGGGCAGTTGGTTCGGGACTTTCAGGTGGTGCCGCAGCGGCCGGTGACGTGGCGGGTGCGCTTGCAGGCAGCGCTGGTGCCTTGGGTGATGTCGCGGGAGCCTTTGGTGGTGCTGCAACTGGCGGGGCGGAGGCTGTTGGTGATGTCGCAGGCGCGCTCGCGGGTAGCGCCAGCGGGCTTGCGGGCGCGGCAGGCGGACTGACTGGTGCCGTCGAAGGTGGCGCCTCTGCGTTCGGCGACGCAGCAGGTGCCCTTGCGGGGAGCGCGGGTGCGCTTGGCGAGGTCGCCGGTGCCGCCACAGGCGCTTTCGCTGGCGGAGCGCAGGCGCTGGGCGATGCGGGTACGGCACTCGCCGGCTCGGCTGGTGCGGTCGGTGATGTCGCCGGTGCTCTCGCTGGTTCTGCTGGTGCGGTGGGTGACGTCGCTGGGACTCTTGCTAGCTCTGCGGGTGCTTTTGGAGAGGCTGCAGGAGCGGTAGGTGGTGCCTTCGCTGGTGGTGCGGATGCAGTCGGCGGTGCGGCAGGAGCCCTTGCCGGTTCGGCCGGTGCGGTGGGTGATGTTGCAGGAACGCTTGCAGGCTCAGCCGCGGCTTTCGGTGACGTTGCCGGTGCTGGAGGTGGCGCCCTCGTGGGAGGTGCGGAAGCACTCGGCGGAGTGGCTGGCGGACTGGCCGGTTCTGCGGGCGCAGTCGGTGATGTGGCCGGTGGACTGGCTGGTTCTGCGGGTGCTCTCGGTGAGGCCGCAGGCGGCTTCGCTGGTGCCTTCGAAGGTGGCGCCGCGGCACTGGGTGACGCTGCTGGTGGCCTCGCAGGTTTTGCTGGCGCTGCAGGTGAAGCAGGTGGTGCTCTCGCCGGTGCTGCGGGGGCTGCCGGTGACGTAGCGGGAGCCCTTGCAGGTTCCGCTGGAGCCGCAGGGGATGTGGCAGGTGCGCTGGCTGGTTCTGCGGGCGCCCTGGGTGAGGCCGGTGGTTCTCTCGCGGGATCGGCGGGCGCGCTCGGAGGTGCCGCTGGAGCCATCGCAGGCGCTGCAGAAGCAGGAGCTGGTATCGGGGGTGAACTCGGCGATACCGCGTTCGGCATCGGTGGTGCGCTGGCAGGCGGAGCGGATGCGGCTGCAGGTGCTGCAGGTGCGCTTTCAGGCAGCGCGGAAGCCCTGGGGTCCGCCGCAGGCGGTGCTGCGGGAGCGTTTGCTGGTGGCGCTGAGGCTGTGGGTGGTGCGGCTGGAGCGGTTGCTGGTTCGGCTGGCGCGCTGGGTGACGTTGCTGGTTCTGCTGCGGGAGCGTTTGCTGGTGGCGCTGAGGCTGTGGGCGGTGCGGCTGGTGCGCTCGCTGGGTCAGCGGGTGCCCTGGGTGGTGTCGCAGGTGGAGCTGCCGGCGCGTTCGCTGGAGGTGCTGAAGCTGTCGGTGGTGCCGCGGGAGCGCTAGCAGGTTCTGCCGGAGCGTTGGGTGACGTCGCCGGATCTGCGGCGGGGGCATTCGCTGGCGGGGCTGGCGCCCTAGGCGAGGCTGGCGCCGGACTTGCGGGATCAGCAGGCGCAGTCGGGGACGCCGCGGGTGCCGTCGCGGGCTCGGCCGGTGTGGTCGGGGACGCCGCTGGTGCCGTCGCGGGCTCGGCCGGCGCGCTGGGAGACGCAGCAGGGGCATTCTCGGGGGCACTGACGGGTGGTGCTGAGGCAATCGGTGGCGTTGCGGGTGCTGCGGCTGGTTCCGCTGGTGCGGTCGGCGAGGTCGCAGGTGCCCTCGCGGGATCAGCTGGTGCAGTGGGCGACGCCGCAGGTGCGGCGGCAGGAGCGTTTTCAGGCGGCGCTGAAGCACTCGGCGGTGCAGCCGGTGCGCTGGCTGGTTCGGCTGGCGCGGTCGGAGATGTGGCAGGAGCTCTCGCCGGGTCGGCTGGGGCACTGGGCGAGACGGCCGGTGCATTCACGGGTGCGTTCGAAGGTGGCGCCGCGGCAGTAGGTGATGCAGCGGGCGCCCTGGCCGGGTCCGCTGAGGTTCTCGGTGACACCGCTGGAGCGTTCAGTGGAGCGTTGCAGGGTGGAGCTGCAGCGGCAAGCAGCACTGCGGCAGCACTTGCAGGTAGCGCGGGTGCGCTTGGTGATGCAGCCGGGTCTGTCGGCGGCGCCCTCAGCGGCGGGGCAGATGCCCTCGCCAGCACGGCGGGTGCGGCTGCAGGATCAGCCGGCGCTCTCGGTGGACTCGCGGGAGCTTTAGGCGGTGCCTTCGGTGGTGGCGCCGCAGCATTGGGCGGCGTTGCTGGTGCCGCCGGTGCGGGACTGGAAGGCGGCGCCGGAGCCGCTGGAGGCGCAGCTGGTGCGCTCGCTAGCTCGGCCGGTGCCCTCGGGGAAACGGCTGGGACCCTCGGCGGTGCTCTCGCCGGCGGCGCGGATGCGTTCGGTGGCGCGACTGGTGCCCTCGCGGGCTCTGCGGGAGCGCTGGGTGACGCCGCGGGTGCGTTCTCTGGCGCCCTCGAAAGCGGGGCAGATGCTGCAGGAGGGCTCGCTGGCTCCGCTGGTGTCATCGGTGACGTCGCAGGAGGACTGGCAGGCAGTGCTGGCGCTCTCGGTGACGTGGCCGGTGCGGGCGGCGCCGCGCTCGCGGGTGGTGCCGGTGCCGCCGCAGCGGCTGCAGGCACCCTCGCTGGAAGTGCAGGTGCTCTCGGTGACGTGGCGGGTGCTGCGGCGGGTGGCGCCGAAGCAGTCGGGGATGTCGCCGGTGCGCTTGCGGGGACCGCGGATGCCGGCGGGGCACTCGCCGGTTCAGCCGGTGCGATCGGTGATACCGCAGGTGCCTTCACCGGCGCCTTCCAGGGCGGTGCAGACGCACTCGGTGGCGCGGCTGGCGCGCTGGCTGGCTCGGCAGGTGCTGTAGGTGACGCTGCCGGTGGGTTCGCTGGTGCGGTCGACGGTGGCGCCGGAATTATCGGTGACGCAGCGGGCGCTTTCGCTGGTACTGCGGGCGGAACGGCCGAGGCGGTAAGCGGAGTGACTGGTGCGGTTGCGGGTGGCGCGGATGCGCTCGGTGGTGCGGCAGGAGCCCTGTCCGGAAGCACCGCGTTCCTTGGGGACGCGACAGCGGGAATTGCTGGTGCTGGCGGGGGTGCGGCCGAGGCCGTCGGCGGCGCAGCAGGTGCTGTGAGCGGTGGTGCCGAAGCGCTCGGCGGCGCCGCGGGAGCGGTGTCGGGAACTCTGGATGGCGCCGCTGGGATCACTGGTGGACTCACCACTGCACCCGATTCGGTCAGTGCAACGTCGTTCACGGACGGCGCAGACGGCTTCGGCGGTGTCACTGGCGCAGTCACGGACACGGTGGGTGCGGTCACCGACTACAGCACGTACAGCGCTCCCGTAACTGAGTACAGCGCTCCGGTGCCGGATTACACGGCTCCGGTCACGGATACCGTGACGTCGGGCGCAGAGACGCTCGGCGGAACGGCCTCAGGGCTCACCAGTGGGCTAACTTCGGGTCTTTCGAGTGGCCTTACACAGACGTGGGATTCAGGCCTGACGTCGGCATTCGACGCCCCAGTCGGCGACTCCACCGACTTCCTTGGCTGACCATCTGAAATTCGGTCCAAGGGAGTGAACCGAAGCCGGCGTGCCCCTGGAGCTGTATTGCTAACCTCCGGGGGCACGCCACTCCAGCGTTTGCCCCAATGTCCCGGAAGGACGTCCTGAATGACGGCTACCGTGCAGCAGGCCAGGCCGAAAGTAGCGGATCAGGCCCACTTACTCGATCTCATCGATGCTGCTGCGAAGGCTGTGACGAGGTCCAGCCGGGACGACCTGGCGCTCAGGTTATCCAGCATCCGGGAGCGAGTGAGCGACTCGAGGCTGCGCGTAGCTGTTGTCGGCGAACTCAAACAGGGGAAGAGCCAGCTCGTCAACTCTCTGATCAATGCCGGGGCCTGCACGGTGGGAGACGACGAGGCCACGGCTGTGCCTACGCAAGTGCACTTTGCGGAAACAGCGTCTGCTGCGCTCGTTCTGGGGAGTGGTGGAGGTTCGGTCTCACGCGTTGCTGTCGATCTGGCCGACATACATCGCATCACGCCGACAACCCCGCTGGCGAAGGGGCAGCCGGTGTTGCGCCTCGAGATCGGGGTGCCATCGGGAGTCTTGCGGGAGGGCTTGATGCTGATCGACACACCGGGTGTCGGCGGGCATGGAAATCCGCATCTCGCGAGCACACTAGGTCTGCTGCAGACGTCCGACGCTGTCTTCTTCGTGACGGATGCGAGCCGCGAACTCACCGAGCCGGAGGCTGATTTCCTGCGGCAGGCTGCTGGAGTGTGTCCCGCGGCGGCGTGCATCGTCACTAAAACCGACCTGTACCCGCACTGGCGCGAAGTTGTCAGCGCAGATCGTGCGCACCTGGCAAAAGCAGAAATAGACCTACCGGTGCTTCCCGTTTCTGCTCTGCTCCGTGGTCACGCGCTCGAGCGGCGGGATGAGGCATTGAACCTGGAGTCCGGCTTCCTCGAGCTGTTCAGGTTCCTGCGTGATGACGTTGCACAGACGGTTTCAGCGACGTTGCGTCGCCTAGCGGGGTATGAAGTGAGCGCCGCGATGGAGCACTTGATCATGGGCGCGCGATCGGAGCTCGCGACACTGCGGGATCCGGCCCGTCACGCGGAGCGGCTCGCGGAACTCGAAACAGCGCGCAGCAGGGTTGAAGAACTCCATAAACGTTCCGCGTTGTGGCAGCAGACGCTGAACGACGGGGTGGGGGACCTCGTGGCGGACATCGAACACGACCTGCGCGATAGGCTGCGCCACGTTCAGCGGGCCGCAGAGGAGACAGTGGATTCGACCGATCCTGGTCCGGCGTGGGAGGAACTGGGCGAGTGGCTCCAGGACCAGGCGGCTAAGGCGGTCGGTGACAACTTCGTCTGGGCACACGAGCGGTCGCTCTGGCTAGCTGAGCAGGTGGGAGAACACTTCGCGCTCGATCACGCGGTGGACCTACCCGACCTCGAAGTCAATGATGTCGAAGGGCTGCTCGAGCCGGTCGCGGACCTCGCGGTGATCGAGTCAGGCAAGCTCGGAATCACCGACAAGGTGATGGTGGGGATGCGCGGCTCGTACGGCGGCATCTTGATGGTGGGACTCGCGACAACTCTGGTCGGGATGGCGCTGATTAACCCGTTGTCGCTGGGTGCCGGAGTGATCTTCGGTCGACGGGCCTACCGGGAAGACATGGAAAATCGTCTGCAGAAGCGCCGGGCGGACGCAAAGATGGCGATCCGTCAGTACGCCGATGATGTCGCATTCCAAACGGGCAAGGAATCGCGTGACAGGCTGCGGCATGTTCAGCGCCAGTTGCGTGATCATTTCACGGCGATCGCGGGGCAGACGCTTCGCTCACTGAACGAATCAGTGCGGACAGCTCAGGATGCTATCAATCTGTCAAAGCGTGAACGAGAGTCGCGCATCGCGGAACTCGAACGCGCACTGAATGATTTGTGTCAGCGAAAAGAATCGGCGCAGAGACTCGTGGCAAAGTAGGGACAAAATGGCAGGATGTCAGCTTTCCGATGTCCGCGAGCTCATATCGCGAGCACTGCACATTTACCGAGGCAGTCCCTCCCTGAGGGACATGCTAGGCGAGTGTGAGGAACGGACCAGGCAACCGCTCCGTATCGCTTTCTCAGGTTCCCTGAAAGCGGGCAAGTCCACCCTTTTGAACGCTCTGGTCGGTGAGGAGATCGCTCCGGCTGACGCAACGGAGTGCACGAAAGTCGTGACGTGGTACCGGCACTCCCGCGTCCCTGGCGCCACCGCGTGGCACTATGCCGACGGAACACACCGCTCGTCACCGGTCGTCCTGGACCGCAGCGGTGGCGACCTGACATTCGGTCTAGGTTCGCTCAGTGCCTCGGAGATCGACTGCATCGAAGTCGGCTGGCCGTCCGAAAGTCTCGAAACGACGATGCTGATCGACACACCGGGCACGTCCTCGTTGTCTCGGGATGTATCAGAGCGAACCCTTCGGCTGCTGACGCCCGAGCAAGGGCCGTCTGAGGCAGACGCGGTTATCTATCTTCTACGCACTCTCAACGACGCTGATCTGCGCTTTCTGCGTGAGATCGGCGACCGGCTCGGTGGCAACGCGGGACCGCTGGGAATTATCGGTGTGCTCGCGCGCGCGGATGAGGTGGGCGCCGGGCGGACCGATGCGCTTGCTTCTGCGCGCACGATCGCGGACAGATTCGCGCGCGAGCTGGAATCCACCGGTTTGTGTCAGGCGGTGGTCCCAGTTTCGGGCCTCGTCGCGCTGGCTGCCCGCACGCTGCGCGAATCGGAGTTCGCTGCGCTGAGCCAGCTCAGTCGAGAGAATCCTGCAGACCTTGACCTGGCGCTTCTATCTGCCGACCGCTTTGTCCGCTCGCCGGAGCTGTCGGTGAGCAGCGAAACCCGTTCCGCGCTTGCGCATCGCTTCGGTGTTTTCGGCATCCGGGTGGCGATCGGACTGTTACGGGAAGGAGTGGACACTGCGACGGAACTCGCGGCCGCTCTGCTCACTGAGAGTGGTGTTTCCGAGCTCACTGAGGCCATCGATGTGCACATACGCCAGCGTGCGGAGCAGCTAAAGGCGCACGCCGCGCTTGTTTCGGTGCAGGACATCCTGGCGCGCGCCCCGATGCAGGGGTCTGCCGAGCTTCTCAGTGAGGTGCAACGCTGGTTAGCCAACGACCATGACTTCGAGGAACTCCGTGTCCTGGCGCGCTTACGCGGGGTCAATTCTGGGTCGCTTGCCGCAAACGCGCGCGAGCTGCAGCGGATCCTCGGTGGCACTGGCACAGCATCGGAGGTGCGCCTCGGGGCGCCCGCAGGGTCCTCACGCGAAGCGATTCGGAAGCTGGCGCTCGATTCGGTGCAGCGATGGCGCGGCCTCGCCCAGCATCCGATGAATGATCCCTTTGCGGCGGCGGCGTACCGATCCGCGGCACGGAGTGCTGAAGGGATCCTCGAACGGACTCAGCGCGGTTAGGACCGGGGCCTGAGGCCAGCTTCGCTGACCACCAGCCATGCTGTGACGGGTTTGGTGAACATCAGCAGCACGGCTGCTGCGGTGAAAGCCACGTGTGCTGCGAGTGCGTATTTTGCCGCATCGACGCCTGTGCCGAGCTCACCGGTGAGGGCTGCGCTGAGAATGTCATACGCGAGGTAATCCGCGATGATCCCGGCAGCCGCCAGTATCGCGAGAATGGCCCGGGCGCGTGCTCTGCCCATGAGAAGGCTGCGCAGGGCCAGCAGCTGGATCAGGACTATCGCGATACCAGCGCCCCCGATGCTCAGCACAGCGATTTCGACAGCGCGGGCGACATCTGTAGGTCCTGCACTGTCGATGAGTTGCGCGGTGCGTTCCCGTTCAGAGCTCGCGGCAATCGCGAGGACATCGTCAAGGCGGAGCGTGATCAGGAGGCAAGCGGTGAGAAATCCAGCGAAGGCGAGGAACCAGAGCGTGAGTATGGCGGTGAGGCGGGCTGGTGCCGTTGGTTTTTCGCTGATGGGCGGTGGCGCTACGTCGAGTGAGGGGCGAGGGGGCGCGGACCGATTCTCAGGCACTCGACCATCATGGCAGTCGACGCTTTGCGTCGGGAACAATTTTCTAGTCTCGCGCGTTAAGCCAGATGAACATTGAGTGGCAATGACTCAACTATGGTGGTGAAAGCCACCTGGATACGTCGAGTTGAGTCGTGTACGCTCACCTTAGAGCTGTTGACAGCCTAACTAGAGGAGGAAACTATGGCGCGTGCGGTCGGAATCGACCTCGGCACCACGAACTCGGTTGTGTCGGTACTTGAGGGTGGTGACCCGGTCGTCATCGCGAACTCGGAGGGCTCTCGCACGACCCCATCGGTGGTTGCGTTCGCCCGTAATGGCGAAGTTCTCACGGGTCAGCCCGCGAAGAACCAGGCAGTCACGAACGTTGATCGCACGATCCGCTCCGTCAAGCGTCATATGGGCACTGACTGGAAGCAGGAGATCGACGGCAAGTTCTACACTCCGCAGGAGATCAGCGCCCGTGTGCTCATGAAATTGAAGCGCGACGCGGAAGCGTATCTGGGTGAGGACATCACTGACGCAGTGATCACCGTGCCCGCGTACTTCGAGGACTCGCAGCGTCAAGCGACCAAGGAAGCCGGGCAGATCGCGGGCCTTAACGTTCTTCGGATTGTCAATGAGCCCACGGCGGCCGCGCTAGCGTACGGCCTCGATAAGGCGGGCAAGGAACAGACCATCCTCGTCTTCGACCTCGGTGGCGGTACGTTCGACGTTTCGCTGCTCGAGATGGGCGACGGTGTCGTCGAGGTGCTCGCGACTGCTGGTGACAACCACCTTGGTGGTGACGACTGGGATCAGCGTGTCGTCGATTGGCTTGTCAACAAGTTCAAGATGCAGAACGGCATCGATCTCACCAAGGACAAGATGGCGATGCAGCGGCTCCGTGAGGCTGCTGAAAAAGCCAAGATCGAGCTGTCCTCGGGCCAGAGCACGACCATCAATCTCCCGTACATCACGGTCGATGCGGAAAAGAACCCGCTCTTCCTGGATGAGCAGCTGACGCGCGCGGAGTTCCAGAAGATCACCTCAGATCTGCTTGATCGCACTCGTGCGCCGTTCCAGCAGGTGATCAAGGATGCTGGTATGTCCGTTCAGAACATTGATCACGTCGTTCTCGTCGGCGGTTCAACTCGGATGCCGGCGGTGGCGGACTTGGTTCGCGAGCTGAGCGGCAAGGACGCCAACAAGGGCGTCAACCCCGACGAAGTGGTAGCGGTCGGTGCTGCTTTGCAGGCTGGTGTGCTGCGTGGCGAGGTCAAGGACGTTCTCCTCCTGGACGTGACACCGCTTTCCCTCGGTATTGAGACCAAGGGCGGTGTGATGACCAAGCTCATTGAGCGGAACACAACCATTCCGACGAAAAAGTCAGAAGTGTTCACCACCGCTGAGGACAATCAGCCCTCTGTACAGATCCAGGTTTACCAGGGCGAGCGTGAAATCGCGTCGCACAACAAGCTGCTCGGTTCGTTCGAGCTGACGGGTATTCCGCCCGCGCCGCGTGGTGTGCCGCAGATCGAGGTGACCTTCGACATCGACGCCAACGGCATCGTGCACGTGACCGCTAAAGACAAGGGCACGGGCAAGGAGAACAAGATCCAGATCCAGGGCGGCTCAGGCTTGTCCCAGGAAGAGATCGACCAGATGATCAAGGACGCTGAGGCGCACGCGGAAGAGGACAAGAACCGCCGCGAAGATGCCGAGGTCCGGAACCAGGCTGAGTCACTCGTCTACCAGACTGAGAAGTTCCTCAAAGAAAACGAGGAAAAGGTCGCTGGCGACGTCAAGACGAAGGTTGAGGATGCAATCAAGGGAGTCAAGGACGCTCTTGCTGGCACCGACACCGAAGCGGTGAAGTCGGCTGTCGAGAAACTGGGCACCGAGTCTCAGGCACTTGGCCAGGCGTTGTACGAGTCAGCTGCTCAGGATTCAGCTGCCGGTGGTGCAGCGGGTGCTGACCAGGGCCAGCCGGGTCAGGACGATGTTGTGGATGCCGAGGTTGTCGACGAGCCAACGGATAAGGACAACAAGTGACAGAACGAGAGGCACGTGATCAGGAACCGGTAACGATCACCGACAAGCGGAAGATCGACCCACAAACTGGCACGGTCCGATCATCTGACGCTGAGCAGGAAGTGGTTGATCCGGCCGACTCCTCAGCGGTCCCAACTGGGACCGCTGAGGGGGACGCCCCCGCCCAGGTGGCCGACGAAGACACCAGCGCGGGTGTCGACGTGGGGGAGGCTCCGTTCGAGGAACTCGCCCGCGTTGCAGCTCAGCTGGAGGAGCGGACGACAGACCTGCAGCGTTTGCAGGCGCAGTTTGCGAACTACAAGCGCCGTGTCGCGCGGGACGAGCAACTCGCGGCCGAGGCGGCACGGGCGAAGGTGCTGACCGAGCTACTAACCGTGCTCGATGATCTCGAGCGGGCTCGCGCCCACGGAGATCTCGACTCGGGCCCGCTCAAGTCCGTTGCTGACAAATTGCAGACGGTGCTCGTCGGTCAGGGCCTCGTACCGTTCGGCGCTGAGGGCGAAGACTTCGATCCCGAATTGCATGAGGCGGTTCAGCACGAGGGGGATGGCGCAGATCCGGTAATTGGCATGGTCTTGCGACAGGGGTATTCACTTGGTGACCGTGTGCTGCGGCACGCGATGGTGTCGGTCGTGGATCGCCCTTCGTCGCAGGACAAGGCTGACGCTGACGTGAGTGTCAGCTCGGCAGAGGAAGACTGAACCGCACAAAGATGGGCGGCATTACGGAGGAGGGAGGGACGCCCAGTGACACAGCGTGAATGGCTGGAGAAGGATTTCTACAAGGATCTGGGTGTCTCCTCAGACGCTTCCCAGGACGAGATCAAGAAGGCGTACCGCAAGCTGGCCCGCGGCCTTCATCCTGATGCCAACCCCGGCGACAAACAGACCGAGGAACGATTCAAAGCGGTTTCCGAGGCCTACAGTGTGCTGGCGGACCCAGCCAAACGGAAAGAGTACGACGAAGCGCGTCGACTCTTCGCTTCGGGTGGGTTCCGCCGCCGCGGTGGTTCGAGTGGCCGCAGCGGGTACGGCGGATTCGAACCAGGTGACACTGGGGTCAGTGGTGATTTCAACGTAGGAGATATCTTCGGAGGTGGGTCCGGGGGTCTGGGGGATATCTTCGACGGACTTTTCAATCGCGGCGCGGGACGGTCCGCTGCGACGAGCCGCCCGCGGCGCGGCAACGATCTTGAACTCGAGACGCGGCTGACGTTCCGCGACTCCGTGCTCGGTGCGGTCGTCCCACTGAAGTTGACGAGTCCCTCGTCCTGCACGACCTGCCACGGCAGCGGCGCGAAACCGGGTACGAGTCCGCGTGTGTGCCCGAACTGCAACGGCAGCGGAATTGTCAGCTCCAATCAGGGGGCATTCGGATTTAGTGAACCGTGTCTCGATTGCCGCGGTACGGGTTCGATTATCGACACTCCGTGTGTGGACTGCCGAGGGTCTGGGGTGTCCACTCGCACCCGAACCATTACCGTCCGCATACCCGGCGGTGTTGAAGAGGGGCAAAGGATACGGCTTGCCGGGCAGGGCGAAGCTGGCATGCGAGGTGCTCCAGCGGGTGACCTGTACGTCACCGTGCATGTCGATCCCCATCACGTCTTTTCGCGCTCGGGTAACGACATCACGTTGACGGTCCCTGTTGCATTTGCTGAACTTGCGCTCGGAACAACGGTTTCGGTGCCGACGCTGGAGGGCCGTGTGCGGGTGAAGGTCCCCGCTGGCACCGCGGACGGCCGGACCTTCCGTGTTCGGGGCAAGGGTGTGCACCGCAAAGATGGCACGGTGGGCGACCTCCTCGTGACTGTGAAGGTGGCCGTACCTCCGGAGCTTGGTGCCGACGCGGTTGAGGTGCTGGAGAAATACGCAGCCGCAGAACGGGCGAGCGGGTTTGACCCTCGCGCGGGTTGGGCAGGTGCGCAATGAACGAACGGTTAGACCCTCATGCTGGCGGTCAGCCTCGCGGTGATTCGCGAGGCTCCGCGGAGTCAAACGCTGCCCTTTTCGCGATCTCGGTGGCAGCTGAGCTCGCGGGAATGCACGCTCAGACGTTGCGTACCTATGACCGTCTAGGTCTGGTGACACCACACCGAACTACTGGCGGTGGGAGGCGGTACTCCCAGCGCGATGTCGAGCTACTGCGCGAGGTGCAGCGGTTGTCTCAGGAGGAGGGTGTCAATCTTGCGGGAATTAAGCGGATCATCGAGCTTACGAACCAGGTCGAGGCCCTACAGTCGCGACTGACCGAACTGATGGATGAGGTTGCGCGCCTGCGTCAGCGCAGAGGCGAACTGGTTCCGTTGCCGCGCAGTCAAGCGCTGGTTGTCTGGAAACGACGTCATCAATAAGCGGCTCGTCGTCACGCAAGCCGTCGGTGACTGTCAGTTAAATGAACTACAGCTGTTTAATGTGATATTCAACTCAATCCCTCCTGCTTGCCCCTAAGATTAGGGGCAAGCAGGAGGTGTGTCGTGCAAAATACCGACGTGATGAACAGTCGGGCGAATGGCAAACCGGGGCGACGAGGCCCAGGCGGAAAGCTGACGCGCGAGGCGATTGTCTCGGTAGCGCGCACTTTGATCGACGACGAAGGGCCTGACGCGCTTTCTATGCGCCGCCTCGCTGGAGTCGTCAACAGTTCACCGATGGCGCTCTATCATCACGTCGACGGTCGAGCGGACCTGTTGGCCGCGATCTTCGCGCAGATCTGCGATGAAGCGCCGCGCCCAGAGTTGCCGGACGACCCGATTGAAAAGATGGTCAAGCTGACCGTTCTCGCTCAGCGTCTGCTGCAAGACCACCCTTGGACACTTGAGATCCTCAGCACAGATTTGGCGCTGTGTCGCGAGACGCTTTGGTACGTCGAAGAGTTTCTCAGTGCGGCGTGCGAAGCAGGGTGTACCGAGAAACAAGCCGTGTCGATCTATCTGACGACCTGGAACCTGATTATTGGCAATGCGGTTATGCGGAAGAACAGGGAAGCTGCGCGAACGTCCAGTGAGGACGAGTTGCCTGCAACGTTTGACATAAACGATGCGGCGAATCTGCCCCGATGCCAGACGGTGATCAGTGACTGGCCAGGGCTGGCAGATGCTCATGATCTGCGTGGCGGGCTCGCACCGATGCTTGCGGCTCTGGTTAGCGAGGCGAGGGCGCCAGTCGCCGCTACGACTGGTTAGAGCCCCGCTCAGAACTTTCCCAGAGTTGAGTGGAACAGACTCAACCCTTTGTGCGTTGGAGTTATTAGGATCGGACGCGTCGCGCCGATCGTCTTCTGTGTAGCTTCAAGGTCACAAGGGGTGTCATCGCATGGAGTCCTTCTCGCCCACTACAAAAGTACAAGCAGCGTTGTCGACCGCGATGCAGGCGGCATCGGCGGCAGGTAACCCTGACATCAGGCCAGTACATATTCTTGCGGCGCTTTTAGACCAGGCCGATGGTGTGGCGGCGCCCTTGCTCAAAGCGGTGAATGCCGACCCAGGCAGCGTGCGGGCGGAAACTGCAGCCCTCACCGATCGCTTGCCCGTGGTAACTGGCTCGTCGGTGGCAACTCCGCAGCTCAATAGGGAGGCGCTCAGCGCGATCACCGCTGCACAGAAGCTAGCTACCGAGCTCGATGACGAGTATGTCTCCGCGGAGCACGTCCTCGTCGGGCTGGCTGAAGGCGACGGCGACGTCGCGCGGCTTCTGCAGCGCCACGGGGCGACGCCGCAGGCGCTGCGTGACGCATTCACTGCGGTTCGCGGAAATTCTCGAGTGACGAGTCCGGACCCGGAGGGGACCTACCAAGCGCTGGAAAAGTACAGCACCGACCTCACGAAACAGGCTCGCGAGGGCAAGCTCGACCCAGTAATCGGACGCGACACCGAAATCCGCCGCGTAATTCAGGTTCTTTCCCGCCGGACCAAGAACAACCCGGTACTCATCGGTGAGCCCGGCGTCGGTAAGACCGCGATCGTGGAAGGGCTCGCCCAGCGTGTTGTCGCAGGCGATGTGCCAGAAAGTCTGCGCGGCAAGACAGTGATCGTGCTGGACCTGGGTTCGATGGTGGCGGGCGCTAAGTATCGGGGTGAGTTCGAGGAACGGCTTAAGGCTGTTCTTGATGAGATTAAGAAGTCAGCAGGTCAGATCATTACGTTCATTGACGAGCTGCACACAATCGTCGGCGCTGGCGCCACGGGTGAATCGGCGATGGACGCAGGAAACATGATCAAGCCCATGCTTGCCCGGGGTGAGCTGCGCATGGTCGGCGCGACAACTCTCGACGAGTATCGGAAGTACATCGAAAAGGACGCGGCACTAGAGCGCCGATTCCAGCAGGTCCTCGTCGGTGAACCCTCGGTGGAAGACACCGTGGGGATCCTCCGCGGCCTAAAAGAGCGTTACGAGGTTCACCACGGTGTCCGGATCACGGATTCGTCGCTCGTCGCGGCGGCAACTCTCTCTGACCGGTACATCACGTCACGTTTCTTGCCCGACAAAGCGATTGATCTCGTGGACGAGGCAGCATCGCGGCTGCGGATGGAAATCGATTCGCGCCCGGTCGAGGTGGACGAGATTGAACGCTCCGTCCGGAGGCTCGAAATCGAAGAAATGGCCCTGACCAAAGAGACGGACGAGGGGTCCAAAGACCGCCTCGAAAAGCTGCGCAAGGAACTCGCTGACGCGCGCGAACGGCTTTCTGAACTCACCGCGAGGTGGCAGAACGAGAAGAAGTCGATCGAATCTGTCCGCGAAATCAAGGAACAGCTCGAGAATCTGCGCGGCGAGTCCGAGCGGGCAGAACGCGATGGCGATCTCGGCAAGGCCGCTGAGCTGCGCTACGGTCGCATCCCGGAGCTCGAGAAGCAACTCGAGGCTGCTGAGTCCGCGTCGCATGGCGGAGATTCCGGCGAGGTCATGCTGAAAGAAGAGGTCGGGCCTGACGATGTAGCGGACGTCGTGTCGTCCTGGACTGGCATCCCAGCGGGCCGTCTGATGGAAGGGGAAACCGCAAAGCTTCTCCGCATGGAGGACGAGCTACGCCACCGCGTCGTCGGTCAAGATAGTGCAGTCCAGGCGGTTTCTGACGCGGTTCGTCGCGCCCGCGCAGGTGTCGCGGACCCAGACCGTCCGACTGGATCGTTCATGTTCCTTGGGCCAACCGGTGTAGGCAAAACAGAATTGGCCAAAGCCCTCGCCGGCTTCCTATTTGATGACGAGCGCGCAATGGTTCGCATTGACATGAGCGAGTACAGCGAGAAGCACGCGGTGGCCCGGCTCGTGGGGGCGCCACCCGGATACGTAGGTTATGAAGCGGGTGGTCAGCTGACCGAAGCGGTGCGTCGCCGTCCTTATACGGTGGTGCTTTTCGATGAGATCGAGAAAGCGCATCCCGACGTCTTCGATATCCTGCTCCAGGTCCTCGATGACGGACGGCTCACTGATGGTCAGGGACGCACAGTGGATTTCCGGAACGCGATTCTCATCCTCACGTCGAACCTGGGTTCCGGCGGCAGCGACGAGATGGTTATGGCTGCGGTTCGGAGCGCGTTTAAACCGGAATTCGTCAATCGTCTCGACGACATTGTCGTCTTCAAGTCGCTTGCGCAGGATCAGCTGGAAGCCATCGTCGAGATTCAGCTGAGGCTGCTGCGTCAACGGCTAGCCGCGCGCCGCCTCGACCTTGCCGTATCCGAACGCGCACGTGAATGGCTGGCACGCCGCGGGTATGACCCGGTATACGGTGCACGGCCGTTGCGGCGGCTGATCCAGCAATCCATTGGGGACCAGCTCGCGAAGCTGATCTTGTCAGGGGTAGTCCACGACGGCGACACCGTGCCGGTGAATGTTTCCGTCGACGGGGAAAGCCTGGTTCTTGGCTAGCGAGTGCCATCGAAAGTCTCGAAACCGCAGCGAAAGCATTTCACCCTGAGTATTTGCTGAGGAGAAACCATAGCGGCGCTCTCAGCTGCAGCTACGATTGCCGCGATGGCTGTGATGTGGTTTCTCCTTGGTGGTATGGCCCTGATCGGGGCCATCATAGTGCTGCGCATCGACAGTCGCCGGCGGGCTTGGCAGAGAAAGGTGCGAAGCATCTGGGGTGCCCGCCGGGGGCTCGAGTTCACGCGCAAGGTGCCGCGTATTGCGGTGCAGTGGCGATTTGGCACAGTCGGTCGGCATACGCTGACCGACGGCCGCAATGTCGTCCAGGGGGTGCCCCGGTTGTCGCGTGAAGAGGGGTGCCAGGAATTGTTGTTCGACCTCGATGATGCTGCGACGATCCTGGCGTTCGAGGTGCCAATCGAAGCCGGGATCGCGTTCGAAGTAGTTCGGACTGACCCCGAAGGCCGCCCAGCACCTGCGATTGCCGCAAGGCCAGCTCCGGGCACCTCGCCAGTAGCTGTCATCGGCGAGTGGACCATCTACTCGGACGACGTCGATGCGGCGCGGCGTGCTGCTGACCTGAGGCTCGTCTCGTTTCTTGACGCTGTTCCAGCGTGCGTGGACGTGATCTGGGCTGAGGCTGACTGGGTGCTCGCAAGCATGAACCCGGGAATGAGCTGGGCAGAATGGGACGCGGCCGAAGAGTGGCTAACGAGGTTCGCGGGGCTGATGCGGGTTCTTCCGCCCGCCCGCGCGGTGGCAGTGCCCGTGGGATAGGTGGTCCGCAGCGTCTTGCCACGGGCTCCGTGGCAAGACGCGATATCCTGGCGCAATGATGCGACCAGTAGCGCTTGTGACGGGACCAACGTCGGGACTAGGTGCGGGCTTCGCGCATCGATTGGCCGCCTCAGGCTACGACCTCGTTCTGGTGGCGCGTGACGAAGAACGCCTCGAGCAGCTCGCCGCGGAACTCCGTGAAGAGGGCGCTCACTCGGAGGTGCTGCGTGCAGATCTCTCAACCGCTGAGGGTCGCGAAGCAGTGGTCACCCGTGCTCGTCAGGGAATCGACTTTCTTGTCAACAACGCGGGATTCGGGACCGCAGGTGAGTTCTGGACAGCCGACCCGGCGTTATTACAGGCCCAGTTGGACGTCAACGTCACGGCAGTCATGCAACTGACCCGGGCTGTCCTCCCTGAGATGATCAAAGCCGGCCGGGGATCGATCATCAACGTGGCCAGCGTTGCTGGCCTTCTCGCTGGCAGGGGGTCCACTTACTCGGCGAGCAAGGCGTACGTTATTTCCTTTACGGAAGGCCTCGCCGGCGGTCTGTCCGATACCGGAGTCAAAATCCAGGCGCTGTGCCCTGGATTCATCCGGACGCAATTCCATGAACGCGCTGGAATCGACATGGCATCCGTTCCCGACTTTTTGTGGCTTGACGTCGACTCTGTGGTGCGGACCAGCCTCGACGATCTCAGCAAGGGCAAAGTGATCAGTATTCCGGGGGTGCAGTACAGGGCGCTGACGGCTGTCGGCAAGATGATGCCAAAGTCCCTCGTGCGGCGGGGCGCGGGTGCCTTCGGGAAAGGCCGCGGACGAACCTAGTACGCTCTGTTCCGCCAGGCACCAGCGTTGAGGAGAGTCGATTGGCTGTCGATCAGAAGACCCGGGACGAACTAGCAGCTCTTATTCGGGATCGGGCAGTTGTGCACGGGCGGGTGACACTATCTTCCGGACGCGAAGCCGATTACTACATCGACCTGCGGCGCGTGACGTTGCATCACCGTGCCGCGCCGTTGATCGGTAAGGCGCTGCGGGAGCTCACAGCTGACTGGGACTTCGATGCTGTTGGCGGCCTCACGCTCGGAGCGGATCCTGTCGCTGCGGCCGTCATGCACGCTCCGGGGCGGCCGGTTGATGCGTTTGTGGTGAGGAAGGCCGCAAAGGCTCACGGCATGCAGCGTCAGATCGAAGGGCCGGAGGTCGAAGGGCGGCAGGTGCTGGTAGTCGAGGACACGACGACGACAGGTAATTCACCACTGACCGCTGTGGCTGCTCTCCGTAAGGCCGGTGCCGTCGTGGTCGGTGTCGCCACGGTCGTCGACCGAAACACGGGTGCGCGAGAGGTCATCGAGGCCGAAGGGCTGACATATCGGTCCCTGTTCGATCTCGAGGACATCTCGATCCTGTCACAAAAGTGATTCTCGCGGCCCTGAGATCTCTGCACGGCGCCGCGAATTTGTCACGAAAAGGCCAGTGTTCCTGTGCAGACTCGAGCGGGTTCCTACTCTGTAGTAATGACGCACTGTCAGCCGCAAGGTATTTCCGGACCGCTACGGCGGCCTGAGAATAATCCGGTCTCTGTTGCTGGGGTCAACCCGCACCGGGATCGTCTCCCCGGGCGCATACAGCTTCTCCTCGCCCTCAGCGATGTCGGTGACGAGGGTGCCGCTGTAAGGCTCCATCCCCGGGATGGTGATGTCGAGCGTGAGGGCAGTGGGACTGGTGCCGAAATGGTGTTTTGTTTCGACGGCGCGGACTCCAGCGACGGTCGCCCAGCCTTCGAGGCCTTCGTGCATGATCCTGCGATCGCGTCGCGTCGGGCGCTGCGCCCACGCCATGCCCGCACCGAGTGCCACCGCATACGCAGCGATCAGTCCGCCCATTTGCCAGCCCACGGTCTCCTCAGGCGAGCGTGGCGCGATGTGGGTAATCCACACGACCAGGATGACGACGTAGACCGCGGTGATTGATAAGACTGTGTGGGTTATGCGCGTATGGTTCATTGGCGCCTCCGGGCCCTCACTAGCAAGATTAGTCCGAAATTACTGGGATAAGCATCACAGGATGCCAACCAGGAAGGTGGGTGCGACGAACGTCCAGTAGGTTCCTCAGGGCAGAGCGTGCCGTGTTGGGAGGTGTGCTGACAGGCGAGTAGCCTGTATCCGCTGAGGTGGCGGCGGTAACACGGTGAGCGAAAGCAGCGATTTATTCAGAGGGCGGCACGAGTCACTATCCTGAGCGGGAGTGATACGCGCCCCCAGGGCGGAGAAGAGAGTTCGCAGTTGAGGTCCGCTTGGTGTGATGGACGGCAGGGAGTTGCAGTGGAGGGGGACGCTCTCTGCAAGATCATCAGTGCGTATAGCTCGGAGAACGGAGGGGGTCCTAGGTGAGTGTCGGCGACACGCCGCAGCACGATCAGGAATCGTGGCTTGCGAGACACGCGCGCGCCTCCGAGCCTTTCCCGCTCTCACAGGCTCAGTACGGAATGTGGTTTGCGCAGCAATTGGAGCCCGAGGTTCCAGTAAGCATCGCGCAATACATCGAGTTGCGCGGCGACCTTGACCCCGACTTGCTTGACCTCTCGATTGACCGCGCGCGGTGCGAGATTGGCTCAGGCGCGCTGCGGATACTCCAGCAAGACGGTGAACCACTGCAGATGGTCGCCCTCGGCCCCGAAAAGCACATCGAGCGCTACGACTTCCGGAGTCATCCCGACCCCATCTCGGCAGCTTTCGAATGGATGCACGCCGAGTACTCCACGCCCATAGACCTGCTACGTGACCGAATCGGAATCAGCGCTCTGCTCCAGGTCGGCGACGAGCACTACCTCTGGTACGGCCGCATTCACCACGTCGCGCTCGACGGCTATGCCGCTACGCGGTGGGTCACGCGTGCCGCGGAACTTTATACCTGCGCGAAGGAGGGCCGCGATCCAGCGCCAGCTCCGTTCGCGGACCTATACAGCCTCTACGAGGCGGACGTGAACTACCGGTCTTCAGCGCGCTACGCGGCTGACCGGGATTTCTGGCTCGACCGGCTGCAGGGTCGTGACGTCGTCTCAAGTCTCGTTGACGGAACTGCGCAAGCATTGCCGCGGACCAAGCTCGAGACTGCGGCACTCTCGCCACAAGCAGCTGAGCGGCTCGAGAACTCCGATCAAGAATTCGGCGTGTCCGCCGCTGCCGTGCTCGTGGGTGCATTCGCGGTCTACCTGTCCCGGATGACGGGGGAGGAAGACGTCACGGTCAGTTCACCGATGCTGGGCCGCGTCAACAAGCAACAGCGTGATTCCGGTGGAACCTTCGCGAACACATTCCCGCTGCGTGTTTCCGTGCACCCTGAAGACTCGATAAAGAGCCTGCTGCAGTCGGTGCATACCGAGCAGCTTGGAACGCTGCGTCACCAGCGGTTCAGCGTAGAAGAGATTCGGCATGAAATCGGCCTCGGAGATTCGCCCCGCCGGCTTCTCGGCCCCATCGTCAATCCGATGCTGTTCGAGCAGAACATCGTTCTTGGCGACATCGTTGGTGAATTCACTATCCTCACCTCTGGGCCAGTCGAAGATCTCCTGGTCAACATCTATCCGCGCGGCAATCCAGTGCGCACGCACGTGGACTTCCGTGCGAACCCCAACCTCTACGGCGATGACCTGCTGCGCGAACATCACCAGCGTTTCATGGCGTTCCTCGAGGAATTTCTGTCCGCAGACGTGAGCGCGGCGCTGGACACTGTTCATGCCGAGACTGTCGCCATGGGCGTGGAACGCTATCGTGCCCGGGTGCGCCGGGAGTTCTGGCGTGAGGCGCTAGCTGGCCTTCCGAACTCCCTCGAGTTGCCTGGCCTGACAACCCGGACGAACGGTCGGCGCGGCGCGCTTATCGAAACGTCCCTCGCGCTGCCCCAGGGAATCCGCTCCGGGGTTGCGCGTGTCGCTCAGCAGTCCGGTGCTCAGCCACTAGCAGTTCTGGGCGCGATCACCTCATCTGTCCTTGCCCGTCTCAGCTCGTCAAGCGACATCGCGGTTGGTGTCCCGGTCGCAGGACCAGAAGGCGAGTTTTCTGCGGTTGTGCTCCGCGCGGGAATCGATCTGGCGGAATCCGTCAGCTCCCTTGCCGCCAGGGTTCAGGAGAGTTCCACTGAAATCGCGACACGTGCGCTCGGGGGCTCGCTGAAGGACATCGCTGGCGTGATCGACGGTGACGGTGGTTCGGACCGGAAAGCGCCGTGCCACGCGGTTATCGCCGCCGTAGATGAGGTCCTGGTCACTGACAACGGCAACGTGACGGACCGCGTCGTTGGCGCCTCTCTGGGGCCTGATTTTGATGCGTGTGACCTGCAGTTCATATTTTCTCTCACGGGCGAGAACCCAGAGCTTACGGTCCGCTACGCGGATGATGTTGCCTCCGCTGAAACTGCATCACTGATCGGCAAACGACTGGTGCAGCTGTTCGTCCGCGCGATCGAAACTCCTGATCAGCCGGTCGGTGATCTCGATATGCTGACAGCAGCGGAGGAAGTGTCCCTTCTGCCGGTGAGCGGCCCGGAGTCGGCAACCACCTTGCCATTGCCCCACGTATTCGCCCGCTCGGCATCAGCGAACCCGGATGGAATCGCCATCATCGTCGGTGACCGCCAGCTCACCTACCGTGAACTTGATCAGCTGTCCAGCCGCCTCGCGCGTCACCTGATCGATCGTACTGGCGCCCGGCCGGAGCAACTTGTCGCGATGGGTGTCGCGAGGTCACTCGAATCCATCCTCGCAACCTGGGCTATCGCGAAGACTGGTGCGGGATTCGTGCCGGTCGATCCGAACTATCCGCGCGACCGGGTCGAGCACATGATCGAGGATTCAGGGTCAGTGGTCGGCCTCACTGTGCGTGACCAGCGCCATCTGCTTCCGGACACGATCCAGTGGATCGTGATCGACGATCCCGCCACCGAGAAACTGACCGCGGAGTACTCCGCTGAGCCTCTCACTGACGCGGACCGTCTCGCGCCGCTGCGACTCGACAATATTGCGTACGTCATCTACACCTCAGGGTCGACGGGCAAACCAAAGGGCGTGTCTGTTGCACACCACGGACTCGAGAGCTTCGCAGCGGAGCAGCGCGACGCCTACGCCGTTACGGCCGCTTCCCGGGTTATGGCTTTCTCCTCACCGAGCTTTGACGCTTCAATGCTCGAGATGCTCTTCAGCCTCGGCAATAGCGCCACGATGGTGATCGTGCCCCCCACTGTCTTCGGCGGCGACGATCTCCGCACGATCCTGCATGACCATCACGTGACCCACGCATTCATCACCCCAATGGCGCTGGCTTCCGTGAATCCGGAAGGCCTGGACGACCTTCAGCGGATCGCCGTCGGCGGTGAGGCACTGCCGCGCGAACTGCTGACAAAATGGGCCCCCGGCCGCACGTTCCACAACATCTACGGTCCCACGGAAACCACGATCGTCACGGCCATCAGCGAACCACTGGTGCCAGGCGATCCGATTTCCATCGGGGGACCGATCCGCGGCACACGAATGGTCATCCTCGATACGCGACTGCAACCCGTTCCCATGGGTGTCGCTGGAGAGCTGTACATAACTGGGCTGGGCTTGGCCCGTGGCTATCACGATCGCGCTGCCTTGACCGCTTCCCGGTTTGTGGCAGATCCGTACGGTCCGAGCGGATCTCGGATTTACCGCACGGGTGACCTCGCGCGCTGGGCGCACGCGCCCAGGTCCGGAAACCTGACCATCGAGTATGTCGGTCGCTCCGATTTCCAGGTCAAGGTCCGTGGTTTCCGCATCGAGCTCGGCGAGATCGACTCGCTACTCGAGACGCACCCCTCTGTCAGCATCGCAGCGACGCTCGGCCGGTCCGGGCCGAGTGGCGACACCGTGCTGGTGTCGTACGTGAAGTTCAAGCCGGGCAAAGACGTTGAGGTTTCGGCACTCACTCGCCACCTCGAGGAGTTCTTGCCGTCCTACATGGTTCCATCAGCGATCGTGGTTCTCGACGAGATCCCACTCAATCCGGTTGGCAAGCTGGACCGTAATGCACTCCCGGATCCAGACTTCGGCACCGGTACGCGAGGCAAATTCCGAGCGCCGACGAATCCTGTTGAAGAGATCGTCGTCCAGGTCTTCACTGAGATCCTGTCCATCGACACGCTCGGTGTTGATGACAGCTTCTTTGACGCCGGCGGCAACTCACTGATCGCAACCCGCGCCGTCGCGCGGATCAATGCGGCGCTGCAAAGCGAAATAACCGTTCGCGATCTGTTCGAGGCACCCACCGCCAGTGCGCTGGCAGTGCGCGTTGAGCAACACGGTTCCGCGCAGCGCGTGGCGCTCGTTCCGTGGGAACGCCCTTCTCGGATTCCGCTTTCGCTCGCGCAGCAGCGCATCTGGTTTATCAACCAGTTCGACACCGCTTCCCCCGCGTACAACGTCCCAATGTCGGTCAGACTGCAAGGGACAGTGGACGTCGGCGCCCTCCAAATCGCGCTGAGCGATGTTGTGGAGCGCCATGAGGCGCTGCGTACTGTCTTCCCGACGTCCGAGGATGGGCCGCATCAAGTTATCCTTCCCCTCGCAGACGCCGTTCCGGATCTGACCCCCCTGCCGGTGGCATCCGAAGATGAACTTGCTGCTGAAGTCGCTGAATTCGCGGCTCAGGGATTCGACGTCACCAGGGATCTGCCTCTGCGGGCGCGGCTCTTCCAGCGCTCAACTGGCGATCACACGCTGGTACTCGTGGTGCACCACATCTGTGCCGATGGTTTCTCACTCCAGCCGCTCGCCCGCGACGTTGTCGTTGCGTACACGAGCAGGATCAGCGGCGGCGCTCCCGACTGGGCGCCACTGGCCGTCCAGTACGCGGATTACGCACTTTGGCAGCGCGCACTCCTCGGATCCGATGACGATCCGGAAAGCATTGCTGCTCAGCAACTTGAGTACTGGGAGGAAGTGCTTTCCGGCCTTCCCGATGTTCTCGAACTCCCGCTGGATCACCCGCGTCCAGCTGTGCAATCACTAAGCGGCCGGGAACATACGTTTACTGTTCCGGCGTACTTGCACCACCAGTTGCTCGATGTTGCGCATGCGACCGGGTCAACTCTGTTCATGGTGATCCACTCGGCGCTGTCCGTGCTGCTGGCCAAGCTCTCGGGCTCCGAAGATATTTCGGTAGGGACGCCGATTGCTGGGCGCGGCGAGGCGGCACTCGACGATCTTGTCGGGATGTTCGTCAACACGCTCGTGCTGCGGACAGAGGTGCAGCCCGAGGTTGATTTCACCGGCTTGCTTGCCCAGGCCCGTGCCGTGGATATCGGGGCTTTCAGCCATTCGGATGTTCCATTCGAGCGTTTGGTCGACGCGTTGCAGCCGCACCGTTCCACCGCGCATCCGCCGCTTTTCCAGGTGATGCTCGAGTTCCAGAACCTTGGAGAAGTGCGTGTTGACCTGCCAGGTCTGCAGGTCGACGCGAAGCCGCTAGCAACCGATACCGCGAAGTTCGACCTCCAGGTCATCCTGACGGAGCAGTTCGATGAGGACGGCCGCCCGCGGGAAATGCAGGCTTCCGTCACCTATGCTTCGGACCTTTACGATCCGGCGACTATCGAGCGCTTCAGCAACCAGTTCGTTCGTGTCCTCGAGCAAGTGAGTGCTGACCCAGCGGTTCGCATCGGTAACGTGAGCCTCCTCGATACCCAAGAACGTGAACAATTGGCCGCAGCGGGCAGCGGTGCGCCTGCGGATCTCCCCGAAGTCACTCTCGCGGACCTCTTTACTGCTCAGGCACAACGCACACCAGACGCGATTGCGCTGGAGTTCGAAGGGGACATCCTCACCTACCGTGAGTTCGAAGCACGGAGCAGTCAACTTGCCCGCTACCTCATCGCACGCGGAGTAGGTCCGGAAACGACCGTTGCGCTGTCGATGCGCAGGTCGATCGACCTGTTGGTCGGCATGTATGCGGTCACTCTTGCGGGCGCTGCCTACGTTCCGGTCGACCCCGATCACCCAGCGGACCGCAATGACTACGTGCTGAGCACGGCCGATCCGGTATGTGTCTTGGTCACGTCATATGACGACCTCGCTGTTGAGGTGACGGCCCCAGTTCTGGTGCTCGGCGAGATCAACCTGCAGCGATACTCCTCTAGCCCAGTAACCGAAACCGATCGGATCGTTCCACTTCGCCCTGACCACACGGCGTATGTGATCTTCACGTCCGGGTCAACAGGACGGCCGAAGGGTGTTGCCGTCACGCATCGCGCGATCGTTAACCGGCTCATCTGGATGCAGGCCGAATATCGCCTGAGCAATGATGACGTCGTTCTGCAGAAGACGCCGTACACGTTCGATGTGTCTGTGTGGGAGTTCTTCTGGCCGTTGCAGACCGGAGCGCGTCTCGTCATAGCAAGGCCCGATGGGCACCGAGACCCTGCTTACCTTGCCAGACTTATTCAGAACTCGCAGGTCAGCGTGCTGCACTTCGTGCCTTCCATGCTGGCGACATTCGCCGCAGCATTGGACCGCAGGCAAGCAAAAGCGCTGCAATCCCTGACGAAGGTGTTCTGCAGTGGCGAGGCGCTGCCGCCCGCTGTGGTGAACGATTTCCGTGCATTGACGAACGCCGAAGTCCACAACCTGTACGGCCCAACAGAAGCGGCCGTTGACGTCACCTACCACGAGTTCAGCGAAGCTGACACGGTGTCGGTGCCAATCGGGGCGCCGGTATGGAACACGCAGGTGTTCGTTCTTGATTCAGCGCTAAGGCCCGTGCCGATGGGAGTCCCGGGCGAGCTTTACCTCGCTGGAACTCAACTCGCCCGCGGGTACATCACACGAGGCGACCTGACCGCTGACCGCTTCGTCGCGAATCCGTTCGCGGAGTCCGGTGCGCGAATGTACCGCACTGGCGACCTCGTCCGATGGAGGGCTACGCCGAACGGTGGCCTCGAACTCGATTACATCGGTCGCACAGACTTCCAGGTCAAGCTGCGCGGCTTGCGGATTGAGCTGCCGGAAATCGAGTCCGTCCTCCTCGAACAGGCAGAGGTTACGCAGACTGCCGTCGTCGTCCACCAGGACAAGCACACCGGTGACCGTCTCATCGCGTACCTCGTGGGCGCCGCGGGCTCAGAACCTGATACGGATCAGCTCGCGAAGGCGGTGGCCGCAGCGCTGCCGAGTTACATGGTGCCCGCGCAGTTCGTGGTCCTCGATGAATTCCCCCTCGGCGCGACTGGGAAGCTCGACCGTAAGGCGCTCCCGGTTCCCGATCTCGTGTCGGTCAGTGGTGACTTTGTCGCCCCACGTACCCCAGTTGAACAGATCATCGCGGAGATCTTCGCCGAACTGCTCGGAAATGAACGCGTAAGCGTCGACGACAGCTTCTTCGACCTCGGCGGTAACTCGCTGGTGGCAGCCCGGTTGGTCGCGCGGATCAACGCGGCACTCGGCACCGAAATTGGCGTGCGGGACCTCTTCGACGCCCCCTCCGTGGCGGCGCTCGCGCACCGCAGCGAAACCGCAAAAGGCCGTGCACGGCCACCCCTGACCGCGTCAGCCCGGCCGGAGATCGTGCCGGTATCTCTTGCGCAGCAACGCATGTGGTTTATTAACCAGTTCGATACCGCGTCGGCGGCGTATAACGTGCCGATGCCGATCCGGCTGACTGGTGCCGTCGATCGGGTCGCGCTAGAGCAGGCGTTGCGTGATGTCGTCGAGCGCCACGAATCGCTGCGCACGGTCTACCCGGCGACGCAGAATGGGCCCATCCAGGTGGTGGTGCCCACTGCTGAGGTGCTGATCGACCTGACACCGCAGAAAGTGTCCGGGGAAGCCCGGCTGCGCGAAATGCTCGCAGAGTGCGCCTTCGCTGGTTTTGATGTCGCGACGGCAGTACCGCTGCGCGCCACGCTCTTTGAGCTTTCGCCCACTGATTTCGTCCTGCTCGTGGTGGCGCACCATATCGCGTCCGATGGATTTTCCCTTGCACCGTTAGCGCGGGATGTCGTCATCGCCTACACGTCACGAGCGAACGGGGCTGAGCCAGATTGGTCGCCCCTCCCTATTCAGTACGCCGACTACGCGCTGTGGCAGCGCGAACTACTCGGCGAGGAAGATGACCCGGACTCGCTGGCGCATGCCCAGCTCGAGTTCTGGCGGAACGCGCTCGCGGGCATACCCGAGGCCCTTGAGCTTCCTTCCGACCGCCCCCGTCCAGCCGTGCAATCGTTGCGCGGGGCTGTCGAAGAGTTCGCGATCAGTGCGGAACTTCACGGGCGGCTCTCCGACCTCGCACGGGCCAACAACACCAGTGTGTTCATGGTCATGCATGCGTCTATCGCACTGCTATTGGCGCGGCTCACGGGCTCGACTGACATCCCTGTCGGAACACCCATCGCTGGCCGCGGCGAAGCAGATCTCGACGACCTCGTCGGCATGTTCGTCAACACGCTGGTGCTCCGCGCACAGGTGGACCCCGACAAGTCGTTCACGGATCTGCTGAACAACGTCCGGTCTTTTGATCTTGTCGCGTTCGGACAGTCCGACTTGCCGTTCGAGCGATTGGTGGAAGTTCTCAATCCACAGCGCTCGCAGG
Source organism: Hoyosella altamirensis (assembly GCF_014191505.1). Classification (GTDB taxonomy): domain Bacteria; phylum Actinomycetota; class Actinomycetes; order Mycobacteriales; family Mycobacteriaceae; genus Hoyosella; species Hoyosella altamirensis. The sequence goes on from NZ_JACHWS010000004.1 coordinate 235,844, forward strand.
CACATTCACCGCTGTTCCAGGTGATGCTCGAGTTCCAGAACAACGAGAAGCCGCGGCTCGAACTGCCGGGACTGACAGTTGAGCCACTCGACATCGATATCGACATAGCGAACTTTGATCTGCAGTTCGTGCTGTCAGAGATCAGCCGCGACGCCGAAACTGGCGGGATGGCAGCAGCAATCCGCTACGCTACTGACCTTTTCGACGGTCCGACGATCCGAACATTCATCAAGCGGTTCGTGCTGCTCCTTGAGGGTGTCGCGTCCCAGCCGGACATACCGGTAAGCCGGATCGGCATCATGGATGACGCGGAGCGAGCCGACATCACCTCGGTCAGCGGTGGTCCGGGAAATCGCCTGGAAGTCCTCCCAGACCTTTTGACGATGGGTATCCGCGACTACGACGCCCCCGCTGTGATCGATGGTGACAAGCAGCTCACCTACCGGGAACTGGACGAGCAGTCGAACAGAATCGCCCGACTTCTGATCGAAGAAGGCGTCGGCCCGGAGAAGTTCGTCGCGCTCGGCTTCTCCCGCTCGTTCGAATGGCTGATCTCGCTTTGGGCGGTAACGAAGGCAGGCGGAGCATTCGTTCCCGTTGACCCGACCTATCCAACTGAGCGCATCGAGCACATGCTCAACGATTCCGGGGCGATCGTCGGGCTGAGCACCCAGGCACATTCGGAGACCCTGCCTCAACTGGTGCCGTGGAGATATCTCGACGCGCCTGAGTTCCGCGCACGCCTTCAGCAGGCATCCGCGGCGCCCGTCACGGATGCGGACCGGCTTGAAACGCTGCGGCTAGAGAACTCCGCGTACCTGATCTACACGTCGGGTTCCACCGGCAAACCGAAAGGTGTCGTTGTCCCCCATACGGGCCTCGACAACTTCACCCCGGCCATGGTGGCGCACCCCTCAGTGACGAAGGACTCGCGTGTCCTTTCGTTCGCGTCACCGAGCTTCGACGCGTCGCTGCTCGAAGTGCTGATGGCGTTCGGGGCAGGAGCATCGATCGTGCTCGTGCCGCCGGATGTGTACGGCGGCGACGAACTGACCGCGGTTATTCGTGACCACCGCGTCACCCATGGATTTATTACCCCGCTCGGCCTCGCCTCGGTTGATCGCGACCAAGTGGAGCATTTCCAGTTCGTCGTCGTTGGTGGCGAGGCGGTTCCGCCCGATGTGGTGGACCACTGGGCTGGCGGACGCCGCCTGTTCAACGGCTATGGACCGACAGAGACGACGATCGTCGCGACGATGAGCGACCCGATGACACCGGGCGAACCGGTGCGAATCGGAAAGTTGTTCAACGGAGTCACCGCTGTCGTTCTCGACCAGCGCCTCCAGCCAGTTCCGAAGGGGATCTCCGGAGAGCTTTACATCTCGGGTCTAGGGCTTGCGCGCGGTTATCACGACCGCTTCGGTTTGACGGCGAACCGATTCGTTGCCAACCCGTACGGTGAGCCAGGCGCGCGGATGTATCGCACCGGTGATGTCGTGCGGTGGTCTGATGACTATCAGCTGGAATACCTCGGGCGTTCCGACTTCCAGGTGAAGGTGCGCGGTTTCCGTATCGAACTCGGCGAGATTGATGCCGCTCTGAACAGCCATCCATCAATCGACTTCGCCGCGACTCTCGGGAAGACGGGCCCCTCCGGCGCGACCGTGCTCGTGTCCTATGTGCGCGAGGCACCGGGGCATGTCGCGAGCACTAAAGAGCTGACCGACCATATTGCGGCCTTCCTGCCCGCGTACATGGTGCCTTCAGTCATCATGGTCATCGACGAGATCCCGCTAGCGGTCACCGGCAAACTTGACCGCAATGCGCTGCCGGAGCCCGACTTCAGCTTCGCCGCATCCGAGTTCCGGGCGCCGTCGAACCCCGTTGAGGAGATCCTCGCGGGCATCTTTACCGACGTGCTCGGCCTGACACGCATCAGTGTCGGTGAGAACTTCTTTGACGTTGGTGGCAACTCGCTTGTCGCGACGCGACTAGTCGCGCGAGCGAACGCGGCGTTCGGTTCACAAATCGGAGTCCGGGATCTGTTCGAAGCGCCCACGGTGGAGTCGCTCGCCGCTCGAATCGAGCAGTACGGGGCACGCGGGGCTGACCGCCCAGAGCTTCGCGCACGGCCACAATCGGCACGGCCTGCGCGAATCCCGCTTTCACCTGCCCAGCAGCGCATGTGGTTCATCAACCAGTTCGATCCGGACTCGCCGGCGTACAACGTACCGATGGCGATCCGGCTTTCCGGCAGGCTGAACCTGGCTGCCCTAGAGAGCGCGATCAGCGACGTGCTGGACCGGCATGAGTCGCTGCGGACATTGTTCCCGGAAACACTCGATGGTCCTGTCCAGGTGATCCTTCCGGCCAGCGCGGTCAACTTCGACCTGACACCGGTCCCGGCCGACGCGTCCGAGCTCATCGAGAGCATTCAGGACTTCGTGGCCGTTGGATTTGACGCGACGGCTGCGGTCCCGGTTCGTGCCCGCCTGCTTCGTTTGCACGACCGCGAGCACGTGCTCGTTATCGTTGTGCATCACATTGCAGCTGACGGATTCTCGATGGCTCCGCTAGCGGCTGACGTCATGGTTGCGTACTCAGCGAGGCTGCTGGGGCAGGCGCCCGAGTGGGCTCCGCTTCCCGTGCAGTACGCGGATTTCGCACTCTGGCAGCGGGAGCTGCTCGGCGAGGAATCGGACCCGGAATCAGTCTCTGCGCGCCAGTTGGAGTATTGGAAAGCTACGCTGGCAGGCTTGCCAGACGTGGTCGACCTGCCTGCTGATCGACCACGTCCGGTCACGGCGTCGCAGCGCGGTGGCCTCGTGCGCTTCGGTGTCGACGCGGAGCTTCACCGTCAGCTCACTGTGCTTGCGCGTGAACTGAACTCGACGATGTTCATGGTGATGCACGCCGCACTTGCGGTGCTCGTTTCTCGCCTGTCAGGTAAGGACGACATCGCTATCGGTACACCGATTGCGGGCCGCGGTGAGGCCGCGCTTGATCCAGTCGTGGGTATGTTCGTGAACACGCTTGTGTTGCGGACTGAGATCGACCAGGACGCGACCTTCGATGACATTCTTGCGGCGATCCGCGAAACTGACCTTGGGGCGTTCACGCACGCGGATATCGCCTTCGAACGTCTCGTCGAGGTCCTTCGCCCGGAGCGCTCGACGTCGCATGCGCCGCTTTTCCAGGTTCTTCTGGAATTCCAGAACAACCCGGAGGCCTCGCTCGAATTGCCAGAACTGACGGTGAGCGCCGTCGAATTCGAGGATCACATCTCGAAGTTCGATCTTCAGCTGTCTGTGCGTGAGGAGCGGGACGGCTCGGGCAACCCCGCTGGCATTCACGTCGGTTTCGTTTACGCCACGGACCTTTTCGATGAAGCCACGGTCCGGACATTCGGGGACCGGTTCCTGCGCATTCTCCGCGCTGTAGCTGCGACACCCGTCATTCCAGTTGGTGACATCGCGCTGCTCTCCGAGGTGGAACAGCAACAGATGCTCACCGCCTGGAACCACCCTGGCACGGAAGTGGAGCAAGCGACTCTTGCTGCGCGCTTCCGGGAGCGGGCGGCTGAGTTCGCCGACCGGCCGGCTGTCACATTCGCCGCAGCAGACGGCATGCGTACCCTGACGTACCGCGAGCTCGACGAGCGTTCGAATCGGCTTGCACGTCGTCTGATTGAGGCGGGGGCGGGCCCCGAAAAGCTCGTCGCTGTGGCTGTGCCGCGGGACGAACAACTGATTGTCGCGCTGCTAGCCGTGATCAAGTCCGGTGCGGGTTACTTGCCGGTGGATCTGACGTACCCGGCAGACCGTATCGAGTTCATGATCTCTGACGGCGCACCCGTTGCTGTGGTGACCACCGCGCAGGACGAAGTTCTCCTGCCATCGATCTCAGCGCCAGTCATTTATGCTGACGCCGATGTTTCCGGCTACAGTGCTGAACCAATCACGGATGCTGACCGGAATGATGCACTGAGCTGGGATAACGTAGCGTACGTCATCTATACGTCCGGCTCGACAGGCAAGCCTAAGGGTGTCGCGGTTCCGCACCGTACGGTCATGACGCTGATGGCGAACACCGACGAGAAGTTCGGTTTTACCGAGGATGACGTATGGACGATGTTCCATTCGTATGCCTTCGACTTCTCCGTGTGGGAACTGTGGGGCCCCCTGCTCTACGGCGGCAAGCTTGTTGTTGTCGATTACTTCACTGCCCGCAACCCGGAACAGTTCCTCGAACTTCTGCGGCGGGAACGTGTCACTGTCCTCAACCAGACGCCGTCTGCCTTCTACCAGCTTGCTGAAGCCGAGCGTCTCTCCGCGTCTGACGGCGGCGCTCTTGCGCTCCGCCACATCATCTTTGGTGGGGAAGCGCTCGACCTGGGGCAGCTTGATCGGTGGTACACACGCCACGCAGACGATGCTCCGCGGCTAGTCAACATGTACGGCATCACGGAAACGACCGTGCATGTCAGCTATCTCGAACTTGATCGGGAGTTCGCGGCCAGTGCATCGGCGTCCGTGATCGGCCAGGCGTTGCCGGGTCTTCGAGTAGCGGTGCTCGACGAGCGGTTGCGGCCCGTCCCCCCGGGCACGATCGGGGAAATGTACGTGTCGGGTCCGCAACTGTCCCGTGGATATCTCGGCCGCCCCGACCTGACCGCGAGCAGGTTCGTCGCGGATCCGCATGGCGAACCTGGCGCAGTCATGTACCGCTCTGGTGACTTGGCACGCTGGAACCGGGACGGGCAGCTTGAGTATCTGGGCCGCTCGGATTTCCAGGTTCAGCTGCGTGGCTTCCGAATCGAACTGGGTGAGATCGAAGCGGAACTGCTGCGGTACCCCGGTGTCGCGCAGTCGGTGGTACTCATGCGTTCTGATTCCGGGCCGGGATCAGAACGACTCGTGGGCTACGTCGTGCCCGAGTCGGGCAGTTACCTGACCCCCGCTGCGATTCTTGATGCACTTGGGGACACACTCGCTGCGCACATGGTGCCGTCGGCGGTGGTTGTGCTCGACGAGTTCCCGCTGACCGCCAACGGCAAACTCGACCGGCGTGCCCTTCCCGCACCGGACTTCGGCGCTCTTGTCCAGGAGGGTCGCGAGCCGTCCACTCCCGTCGAAGAGAAGCTCGCAGCGGTGTTCGCTGAGGTTCTCGGATTGCCGTCCGTGGGCATTGATGACTCGTTCTTCGCCCTCGGCGGTGACTCGATCATGTCCATCCAACTTGTCACGAGGGCGAAAGCAGCGGGCATTCAGGTGTCGCCGCGCGATGTGTTCAATCTCAAGACCGTCGCTGCGCTCGCGCAGATCGCCACGGTTGTCGGTGAGGCTGAACAGGTATCGCTCCTTGAGCTTCCCGGCGGTGGCGTGGGCAGGCTCCCGCTGACACCAGTGATGGAGTGGATGCGGGAACGCGGCGGCAACTACAACCGCTATGCGCAGGTTGCGCTGCTCACCCTTCCCGCTGGCATCGACGAAACTGGGATTTCACGCACGCTGCAAGCGGTCATCGATCGGCATGACTTGCTGCGCGCGCGGCTCACAGGTTCGGAGCTCAGCGTCGGCGCGCCAGGTTCCGTGGACGCTGCCGCGCTGGTGAGCAGAGTCCACGTCGACCATGAACCGGGAACACCCGAGTTCACCAGAGCAGCGGAAGTAGCTCTGAATTCCGCTGCGGACCGGTTAGATCCCGACGCGGGTGTGATGCTGCAAGCCGTGTGGCTTGATGCGGGCGCAGGTGTATCGGGCCGGATCCTTTTGGCGATCCACCACATCGCCGTGGACGGTGTGTCGTGGCGGATCCTGGTCCCGGATCTCGCGACCGCGTGGAGTCAGATAGCGGCGGGTCAGAGCCCTGAGCTCGCTCCGGTGGGGACGTCTTTCCGCAGGTGGGCGCATGGACTGAAAGAAAATGCCAGCGCACGCGAGACAGAACTCGAGCTGTGGCAGAGCTTCCTCAGCCGTGAGGACGCTCTCGTTGGTTCACGCGAGTTCGATCCGCGGGTTGACACCAACGAGACCGTGGAGCGGATAACGGTAGAACTGCCCACTGTTGTCACCGACCAGCTGCTGACCCGCGTGCCTGAAGTGTTCCATGGTGGTGTTAACGACGGCCTGCTCGCAGGGCTGGCGCTGGCACTGGCGAAATGGAAGGGCGCATCAGCGCCGCTGATCAGTCTGGAAGGTCACGGCCGCGAAGAAGAAGCCGTGCCAGGTGCGGACCTCTCACGAACGGTCGGCTGGTTCACCACGATCTTCCCGGTCCGCCTGGACCTCGAGGGTCCCGGAGGCTCCGGAAGTTTCAGTGCCGCGGAGATCGACGACGCGTTTGCTGGCGGCGAAGCCGCTGGTGCCGCGGTTAAAGCGGTCAAAGAGGTGCTGCGCGCGATTCCGGACCGGGGGATCGGTTACGGTCAGCTGAGGTACCTGAGCCCTGCAGTAGCAGAAGACCTGCGAAGGCTGCGGCGGCCCCAAGTGAGCTTCAACTATCTTGGCCGCTTCACGACAAGTGACCTGCCAGAGGATCTTCGGACCCTCGGCTGGATGCCGGTGGGCGACGATGAGGACACGTCGAACCTCGCGGCCACCCAGAACCCAGACATGGCCGCGATGGCTGTGCTCGACATCAACGCCGTGACAGCAGCGACTACCGGCGGCCCCGTGTTGCGCGCGACGATCGGCTTCGCGACGGGTCTTCTCACCCGTGAGGAAGTCGACGAGTTCGCTGGCTTGTGGAGTGACGCCCTCACCGCGATCGCTAACCACGCCGCGCAGCCGCACGCTGGCGGATTCACCCCGTCGGATCTGGAACTTGTCAGCGTTGATCAGAACACCATTGACAGGCTGGAAACGCGTTTCCGCGCCATCGCTGATGTGTGGCCCCTCTCGCCTCTGCAGTCTGGCCTGCTTTTCCATGCGGTGCTTGCCGAGCAATCGGTGGACGCCTACATGGTGCAGCTGGTGCTGCACCTCAAGGGAGTCGTAGACGCGGAACGGATGCGTCGGTCGGCTCAGGCACTGATCAACCGGCACTCCAACCTGCGCGTGGCATTCGCTGCGGATAGTGCAGGCAATCCAGTGCAGGTGGTAGTTGATGACCTGCAGGTGCCGTTCGCGACGAGAGATCTCAGTGGGGAGCGCGACCTCGACGGCGCGCTGCAGCAGGTTCTGACAGCCGACCAAGAGCAGCAATTCGACATGGGTGATGCGCCGCTCATCAGGTTCATGCTTATCAGCCTGGGAGCGGGCGAGTATCGGTTCGTCATCACGAACCACCACATCCTGCTCGACGGCTGGTCGACGCCGCTCGTGCTGCGAGAACTCATCACGCTTTATGTGATGAACGGTGATGGATCTGCGCTGCCGCCGTCACGCTCGTATCGCGATTACCTGGCGTGGCTGCAGCAACAGAACCCGCAAGAATCACTGAAGGCCTGGGCGAGTGCCTTGGCCGGTGTGGAAGAACCAACGACAATCGCGCCGCTCGACCGGGCCAGGCAGATGGACGTGACGTCCACCGACATTGTCGTGGATTTCACCAAGGCCGAAACCGAGCAACTGACCGTCCTTGCGCGCGATCTTGGTGTCACGCTGAACACTCTCATCCAGACGGCATGGGGCATCCTGCTGGCCACGATGACATCGCGTGACGACGTGGTATTCGGGACGACCGTCTCGGGCCGTCCGCCTACCATCAGCGGTGTCGAACAAATGGTGGGTCTGTTCATCAACACGCTGCCCGTGCGCATCCGGCTCGATAGCCAGGAGACGCTCGCTGAGCTGCTCGTGCGTGTCCAGGGGGAGCAGGCTGAACTACTCGATCACCATTACGTTCAGCTCGCTGATATTCAGCGCGCCGTCGGTGCCGGGTCCACGTTCGACACGCTTGCAGTGTTTGAGTCGTATCCAGTGGACGTTGCCGGTGCGACCGCAGACACGGATTTCGCAGGTATGCGGGTCACTGCTCTCGACGGTGCAGACGCGGCACATTATCCGGTGACCCTTGTTGCGCACACAGACGATGCGCTGCATGTGAAGCTCAAGTACTTCCCGTCGATGTTCGGCGTTGCCGACATGACGGCGATGATCAGCCGGTACGCGCAGCTGCTGCGCGACATTGGAGCGCACCCCGAACGCCGATACGCGCAACTGACGGTGCTCGACGCATCCGAGAAGCAGGACCTCGCGCCGGTGCACGGTGAGCCAGGGCAGACGGTTCTGCCGCTGCCGGAAGTCCTCGCTGACGCGGTGACTCAGAACCCTGACGGTGTTGCTGTAATCGACGGTGACAGGGAAATCACCTACCGCGAACTCGACCGACTTTCCAATCAGCTCGCCCGTGTACTCATCGAGCGCGGTGTCGGCCCGGAGACGTTCGTCGCACTGGGTATTGCGCGGTCACTGGAATCAATACTCGGCATTTGGGGGGTGACGAAGTCCGGCGGTGCGTATGTGCCCATCGACCCGACTTACCCCGCTGACCGCATCGAACACATGCTCACAGATTCGGGGGTGGTGCTGGGGCTGACGACGCGCTCACACGCGGGCAGCCTTCCCTCCGACGTGTCGTGGCTTGTCATTGACGATTCTGAGTGCCTTGACGACATCGCGGCGCGATCTGACGCCCCGGTAACACAGGCGGAACGCGCTTCGGCGATCACGCTTGATACGGCGGCATATGTCATTTACACCTCGGGTTCGACGGGCAAGCCCAAGGGCGTTGTCTCGACGCATCGGGGCCTCGAAAACTTCGCAATCGAGGCTCGTGAGCACTTCCAGGTCAGCAGGGAAGCGCGAGTTATGCACTTCTCGTCGCCAAGTTTCGACGCGTCAGTTCTTGAACTGCTGCAGGCGTTCGGAAGTGCCGCGACGATGGTGATCATCCCGCCCACGGTGTACGGCGGCAGTGAATTGGCTGAGACCATCCGCAGCAAGAAGGTCACGCACGCATTCATCACCCCGCTCGCGCTCGGCTCCATGGATCCAGAAGGCCTCGAGCACTTCTCGAACGTCAGCGTTGGTGGTGAGCCTGTACCTAGCGACCTCATCGACGTCTGGGCGCCGGGCCGGAACTTGTACAACGGGTATGGGCCGACCGAGACAACGATCATGGTGACTATCAGTCCGCCCGCGGCCGCGGGCGAACCCGTTCTCATCGGTGGCCCGATCCGGGGCACTCACGCTGTAGTGCTTGATTCCAGGCTGCAGCCGGTTCCGGTTGGCGTGTCCGGTGAACTGTACATTTCAGGTGAGGGACTCACCCGCGGGTATCACGAGCGTCGCGGTCTTACCGCGGAGCGTTTCATCGCGAACCCGTTCGGGGAGCCCGGGGGCCGGATGTACCGGACGGGTGACGTCGTGCGCTGGGTCCGTACGGCAACTGGCGGGCTGCAGATCGATTACGTGGGTCGCTCGGACTTCCAGGTGAAGATTCGCGGGTTCCGCATCGAACTCGGTGAAATCGACGCAGCGCTGCGGTCTTATCCCGCCATCGGATTTGCCGCGACGATCGGCCACAAGGGGCCGAACGGTCAGGCGATGCTTGTTTCGTATGTGCAGCCGAACGAGGGTGCACGAATCGACACCGCAGACGTCACGAAGTTCCTTGGGCAGTCGCTCCCATCGCACATGGTGCCGTCGGCGATCATTCCCATCGACGAAGTGCCGCGCACGCCGGTCGGCAAACTCGATCGCACGGCGCTGCCCTCACCTGACGTTGCGCTGCCGGAACCGGAATACGTTTCCCCGCGCAACGTAGTGGAGGAGATCGTTGCTGGGGTTTTCGCTGAAGTGCTGGGCACGGATCGCGTCAGCGTGACGGCAAGCTTCTTCGATCTTGGCGGGAACTCGCTGGTGGCTACGCGAGTTATCGCGCGGGTCAACGAGGCGCTCGGCACGTCCCTTGGTGTCCGCGAACTGTTCGACGCACCATCGGTAGACCAACTTGCGGCACGCGCGGAGGCCGCCGGAACTCCGGGCGGCCCACGGCCTGCCCTGGAGCCGCGCCCACGGCCCGAGCATGTCCCAGTTTCGCTTGCGCAGCAGCGGATGTGGTTCATCAACCAGTTCGACACGACATCACCTGCCTACAACGTTCCGCTCGCGGTCCGTCTCACAGGTACGTTGAGTGTGCCTGCGCTCGAGATGGCGCTGCGGGATGTCATTGGACGGCATGAAGCGCTGCGTACCGTTTTCCCTGACAGCGCCGACGGTCCTTCACAGGTGGTGGTGCCAGCAGACCACGTCGTTCCGGATCTTGCGCCCCAGCAAGTACGCGACGAATCGGAACTGCGGCAGCGGATTGTGCGTCTCGCTGCGGCAGGGTTTGATGTGGCCGCTGAGGTGCCGTTGCGTGCGCGGTTGTTCCGTCTCACCGATACGCAGCATGTGCTGCTCGTTGTCGTGCACCATATTTCAGCGGACGGGTTCTCGATGGGGCCGCTCGCGAAGGACGTGGTCACGGCGTACCACGCGCGTAAAGCAGGTGCAGCACCCAATTGGGCGCCACTTAAGGTCCAGTACGCGGACTACACGCTGTGGCAGCGTGACCTGCTCGGCGACGACACTGATCCGGCCAGTCTCGCCGCAACGCAGATCGATTACTGGAAGAGGTCGTTGACTGGACTTCCAGATCTGCTCGAACTCCCCACCGACCGTCACCGGCCGGCGCAGCAGTCGATGCGCGGCGCGGATGTGCGGTTTGTGATCCCTGCGGAGTTGCACGCACAACTCGAGCAGGTCGCGCGTCAGCAAGGTGCGACGCTGTTCATGGTCCTGCATTCGGCTCTCGCCGTGCTCCTTTCGCGCCTCTCCGGTATGAATGACATCGCGATTGGCACACCGATCGCCGGGCGTGGTGAGGCTGCCCTCGACGATCTCGTCGGCATGTTCGTCAACACTCTGGTCCTGCGGACCGAAGTTGACAGTGCAGAGTCGTTCGCCGAACTGCTCGCCCATGCGCGAGAGACTGACCTTGCCGCATTCGGTCACGCGGATGTTCCATTTGAGCAGCTCGTCGACGTGCTGAACCCGGAGCGCTCAACAGCGCACTCGCCGCTGTTCCAGGCGACGATCGAGTTCCAGAACATCTCAAGGCCGAGCATTGAACTCGAGGGACTGCACCTTGAGGCCCTTGATTTCGAAACGTCGATCGCCAAATACGATCTAGAGCTCATTCTCGGTGGAGACGGCTCAGCCACCGGCGCTCACACCGATCTCGAGGCGGCCTTCACCTACGCCACGGACCTTTTCGACGCTGGAACGGTTGCCAAGTTCGCCGACCGGTATTTGCAGATTCTGACCGCAGTCGCGGCTGCCCCCTCCGTCAAGGTCGGGGAGATCGGACTGCTGAGTGAACAAGAACGAGATCGCTTCGCTCCGGTGCGTGGACCTGAGGGGCTCACCCCGCGCCTGCTGCCAGACCTGCTCAACGATGCCGCGACCCAGAATCCGGATGCTCCAGCGCTGATCTTCGGGAACGCAGCACTGTCCTACCGCGAGCTTGACGAACGGTCCAGCCAGCTCGCACGCGTGCTGATCGCACAGGGTGCAGGCCCAGAGGGTGTTGTAGCCCTGGGGCTTTCACGCTCGATTGAATCCGTGCTCGCTGTCTGGGCGGTGGCGAAGACTGGCGCCGCGTTCGTGCCAGTGGATCCGAACTACCCGCCGGAACGTATCGAGCACATGCTTACCGATTCAGGTGCCGTAGCGGGGCTGACGGTCGCGGCCCACAAGCAGGGCTTGCCGGATCTGCTGCCGTGGCTGGAACTTGATAGCGAAGAGCTCGCTCGGCTCGTGGGCCGGGAAGCCACAACGCCGGTCCTCGACATCGAACGCATCAGGCCGCTGCATTTGGCGAACCCGGCTTACCTGATCTACACGTCAGGTTCGACAGGTAAACCGAAGGGCGTGGCGGTGACGCACCGCGGCCTAGCCAGCCTGGCGGCTGAAGAACGCGATCATTTGCAGGTCACACAGGAATCTCGAGTTCTGCATTCCGCATCACCGAGTTTTGATGCGTCAATCTTCGAGATGCTGATGGCCTATTGCGGAGCAGCGACGCTCGTGGTGGCGCCGCCCGAGGTTTATGGCGGTGCGCCTATGGCGGAACTGCTGCGTGAGCAGCGGATCAGCCATGCATTCTTCACCCCTGCAGTGCTCGCGTCGGTCGACGAAGGCGAGGTCGGCACACTGCGTTCGATCCTGGTCGCGGGCGACGTGTGTCCACCAGAACTCGTTGCGCGGTGGGCCCCGGGGCGCGCCATGGTGAATGCGTACGGCCCCACGGAAACAACGATCATGAGCAGCATCACCGCGCCCATGGCGGCTGGTGAGGCTGTCACCATCGGCGCTACTACTCGTGGCTTCACCGCGATGGTCCTCGATGCCAGGCTGCAACCGCTGCCTGCCGGGGTGGCTGGCGAACTTTATCTCGCGGGGCCTGCGCTTGCGCGTGGCTACCACGGCAGGTTTGCGCTGACAAGTGAGCGTTTCGTGGCTAGCCCGTTCGGGGCGCCCGGCGAGCGGATGTACCGCACCGGCGACGTGGTTCGCTGGATCGATCGGGCGGGAGAACCGGAACTCGAGTTCGTCGGGCGTTCGGACTTCCAGGTGAAGATCCGCGGATTGCGTATCGAACTCGGCGAGATCGACACTGCGCTGGCGAGCCACCCGCACGTCAGCTTCGCGACCACAGCTGGCGTGAGCGGCCCAGGTGGTGACACTCTCCTGGTGTCCTATGCGGTGCCGCATGCGGGTGACTCGGTCACAGCTGAGGAACTGACTGCATACCTCGGCGAGTTCCTCCCCAGCTACATGGTGCCCTCGGTGATCATGCTGATCGACGAGATTCCGCTGACCCCGGTCGGGAAGCTGGACCGCAAGGCACTGCCAGTGCCGGACCTCGAGCGTCTGAAAAAGGAGTTCGTCGCTCCGCGTAACGACAATGAAGCAGCCGTCGTCGCTGTCTTCGCTCGCGTGCTCGGGGTTGACCAGATCAGCGTCCACGACAGTTTCTTCGACCTCGGCGGTAACTCGCTGAGTGTCACCCGTGTGGTCTCCGAACTGGAGAAGGAAACCGGACGGTCAATCCGGCTTCAGGCGGTATTCCTCAATCCGACACCAGCGGGGCTGGCTGACCGCCTATCACGCCCTGACGACGCGCCGAGCGAGCTTGCCGCGCAGCTCCTTGCCCCCGTTATCAGGCTGCGGCAGAACGGCCGGAAGGCGCCAGTCTTCTGCGTGCATCCCGGCGTGGGACTGTCGTGGGCCTACACCGGCCTTACACAGCACATCCCGGAGGAGCACCCGGTTTACGGGCTGCAGTTGCCTTCACTCACGGGTGCGGAGCCCGCCCAATCCATTGAGCAACTCGCGGCAACGTACATCGACCACATCCGCACACTGGCACCGGAAGGGCCGTACCACCTTCTCGGCTGGTCGCTGGGCGGTGTGATCGCACAGGAAATGGCGGCTCAGCTCCGCGACGCTGGCGACGAGGTCGGTGTCCTCGCGATGCTCGACAGCTATGTGGCTGCAGACACCGACGTTCCTGACATGGCTGAGCTCATCAGAAGCTTCGGTGTGGAAGTCCCTGAAGGCGCTGAACTGAGCTACGAGTCCGCTGTCGCGTTGATCGACTCGGAGTTCGGGCAGCCGACCGGGCTCACCGGTGCGTACATGGAGCGGATACACAGTGGATTCGCTGACGCTGCCCGCATCATGCGCTCGTTCACGCCGCATGACTTCGCTGGTGAGACGGTGTTCTTCGCAGCCGACAACACTGTCGATCCAGCAGGAAACGTGCGGACACCGCAGGAGTGGGCGGCGACCCTCCCTGCGATGACTGTCTACGAGGTGCCTGTTCGGCATCAGCGGATGGTGGAGCCCGACGCGCTGGCCGTGATTGGGCCAATCCTGCGCCGCTACCTACAGCAGGGAGACTGATCCGGTATGGGTACAGCCGAGCGAACCAGCATCACCTTCCGCGCCGACAGTGCGATCGCCGAAGTCGCGCTGGCTCGTCCAGATAAACTGAACGGTCTCACGCTCGATATGCTCTCGGAACTCGTTGACGCGGCTGCAGAGGTCCGCAAGAACCGGGACATCCGCGCGGTCATCCTGTCAGGGGAGGGCACATCTTTCTGTGCGGGCCTCGACTTTCCGTCAGCGACTAAGCAACCGCAGCGGATCGCGCGTTACTTCGTTCCAGTGCCCTCGTTCGTGCCATTGCCTGGGCGGGGGACAAATATGTTCCAGCGCGCGTGCTGGGCCTGGCGTGAACTTCCCGTTCCAGTCATCGCGGTCATCAATGGACACTGCTTTGGGGGCGGCCTGCAACTCGCTCTTGCTGCTGACTTCCGGTATGTGTCACCGGACGCGGAGCTTTCCGTGCTGGAAGCGAAGTGGGGCATGATCCCAGACATGACCGGCACTGCGACGCTGCGGGAACTTGTCGGCATCGACATTGCGAAGCTACTCACGATGACCGGCAAGATGGTGAGCGGGACTGAGGCAGCGGAGATCGGTCTGGTGACTGGTGTGGCTGATAGCCCCGATGTGGCCGCTCGTGAACTCGCCGAGGCCCTGTGCAAACAGTCCCCGGATGCGGTGGCCGGCGCGAAGAAACTCTTCAACACCACGTGGTCAGAATCACCCAACCGTACCTTCGCCGCTGAACGACGGACCCAATTGAGGCTGCTTGCGGGAAGTAACACGAAAATCGCGCGGAAAGCACGCATGAGAGGTGCGGAGCCGGAGTACAAGCCGCGAAGCGTGGACTGAAGCGAACGGTATCGTGGTGACGTGAGCCGACGTCGATCCGTGCAGCGCCTTCGCGGGCTCTTCGCCGGTTCGTCCACGGCCGCTATCGCCCTCGCCGCACATGCGGCCGCCGGTGGGGGAGCGCCGTCTTTATCTGCGGCACTCCTGGTCGTTCTCGCTTGCGCGGCGCTGGGTGCCGCAGCGACGGTGCCTCGATCACCGTCACGTGCTGGACTGTTCGGAGTGCTTGCGGTGGGGCAAATCGTGACCCACAGCGTGGTTGCGCTTGGCAGTGTTCACGGTGCCAGCGATGGGCATCACGGTGCGGCGATGGTCGCCGCGCACATTATCGCCATCGGTGCGGGGGCAACCCTTATTCACTCCGCTGAACGGGGTTGCGCCGCAGTCAGTTCCACGGTGCAGCGCCTGATCAGCCTCATCGTCATGATGCCAGTGCGCGCTGAGGCGGCTTTAGCAGTGCGCAGCGGTCCTGTGCCGCCTCGGGTGCGCCGGAGTCTCGTGTGCGTCTCCGGCGGAGGTACGCGCGGACCCCCGCGGTGAACATCGCAGACACGAGAGTCTGCTGACTTCACAACGGATAGAAGCGGCCTAGCGGCCACCTTCGGCACACAAGCAAGGAGTAATAAGTGAACCAGCGTCCCAAACCGGGATTTGTCACGCAGCAGCAGTTGAACGACAAGCGGCGCGGATTCCTGATCCGGGCTGCGTTGACGGCGCTCGTCGTGGTGATCGGCATCGTGATCGTCGTCGTGGTGATCAACCAGCGGTCGGGCGAGGATGCTCCGCCTGTGACGGATAATGTCAGCACAGAAGGCGGTATTGCGTTCGGTCCCGAAGACGCGGCGGTGACGCTGTCGGTCTACGAAGACTTTCAGTGCCCTGCGTGCAAGCAGTTCGAAACGCTATCTGGAGAGACACTGCGCGACTTGGCAGACTCGGGCGAGGCTCGAGTCATCTACCATCCCATCGCCATTCTCGACCGCGTTTCGACGACGCAGTATTCGACGCGCGCCGCTTCTGCGGCGATGTGTGTCGCCGAGTATGCGGAAGACTCTTGGCTCGATTGGCAGGCTGCGATGTACCAGCAGCAGCCCAGCGAGGGCGGCGCAGGACTCACAAACGAGCAAATGCTCGAACTCGCCGCGAGCGCCGGCGCCGAGTCGGATGAACTCACTGAATGTGTGAATGACGTGCGATATGGCGACTTCATCGCGTCGAGCACGCGTAAGTCGTCTGACGCGGGCGTCGCGGGAACACCCACTGTGCTGCTCAACGGCGAGCCAGTGGAGAACATCATGCCGGACGGGCTGCGCGCCGCAGTCCAGGAGGCCCAGTGAGCCAGCGCGTTCTCGCTGGCTGGGCGCTCGTCGTGCTCGGGGGGCTTGGCCTCCTGAGCGCGGCGGCGCTCGCATATGAGCGTTTCCGGCTCTTCGTAGAGCCGGACTACGTTCCGTCGTGCAGCATTAATCCGATCATTTCCTGCGGGTCAGTGATGACCACCGACCAGGCCTCGGTGTTCGGGTTTCCCAACCCACTGCTCGGGCTTGTTGCGTTCACCGTAGTGCTTACGTCGGGTGTCGTCTTGACCGCGGGAGCGCGCCTGCCGCGCTGGTACTGGGGCGGCCTCGCGGTGGGGTGCGGACTGGGTCTCCTCTTTGTCCACTGGCTGATCTTCCAGAGCCTGTACAGAATCGGTGCTTTGTGTCCTTACTGCATGGTTGTCTGGGCCGTGCAGCTGCCGCTGTTCGTCGTGGCATTGCGTCATGCGGGAAGAACGGGCTCGGCTCCGCGGTCGCGGCTTGGAGGTGCGCTGTTCCGGTGGCGCTGGAACCTCGTCGCGTTGTGGTATGCCGGTGTCATTCTGCTCATTCTCGAACGTTTCTGGGACTACTGGCGAACGCTTTTATGACGCTTCCACGGTTGCATACCCAGGTGGCCGCGCGAGAAGTACCGCGATAAAACTGGTCAACGGGACAGAGAGCGTCAAAGCGATGCCGCCCACAAATGACCGTGCGAGTTCGATAGCGACTATCTCGCTGGTGATCACATCGCCCAAAGACCGGCCTGCGACGCTGAACAGCAGAAGCAGTGGCAGCGCGCTGCCCGCGTATGCCAGAACAAGGGTGTAGACGGTGCTCGCGATATGGTCCCTGCCCACGCGCATCGTGGCTCCGAAGACTTGCGAACGCGACGCCTCAGGTTCGAGACGTGAGAGTTCGAAGGCTGTCGCCGCCTGAGTAATAGTGACGTCATTGAGAACACCCAGGGACCCGATGATGAATCCGGCGAGTAGCAGCCCGCTGATACTTACGTGCTGCAGGTAGGCCTGGATCTGAGTGTTCTGTTCCTCGGAGAGGCCTGTCAGCGTGAGTGCCTCGATCGCAAGCCACGACAAAATGGCCGCGAGCGCGAGCGACGCGAGCGTGCCGAGCAGTGCGGAGCTTGTCCGCAAATTAACCCCATGAGCGAGGTACAGGGCGGTGTAGAGAATCATCGCGCCGCCGACAAGAGCCACCGGCACCGCGGACTTTCCGTCCAGTAGCGCGGGCAGCACGAACATCACCAGGACGAGGAACGCGACGAGAATCCCCAGCAAGGCGCGGAACCCGCGCCAGCGTGCAACGAGGATGACGATTGCGGCGAAGGCGAGTGCGAGCAGAGTCAGGGGCACACCGCGCTCGTAATCGTAGAACCCGTACCGCGTGAGCCCAGTAGCGTCAGTCCCGCGTACTAGCCGCAGCGAATCACCCGGCTGGAGATCCGGCTGACCCGGCCCTGGAACATGCTCGAACAGCGTGAGCATGCCTGCGTCTGCCCCGGAATCGATACTGATCACTGCGCGGAAGCATTCGTAACCCACCCCAGGGGGCGGCTGCGGGCCGCCACTGAAGACCATGGTCGCATCGGGAGATCCGCACGGCCCGATACCTGATTCGATTACCGTTCCCGCTTCCGTCTCGACAGCTTCACCAGTCGCGGTCTGGAACGGGAGCGGGACGTCGACCCGTTGGGGCCCCGGCCACAACACCGCAGCACCGATCGCGACGAGGATCGCGATCAGGACAAGAAGCGCGACCACGACGCGGGCAGCTAGTGGCCCGAGTGGAGCGGGCCCTCCGCTGTGCCCGTGACTGTGCCCGTGGCCGTGCTGGAATATCTGCTGAGATTCGCCGGTACCCGATTTGTCAGACTCAGATTCTTCGGGACCAGATTTCTCGGGCTCGTGACCTGGTGTGGAGTCGCTGCGCACGAGTGACAGCGTAGTTCTCCCACGCGCAGCGCGGGCATTAAGCAGAATGAATGGTGTGGATAATGATTCCGCACCTAGTGCCGAAGTAGGTCCTGTTGTTTTCCTCGCCGATGTGCGTACACGCGTCGAGCGGGAACTCGTTGAACGCTGGCTTGACGAGGGCAATTGGGAGAAGCTCAACGGCACGGTGAGCGAACGGCCGTCCCGATTGCTGCTCGAAGCGTCGAAGATCGCCGGCGCGCTGGCAGGCCGAACGGACGACCCGCTCGTCGTGCCAGTGCGCGTCGCGTGGTTCCCGCCAGAGCGCGAAGACGGCCGCTACGCCAGATGGTCGGATCTCCTGACATTCACAAATCCGCGCAACCCGAATGTGGTGGCGCAGCGAAAGATTGTGCAGCGCTCGCCGGAACGGGTCCAGGTTCTGACGGGGGAACCTGCTCGCCTGAGCGAATTGCGTCGGCGGCACCGCCGGGAGGCGGGAGAGGTCGGGCCGCAGTCACTGGCGAGGTACATTCACCGCTCGGCTGTCGTGGCACTGGAGCGGTCGGAGCGCCTTGTCATCGGCGATCGCTACAAAGTGCCGCGTCTTGTCGCCGAACAGATTCTAGATTCAGCCGCCTTCCAGCGTCGGCTCAAAGGCGTCGCCGACAATACGGGTATCTCTTTTAAAGAGGCGTTTGATCACGCCCGTGACTGCCTGCGCGAACTCGTTGCAGTGCAGAGCCGACTCGCGACAGATCTCTTCTCTCAGACGATGCGGCCGCTGCACGCGAGCGCGTGGACCGTGCATGCCGACAGTTCGCAGCTAGAGACGCTACGCAAGATCAACCGCGAGCTGCCCCTGATTTTCCTTCCCTCACATCGTTCTTACGCCGATGCTCTGGTCCTGAATGACTTTCTCGCCCGGCATGACTTCCCTCGAAACCACATTCTGGGTGGCGCGAATCTCTCCTTCTGGCCGGTCGGCCCGCTCGCGAAACGAGCCGGCACGGTGTTCATCCGGCGGAGCTTTGGCGACGACGAGATCTACAAAGCGTGCGTGGAAGAGTATTTCGCATATTTGCTTTCCAAACGATTCAACCTCGAGTGGTACTTCGAGGGTGGACGCTCGCGGACTGGCAAATTGCGGCCACCTCGATATGGGCTGCTGAACTACGTCGCCTCCGCGCTTCGCGTGGGTCGTGTCAAGGACGTGGTGATCATTCCGGTTTCGATCGCGTACGAGCGTCTGCACGAACTTGATGCCATCGCAGACGAGCAGCGCGGCGGGAAAAAGAAGCCAGAGGGGCTCACGTGGCTCGCCAAGTACGCAAAGGCCCAGCGACTGCTTGCCGGCAGTGTCTACATCCGGTTCGGGGCCCCACTATCGATGCGTGACCGGCTGCTGTCAGCTGGCGATTCACTCGAAGCAGTTCAGCCGCGAGGCGAGGAAGGCCCCGGTGAACGCAGCGGGGCTAAGCGGAAAGCGCTGCAGAAACTCGCTTTCGAGGTGGCAGTAGGGATCAATAGGGTGACGCCTATTACTGCGAATTCCCTTGTGACGCTCTCCCTGCTGGGAGTGCGTGACCGTGCCCTCACAGTAGGTGAGGTCAGCGCGGCGATCGAACCTGTGCTGAGTTACATTTCGCGGCGCAACATACCGACCGGAAACGTTGGGGTGCTGCGATCGCAGTCAGGTTTGCGCGCAGTACTCGCTGAACTCACCGCGGCCGGTGTCGTCACAACCTACAGTGAAGGGCTCGAGCCAGTTTTCTCTATCGAGCCCGGGCAGCATCTCGTCGCAGCTTTCTACCGCAACAGCGGGATTCATTGGTTCGTCAATCGAGCGCTGCTGGAACTTGCCATTCTTGATGCGGCCGAGGCAGGTTTCGTGGACCCTATCCGTGACGGCTGGTCTTATGCCAACAATCTGCGCACTCTGCTGAAGTTCGAGTTCTTCTTCCCTGAGCGCGACAACTTCGTGCAGGAGATGACCGAAGAGATGCTCATCATCGACCCGCAGTGGAAGGAGAGGAAACCACCAATCGAGGAAATCCTCGAGCGCCTCGAGCAGTCTGGATTCATCATGGCGCACAGGGTTTTACGGTCGTTCTTCGACGCTCAGCTGGTGGTTGCCGAGCGCCTTGCCGCCCGCAATTCGTACGATCGCATCGACCGCGACGCACTGCTCAGCGAGTGCGTGAAGGTGGGTCAGCAGATGGTATTGCAGGCCCGCCTGCATGGACCTGAGTCCATCTCGACAGAGCTGTTCTCGTCAGCACTCAAGCTTGCTGACAACCTTGGCCTCGTGGAGAGCGACAGCACGGAAGTTGGCAGGGACCGGCGCAGATTCGCGGCCGGACTGGGCGCCATCGTGGAACGCATACGTGTGGCAGAGGCGCTGGATCCTTCGAACAGAAAGGTGCTTCCGGGTGAATATCCGTGAGGCGGTGGACCGCATCCGTCAAGGGCCGTCGGGTGAAAGTGTCGGCGTGTTTTTCGACTTCACTGGAACAGTGCTGCAGGGGTACTCGCCGCTGCGGCCCGTTCGCGCGAAGAGGGTCACACAGCACGGGCAGAACGCGGCCATCGCGAGTGACCTGATGAAGACGCTGCGAACCTCGAAGACCGAAGAGTCGTTCCAGCACATGGTGCGGACCATCTATCCCAGTTGGGCAGGGCAGGCCGATGATGAAGTCGACGCCATCGCGCGGAGACTGTTCGAGAGAACCATCGCCGGTCGCGTGTATCCCGAAGTGTGGCACCTGATCCATGCCCATCTCAGCAAGGGCCACACGGTAGCGATTGTGACGTCAGGACCCCGTTATCTGGCCGAGGCTGCGGCGCGGGCTTTCGGAGTGCCGCATGTCCTCGCAACCGAGCTAGCGACGGACGGTGGAGTGCTCACCGGTGATCTCGAGGGCGTTCCCCTGTGGCGTCGTGAGAAGGCAGCGGCGGTACGACGATTCGCAACATCGCATGCACTCGACCTCGAAATGAGCTACGGCTACTCACACGGAAGCGAGGACGTGGACGTTCTGTCCGCGGTCGCTAATGCAGTCGCCATCAACCCGGACACTGTGCTCACTAGAGTGGCCCAGCAGCAGCATTGGCCCATTCTCCGGTTCGCGCCCAGGGGCGCGGTGAACCCCTTGCAAGCAGTCAGAACCGTCGCAGGTTACGGCGGTTTTCTTGGTGCCGTGGGTGCGGGACTCAGCCGCGGTGTGCTGAAAAGGGATCATCGGTTGGGAGTTGACGCCGCGATCGCGAGCAGTGCCGACGTGGCATTGCGCATCGCCGGGATTGCGGTGCGCGTCAAAGGTGAGCAGAACATCTGGTCGCACCGTCCCGCCGTGTTCGTCTTCAATCACCAAAGCCAACTCGACACACTCATCCTCGCGCACGTGCTGCGCGGCGGGTTCACCGCGATCGTCAAGAAGGAGATGGCGGCGCACCGTATCTTCGGCCCCATTCTCCGGACAGCTGACGTCGTATTCATCGACCGTGCAGACTCGGCACGCGCACGGGAGGCTCTGCGCCCCGTCGAGGAGACGATCCGTAGCGGCTTGTCGATCGTGATAGCACCCGAAGGCACTCGATCGCTGACTCCGAATCTAGGCCGGTTCAAAAAAGGCGCGTTCCACATCGCCCGGCAAGCGGGGGTGCCGGTTATTCCCTTCATCATCCGCAATGCTGGCGAGTTGATGTGGAAGCACGGCAAGGTGCTGCGGGATGGTGTAGTCGATGTCGTAGTTGGTGACCCCATTGATGTCTCCGGGTGGAGCGATGAAGATTTCGACACAAACGTCGAGTCGGTGCGATCGATCTTTGAACGGACCTTGGAAGACTGGCCGCAAGCGGAATAAGGCTGCTGTGACGCGGCTGACCCCGACGCGTTTACCGGTGACCAGCAGGTGATGTACCGGTAATACCGTGTCAAACGGCAGGTTACGCCTCGGGTAGCATGCCCGGTTATGGTGAAAACCGATGAGACGCGGCGCGCAGACCGCTGGCCGGGACTGCTCCGTGTGCCCGCGCACCTGGTTTTTGTCGGAGCCATCCTCGTGGTTGCCGGCGCATGGTTCACGGTGTACGCCGTTGATATCTGGGGCTGGGGCGGCCGCAGTGAGAACCTGTTGCCGATGTGGTGGGAGCTGTTCAACGACGGGATCGTCGAAGTCGCGCAATGGATTTATATCGCGCTTTTCGTGGTCGGTGCCGGGTACCTTGCGGGACGCCTGCGTGGGGGACCGCATGCGGGTTTCGCATCGTTCTTCTTCGTCATGTCGATCGGTTTCGCCTTCATCCTCATTGAGGAGGCTGGAGATGTGCGCCTGATTCTTGCTGAGGCGCTGGGACGCTGGCTGGGATACGAGATTCTCGGCATGCATTTCCACGTGATCGGCACGCTGCCGGTCATGATGTTTCTGGCGTTCTTCCCGCTCTATGCACTGGTTCGCTACGCCAAGCACGTCTGGCGAGCGCCCAGGTCCCGCGCTTATCTGATCGCGTTGTACGGGTTGTACGCAGTTTCGCAGTTAGGCGCGCAGACTTCTCACATCGAGGGCTGGTACGCCCATTTTGGCAACTGGATCAACTCGGTGTTCTTCGATTGGCGCTTGCCGGTGATGCCGGGGATCGACCCGGGCGCAAACTCGTATTTCATCATCGACAACGTCGTTGAAGAGAGCTTCGAGATGCTCGCCGCCGGTGCGCTCCTTGCGCTCCTTCTTGCCGCGGTTGCTGATATTCGTGCGGGCATCGTGCCACCCGAGAACGCCGCTCCCGAACCATCGAACGAAAGCGGCGTTCAGGCAGTCACAGACGATTTGCCGCAGCCACAATAGCCAGAAGCGACGATTCGACCGGGTCTTCGTTGATCGCCATGCTCCACGCTCGCCGCTCGTCCCGCTCCGCGTGCAGAAACGTGGCGGTGCGGTCGCCGATCTTGCGCTGATGCAGTCCGACGATCTCGATATTGCATCCGAGTTCGTACAGCATCCCGGTAAGTGCTGCGATCGGCCCAGATGCCACAGCCGTCGACGTGTGGGGCACCTCGTCAACCCGGACAGCGGCTTCGAACACGGCTTTGCCTGAGCCGAGATGGTGCAGCCGCCAGTGCTCCAGGCGATAGCGGCCGCGGCGCGGTGAGTAGATTTGGTCAAACATGTCCCAGGACATGCCCGCGGCCTCGTCCCTCAATCCCAGCGGCAGCGGTGCTCCGTACCGCGCCTCGAAAGGATCTCGGCGCGCACGGGTGCGGTGAAAAGTTGGAGAATGATGAAGAATGTTCATGGGGTTTCCTTCGAAGCAGTGAAGAGGGACTGGCATCGCGAAACCCCGCAGCGAGGGGCCAGTCCGATCAGGCCCCGCTGCGGCGGCTTACTACGCGCACCCGCTTCATAACTACGCAATCTACCCTCGTTAACGTGGACGTTACAACTGGAAACTGGTGACGTGCGGGCTAACAGCGGCCGAACAGGCCGCAAAACTGCATGATGCAGCCCCAGTTGGGGAAAGCTGAGAAAATACGGAGAAATCAGTCAGGGTGGACGTGGGGACGCAGGAAGCAGCAGGCCCAACAGAGTGGGGCCAATCGGTCGGCATGGGACCCTGGACGGACGAGTTCGGCACAGCGCCGCCTCCTGATCCGCGTTTCGATCCAGAACTTCTCGAGCACGGCGATCGCAGAAATGTAGTTGACCAATATCGTTATTGGAAACGTGACGCGATCGTGGCGGACATCGACGCTCGCCGCCACCCGCTGCATGTGGCCATCGAGAACTTCGCCAACGACGCGAACATCGGGACGGTGGTGCGGACGGCGAACGCATTCGCCGCCGCTGCGGTGCACATTGTTGGCAGGCGGCGATGGAACCGGCGCGGCGCAATGGTCACCGATCGCTACCAGCACATACACCACCATGCGACTGTGGACGAGTTGCTCGGCTTCGCGCGAAACGAAGGGCTGACGGTTGTTGCGGTAGACAACACTCCCGGGTCGGTGCGCCTCGAGACAGTGACATTGCCGAGGGCGTGCCTGTTGCTCTTCGGGCAGGAAGGTCCAGGGGTCAGCGAGCGTGCACGCGATGTGGCAGCTATGACGGTATCGATCGCGCAATTCGGCTCTACGCGCAGTGTAAACGCTGGAGTCGCCGCCGGGATCGCGATGCATGCGTGGGTTCAGCAACATGCTGATCTTTCACGAGCCTGGTAGTTCACGGAGCGCGGAACCGGCTTTAAGGGCACGATGAGAGGATGCAGCAGGATTGGGGTCACCGGGCGGACGCAGCTGAGCAAGCCATCCTGACCCGGCACGTCCGCCCCCTGTGGATGCTTCCGGCGACAGCTCTAGGCGTTATCGCGTGGCCGTCGCTTCTGCGGGACAAGGGTTTTCTGCGATGGCATTACTGGTGGCAAGCGCATTTGCTGGACTGCATGGTCGACGCGGCAGTCCGTTCCCCTAATCCCGACCGGCGCAGACGCATTCGTGCGCAAGTGCGCGGCCACAGAGCTCGAAATACCGGCCGCTGGACCAACAGTTACTACGACGACATGGCGTGGCTGGGGCTGGCGCTGGAACGCGGTGGCCGTTTAGCTGGTGTGTCCCGCATGGGCAAGTCGATCGAAACTCTCACCGGCCGGCTGAGGGAAAGCTGGAGCCCCGAGGAGGGTGGCGGAATCCCATGGCGGCGGAAAGACGACTTTTTCAATACGCCGGCGAACGGTCCGGCGGCGATTCTGCTTGCACGCACCGGGCATGTGGACCGTGCCGAAGAAATTGCTGACTGGATTTACGCCAATCTGGTCGACACGGAGCGCGGGCTCATTTACGACGGAGTCCGCGGCGACGGCACGGTGGAGAAGGCTATATATACCTACTGCCAAGGTGTCGTCCTGGGTGCCGAAACTGAACTGGCCATCCGTACAGCCGCGCCGCGGCACTCCGAGCGTGTCCGCACCCTCGTCGCCGCGGTCTCCACGGAACTAGCGCCACGAGGAGTGATCCGCACCGCGGGAGGCGGTGACGGCGGACTCTTCCAGGGAATTCTCGCACGTTATCTGGCTTTCGTTGCGACGTCGCTGCCGGAACACCACGAGCGTGATCATCAGACACGCCGCATGGCGCGGGGAATCGTACTCCGATCGGCCGAGGCGGCATGGCGCAATCATCTCGACGCTCCAGGCGGCCCACTATTTGGGGCGAACTGGGCTGCGCCGTCGACCTTTCCGGATGCTCGCAGCGCCCCATCGAAGATGAAGGATGGTGCAGTGCGCGCTTCGGCAGTTCCGGAGCGGGACCTGTCAGTCCAGTTATCCGGCTGGATGCTGATGGAAGCGGCCGCGTCCGTGACGTGAGGACCTGTTTGAGCGACGGCAGCAGGTGCCATACTGAGAACGAGCGATACTTCGAAACTGACCGCAAATTGTCGATCTGGAGGGCCATCCCAATGCCAATCGCAACGCCGGAGGCGTACGCCGAGATGCTGGACCGCGCGAAGGAATACTCGTTCGCGTTCCCCGCCATCAACTGCACGTCGTCGGAAACCATCAATGCCGCCATCCGTGGATTCGCGGAGGCGGGAAGCGATGGGATCATCCAATTCTCCACCGGGGGAGCTGAGTTCGGATCCGGCCAGGCGATCAAGAACATGGTGACGGGTTCCGTCGCCCTTGCCGAGTTTGCCCACGTCATCGCCGACAAGTACGACGTGACGATCGCACTGCATACCGATCATTGCCCGAAGGACAAGCTCGACGGCTTCGTCCGGCCGCTCCTTCACATTTCGCAGGAGCGCGTAAGCGCCGGCAAGAACCCGCTCTTCCAGTCACATATGTGGGACGGATCCGCGATCCCGATCGATGAGAACCTCGAAATCGCCCAGGAACTCCTCGAACTTTCGAAAGCCGCGAAGATCATCCTCGAGGTCGAAATTGGCGTCGTCGGCGGCGAGGAAGACGGCGTTGAAAATGCAATCAATGACAAGCTTTACACAACCGCTGAGGACTTCGAAAAAACGGTCGACGCGCTCGGTGCAGGGGAGAAAGGCCGCTACTTGCTCGCGGCGACATTCGGCAACGTGCACGGCGTCTACAAACCCGGCAATGTGAAGCTCCGGCCTGAGGTGCTTAAGGAAGGCCAGACGGTCGCCGCTCGCAAGTTGGGACTCGGAGCCGACGCCAAGCCCTTCGACCTGGTGTTTCACGGTGGGTCTGGTTCCCTCAAGTCTGAGATCGAAGATTCACTGAACTACGGTGTCGTCAAGATGAACGTCGACACCGACACGCAGTACGCTTTCTCACGTCCGATCGCGCACCACTTTTTCACCAACTACGACGGGGTGCTGAAGATCGACGGCGAAGTCGGAAACAAGAAGGTGTACGACCCGCGCAGCTACCTCAAGGCTGCTGAGGGCGCTATGGCGGCTCGCGTCGTCGAGTCTTGCAACGATCTGAAGTCCGCGGGACGTTCCATCACCGCGCGGTAATTCGGCGTGTGCAGCGCAGTGTCCCCGCCGGACTCGGTCCGGTGGGGACACTGCTTTTCCGGGTGTCGCGCGGAGCTTCTACCTGTGCGCAGTTCCGAGGCATATGATCGGGTGTCGTGACCGCGGGGGAAGGGACGGGACGGCGCCGCACCCAACAACAGCGGCGAGACACGACGATAGCTGCGCTAGTCGATGCGGCGATCGACGTGCTCGCCGAGATGGGGTATGCGCGCGCGTCGGTGCAGCAAGTTGTCGACCGAGCCGGTCTTTCGCAAGGCGCACTCTTTCGGCATTTTGCTACCAGGCTCGACTTGTTTGCCCATGTTGCTGAAATCGTGGCGAATCGCCAGATCACCGAGTTCCGAAGCGAACTCGGTGATAAGGACGGCCGTGGACTGCGTGACTTCACAGCCATCCTCTCGACCGTCCGGCGGATCACACGGTCGCGAACGAACATGGTGTGGCATGAGCTGATGTTCCACGCTCGGACTGACGCGGAGCTGCGTGCGCGCATGGCTACGCTGTCAGCTCAGTACCTGGGCGCGATGGAAGACATCGTCGAGTCGATCCCGGAAACCCGGGTGTTTCCCGATGTGATTCGCCGCGCGCTACTCGAATTCGTCATTGGTTACTTCACGGGCGAATCGATCGGGAGACAGGTCCTCCCGGATGACGGCGCCGATGAGCGGCAACTCGAGCTACTCGCGTACATTGCTGGGGTCCTGGCGACCGAGGCGTAGCAGTCAGTCCGCGCGGCGAGAAGGGACCAGCAGCGTGATCGCTCCAACTGCGGCGCAGGCGAGCACAGTGAATGCGGCGATCGTCCTGGGCAGCGGATCCGGCTCGAATGGCGGATTCGGCGCCGCAATCGCAGCTCCGGCCCGTTCTGGTGGACCCGTCCTCTTCGCGAGGGCCAAAGCGTAGCCATGCGATCCGCGCCGCCCCTCTGGGTCGAGATCCGCAGTCACCGCCGCAACTGGATCAATGACGCCGAAACCGACATAGGGATCCCAGCCGTGCGCTGGAGGATGCGCGGTCGCGATGATGCGGTCCATTGTCTGGCGTGCGCTGAGATGCGGGAATCGTTCGCGAACAAGCGCCACCGTTCCCGAAACGTAGGGTGCCGCGTAGCTGGTGCCCGCGATCATGGTCACCGTTCCACCGTGGGAAGCAGCGTTCACCAGGCCCGTTCCGCCTGGCCGTGGGTCGAGTGACACGATGCCTGTGCCTGGCGCTGCGACGTCGACCCAAGGGCCCCCGAGCGTGAAGGCGGACGGCTGACCGTCTGAATCAACCGAACCCACGGTGAGAACGTAGTCGTCATACCAGGCTGGCGTCGCGACTGTTGAGATTCCCTGCCAATCTGGACTCCCGCTGGCACTCCCCGGATCGGGGCCGGGATTCTGATCGCGGCACGAGCTCGACGAGCTCACATTCCCGGCCGCGGCAACGACGACAGCATCCTTGACATCTACTGCGTATCTGAGCGCGGCACCAAGTGCGCGGTCGTCGAGATTTCCACCAGCCGGAGAGCAGCCAACCTCAGAAACATTGATCACCGTAGCGCCAAGGTCAGCGGCGCGGCGAACTGCCATTGCGAGTGTGCGCACGTTGCCGTAAGAATTTTCCGACTGATACTCGCCAGGGGTGCTCGCTGCCCGGGAGAACTTGAGACTGGATTGCCTGATAGCAAGGATTTGAGCCCCGGGCGCGACGCCCGCGAAGTCATCCGACGTGGCAGGCCGCGCGGCGATCAAACCGGCGACGAATGTGCCATGGGCATCACAGTCGTCAGTGCCGTCACCGTTGCTCACGTAGTCGCCGCCGGGTATCACTTCACCGAGCCGCGGGTGTGGCGTCACCCCGGTA
Organism: Hoyosella altamirensis; assembly: GCF_014191505.1. Classification (GTDB taxonomy): domain Bacteria; phylum Actinomycetota; class Actinomycetes; order Mycobacteriales; family Mycobacteriaceae; genus Hoyosella; species Hoyosella altamirensis. Next base: position 264,226 of record NZ_JACHWS010000004.1, read on the forward strand.
TCGATTACTGCGACGACCTGACCGTTTCCCTGCGTCAGGGGCCACGCGCGGGTGAAACCGAGCGACTGCTGCGCGTCAGGAGCGCCAAGCACCACCCCTGGAGGTTCAGCGAACCCGTGAGAACAGGCTTCCCGCTGACTTGTCAGATCCAGCGGTGCCGCGGGGCCAGGCATCGGCAGATACGCGTCATCAACCTCAGGTGGTGCCGCGGCCGACACCCCGTGCAACGCGAGTAATCCTGCAATCACTCCGCTCGCCAGCACTGCCGCGATCCTGGTAGCTCGAGCGTGCATCACAGACCCCGGATAGCGATGAAAACCCCCAGCGCCCAGCATGCGACTGGAACGATCGCCGCGAGCAGCCCATACTCGGCGAGCTCCGCAAGGCGGTACTGCAGCGGCGTGTAGGAACGGCCAGGCGCGAGCGTCCCGAAAACGAACGCCAACACAAGCACTGCGAGCGCGGCCAGAAAAACCAGGTCTGGAGATACCTGGGCGCTGACTGCGCCCGCGATCAGGACGCTCACTGCCATTAAAGCCCCGGTTCCATTGACCAGGAGGGCCGGAGTTGTGGCGGCGATGCTCCTGCCGCGGAGCGATAGTGCCGCCGCCACTATCGCGGTAAGCAGGGTCATGGGCAGGGACAGTTCCCCTGAAGTCACGGTCAGTGTAGCGATCACAATGGCAGAAGCAGAGCTGACTGCGGAGACAGTGGCGATGACTCCAATCAGGTAGCGTTCCGCAGCTTTTGCCTTCTGGCGCAAAGCGACGTGGAGGGGGTCATTCTCGTCGTTGCTTCCGTCCTCGTGGAGCGCATCAGCGACGTTCAGCGCAGTGCCTGGTGCCGGAACAGGCGGAATCGGCAGGCGGGCGCCCACCATCGCGAGGCGCGGGGCGGCGGCGATGGCGAAGGGAGCGGCCGCGATCAGGATGGCGGCAATCGTCGCTGAGCCCAGACCCGCGACAAGATGCAGCATGGCAGCGAAACTCAACGTCACTGCCGTCCCGAAAGCCGGGATGAGTAAAGCTGCTGCCAGGGGAAACGCGCGCAGGCCCAGAAGTGCCATCGTCGCGCCGGCCGCACCCGCCGCGATGAGATGGGGCGCTCCCATATTGCCTGGGATAAGGTGCGCGACGGAGGCGGCAGCGACCGGAATTGCCGAAAGCAGAAGCACACCCGTTGCGGTCGCGTCACACCGGCGCCGGGCTGCCACGGCGAGAGCGAAAAGCACGGGGCTGAGGAACACACCAGCAAGCGCCAGGTGCAAATGAGCCAGCGGTTCCGACGTCGCAAGGACTAGGGTGGCTGCGAGCGCAGCGCCGAGCATCGAGCTGTAGCTCAGGTACCGTCCGCGCCCCACTGCCCAGGCGGCTTCCTTCTGCGCGGAATGTTCAGCGACGGCCTCGATGACATCGTCGAACAGCGGCGCGGGCGGCGCCGCCTCGACAGGACTCAACACAAGCACCTCGCCACTGCGGACACCAAGTCGAGCGAGGGAAAGATCGAGATCGAGCGGACCTTCTCCAAGGCGCGAAAGGGTCCACTGAGTAGCTGCGACTGTAGTTGGTGCGGCTTCGGGCCCAGCTTCCCGGGAACTGACGATCTCGGCGAGGCGCGGCAGTACCAGCAGAAGCGGCACGCTGTCAGGTAGCGCCAGGTCAACCTGGGTGTGACCGGTCACGACGCAGACATGGCACAGTGTGGGACCACTCGCCGGCTGCAGTGATTCTGATAAGCGCTGAACCACAGAATTCCCCCCAATATTCACATGGCTGCTCTGCAAGCCATCATTTGCGCCCGAACCGAGATTCCCCCATCATCAGTACCGAGCATGTCCAGTATGCGGTGATCAGCCGGTATTCGAAAAATCCGGGTTCCTACTTCGACGGACCGCTTGTTAGTGCAGAAATCTGTCAGTGGCACCCGGTAGTTTCGGGCTCTGACAGTCGGGCAGCTGGGGGGCTGCCTGGTCTCACCACGTGAGGCGGGAATTCAGGGGGGCGTGCTGATGGGCACAGTTCAGGTCTTTCGTGGTGTTCGCGCGGAACCGCCGCGCATGCCCGGCGGTGAGCTCGGCTTGCAGACGCCGCCTGAACTGCCACGCGCGGTGCCGGGCAGCCTGCTGCAGAAGTTGTTGCCCCTCGTGATGGTGCTGGCGATGCTCGGCATGGTTGCGCTGCTCTTCACCTCCGGGATGGCGGCCAATCCGATGATGCTGATGTTCCCGCTCATGATGGCCGTGTCGATGCTCGGCATGCTCGCGACTTCCGGTGGTCGCGGCGGCGGCGCTCGCACCGCTGAGCTGAACGAGCAGCGCAAAGACTTCCTCCGATATCTCAGCGACACACGGGAAGAAGTGGTGGGCGCGGCTGCGGAGCAGCGGGTTTCGCTCGAGTGGCACCATCCAGACCCCGCCGCGCTGTGGACCGTAACGGGAACTCGGCGCATGTGGGAACGGCGGCCCGAAGACGCTGAATACCTTTCCGTGCGGATCGGAAAGGGTGCCCAGCGGCTCGCGATGAGGCTAGTCCCTCCAGAGACCGGGCCCACCGATGACCTCGAACCTATTTCGGTCATCGCGCTCCGCCGGTTCGTGCGCGCGCATTCCGTTGTTCCTGACTTGCCCGTCGCCCTCGCGCTTCGCGGGTTCGCGTCTATCACACTCGTCTCCGAGGAGCCTTGTCACGAAGACTCTGCAGCGCTTGTGCGGGCTGCGCTCTGCCAGCTTGCCACCTTCCACGGTCCGGATGATCTCCTCGTGGTGATTGTCGCGGGCACGGAGCAGACACCACGATGGGAGTGGGTGAAGTGGCTGCCGCACGCCCGGCATCCGAGTGAAAGCGACAGCGCGGGCCAACTGCGGTTGTTTGTGAATACCTTGCACGAAGCAGGTGAACTGATTGCGCCGCTCATCGCGGATCGCCCCCGATTCATGCGCAACGCCCCGGTCTCAGCGGGGAACCCGCACATTGTGCTCATCATCGACGGAGGCACCGTCGACGGCGACGAGAGCCTGTTAGCCGGCGACGGAATCGACGGTGTCACATTGATCGATATCGGAGGTTCGTGCACTGATCTTTCCGCGCGAAAAGGCATCGTCTTGGTGTCGCGCGGGGGCCAGATTGGTGCCGACGGCCCATCTGGTACTGAAATGTTCGCTGCGGCAGATGGGGTCAGTGCCACCGCGGCGAAGGCCTTCGCGATGACAATCGCCAAATACCGGCTAGCGTCGCCCGGAAGCGCGCCACTCGGTACGGACAGCGACGGCGTGCTGTTTCCCGATTGGCCGACGATGATCGGGGCAGGTGACATCGCGTGTTTCAACGCGGAGAAGATGTGGCGTCCGCGCACCGGACGGGACCGGTTACGAGTTCCAGTCGGCTTCCGAGAGGACGGCACCAGCGTCGAAATCGATCTCAAAGAATCTGCGGAAGGAGGCATGGGGCCGCACGGTTTGTGCGTCGGCGCGACAGGCTCCGGTAAGTCGGAGTTTTTGCGGACCCTTGTCCTCGGCCTCATTGCGACGCATTCGCCAGATTCACTGAACCTTGTTCTCGTCGACTTTAAAGGCGGTGCAACGTTTCTCGGTCTCGAGGGCGCCCCTCACGTCGCGGCGATCATCACCAACCTCGCCGACGAACTCACGATGGTCGACCGGATGCGAGATGCGCTGGAAGGAGAAATGAATCGCCGCCAACAGTTGTTGCGGGCCGCGGGAAACTACGCAAACGTAGGCGAATACGAGCGTGCCCGGGCCGGGGGCGCCCGCCTCGAACCGCTTCCGGCGCTGTTCATCGTGGTTGACGAGTTCTCCGAACTGCTCAGTCAGAAGCCAGATTTCGCGGACTTGTTTGTGGCGATCGGCCGACTGGGGCGATCACTGCACATGCATCTACTTCTCGCTAGTCAGCGACTGGAAGAGGGACGGCTGCGTGGGCTGGAAAGCCACCTTTCGTACCGGGTGGGTCTTAAGACCTTCTCGGCGCAGGAGTCCAGGGCGGTACTAGGAGTTCCCGATGCCTATCATCTGCCCCCGGTGCCAGGGTCGGGCTACTTGAAGATTGACGCGGCCGAGCCGGTCCGTTTCTCGGCGTCTTACGTTTCCGGCAAGTATGTGCCGCCGCCGCTCGTGAGCCAGGCGAGTGTGCGCACGCTCTCGTCCGACCTTCGCGTCAGACCGTTCCTCGTGCAGCGCGTCGCTTTGTCCGACGACGGTGAATCGTCGCGAGCAGCGCCGCAGGCAGAAGCCAGTTCCGTGCAAGAACCTGCATTGATGGAACAGACCGTACTCGAACTGGTTCTGGCGGGTGTGCGCGGATACGGGCCGCAGGCGCACGAGGTCTGGCTACCGCCCTTAGACAAGTCGCCCACGATCGGGCAGCTGGTACCACCGGTGAATCGAATTTTCGCAGGAAAACCTAGTCGCGTCCGGACCCCTTTGCGGGTACCCCTCGGCCTTATTGACCGTCCTTACGACCAGCGCAGGGAGCCGCTGACCATCGATCTGTCGGCGGCACAGGGAAACATGGCGATTGTGGGCGGTCCTCAGGCTGGCAAGTCCACGGCGGTGTCCGCCCTGATTATGGCGCTCTCGGCGACTCACACGCCTCGTGAAGTCCAGTTCTACTGTCTCGATTTCGGGGGCGGATCACTCGGAGGGGTTTCGGCGCTACCCCATGTTGGGTCAGTGGCCAGCCGTCTCGAACCGGATCGGGTGCGCAGGACTATCTCTGAGATCACTGCTATCACGCGCCAGCGCGAGCAAGAATTCAAAGAGTACGGAATTAGTTCCATGGCAGCGTATCGCCGCCTGCGCGCACAGGCACATGAGGGTGATTCTGAAGAACGCGCTGGCATGCCCGGATGCGGACCCTATGGCGACGTTTTCCTCATCGTCGACGGGTGGGCGACGGTACGTCAAGAATTCGAATCACTGGAACAACCGATCACCGCGCTCGCCGCGCAGGGACTGTCGTTCGGCGTGCACGTCGTGCTCACGGCCTCACGCTGGTCGGACTTCCGGGTTGGGCTCAAAGACCAGCTAGGTACGCGCATCGAGCTTCGCCTGGGTGATCCGGGTGACTCGGAGATGAATCGCCGTGCCGCCAAATCCGTCCCCGAGAACCAGCCGGGCCGTGGATTGACCAAAGAGGGGCTGCACATGGTGGTAGCCGTGCCTGCGATTGATGCGCGAGATACCCACACTGCTGACCTGGCCACCGTTGCTCAGGCAGCGGTAGAGGAACTTTCGCACCGTTGCGGCAACGTGAGCGCGCCGCCCGTTCGGATGCTCCCCACGGAGTTGCCCCGTGAAGAAATTATCACCGCGCAGCCGGGCCCTGACGCGCGACCGAGCGACAGGCTGCGTATACCAGTGGGTATTGATGAGGCTGAACTTGCCACTGTCTCAATCGATTTCAGCTCACAATCGCACCTGGTTGTGTTCGCCGACGCGGAGTCAGGCAAGACGACGCTACTACGATCAATCTGCGCGAGCATCATGGCGCAGAACACCCCGGCACAAGCGAAGATTCTGCTCGCTGACTTCCGGCGCACGATGCTGGGCGTGGTCGATACCGAACATCTTGCCGGGTACGCCGTCTCAGCGGCGAACTTGCAGGCAATGGTTGCTGAACTCGGCTCGCACCTGCGTGCGCGGCTGCCCGGCCCAGAAACAACTCAACAGCAGCTGCGCGACCGCTCGTGGTGGTCGGGGCCGGAGGTCTTTGTCATCGTTGATGACTACGACCTCGTCGCGACTAGCGGTGGTAATCCCTTGAGCGGGTTGCTCGATCTGCTGCCTCAAGCGAAAGATGTGGGCCTGCACGTCATCGTTGCTCGCCGCGCCGGGGGCGCCTCCCGGGCGCTTTTCGAGCCGGTGATGGCGGCGCTGCGGGATTTGTCGCCCATCGGCCTGGTCATGAATGGAAGTCGTGACGAGGGTGTGCTGCTGGGCACCGTGCGTCCTTCGGCGTTGCCTCCTGGGCGGGGCACACTGATCACGCGCAGCGGAGGCGAACAACTCGTCCAGCTTGCATCCTTGCCGTCGCTGTGATGAACGGCAGCAGCGTCATCGCTGTCCTAATGGAATCAGACATTTGGGTGTGCACAGCGGCGGGAACGCGAAGCACCCCGGTCGGCGTTTACGACGATGCCGGGACTCTCATCGCTGGGGCTGAAGCGTGGGAGCGCGGACAAGCGGACCTCGATCACTATGAACCGCATCCGTGGACATATCTCAGGGACACTCATCTTGTTCTGCGGCACAGTGCGCACGCGATGAGGAACGTCGTCGCGACTGTCCTCGCGCGCGCAGGTCTCGTCTCGGCGTCTGTCGATCGAATCGTTCTAGTCCATCCCACGCACTGGAGTCCAGACCAGACTGCGATGCTTGAGTCAGTCCTCCTGTCCTCGGCTGGTGAGGTGATCCTCGTTCCCTTCGCGCTCGCTCTTACTGAGGGTGTGAGCGAGCGCGGTGACGCATTGGTGATCGAACTGCACTGGGTTACGTACTGTGCGACCCTCGTCCGGCAAGCAGCGATAGCGTCCATTGACTTCGGCTCGGACGCGTGCGCCTCGGACGACGGTGAAGCGATACGCCGACTCGCACGGACCATCGACGCGAATGCTAATTGCTTCGTGATCTCTCCCAATGGCGGGTCGCCCGGCGGTGACGCGGACGGAATGACATTTATCGGGCCTCAGCACGTGAGCGCAATTGCGGCCGGCGCAGCCGCGCTGGCCGGACCGTCACTTCCCGAGGGGAATGGCATCGTGCCGGTCGAGCGGTTTGGCCTGCCGCCCATGCCGGGGCGTAAATACACCGGCCGGTGGGTTGGTGCGGCCGCTGCAGTGGTTGCCCTTCTGGGCCTGCTCGCCGCTGTTGTCAGCGGCCTCAAGAATGACGAGCCGCATGGTGGCACGGAAGGGCCGTCGCCCGCTCTGGAAGTTGCTGCGCCTGGGCAGGATGATCTCCGCGGCAGCCGCCTCACGCAGGAACCCAGTGCGCAGATCGGCGACGTCGCTTTTACGCTGCCGGAGAGTTGGTACGTGAGCTGGAACGACGTGGCTGGCGAGCAGGAAACGGGAGACTTCCGGGCTGAACTGCGCGCGCGGGAGAACCCGGAACACCGAATATTGCTCGCGCTAACTTCACTGCGTTCCGGCGTGCATTCGGATAGCGCCGTTACTGAGCTTCGGCGCGAGCTCGATGCCGACCCGGACCTTGCGGAAACTGCGGGTGGTGCGTTTCTGCCGCGTCATGTCGCTCTCGCGTACGAAGAGTTGACTGACCGCGGCTGGCCACTGCAGTGGTACGTGGTTCTGGCTGGTGGCCGTCAGCTCACAGTCGGTTGTGATGGCGGACCGGACGCAGCGCCGGTGGACTATCCCTGTCTGGTGGTCCTCGAATCTCTCCAGGTTGTCTGACTGGGCAGGCTGCTTTCGAAAAAGTCGAAGATCGGCGGAACCGGTGCCGCGGTTGCGGCGTCTGATCCTTATGTGCCGCCGTAGACGGCATTAGCACCAGCTATAGGGAGGTATTCGAATGACGCAGCAGATGCAGACAACCACCGCGACCATGACAACCGCGGCCGATCGGGTCGCGCAGGTTAACGCTGATGTGCAGGCCCTGCTCAGCGCTTTGCGCGGGAAAGCCGCCGCAGTGAACGGCGCATGGGAGGGCGAAGCGCGGCGCGCCTTCGATGCACTGATAGTCCGGTGGGACAGCGAAGCGCGAAAGCTTAATGATTCCCTGATCGCAATCAGTGACGCGATCCGGTCGAACAGTTCTTCCTATGACCAGACGCAACAGAGCCACACCAGCGCACTGAACACTGCCGGCGGGCTACTTCGCCTCTGATTTGCCAATCCCTGATGCCATCAACGTCTGAAAGGACCCAGCGTGACGATTAAGTACAACTTCGGCCAGATCGAGACCCTTCGCTCCGATATCGCCGTGTCGACAGCACAAATGAACGCAAACCTTGCCGACCTGAAATCCTTCCTTGCGCCACTAGTTGCGGACTGGACTGGCAGTGCTGCTGAGGCATACCAGGCACAGCAGCGCCGCTGGGATGAGGCTGCACAGGGTCTTAATCAGGTTCTGGAGTCCATTGGCCGTGCTGTCGGCAGCGGCAACGACCAGATGGCTGCAGCGGAGCGCGCCGCGATGAATCAGTGGGCAGGGTAAACGCGCTCAGAGTTTGGGCATCCGCGAACGGAAGAGTGCCGGTTTGACCAGATTTCGGAAGTACCGGTAAAGTCTTCCGTTGGCGTACAGCATTTGCAGGGGTTCCGGGTCTCAACCGGCCGCCGGAGTAACCCCGCTGGATCGCCTGGCCGGCAGCAGACAGAACATGAAGACGAGGAATAACCGTGTCCACGTACAGCCCTAAGGCTGGCGACGTCACGCGCACCTGGTACGTCATTGACGCTACCGATGTGGTGCTCGGACGGCTCGCAGTGCAGGCCGCGACATTGCTTCGCGGTAAGCACAAGCCTACTTTCGCCCCGAATACTGATGGTGGTGACTACGTGATCATCATCAACGCGGAGAAGGTTGCCGTCAGCGGCAACAAGCGCGAAGACAAGATGATTTACCGCCACTCAGGGTTCCCGGGCGGCCTGAAATCCCGCACGCTCGGTGAAGCGCTGGACACTCGTCCGGACCGCCTCGTTGAGCAGGCAGTTTATGGGATGATCCCGCACAACAAGCTTGGCCGCGAGGTCCGTAAGAAGCTCAAGGTCTACGCAGGCCCGGATCATCCCCATGGAGCTCAGCAGCCCGTTCAGTTCGAGATCAAGCAGGTGGCCCAGTGACGACGCCAGAGGAACAGAACGTGACAGCGCCTGAATTCGAGAATGTCGAAGAAGGCTTCGAAGCAGTTGAAACCCCCGAAGCCGCTGAGGCCCCTGAGGCTGCAGCGCCCGCAGGTGAGGGTGCCGACGAAATCGTCGTAGAAGACGTCGCTGAAGAGGCTTCAGCAGAAGCACCTGTGGCCGCACCGGCTCCGATCGTGCTTGACCGTCCCATCCAGACAGTCGGCCGGCGGAAAGAAGCGGTTGTCCGTGTTCGCCTGCTGCCAGGCTCGGGCAACTTCAAGCTGAACGGGCGCAGTCTCGAGGCATACTTCCCGAACAAGGTTCACCAGCAGATCATCAAGGCTCCGCTGGTGACAGTCGATCGTGAGGTTTCCTTCGACATTCACGCTCGTCTGCACGGCGGAGGCCCATCGGGTCAGGCCGGTGCGCTTCGCCTCGCGATCGCCCGCGCGCTGATCGAGGTCACCCCTGATGATCGTCCGGCGCTGAAGAAGGCCGGCTTCCTCACCCGGGATGCCCGTGCGACTGAGCGCAAGAAGTATGGTCTCAAGAAGGCCCGTAAGGCACCCCAGTACTCGAAGCGGTGATTCGTCACCGATACTGACCTTCACGGTGAGTACGGGGATAGTGTGTGTGAGAGCAGGTAGCCGCGCGCGGCGCCTGCTCTCACTCGTCTGAGGAGGCTGTTGCGATCTTGTGAGGCCGCAGCAGCGAAGAAAGGTGTGGAAGCGCGGATGAGCCGACTGTTCGGTACCGACGGTGTGCGAGGACTCGCGAATGCCGAACTGACTGTGGAACTCGCAGTTGCCCTCGCCGGTGCTGCGGCCGAGGTTTTGACCCGCGCTTCGCACGACCCCCGTGGTCGCAGGCATCCGGTGGCGGTGGTCGGCCGGGATCCGCGCGCGAGCGGTGAGATGCTCGAAGCGGCGATCTGCGCGGGTCTGACCGCTGCGGGCGTGAATGCCCTTCGCGTTGGCGTTCTCCCGACCCCCGCTGTCGCGTATCTGACGAGCGCCTATGATGCTGCGCTTGGCGTCATGATCTCCGCCTCCCACAATCCGATGCCGGATAATGGCATCAAGATATTCGGACCAGGCGGTCAGAAGCTAGACGACGCCACTGAGGATCAGATCGCGACCATCGTAAGCGCGGGCTCATCCTCTGCGCGGCCCACTGGCTCGGCGGTGGGCCGCATCACTGATGCAGCGGACGCCCTGCCGCGCTACCTCAACCACCTCAATTTAGCTGTGCCGCAATCACTCGCTGGACTGACCGTGGTTGTCGACTGCGCTCACGGCGCTGCTTCAGAGGCGGCACCTGTCGCCTATCAGGCCGCCGGCGCCTCGGTTATCCCGATCCACAATTCCCCCGACGGCCTCAACATCAATGAGGGCTGCGGATCAACACACCTTAGTGTGCTGCAGGAAGCAGTGACAGCGCATGGCGCCGACCTCGGTATAGCACACGATGGTGACGCTGATCGCTGCCTCGCGGTCGATAGCCGTGGCAACGCGATCGACGGAGATGCCATCATGGCGATTCTTGCCCTGGCGATGCGTGATGCGGGTGAATTGGCGCATAAGACACTCGTCGCCACCGTCATGAGTAACTTGGGACTTCATCTCGCGATGAAGGACGCGGGTATTGCTCTGCGAACAACTGCTGTAGGTGACCGGTACGTGCTGGAGGAACTCCGTGCGGGAGGGTTTTCGCTCGGTGGTGAACAGTCGGGTCACATTGTGTTGCCGCAGTTCGGTACGACCGGCGACGGGATACTGACCGGGCTGAAGCTAATGGCCAGGATGACTGAAACCGGTAAGTCGCTCCACGATCTCGCAGCGGTGATGACTGTACTTCCCCAGGTTCTCGTCAACGTCAGTGTGTCAGACAAGGCGGCTGTGGCCGGAGATACCGCTGTGCTTGCGGCTATCGCGGATGCCGAACGCCAGCTGGGTGAGACCGGCCGGGTACTTCTGCGCGCGTCAGGTACCGAACAGCTGGTCCGGGTGATGGTCGAGGCGGCATCCGCGGAACAAGCGCAAAAGCTCGCTGAGGGTCTCGCGCGCACGGTCTCGGCTGTTTAACTTCCCAACCTCTAGTCATGCCGGTGGAACCAACCGGCACGCACATGCGTCTACCCACGGTATGCCCCCGTTGGGGATCAATTGGTGCAAGGGGATCGGTGTGGGTAGCGGAATTACGGTAGGACTTGACGCTGCGATCGAAGTGCGGGCGCGGCTCGCTCGTGCCGCAAGTGCCGCGGCGGACGCCGCACTCCTATCGCGTCATGCTGAGCTTCTGCAGTCTGGCGAGGCAGCTATCGACCGGGCATGTGCAGAGCTTCGTAACTGGACCGAAGCCTACGCTGTCACTCGCAGCCAATTCGCGGTGAGCATCCCGGCTGCGATGGACAGCCTCACGCACCAGGAGCAGGACAACGCACGGTACCTCCGTACGGTGGCACTATCACACGGACTTGAGCTGTGACAGCGCTCTCCGGGGTCTCCGGGGCCGCTGCGCTGCACGTCCGCAATCTGATCGGCGCCCATTCGGAGGCAATACGAGTTCTTGCCGGCGTCGGCGACGTCGCGGTGCGGGCTGCTCACACTGTGGGCGAGCCGAGCGAAGGGTATGCCCCCGCCTATGGCGCAGCTGAACTGGTCGCGCTGATGACCGCAGAAGAGCGTATCGATCTCGCGGATTGTGCGGCGATTGCGACGCTGGCGAGCAGAATGACGCAACTCCTCACCGACGCTGCAATGCAAGAACACGCGGCAGCGCAGGTCCTTCACGGTGCGGCGGCAGCGCAGGCTTTACAGCATGCAGAGATTTCACGGCAGGCAAGCGAGAGAACAGCTGAAGCCGCGCGAGTACTTGAGCGTGCGGCGGACGGTGTGGCGGCGGCGCTCTGTCACAAGTTTCGCGCATTGAGCGCACTGAGCAACACGGCACTAGACGGGGTGGCCGTCCGCGACCTCTCCGCAATTGTCGAGCACCTTTCGGACAACAAACTCTTGTCGTCGCTCCTGGAGCTGGGCTTAGTGCAGGACGGAGTCAGCCGATGGGTGCGAGAGCGGTTACTGCCTTTCGCGGAGGAAATCGAGCGCCGCATCGTCGCGGAGTGCGTGTCCTGCGACGAGACCGTCACCGCGGAGTTCATCCGGGCAGCGACCGCCATCGGCGCCATCACCGCAATCAACACGAGCGTGGAGGTTGTGAGCGAGCCTGCGCCTCAGCTTCTGGCTGAAGCGATACCGGAGCCCGTTACACCGGCGCCGAACCAGGGCACGGAGACGACTCTGCTGTGGGAGGAGCCGTCAGCGCCGCGGGAGGAGTCCTCCGGCGCCTTGCTCCATCGGTCCAGTGACTTCGGCCTGCACCGTGAACGGACCAGTTAGCGGCTGGGCCTCGGTCGGCGGGGCGAAGAGCGCGATGAATTCGTCCTCAGGCAACGGGTCGGTGGGGTCCACCGTGAATGTGCCTTTCAGGGGCACCTCGGGATCGGCGAAAACGTTGTATGTTTTGTCTTCCGCGAGCTGGGAAAGTAGGTAGCCCGTCAGCAGGGCCCGCGTGATTCGCTGCGTCTTCCGATTGCCTTTACCAAGTCCAAGCCAGTTCAGCATGCTGCGTCCCTCGAGGATGCCGGCAACCGTTGACTTCTCCACGAGACGAAGCACAGCATCCCCCTTCCACTCCGCAGCTACCGCGCGCGCGTTCGAGGAAATCGACTTCAGTTCAGCCGCGAGGATGAGGGCGGGGACGTCAAGTTTCGCCGCTGCCCTTTCCGCTGAGGGGCTGACGGGTGCCGGATACAGCGACGCCACCGTTTTGACTTGCTTCCCGGAACGAGCAGCCGCAGCGAGAATCGCAGCGCCCGCCCCGAAGCCGTGTCCAGCGAGAGCGAGCTTCGAGGGATGAACGCTGATTTCGCCAGGCCCGAGCCGGACACTCGTGCAAATCTCCAGGGTGGTGTTGAGATCGGCGGCCAGCCGGTTCGCGGATGGTACGAGACCGCGTTCGGTCGATGGGGCCGCGACAACAAAACCCCATGACGCGAGATGTTTGAAGGTTCCGATGTAACGGTCGGGGCTGGTCATCCATTGATGCCCGAACGCGATCGCGGGCAGGCTGAACCCGCTCTCCGGCGTGAAAACAAGTCCTGGCATGCCAGCCATCGCGAGATCGCCGCGCAGCACGCGGTGCGGCCCGCGTCGCGACAGCTTTGCAACGAGCTTCTTAGGGTTTGACGCCACGTTGTCGACGTTAGCTCACATTCCCCGGGTCTCGGGGCAAGTGTGTGAGACGCGCGTGAATGTCGGTGACGGCGATTCAAGCCGCGACACTCGGCCGAGGTGAGGAACGTCGCTGGTCAACGCCTACTGTGGGCAAGTGCGCACCGCCGATTGACGAGACGCGCGGCTATCACTTGAAAAGGGAAGTAGGCTGTTGCGTTATGTGCGGGATTGTCGGGTATGTCGGCCACCGCGAAGCACTAGACATCCTTGTCGAGGCACTACGCCGGATGGAATACCGGGGTTATGACTCGTCAGGCGTGGCAGTGCTCGACGGGCAGGGCAGCGTTGCAATAGAAAAGCGGGCCGGCAGGCTTGTCAACCTTGAATCCGCTTTGGCGGAGGCAGGGCAGGGCGAGTTCGCGGGTACTGCCGGGATGGGTCATACTCGATGGGCTACCCATGGGCGTCCGACGGATCGGAACGCGCATCCGCACACCGATGAAACCCGGCGTATCGCGGTTGTCCACAACGGCATCATCGAGAACTTCGCGCCGCTGCGCGGCGAACTCGAAGATGCCGGCGTGGAGTTGCTCAGTGACACGGACACTGAGGTTGCGGTGCACCTTGTCGCTCGCGCTTACGCGGAGGGTGACACGGCCGGTGATTTCGAGGCGAGCGCGCTGAAAGTGCTGCGCCGCCTTGAAGGGGCCTTCACGCTCGTCTTCACCCACGCTGATCACCCGGGCACGATCGTGGCTGCGCGCAGATCCACGCCGCTGGTTGTCGGTGTCGGCGAGGGCGAGATGTTCGTTGCCTCAGATGTTGCTGCATTCATCGAGCACACTCGTGAAGCCGTGGAACTCGGCCAGGACAACGTCGTTGTGATCACCGCGGACGAGTACCGCATTCTGGATTTCGACGGGAACCCCGAAGCCGGGCATCCGTTCCATATTGACTGGGACCTCGAGGCCGCGGAGAAGGGCGGCCACGATTTCTTCATGCTCAAGGAGATCGAGGAGCAGCCCCTCGCAGTCGCGGACACGTTGCGTGGACATTTCACCAACGGGCGCATCGTCCTTGATGAGCAGCGGCTTTCGGACCAGGACCTTCGCGATATCGACAAGGTCTTCGTCGTGGCGTGTGGCTCGGCCTATCACTCTGGACTAGTGGCGAAGTACGCGATTGAGCACTGGGCTCGGCTGCCTGTCGAAGTAGAACTCGCAAGTGAATTCCGCTACCGGGATCCTGTGCTTGACCGGTCCACGCTGGTAGTTGCGATTTCACAGTCAGGCGAGACAGCGGACACGCTTGAAGCGGTGCGCCATGCGCGCGACCAGAAGGCTCGTGTGCTCGCGGTATGCAACACCAATGGTTCGCAGATCCCTCGTGAGTCTGATGCGGTGCTGTACACCCATGCGGGACCAGAGATAGGTGTGGCTTCGACCAAGGCCTTCCTTGCACAAGTCGCGGCCAACTACCTTGTTGGTCTCGCGCTCGCGCAGGCTCGTGGCACGAAGTATCCCGATGAGGTTGCGCGGGAGTTCAAGGATCTGGCGGAAATGCCCGCGCTGATCGAGAAACTGCTGTCGAACGTCGAAAACGTCCGTGAACTGGGCCGTGAGCTGGGACAGCAGTCGACGATCCTCTTCCTCGGCCGCCACGTGGGGTACCCCGTTGCGCTTGAGGGCGCCCTGAAACTCAAGGAACTTGCGTACATCCACGCTGAGGGTTTCGCTGCAGGTGAGTTGAAGCACGGCCCGATCGCGCTGATCGAAGACGGCCTGCCGGTCATCATCGTCATGCCGTCACCCAAGGGACGTGCGGTGCTGCATTCGAAGCTGCTCAGCAACATCAGAGAGATCCAGGCGCGCGGGGCACAAACCATCGTCATCGCGGAAGAAGGAGACGAGGCGGTGCGCCCATTCGCGGACCATCTCATCGAGATTCCCGCGTCTCCGACGCTGCTTCAGCCACTGCTGTCGACCATCCCGCTGCAAGTCTTCGCAGCCCAGGTCGCTCAAACCCGAGGGTACGACGTCGACAAGCCGCGGAATCTGGCAAAGTCCGTCACCGTCGAGTAATCGGTCTGGTGAGCTGGCATGACAGTCCCGTACTTCACTGCTGACGAAATTCGGACCGCAGAGGCGGAACTCTTCGCACGTGTTGCGGAGGGGGTACCGATGCGCCGCGCATCGTGGGGGTTAGCGGCCGAGGTAGCAGCCGAACTCCGACGACGGACCGGTGGCATTGCGGGGCGGCGCGTCGGGGTGCTCGCAGGCTCTGGTGACAACGGTGGCGACGCGCTTTGGGCGGGCGCGTTCCTGCGTCGACGGGGCGTCGCGGTTGAGGCGGTGCTGCTGAAACCGGAGCGGGCCCACAAAGCCGGACTGCGAGCGTTGCTGCAGGCCGGTGGTCGTGTTGTTGCCGAACTTGGGCCTGCCGACCTCGTGCTCGATGGCATCGTCGGCATCTCAGGCAAAGGGTCCTTGCGGCCCGACGCGGCTCGGCACGTCGCGGCCGTCACCGCGCCAATTGTGGCTGTCGATTTGCCAAGTGGAGTCGACCCCAACACGGGGAGCGTAGACGGCCCCGCAGTTCAGGCTGCACTCACCGTCACTTTCGGCGGGTACAAACGTGTTCATGCCCTTGCCGCACATCAATGTGGGCGAATCGTGTACGTACCCATCGGTCTTGAACTGCCCAAGTCGATGGTGCAATCGCTGACAGATACGGAAGTTGGCGGAGCGTGGCCGGTGCCGGCCGCTGAGGATGATAAGTACACACAAGGCGTCGTGGGCATCTCGGCGGGCTCCGACGTCTACCCCGGTGCGGCCGTACTGTGCGTGGGCGGCGCGGTGGCAGCGAAGTCGGGAATGGTCCGGTATGCCGGAACCGCGCGCGAGCAGGTGCTTGCACGGTACCCAGAAGTCATCGCGACCACAGCGATCGAGGACGCTGGCCGCATTCAGGCCTGGGTCGCGGGTCCAGGTTTCGGAACCGGGAAGAAGGAGTCGAAGGTGCTCGCTGCGCTTCTCGCGCAGGAGCTCCCCACTGTCGTCGACGCCGATGGATTAACGCTCGTAGCTCACAACCCCAGCCTGGTGCGCGGGAGAAAGGCGCCGACCCTCCTGACACCGCACGCGGGGGAGTTCGAGCGGCTTACGGGTGCGGCGCCCAGCCCCGACAGGCTCGCTGCGACGCAGCAGCTCGCTTCGGACTGGGGCGTCACGGTTCTACTCAAAGGCCGAGCGACAGTGATCGCTGATCCTTCCGGCGAAGTCCTCGTCGTTGAGGCCGGAAGTTCCTGGGCGGCGACCGCCGGTTCTGGGGATGTCCTTTCCGGAATCGTGGGTGCACTGCTGGCCAGCGGCGCGTCACCGCTAATCGCTGCTGCGATGGGCGCACACGTGCACGCACGCGCGGCACTCATAGCGGCGGGCGCCCCGGGCGCACCTGCTTCAGCATCGACGCTGATGGGTGCTGTGCGTCCAGCCATCGGCGCATTGCGATTAGCGGCAACACCCGGTGTGGCGGATGCCACCAAGCGTGCCGGATACCGGTCGCTGATGGCAGGATCTGCACCGTGACTTCCATGCACGGAACATCCACGCCGGGCGGGTTCGCATCGCCGCTGCAGAGCGAAGTGGCATCCCGCCCACAGTTCGAAGCCGCGGTCGATCTGAGGGCCATTGCTGCGAACACCGAGGTATTGAGGGAATGCGCTGGGTCTGCGGACGTCATGGTTGTCGTCAAAGCAGATGGTTACGGCCACGGCGCGGTGCCAGTCGCACGGGCGGCGCTCGCTGCGGGCGCATCGCAACTCGGCGTCGCGACAGTCGAGGAGGCAGTACACCTCCGGGATGCCGGTATTGATGCGCCGCTGCTGTGCTGGCTACACACGCCCGACACTGATTTCGCGCCGGTGCTGTCACGAAACGTCGATATTGGTGTGGCGTCGCCGCGCCACCTTGACGGTGTTCTCCGGTCGGTGCGGCTAACTGGAATACAGGCGCGCATCGCGGTGAAGGTCGATTCGGGGCTCAACCGTAACGGTGTCTCGTCCTTCGAGTGGCCCGTCCTGCGTGATGCTCTGCGGAAAGCCGTAGCGGAAGACGCGGTCGTTCTGACCTCATTCTTCTCCCACCTCGCCCACGCAGACGAGCCCAACCACCCCATCATCGATCAGCAAGCGGCGAGGTTCCGGGAGACGGTCGCTGACGCCGAGCAGCACGGTCTTGAGCCTGGGCTCTTACATCTCTCCAACTCCGCCGCGACGATGACCCGGCCGGACTTGCGCTTCGATATGGTGCGTCCGGGGATCGCGCTCTATGGACTTTCTCCCGTCCCGGAGCGCGGACAGATGGGTCTGCGGCCTGCCATGACGGCCAGGACGCGGGTAGCGCTCATCAAGCGGGTCGCAGCCGGGGAGGGCGTCTCCTACGGGCACGTATGGATCGCGCCGCGAGACACGAACGTTGCGCTCCTTCCAGTCGGGTACGCCGATGGAGTGTCGCGTCTGCTCACGGGCAAGTTCGGGGTGCAGATCAACGGTCACCGGTACCCGGCCGTGGGTCGTGTCTGTATGGACCAGTTCGTTGTCGATCTGGGGCCGGAAGGTGGCGCTGAGGGCGCTGTGGCTGTGAAAGAGGGCGATACGGCAGTGCTGTTCGGTCCAGGGGACGAGGGGGAATCTCTGGCCCAGGACTGGGCGGATGCGCTCGGCACCATTCACTACGAGGTCGTGACCGGTATAAAGGGGCGCGCAGTGCGCACCTACGTGGGGGGTTAGTGTGGTGGCGGAACCGGTTGCGCAGGAGCAACCCGACTTAGCTGATGAGCACGAACGCGAAGGAAAGCCGCCACGGCGGCCTGGCCGACGCAGGCGTGGCGTCGGTCGCGGCGTGGGACGGCTGGTGCGCGCGGCGAAGCTAAGGCGGTCAGCAAAGAGCGTCGGTGCTGACCCGGAGGGCCGTTCCAGCAGAACAGCTTTCGAACATGACTTCCGTCTCATGCAGACAGACCGGGCGAGCATCGTGCTGACCGAGGACCACCTGCTACTGAACGTGCGCGAAGTTGGCCCTCCGGATGCACCGCTAACTGTGGTGTTCGCGCACGGTTTCTGTCTGCATATGGGCGCGTGGCATTTTCAGCGCATAGACCTTGAGCGCACCTTCGGTGACGACATCAGGATGGTGTTCTACGACCAGCGAGGGCATGGCCAATCGGGTATGCCGTCGGCTGAGTCGAGCACAATCCCGCAACTCGGGCGCGACCTGGCAGCGGTGATCGAGCAGAAGGCTCCAACCGGACCCCTGATTCTCGTCGGACACTCGATGGGTGGCATGACCGTCCTGGCATTCGCGCGGCAGTATCCCGACGTTGTTCGTCAGCGCGTCATCGGGGTGGGGCTCGTTGCGACCGCGGCAAGCGGGCTCTCGGCTGCGGGCGTCGCCCGCGTGCTCGACACGCCTGCTGTGAAGGCCGCGCGGCTGGCGGTTAAGGCAGCTCCGGCCGTGGTGCAGCAAAGCCGGGATGTCATCCGGCCTATTCTGTCGCCAATCTTGAAGGTCACTTCATATGGCGATCGCAGGATCACACCCGAGGTCGCTCGCTTCTCCGAGCAGATGACCAATGAGACCAACCTGTTCACGATGGTCAACTTTCTCGCTGCGCTTGTCGAGCATGACGAATCTTTGGCGCTTCCGGTGCTGAAGCCGATCCCAGCGCTCGTCGTGTGCGGGGACGGCGACATGGTCACCCCATTCCGGAACTCAGTCGCGATGGCAGAAGCATTGCCGCATACAGAGTTGTTGCGCGTGCCGAAAGCCGGGCACATGGTGGAAATGGAGCAGCCACAGGTCGTTTCCGAAGCGCTCGAACGGTTGATAGATCGCTCCCTTGAACACGCACGGACGGAAAGGTCTCTCACGGGTGTATTCAGAGCAGTTGCTGACCGTGCAGGACACGGAGGAGTTTGGTCAGCGTTTGGCGGCAGACCTCACCGCAGGTGATGTTGTCGTCCTGTCAGGGCCGCTCGGCGCCGGCAAGACAGCGTTAGCCCGTGGTATTGGTGCTGGTCTCGGGGTTATGGGTGTTGTTAGTTCGCCGACGTTCATCATCGCGCGAGAACATCGCGCCGGGGTGTCCCGGCGCGGCGGGGGGCCGCCGGTCGCGATGGTTCACGTCGACGCTTATCGGCTGCTCGGTGATTCAGACCGCGCCCATGATGGCGGTCGGCTCGCGCTCGATGAGCTTGACGCGCTCGATCTGGACACCGAACTCGACGATGCAGTGGTTGTCG
The DNA here is from genome assembly GCF_014191505.1 of Hoyosella altamirensis. Lineage (GTDB taxonomy): Bacteria > Actinomycetota > Actinomycetes > Mycobacteriales > Mycobacteriaceae > Hoyosella > Hoyosella altamirensis. The sequence continues at coordinate 283,585 of NZ_JACHWS010000004.1, forward strand.
TGGAATGGGGAGAAGGGCTCGCGGAGCGGCTTGCCGACCGGCATTTGCTCGTGCGTCTCGAGCGTCATACTGATGACGAGGTTCGCGTAGCCCACTGGCAGTGGGTCAATCACACGAAGTAGTGGACAACCCTGAACCGGTACTCTGGACACTCGTGCTGGTAGTTGCGGTTGATACGTCCACCCCTGCGGTAACTGCGGGTGTTGTCCGGCTTGGCCGGTCAGAACACTCGACGGAACTGTGTCCGCGTGTCCTGGCGACGCGTGTGACAGTGAATGCGCGAGCGCACGCTGAGGTGCTCACGCCGCAGATTCTGGCCTGCCTGGAGGAAGCGAACGTCCAGCGCAGCGAGATTGATGCGATTGTCACGGGAACAGGTCCCGGCCCGTATACGGGCCTGCGTGTCGGCATGGCTACGGCGGCCGCATTTGGCGATGCCCTGGGTGTGCCGGTGTATGGGGTGTGCAGCCTGGACGCGATGGCGGCACAGGTGGGTCCGGGGCAGGAGCTCCTGGTGGTGACTGACGCTCGCCGGCGCGAGGTCTACTGGGCTCGCTACCGGGATGGCCACCGGATTGAGGGGCCAGCGGTGCATCGTCCCGCCCACGTCCAGGCGGATCCCTCACACGTCATTGCGGGATCGAGAGATCACGCTGACCTGTTCAGCCTGCCGTACGTCGAGGTCCAGAGCCCGGCCCCCGCAGGTCTCGTCGCTGTCGCAGCACGAGACATTGTCGATCGCCGCGTACCCGATCCGCTGGTACCGCTGTATTTACGGCGGCCCGACGCGACTGAACCGGGTGCACCGCGCCGTGAGCCAGATCCGATACCGCCGCCAGGGTTCCTCACCAGAGGTACGGCATGACGACGGTACTCCTGCGCCCTCTAGCAATGGGAGACACCAAGCGCTGCGCAAATCTGGAACGCCAGCTTTTCGCGCGCGATAACCCATGGCCGGCCTGGGCTTTCGAGCAGGAACTCCGGAGCCCCGACCACCACTACGTCGCAGCGGATTGCGACGGGCAGTTAGTCGGCTACGCCGGAATTGCGCTTCTGGGCCCGGCTGACGATCCTGAGAACGAAATCCACACGATCGGGGTGGACCCTAAGTATCAGCGCCGCGGCATCGGCCGGATGTTGCTCGATGATCTGCTTGCCGTTGCTGATCTGCACGGCGGGCCAGTGTGGCTCGACGTCCGGACGGACAACGAAGCCGCTCAGGAGCTCTACCGCGGCGTGGGCTTTGAAGTGGTCGGGCTCCGGAAACGTTATTACCAGCCAAGCGGCGCCGACGCTTATGTAATGAAGAGGGAGGGGCCGTGATTGTTCTCGGTATCGAAAGCTCGTGTGACGAGACGGGCGTGGGGATCGCTGAGCTGAACTCCGACGGGTCGGTCACGCTTCTGGCCGACGAAGTGGCATCGAGCGTTGACGAGCACTCACGGTTCGGGGGCGTTGTTCCTGAGATCGCGTCGCGTGCGCATCTCGAGGCGATCGTTCCGACGATGCGCAGAGCACTCGATGCGGCTGGTATCTCGAAACCCGATGTGGTCGCTGCAACGATCGGCCCGGGACTGGCTGGAGCCCTATTGGTGGGTGTCGCGGCCGCGAAAGCCTATGCCGCGGCGTGGGATGTGCCGTTCTATGCGATCAACCATCTGGGTGGCCACGTCGCGGTGGATGCTCTAGAGCATGGCCCACTGCCGCCGTGCGTCGCGCTACTCGTTTCGGGCGGCCACACGAGTCTGCTCCACGTTCGTTCCCTCGGAGAACCGATCACGGAACTCGGAGCCACCGTGGATGACGCGGCAGGGGAAGCCTATGACAAGATCGCGAGGCTCCTCGGGCTTGGCTATCCCGGTGGCCCCGTACTCGACCGGCTTGCACAGACAGGCGATCGTCATGCGGTCACCTTTCCGCGGGGGATGACCGGTCCTCGGGACGCGCGGCACGCGTTCTCCTTCTCCGGCTTGAAAACTGCTGTCGCACGCCACGTTGAGCAAGCCGAGCGCGCTGGCAGACCGGTGAGCAAAGCGGATGTCGCAGCGTCGTTCCAGGAAGCAGTGGCTGACGTCCTATCGCTGAAAGCGGTGAGGGCCGCGCTGGACACCGGCGTGTCGACGCTCGTCATCAGCGGCGGCGTGGCCGCGAACTCACGGTTGCGGGAACTGGCGGAAGAGCGTTGCGAGGCCGCGGGTCTCGAGTTGCGTGTGCCGAGGCCGCGGCTGTGTACGGACAACGGTGCGATGATTGCGGCTCTTGGTGCGCATCTGGTGCATGCCGGTGCGGAGCCGTCTGGGCTCGGCGCCGCGACAGATCCGGCTTTATCCGTGACGGTGAGTCAGATTCGCGGTTAGCGAGGCCATAAGCCCGTTCGGCGGGACCGCGTTCGCTGCAGGCTGACCGCATATGCGGGCGCCGGCCTTGAGTGCTAGCACTCTCGTGTATAGAGTGCTAGTCGACGCGGAATTGGTCCCGGCACCCGCGACGACGGGGCTCGAAGAAGTGTCGCGAATCGTAGAACGAACCAAGCCGTCCGGTCGTCAAACCGGACACCATCGCAAATGTGGAGGGTTCATCGTGGCGAGCGTGAACATCAAGCCGCTCGAGGACAAGATCCTCGTTCAGGCTAACGAGGCCGAGACGACTACCGCCTCCGGTCTGGTTATTCCTGATACCGCTAAGGAAAAGCCGCAGGAGGGCACCGTTATTGCAGTCGGGCCCGGCCGCTGGGATGAGAGTGGCGCAAAGCGCATCCCGCTCGACGTCAAAGAAGGCGACGTCGTGATTTACAGCAAGTACGGCGGCACCGAAATCAAGTACTCCGGTGAGGAGTACCTGATCCTGTCGGCGCGTGACGTCCTCGCAGTCGTGTCGAAGTGACGCATCTGCCGATCTGACACTACTGACCGCCCCGGCGCCCAAGTCATTGAACTATTGGGACCGGGGCGGTCGGGCATCCATGGGCGGGTCTCCCACTGAGAACGTCCGCCCGCAATCTCAGGAGCACAGAGACCGACATGTCGAAGCAGATTAAATTCAATGAAAATGCGCGTCGCGCGCTAGAGCGTGGTGTGGATGCGCTCGCTGACGCGGTAAAAGTGACACTTGGGCCGCGTGGTCGTCACGTTGTCCTCGCCAAGGCGTTCGGTGGTCCGGTCGTCACCAACGACGGTGTGACGATTGCCAAGGACATCGACCTTGAAGATCCGTTTGAAAACCTCGGCGCTCAGTTGGTGAAGAGCGTCGCAACCAAAACCAACGATGTCGCGGGTGACGGGACGACCACAGCAACCGTTCTGGCGCAGGCGATCATCAGCGCCGGTATACGCAACGTGGCAGCAGGTGCCAACCCGATGTCCCTCGGTATCGGTATCGGTAAGGCGGCAGAAGCGATCGCGGAGCAGCTTGTCGCGACCGCGACACCCGTCGAAGGTGAGTCGGGGATTGCCCAGGTGGCGACGGTTTCTTCACGTGACGAGGAGATCGGGAACATGGTCGGCCAGGCCATGACCAAGGTCGGCGTCGACGGTGTTGTCACGGTGGAAGAGTCATCGTCGCTGCTGACTGACCTCCATGTCACAGAGGGTGTGCAGTTCGACAAGGGCTTCCTGTCGCCGTACTTCATCACCGACCTTGATGCGCAGGAAGCTGTTCTCGAGGACGTTCACATTTTGCTGTACCGGGACAAGATCAGCTCACTGCCGGACTTCCTGCCCCTTCTCGAGAAGGTCGCCGGAACCAGCAAGCCAGTACTGATTGTCGCGGAAGATGTGGAAGGCGAACCGCTCTCCACATTGGTCGTCAACGCGGTGCGTAAGACACTGAAGGCCGTTGCTGTGAAGGCGCCGTTCTTCGGGGACCGCCGCAAGGCCTTCCTGGAAGATCTCGCTGTCGTGACCGGCGGACAGGTCATCAATTCCGATGTTGGTTTGACGCTCAAGGACGCTGGCCTGGAGTTGCTGGGCCACGCACGGCGTGTGGTAGTGACGAAGGACAGCACCACGATCGTCGACGGCGGTGGCACTGATGAAGCGATCGCTGACCGGGCAAATCAGTTGCGGCGCGAAATCGACAACGCCGACTCTGACTGGGACCGCGAGAAGCTCGAAGAGCGTCTCGCGAAGCTCGCTGGTGCTATCGCGGTGATCCGGGTCGGTGCGGCCACGGAAACTGAACTGCGTGAACGTAAGCACCGGGTTGAAGATGCGGTGCACGCTGCGAAGGCGGCTGTCGAAGAGGGCATCGTTCCAGGCGGCGGTAGCGCTCTCGTCCAGGCGCGCTCCGCCCTTGCAGGCGACTTGGGCCTGACAGGCGACGCGGCAGTCGGCGTTCGTGTGGTGTATGAGGCTCTTGCCGAGCCGCTGAAATGGATTGCCCGCAACGCTGGCCTCGACGGCTCTGTCGTGGCATCCAAGGTAGAAGATCTGCCCGTGGGTCACGGCTTCAATGCCGCGACGCTGGAGTATGGCGATCTCGTCGCACAGGGGGTAATCGACCCCGTGAAGGTGACCCGCAGTGCGGTGATCAATGCTGCGTCTGTTGCACGAATGGTGCTGACGACTGAGAGCGCCATCGTCGAGAAGCCCGAGGCGGCGGAACCAGAGGCTCACGGCCACGGCCACAGCCACTAAATCCCCACGATTCGTGCCCGGTCATCGCTTTGGATGGCCGGGCACGTTTTGTTGATTCTTCGCTACGAATTTGTCGACGTTCGGTCAGGCGATGCGCTGTGAGCGTGAGACCTTCATCACGTGCATACGTTCTGATTCGGACATGCCGCCCCAGATCCCATATGGCTCACCAACAGTGAGTGCATGCTCTCGGCACTGGGCGAGAACTGGGCATTCGCGGCAGAGCGCTTTGGCGCGCCGTTCACGCTCGAGCCGTGCTCGGCCGCGCTCACCGTCAGGATGGAAGAAAACAGAGGAATCCACCCCGCGGCACAGGCCCTGCCGTTGCCAATCCCAACGGTCATCGACCGGCCCTGGGAGCTGGTGGGGCTGCGGCATTGTGCCTCCTTGTCGTATGCGCCCGAATTGCGCCCGGGCAATCCCCGCACCTGAGTTAAAAGATTCTGTACTCGGTGAACGGATCCTCACATTAGGCGCCGTTTAGAATTCTCGTCAAGCCCGGGACATCACACCCTGTTAGTATCCGTTCCGCTTTGTGGGATCCCCTTGTGAGATAAATCGCTGGACGATTGTCGTCCGAATGACTGACAAGTTTTCAGAAGCTGCAGTTATGGTGTGTTTATCCAGGTCCGGGGGTCAGAGCTGCTAGGTCAAGGTTGCCTGCGCACACAATTTCTGGTCGACTTCTGATTGAGGAATGTCACATCAACCAATCCGCAGTTTATGGAGTTCAATTGCCACGGAAAGATTAAACTCTGTTGACGGAAGTGTGAACATGGCGTGAAGAGAATTACTCATTAAAGACGTCTGCGCGGAGTGTGACCGCATTGCGCAGAAACGGATTTGCAGACAGGAGGCCCGATGACACGCAGGCACGTGGCCCCTAACAGCCTCGCCTGTGTTGCCTTCGGGGCGACGCCGGTTTTGCCTCCGTTTGCGCGCGCTGATACGGCCGAACGTCAGTGGCTGCGTGGAGTCGCACTGGGTGCGGCAGGCTTCTATGCGGCAGCGCAGGCTCAGTTAGTGGAGAACGTGCGCACTCCACTGGGGAGTCTGGGGCAGCCCGGGGATCGGGCAGTCAGATCCCTGAGCCTCAGCACAATGGCATCGTTGCAGCGCCAGCTAGGCAGATATGCCGCAGCCGCGACACTCGATGGGCGGGCACTGCAACTCGCCACGACGGCCGGTGACACCACTGTCGTTCGGGCGGCGGATGGTGCGAAGTGCCAAATTGCGGAAGCATGGTGTGACGCGATAACAGGCCTGGCGGCTGATGCGATCGGTGCCTGGCGTCTGGCTGTCGCGGGTCGGCTGCTGGAGCGCCTCGACGAGGAGCTGGAGCGATGTGATGTTGGCGACAGTAGACATCTGTGGCGGCAATGGGTGCGGCGTGATTGGGTGCGCTGCGAACTCGCGCTTTACTCAGGTGCGGGCACGGCCGGACGGCGATACGCGGAATCAGCCCTCGATCGTGCGCGGACGTGCGCTTCACTGCGCCACCAGATCAAGTCGGAACTCATGGTCGCGGCCGCGTTGAGCGCGACGGGGGACACGCGGGGCGCGTCCAGCCTGGCGTGGCGTTGCCTTTACGCGTCCGAGATACACGGGCTGTACCCTCTCGCCTGGGCAGCTGCATGTTTGATACCCGGTGAATCCGGCGCGGATGAACGAAAGGACGCATTCGAACGTGTTCTTCATAGAAGAGGAGGAGCCTTCGTATGAGCGTTCACACCGCCAAAACGCCGCATTGTGTGTCCCGCCTTGGCGTTCGGCCAATGGTGTCAGAGGGGGCCGGTATTGTCGTATAAGTACCGAAGCGACCTCGGCAACCACATAGCGCGGCCCTATCGAATGTCTGAAGCACACGATCTTGCCTCCGAAGATGGCGCGAAGGAAGCCGCACCGGCCCCTGTAACGCCGTCCCCTCATCTGGCGATGAAGTTGTCAGATGAGGATCTTAGCCTTGCCGTTGCAGCCGCAGGCCGCGGCGACAGGGTTGCCCTCTCGACTGTTTTGGAGGCAATACGGCCCGCGGTAGTTCGCTACTGCCGGGCTCGGGTTGGCATCGGAGAACGCGGGCATGTGTCCGCGGACGATGTGGCGCAGGAGGTGTGCATGGCGGTCATGACGGCATTGCCCCGGTATCAGGACCAGGGTCGCCCGTTCATGTCTTTCGTGTACGGCATTGCTGCACACAAAGTTGCCGATGCGCACCGGAGTTCTGCGCGGAATAGGCAAGATCCCACCGAGGATATGCCGGATTTCGCGTCGGGCGACGATGGCCCAGAGGACCATGCGCTGCTCAGCGAATCGTCCCGACGGGTTCAAGAGCTACTGAATTCACTCTCTCCAGAACAGCGAGAAATCCTCATCCTCCGCGTCATCGAAGGCGTCTCAGCTCAAGAAGCCGCGGAAATTGTTGGAAGTACCGCAGGTGCCGTGCGGGTAGCGCAGCACCGTGCCTTGGCGAAGCTCAAGAAGGCGATGGGGAGAGTGGGTGACATCGATGGCTAGGCGCGACAGACATAGCAAAAATACTGGAGACGGCGCCAGCCGTGCGAATGAGGGACTGATGGGCAGAGGTTTGCCGGGTGAGGAATCCGGCGTGCCCGACATCAGCGACTTGCTTCACGATGATGCATTTCTGGACGCACTTTCACAGGGCAGTGTCGCCGACTCTGCAACCGAAGACGAGCGCGAGCTAGCGGCGCTCTTGCTGGAATGGCGCAATGACGTTGTTGCGGCGCCGATGCCTGCAGGCCCTGACCTCGATGAGGTGGAGCGCGTTGTCATTGATTCGGGTGTGGTCCAGCCTCTTCTCGTGCACAAGTCGCGTCGTCCAGCCCGATGGATGACCTCTGTGGCGGGGGTTGCGGCCGCGGCTGCATTCGTCATCGGCGGTGTCGCTGTGATCTCGCAGAGCGCGCAGCCGGGTGACCCGCTATGGGGTTTCCGCCAGGCGATTCACGGTGCCGATGAGACAACTGTGATGATTGCGAGCCTCCGCAGCGAACTCGATCAGGCTGAACGCGCGCTCGAAAGTGGCGATGTTGAGCGCGCCAAGGAGATCCTGGATTCGGTAGGGCCGCAGCTTGGCTCCGTCGGTGGACGTGACCAGGACGAACTCAGTGAGAAGTTCCAGAGTCTTAGTGAGCGGGTCGAAAGGCATCCCGACCGCGCCGACGTTGCACCGGTGACGACCACACCGAAACGAACAACTGGTCCAGAATCGACTCGGGCGACAGAACCCCCGCCGGTCGAGCTGCCCATGTTCACCTTCGATCCTGAGGTGTTCAGAACAGTTCCGCTCCCGCCGATAACCGAATTCCCGCTGCCGCCGTTCATCCCGCAGCCGCAACTACCGGTAGAGCCGCCGCCTGAGGTGACGATCCCGCCGGAGATCCTGCGGCTCCCGCCGGTTGAGGTCCCGCCTCCGCCGCCGCCGGAGACGACGCAGCCGCCGACGACCACAGCGGCTCCCACAGCCGAGCCGACCACAACTGTCCCGACGACAACGCCGGGCCGGGTGCCGACGGGGCTGCAGCCCACGGTGACGTCGGAGCCGACCGTGGACGTGCCCTCGATTCTCGATCAGCTCCCGTTGCTGCCGGATGATCCGCGACTACGTCCCGGAAACTGACCCTGACGGCTGACCCAGGCATTCCCGGGGTCGTTTCAAGCCAACCCACACAAACGTGGCCCCCGAAGTACGATTCGGGGGCCACGTTTTACGTGTTATATGGGAAAACTCAGATCTCCCGACCGCCTTGGAGCCACGATCGGTAAACGCCACGATTCTGGGGTGAGATGTCACTCATGACGCCGTCCGCGTAGCCGCGGCAATAGTCCCATGTGACGTAGGCATCAGGATTCGGATCGAACGCAGGCTCGTGAGGCCGCACGGTGCCGTCTGTCAGCAACTGGAGAAGATTGGCGCGGAGCATGTCCCAATCGTGGAAGTGATCCTTCTGGCAGTCGTCACAGCACACGACGAGGCCACGGATACCCCGATGAGCAAGCAGGGCCTCATACACCGCGAGGTCCTGGAGGTCTTCCTCTATCGCCATTCGTTCGTGCGGGTCAAGAGGCTGCCCAGGATCAAGGGAGTCCAGTGCCGCAGCCGGATCTTGCGGATCGTCTGCGAAAGGATCCGGCGGTAAACCAGGTGGAAGTTGATCGCGCACGTCACTACCGTACTGAGAAGTCACCCATCTTCGCCACCGGTTCGGCCGCGTTGGGGCAATCCAATGCGAAATTTTTCTTCCCAGCAGCGTTTTTCGACCGTGCTGAAGGCTCGGGAATGCGCCGCCGAACTGGTGTGTGCGCGTGAACTCAGCGCGGCGTGCCTCTGGTGTGCACTTCATCATGACATCCGCGGCGTCAGTGAGCACCGGGCGTTCGCTATGAATTTGCTGTGGGTTGACTGAGACTGACGCCGCTCCTTGGGTGTTAAGAGCAGTCGCTCGAGCCCTCTATCATGGAGAGAAATGCAGGGCTGCTCGCAGCGGGGGTATGGTGTCCGTTTCGGCAACTCTCAGCAAGTTCCCGGGGCAAAGTCCGGCGGGGCAACAAGCACACGAAGGAAGGCCGCTCGGCATGACCACCCTGGCACAGCGTGCTCACATAGGCGGAGATGACCCCGGCAAGATCGCCATGCTCGGGCTGACGTTCGATGACGTTCTGCTCCTCCCCGCAGCGTCCGACGTCATACCCAGTCAGGTTGACACCTCAAGTCAGCTGACGAAGCGCATTCGGCTGCGAGTCCCGCTGGTGAGTTCGGCGATGGACACGGTAACCGAAGCGCGGATGGCGATTGCCATGGCACGCGCGGGCGGTCTGGGCGTTCTCCACCGCAACCTGTCACCAGAAGCGCAGGCTGCTCAAGTCGAGACCGTCAAGCGGTCCGAAGCGGGCATGGTGACCGATCCCGTTACCTGTGGCCCGTCCGACACCCTTGCGGATGTCGACGCAATGTGTGCCAGGTTCCGCATCTCGGGTCTGCCGGTCGTAGACGATTCGGGGCAACTGCTCGGCATCATCACGAATCGCGACATGCGCTTCGAGGTGGATATGCGCCGGCCGGTGTCCGAAGTCATGACGAGGATGCCGCTGATCACCGCGCGCGAGGGGGTCACGGCGGAAGCAGCACTTGGCCTGCTGCGCCGCCACAAGATCGAAAAGCTCCCGATTGTTGATGGAGAGGGCGCGCTCCGTGGCCTCATCACCGTCAAAGATTTCGTCAAGACCGAACAGTTCCCTGACGCGACGAAAGACACCGATGGCCGCCTCCTCGTCGGCGCCGCTGTCGGCGTTGGAGATGATTCCTGGACGCGGTCGATGCAACTCATCGACGCGGGAGTGGACGTCCTGATCGTCGACACCGCGCATGCGCACAACCGGCGCGTTCTCGAGACTGTGAGCAAACTCAAGGCTGAGGCTGGCGAGACCATCGACGTCATCGGTGGCAACGTCGCGACGCGCGAAGCCGCGAAGGCGCTTGTCGACGCGGGCGCGGACGCGGTGAAGGTAGGCGTCGGCCCCGGTTCGATCTGTACCACCCGCGTTGTGGCTGGTGTGGGTGCTCCACAAGTGACAGCCATCCTCGAGGCCGTCGCAGCCTGCCGTCCCTCCGGTATTCCGGTCATCGCGGATGGTGGCTTGCAGTTCTCCGGGGATATCGCGAAGGCTCTCGCTGCGGGTGCGTCGACCGCGATGCTTGGTTCGCTGCTCGCCGGTACTGCCGAGTCGCCAGGCGAACTGATCTTCGTCAACGGCAAGCAGTTCAAGAGCTACCGAGGGATGGGCTCTCTGGGCGCGATGCAGGGACGCGGGCAGGCCGGTGAGGCACGGAGCTTCTCTAAGGACCGGTACTTCCAGGACGACGTGCTGTCTGAGGACAAGCTCGTCCCCGAAGGCATCGAAGGACGTGTCCCGTACCGTGGCCCACTCAGCTCAGTGACGCACCAGCTCGTCGGGGGTCTGCGGGCAGCGATGGGCTACACGGGTGCGAACACGATCGAGCAGCTCCAGCAGGCCCGGTTTGTGCAGATCACGGCTGCGGGACTCAAAGAAAGCCACCCGCACGACATCACAATGACCGTAGAGGCACCTAACTACACAGTTCGCTGAGCTCAGCAGTAGTAGGTTGAAGTACGGTTCGGGGCGCAACGCCCCTCCATGCACTTGAGTAGAGAAGGGACGCGCGTGCACGACCACGTTGAGATTGGTATGGGCAGATCTGCCCGCCGCACGTACGGGCTGGCAGACGTAAGCGTCGTACCCTCACGGCGCACGCGCTCCGCCAAGGAAGTCTCTACAGCGTGGCAACTCGACGCCTACCGATTCGGCATTCCGCTGCTGGCGCACCCGAGCGATGCAATCACGTCCCCGGCGTTCGCGATCGAACTGAGTCGGCTGGGTGGCCTCGCGGTTCTCAACGCTGAAGGGCTGCTGGGGCGGCACCGCGATGTTGACAGCAAAATTGGCCAGCTCACCGAGCGGGCCGCTGGCAAGGACGGCCCGGCAGAAGCGATCAGGATGTTGCAGGAGCTGCACGCTGCGCCGTTGCAGCCGGAGTTGCTCGCGGCGGCAGTCGCTGAAGTGCGTGATGCCGGGGTGACGACAGCCGTGCGGGTCAGTCCCCAGAAGGCGCGGGAACTCACGCCGATTCTGGTGCAGGCAGGTATCGACCTGCTGGTGATTCAGGGGACGATCATCTCCGCCGAGCACGTCTCGAGCAATGAGCCGCTGAACCTGAAGAGCTTCATCGCCGAACTCGACGTGCCAGTGGTCGCCGGAGGTGTGAGCGATCACCGAACGGCGTTGCACCTCATGCGGACAGGAGCGGCAGGCGTCATCGTCGGATACGGCGCCTCTGCCGCGACGACAACGCATGAGGTCCTCGGTATCGGCGTTCCGATGGCGACCGCGATCGCGGATGCCGCTGCCGCTCGCAGGGAGTATCTCGACGAAACCGGAGGCCGCTACGTCCACGTCATCGCGGATGGTGACATTCATTGTTCGGGTGACATCGCGAAGGCTATTGCGTGCGGTGCTGACGCCGTCATGCTTGGCACGATGCTGACTGCCGCGAAAGAAGCTCCCGGACGAGGCTGGTACTGGCCAGCTGTCGCCGCACACCCATCTATGCCGCGGGGATCGGTCGTGCAGATGTCGGAGCCGGACGAGCAGGTTAGCCTGGAGAAAGTGCTCAACGGGCCTTCCGACGATCCGTCCGGCTATCTGAATGTGGTCGCGGGCCTGCGAAGGTCGATGGCCAAGGCAGGCTACTCGGACTTGAAAGAGTTTCAGAAAGTTGGCCTCACAGTTCGCTACTGACGGCGCGGCATCTTAGGTAAACCTTCACGAGCGGCAGCTTTTGCGTTGCGTCACACTTGAGCCAGATTCCCGTGATGCGGAGGTGGCAGCGTGGCCAGCAGAAATTCACTCGACTTCGATGTGGTGATCGTCGGGTCCGGCTTCGGTGGCAGCGTCACAGCGCTGCGGCTTGCCGAAAAGGGATACAAAGTGGCTGTCCTCGAGGCTGGCCGCCGCTTCGAAGATGACCAGTTTCCGAAGACTAGCTGGGACGTCCGCAAATTTCTGTGGGCGCCGAAGCTAGGCTGCTACGGCATCCAGCGCATGCACCTCCTGCGTGACGTCATGATTCTCGGTGGCGCGGGCGTGGGTGGCGGTTCCCTCAATTACGCGAACACGCTGTACGTGCCCGGCGACCCGTTTTTCAACGATCAGCAATGGTCTGGCATCACAAATTGGCGTGAGGAACTCGCACCGCATTACGACCAGGCGCAGCGCATGCTGGGAGTAGTGCGCTTCCCTCATATGACCCCAGCGGATCATGTGATGAAGGAAGTGGCTGACGATATGGGTGTCGGGGGCACGTTCGTGCACACACCCGTAGGTGTCTACCTAGGCGAACCCGGCCAGAAAGTGCCCGACCCTTACTTCGGGGGCGTAGGTCCCGAGCGCACCGGATGCACCGAATGCGGTTCCTGCATGACAGGGTGCCGAGTTGGGGCCAAGAACACCCTGGTGAAGAATTATCTCGCACTCGCGGAAAACGCGGGGACGCGTGTTTTCCCGCTGACAACCGTCACAGGTCTGACTCGGCAGGATGACGGCAGATGGAATGTGGAAACGCAGCGCACCGGCGCCTGGGTGCGCAAGCATCCGAAAGCCTTCACTGCTGGGCAGGTCGTCTTCGCGGCAGGAACATGGGGGACACAGAACCTGCTGTTCAAGCTGCGCGATGAGGGCCGGTTGCCGAACCTGTCGCCCAGGCTCGGTGTGCTGACGCGCACCAACTCAGAATCGATCGTCGGCGCGGCAAAATACAAGGTCGACCCCGACATGGACCTGACACAGGGCGTCGCGATCACGTCGTCTTTCCACCCCACAGCGGATACTCACATCGAGCCGGTGCGCTACGGCAAGGGCTCGAACGCCATGGGCATGCTGCAGACGCTGATGGTCGACGGTGGCGGTCGCGTTCCACGCTGGCTGAAGTTTGTTTTCGCAGTGCTGCGGCATCCAGTCCAGTTCGCGCGGGTTCTGACGGTGCGCAACTGGAGTGAGCGCACCATCATCGCCCTGGTCATGCAACATCTCGACAACTCGATTACCACCTACACGAAACGTGGCGTGCTGGGCCGGAAGCTGACCAGCAAGCAAGGCCACGGTGAACCCAACCCGACCTGGATTCCCGTAGGCAATGAGGCGTGCCGCCGCATCGCGGAGAAGATCGGCGGCGTCGCTGGTGGTACGTGGTCCGAGGTGTTCAACATCCCGCTCACTGCTCATTTTCTTGGCGGCGCCGCAATTGGAGAAAGCCCGGACCACGGCGTGATCGATCCCTATCACCGCGTGTACGGGTACCCGACGCTGCACGTGGCTGACGGCGCGGCGGTGTCGGCGAACTTGGGCGTCAACCCCTCGCTCACAATCTCGGCGCAAGCCGAACGTGCGGCCTCGTTGTGGCCGAACAAAGGTGAGCAGGACCTGCGCCCGCCGCAGGGGCAGCCCTACCAGCGGCTGGACCCGATCCCTCCACGTCACCCAGCGGTGCCAGCTCATGCTCCCGCCGCTCTCGGATGGCCGACACTCCCGCGCGGCGAGGGTGCCGCTTAAGACAGCCGAGGTGAGGACGGGACTACACCACCTGAAATCCCATTCCGGCCTGTCAATCGACCGTTGCGCGATGATTCAGGTAGTTAAGTCGTGTGGCAGGCACCTGTTCGTGAACGCTTACACTGTCCGGGTGACTGAAACCGCCCAGGACCGTCCCGTCATCGTCATTGACTTCGGTGCCCAGTACGCGCAGCTCATTGCGCGCAGGGTGCGCGAAGCGCGCGTCTACTCCGAGGTTGTACCGCATACCGCCTCCATCTCGGAGATCGCGGCGAAGAACCCGCGGGCGGTTGTCCTGTCTGGCGGGCCATCGAGCGTCTACGCGGAAGGCGCGCCCACGCTCGACCCGGCACTGTTTGACCTTGAGATCCCGGTCTTCGGTATCTGCTACGGCTTCCAGGCGATGGCGCAGGCGCTGGGGGGAGAGGTCGCGCATACGGGTACGCGTGAATACGGCCGCACCCAACTGAGCGTGACAGGCGGAGTGCTGCACGACGGACTTCCCGCGAACCAGCCGGTTTGGATGAGCCATGGTGACGCGGTGACCGGTGCGCCGGAGGGGTTCGAGGTGACCGCGACAAGTGAAGGTGCACCAGTCGCAGCGTTTGAGGACCGGGCACGGAGACTTGCGGGCGTCCAGTATCACCCGGAGGTACTTCACTCACCGCACGGCCAGCAGGTGCTGTCCCGGTTCCTGCATGAGATCGCCGACATCGAACCTGCATGGACACCCGCGAACATCGCCGAGGCGCTCGTCGAGCAGGTCCGCGAGCACGTTGGTGATGGTCGCGCGATCTGCGGGCTTTCTGGTGGTGTCGATTCCGCAGTGGCGGCAGCACTTGTGCAGCGCGCCATCGGCGACCGGCTGACGTGTGTATTCGTCGACCATGGGCTGCTGCGTGCAGGGGAGCGCGAGCAGGTTGAGCATGATTTCGTGAAAGCCACGGGAGCGAATCTCGTGACGGTGGATGCCGCCGCGACGTTCCTCCGCGAGCTTTCTGGGGTGTCTGACCCCGAAGCCAAGCGCAAAATCATCGGCCGCGAGTTCATTCGGTCGTTCGAAGGTGCTCTCTCAGAAGTGCTCGGCGAAAACGCGTCGCACGGCGATACTGTGGACTTCCTCGTTCAGGGAACGCTGTACCCCGACGTAGTCGAATCGGGAGGCGGCAGCGGGACCGCCAACATCAAGAGCCATCACAATGTCGGTGGCTTGCCGGAAGATCTCCAGTTCACGCTCGTGGAGCCGCTTCGCCTGCTTTTCAAGGACGAAGTGCGTGCGGTCGGGCGGGAGCTGGGGCTGCCTGAGGACATTGTGCAGCGTCAGCCATTCCCGGGCCCCGGCCTGGCGATCCGCATTGTGGGGGAGGTGACTGCTGACCGGCTGGCAACGCTCCGCCAGGCGGATGCCATCGTTCGCGAAGAACTCACCAGCGCCGGTCTCGACCGGCAGATCTGGCAGTGCCCAGTCGTTCTTCTTGCTGATGTGCGCAGTGTCGGTGTACAGGGGGACGGCCGCACCTACGGGCATCCGATTGTGCTGCGTCCTGTCAGTAGCGAAGATGCGATGACTGCGGATTGGACTCGGATTCCCTACGAGGTCCTTGAACGTGTCTCGACGCGTATCACCAACGAGGTCGCGGACGTCAATCGTGTGGTTCTCGACGTGACGAGTAAGCCTCCCGGAACGATCGAGTGGGAGTAAGACAGCGGCGATAGGGCCTGAATATGACCGAACCGGCTACCGCTCAGCGATCGGCCCAAGCGCCGACCACTACCGGCCCGCCCGTCACCGGCAGCACAAAGTGGCTCATCCTGGGGATACTCGCATTTGCGGGATTCTGGGTCACCTATGCGGTATTCGTTTGGACGTCGCGCGGACACTACATCGAGAATGCCGCGTTGCGGGGCGCGGATCAGGTTGACGCCGCGCTGGTGGTGGAGGCAGATTCTGCCCTGAACGCCATCACTGAGACGTCGCTGGCCATTGTCTCGTTTCTAGTCGTCGCGATGGCGTTGCTGCGCAGGCGCGTTGACCTCGCGATCGCGGCATCAGCGATCATCGTGGGCTCGTCGCTGATTACGCAGGTGCTCAAACGATTTGTGCTGCCGCGTCCAGAGTTGATCGAAGTCACTGGGCCCTACACGATCAATAGCTTTCCCAGCGGGCATACGACGATCGCGATGTCGGTGCTGTTCGCGCTGCTGATCGTCGTGCCGTTCAAGTGGCGCGGCGTGGCGATGTTCTTCGGTGCGTTCTTCGCTGTGGCCATCGGTGCGCATACGCTGACGTCGAAATGGCACCGATTCAGCGACACGCTCGGCGCTGACCTAGTCGCCTTCGGTATCGCGTGCCTCGTCACTATCGCGCTTGTCCAGCGAGGATCGCTGGTTCGGGTGACTGCAGGCCGCTATCCTTTGCGAGTCCTCTTCGTGGTGGCGCCCCTAGCGCTGAGCACGGTGGTGTCGCTAGGGCTTGGCATGCTACTTCTGCTGCTCAGCGAACTCCCCACCGCGCCTGACGAAGTGCTCGATTACAACATGTATCTTGCGCTGCATGGTCTCGCGGCAGGAGCTTCAGGGCTGACGGCCTTGGCGTTCTGGTGGTCGTGGCGACGCATCGATGTGGGGAGTCCAGCCAGTCCGGCCTCGTGAGAGGCCCGTCTAAACTCTTTGCCTCTCATGGTTATTCAGTTGTTCCGGCGATTCACCGGTGCCAGCACAAGAACGAGGCCGATGACGAGTGCCAGGGCGATGAGGATCCAGGGGAGAGAGCGCAGGGCACCCGCATCACCACTAGGATCGGCGAGAGCCCAGGCACTGACCATCAGTGAGCCGGCGGCTGTGAGGAGCAGCAGCGGTGAAAACCGGCTTACGGTGCCGTTGCTGTGAGAGTCAGAGTTCCGGTTTTTAGCCATGGAGGATCTCAACCTTTCCGGTCGTCACCGAGGCACTGACCGTGAGTTCGGGGGCATCTTCAGTTCCTGCGCCGAGTGAGAGGCCCTGATTGGGGCAGGCCATCTCACCCATCTGCACCGCGCATGAGGTGCGGACGTTGATGTCGTCGGGGACGCGGACGATCAGTTCACCCATACCCACGGACGCATCGACAGTCGCACTTTCCGTGAGATCGAGATCGCGTAGGTCGAGGGTGAGGCTACCCAGCCCGAGCCGATACTCGGGCTGCAGGTCACTGACCGTTGCGGGCTGGTATGTGCGCTCACCGACGCCAGCCTGGAAGTAGGAGAAGTCGATCGGAGCGGCGATTGTCGCGATGATGACGAAGCCAGCCAGAGGCGCGGCCACTGGCACAAGTCCGTGGCCGACGCCGCGGAACGCCCCGAGAAGTAGTCCGGCACCAACGACAGCGAGCGTCGCCGCGCCGATACGTCCAGGAGTCAGCCAGGTCGCCCCGGTAGTGAGCGCCAGTGCGGTCAGAATCGCGGCGACGATGATCGCGAGTCCCAAGGTCACCGCCGTCAGGCGTGAGCGCGGTTTGACAACTACGGGCTGGTGGGCGGGAGTTGGCTCGGGGAGATCCCACGCGAATGGTGCAACGCCGAGCGGATCCCACGACGGTGGCTGGTGGCGGGTGGTGGTCAGATCGTGCGCAACTGTTCCTGCAGGCCGGGTCGTCATCGCTGAGGGCGGCGCAGGTGGCGTCTGGGGCAGTCGTTCGGTGTGGGCAGTCGCATCGCTCCCGGACGTCGCAGCTGGCTGGGCCGCGCTGGGTGCTGACGACTGCTCCGGTGGGGAGGCATGCGGGGATGGAGGCGCGGCATGGGGTTCCGCGGTCTGCTGGGGCGGTGTCCAGGCGCCAGGGCTGGGCTGTCCCCAAGTGTGTGGCGGGACAGTCGGCGGTGTCCACGCTGTCACGTAGCCAGGAAGCGGGGGCGGGGCGGGTTGCCGCTGGTAGAGCAGCCACCAGCCAACGAGCATCAGCGCGAGGCTGACGAGCCCGGAACCGCCGGCGCCGAGGCCTACCGGCGCAAAGATACTCACCGCGATGGCAAGGGCAACAACGAGCGCGATCGTGCTTGCCTGGGATTGTGAACTCGACCCCCGGCCGAGTAGTGATTCGCCAGAGGAGGCCTGATCCGCATCTTTCGGAAGCAGCAGCCACCCGGCGAGGTAAAGCACGATGCCTGCTCCGCCGAAGAAGGCGGACACAATGAACGCCACGCGTACGAGGACGGGATCAACCTGGTACCGGTGGCCGAAACCGGAACACACGCCGGCGATTTTCCCGGTGTGGCTCAGTCGTGCTGGGCGCGTGCGCCACAGGTCGTTGACCTGGTCGCTGAAGCTCGTCGTGGTCATGAATTCATGATGCTCGCCGCCGCCCTCGCGCAACATCAGGTGTTTCCCTGATCTTCCACCGATTCGGATGCGACGGTGGGGATTACCCTGAGGGGGCGGATCAGGGTGGAGCCCTGATGCCGGCCAGCCTCTGATCATGTCAGGATCGAACCGTGAACCCTGCCCTGCGCCCTGACCCGTCCCAGCCGGTGCTGTACCGGCGTGTTCGAGGCCGGGTTGTCGGTGGTGTAGCCGGGGGAGTTGCAGACCATCTCGGTGCCGACGAACAGAAGGTCCGGTTAGCGTTTGTCCTGCTGAGCGCCGCCGCGGGCATCGGCGTGGTCGTTTACGGCTTGCTTTGGATACTTACTCCGCCCGGCAATGATACGGAGCCGCTGAGTCCGGAGCGGCGACGCCAGGCAATTGGTCTTGCCACCATTGGTGGCGCGGTAGCAGTCGGGTTCGGGCTTTTGTCCAGCGGCGCGCTGGGCGCAGTACTGGTTCCGGTGCTTGTTGCAGTTGCGGGCGCGGCGCTGGTGTGGCGGGAGTTCGACACGGGTGCGCCGCGGTCGATGCTGGGTCTTTCGCAGAGACCGACGGCGCTGACCTGGGCTCGCGTGATTGGCGGTGTCACGCTCGTCGTCCTTGGGCTTTCGGTCATTTGGCTGGGGCAGGTTGATTTCGGTGCGTTGAGGTCGTCGCTGATGGCAGTGCTGGTGACCCTTGCTGGTGTCGCAGTTCTGACCATCCCGTTGTGGTTGCGGATGTGGCGTGCGCTGAATGAAGAGCGCGCCGCGCGCATCCGCACCGAGGAGCGCGACGAAATAGCCTCACATTTACACGATTCCGTTCTGCAGACGCTTGCTCTGATTCAGAAACGTTCAGAACGCCCCGCGGAGGTACAAAGACTCGCCAGGATGCAGGAACGTGAGCTTCGGCGATGGCTGTTCAGCGCAGAATCAGACAGTCCGGAGAGTCTGGCAGCGGCGCTCAAGTCGCTGGCGGGCGAGGTTGAGGATCAGTACGGTGTGACGATTCAGCCGGTCACGGTCGGTGATCTCAGAATCAGTGACTCGCCGTCGCACGTGGCGCTTCTCGGTGCGGCCCGAGAGGCATTGGTGAACGCCGCCAAACATTCTGGTGAATCGAACATCGATTTGTTCGCGGAGGTGGAGCCGCAAAAGGTGAGTGTGTTTGTGCGTGACCGCGGAAAGGGGTTTGATCCTGAGGGTGTGCCATCCGACCGCCAGGGACTCGCCAAATCGGTGCGACAGAGGGTCGAACGGCGCGGCGGTTCGGTCGACATCCGTACGGCACTCGGGAAAGGTACTGAGGTGCGGATCTACCTTAAGCGGGACGACGCGAATACCGAAGTCGAGGAGACAGAATGACTGACCGGACCTACCGCGTCTTTCTGGTCGATGACCACGCGGTTTTTCGATCAGGAGTGCGGGCGGAACTTGCCACCGAAGCCGACATCGACATCGTTGGCGAGGCGGGGGCAGTAACGGAGGCGGTCAGCGGGATCCGCCAGACCCGGCCCGACGTTGTGTTGCTTGACGTCCATATGCCGCAGGGCGGGGGTGTTTCCGTCCTGCGCGAAGTCGACGAAGGACCGGTCTTCCTTGCGCTCAGCGTTTCTGACGCGGCCGAAGACGTGATCGCGGTAATCCGGGCGGGGGCGAGGGGGTACGTCACGAAGACTATCTCCGGGGCCGAACTCGCCGACGCGGTACGCCGGGTGGCCGGGGGTGACGCGGTTTTCAGTCCGCGCCTCGCGGGATTTGTCCTCGACTCTTTTACCGGCAAATCGCCGGTCCCCGAGCCTCCACTCGACCCTGAACTCGATTCGCTGACGCCTCGGGAACTTGAAGTTCTGCGACTGCTCGCACGCGGGTATACATATCGCGAGATCGCTGAGGAGTTGTTCATTTCGATCAAGACGGTCGAAACCCACGCCTCCAATGTGCTCCGCAAGACCCAGCAGTCAAACCGCAATGCGTTGACCCGCTGGGCTCACCGGAGGCACATTAGTTAGATCTGGCTCACAACGATTCCCACGATGATTGCGGCACCTGCGCCGAGACCGAGCAAGAGCAGCGCAACGATCAGTGACAGCCGGTTGGTGCTCATGAGGTCAGCTAACTCGCCCTCGGCGTACTCCCCGTAGGTAACGGGCTCCGGTTCGCTGTCGACCACGATGGGGCGCGGCTTGAACCGAGGTGCAGGTGGCTGCGACGGGCCGGTATTTCCGCCGGACCACAGGGGCGCGCTTTGCGGTGCGCTCTGTGATTTCGCTGCGCTGGGCAGTTTCGCGCTGACAGTGCTGCGTTGTGTGTTGCGGGCAGGACGTTCATGCGTGAACTGGGAAGCGGATCGTTTCTGCCAGGGGGGCGTCTCGCCGGGCGGGATTTGCAGCGGCGCGGACAGGATGAACGCGATCGTCCCGTCGTCGCCAGCGGCGATTGCCGCCAGAGCATTGCGCGCCTCGCCGATGCTTGGTCTGTTCGCCGGATCCGCGTCGATCATCGCCGCCACCACAGCTGAGAATTCGTCGCGTCGTGCCATCCCGCGAGCAGATCCGCTTATCGTCTGATTGAGCTGCGAAATCGGATCATTCGAAGGCCCGAATGGGGACACCCCTTCGACAGCGGCGTACAGCGTGGCGCCCAGCGAGAAAACATCCGTGGCTGGGGTCGCGTCCGCTCCTCGCGCAATTTCGGGTGCGAGATAGCCGGGAGTGCCGATGACATTGAGGTGGGCGAACTGAACATCGGCAGGCTGGGCAAGACCAAATCCCGCAAGCTTGACGCGTCCAGGGTTTCGGCCGTTCGTGATGAGCACGTTGCCCGGGTGGACGTCACGGTGCAGAAGTCCCGTTCCGTGAGCCGCGTGCAGCGCGTTCGCCACCTGGGCGCCGATCTGGGCAACAAGCATCGGCGTCAGCCGGCTGCTCAGGTGAAGAGCGTGCGTTAGTCCGATGGAGGGTACGTACTCCATCACCATCCACGGATCATCACCATCGAGCGCGACGTCATAGAGGGTGACGATATTGTCGTGCGAGAGCCGTGCGGCAGCGCTTCCTTCCCTCAGCGCGCGGGCGCGTGCCTCGGTCAGTGCGGGGCGTGGCAGCCCTGGAGTGACGATCGCTGGCTTGACGGCGACATCGCGGTCAAGGAGTTGATCCTTCGCGAGCCACGGTGCTGCGCTTCCGGCGCTTCCGATTCTGGAACGCAGGCGGTAGCGGCCTGCGACCAAATAGCCAGATCCCGCAGCACGACGCGCTTGTTCCAGGTTCGTCATTCTCCAGAATGTAGTGGTAAGAGCAGTTTTCCGGCCAGTCCATACGGGAACTGTGACCAGTGCAGTGCGAAGTTGTAATGGAGTTGATGCGGGGGCCTTTTAATTGTCATACCCCTGAGGTTTACTAGAAGTATCGAACTTGTGTTCGAGCAGGTTGCGTCTTCCCCGCGCCCGCGCGTCACTGGGATTTCAGGGGAGTGGTATGTCTGCATGCTCGGCCAGTCTGGCTACTCTTTCCAGGCATGAGCAGATTGAGCAGCTGCGGAGCCGGATAGCCGCTGTACCTGGTCGTGTTGGCTCTGTAGTTCCGGTCGACTCGCCGGGGCCCGGAGATGTGTCTGAAGAACGCTCAGCGGAAGCAGAGAAATTACCCGTACCAGGGCCTTTCGAGGCAGTGCTGCCAGGGAGGCGGCTCGCGAAAGGCTCCATACTCGGTATCACGGGAAGCCGTTTTGTTCTCTTGGGCCTGATTGCTTCAGTTACGGCAGCCGGTGGCCATGTCGCAGTGGTCGGCATGCCAGAACTGAGCCTCCTTGCTGTCGCAGAGATGGGCGGGGAGCTACGGCGAATCGCAGTCATTCCAGACCCTGGCCCAGATCCGGTAGAGGTGGCGGCAGTACTGCTTGATGGTGTGGACCTCGTGGTGCTGGGGATGGGGGGAACCCATGTGTCCTACACCCGGGCGCGAGCTCTTACTGCGCGTGCGAGGAGTAAGAAGGCTGTGCTTGTTGCCGTGGATGGCCAGTGGCCGCAGCCCGAGATAGTGCTGGAAAGCCATGTGCGTGCCTATCGCGGGCTGGGCAGGGGGCATGGGCGCATCCGTGGTCTCAGTCTCACCATGCAGGCGCGGGGGCGTTCTTTTCAGCCGCGGCACGTGGCCATGCGGCTGACATGCACGGCTGGACGAGTTCAGTGGGAAAATGAGGAAACCCTTGCTGACGTTGCACCGCTGAAGGTGGGTGCGCGATGAGTCACGAGTCTCGGGTTCTTGCACTGTGGTGCCCCGACTGGCCAGCCGTTGCGGCGTCGGCTGAGGCCGGTATCGCGGCGCATCAGCCGGTAGCTGTGCTTCTGAGCAACCGGGTCATGGCATGTTCTGCAACCGCGCGTATGCAAGGAGTGCGGCGAGGGGTGCGGCGGCGGGAAGCGCAGGCTCGATGCCCTGAACTTTACGTATGCGTTGCTGACGAGGATCGTGATGCGCGACGGTTCGAGTCCGTGGCCGCCGCAGTGGACGCGATAGTGCCAGGCGCGGAAATTGTACGGCCAGGGCTGCTGGTGCTGCCGGCTCGCGGCGTGGCCAGATATCTCGGCGGGGAAGAAGCAGCGGCAGAAAGACTGATCGATGCGATCGCTGACACCGGAGTCGAATGCCAGGCCGGAATAGCGGACCAGATTTTCACTGCCGTGCTGGCAGCCAGGCATGGCCAGGTTGTTCCGAGCGGGTGGGATGCGGATTACCTTGCACCGTTTCCCGTATCGGAGCTGGCCGTTGAGCCAGGTCTCGCGGCTGCGGAGCGTGCGGAACTCACTGGGCTGCTCACTCGATTGGGATTGCGCACCATCGGCGATTTCGCTGCTATCGAGGCCCGATATGTGGCCTCGCGCTTCGGTACTGACGCTATCTCAGCGCATCGCCGGGCCCGGGGCGAACCGGACCGCCCACCCTCTGGCCGCGCGCTGCCGCCTGATCTGGAGGTAGCGCAGCGATGCGATCCGCCAATTGAACGTGTCGACATGGCTGCGTTCGCGGGTCGCGCGCTTGCGGTGCAACTGCACGACAAATTAGCGGCTGCGAACGTTGCGTGCACTCGGCTGCGGGTTCTTGCCCGAACCGAAAATGGGGAGGAACATGCGCGTGTGTGGCGATGCGCCGAGCCGTTGACACCAGAAGGCACCGCGGATCGCGTCCGCTGGCAGTTAGATGGCTGGCTCACCGGGCATCACCAAAGCTCCCCTTCTGCCGGGATCACGTCTTTGCGACTCGAACCTGTGGAAGTTGTGAGTTCCGGTGCGCTGCAGATGGGACTGTGGGGAGGGGTGGGGGAAGACGAAGAACGTGCCCGCCGCGCGTTGATCCGCGTGCAGGGACTTCTTGGTGGTGACGCTGTCCGCATCGGGGTGCAAAGCGGCGGAAGAGGCACAGCAGAGCGGGTCACGCTCATTACGCTGGGTGACGAGCAGGTTCCAGCCTCTGATCCTGCAGCGCCTTGGCCAGGAAAGCTGCCAGAACCCGCGCCATCAGAAGTTTACGATCCAGCACCAGAAGTGGCACTGCTGGATGAGCGCCGCAAGGAGGTGCTCGTAACGGGCAGGGGGATCTTGACTGCCGAACCGCACACCCTCAAGTGGGATAAGTGCGAATACTCAATCGAAGCATGGGCGGGCCCGTGGTGCGTCGACGAAAACTGGTGGGATGCTGGTTCGGCCCAGCGCGCTGCCCGTCTGGAGATTCTCACAGAAAACCGCGGTGCTCTACTCGTCAAGTGCACCGCAGGGATCTGGAATGTAGAGGGCAGGTGGGGGTGAGGGCAGTCAGGGGAAGTAGCTGGGGATCAACTCAAGAGCCTGCAAAACCGCTCCGAAGTTCTGCCATACGAGATCCCGGACGAACGCATCGATCTGGTCGATCGGTGGAAGCATGAGAACACCTTTCTTGTCGGAGGCATATCCCACCCCAGTATGGTGAAAACACGGCTCGATGTCTCCTGAACAATCGACAGATGACGTTCAGAAAGCCGTTATGGGGTATATGTCTTTCCTGAACCCAGGGTCTGTCTCAGATAGTGGACCCTATTGCTATGTTGCGCCGCTAGTGGCGCGCTCGATGATGATTCGCGCGAGCACATCAGGAGCTTCCTCGGGGACCCAATGGCTCACCCCTTCGATGACTTCGAGCTTGAAAGGCGCGGCGACGTACTCAGCAGTGAGTTCAGCGCTCTTCCGTCCAATTGCGGGATCCCGGTCAGACCACACGTGCGTGGTGGGAATGTGAACACGTTTGGCAGAGCCGCCCTGACCAGCGAAAACCATCGCTCGATACCAGTTGAGGCCACCCGTGAGTGCCCCGTCTTCGACGATCTCACTACGGAACGCTTCGATTTGAGTGGGCGTCATGCCGGACTTCTTCAGTGCAGACTCGATAGCTGTCGGAAACTGGTTGACCGTCAGTTCGGGCAGCCAGGGTGCCTGAAAAAGCAGCATGTGATAGGAGCGCGCCAGTTGGTCGCTGCGCAGCATGGAGGCGGCGAAAGCGCCGGGATGAGGGACCGAGACGGTCGTCAGGGTGCGGACACGCTCGGGATGGCGGGACGCCAGGGTCCATGCGACGATGGCGCCCCAGTCATGGCCTGCAACGTGGACTTTGTCCGCTCCGGTGGCGTCAATCATTGCGCGAGCGTCGCCCACCAACTCGCTCATCCGGTATGCCATGCGGCCTTTGGGGCGAGCACCGGGTGAGTAACCGCGCTGGTCCAGCGCATAGGTGCGGTACCCGTGCTGGTTGAGGTGATCCATCACTGCTACCCAGCAAGAGGCGCGCTGCGGAAAGCCGTGGAGCAAGATGACCGGCTCACCGCCGAGCGGGCCACTGTCGAGGACATCAAATGTGAACCCCGCGTGTGAGAACTGGCGCATCCGCTCGGTCATGTGTCCGACTTTAGGTGGCCCAGCCCGATGGGGAGTGGGCTTGGGCCACCTAAGTGGTCTTAAATCAGTTCCCATGCCTCCATTGCTCAGGCGTTGATTGCTTGCTTGGAGGGCTGGCTGCTGATTTCGATCTTCCGGGGCTTGGCTTTCTCAGCCACCGGAATGGTTACGCGCAGCACCCCGTTCTCGTAGTTCGCTTCGATGCTGTCGGTGGCGAGGTTTTCGCCAAGGAACAGTTGACGGCTGAACACTCCCCGCGGTCGCTCAGACGCGATCATTTCCTGGCCCTCGCCACGTTCGGGGCGTTCGGCGTGAACGGTGAGGACGTTCCGTTCGACATCGAGATTGAGTGAATCTGCTGTCACCCCGGGAAGATCGAATTCGACGATGAATTTGTCACCCTCGCGCCACGCGTCCATTGGCATGACGGCTGGGCGTGCGCTGGTTCCGAGGACCTGCTGCGTCAGGCGGTCAAGTTCACGGAACGGATCGGTACGCATGAGCATGTCTCCCACCTCCTCATTGACTGATCTCTCGAGAACACTAGATAAAACCTGTTAGTGTCTCTTATAGTTTTTTTATCACTACGATGCGATGTGCACAAGAGGGAATTTTGCCGAGGAGGGAGGTGTGTCATGGCTGACGGTCGCCTCCCTGGCCCCTTGGATCCGGGGCGTGGCGTGTACGCAATCTCGGTCGCGGCAGAGCTGTCAGGAGTGGGTGTGCAAATGCTCAGGCACTATGAGCGGCTTGGACTGCTCGCGCCTGAGCGCACGGCTGGTGGAACGCGGCGCTATAGCGAAGCGGACCTTGCTTTGCTGGCGCGCATCGGGGAACTGGTTGGCGATGGCGTCAACCTCGCCGGGGTTGCTCAGATTCTGGCGCTCGAGGAGCGTAATCGGGAGCTTGAGGCGATGATCGCCCGATTGCGCTCGCGGAAGGATGTGTAGTTGATGACGCATGCGGGTGCCAACTGCATGTCCTTCCGAATCCCCTTCCTTCATTCGAACACATGTTCTATAGTTGACTCATCGGGTGACTTCCCCGCCCGGCAATTGGTCATAGAACATCTGTGTCGAGGGGAAGTGTGTCTTGAGCTGGTTCAACGGACCGCCGACCTGGTCGGAGCTGGAACGTATTCTGTCCGGTCGCCCTGGTCAGCAGTTTCCTGGAGACGGAAATGACAGTCCCGCCTGGTCACGGAAACGGTCCGCCTACGAGCCACCGGAACTGCCGAGAACCGTATCTCGCGTCCCGTACGCGGAACTGCACGCCCACACGGCGTTCAGCTTTCTCGATGGTGCTTCCATGCCGGAGGAAATGGTCGAACAAGCCGCGCGTCTAGGGCTGAAAGCGATCGCCGTCACCGATCATGACGGCCTGTACGGGGTGGTGCGATTCGCTGAAGCTGCTCTGGAACTTGATATTGGCACAGTGTTCGGCGCCGAGCTGGGGCTTGAGGCGGTAAACCCGCGTACCGGAGAACCGGACCCGGATGGCACGCACCTGCTCGTACTCGCGAAAGGGCAAGAAGGCTACCGTCGTCTTTCCCGCCAGATTGCCGAAGCTCACCTGGCAGGCGGTGAGAAAGGAAAGCTGCGCTACGACATCGACGCCCTCGCTGGTGCAGCGGGGGAGCACTGGCAGGTGCTGACCGGATGCCGCAAAGGCTCTGTCCGCAAAGCGCTTGCACAAGGTGGTCCAGAGGCGGCGGAGCAAGCACTCATCCAACTCATCGATCGCTTCGGCAATGTCGCGGTAGAACTCACCAAAACTGGGCTGCCGGATGACGATGAACGCAACGACCTGCTCTACGAGCTTGCCCGCAAGTATCGATTGCCAGCCGTCGCAACCACGGGAGCGCACTTCGCGCGGCCCGACCGGGCTCGGCTCGCTGCCGCGATGTCTGCTGTGCGGGCGAGGCGCAGCCTTGACGAGACAGCTGGCTGGCTGCCACCCGCCGCACATGGCTTTCTCCGGTCCGGTGAGGAGATGACACACCTCTTCAGCCGTTACCCGGGCGTGGTGCACACAGCAGCTGACATAGGTGAACAGTGCAGTTTCGACCTGCGACTCATAGCACCGAAACTTCCGCCATTTGACGTTCCAGAAGGTCACACCGAGGACACCTGGCTGCGTGAGATCACCATGCGTGGCGCCTATGACAGGTATGGGCCACGCCACCCGAAGGCGTATGCGCAGATCGAACACGAACTCCGCATCATTAAACAACTGGGTTTCCCCGGCTACTTCCTGGTGGTTCATGACATCGTGTCTTTCTGCAAGCGCAACGACATCCTCTGCCAGGGCCGAGGGTCAGCGGCGAACTCAGCGGTCTGTTACGCCATAGGCATCACCAACGTCGACGCTGTGGCGAACGGCCTACTTTTCGAACGCTTCCTAGCACCGGAACGTGACGGTCCGCCGGATATCGATCTCGATATCGAATCGGATCGCCGGGAAGAAGCCATTCAGTACGTGTACCAGCGCTATGGCCGCACCCACGCCGCGCAAGTCGCCAACGTCATCACCTATCGTGGCCGCTCTGCGGTGCGTGACATGGCACGTGCGCTCGGTTTCTCGCAAGGACAACAGGACGCGTGGAGCAAACGCGTCGACCGCTGGAGCGGCGTCCGAAATGGTGATGACGATTGGGGCATACCTAAGCCGGTACTCGATCTGGCTGCCCAGATAGAGGGCTTCCCAAGGCATCTCGGCATCCACTCTGGCGGCATGGTGATCTGCGACCGCCCAGTCGCGGACGTCTGCCCAGTCGAATGGGCACGCATGGCAAACCGGAGCGTCCTGCAGTGGGACAAAGATGACTGTGCCGCAGTCGGACTCGTCAAGTTCGACCTGCTAGGCCTGGGCATGCTGTCAGCCCTGCACTACGCCATCGACCTCGTTGCTGAACACAAAGGTGTCGAGGTGGATCTCGCGAAGATCGATCTCACCGAACAAGCCGTTTACGAGATGTTGCAGCGCGCTGACTCTGTGGGAGTTTTTCAGGTCGAGTCGCGGGCCCAGATGGCAACACTGCCAAGACTCAAGCCCCGCAACTTCTTTGACCTTGTCGTCGAAGTTGCGCTGATCCGCCCCGGACCGATCCAGGGCGGATCGGTCCACCCCTACATCCGCCGCCGCAATGGCCTCGAACCCGTTATCTACGACCACCCCTCTTTGGAGAAAGCATTGAAGAAGACACTCGGAGTGCCGCTGTTCCAGGAACAACTCATGCAGATTGCTGTCGACGTCGCAGGCTTCTCGGCGTCAGAGGCGGACCAGTTGCGACGGGCGATGGGATCGAAACGTTCACCCGAGAAGATGGAACGCCTCAAGGTGCGCTTCTACGAGGGTATGCGGCAGAAACACGGCATCACCGGCGCCGTCGCTGACCGTATCTACGAAAAACTCTATGCGTTCGCGAACTTTGGTTTCCCCGAAAGCCATTCGCAGAGTTTTGCGGCGCTGGTGTTCTACTCATCGTGGTTCAAGCTGCACCATCCAGCAGCTTTCTGTGCCGCGCTGCTACGTGCCCAGCCGATGGGTTTCTATTCACCGCAATCACTCGTCGCGGATGCGCGCCGGCATGACGTCACCGTGCACGGGCCGGATGTGAACGCGAGCCTTGCCCACGCCACTCTCGAAAATGAAGGCACTGAAGTGCGTCTTGGCCTGGCGTCCGTCCGCGGGATTGGACAGGCAAAGGCGGAAGAGATTGTGGCGGAACGAGAGAGCGGTGGTACGTACACGGTGCTGCTCGATCTGGCCGGCCGGGTTGAACTCACAACCTCCCAGATTGAGGCCCTGGCTACTGGCGGCGCGCTGGGCTGTTTCGGAATCAGCAGACGGGAAGGTTTGTGGGCGGCAGGGGCGGCAGCGGAGGAACGGCCAGACCGCCTGCCGGGTATGGGACCCTCACTGGACGCGCCGACACTTCCGGGGATGAGCGATGCAGAACTCGCGGCAGCTGACGCGTGGGCAACTGGCATCACACCCGACAACTACCCCACAGAATTCGCGCGTCCGGAGCTGAAGAAACTGGGGGTGATTCCAGCCGACCAGCTGCTTCAAGCGCCAGATGGCTCTCGCGTGCTGGTAGGCGGGGCGGTGACGCACCGGCAGCGGCCCGCCACCGCAGCGGGTGTCACGTTCATCAACCTCGAGGACGAAACTGGCATGGTCAATGTGGTGTGCTCGGTGGGACTGTGGCGAAGGTACCGGGTGCTCGCACACACGGCGCCAGCCTTGCTCATCAGAGGGAAGGTGCAGAACGCGGAAGGGGTCGTCACTGTCGTCGCAGACCGCCTGGAACGCCTGGACCTTCGAGTTGCAGCGAAGTCGCGGGACTTCCATTGAGCAAGCGAGACGATCACACCATGGTTAGCGTCGGGGTATGCGAATAGTGATGTCACGAGTGGCGGCATGGCTTGCAGGCCTTTTAGCTGTCACTCTGCTCGTGCAGCCCCAGTGGCAATACGACGGCACCGTCGTGGACAGCGGGACACTCATGGCACTGGACTCCGCGCCCGGAGCTGGTGTGGCAGTTCTCGTCGCGGGCGTTGCCGTCGCGCAGCTCCTGGCGGGGCGAAACGTCTGGGCAAGTGCGGCGGCCCTCGCTGGCTCGGGTGGCTCGCTGATCGTGATCCAGGCCCTAATCAGCGGTAGCGCCCGAATAGTATTCGGTGGCATCGCAGTAGGTGTTTTTCTCGCGGCAGTCTTCTCGGTTCGCCCCGCAGACCCAGTGCACCGAACTGCAGTGCTTGCGGGAATCGTCACTGGCTTTGTCGCGATGGTGATTGCGCGCGTTGATACGAATCGGCCGCGCCGGTACGCGGACTACCTCGGTGCGACTGACACGGCGAACTGGGTCGTGCTCGGTATCGCTGGAGTCATCATCGTGACACTGCTTGTTGCTGCGCTGGTGAAACCGGCGCCGACGGTGAGCGACGGAGATCGACGCATCGTGGCAGGCGCTACTCTCCTCGCGCTCACGGGTGTGCTCTTCAGACAGGTGGCACAGTTCGATTCAGATTGGGTACCGATCGCAGGGATGGTCCTCGCGGTCCTGCTGACATGTGCGATCGCGCTGTGGCTGGGCAGCGGTGCAGGCAGGTTCCTAATCGTCTCGATGGTCGTCGCCGGAACAGCGCTGCCACTGATCAGCGCTGGCTGGATGCTCAATGTGACCAGCGCTGGGCTCCTTGCCGTTTGCGTGCTCGCCGGAGTGGTTCTGGCGCACTGGTACGGAAATATCCTCGCCGGAGTCGGCGCGCTCGTCCTCGTAGCGATAGGGACTGCTGTCGCAGGAGTGGAGGACGCCTTTGGGGTTGTGTTCCTGTTCGCTTTCGCCGCGTCAGCAGGTTACGCGGTCGCGTCGGCGATGCCCACGCGGCCGCTGCCCACCGTCCTGGGCGCCGCGACTCTATTTGCGGGACCAGTTGCAGCGGTGTTCACTCAGTTTCCACCGAGAAGCTTCGGCTGGACGGCCTATGGCGGAATCGGCGAGGTCCAGACCAGCCTCCACGTCATGCTCGAGGGCGCTGGCCAGTTCCTGCTGTTCGCTTCACCACTGGTTGCGGGGTTTTTCGGTGCGCTTGTTCTATGGACTCTCGCTCGCCGCGCAGAGAACAATTAGCTCTGGATCGGTTCCACCCGGAAGACAGGGCAGCGGTCCGCAGCTGCGGCGAAAGACTCCGGATCGGGCCCGGCCGTGACGCCCGTCCGGACGAAAAACTGGACGCCGTGGGGTACCTCGCGGGGGAATGCCCGCAAGATTGGTGCGCGCTCTTCACGCGGCAGTTCAGTGAGCTTGACAGCTTGCTCCTTACGGCCTTTCGACAGTTCTCCCACTTGAGCGGCACGGACATTCTTGACCCAGTCGGCGTGCTCAAAGCCCGCCACGATGTAGCGCACACCGTCCACAGTGAGGGGAGAAACGGGCGTCGAATGCATCTGCCCGCTCTTGCGGCCTCGGACAGACAGCACATGCATCGTCCCGATGGCAATGCCGCATCGTTGCAGTCCGACAATCACCTTGTTGAACGGTCTTAGTTTTCTGCGCAGCCGGTCGATTTCACTGCTCGTTTTCATTGGTACTCCTTTGATCTGATGTTTCAGATGCGGCTGGTTTAAGCCACGTGATCTGGCCGCTATCGATCTCTGCGGCCACCTCGCGCAGCCATTCGCTTTCGCATTTCCGCATGCGCTGGAGATACTCGATTTCCAGTGTCACAACGCGTGGCAGGGCATCTGGTGCGGTCCGCAGCTCACGCTCGGACTGTGCGGCCAGCGTCTCGAGGTGTTGAGCCCTGCCGCGAAGCAGCGCCGCTGCCTCCCCAGGCGCCATGACGAGGATGTGCGCGAGCGCCGCGGGGAAACGGGGATACTCATTGACCGGCGTACCGAGGAACTCGGTGACGAGTTCGCGGAGCCGCATTTCTCCCGGCGGGGTTATCGAGTAGACGGTGTGCTCAGGTCTCGAGCCAGTCTGTCCGACGCCGCATTCACTGACGAGTCCCGCTTTGACGAGCCGTGCGATGGCGTCGTACAGCGAACCACCGCGCATACGGACGAGTTCGTCAACCCGGCGCTCACGCAATGTGGACATCATGTCGTAGGGATGGCGTGGCCCCTCCGCTACGAGTGCGAGCAGGGCCAGGGAGAGCGGCGTGTTGAGCGCACGCGATACGGGCATGGCTCTAGACTACCCGAGTTCGATTAGTCGAGTTCGACTATCCCGTGGCTCGGTGCCGACGGCATTGCTTTAGTTGCATCAGGAGAGGGGCGGCGGCACAAAGGGCACCACTCCACCGCATGGCAGCATGAGTAGCGGCCCGAACTCGCAGAGAGCCCAGGCGATGAACTGACCGAGCTGGAATGCCTGTTCGGCTGTATACGGAAAAAACATCGCCGTACTCCCATTCCCGTCAAACCGTGCCCCGCCGGACCGCAGTGGCCGGATTGCCCGATACTAGCGCTCGGAGCAGGACGAAGAGTACGAATTGGTGAGGTCGGGCATCACCCACCTGAATGTGAAATTTGCGTCATGGTGTGGGAATCTCGAATGACGTTGCACTGCAGGTCGTAAAGCACTGGGTTCCTGCCGCCGATGAGGAGAACGATATGAATCGAACCGAGACCCTGGATCCGCGACCAGTCTCATTCACTGGGCATGGCGGACTCAGACTCGCCGGGGATGAGTGGGGTGATAAAGGGCGCCCACTGGTATTGCTTCTGCACGGTGGTGGACAGACGCGACACTCGTGGAAGGGCACCGGTGAGCGGCTAGCAGCGCGCAACCTCCGGGTAATCGCGCTCGACGCGCGTGGCCATGGGGACAGTGAGTGGGCGACCGGCAGCGCTTTGTACAGTCTGGAACTGTTCGCTGCGGACGTCGTTTCGGTCATCCGTCAGCTCGACGAGCCGGTGGTGATCGTCGGCGCGAGTCTAGGTGGGCTGACGGGAATACTCGTCGCGGACGAGGTGGGCGATGACCTGGTCCGCAAACTGGTACTGGTCGACATTGTGCCGCGAATGGAGCGTAAAGGCGGCCTCCGCGTTCGCGACTTCATGCTCCGTCACCTCGACGGGTTCGCGAGGCTCGAGGATGCTGCTGACGCGATCGCGGACTACATGCCGCACCGGACACGCCCGTCGAACCTTGACGGGCTGCAGCGTAATCTGCGCCAGCGTGACAATGGGCGCTGGTATTGGCACTGGGATCCGCGCTTTGTCCAGGAGCCGATGGACGACCCCGCTGAGCAGGCAAACGACATTGAACTGAAGGCGGCGAACCTGCGCATTCCGCTGCTCCTCATTCGCGGTGCGATCTCGGACGTGGTGAGCCGCCACAGCGCACGCCGGTTCCTGGAGACCGTACCGAGCGCCCAGTACATTGAACTCGACGGTGCTGCTCACACGGCCCCAGGTGATGACAACGATTCCTTTACGTCCGTCGTGGTTGAGTTCGTCTAACGCCCTCTCGCGCCATTTGTTCGGCTCCTGGTACCAAATGCCCTTTAGACTCTCAAGTACTAGATTGTCCGGACCAAATGGTGGAACAGATGAACGATGGCATGCCACCTGACAGCGGTCAGGCCATGCTGCATCGTCTCCTGGGTGCGTCGCAGGGCATGACGCTGGCAGAGCTGTCCGACGCTGCGGGCGTCACTGCGGAGCAAGCTTTGCGGCTCTGGCGCGCCCTCGGATTCGCCGAGCCCGCAGCCGACGAACAAGTCTTCACCTCCGCAGACGTCCAAGCCGTGGCGATCCTTGCGCGCCTTGAGGCGGGGGCGCGCCCGGACGAAGACCTCAGCTCCAGTTTGTTGCGCGCGCTTGGCCACCACATGTCGCGCCTTGCGAGTTGGCAGGTGATCGCGATGGAAGATCGCGCGGCACGGCGAAATGATGCCGGCGCCGCTGAGAGCGTGCGAACCGCGATGGATTTCATCGCTGAGCACATCGACGATCTCGACAGCATCGTGTTGTACGCGTGGCGCCGCCAACTGTCAGCGATCGCGGCCTGGCGGCTCGGCCGCATGTCGGAAGATGCGCAAAAGCTGCCTCTAACTGTCGGGTTTGCAGACATGGTTTCGTTTACGTCGCTCGTAGGAACGCTGAGCGCCGACGAACTTGCTCGGCTCGTCACGCGGTTTGAACTTGTAGCTATGGACATCGTCCTGCGCAACCGGGGCCGCGTTATCAAGATGATTGGCGACGCCATCCTGTTCGCAGCGGACACTCCAGGGCAGGGCGCTGACATCGCGACCCAATTGAGCGCCGCGATCTCGGGCCAGAATGATCTTCCCGACGTGCGGGTGGGGATGGCAACAGGTGAAGTCGTATCCAGGCTTGGTGACATCTTCGGTCAGCCAGTCAACGTGGCGAGCAGGCTGACCGAGCAGGCAGACCCCGGTACGGTGCTTGTTGACGAGGCGACGGCTGCGGCTGTCGAGAAGACTGAGATGTATGTCGCCAAGACGTGCGCTCAGCGCAGTGTTAGGGGTGTCGGCGCCGTCACTCCGAGCGTTCTCGCACGTAGAGTGCCCGAAGGGTGTGAATGACTGATGAGTGCACAGGCGGGAGAAGCGCGGCTGCTTTACGGATGTATGGGTCTCGGTGGGGACTGGAACGCGGAAGACTACGGATCAGCTGAGATTGCGCACGCTGAAGCGGCTGTTGAAGCAGCGCTCGAGATTGGCATCACCACCTTCGACCATGCGGACATCTACCGCAGAGGCAAATCAGAGGCGGTGTTCGGTGAGCTGCTGGGACGGAACCCGTCGCTGCGTGGGCAGATCGACCTTCAGACTAAATGCGGGATCCGCCTCGCAGACGCACACCGGGCGGGCATGTACGACCTCCGGGGGAACCATATCCGCACGAGCGTCGAAAAAAGCATGACGAGGCTCCGCACCGACGTGATCGATACCCTCCTCCTGCATCGCCCCGACCCGCTCGCCGATCCCGACGAGATCGCCGAAACGCTCATGTCGCTGCATAGTCAGGGAATGGTGCGACAGTTCGGCGTATCGAACATGGACGCTCCGCAAATCGCCCTGCTGCAGTCGCGGCTGGAGTTGCCACTCGTGGTGAACCAGCTGGAAATGAGCCTGCACCGCCGCGACTGGCTCGAACTAGGAGTGCTCGTCAACACCACCCACGCGACGGAAGTGGGTTTTCCGAATGGCACCTTGGAACATTGCAGGATGCACGGGATCAGGCTGCAGGCCTGGGCCTCGCTCGCCCAGGGGAAGTACAGCGGGCTTCAGGGCACGACAGCCGAGCATGAGACCGCGCAACTGGTGGAGAAGCTAGCTGAGTCGAAGGGCACTACGCCAGAAACAATTTTGCTGTGGTGGCTGCAACGGCACCCAGCACGCATCGAGCCGGTAGTTGGCAGTGCACGTCCGGATCGGATCCGCAGCTGCCGCGACGCGGTAGGGCGCGCGCCGGAGTTGAGCCACGAGGAGTGGTACGAATTGTGGATTACCGCGCGCGGTGCGCCGTTGCCGTGACGAGCAGCCAGGACGGATGAATGGGTATGGGGACAATTGGTGCTCCTGAGTGGTTCCGCCTCGCGATGGAGACGCCGGTAGATGTAGGCCAGGTTCGAGTCGACGGCGTTGACATCAGTTTTCGTGCTTGGGGCCAGGCCAGTGCGCCGACTGTTCTTCTCATCCACGGGGTGGCTGCGAACGCGAATTGGTGGGATCACATCGGTCCGCTGCTGTGTGAATCGCGCCGCGTCATCGCGCTGAGTCTGAGCGGCCACGGTGACAGCGGACATCGCCGTTCGTACAGCTACGAGACGTGGGCCGACGAGGTGCGCGCAGTTCTGCACGAGTTCGCAGCACCTCGTCCCGTGATCATTGCTCACAGCATGGGCGGTCGAGTTGCCTACCAGGTCGCCGCGCACACGGATTCGCTCGGCGGTGTCGCCTTCCTTGATTCCGGTTTTGCGAAACCTCCCTCGTCGGGAAGCAGATCAGGGTTCGCTGAGATCGCGGCGACCAACAACCGTATCTATCGTGACCAGGACTCGGCAGTCGCGGCATTCCAGCCAATCGGCACCTTCGACCGGATCGCGCCTTACTTGGCCCGGCACGTGGGGCTCCGTTCCGTTCGGCGCGTTGAGCGAGGCTGGACGTGGAAGTTCGATCCGTCGATCTTCTCAGCGCTCGCGCGGCCGCACGATGCCAGCAAACCCATCTCCTGCCCTGCTGCCCTTATTCGTGCGGGGCGCAACTCTGTGCTCAGCGACGAAGCGTTTCGTGCCACGCAAGAACTGCTCGGCCCGGATGCCGTCTATGAGGTGCTGGCTTCCAGCGGTCACCACGTAATGTTCGACGCGCCGCGTGAACTCGCAGCGCAGTTGCAAGCGCTACTGCACAAGTGGTCGTAGTTCGCAGACAGGCAGGTCAGTAATGTCGCAGCAGCAGGTCCTCTCGTCCAAGGCAGATCGCATCGCCACATGGACGCTGAACCTGCCGGAGCAGCGTAATCCCATTTCGGATCAGACGGTGGTGGACCGCCTTACTGAATTGGTTGCTGAGGTCAACGCCGATATGGACACCCGCGTCGTCATCTTGACTGGGGCGGGGAAGGGCTTCTCGTCCGGCGGGAACGTCAAACACATGGTTGAGCGCGAAGGCATTTTCGGTGGCACGCCAATCCAGCAGAGAAATGGCTACCGATCGGGAATCCAGCGAATCCCCCTCGCGGTCTACCACTGTGAGGTCCCCATCATCGCCGCCGTCAACGGCGCCGCTATCGGCGCTGGATGCGACTTGGCACTGATGTGTGACATGCGCATCGCGTCCGATACCGCAGTCTTCGCGGAAAGTTTCGTCAAACTCGGAATCATCCCAGGAGACGGCGGGGCGTGGCTATTGCCGCGGGCAGTCGGCAACGCGCGCGCGGCCGAGATGGCATTCACCGGCGACGCGGTCGATGCGCACACAGCACTCGAATGGGGCCTCGTCTCCAAGGTCGTCACACCAGACGAACTGATGGCCGAAGCGCGTGAACTTGCCGGGCGCGTTGCGAAGAACCCACCGCAGGCACTGAGAATGACTAAAAAGCTGTTACGTGAGGGCCAAAAGATGAGCCTGGAAAGCCTCCTGGAGCTTTCGGCCGCTATGCAGCCGCTCGCGCATCATTCCAACGACCATCGGGAAGCGCTGGCCGCATTCATGGAGAAGCGGCCGGGCCGCTTCACAGGCGACTGACCTGCGCCCCGGGCCGCGACTATCGGGGATCTACCGGGGGGCGATCAGCCCGTCTAGAAGGATCTGCATTGGGACGGGCGACTTCGTGGCGAAGACCCCCGTGGCTGAAGGCGATTCCTGGTAGCCGAACTCACCTGCCTGATGGAACGCAGTCAGTGTCACTGGGGGTTCGAGATCAACGACCCAATAGTGCTGGATGCCCGCATCCGAGTACTCCACGCGTTTCGTGATCAGGTCTGTCTTCCGTGATCCAGGAGAGATGACCTCAATCGCGACGAGAACCGCATTCGCTGCAAGCCGGTTCACCGCATCTCCTGGGCGGGCGATCACGATATCGGGGATCCGGATCGTCGGCAGGGGGCCAGCGTCGACACAGACCTCGAACTCTGTGATCGCCTCGAGCCCCGCCGGGAGCTGATCGTCGAGTTGCCTCCAGATGCGGTTCACAGCCCGTGCGTGGGGCAGCAGCGGCCGGGGGCTCACGATGAGGACGCCTTCCTGCAATTCGACGTGGACCGAGCTGTCTTCGGCAAGTGCGTTCCAATCGGCCATGGAATGCAGTTTTGGGTGCCCCGCGTGCGTCACGCTGTGCCTCCTTGCTCGTGCATAAGTTCCAGGTTATGTGAGGACACTGACAGTAACCGCGACGCGCGCAAGTTTTGTCCTGGAGGATGCGAGCGGCGCACGAGAAGTGAATAGCTACCCGCCCACCTGCGAGCGACAATGCGAGTCTGGTCGTCCGGTTGTCGCGCAGAGGTGGGCGGTCGGCATGGCGTGCTGCCGCTAGAGGTTAACGCTCACGCGCTTTCTGACAGCTGGCTGATCGCCTCCGCTACGGGAACGTCTGGGGCGATCGTTACGCCGACGCCCTCCATGTTGATCGCGATGAGTTGCCAAATCCACTGGGCAAGGAGGGTTTCGAGACGTTCGGCGGTCATCCCTTTGCCCTTCTGGCGGCGCCAGCGGTTCACTGTCGAATCGACCAGGCCGACAAGTGCGAATGCCAGCGGTTCCGCGACGTCGGTCTGGCGGTCTGCGATCGCTAGGGCCGTGGTGAACATCTGGCTGACCTGCAGCGCCATCGCGGTCTTTGCGCCAGTGGCGACGTCCGGGCCGCGTGAACCGTCCCGCGAGGATCGTCGCCCCACGAATTGGTGCAGGTTTGGGTGCCGTTTTGTCCACTCGATATAGGTGTGGATCGCACGCCGGATGAGCCGCTCGGCGGTGTCGTCGAGCGTGAAGGTCGGCATGAGGCCCGCTACAACCTCGTCAGCGATGTGGGTTCTGATCTGAAAGTCGAGGTCGGCGCGGTCGCGGAAGAAACGGTAAATGACCGCGCGGGTGACTCCGGAGCGTTTCGCGATCTCGCTCACGCCGACGTCGGGCCCCAGTTCCTCGACTGCGGCGACAGCGCCTTCCAGGATGCGGAGGCGGCGCCGTTCCTTGTGTGCTTCCCACCGCACCGCACGCCGGTCCTCGGATGCGGGATCTTTTGCTGGTTTCTGCGACACGTTCAAAGAATATCCGCCAACCTACTTGTGTGAGACAGTTTGAATCACCTACATTACTGATACACAGCGTCCCACACAGATGGGCGCCGATGATCAGGGAGTTCGTGCAATGTCGCAGAACAGGGTTTTCGTCATCGGAGTAGGGATGACGAAATTTGAGAAGCCGGGCGCCGTGGAGTGGGACTACCCAGACATGGCGCGCACCGCGGGGATCAAAGCGCTCGACGACGCGGGGATCGCATACAACGAGGTTGAACAGGCCTACGCCGGTTATGTCTACGGGGAGTCGACATCGGGGCAGCGGGCGATCTACGAACTCGGGATGACGGGCATTCCGATCGTGAACGTCAACAACAACTGCTCCACTGGCTCAGCTGCCCTGTTCCTCGCCGCGCAGGCCATTAGGGGTGGTCTCGCGGACTGCACGCTCGCACTTGGATTCGAAAAAATGCAGCCGGGTTCGCTCGGCTCCACGTATGACGACCGCGAGCAGCCGATGATGCGTCACCTGCTTGCGCTCGCGGAACTGCAGGAGTTCGCACTGCCGCCCGCGCCCTACATGTTCGGAGCAGCGGGCCGTGAGCACATGGAGAAGTACGGCACAACAGCCGAACAATTCGCCAAGATCGGTGTGAAGAACCACCGGCACTCGCAAAACAATCCCTACGCGCAATTCCAGGATGAGTACACCCTCGACGAGGTGCTGAACTCGAAGGAGATCTACTCTCCGCTGACGAAACTGCAATGTTCACCGACGTCGGACGGCGCGGGCGCAGCGATCCTCGCCAGCGAAAAGTTCGTTGACGACCATGGTCTCGGCAGGTACGCGGTAGAAATCGTCGGCCAGGCTATGGTCACCGACCTGAGTTCCACTTTCGATGCAAAAAGCGCCATCACCCTCGTCGGCGCGGACATGACTCGGACAGCGGCGCGGAAAGTCTATGAGCAGGCAGGAATCGGACCTGACGAAGTAGACGTCATCGAACTGCACGACTGCTTCTCGAGCAACGAGCTGATCACCTATGAAGCGCTTGGACTGTGCGCGGAAGGTGAAGGCGGAAAGCTCGTCGACAACGACGACACGACGTACGGCGGACGCTGGGTTGTGAACCCCTCCGGCGGGCTCATTTCCAAGGGCCACCCACTCGGCGCGACCGGACTCGCACAGTGTGCAGAACTCACCTGGCAGCTTCGCGGCAAGGCCGACAAGCGGCAGGTCGCCGACGCGAAGATCGCACTTCAGCACAACATCGGGCTAGGCGGCGCGGTTGTCGTCACCGCTTACCGGCCTGCCGAACGCTAAATAATCCACCCTCAAACACACATCAGGAGACCATCATGGCATCAGTGTCCGTCACCAAATTCATCCCCGTTCCGCCAGAAAAGGGCTGGGCAGCCCTGCTTGACCTCTCGCGCTGGGACGAGTGGCTGAAGATGCACGTCAAGTGGAAGAGCGAACTGCCCGAAACTCCAGGCCAGGGAACACAGATCACCCAGGTCATCTCCGTAATGGGAATGGCGAACAAAATCGAGTGGACTGTCGAAGAGTTCGAAGAACTCAGCCACGTGCGCATCACCGGCACCGGCATGGCTGGCGTCAAGGTTGACATCTCCTTCGGCGTCGAGCCTGAAGGTGAAGGAACCAAAGCGACGATCGACGCATCGTTCAACGGCGCGATGATCGTCGGACCGATCGGTAAAGCTGTAGCGAAGCATGCGCAAGCCGATCTCGATGAATCCATCGAGAAGTTCAGCGAACTGGTTTCCTGAGCCCGATGAGCGCAGCCGCAAACACAACTGCAGTCACATTCGACGCGTCAGGACTCGGCGAATGGACCGACGTCGAACGATTCGAAGTGACAGGGGAGCGCATCGCGGAATACGCCGCAGCGACGAATGACCCCATCGAGCGGCACCGGCGCGGTGAAATCGCGCCGCCAGTGTTCGCCGTCGTGCCGGTGTTCATGTCCATGGCACCAGCTGCGCTGTCTGTTGCCCCCGTGGAGCTTTTGATGAAGCTCGTCCACGGGGAGCAGGACTTCCACTTTCATCGACCGATTTACCCTGGCGATCACCTTGCTGTCAGGGCGAAACCGATTGGCTTCACAGGCCGAGATAATGGCTCGACAGTCGTGATCTACGCCGAAACCCGCGCGGACGACGGCGAACTCGTCAACGAACAATGGATGACGGCATTCTTCAGGAAAGTCGATGCGGGTTCCGCTGTCGGCGAGAAGGCGCCCGAGCACCGATTCAGCGAGTCACTCCGCGAGCAAGCCCCTGCGGTCGAGGTGGGGCAGCACATCGACGAGGACCAGACATTCCGCTACTCGCCGGCATCCGGTGATCCGATGCCGATCCACCTCGACGAAGAGATCGCGCGCATGTCCGGTCTTCCGGGGATCATCAACCACGGTCTCTGCACGCTGGCGTTCACCTCGTGGGCGGCGCTCACGGAACTTGCTGACGGTGAGACCGAGCGGATGCGCCGCTTAGCGGTGCGGTTCGCCAAGCCTGTACTCCCTGGTCAGGACATCAGTACCCGCTTCTGGCAGGCGGGAAACAGCATCTTCGCTTACGAGACCACTGTCGGGGACGACGTCGTTCTGAAGGACGGACTCGTCGTCCTGTCGTGACTGCAACCACCCAAACTTCAGCCTCAACAAGGAGCTACGAGACATCATGGGATCCCTGGAAGGCCGCGTGGCGATCATCACGGGCGCTGGTCGCGGCATAGGCCGCGAGCATGCCCTGCTTTTCGCCCGCGAAGGCGCGAGTGTCGTCGTGAACGACCTCGGCGGTGCGAACGACGGGACCGGCACTGATGCGGGTCCAGCGCAGCAGGTGGTCAACGAGATCACCGCGGCAGGGGGGAAAGCTGTCGCGAACACGAACAATGTTGCGACCTGGGACGGCGCTGCCGAAATGGTCGAGCAGGCGATAGACGAGTTCGGCCGCCTCGATGTGCTGGTCAACAACGCGGGCATCCTGCGGGACGCCTACCTTGCCGGTATGGAGGAGAACCAGTGGGACGCGGTGATCGCCGTGCACCTCAAGGGGCATGCCGCGCCGCTCCGGCACGCTGCCGCGTACTGGAAGGCGCAGACCAAGGCCGGAAATCAGGTCAACGGTGCAGTTATCAACACATCTTCCGCGTCGGGAACGTTCATGCCGAACGCGGGTCAAAGCAATTACGGTGCGGCCAAAGCGGGCATCGCGGCGCTGACGCTCGTCGCGGCGGACGAACTTGACCGGTTTGGTGTTCGGGTGAATGCGATCGCCCCGATCGCTCGCACGCGCCTCACGCTGGCTACCCCGGGTATGGGCGCTCTTTTCGCTGAAGAAGTCCCTGAAGGCGAATTCGACGCGTTCAGTCCCGCGAACATTTCCCCACTTGTGGCGCGGCTGGCCAGCGCGGAATGCAAGCTCACGGGCAAGGTTTACGCCGTGCAGGGCGGTGCCATCACTGAATTGCAGGGCTGGAGCGCGGGCGAGACCATCGAAGCCGAAGGTCCATGGACAGTCACCGAGCTTGCCGAGCGGCTGGGATAGGAGACCTGACATGGCACGCAACGCTTACGAATTAGGACTAGGCCTCACGGAAGAGCATCGCGCACTTGCTGACTCGGTGGCTGCGTTCGCTGAACGCCATATCGTGGCTGAGCAGGTCCGCGAAGCAGTGGAGGCACCGAAGGAGGAGAAGCTACCGCCGTTCTGGCAGGCTCTGCAGGGGCAAGACATCCTTGGACTTCATATCCCTGAAGAGCACGGGGGAAGCGGCGTTGGTGTTCTCACACTCGCCGTCGCGATTGAAGCGCTGGGCCGCCACGTTGCTCCTGGCCCGTTCGTGCCGACCGTGGTAGCGAGCGCGCTCATTGCTGCCGCTGATGCCAAAGCGGGCATCGAACTTCTCCCAGGGTTAGCGGGTGGTGCGGTAACCGGTGCCGTGGCTCTGTCCGGAAGGTTCACTGACTTCACTGCAGAGCGCAGCGGCGATGGCATCATCCTCTCGGGCCACGCCGATGCCGTGATCGGCGCGGAGCACGCAGACGTCGTGGTGCTTCCCGCGACAATCGGAACAGATGAGCGCTGGATTGCCGTTGACTCGAGTGACCTCAAAATTACCCCGCAGGACAGCATCGACGTGCTGCGGGGCTCCGCCCGAATCGAGGCTGCCGGGGCTGAAATCAGCGCCGACCGTGTGCTCGAGGGGCTGTCACCGTCGCGCGGCGAGTCGCTCGCTGCCGTGATTCTGGGCGCCGAAGCATTGGGAGTCATGTCCTGGTGTGTTTCCACGGCAGCGGAATACGCGAAAACCCGGGTCCAGTTCGGCCGCCCCATCGGCCAGTTCCAGGGCGTAAAGCACAAGTGCGCGCAGATGGGCGTAGCTCTGGAGAAGGCGCGTGCCGTTATCTGGGACGCGGCAAGTGCCATCGACAAAGGTGATGACACAGCGGATTTCGCGGCTGATGTGGCAGCGGTCATCGTGCCTGATGCTGCGGTCGAGGTTGCACAGGACTGCATTCAGGTGCATGGTGGCATCGGCTTCACCTGGGAACACGACGCGCACCTGTACTACCGGCGTGCGCTAGCAATCCGCAGCGTATTCGGAACGCGTGAGGACCGCGCCCACAGGGTGGCGGCGCAGGCTCTCGACGGCATCGCACGCGGGTCCGAAATCGAACTTCCGGAGGAAGCTGAGGAGATCCGCGCGCACGTCCGCGGTGAACTGCACGAGGTTGCGCGTATCGAGGATGAGGATGAGCAGCTGATCGCACTCGGTGACGGCGGCTGGGTGCAGCCGCATTTGCCGAAACCCTATGGTCGCAGCGCTTCTCCGCTCGAGCAGATCGTCATCGCACAGGAAATCCAGGCACAGGGCATCGCGATGCCGCAGCTCCTCATGGGTGGCTGGGCTGTGCAGGCGATCGTCGCACACGGCACCGAGAAGCAGAAGCAGGAGCTGGTGGTCCCCACCTTGCGGGGCGACACAGTGTGGTGTCAGCTGTTCTCCGAGCCAGGGGCAGGATCTGACTTGGCGTCGCTCAGCACGAAGGCTATCAAGGCCGAAGGCGGCTGGAAGGTCACCGGCCAGAAGATCTGGACGACCGTCGCGCAGTTCGCGGAATGGGCGATGCTGATTGCCCGGACCGACCCATCGAAACCCAAACATCAGGGCATCACCTACTTCGTGCTCGACATGTCCACACCGGGCGTGACGGTGCGGCCACTGCGGGAAATGACCGGTTCAGCACT
Source organism: Hoyosella altamirensis (assembly GCF_014191505.1). Lineage (GTDB taxonomy): Bacteria > Actinomycetota > Actinomycetes > Mycobacteriales > Mycobacteriaceae > Hoyosella > Hoyosella altamirensis. Next base: position 327,112 of record NZ_JACHWS010000004.1, read on the forward strand.
GTTCAACGAGGTGTTTCTCGATGATGTGTTCATTCCGGACGAGCATGTTGTCGGTGCGGTCAACGACGGCTGGCATGTTGCCCGTACGACGCTCGCCGGTGAGCGCGTCGCGCTGAGCCAGAAGATGGAGGCATACGCCACCGATAAGGATCTTCTTGCTTTCGCGAAGGGCCGTGGACTGAGTTCGCACGCGCGCTTTCAGATCGGCGAGCTGATTGCGGAGAGTCAGGCTGTGGACCTGATTGGCTCTCGCGTCGTGCTCAAACAGTTAGCGGGAGCTGATGTCAGCACCACCTCTTCGGTGGGCAAACTCCTGGGGATGGCGTTGGGCCAGGCGATTTCGGAGTTCGTGGTCGCCGAGCTGGGTGCCGCAGGGGCAGTGTCGATTCCCGGACAGCCCAGTGACAAGGCGATGGAGCAACTCATAGCTGGCCGCGCGACGACCATTTATGGCGGCACTACCGAGGTGCAACTCAATGTAATCGGGGAGCGGATGCTGGGTCTGCCGCGCGACGCTGAGCCCGGAAGCGGACGGTGACAGCCAACCTCACCGAGGTTCACACCATTGAACGCGGCAAGGGTGATGACCTCGTCCTGCTGCTTCACGGGTTCTCCGACAACGCGGACACCTGGAACAAGGTCATGCCACAGTTCGCGGCGCAGGCCCGAGTGGTCGCGCTCGACTTCCCGGGTTTCGGCAGATCTCGCTTCTGGCCGTCGCCGCTGTTCGATACCTATGAGGAGATTGTCACCTCGGTCATCGAGCGGCGCGGCGGCCCCGGAAGAGTGAGCCTTGTCGGCAATTCGATGGGTGCCGTGGTGTCCCTCCTCGTGGCGTCGCGGCGCCCGGACCTCGTTGACCGGGTGGTCCTCGCTGATATGCCAGGTATTGCCGGAATTCCGGCTTTGTGGCGGCACGCGCTGTCGCGGCGCAGTGAGCTGATTGTCGGACAGGTGGTGCGGGCCGTTCCGACACCGGCGTCCCGGCACGCGCTTGCTGTGCTTTACAGCCTCGCCGCGACGAGGATGCGGGTGCTCTCCCGCCTCGACCGGAACGCCTATGCCGAGCCATACGTCGATGACGCCGCGATTCTCGCCCTGCTCACGCGTGGACGCGACGTGATTCGCGAACTTTCCGATATCCCGGTCGCGGACCTCGTTCGTGACTTGCAGGTTCCAAATCTGCTGGTGTGGGGCCGAAATGATCTGCTCACACCCTCACGGACAGTGCGCTCCCTGCAGCAGGGAGAGCATTCGCGAATCGAAGTCATAGACCGCTGCGGGCACTGTCCGCAGCAAGATCGGCCGAAGAAGTTCGTGTCGATCGTCCAGCCGTTTCTTGCTGGTTCCTGAGGGGGAGAGATGACGGGGATTCGTGCTCTGACCGATTTCGCGCGCAGTGTGAGGGTCATTTACGGAGCAGGCCTGGTGCCAGTGCGGCGCCTCGATAACGGTGTGCGCACGCTGCGCGCGACGCACACCTACGGCCCTTTCGTGGGGGCCATGCACAATGCCCTGCTGCGGGGACCCGACCGGATCGCTCTCATCGACGAAGATGGCCCCTTGACATACGCAGGGCTGGACCGGCATTCGAACGCACTTGCGCGCGCCTGGGCTTCGTGTGGTCTCGGCTCGGAGAGTACCGTCGCGGCGCTGTGCCGCGACCACCGCGGACTCGTCGTCAGCATGCTGGCGGCAGGCAAGATTGGCGCGAGACTAGTCCTACTGAACACCGGGTTCGCCGGCCCGCAGCTTGCTGGAGTTGTCTCGCGCGAGCGTGTGAACGCTGTCGTGTACGACGCCGAATTCCAGACAGTGCTCGCTGCCCTACCGGACTCTGTGTCGCGCTACCTTGCCTGGGAAGATGATGGTGACCCAGTAGATTCCGCGATACCGCGCCTCAAGGACCTGATCGCGGAACATCCGTGTGGCAGGGTGAAACCGCCCCGGTCACCGGGTGGATTCGTGCTCCTGACAAGCGGCACAACCGGAACACCAAAAGGTGCGCCCCGCAACCACACGTCGGTACTCGCGAGTGCCCAATTCCTCGACCGGATCCCGCTGCGAGAGGGCGGCACAACGTATATGGCCGCGCCGATCTTCCACGGCACCGGGCTCTCCCAGTTCGTGCTGTCGCTCGCACTCGGCTGCACGGTAATCATGGACCGCAGGTTCGATGCCGCCCGCGCGGTGGCTCAGGTCGCCCGGTACCGGGCGGACACTCTGATCCTGGTACCGACGATGCTTCAGCGAATCGTGGACCTTGGGCCCGCCGTGCTGGCGAAGCACGACACGTCCACACTGCGAATCATCTTCGCCGCAGGTTCTGCGCTGTCGCCGGATTTGTGCCGCCGAACCGCGCAGGCATTCGGGGATGTGCTTTACAACTTGTATGGGTCGACAGAAGTCGCGGTCGCGACGGTGGCCACTCCCGCCGAACTGCGGTCCGCGCCGGGCACTGCCGGACGACCGCCTGTGGCGTGCCGCGTCGCGCTCTACGACACTGACGGCCAGGCGATTACGAAACCCAATGCGACCGGGCGAATTTTTGTGAAGAGCGGACTCAGTTTCACGGGTTACACCGATGGTCGGCGCAAGGAGGTCATCGACGGCATGTTGTCGAGCGGCGATGTGGGTCATTTCGACGACAACGGGCTTCTGTTCGTTGATGGCCGCGAAGACGACATGATCGTGTCCGGGGGAGAGAATGTGTACCCGCTCGAAGTGGAAAATCTGCTCGCGGACCATGACGACGTTCTTGATGCCGCGGTTATCGGTGTGCCTGATTCGGAGTTCGGGCATCGCCTGAGGGCTTTCGTTGTCCGCGCCCCTGGAGCGACTGTGGACACCGAAGTGATCACGGACTATGTGAAGGGCAATCTCGCGCGATATAAGGCGCCGCGTGAAGTGATCTTCATCGACGAACTCCCGCGAAATGCGACGGGTAAGGTGCTTCGCCGCGAACTCGAGGCGTGGAAACGTTAACTCGCGCGGCTGCGCCGCTACGCTCGGAGCGAAGGTCAGGAACGACGAGCGAGGACTGATGGCGGATTCTCAGTGGTTGCGCACATTTCACCAGGCAACGGCAGCGAAAACTGAACTCGTGTGTTTCCCGCCCGCGGGCGGCGCGGCGAGCGTGTACCACGCGCTTTCGGCCGAGTTGACTCCGTTGGTGCGGGTGCTCGCATTGCAACTGCCAGGTCGGCAAGACCGCCTGGGGGATCCGATGATTGACGACATCACACAACTCGCTGCCGCCGCCGCAACAGCGATCGGCAGCTGTAACGAGACGCCGGTCGCACTGTTCGGGCACAGCATGGGCGCCACAGTCGCGTTCGAAACGGCACGAGCGCTGGAAGGTGCCGGAGCAGAGCTGGGGCATTTGTTTGTCTCGGGCCGGATTGCCCCGCATCAGACGCTTGACACTGCTATTCACGAGGGCAGCGACGAGGTATTGATCAGCGAGCTAGAGCGGCTCGCTAACGATCCAGCCTCTGTGCACATTCTCCGGGAGATGCCGGAAATCGCAGAGATGGTCCTGCCCGCAGTGCGCAATGATTACAAGGCGGTCGAGACGTACCGCTTTGAAGGGGACACGCCGTGTCTGTCTTGTCCGGTCACCGTCCTGGTCAGTTCAGACGATCCCACCGTGACACCTGATGAGGTGAAGGACTGGGACCGCTACACCACCGGCGAGTTTTCGGTCGAGGTGTTTCCGGGTGGGCACTTCTACCTCGACGAACACACGGGTGCTGTCGCGAAGGCCGTCAGTTCACGGATCTGCGTGAAGTAGCTGTAGGACTTGCGTCACGTGTCGTGAAAGCTCGCTCTGTGACATGACAGGCAGGCGCATGAACCAGCGGTAGAAGATTGGGGCGATCAGTAGTTCCGCGGCTCTCTCAGCGTCGCGCATCCCGCCTTCTGCCAGGAGCGAGTGGATCATGTCCAGCTGGGGACGGAGCAATCGCTGCTGAAATTCATGTGCTGTTTCCTCGTCCGTCTGAATCTTGGCTGCGATGCTCCGTAGGAGTGCTTCGTGGGGCTGCGTTGAGATCTCTTCGATTGAGGATCGCAGGAGCCATTCGACTTCGGAGTGCAGGTCGCTCTTGTCGCACGCCGTTTCATCCGCATGTTGTGCACTGTGTCGAAGCAGCGCGTCGAAGAGTATCGCCGCCACTGAGCCCCATGACCGGTACAGCGTTTGCTTGCCCACCCCCGCCTTGGCGGCGATGCCCTCCATTGTCAGCGACTCAGGTCCACCAGTGACGGCGATCTGCAGGACGGCGTCGTGGACGCGGGCGATGGTGGCGGGACGAGCCATAAACAGACACTATCAAACGAGACGTATCGTCTCGTTTGTGATTGCATGGGTGTATGACTCATCCACAGACTTGGTTCATCACCGGCACGAGCAGAGGGCTGGGCAAGGCACTGGCCGAGGAGGCATTGAGGGCCGGTCACCGCGTCGTAGCGACCACGCGGGTAGAGGGTGCGCTGCTCGAGCACGAGCGACTGTCCGTTTGCCATCTCGACGTTCGCGACAGACAGGCCTGCCACGAGACAGTCCGCAAAGCAGTCGAGCAGCACGGTGCCATCGACGTGCTGGTGAACAATGCGGGGTACGGGCTCGTCGGTGCCATCGAAGAGGTCAGCGAAGAAGAAGCCCGAGCGATAATTGACACCGACCTGCTTGGGGCGCTGTGGCTCACCCAGGCGGTGCTTCCCTTCATGCGAGCTCAGCGCAGCGGTCACATCATCCAGGTGTCCTCGGTCGGTGGGGTCGGTGCCCTGCCGTTCTTCGGCCTGTATAACGCCGCGAAGTGGGGTCTTGAGGGGTTCAGCGAAGCTCTCGCGGGCGAGTTGAAGGAGTTCGGCATCGGCGTCACCCTTGCGGAAGTCGGGGCCATGGACACGCAATGGGCAACAAGGAGCATGCAGTTCAGCGTCCCACTGGCCGCGTACGACGATTGTCGTGAACGCTTTCTGGGGACCGTATCGGTGCCCTGGGCGAGTGAGCCCGAGGCGACCGGGGGCGGCACGAACCCGACGGAGATCGCCCAGGACCTGCTGCGCCACGTGAACGGTGCCACGGCTGGTGACCGGCTAAGGCTACTTATGGGAAGCGATGCCCCGGGGCAGGTGGCTGCCGTCCTTCGGCAGCGGCGATCCGATTATGAGCTCGATCCCAGGTTTACGGCTGCAGCTGCCAACTGCAAAATCTAGCGTCACCGGTGCAGCCAGTAGCCACCGCGGCTGGTGTCAGATGGCCCTACACGGCTCCGGGGAAGCCGTGCTGGCGCCACGCTTCGTAGACGACGATCGCGGCTGCATTCGACAAGTTCAATGATCTGCGGCCAGGAATCATCGGGATCCGGAGCTGCTCAGTTACGTGCGAGTCGTTACGCACGGCATCCGGGAGCCCGGTCGGCTCGGGCCCGAAGAGCAGCACGTCTCTCGGCTGGTACGCGACAGCGGAGTGCGGTTGTGACGCGTGCGCGGTGAAGGCGAATACACGCTGCGGCTTCAGTGCGGCCCAAGCGGAGTCAAGGTCCTCGTGCACCGTCACGGAAGCGAGGTCGTGATAGTCGAGCCCTGCGCGGCGGAGCTTGGGTTCAGACAGGTCAAAACCCAGCGGTCCGACAAGGTGGAGTTCACACCCCGTGCCCGCGGCGAGCCGAATGGCGTTACCCGTGTTCGGAGGGATGCACGGACGGTAGAACATGAGGCGAAACACAGACGGAAGCTTAGATCCCCAGCGTCCCAGCGGTCACTGCACCCGAACTAATTCAGGTGCCAGCAGATCCATCAGCAAGCCGTTGCGCCACACGCCGTCTTCACCGCGGGAGTACTGCCGCATCACACCGATGGGACGGAAGCCGACCTTGATGTAGGAGCGGATGGCCTGCTCGTTCGTCGCCTCGGGATCGATGATGATCCGATGGAAGCGGTGGGTGTCGACGAGGTGCGCACACAGAACCTGGATTGACTCACGGCCGTAGTGATTTCCGTGCTCCTCCGGATCGATGAAGACATCGATCCCCGCGTGGCGGTAGTCGGGATCGTCTTCCGCGTACCACTGAATGAATCCCACAATGTGGTCACCGACGAAGATTGTGTACGGAAACCCATCGACATCGTTGGGCCAGGAGGGGCTGGGCATGCGCCACCACCGGCGGATCGATGGAATGCTATGCAGCTCGCGCAGCCTGCTGTGATGAGCTGGCTCCGTCGGCACGAGCTTGACACGCGGACCATGGAGGGTCGGCCTTTCTCCCTGCGATGCATCAGGCATCCTTCGAGTGTGCCTGGTGCCTGGCGCACGCGGGTGCTGAAACCTGGAACAATAGCGTCCGTGACGGCAACGATTCTTGATGGCAAGGCAACCCGCGACGAGATCTTCGCTGATCTTAAGAAGCGGGTTGATGCACTTAAGGAAAGCGGGATTCAGCCCGGGCTCGGAACGGTCCTGGTCGGCGATGATCCCGGATCGGCGGCATACGTGCGGGGAAAGCACGCCGACTGTGCTCGAGTGGGCGTCGCCTCCATCAGGCGTGACTTACCCGCTGACATCAGTCAGGACGAGCTGAATGCCGTTATTGACGATCTGAACGCCGACCCAGCATGCACCGGTTACATTGTCCAACTGCCACTGCCCAAGCACCTGGACGAGAATGCTGCGCTGGAACGTGTAGATCCCGAAAAGGACGCCGACGGGCTGCATCCGATCAACCTCGGCCGCCTCGTCCTCGGAAAAGAAGCTCCACTGCCCTGCACTCCTCGGGGCATTGTGCACCTGCTGCGCCGCTACGAGGTGGCCATCGCGGGTGCTCACGCGGTGGTCGTCGGTCGCGGTGTCACCGTCGGGCGACCGATCGGTCTGCTCCTGACACGCCGCTCGGAAAATGCCACAGTGACGCTGTGCCACACCGGCACCCGCGATCTTGCAGCTGAAGTGCGTCGTGCCGATATCGTCATCGCCGCTGCAGGCGTTCCGGGGATCATCACCGAAGACATGGTCAAGCCCGGAGCCGCTGTGCTCGATGTGGGTGTCAGCCGGGTGGATGGGAAACTCGCCGGTGACGTCGCGCCGGAGGTATGGGATGTCGCCGGTTTCGTTTCACCTAATCCCGGCGGTGTCGGTCCCCTGACCCGAGCATTCCTCGTCACAAACGTCGTCGAGCGAGCCGAGCAAGCAGCGGCAGAGCTTGCTTCTACAGGCGCACACTCCGGGTAATCGATGGTGCAGCGCGCGTTCTCCCGTGATCGTATGCGGACGGTGATGGCTCATATTCCCTTGGCGATCATTGCCGCTTTCCTGCTACTTGCGCTGATCCTCGTCGTCAGCGACCGGTGGCGCCGGGGCGCGTTCGTTGTGGGGATCGCGACACTTCTCGCCGCCTGGTTCCGTCTGATCCTCCCCGAGGTGCAAGCGGGGTTGCTGGCGGTCCGCAGCCGCCCATTCGACGTCGGCGCGCTCGCACTTATGGGCGGAACGATCGTATGGCTTACGCTCTCGATCGATCCGCTCGGTACCGGTTAAGGCGCGTCAGGCAGATCGGCTTCCGTCGCGGCGGCCGGGGGAGCATCCTTCGTGGAACTGCGGCGCCTCATTCCCGGTATGCGGGGTGCCGTGGGGATACGTTCGACAAGATCGGACAATGGTCCAACAGCGGTAGCGAGTTTGGCGGCTGAACGGTCGATGCCGGCAATGGGCTCCTGTAGCGACTGGATAGTCGGACCGACCTCGCCCAGCGTCACCGAGACTTCCATGAAGCGGTCGATAAGGCCGCCGTCCTGGACGACCTGGTCGAGCACACCGCCCGGTTCCAGGAGACGGTCGAGTGCGCCACCTTCATCGAGTAACCGGTCGATGTAACCGTCCTTCGCAAGAAGGCGTTCCAGTGGGCCCTCTTTCTTGATGAGGCGGTCAACTGGCCCATCAGGCTCCATCATCCGGTCCAAGAATCCGCCGCGCTCGAGGAGCCGGTCGAGCGCACCACCCTTGGCGAGCAGTCTGTCGAGGGGGCCGTCGGTGTCGAGCGCCTTGTCAACCGTGCCGCCCGGGGCCAGTGCCTTGCCCAGTGGCCGGTCCTCGGACACCGCGGAGGCCAGGGTCTTTCCGGCAACAAACAGTCCGGAGAAGCCTCCGAACCGTCCTTTGCCCCACTTCTTTCTCCGGCGCGCGCCATCAGGATTGCTCACAGGCCCCTCATTGGACGACATGCTCGGATGTTAGCAATCGCGAGACGCTGCGGCAGAACGACAGCCGAAGTTGTGCTAACCGATAGTTTTCCGCGCGAGGTCCATGGTGTCGCTCAGCAGCACGGAGATGCCATCGAAGTCCGTGAGGAACCCATCATGACCCTTGTCTGTGTTGAGGACGCGCAACTCGTTGCAACCGAGCAGGTGCGCAGCCAACTCCTCCTGCAGCCGCAGCGGGTACAGGCGATCCGAGGTAATCCCGCCCACGATGGTCGGCGTGGGGCAGCCGGCGAGTGCCTTCTGGATGCCGCCCCGGCCGCGACCAACGTCATGGCTGCTGAGTGAGTCGCTGAGGATCACATAGCTGCCCGCGTCGAATCGGCGCACCAGCTTGCCGGCCTGGTGATCGAGGTAGCTCTGAATTGAGAACGTGCCACCGTTGAACGGTTCCACCCCATCCTGTGGGGAGTTACCGAACCGCTCGTCGAGTTCTTCTTCACCGCGGTACGACAGGTGCGCGATGCGCCGCGCGACACCCAGGCCATGCTCAGGCTCGCGTCCGGTCCCGTAATAGTCGCCGCCCTGCCAGTGCGGATCGGTCTTGATCGCGAGAATCTGGGCTGACTGTGTACCGATCTGGTCCGCAGTTGCACGCGCTCCGACAGCAAGAACCAGGGCGGTAGCGACACGGTCGGGATAGCTCACTTCCCACTCGAGTGCGCGCGCGCCGCCCATCGATCCGCCGAGAACGGACGCGAACCGCTCGATCCCCAGCAGATTTGCGAGCTGCAGTTCCGCGTTGACCTGGTCACGGATCGTGACAGCCGGGAACCGTGAGCCCCACGGTTTCCCGTCTGGTGCCAGCGAACCGGGGCCAGTGCTGCCGCGGCACCCTCCCACTGAGTTGGCGGACAGCACACACCACTCATTCGTATCGACGGCAGCGCCCGGGCCGATGAGGCCATCCCACCATCCAGGACTGAGGTGCTCGTCATCTGCGGGGCCGGTGACGTGTGAGTCTCCCGTCAGCGCATGCAGCGCGAGGATGACGTTGTCACCCTTCGGGGAGACTTCGCCCCACCGCTGCAGTGCGAGGGTGACATCAGGCAGCAGCGCGCCATTCTCCATGCGGAGCGAGCCGATGTCGACGTAACCGAGAGTGCCATCCGGCTCAGGCCACAGCGCAGGATCGGGTGCGCGCCACCGGGAGGGGGCGCGCACTGTCCGCTGCGTGTGCGGCCAGGGACGGTGAACAGGACTTACTGTCAAGACGCCGCCGCTTCGAATCCGCGTGCCAGGTCAGCCACGATGTCGTCAATCCCTTCGATTCCCACAGCCAGGCGGACCAGGCCTGGAGTAACGCCCGCAGCCAGCTGTTCCTCTGGGGTCAGCTGAGAATGTGTCGTCGACGCTGGGTGGATGACAAGGGATCGCACATCACCGATGTTAGCGACGTGACTGTGCAGCTCTAAAGCGTTGACGAACTTCTTGCCCGCATCAATGCCCCCAGCCAGCTCAAACGACAGCACCGCACCGGCCCCGCGGGGGGCGAGTTCCTGGGCACGGTTGTGCCATGGCGAGCTAGGCAGCCCTGCATAGTAGACCGCCGTGACATCGTCGCGGGAGGCCAGATACTCCGCCACAGCTTGTGTGTTCTGCACATGTCGTTCAATGCGCAGGCTCAGGGTTTCTATTCCTTGGCCGATGAGGAAAGCGTTAAAAGGTGAGATTGCCGCGCCGATATCGCGAAGCAGCGTCAGCCGCGCTTTCAGTGCGTATGCGGGCGGCCCGAGCTCGCTGTAAACAACTCCGTGGTAGCTCGGGTCCGGAGTTGTGAAGCCCGGAAAGCGGCCTGATGACCAGTCGAATGTACCGCCGTCGACGATGACACCCGCGACAGAAGTGCCGTGGCCGCCGAGGTATTTCGTCGCCGAGTGAACGACGATGTCAGCGCCATGCGTGAACGGCTGGATCAGGTACGGGGTGGCAACCGTGTTGTCGACGATCAGCGGTACACCATGCTCATGCGCGACAGCGGAGACCCCCGGAATATCGAGGATCTGGCCGCCAGGGTTGGAGATGGTTTCAGCGAAGAACGCTTTGGTGTTGTCCCGGACGGCGGCACGCCAATCGTCGAGGTTGTCCTGATCTTCGATGAAGCTGACTTCGATGCCGAGCTTCGGCAGAGTGTAGTGAAACAGGTTGTAGGTGCCGCCATAGAGGCGTGGACTAGTCACAATGTGGTCCCCGGCCTCAGCGATATTGAGGATCGCGTAGGTTTCGGCGGCCTGGCCGGAAGCGACGAGCAGTGCTGCGACGCCGCCCTCGAGCGCAGCGACCCGCTGCTCAATGACATCCTGCGTCGGGTTGATGATGCGGGTATAGATGTTGCCTGGCTCAGCAAGGCTGAACAGCGCGGCAGCGTGATCGGTGTCGCGGAAGCTATACGACGTGGTCTGGTAAATCGGCAGCGCACGTGCGCCAGTGGTTGGATCAGGAACCTGTCCGGCGTGGACCTGCTTTGTCTCGAAGGTCCACGCGGGCTGGGAAGTGTCGCTCATGAGGAATTCTCTCCTGGGTTTTCGCGCGACGGAGCGGGGGCAGGCAGCCGGCCTGCTCTGAAGTCAGAGGTCTGTCGTCGCACGGCACAACGGGCAGGGCGATGGGGAGGCCAAAGTGGCCTAGCGACATCGGCTCATGGTGGACCTCCGTAGGGCTTTCTTCCCGGTTACCGGGTCCGCCCAGCGGACCCGCGCTTGCTATCCGTCCTGCGGACAACCCGGTCATCACCCGGGGCACCCCACCGCGGTTGGAGGGTTGCCGGCCAGCAAGCCGGGGCTACACGCTGGCGCTCATGACCTGACGTAGATAGTAGCGTTTCTCTCTCGCCATTGCCTACCACGTGGTGTGGACTGGGCGTCGCTGCCTCGCCCGCATTGGTGTGCTGCCGCTAGGCTAAATGGGGATACGCGGGTACCACGCACTATGCAGTACGCTTGTCATATTTAGGTGGGGCGGCACGCAGGCCGCCCTCGCGATATAGGTTTGAACCCGATGAACCGTGATGCCGGAATTCGCACCGGATGCACCCACAAGGTGCAAGCGGAGCGACTGAACCCGGGAACACTGCCTAGGAGGACGCGAAGCACCCATGTCCAAGATCAAGGTTGAGGGCACCGTCGTAGAACTAGATGGCGACGAAATGACCCGTATCATCTGGCAGTTCATCAAGGATAAATTGATCCATCCTTACCTGGATGTGAACCTTGAGTATTACGACCTGGGCATGGAAAACCGCGACGCCACCGATGACCAGGTAACGGTCGACGCTGCGAACGCCATTAAGAAACACGGTGCGGGTGTCAAATGCGCCACCATCACCCCAGATGAAGCTCGCGTTGAAGAGTTTGGCCTGAAAAAGATGTGGCGTTCGCCGAACGGCACCATCCGCAACATCCTTGGGGGCACGATTTTCCGTGCCCCCATCATTATTTCCAACATTCCCCGCCTCGTGCCGGGCTGGACGAAACCGGTTGTTGTCGGCCGCCACGCATTTGGTGACCAGTACCGCGCCACCGATTTCAAAGTGCATCAGGCTGGCACCGTCACACTCACCTTTACGCCAGAGGATGGCAGCGAGCCGATTCAGCATGAAGTAGTGAAGATGCCCGAGGACGGCGGCGTCATCTTAGGTATGTACAACTTCAAGAAGTCGATCCAGGACTTCGCCCGAGCCTCGCTCGCTTACGGATTGCAGCAGAACTACCCGGTATACCTGTCGACCAAGAACACCATCCTCAAGGCGTACGACGGGATGTTCAAAGACGAGTTCCAGCGCGTGTACGAAGAGGAATTCAAGTCAGAGTTCGATGCGGCCGGACTTACGTACGAACACCGGCTGATCGACGACATGGTGGCGTCTGCCCTGAAATGGGAGGGGGGCTACGTCTGGGCGTGCAAGAACTACGATGGCGACGTCCAGTCCGATACGGTCGCTCAGGGCTACGGTTCGCTCGGGCTGATGACGTCGGTGCTGATGACACCCGATGGCAAAACGGTCGAAGCAGAGGCCGCCCACGGGACGGTTACGCGTCACTTCCGGATGCATCAGCAAGGTAAGCCCACCTCGACCAACCCCATCGCGTCAATCTTCGCGTGGACGCGTGGCCTCGAGCATCGCGGCAAACTCGACAACACCCCAGCCGTGGTGGAATTCGCACACAAACTCGAGGATGTCGTCATCAAGACCGTGGAAAGCGGCCAGATGACGAAAGATCTTGCGGTGCTAGTCGGGGGAGACCAGGGCTACCTGAGTACGGAGGAGTTCCTCGGCGCGCTCGACGACAACTTGCAAGCCGCCGTCAAAGACATCTGAACTAGCCGCTAGCCGCCGTTTCGTCTGAAGCGCCCAATACTAGCGGTAATTCACGTCACAACACGCACCGCAGCGGTATGCCCTGCGGTGCGTGTGCTGTTCGCACTAGAGGTGCCGGCCCCCGGCGTCTGGCCTGTCCACCTCACAACCGCTCAGGAATGCCCGTGACTTCAGTGGCGAGTTCGTCCGCTCCAGCCAACGGACCTCTACGGATACGACGGCAATCGCTGTGGCGAAAACCCGCCGTGGTCGCGATGATGCTCGGCTCCTTCGGCATCGGGACGACCGAATTCGTTGCGATGGGCCTGCTGCCGGAGATAGCGAACGGAATCGGCGTCACGGAACCCTCCGCAGGGCACACGATCAGCGCATACGCGTTCGGAGTTGTGGTCGGTGCGCCACTGATTGCGATCGGTGCAGCCAGAGTTGCGCGGCGGCTACTCCTGATCACGCTGATGGTGGCGTTCACCGTAGGCAATGTCGCCACGGTGCTCGCACCCACCTATGAGGCACTGCTGGTTGCGCGATTCCTGGCAGGGCTGCCGCACGGTGCCTACTTCGGTGTAGCGGCGCTAGTCGCAGCGGAACTTGCGGGGCCAGGTATGCGTGCACGCGCAGTGGCTCAAGTGATGCTCGGGCTGAGTCTGGCCAACGTCGCGGGCGTTCCGGTAGCGACTGCTTTGGGACAGCATTTCGGCTGGCGCAGCGCCTTCGCCCTCGTCGCGGCAATTGGTGTGCTCACTGTCTTCGCTCTGCAGCGACTCGTTCCCGATGTGCCGCTCCCGCACGGGTCGAGCCCTCTCAAAGAATTTGCTGGATTCCGCAATATTCAGATCTGGCTGACGTTGCTCACCGGAATCGTTGGATTCGGCGGCATGTTCGCGATCTACACCTACATCAGTTCGACGGTCCAGGACGAAGCGGGGATTCCCCGCGCGCTCGTGCCCCTGGTGCTGATGCTCTACGGTGCCGGGATGGTCATCGGCAACCTCTTCGGCGGAATGATTGCCGACCGTAGCCTCAAAGCTGGCCTCTTCGGTCTTTTCGTGGGTCTTTCCGTGCTGCTCGCGCTGTTCACCGTGACGGCTGGCAGCCCACTGCTCGCGGTGCTCAACCTTGTGCTCATCGCGATCTTCGGGGCTGCGCTGGTTCCGGGCCTGCAGACACGACTGATGGACGTCGCGAAGGACGCTCAGACGCTCGCGGCGACCGCCAATCACTCGGCACTCAATATCGCGAATGGTGTGGGAGCGATGCTCGGCGGTCTGGTCATTGGCGCAGGCTACGGATACAGGGCACCCGCTGCTGTCGGTGCCGTGCTCGCCGCACTCGGTGTCGTGGTATTCGCCGTTGCTGTGCTGATCGAACGCAGGGGTGTTCAGCGCTAAGGGAAGACGATGGCTGGAATGCGGCTAGATCATGTCCTTTGCCCCGAGCCAGCGCAACGTGGGCCAGCCAAGTGCGACAGGCAGCCACGTAGTCAGAACCCGATACAACAACACCGCGGGCACGGCTGTCGCCGCCGGCACTCCGAATGCAACCAGCCCACCGATGAGTACTGCCTCCACAGCGCCCACACCACCAGGGGTAGGCGCCGCCGATGCGAGCGTGCCGCCAATCATTGTCACTACCGTGACACTGACAAACGTCGTGCCACCTCCGAATGCCTCAATACTTGCCCATAGCGCCAGCGCCATCCCTAGTGTCGTCATCGCACAACCCAGCAAAATGATGGAGAAACGCTGCGGATCCCGCGCTAAATCGCCCAACTCACGAGCGACATCGCGTAGCTGAGGGAGAATCGAGTGGCCCAGCCAGCGACGCAATGCAGGCACTAGCATTGACACTCCAAAGATTCCCAGCGCAATACCGACGACGAGATATACCACTGTCGGGTCGGGAACAATCTGGCTGATCTGAGCAGTAGTACCCGCGACGAACGCGAAGAACACCAGCAAACCAACATGTGTAATTACCTGCACCGACTGCTGCAATGTCACCGCAGCGGTCGCATGGACGACGCCCAAGCCACCCTTCTGCAGAAAGCGCACGCTCAACGCAAGTCCGCCCACCCCCGCTGGTGTCGTTGTCGCCGCAAAGGTATTCGCCAACTGCATGATGGTGAGATTGCGGAAGCTCACGACACCATTGGCGCATGCCCATAGAGCCGCCGCGGCGCCCACGTACGTAAGTGCGGAAATGGCGAGGCCAAGCAGTGCCCACGTCCAATTTACTGTACGGAGGCGATCATAAAATGTCGGAACGGCACTGATAAATGGATATGCGACGTATACCAACGCAATCAGGAGCGCCAATTGGATCAATTGGTTTCGCGTGAATCTGGTTACCTGCTCAGGCTTGATCCGGTCCGCACCGGTCTGCCGCAGCACTTCTTCACGGGCCGCCACCAGAACCGAACCGCAGTCGGGCACAGAACGTCGCAATCGCGCCGGAATCGCTGCCCGTGTCAGGCGTCCCGATGCGGCGAGCACCTCATCCTCACCCATCGCTTCGACGGCGTGCCGGACCGCGGTTTCCTGTCCGAACAATGCAGTCGTAGTGAGCAGTAGCTGCGCGATATCGGAGAGCAGTTGGGGACGTGGGGCGCCGTATTCCGCTGCACCGAAACCGCCGAATAACACGGCCCCTTGATAGGTCCGGATCTGATCAGCACGAAGATCGCCGTGCGAGATTTGGTGCGCATGCAATGCGCGTAGCGATTGCCACACATTTCGTGCCGCGACTTCACCATCGGAGGACTGGATAGGTCTGCCACGGGCTGGGGTCCGGGCATACAATACCCAACCGCGGTCGAGCGCCGACACCAGCAGCGGCCGACTGCTCGCAAGGCCAACATCGTCGACGACGAGACTGATCAGTGCGCGATGCTCCGTTGCTCGTCGCATTGAAGCATGCAGTGGCGCGCTTTCATTCTCGCGCAACGACAGCCAGCGCCAATACTGGCGTAGCGCGCGGTTGCTTCGCTGGCTGGGGCCGTAGAGTTCGACAATCACGTCGGCATCGCGCGTGAACTCGTTGGCAGCGTCCCCTGAGGCGGGCGCAGCGGGCGCCGGTGAGTCCCCGGCTGGGGAGGCATTCAAAGTTGTCCCAGTTGCGGAAAGGATTAGTGGACCCGCTCCGGCCGGACGCAGAACCGTGAACAGTTCCGTCTTATGTCCCTGCCGCATCAGTTCCCGAGCCGCTGTTCTCAAAGGAACTTCTAGGGCGGGTGTCCCCACGATCAGGACAGTCAGCGAGCCGACGCACCAGCCCACGGCGAGCCCTAGCACCGACCTGGCCGGTAAGACGGTACTCGCTACCAAGTGAATCGGAATGAAGGCCAGCAGTAGGCCCCACCACCAGCGTCGCCACAGTTTGGGCAGCCACGGACCTGACACCGTCAAGACTGCCGCAAGGCCCGCTATCCATCGTGAATCGATCAAGAACTGGGAGAGGAACGAGTCCAGCTGGGCCGCGCTCTCGAACGTCAGGCCCGATGCCGTCAGGCCTTCGGGTGTGATGGACAACAGCAGCCCCGCGACTGTGCCAGCTACGAAGAAGGCGGCGACCAGTCGCCATTGCAAGCCTGCGAGTACCCCGATGAGGATCGCGAAGGGCAATGCCATGATCACAAGCCCGTACAGCAAAAAGACTAGGTTTGCTTGTGCTGGCGTGAGTACACCGACAATTCCGGAAACCGACTCTTCGAGTGCGTGCCACTCGCCACGGGTGACCTCAGAACCGGCGACAACGGCACCAAGAACCGTCAATGAGGCGCCCACGCGGATGAGATCGGTGGTGCGGCTTGCCCGTGGCTGCAGCAAGCTTCCTGAAACGGGGATTTCTTGCCCTTCGACGCGCATCGCAAGCTCTTTCACACCGGTTCGCAGTCGCGTTGACGACCCGACGACAACATAGCGCGTCCGGTGACGCGGAGGACTTTCGGATCATTCTTTGCTCCGCTAGCGTGCCAAGGCGTGTCAAGTGCATCGAGCCTCACCGTCTCTACAGTCAACGTCAACGGCGTCCGGGCCGCGGCCAAGAAAGGCATGCTCGCGTGGCTGCACAGCAGTGCGGCTGATGTGGTGTGCCTGCAGGAGACACGCGCAGATGACGAGCAGCTCGCGAAAGCGCTCGCCCCCGTCCTCGACGAGGGGTGGCACCTGAGTGCCGCTTCCTCCGCAGTCAAGGGCCGTAACGGAGTGGCAGTGCTCACGCGTACCGCGCCGGCCGCGGTACGCGTCGGCTTCGGTGATGATGAGTTCTCCGAGGCTGGCCGGTACATCGAGGTTGACATCGAGTACAGCGGCGGTCCGCTCACTGTGGCGAGCCTCTATCTGCCGTCTGGCGACGTGGGTACTCCACGCCAGGACGAGAAGGACCGGTTCCTGAAGTCATTCGGTGACTACCTGGGCAGCATCGCTAACCGGCCGCAGATAATCTGCGGCGATTTCAACATTGCGCACACCGAGGCGGACATCAAGAACTGGCGCGGAAACCTCAAGTCTTCGGGCTTTCTCCCGCATGAGCGGGAATGGCTCAACGGACTCATCGGCGATGGTCAAGCATGGGCTGACGTCATTCGTGTCCTTAACCCCGGCGCAGAAGGCCCATACACCTGGTGGTCCTACCGGGGAAAGGCGTTCGACAACGATGCGGGATGGCGGATCGACTATCACATCACCTCCCGCGTCCTTGCCGGTCGCGCATCCGGTGCCCGCGTTGAGCGGGCCCCGACGTATGATGCGCGGTGGTCCGACCATGCGCCCGTGACGGTGCGATACGCCTGATCGCTACTAGTTCAGAAAGAACACTCATCATGTCGTCAGCGTCTCCCCAGCCATCCTCGACCGGTAGGTCACGCGTCCTTTCGGGTATCCAGCCCACCGCGGACTCGTTCCATCTCGGCAATTACCTCGGTGCGCTGAAGAACTGGGTGGAGATGCAGGACGACTACGACGCCTTCTACTTCATCCCTGACATGCATGCCATCACCGTCCAGCACGACCCTGTCGCGCTTCGGGCGCGAACGAGGAACGCAGCGGCTCAGCTGCTCGCAGTTGGGATTGACCCGCACCGATCGACAATCTTCGCGCAGAGTCAAGTGCCCGAGCACGCCCAGCTCGCATGGGTGCTGATGTGCCTGACTGGTTTCGGCGAGGCAAGCCGAATGACCCAATTCAAAGACAAGTCAGCGAAACAGGGTGCTGAGCATGCAAGTGTCGGACTCTTCACGTATCCGATGCTGATGGCTGCCGACATTCTGCTCTACCAGGCTGAGTATGTGCCGGTGGGTGAGGACCAGCGCCAGCACCTAGAGCTCACCCGAGATCTTGCGCAGCGCTTCAACACTCGCTTTGGCGAGGCCTTTGTGGTGCCAAAGCCGTTCATCACGAAGGAATCAGCGAAAATCTACGACCTGCAGGACCCGCGGGCGAAAATGAGTAAGTCAGGCCCGAGCCCGGCTGGTCTCATCAATCTTCTCGACGAACCCAAGGTGTCGGCAAAGAAGATTCGTTCCGCAGTGACCGACGCGGACCGTGAAATTCGTTACGCCCCTGACGAAAAGCCAGGTGTGTCGAATCTTCTCGTCATCAACTCTGTACTTTCCGGGCGTTCAGTCGCCGAACTCGAACAGTATTTCGCCGGAAAGGGATACGGTGACCTCAAGGTCGACACCGCCGAGGTGCTCACCGAGTTCGTGGTACCGCTCAGAAAGCGGGTCGACGAGTACCTCGACGATCCCGCCGAACTGGACCGGGCCCTCGATATCGGCGCGCAGCGAGCACGATCGGTAGCGTCAGACACCCTGGCAGCTGTGTACGACAAGATCGGATTTCTCCCACCGAAGGGGTGACCGCATTGGCGGACAAGCCGAGTTTTCTCGATAAGCAACGCGCGAAATACCCGTGGTTCGACCATTTGATGCGGGCGGTAACGCGGTTTACCGGGCAGCACGGTGACTATTACGCCGCGGGAATCACGTATTTCAGCGTTTTCGCGCTGGCGCCGCTGATGCTGGTTGGCTTCGCGGTCGCCGGTTTCGTACTTGCCCGGAACCAGGAACTGCTTTTGGAGATTCAGGTTTCGATCGAAGAGGAACTCCCAGGTGGTTTTGGTCAGCAGATTGGGGACCTGCTTGAGAGCGCGGTCGAGCAGCGCGGTACCGCGCTCAGTTTCGGGCTGATTCTCGCGCTCTATGCGGGCCTGGGCTGGATCGCCAACCTGCGTAAGGCACTGACGATGCAGTGGGGTGCTCAGCCGCCGAAGCTCAACTTCATCAAAACCAAGATCTACGACCTTGGTGTGATGGGGGGATTGTTCCTCGCGATCGGAGTTTCTCTCGGCCTGACGGCCCTGAGCGGGCCGCAACTGATGGGGGTCATTCTCGAGCCGCTTGGGCTCGATGACGCGCCTGGGGTCGGGGTGGCGGCAAGGCTGGTGTCATTCGTCCTCGCCGTTGTGGCAACATGGCTCGTCTTCACGTGGGTTATCGCCAAGCTGCCGCGGTATCCGGTCGCGACACGCAGCGCGGTCAAGGCGGCGCTGGGCATGGCGATCTTCTTCGAGATCTTCAAGCAGGTCGGCCAGGCTTACCTGACGAGCGTGATGGACAACCCAGCTGGTGCCGTCTTCGGACCGATCATCGGTATTCTCGTGTTCATCTTCATCACCGCGCGCGCATTGCTCTTCTTCACCGCCTGGGCGGCGACGTCGGCAGACAGCATGGAAATGGCTCCGGTGGAGCCTCCCGACCCTGCGATCATCAACACCCCGGTCGTGGTCAGAGAAGGAAACGCGGTGGCCGCTGGAATTGCGGCATTCGGGATTGGCGCAGTGACTGTGCTGGGACTGTCTTCGGTGCTCCGTAAGGACCGTCGGCCGTAGGTCGCCGCCCTAATCGGTGCGGCGCCCGACGCGGAAGGCGCCGTAGAGCAGTGCTGCGACAACGAGCGCGCCCAGTGAACCCACCACAACGCGCTGCCCCATCGAGGGGCTCTCGGCAGACGGATCGCTGACGGGTACCGCGGATGGCGGCAGCGCCTGCGCTAAGGACTCGTCCACGGGCTCGGCTTCGTCGATGCTGGTTCGAGCGTCGAGTGTGCCCACGGTGCTGTCCCCGGCAATACCGAAGCCATAGTCGAATAAGTCCGCCACCTGCTGCCAGACTGGCTTTGGTTCGTTTTCTGCCATCATGACGGACACAATTAGCCGACGGCCATCACGCTCAGCTGCACCCACATAGGTTTGCCGGGCGGAGTTCGTGAAGCCGTTCTTCCCGCCGATTGAGTCTGGATACATCCAGTTCACGACGTTGTCATTCCCCATCGCGAAGCCGGGCCGATCGAAGTCGCCCGGCGTCGCCGGGTCCGCGGGGTACCCCGGGAAGTCGATATGCGGGGTCTGCAGGTAGTCCACGAAAACCGGATTCTCCATCGCTGCGCGGAAAATCACCGCGAGATCGTAGGCGGAGGAGGACATGCCAGGCCCGTCCAGACCGGACGGCGTCGCAGCGCGGGTGTCAAGCGCGCCCAATTCAGCCGCGTACTCATTCATCTTGCGCAGCGTTTCATCGACGCCGCCAAGCTGCTGCGCTATGGCATTTGCCGCGTCGTTGCCGGACGCCATCACCAGGGCCTTCATCAGGAGCTCGTTCGTGTACTCACCGCCGGGGCCGATCCCAGCTCGGCTGCCCTCGATGTTTGCGTCCTCGATAGTGCCGATGATTGTCCGGCCGAGGTCGATTTCGTCAAAAGCAACAAGCGCGAGCAGTGTCTTGATCGTGCTCGCAGGACGGTGACGCCCGTGCGGGTCCTTCGCTGCGAGGACGTCTCCCGTGTCGAGATCGGCGACGAGCCAGCTCGCTGCTGAGATCTCTTCAGGGGGCTCGGGGACGCCCGGCGCCAGAACGAGTTCGCAATCCGCGAGTCGCGGCCCGCCAACGGGGGTGTCTGGTATCGGCAGTGGCGTGGGCGCTGATCGGCCTGGTTGTGGTTCCTCGGACGAATCGACTGGCGGCGGCGGCGTAACCCGAACTGGGCAGTCTGACGTATCCGGGGTTGTGAGAGGCGCGGGCGAAGTCGTGGGCGAGGGTTGTGGAGGCTCGATTTGCTGGGCGGCTGCGGGGGTCATGCCGAGTCCGGCAGCGGCAACGGTGGCGACTGCCCCAAAGGCGGCGAATCGGACTTTCCCTGGCATGCTCATCGAGTTGGCAGCGTATGCGAACAATCTGAATGTACCAACCTGAACCGCCGAAGTACGCGTCGGAAGATGTTTGCCGCTTGCGCAACCACCCCCAAAGCGGTCTAGTGTGTATTAACTTATTGCCGCGGCGGATTGCGGGCATCAACCAGGTCACAGGAGCGCATGCTCCGGGGAGAGGGCGTATGACTCACTCAAGTGGGGTAATTCAGCAGTTGGCGGACGAACTTGGCGGTGGCGTACCTGCCGGGGCGGCTCATCTCGACCGCGCATCGCAGGAGAAGCTCGTGCGCCTGATCCAAGACGCAAAGCGCCGACAGGGAGCTGCCCTGAGGCAGGCCGCTGATGACGGGTTCGATTCTTTGCCTATGCTGCTGCGCCGTCCGGTCAAAAAGATCCTGGGACGGTAGGCCCCGTTATGAACGAACAACTTATGGTGCGCGCTGAGCTGGACAAACTTGCCAATACCCTGGGCGTCTCCGTTCAGGAAGTCGGCTTTTTGGGTGACATCTCACCCGCCGATCTCCGCGAGCTGCGCGAACGGGTGACTGCGTCGCTCTTCAGTTCGGGCGCGGACGCGCTCCGTGCGCTGGCGAAAGCGAGCAAGCTGTTGCCAGCGGGAACTGTAGCGTCGATTGCGCAGCGGTCTTTCGGCCCAATGTTGTGTGCGCGGGCGGCGGGCTTCATGGACGTCAGCAGGGCGATCGACGTTGCGCAAAAGCTTCCGGTTCCGTTCCTGGCGGAACTGTGCATCCACCTCGATCCGGCACGCGCAGAAGCCGTCATACGCGCAATTCCCGATCAGATTGCGTGCGAAGTTGCCGACAAGCTACTTGCGATGCGTGAATTCATCACCCTCGGCAGGTTCGTCGGCTACGTGCGGGAAACAGTGATCACCGCGGTGATTCGGAGCGCGGACCCGGTGGCGCTCCTGCACGTCGCTTTCTATGTCGAGGCGCAGGAACGGTTCGACTCGATTGCCGATGCCCTGTCCGATGACGAGATCGGGTCAATCATCCGTGCGGCCGCAGGGCGTGCGGATGTGGTCGATAGCGATCTCTGGGTACAGGCGCTGAGTCTCCTTGACTCTGTCAGTGCTGATCGTCAGCGCAGACTTGCCGATATTGCGGTCGCGCAGCCCGCTGACGTGCTGGATTCGATGATCACAACAGTGCACGCGGCAAGTATGTACGACGCTCTGCTGCCCCTCGTCACCATCATGAGTGACGAGAGCAAGGTGCGACTGGCCGCGATTCCCGCGTTGCATGACAGTGACCGGCTGCATGCGATAGTGCAGGCCACAGCGGTGCACGAGATGTGGACGGAACTGCTGCCACTGGTCGAGGCGGTGCCTGAATCCGCGAAACGCGAAGTCGCGCTCGCTGCGAGCGGTCTGCCTAAGGCAGCGATGGTCCACGCGATCGTGGCTGCTCGCGAGAGTCATCAGTGGCCCGTGCTTCTCACGCTCGCGGAATACATGCCCGAACCCGAACGAGCACAGCTCATCGCACTTCTCGCGGACATTGACCTCAGCATCGTCGAGTCGTTCGTGGACGCCGCGCTCACCACCGAAGTGGTCGAGCGTGCGCTTGCGCTGCTCAACCAGGTGGGCGAGCCGGAACTCGCGCCGGTGGTTGCACGAATCGGCACCATCGAACCTGAAAGCAGATCGGTGTTTGTTGCGCGAGCGACAGAACTGGGTGTGCTGGATCGGCTGGGCATAATCGGTGATGCTTTGCGCGGCTGACGCGACAATTCGAGGAGGAATTAACATACGGGATCTCCGCACCGGTAATTGTGCTCGTCGGTCAGACAGTGACAGACTCGAACAGCCCCTGGCCTGCGAATCGGCTGCAATCGGCTCGAGCAATGGCTGGGGCGGCGGACGGTCAGTGGAAGCGCCACCAGGCCTAGATGCTCGAGCAGAGGACGAATGTCGATCAGCGACTCAACGGGGCTTGTCCCGCGGAAGCGGCCACGCGATCGTAAGAAAACGATCTTGAGCGCTGCCACGAGATTGTTCATCGCACGTGGTTACCACCAGGTGTCGATGGCCGACATCGCCGATTCGGTGGGTGTGACTCCGACGGCGCTGTACAGGCACTACCGCAATAAAGAGGAACTTCTCGAGCAGACCCTCCTGACCGCGGCCCGCGGTGTCCGCGACACGATAATCGCATGTGACCCGGCGCCGGAGGCAATGCTGAGGACCCTTGCGAAAGTCGCGTTGAGCGCGCGAGGCGTGCACCCCTTGCTCCGCCGAGAAGTGCGCCATCTGCATCCTTCGCAACAGCGCGCCATCGCTGAAGCAGTCGTGTCGAGCGTCCTTGCCCTCAGCCGTACGGTACGCGCGATGCGCCCCGAGCTCGCGGCCAGCCATGCGCGATTCCTCGCCTGGTGCATCGCGTGGATGATGGGGAGCATCTCCTATCACCGCGTCGACATCCCAGATTCGGAATGTGAACAACTGCTCACCGAAATCGCGCGCGACGTCGTCAACGCCCTGCCGGTCACTGAGCCCTACCCGTTGCTGATCGCCGAAGGCGATGCCGAGCGACTCGCCGAAGCCGACGCAAGCGGTGTGCGAAGCGAGGAACTCATCGCTGCGGCAACACGGCTGTTCGCAGAGCAGGGCTATGCGGGGACCACGATCGAAGACGTCGCCGCGCGTGCGGGCATGGTGGGTCCGAGCATCTACCACTACTTCCCGCGCAAGTCCGATCTGCTCAAAGTCGTTCTCGACCGGTGCGCCCGGTGGATCGACGGGTACACGTCCCGGGCAGTCAGCGAGAGTGGAGCGCCGGATGACACTGTGCGCTCAATCATGCGCTACTACGCCGAGTTCAGCGTCGCCCACCCTGGCCTGATCGCTGTAGCAGCTACCGAGCCCATGCATCTCGCCCGCGAGGGGAAGGCGAGCCGCAGCCGCGACATCCAGCGCGACGGGGTGACATCGTGGGCGACTCTGCTGCAGTACTCAAAGGCAGGGATGACGCGTGCCGAGGCGCGGCTGCGAGTGATCGCGGCCACGACGGTCGTCAACAATTCCGTCCTGCGCCGACCATTCGGCGCTGGACGCGCTGATGACCTGACCGCCGTGGGGCTCCGCATCCTCGGCGTCTGAGCTGCCTACCCGAGTGGGCCGTATTCGGTGCCGCCTTCCACGTGCTGCGGATTGAGCTTCACCGTCGCGCCAGTCTTCCAGGCACGTGCAGCGGCCTGAGCGATGTCGAACGCAGCGAGCGCGTCGAGGCCGGTGCAGCGCGGTTGTTCGCCACTCTGGACGCACTGCGCGAACGCTTCGAGCTCAGCCTGGTAGGCGTAGGGGTAGCGCTGTTCGAAGTCCTCCACCAACGGCACCGAGGCCGTCCCAGGTGTACGCCACTCGTAGCCGTACCGGCGCGGATTATCGATGCGGAGCGTCGCTTTCGAGCCGACAACCTCCGTGGAGCATTCGTAGCCATAACCGGCGGCCCGGCTGTTATCGATGATTCCGAGCGCGCCGTTCTCGAACCTGACGATCACGACTGCGGTATCGACATCGCCGATCGCGGCAAACCCGGCTGGATCACTGAGGGAACTGCCGTGAGCGCTGACTTCCACGATCTCGCCAGCGATCCAGCGCGCGGTGTCGAGATCATGGATGGTGACATCCACGAAGAAGCCTCCTGATCCCGCAAGAAACTCGGCTTTCGGCGCGATCATGTCGCGCAGCGACGTGCGGAACATGAACACCTCACCGAGCTCGCCGTTCTGGATGCGCTCGACGCCAGCCACCCAGTCCGGATCGAACCGGCGGTGAAAGCCGACTTGGAACTGGATTCCGGCGCGCTTCACCGCGTCGAGAACGTCCACTGTTGCGCCGCGGTCAAGCGAGATCGGCTTCTCCGAGAAGACATGCTTGCCCGCCCTGGCCGCGGCGATGGTCAGCGGTGCGTGGGTGCCGGTGGGCGTCGCGATAGCGATCGCATCGAGATCTGGATTCTCGAGCAGGTCGTCGTACCGAGTAGTCCATGGCACGCCGTACAGTTCACCAACCTCGCGCGCGACGTCTTCGCGCACGTCGAACACCGCTGCTAACTGAGCTGAGGGGCAGCGGCCCGCGAGATTGGTGAGGTGGATGCGGCCCATCCGGCCCAGGCCGGCGAGCGCGATGGCAGTCTTCTTGCTCATGTGTGCTTCCTTGGAGCTGAAATGGTTCAGAGACGACCGGTGAGGAACTGTGCCTCACCATCGCCGAAGGACCAGTCGGCGCGCGTGTTCTCTGTAATCGACACCACGAGATCACTGGGCGCTAAGCCGGTTTGTGTTTCGAGTTTCGCCGCTAGTTCCCGGTACATGGCTACTTTTTGATCCTGTGTACGGCCTTGCTGCGTCACCTGGATGATGACTACGTCATCGGTGCGCTCAAACCCCAGGCCAGTGTCTTCGGCGATGATCTGGCCAAGCTTGTGCTCGGTGATGATCTGATAGCGGTCACGATCCGGCGCGGCGAACGTATCGAGCATTACCTGCTGCACAACGTCGGCGAGTGTCCGCAGCTCAACGGCGTCACGTCGGCCTTCGATGACATCGATGCGGACTAGCGGCACGGTGCGCTCCTTGTGATTCTCGAGTTCACACCCTTGGCGGCACGTTCACACTGGTCGTAGCCAGTGTGTTTGTGCCGCAAAGGGCGTGAACCAGGGTCGGGTAGGGCCAGGGTCGGTTAGTGGTGCGACTGCGGGAAGCCCAGGTTGAGGCCCCCGTGGCTCGGGTCGAGCCACCGCTCGGTGATGACCTTGCCGCGGGTGAAGAAGTGGATGCCTTCCGCACCATGTGCGTGGGTGTCACCGAACAGCGATGACTTCCAGCCACCAAAGCTGTAGTACGCCATGGGAACCGGAATCGGGACGTTGATGCCGACCATGCCGACTTCGACTTCGTTCTGGAACCGGCGTGCTGCGCCACCGTCGTTGGTGAAGATTGCGGTGCCGTTGCCGTACTGGTTCGAGTTGACGAGTTCAAGAGCCTCGTCGTAGCTGTCCACGCGCAGAACCGAGAGGACCGGGCCGAAAATTTCGTCCGTGTACACCGACATATCCGGCGTGACGTTGTCAATCACGGTGGGGCCAAGCCAGAAACCGTTCTCACCGCCATCGGGCTGTACCTGGCGGCCATCCAGGGCAATCGTTGCGCCCTCAGCTTCACCTGCGTCGACGTACGAGGCGACCTTGTCGCGGTGCTGTTTGGTGACCAGCGGCCCCATGTCACAGCCCTTGGTGCCGTCACCGGTTGTGATGGTCCTGGCGCGCTCGTTGATCTTCGCCACGAGTTCATCGCCGACGCCACCGACCGCCACGAGTGCGGAAATGGCCATGCAGCGCTCACCTGCTGAACCGAAGCCCGCGTTGACGGCGGCGTCGGCAGCCAAGTCGAGGTCGGCGTCGGGGAGGACAACCATGTGGTTCTTCGCCCCACCGAGAGCCTGCACACGCTTTCCGTGCGCGGTGCCCGTGTTGTACACGTACTGAGCGATCGGGGTGGAGCCGACAAACGAGATTGCCTTGATGCCGGAGTTGGTAAGAAGTTCGTCAACCGCAGTTTTGTCACCCTGGAGAACGTTGAAGACACCGGCGGGCAGCCCCGCCTCCGCCCACAATTCAGCCATCCAGATGGCAGCCGAGGGATCCTTTTCGGACGGCTTCAGGACAACCGTGTTGCCCGTGGCGATAGCGATGGGGAAAAACCACATCGGCACCATCGCGGGAAAGTTGAACGGACTGATCGCGGCCACCGGGCCGATGGGCTGACGGATCGAGAACACGTCAACCTTGGTGGAGGCGTTCTCCGTCATGCCGCCCTTGAGCAGATGCGGGATGCCGCAAGCGAACTCGACAACTTCCTGGCCACGCGTGACCTCACCGAGCGCGTCGTCCAGAACCTTGCCGTGTTCGGAGGTGATGATCTTCGCGAGTTCGGGCTTGCGCTCATTCAGAAGTTCGCGGAACTTGAAGAGAATCTGGACGCGCTTGGCGAGCGACGTATCGCGCCAGGCAGGGAATGCGGCCGCAGCGGCGTCGATAGCAGCCCGAGTGTCCTCGACGCTAGCGAGTGCAACCTGACCGGTGACTTCACCGGTCGCGGGATTGGTTACCGGTGCGGTTTTCGTGCTGGTGCCGACGAAGGATTTTCCGTCGACCCAGTGGGAGATGAGCTTGGTTTCGGTCGTGGCCATGGTGGTGCTTCCCTTAGTGAGTGGGGAGGAGTGTGTGGTTAGGTGGTAGCGAGTTCAGCGCTGATTCGCTCGAGCATGCGTTCGTGGATTTCGTCTGCTTTTTCTTCCCAGCCGAAGACGCAGACAGTGGCGACACCGTCGAAGTGCATGTCGCGAAGGGTGGAGAAGAACTCGTCCCACGGCACTTCGCCGTGCCCGATCTCGTTGTGCTGGTGGATTCTTACGTCAGCCCCGGGTGGGTTGATGATGTACCGGTTGCCCTGGTTGGCGCGGTGGTTGTAGCAGTCCGCGATGTGAACGTGGCGCAGCTTGTCGCCCGCCTTGCGCATCATTTCTCCGACGTTGTACGCGCCGTCTGACAGGTGAAACGAGTGTGGCGCGCAGTACACGTAGTTGACCCACGGCTTGTTGATTCCGCGGATGATGTTCAGCGCGTCGTCGTTCCGCTCGGCGAAGTCGTATGGATGAGCCTCGAGGTTGAGTGCAATACCGTGGCGTTCAAAGTCCGGGATCAGCTCCTCCATAGAGCGGTAGAACGCGTGCTCCGATTCGCGGGGACGGTTCGGGTCACCTGATAGCTCCGAGTTCACGAGCGGGCACTCGAGGTCATTGGCGATCTCGAGCAGCCGCTTCCAGTTGCGGACCTGCGCCTGCCGCTCCTGCTCTTCAGGAGACGCCCAGTTGAACACCGGAACGAGGGTGAGTACCTGTACACCCGTCTCCTTCATGGCCTTCTTCACGTCCGCGATCGCGGCATCATCAGCTTTGGGGTAGTGATGCCAGAAAAAGAAATCAGCGCGGGGCGAGAGCTCTAGATACTCATACCCGAGGTCGGCGGCCTTCCGAACCTCATCAGCGACCGACAGCTCGGGGTGATACATGTTGGGGTCGAGCGCGATCTTGACCACGCCAGCTCCTTTCAAGCGAAATGTGGGTGTGGTCAAGCGCCGGGAATCGATGCGCGGTCGACCATGTCGACCTCGACCCGGGTACTTGTGGTGAGCGAGCGGACTCCCGCATCGCAGACCGCGGCTGCCGCATAGCCGTCCCAGGCACGGGGACCGTCGACGTAGTTGCCGGTTTCGTCGCCGCTCTTGACGGCGTTGACCCAGCGCTGCAGCTGGTCGTGGTAGGCGCGGCCGAACCGCTCCTTGAACCCGGGTGTTACCGTTCCGCCCCAGATGCCGGGCGCCGACTTCCGCACCAAATTGACGTCAAGCCCGATCTGGGCGCTGCCGCGCTCAAAAATCGCTTCTGAACGCACCTCGTACGCGATTCCCGTGGTCACGAACGCTTCGGCGTCGACCATGCGGCCGCTCTCCATCTCGAAGATCGCGAACTGGGGGTCCTGCAGCCCGTCACGAGCGTTCGAGTTGGGGCGTGGCTTGAGAATGTGGACCGACTTGATTTCCTCGCCAAGGAGGAATCGTGCACAGTCCACCTCGTGGACAAGGCAGTCCTTCACGATCATCGCGCTGTCGAAGTGATCCGGGACAGCGGGATTGCGGTGTGCGAGATGCAGCATGATGGGAGCACCGAGCTCGCCGGATTCGACGAGGGCGCGCAGTTTCATGTACTCGTCATCGAATCGCCGCATGAACCCGATCTGAATCAGCTGCTTCCCCAGGGCTGCTTCGGCCTTCACGATCTCAAGCGACGACTCGACGTCCGTGGTGAGTGGCTTCTCGCACAGCACGGGCTTGCCCGCTTCGAGGCAAGCGAGAACTTGCTTCTCGTGCACTGGGCCGGGAGTGGCGATCACCACCGCGTCCACGTCCTCAGCCACGATGGCGTCGAAGGGGTCGGACACAACCCGTGCACCCGGAATCGCGTCCGCAATCGCGTTCGCGCGCTCGTCGTCAAAGTCATTGATGACTGTCACGTCAGCACCGGCCACAAGGTTAGTCAGCTGATCCGCGTGGTTAGCGCCCATCATTCCGACGCCGAGTACAGCGACCTTAACTGTCATTGCTCTCAAGTCCTTTCAGTTCTTGTATGGCCAGCGGCGGACGGGTCCGAGGCCGCAGGCCGAGAAGTATCCGGCGGTACGGGCACCGATGGGCAGCGGAATGTGCGGCGCGACTGGGTAGAGATCTTGTTCGACGATCGTGAAGATGTCGGTTCCGAGTTCAGCGAGCGCATCGAGCAGCGGCGGCATATCCGGGATGCCGTGTGGCGGCTCCACCATCGCGCCGAGCCGTACGGCTTCCGAAAACGGCAAGTTTTGCGCCCGCACAGTCTTGAGAACCTCAGGATCGACCTGCTTGAGGTGCACGTAGTGCACGCGTTCGGGGAACTTTCTGATGATGTCGACGTTGTCGCCGTCGCAGTACGAGATGTGCCCGGTATCGAGGCACAGGTTCACAAACTGCGGGTCGGTGTCCTGCAGGTACCGCTCGACGCGTTCTTGAGTGTCGACGTGGGTGTCGACGTGCGGGTGAAACACCAGCTCGATACCGAAATCTTCGAGAATCACCTTCGCGAGCTCGTTCGACCCGGTGACGAGGTCATTCCACTGCTGGGTCTCGAGGTCTGCGGCTTCCGTGGCCGCACCTGAATGCATGTCGGTGTACTGCTCAGGCAGGTGCACCAGGTACTTAGCGCCCACAGCCTGAAGCAGGCGAGCTTCCCTGCTGAACGTCTCGATGGCCTCTTTCAGTGCATCTTTGCCGCGGTGCAGACCGGCGAACACGGTGCCGCCACTGACCTGAAGCTGGCGCTTCTCCAGTTCCTCCCGGAGCTGATTCGGATCCTGGGGGAGAAATCCCGATGGGCCGAGTTCGGTCCACGAGTAACCGGCCTGGGCGATCTCGTCGAGGTACTGCTTCCAGCCGACCTGGTGGTCGTCCTCGGGAAACCAGACACCCCAGGAATCGGGTGCGGTGCCGAGCTTGAGGCGGGATAGGTCGTTCATTGGCTTCATTTCCTTTGTCGCTTCTCGGCGAGGATCATTCGGACGGGCGCGCGGAAGAAGGGCGCAGGTAATGGCGCTGCACGGACTTCCAGGCGTCGTAGACTTCACGGGCTTGTTGCGTCGACTCGAGTTCCGACGTTTCTGAGACGGGCACGTCCCACCACGATTTGCTGTCCGGCGCGTTGGTGCTCAGATCGGATTCGACGTAGATCACTGTGGGACGCGGGCTTGCTTTCGCGTGCTTGATGGCGTCGGCGATTTCCGGGGACGTGTTCGCCCGAATCACCTCTGCACCAAGGCTTTCCGCGTTGGCTGCCAGATCCACGGGCAAGATATCGCCATCGAGGCGGCCGCGGTCAGAGCGGTACCGATATTTGGTGCCGAAGCGCTGCGATCCGAGCTCTTCTGAGAGCGAGCCGATCGAGGCGTAGCCGTGGTTCTGCACCAAGACGACGTTGACGGGGATGCCCTCCTGGACCGCCGTGACGAGCTCGGTCGCCATCATGAGGTACGAGCCGTCACCCACGGTGACGAATACGTCGCGGTCTGGGCAGGCCATCTGAATACCGAGACCTCCGGCGATCTCGTAACCCATGCAGGAGTACGCGTACTCGACGTGGTAACCCTTGCTGTCCCGAGTGCGCCACATCTTGTGCAAGTCTCCGGGCATTGAGCCGGCCGCGCACACGACGACGTCACGCGGGTCGGTGAGCTCGTTAACCAGACCGATGATCTCCGACTGCAGCAGTTTGCCGTTTTCGCCGGTACGGCCTGGGTGGTACGCGGATTCGACGGTGGCGTCCCATTCGGCGGCGAGCGCCCTGACCTTCTCCTGATAGTTGTCCGCGGTGCGGTAGCCCTCCATCAGGTCTGTCAGAGTGGTGAGAGTCTCGCGGGCGTCGGCGAGCACTCCGACCGCGCTGTGTTTGAACACATCGAGGGAGCACACGTTGATGTTTACGAACTTCACGTCCGGGTTGGAGAACGCGGTGCGCGACGCTGTGGTGAAGTCGCTGTAGCGGGTGCCGATACCGATCACAACGTCAGCTTCGGCGGCGAGTGCGTTCGCGGCGGTCGTTCCCGTGGAGCCAATGGCCCCGACCGAGAGCGGATTGTCATATCGCAGTGAGCCCTTACCAGCCTGGGTTTCACCAACCGGAATTCCAGTTTGTTCCGCGAACGCCTTCAGCGCTTCCGTGGCGCGGGAGTAGTGCACTCCGCCGCCGGCGACGATCAGCGGTTTCTGTGCCGAGCGAATGAGTTCGGTCGCGCGCGCGACCTGATCCGGCTGCGGCACCACCCGGCCGAGGTGCCACGTGCGCTCCTCGAACAGGGCCACCGGCCAGTCGAATGCTTCGGCCTGGACGTCCTGCGGAATCGCGACCGTCACCGCACCGGTCTCCGCCTGATCGGTGAGCACGCGCATCGCGCCCAGCAGCGCCGAGGGCAACTGTTCAGGACGCCACACACGATCAAAGAACTTCGAGACCGGACGCAGTGTGTCGTTGACGGTGTTGTCGCCCGTGTCGGGGCGCTCGAGTTCCTGCAGCACAGGGGCACTCACGCGGGTCGCGAACGTGTCTGCGGGGAGTAGCAGAACAGGGATGCGGTTCGTGGTTGCAAGCGCCGCGCCGGTCACGAGGTTGGTCGCGCCAGGCCCGATCGACGTGGTCACTGCCCACGTCTGCAGCCGGTCCTTGGCACGTGCGAACGCGACCGCGGTGTGCACCATGGCTTGCTCGTTGCGGCCGAGTATGTAGGGCAGCGCCTCGGGGTCGTCGAGCTCCGCCTGCAGCAGTGCCTGGCCGAGACCTGCGACGTTGCCGTGGCCGAAGATGCCGAAGCAGCCGGCGAAAAGCTTGTGCCGCTCACCATCACGCTCCACGTACTGGTTAGCGAGGAATTTGATAGTCGCCTGCGAAACCGTCAAGCGCACCGTGGGGTCGTTATTCGGGACGCGGCGGATGTTTTTCTCGTGGGTGGGAGTCTGGTTGATCGGTGCCACGACTATTCTCCAGAGTTCGGTCGAAAGGGGAGGCGGGGGTCGACGGTCTGGTTGTCCCAGGTGCCACGGATCCAGGTGTGCTGGGGATCGTCGGTGATCTTCCAGGCGCGCACCTCACCGGGTCCGGCCATCACGTTCAGGTAGTACATGTGATGTCCGGGCGCGGCGACCGACGGGCCGTGGTAGCCGTGTGGAATCAGCACCGCATCACCGGTGCGTACTTCTTCGAGGACCTCGATGGGCCGCTCCTTGGTGCCGTACACGCGCTGGTAGCCGAAGCCCTGGCCGCTGGTGTCGACGGCACCGGTGAACGAGCCATCGCCAGGGTCTGCCGCGGAGATCTCGAAGTAGTAGATCTCTTCGAGCGACGACTCGACTTCAGTCTCTTCGTCGTGTTTGTGGCTGGGGTAGCTGGACCAGTTGCCGCCCGGTGTGACTACCTCGCACGCGATCAGTGAGTCCGCTTCGAACGCGTCCGCGGTGCCAAAGTTGCGGACCTCTCGGCTGCAGTTGCCCGCGCCCCTGAGTTCCACCGCAACGTCCTCGGCGGCTACGTAACGCATCGGCAGCTTGTTTTTGGCACGCGCGCCGCACAGCGCGATTCGTCCGCCCGTCTCGGTGGAGAGCGTGAACTTGCTGTCCCGGCCGACGTACACGAAGTCGCTGGGGCCGGTGAAGACCGACTTGCGGCCCTTCAGCGTGTAGGTGCCCGCACCATTTGCGACCGTGGCCGACCCTGCAAGCGGAATGACGATGTACTCGTCATTGCGGGTCTCCAGTGTGAGGCGCTGCCCAGGTTCGAGGCTGGCGATGCGCAGGCTCGATTCGGTCCAGCCCGCCGACTCGGGAGTAACCTGCAGCGCGAAAGGCCCGCGTGCGGACGCGCCGTTGGGGAGGTAGTAGTCGCTTCGTTTCAGAGTGCCGAGCATGTGTAGTCCTTAATCCTCGCTGATTCAGCGGAGCAGTGAAACCGCGGTAGCCACGGCACCTGCGACGTCGTTGTCCTGGGGGTAGAGGAGGGTGCGGCCAACAATCAACCCGCGTACCGCCGGTAGTTGCAGCGCGCTCGCCCAACTCGAGAAGGTGTCTTCCGGGTCGCCATCGGGGTCACCGCCGAGGAGGAGGGTGGGGAGGGTCGTTGAGTTCATGACGCGTTCCATCTCGTGCACCACGGGCAGCTTCATCCATGTGTACGCCGACGTGGAACCGAGTCCCTGGCCAATGTGGATCGACTTGATGACAGCGTCGGGGCTGAGGTCGTTGCGGGCTTTGCCGTCGACCCAGCGGGAGAGGAATGGTTCGACCATCGCGATGAGGTCCCGGGCAGCGAGGTCGTCGATCGCCTGCGCACAAGCTTGGAGTGTCGGCAGGGTGCCCGCATCCTCAGGGGCGATACGGCACAGCATCTTGGCGCCGTTGAGGCCCTGCTGTGCCGTGGATTCGGGAGTGGCCCCGGTCATCCGGTCGTCGAACTCGAACGATGCACCAGCGATGCCGCCGCGGTTCATGGAGGAGAACACCACTTTGTCCTCGAGCGCTCCCATCAGGAGTAGGTCCTCGAGGATGTCGTTGGTGGCGAGCACGCCATCGACACCGGGGTTCGCCAGTGCGGTGCGCAGCCGGTCGAGGAGATCCAGCCGGCTAGCCATGGCGCCGTGATCGCCGCGCACAGCCAGGGCGCCGCGAGCTGGGTGGTCGGCGGCGACGATCATAAGCTTCCCGTCACCACGGATGGTGGGGCGCTGGGTGCGAGCCTCCCAGGCGCGGCTGATTGCTTGAGGATCGGCCGCGCGGGTATCGGTGAGTTCCGAGTAACTCGAGCACACGGGTTTTCTGCCGGGCACGTTGCGTGCGAGGAGCGTGTCAGACATGGAGGGACTCCTCGTCGGGTAGGAGGGCGGTGATTTCGGATTCGGTGGGCATAGCGGTGGAGCATTCGAGGCGGGACGCGACGATCGCTCCGGCGGCGTTCGCATGGCGAAGGATCTTTTCGAGCGGCCACCCGGCGAGCAGGCCATGGCACAGTGAGCCGCCGAAGGCGTCTCCGGCGCCCAGCCCGTTCACGACGTCCACGGGGATTGGCGGCACCACGACGGAGCCGTCGCGGGTTTTGCCGAGGACTCCCTTCGGGCCCTGCTTGACGATCGCGATCTCGACACCGAAGTCGAGCAATGCATCCGCGGCCTTGTGCGGGTCAGTCTCACCGACGGCGACTTCACACTCCTCGCGGTTACCGACCGCGACGGTGATGTGGGGAAGTGCCTTCTGTACCTGCTCAGTTGCTGCGGCTGCGGAGCCCCAGAACATCGGCCTGTAGTCGAGATCTAAGACCGTGAACTTCCGTCGTTCCCGGGCCTGCCAGGCCGCGAAATGTGCACTGCGGCTAGGTTCTTCGGACAATCCTGTGACCGTGGACCAATAGAGTTTCGCGTTCTCAACCGCAGCGGTGTCGATGTCTTCAGGTGTGACCTGCAGGTCCGGCGCCGAGGGCTTGCGGTAGAAGTACAAAGGAAAGTCGTCTGGCGGGAAGATCTCGCAAAACGTGACAGGCGTGGCGTACTCACTGCTGGTGATGACGTGCCTGCTCTCGACACCGAGCCGCTGAAGTTCTTGTTTGACGTAGCGGCCGAACGGATCGTCACCCGCGCCGGAAATCAGTGCGGCCCGCCTGCCGAGGCGCGCCGCAGCTACGGTGACGTTCGCGGCGCTGCCTCCGAGAAATTTTCCGAACGAGGTGACATTCTCGAGGCCGGTACCGATCTGAAGTGGGTAAATATCGACCCCACTACGGCCGATAGCGAGAACGTCGTAAACCTGTCCGCCAGCGCCCGAGGTATTCGAAGCGGCGGGGCTGGATTCAGACGGGGTATGTGTGACCTGCACTGATTCGCTCCCATTGTGTCGCTGCTTGTCGCCGTAGCGGCGCTCGATGCGCACCACTCGTTGTTCTGACTGTGCGCCAGGGCACAGGCAGATGTCAATACTTTGTCCTAACATTCTGACGTTGTGCCTTTTGGTGCTACCGTGGTTTGATCAGCGTTGGTGTGGCAGCCGGGGTGCTGAACTGCCCAAAGGCGTGTAAGTCCAGAGAACGGAGGCGTGGGGTGAGTGTCCCGCTAGAGATTCGCCTCGACCGGTCAAGTCCGCTGCCCCTGTATTACCAGCTGGCCGCAGCTATTGAGCAGGCGATTCATGAAGGTTCGCTGAATCCGGGCGATCGGGTGGAAAACGAAGTCGCGCTCGCGGAGCGGCTCAATCTGTCGCGCCCCACGACGCGGCGTGCGATGCAGGAACTAGTCGACAAAGGGCTGGTCGTGCGGAAGCGTGGCGTGGGCACCCAGGTTGTGCAAGCGCCGCTGCATCGCCAGGTAGAACTGACGAGCTTGTATGACGACCTGATGCGCGCCGGGAAGAAGCCGGGCACCACGATGCTGGAGTATCGCCCACACCCCGCCGACGCGGAGGTGGCGCGCGAACTCAATTTGCAGCCCGGCGATGAGGTGGTTCTGATTCGTCGGCTTCGAACGTCGGACAGCGAGCCGATCGCCCTGATGTCGAACTACTTGCCCGCGGAGATTGCGCCCCCCGAAGAGGAACTGGCTGCGCGAGGCCTTTACGAGGTGTTGCGCGTCAGAGGTGTTCATATCAGGATTGCTCGGCAGCGCATCGGTGCCCAGGCCGCAAGCCGGGATGAGGCGGCGTTGCTCGAGGAAAAAACTGGTTCGCCGCTACTCACGATGCAGCGCACGGCATTTGACGATGCAGGGCGCGCGGTCGAGTTCGGTAAGCATCTCTATCGAGCGAACCGGTACTCGTTCGAAACGACGCTCGTCGGCCGCTAGGGAATTCTCGCCTTCTCTGAAGGTTTACCGAGGAATTTGAGCCGACCGAAGCTGAATCCGCGGGAGCGTTCCGTCTTTGCTCTCACCTATCCTCGACTGGACAGTCACTTGGTAGGTAATCGCGGAAACAATTCCCTTGTGGACACCAATCCTGGCCTTGAATACTAGGCACAGGGGACTCCCCGCAATGCCAGCGAACGCCTGTGGCCTGAGCAGCAGGGTTGCATCGGCAAGGGCTGCGACGTTCGCTTCGTCATCGTCGTCGGCTACTGATGACGGGGCCGCAGAAACAGTGAACCCCAGTATCTGGGCAGAGTCCTCATAGGTGTTGATTGTGTTGCTCTCTATGGGCAGAAATGACGTGATATCGCCGCGGCGGGTCGTGCTGCCCGAATCGCCGAAATTG
Source organism: Hoyosella altamirensis (assembly GCF_014191505.1). Lineage (GTDB taxonomy): Bacteria > Actinomycetota > Actinomycetes > Mycobacteriales > Mycobacteriaceae > Hoyosella > Hoyosella altamirensis. Next base: position 363,275 of record NZ_JACHWS010000004.1, read on the forward strand.
ATGGCGATCCAGCCACCGTACGTCTCGGTTCGCAGCCGTGTCGTCGAGATTGCGTCCCGGTATGCGAAGGATTGAACATGCCGAGGAGAAACTACATCGCTGACCTTGATTGCGACCATGTCGCGGGTCCTTCCTGAGCGTCTTGTGCCAGGCGGGGGATGCTGGCGTCCCTAAGCTTCCCCGGTCCGTGTACGCCCGTGAAGGCACCCTCGGGGGGTTTGCCTCCCACCCCCCGTGAACGCAGCCTTCACCGCGACGACACCAGATTAGACCGAATGTTAGGACAAAGTATTGACAGGACGTTGTGAGCTGAGTTACACCTAGAGGTATCGATGGCGAACACAACAGTTCCGCCCGGTTCATTTTCACGAAGGGACATCCCCAAATGACCTCTCACCCACAGCGGGAAAACCGTCGGGACTCGGCAGCTCGACCACCGCGTACCTGCCGCCGGTGGCTCGGAGCAGTAGCCGGTCTCACGCTCATTGCGGTTACCGCAGCATGTTCTTCTACCGGTGGGCGTCCGGAGGCTACGGGGGGCGGCATCGGCGCAGGGCAGGCCGACACTGACCCGATCACCATTGCGATGATCACCCATGCTGCTCCTGGTGACACCTTCTGGGACTTGATCCGCGCTGGTGCTGAAACCGCCGCAGCGAAAAACAATGCGACGCTGCGATACTCGTCGGACCCTCAGGCACCGAACCAGGCAAACTTCGTGCAGGGCGCCCTTGACGCCGGTGTCGATGGCATCGCGCTGACACTGGCGTTCCCTGACGCGCTGTCTGGCGCCGTGCAGCAGGCGGCAAATTCGGGGGTCCCGCTCGTCGCATTCAATGCCGGCCTAGATGACTGGGAGCGTCTCGGAGTCGACCAGTATTTCGGCCAGGATGAGAACGTGGCCGGCGCGGCGGTCGGTGACCGGCTGAACGAAGAGGGCTCGCAGAACGCCATCTGCGTCATCATGGAGCAGGGCAACGTCGCGCTCGAATCGCGCTGTGCGGGCGTCGCCTCGACCTTTGGCGGCAACGTCGAGGTGCTGAACGTCGAAGGTCGCAATATGCCGGGCGTGCGCTCCGCGATCGACGCGAAGCTCCGTCAGGATCCGAACATCGATACGGTGATCACCCTAGGAGCACCGTTCGCGCTGACAGCGGTAGACGCGATCACTGACGCGAACAGCGAAGCACGCGTAGTCACGTTCGACACCAATGCGGCTCTGATGGACGCGATCGAGGCCGGTGCCGTCGAATGGGCAATCGACCAGCAGCCTTTCCTGCAGGGGTATCTCGCGGTCGACTCGCTCTGGCTCAACATCTACAACGACACCGTCATCGGTGGCGGCCAGTCAGTTCTTACCGGGCCGACATTCATCGACGAATCAAATATTGAATCCATCGCGGACCTCGCGAGGTCGGGACTCCGCTGACCGGACCAAGCGCCCGGGCGTGAGCCCACCCCACGCCCGGGCGCTTCTCCACTCACTCAAGGGAATGATATGTCTGTCCAGACCCCAGCTGCGGCGCCGCCCCAGCCACCTCAAGATGAACGTGTAGCGAAACGCAAGTTGCTCCATACAGTGATCCTCCGGCCGGAGCTGGGCTCCGTCCTCGGCGCGATCCTGATCTTCGGCTTCTTCATTGCGATGGCGCCACCGTTCCGCAACGTCGATTCCTTCGCAACGGTGCTGTACGCGAGCTCGACGATCGGCATCATGGCAATCGCTGTCGCGCTACTGATGATCGGTGGTGAATTCGACCTCTCCGCTGGTGTCAACGTCACTGCCGGCGCCCTTGCAGCGTCGATGATCGCCTACAACCTGCACCTGAACTTATGGCTCGGCGCTTTCCTCGCATTGTTTGTCTGCCTTGCCATCGGCTTCATCAACGGCTGGCTTGTCACCAAAACAAAGATTCACAGCTTCCTGATCACGCTAGGTATGTTCCTGATGTTGCAGGGAGCGAATATTGCGGTCACGAAGTTCGTGACGAACTCGGTCTCGACTCCACGCGTGTCAGATATGGAAGGCTGGGCCTCCGCGCGCGCCGTGTTCGCATCGAGCATCAACGTTGGCGGCATCAGCATCCGGATCACTGTCCTGTGGTGGCTTGTGTTCGCGGTAGTTGCCTCCTTTGTACTGTTCAAGACGAAATTCGGTAACTGGATTTTCGCGGTCGGCGGTAACGCGGAGAGTGCACGCGCTGTTGGTGTGCCTGTCAACCGCGTGAAGATCATTCTCTTCATGACGGTGGGCTTCGCCGCATGGTTCTCCGGCATGCACATCCTGTTCGCGTTCGACACCGTCCAGTCTGGCCAAGGTGTCACCAACGAGCTGATCTACATCGCCGCAGCTGTTATCGGTGGCTGCCTGCTCACCGGTGGTTACGGCACCGCAATCGGCGCCTGCATCGGTGCTTTCATCTTCGGCATGACCAACCAGGGCATCGTCCTCGCGGGCTGGGAGCCTGACTGGTTCAAGTTCTTCCTTGGCGCGATGCTGCTGCTCGCGGTCATCGGAAACAACGCGATACGCAAGTACGCGGCGAGTAAGTAAGGCTGACAAATGAGCACTGAAACAGAATCTGCCCAGGCGGCCAAACACGGCGGAAAAGTGCCGCTGATCGAGTTCAAGCACGTCGGTAAGCGGTACGGCAACATCGTTGCGCTACAAGACATCAACTTGCGCGTCTTCGCCGGCGAGGTTACCGGTGTCCTGGGTGACAACGGAGCCGGCAAGTCGACTCTGATCAAAATCATGGCTGGCCTGCACCAGCAGACCGAAGGCGAAGTCCTCGTTGACGGTGAGCCAGTGCATTTCAGTTCTCCGATGGACGCGCTGGAAAAAGGCATCGCCACCGTTTATCAGGACCTTGCAGTCGTCGCCCTGATGCCGGTGTGGCGCAACTTCTACCTCGGTCAGGAACTCTACAAAAACAAGTTCACGCGCTCCCTTGACGTCAAAACAATGCGTGCTGTTGCGCGCGAAGAGCTGTACAAGATGGGCATTGACCTGCCTGACGTCGATGCGCCTATCGGGAGCCTCTCCGGTGGTCAGCGCCAGTGCGTGGCGATCGCTCGCGCGGTGTACTTCGGTGCGCGGGCACTGATCCTCGACGAGCCCACGGCAGCGCTTGGTGTGAAGCAGTCTGGCATGGTGCTGCGGTACATCACAGCGGCGAAGGAGCACGGCTTCGGCGTCATCTTCATCACGCACAACCCGCACCATGCGCACATGGTGGGCGACCACTTTGTGTTGCTCAATCGGGGCCGTCAAACGCTGGACTGCACCTACGACGAGCTCTCACTTGACGATCTCACGCGGCAGATGGCGGGCGGCGATGAACTCGATGCGCTGAGCCACGAGCTGCGCGGCAAGTAATTCACGTCCCGCTGCAAAACGTGAAGGGCGCCTGCGTTAAGCAGGCGCCCTTTCGTCTCCCCCAAATGACCTGCCCTACCCCCCGGTTGCGGGCGCGATCACTTTGCGGAACTGAGCATAACGTAAATCACGCAGGTCACGAAGGGGTGGTTGATCGTACAATATTTGTGCTGAGGCAGCAGATTGGGGGATGGGGTGCGGTTAGGGGTGAATCCCCCTGTGTTGCAACGGTTGGTGGTTTGCGGGGTGTGTTCTCGATACTGTCGAGCTGTGTCGCAAATCACTTGCTAGGAGGTTAACGTGTACTGCATTCAGGTATGGCCTTGGTCAGTCTTCTGCGGGATCGTCGCCGGAATCGTCGAGATGATCACTTAATCCGCACACAAATCGTGGGCCCTTCCCACTCGAAGGGAAAGGCCCACGTTTGGGTCCGCTACCGCATCACGGCTGCACGCACGGAGCGTCGTACTCTACCTCGGTGGTTGCCGTAACCCCATCTGCGATGGCCCGGGTTCCGAGTTCGACTTCAGCGTCAGGAACTGAGATCGTTGCACTCATCTCGTCGAACGCGGGCGGTTCACCGAATGTGCGATTCGGAAGCGCACCTTCGTAGTCCACTTCGAGACCATCGATCGCGGCGCGCAGCGCCGAACGGGACAGTTCACCGTCATCGGCGGCCGCTTCCAGGAGTGACTTCAGCGGATACGACCACACCCAACCGAAAATGTAGCCCTGGTTGTCGGGAAGCCTGCCATCGAGAGACTCGCGGATCGCGGAGAGCGCGGCGCTGTCGCCGTCCCACCCTTGCCATGGGCCGACATGGTTGTACCGGGCGGTCAGAGCACCGATTGCCGCGGTCTCGAGCAGTCGGGGATTCCAGGTGGGGACGGAGCCGAGGAATCGGCCGTCGTAGCCGCGTGACACGGCTTTCGCGACGATCTCCGCTGCTTCACCGGGAGCGGTCGCAATGAGTACCACGTCCGGCTGCTGACTCAGAATCTGTTCAACCGCAGCGTCCTGGTTCTGCACCATAGCGTTTGGTGCCGTGTCGATCTGCGCAAGAATCTCGACGTCGTTGGCTTCCGCCCAGCGCGTTGCTCCGACCGCGGAGTCCGAACCATAGTCCCCGGGGTACCCAACGGTGAGCAGCGTTTCGGGTGTGCCGTACTCCTCGCTGAACCAGTCGAGGCCGATGACTGATTCGGTGCAATAGGAGTATCCGGATTCCAGGATCAAACCACGGTCAGCCTCGTCAAAGTGCAGACCCGACCACCACGACCCTGGCACGGCCACGAGATTCGAGCTATCCATGCTCGGTAGTACAGATTCCGTTTGGGGGGTACCAAGGCTCATCGCGAGTGCGAGGACGTGCGGTTCGATGTCCTGGTACTCGGTGGCGTGCTGATCCACGCTATACGCGGTGTTGCGTGTGTACCGGGAGATATCCACGTCGTACCCAGCGATACCGCCCTCCTCATTGACCGAGCGCCAGAATGCTAGTTGGCCCTGATGGATCTGGGCACCGAGTTCAGCGAACGGTCCCCCCTCGAGGTCGGAAAGCACACCGAGGTAGATACACCCGTTGTCGGCGTTGACCGCGTCGGGGCACGGTTCTTCGGTTACGCCTACTCCGGCGGTGACATCGTCCTCATCATCCACCGCGGTGCAGGCCGTGGCGGCTGCAAGGGCGAGAATTGCTGGAGCAGCTATGAGCGTGGTTCCCCAGCGCCTGGATCGTGATCTCAACGGGTACCTCCCTGTTGTTCGGACTGATGGATGGGACTGCATGGTTCAGCTACCGGGAGAATGGCCAGGCTTTGAAGTAGTTCCTAATTCGCATCCATAAACCGAATAGTCCGCGCGGTTCCACGATGATGAACAGCACGATCAGCAGACCAAAGACGATTGCCTTGAACTCGTCCACCGTGAGCCCTCCGCCCGTTACCCCGCTCGCACTGAGGAACGGGATCAGGTGAGAGAACTCATCAATGACGCGGGGGAGCAGAACAACGAAGCAGGCGCCGATGAGACTGCCCGAAATTGTCGCCATACCGCCAATGAGCACGATGGCGAGAAAGTCGATCGAGAGAAGCAAGTTCCAGCGGTCTGCGCTGATTCGTCCCACCACAACCGCGAGCAGTGCACCGCAGATGCCGGCGTATGCGGACGAGAGAACGAATGCCAGAGTCTTCGTGCGCTGAAGTCCGATGCCCATCACTTCCGCAGCGATGTCGCGGTCACGCACTGCAGCGAAGGAGCGCCCAATGCGGGACCGCGCAATGTTCCGCGCCGCGACGGCGAGCACGATGAGGAGGACGAGGCAGATGAAGTAGACAGTCACCTGCTGGGTGAGGACGTAACCGCCGATCCGGTAGCTCGTCGACAGGTCCACACCAAACAGTGTGAGATTCGCGGGTGCCCGTCCTACGCCTGATCCACCAGTAACGGCACGCCACTCGCGGAACAGGTGGTCACCCAGCATAAGCAACGCAAGCGTCAGAGTGGCGAGATACAAGCCTCGAACTCGGGCAGCGAGCGGTGCGACGAGGAACCCGATGATGGCCGGAACTATCGCTGCAAGAGGCAGCCACAGCGCCATATCCCAGCCAAGTCCCCAGACACGTCCCGTGGCGTCGCCACCGAAGACTGCAGCTGTGTAAGCGCCGACACCAACGAAGAACGCGTGACCGAGGGAAACTTGGCCCGCGTATCCCGTGAGGAGATTGAGGCCGATCCCGCCGATCGCGTACACGCACGCAAGCGACAACAAGACCGTGAGGTCCCGTGAGAGGAAGAACGGCGCCAGTACAGCGAGGACGATGAGGCCTACGGTCCACCACAACTTCGCGGGGGTGTTCCATATTGCCTGGTCTTTCGAGTATTTCGTATAGAGCCGCGGTCGCCCCCACCGGACTTTGCGAGGCACAGAGGCGGCTTCATCGCGGGCCGCTCCTGCACCGAGCCGTCCACTGAGGTTAAGGCCCGGACTGGTTGTCGTGCTCATACGCGCTGCACCTCCTTGGTGCCGAACAATCCCTGTGGACGGATCATGAGCACCACGAGCATGATCAGATAAGGCATGACGATGTCGAAATTCGCGCCGAGCCAGGGAGCGATCCCTGGCTGATAGGTCTTTGTAAGCGCCTCGGACAGTCCCACGATGAGACCGCCCACCACTGCGCCTTTGACCGAGTCGAGCCCGCCGACGATGATCGCGGGAATGGCTTTCAGAGCGATGAGTGCCCCGAGCGCGGCGACCCCGCCTGGCGCGGTCCCGAGAAGGACGCCAGCGAGTGCAGCGAAAGCGCCAGCGATGCCCCAAGAGAGGGCGAACACCTTTCCAGCACTAACGCCTTGAGCCATCGCTACTTCTGGGTCACTCGCGGTGGCGCGCATTGCTAGGCCATATCGGGACCGAGTCAGCCACCAGCCGAGGGCAGCAATCGCGAGCGTCGCAGCGATGATCTTCGCGAGATCGGTGTGCGCGACGCTGACGCCACCGTCGCAGGCTGCGGGAACGCCAGTGATAGCGACCGCCACTTCCCGACGCTCACCGCCTAGACAGAAATTGCTCAGACCCCACGGATCACCAGACGTGATGACGCCATGGCCTATGAGTTTCGTTGTGACGACAAGGCCCGCGGCGAACAAACCGACGGTAACCAGGGCGGCCGAAAACGGTGGCCGCCCGACCATCGGGCGCAGTGCGACGCGTTCACAAGCCATCGCCACGACGGCACCCGCGCAGACCGCGATGACGACAGCGACCGGAAACGGCAACCCCCACCGAACGGCGACCAGGTAGCTCATGTAAGTGCCGAAGATCATGAAGATCGGCTGGGCAAAGTTCAGTACACCGGTAGCGCGGAAGATGATCACGAAACCGATCGCGATGAGCGCGTACAGGGCGCCCAGGCCAGTTCCGCGGACAATGGTGTCGAGCAGTTCGATCATGCTCCACTTCCCTCCGGCACGCTGGCTGAGGCGTCACCGGTGTGCACGCGGCTCAGGTCCCCGCCGGGATGGTGGGTGTTGTCGAAGTACATGTCTTCGATGAGGTAGCCGAACCGTTCAGCAAGTGCGGCGCGCCGAACCTTCTGGGTGGCGGTGAGCTCGCCGTCATCATGATCGAGTTCCTTGAGCAACATGCGGAACTTCCGGATGTTTTCGACCCGCGCGAACCGGGCGTTCGTCGCAAGGACGGCCTCGCGAACCAAATCGAGGACCTCCGGTTTCGTCGAAAGATCACGGTAGGTGGTGTATTGCAGTCCTTTTCGGGCCGCCCAGTCGGACACGGAGTCGAAGTCGATTCCTACTAGCGCGGTGAGATAGGGCCGCTTGTCTCCGATGACGACGGCTTCCTTGACGAAAGGGGACGTCTTGAGCTGATTCTCGATCTCTGACGGTGAAATGTTCTTGCCGCCCGCGGTGATAATGATGTCTTTAAGCCTGTCGACGATGCGGATGTGTGTACCGTCCACCCACTCGCCGACATCGCCGGTGTGCAGCCAGCCTTCGGAATCGAGGGTCTTCTCCGTTGCCTCGGGCCTGCGCCAGTACCCTACGAAGTTGCCCGGATGACGGGTGAGTATCTCGCCTGTGTTTTCGTCAAGCTTGAGTTCAATTCCCGGAATCGGTTCACCGACGGTGCCCAGTTTGACCCGTCCGCGACGGCTAGCGGTGGCGACGGCGCAATTCTCGGTCATACCGTAGGCCTCGAACATGGGGACCCCGAGAGCGGAGAAGAACCTCAAGATGTCCGGGGAAATTGGGGCTGCACCCGAAATAGCGGCGCGTACTTTGCGTAATCCCAGCTTGTCGCGCAAGGCCCGGAAAACGAGGGGATATCCGAGGGCGTACAGCGCTCGTGACGTTGGGGTGTGTTCACCGCCATTGCTGATCCGCGCTTCTGCGATTCTATGTCCCAGCCCGGTGCCGGCCCGATAGGTGAAACGCTTCACGGGCGAGGCCGACATCATCCGGATCGCCACCCCAGATTGCAGTTTCTCCCAGATTCGGGGAACCGCGAACAACAGTGTGGGCTGAACCTCCGCGAGGTCAGCCGCGACGGTATCGATGGACTCGGCGAAGTGCACGACGAGTCCGTTCGCGGCATTGTTCCAGATGGTGAACATGCGCTCGGCGACGTGACACAGCGGCAAGAAGGACAGTGACACATCCTCAGGAGAGGGCGGTGGGTCGACGAGACCGGTATCCCGGAGAAGCGCACTGATGGCGTAGTCGATGTTCGCGACGGAAAGCATCGCGCCTTTCGGGGGGCCAGTTGTCCCGGAGGTATAGATCAACGTGGCAATATCGTCAGGCTGAGCTTCCGCGGCGATCGTTTCGAGGAAGCCCGTGTGCGTCTCCCGGTGCGCCGCACCCCGGTCGAGGAGGTCTGAGAAGGAAAGAAGCCGGGGTTCGGAATAGTTCCCGACCCCTCGGGGCTCGAGGTAGATCACACGCTCGAGGGCGGGACAGCGATCCCACACCTCCATCACCTTGTCGACCTGCTCCTGATCCTCCGCTATGAGCACTCGGACCCCCGCGTCGTTGAGTTGATACTCAATCTCCGCTGGAGGATTGGTGGAGTAGAAGCCAACTGTCACGCCCCGCAGAGTCAGCGCGCCAATGTCACCGAACAGCCATTCGGGCCGATTCTCGGAGAGGATCCCGACGCGATCGGTCGCACCCACTCCGAGGTCGGCAAGTCCGTGCGCAACAAGCTGCACCTGCTCGTGGTAGGTCGCCCACGTGATGTCCCGCCACACCCCGAGGTTCTTCTCTCGAAGCGCGACGGTATCCGGAGTTTCGCTGGCACGCTGCGCGATCTGTGCAGGCAGAGACAATACTTTGGTGGAACTCACGCGGTAGCACCCCCTTCCTCGCCCAGATAAGCGGCCAGCACGGCGGGATCGTTTTGCACCTCGTCGGGGCTTCCGAGCGCGATGCGGCGACCGAAGTCGAGAACAAGCACCCGATCCGCAAGATCCATCACGAGTTTCATGTCGTGCTCGACCATGATCATCGTGACGCCCAATTCCGCGCGGATATCAAGGATGTAGCGCGCCATATCTTCGGTTTCCTCGACGTTCATGCCAGCGACAGGCTCGTCGAGGAGTAGCAGACGCGGCTCCATCGCCAGCGCTCGTCCAAGTTCGACCCGCTTCTTGACGCCGTACGGCAGCATGCCGACCGGGTAGTTGCGAACGGACTGGAGGCTCAGGAACTCGATCAAGTCTTCAGCGAATCGGCGGGCCGCTAATTCTTGACTGCGTGCCCGCCCGATGTGCAATGCAGCTTCGATGGTGCTGTACCGAAGATGGATATGTCGGCCCAATTTGATGTTGTCGAGCACTGTGAGGTTGTCGAACAACTCGATGTTCTGGAACATCCGTGCGATTCCGAGCCTGGCAACCGCGTCGGGACGAGTGCCGACGAGCGACCTTCCGTCGAAAGTGATGGTTCCCTCTTGTGGCTTATACACGCCGGAAAGACAGTTGAACATGGACGTTTTGCCAGCACCGTTAGGTCCGATAATGGCGAACAGTTCACCCTGGGCGACGTCGAAGCTGACCTCCGAAAGCGCTTTCGCGCCGCCGAAACGCAGGCTGACGTTATCGACATTCAGCATCATGAGAGCCACCGCTTGCGCCGCTTGTAGTGCTTAATATCGCGGTAGGACACGCCTGCTCCCTCTTTGCTCAGGCCCAGATAGAACTCTCTGATGTCGGAGTCGTTGCGGAGTGTCTCTGCGGGTGCGTCCATCACGACCCGTCCGTTCTCCATGACGTAGCCATGGCTGGCTATCGACAGGGCCATCGCCGCGTTCTGCTCGACGAGAAGGACACCAGTCCCCGCCTTGTTGATCTGCACGATCAGGTCGCGAATCTGTTCGACGATCCGTGGCGCTAATCCCAGACTGGGCTCATCCAGAAGCAGGTAGGCGGGTTGAGCCATCAATGCCCTTCCAATGGCGAGCATCTGCTGTTCACCACCGGAGAGGTAGCCAGCACCCGATTTCCGTCTTTCGGCGAGGATAGGGAACATCGTGTACACCCGGTCGAGGTTCTCCGCAATTGTGCTGCGCGGCTGCGTGTGCGCCCCGACCCGCAAGTTCTCTTCGACGGTGAAGTCGACGAAAACCCGTCGCCCCTCCATCACTTGCGAAATACCCGAAGTGACAACCTCCGAGGGGGAACGCTCGGTGATATCGGTGCCATCCAGCACGACCTTGCCTGCGGTGATGCGGCCCCGATGGATATCAAGCAGGCCAGTTATGGCGCGGAGTGTGCTCGTCTTCCCAGCGCCGTTGCCGCCGAGGAGCGCCACAATGCCCTCGCGCGGGACCTCCAGGCTCACGCCTTTGCTCACGAGGATGACGTCCTCGTACACGATTTCCAGGTTCTGGACTGACAGCATCCGTGACTGACTTCCCCCGCGCCCCAAATGAAGTAAGGCGCATGTGAGGCGCCTCACGTTTCTTGTTGACGGAACTCTATATGCAAGGTCCGACATTTGCGACCTATCGCCACATTTGGGTGTGTTGCCGAGGTGACGTTCGCGCGGCAGACCGGGTACTAAAGTCCCTGCCCGCGGTGCCGCCGCGCAGGAACGATTACAGGTACTACCCGTCTGTTCCTGGAGGTCAGAATGAGAGAACTACGCGAGATCGAATCGGCCGCATGTCTGACGCTGCTCGAGAAGGGGCGCATCGGCAGGCTTGCTTTCCTTGATGACGGTGCTCCCGCTATTCGCCCAGTGAACTACTTCCTCGCGGACAAGGAGTCCATTGTCATTCGCACCCACGAGGGGAGTGGTTTCAGCACACTGCAGGGCGTCCGTGTGGCTTTCGAAGTCGATTCGATTGATGCGGAACATAACAGCGGATGGAGCGTGGTTGCTTCTGGGACAGCAGAACCCATCACTGATATCGATGAGCTAGTCAGGTCAGCTGATCCACGCCGCCGCCCATGGGCGCCTGGGGATAAAGGTCAATTCCTCCGTGTACGTATCGAACACATAGGAGGCCGCGAGTTGACCCAATGAACCGGACGACTATCGGCGCGATGTCAGCGCCGCGATGTCTCCACCAAGGAAGTCCTGGTAGGCGTCGAGCGCTACGTCCACATCCCCGAACTGATCACCCACCTGGTGCGTGTTCTGTGCTGAGAGTTCCCGCAGGCCGGACCGGGAGATGAGGTCGTCGATCTTGTTATCGAGGCTCTTGGCCCGCCGAACCGTGTTGATGGTGCGGAGCTTGTATTCGGCTTGGGTGAGGAGATCCCCGATCCTTGCGAGTGCCGCCACCCGCTCGACGAGTTGCTCCCAGACCGGCACGAGCGCCTCAAATCGTTCGTGAATATGCTGGCGCGCAACCTCATTGCTGGCCCCGTCGAGGCCATTCAGTTCAGTGACAATAACGCGCAGCGAAGCGGTGTCAACGGCGATCTGAATCAGCTCATCGGCGAGGTCTAGTTGGCCGCGCTGCATCGCGAAGTGCTCGGAGTGCCAGGCGGAAGAGTTGCTGATCCGGTCGTAGAGAGTGCCAGCCAGATAAAGCAACGTGTCGTATCGGTCGGCGAATTGTCCTGGTGCGGCCATGAAGTCGGGAACCCGCGGACCCGCGGCCCGTCCGAGCATGAAGCGCCGTGTCCCCTCCGAAAACTTTGCAACCTGCTCGGCGGTGATCCCTAGCGGTCCCAAGAAGTGATCGAGGTGTTCGGGGGCTGGTGCCATAGGTGCTGGCGTGCGGCGCAGTGCGTCGAAAATGGCTTCGCGCTGTTCGGTGTCGAGATGCACCCCGTCGCGTTTGTCACGCCGGGCCGCACGGGCAGTCTTCGCGAAGTGCTCATCGGAGTTCACGAACGCTTCCCGCTTCGAATGAAGCTGGCGGTGCAGATCCGCGGCGCGCAACTTCAGCATGCCCCGCGAGACGGGTGTTTTCGCTGCATTCGCCCGTGCAAGTGTCCGTGCGTGCTCGTCGGATAGTGCACGCAACTCCGAGTAGCCTCCGACTCGAGGCAGCCCGCGCTTCGCTCGGCGACGAGCGGCGAGGATCTCGCGGATGTCGTCGTCGAGATATCCCACAGCGATCAGCAGCGCCGCTTCATCGGATAAGTCAGGGTGCGCTCCGTCGATCTGGTCTTCGCTGATGTAGGCGTCCTCGCTCCACGTGCGGACCTGCGCGGATATGCGGCTGCGACGCTCCTCGACGGTCTCCGGATCGGGCCGCACCACAGCCGAGTCCGCTGACCCCACCATGTGTGGTGGTACGTCAGGAACGCCAGCGCGGTCGGACATCGCTCCTCCTTGAAGACTCCGTGTCAGCTATTTTCCCAGTAGTTGGGACATTTTGGGCGTAAACGTGACTGAGTTGACAGGAAGCCGCCGACATTCCGAACGGCCTCATACGGTTAGCGGAAGTTCTGTGACGTCCGGCGGGGGTGGGATGGCCGTAGCTTACTCAAGGCACACGCAGCGTTTCCTCGGCATGGCGCTTGCGGTGACACTGACTCTACTGACTTTCGCCGCCGCGGGCCCAGGTGCGTCCGCAGACCAGATCGACGATGCGATCGACCTGCTGCCTCCCGATGAACGACCGCTATGGTCGGGCCTGGACGTCCGGAACTATCGAGGGCACGCCCCCCGTGACAGCGGCATTCTCCTCGCGGCAAATCCACTCGACGAGCGCCGAATAATCCCGGGAAGCGGGGAGGCTTACCGAATTCTGTATTCCACGCCGGATCAGCACGGGAATCCCGCTCTGAGCACCGGTGCCGTGTACCTGCCAGCGAGCCCACCGCCTGACGGTGGCTTCAAGCTCATCGCGTACGGCCATGGCACCGTTGGGCTCGGCGATCACTGCGCGCCGTCCGCGCGGACGGAAGATCCGGACACGGGGGCGTACCTGTCCGGCTGGCTCCGTGATGGTTACGCCTTGGTGATCACCGACTATCAAGGATTGGGCACACCTGGTGTGCATCCCTATCTCCACGGCATGACGGAAGCGTCGAGCATCGTGAATTCGGTTCGTGCGCTCGATCAAATGGAGTTGCCGGTTTCGCGGGAATGGGCGCTGATCGGGCACTCACAGGGAGGCCACGCGGCACTTTTTACGAGTCGTTTCGCCCAGCAGATCGACGCTGATGTAGCCGCGCGACTGCTTGGTACGGTCGCGCTGGCTCCTGGTGTCAATGTTGAGCGCCTGGTACCCCTCGCTCACCCCGAGTTACCGGCCGGGCTGCCGCCGGGGCTTATCGTCTATGCGCTGCTGATCATGGCTGGGATGCGTGAAACCTACCCAGATGTGCCCATCGGGGAGTACCTCACACCTCGAGGCCGAGAGTTACTCGATCTCACTCTGGTCCGATGCACCCGGCCTGTGCGTGACGCGGTAACGGGCCTGCACCCGCGCGAAATTCTGGCGCGGCCCCTCGCTGAGATTCCGGGAATCGAGGACCTGGTCGCGGAGTATCTCGCCGTGCCGACGGACGGATACACAGCTCCCGTGCTGGTCGCCCAGGGGTTGGCCGATCTTGCGGTGCCTGCCCCGCTGGTACTGAGTTTTACCGCTGAAATGGCGGCGCGAAACCAGCCTGTCGAGCTCGTGGTGCATCCAGCAGCGGATCACCTTTCACTGCTCGCTGACAGCCGCGACGAGGTCGCGGCATTTCTCGCCAGACTGTTCTGACACACCGCGCCTGGGATGCCACCCGGGAGTGGCCCGGAGTCTAGAACCGCTAGAACCCGGCGCGTTCGAGTTCGGCATCCCACGCGTCGATGAGCTCTTGACCCTCGATGCCGGAATCGACGAGCTGACCGTACCGTTGCAGCATTGAGGCCTGGACAGGCTCGTAGCGACGCAGGAAATCCTCTTTGTTCGCCCGCCAGTACCCGATCACGCACATGTCTTTGGCCGACAGCCCCAACTCTTTGCGCAGATACTTCCGGATACTGCGGGTTGCTGCAGCCTCCGCCGCGACCCAGTAGTACGTGTCGGAGCCGGGGGCGGGCAGCGCCCGGATCGCGTGCTCAAGGTGGGAGGGGCCGTGCCCCATGCCGCTGCCGGGAAGCCATCTATAGTCGATGCTTGCGCTCGATGAGACGGTCTGTACGTCTGCTGGATCGATTATTTCCGTGATGACCGTGGCAGTGACGCCGCTGGGCAATTCCTCGAGGATGCGACCTGCTCCCGGTAGCCCCGTAGCGTCTGCAACGAGTACATAGTTTCGGGTGGTTACGGGCGGTTTGAACCATCCATCAGCGGAGGATAGGCCCACAATGGCACCCGGCTCTGCCGCCAGCGCCCACGAGGACGCCACTCCGCCTTCATGAACCACGAAGTCGATGTCCAGTTCGCCACGGTCGTGGTGGTATTTGCGGACTGTGTAGCTTCGTCCTTCGGGTTCGTCGTCAGGATCGTCGAAGGTCCAGGCACCGTTGTCGATCGATGGCCGTTGTGGCGCGGGGCGGCCAGGGTTCGGGAAATACACGCCGAGGCGTTCGTCTGGGTAGCCGCTCGTCTCGAAGTTCGCGAGTTCGGGCCCACCGAACCGGATCCGGATCATGTTGGGCGTGATGCGATGAGCGGAAACTACCTCGGCGAGGTAGAAGTCGTCGTGGCGAGCCATCGTTCTCCAATGCAGGCTAGGCAAACCTTACCTAGCGATT
Organism: Hoyosella altamirensis; assembly: GCF_014191505.1. Taxonomy (GTDB): domain Bacteria; phylum Actinomycetota; class Actinomycetes; order Mycobacteriales; family Mycobacteriaceae; genus Hoyosella; species Hoyosella altamirensis. The sequence continues at coordinate 378,327 of NZ_JACHWS010000004.1, forward strand.
ATGGCAGATGGTCGTTCAGGCGGTGTGTCTTACCCCGATGGCGCCGCTCAGCTCAGAACGAGCGGCTCAGCGGTTCCGGAATTTGACCATTCCGAGTACCGAGGCCCACAAATGACGGTGATCGAAGCAGCGCCGGTTCCGGGCACTGTCAGCGCCGCAAACCCGTTCCCGTCAACGAGCGCTTGCCCATACTCGTCGGCAGGGCCAATCGGGTCGCCGGCAGGGTCGGAGATGCACACGTAGCCAGGTTCGGCATTGGTGACTGCCACGGCGGTGAACGGGCCGGCCGTGACCGCAAAAACGTCCAAGGTCCCTTCCTGGATCCAGTCGTTCGGCTCCGCGGCCGCGGAACCGGTTCCGGCCAAAGCCAATGCCGCCGCTGCCGCACATGCGCCAGTGGCGCGGAATACTAGCTTCATGGTTGACCTCCAGTGAATCGTGACGCACTGATCAAGATCCTACTCGGATGTCACCGGCCTTCAGGCTTGCGCACGTACCTCGCTCTTCGAGGTGAATCGTCAGCAGCGTCCGTCGGCGGCCTCATAAACTGCCCGTTCTATGATTTCGCGCTCATCCGCGGGTACTTCCTCCCACAACTGAAGGTCGTCTTCGCGGATCGCGAGCTCGCCCTCGCCGACGGTCTCGTTCCATTCGGCGGCCCAGTCGCTGAGGTCGCGGCGCATAAAGTCCATGAAGTCGTCCGCGAGTTCACGTCGGTCGATCGGCCCAAGCCCAGCTTGATCCTGCAGGCTCTGCATGTCATCGAGGAACTCGTTCATGTCCGCGCAGACTTCGAGATGCAGCGCCTGCCCTTGCGGCGCGCCGGTGCCACCCGCGACTTCGGCGCTGCCAGAATCATTATCGGAACAGCCTGTCAGGATTAGGGTGGCTGCGAGGGCAGGCAGTGAGAACTGAAACAGTCGCATGTGTTCTCTCTCGTGGACGGTGCGTGAGGATCCGATCGTACGGTGTGATCGGCTTGTGAGCGCGAATGCGAAACGAAATTTCCGGGCAGTGGGAGGGTGAATGGCGACTCATGTCAGCCGACGGCAGCTCTTGCGTATTGGTGGTGGCGTGGTTGTGGCCGGTGCTGCTGCCGGGCTTGGGCTGCTGACCGCACGTGGTTCGCAGGCGACCAATCAACTCGCCGCGCTCGTGCCCAGTGAACTCCCGCTGCCTGCCCGGTTCGCGGTTCCGCTTCCTCGTCCAGCCCAGCGCTCCGGTGGGGAAATCAGCCTCGTGCAGCGCTACGCCGAGCAGGAGATTCTGCCCGGGAGGCGCACGCGCGTAACCGGATACGACGGTATGTTTCCGGGGCCGACGATTCGTGCACGCAGAGGCGCACCGGTACGTGTGCGGGTACAGAACGACCTCGACATCGGTACGGTGATGCATCTGCATGGGGGTCGGATGGCGCCCGAGCACGACGGATACCCGACTGATGTTCTGCTGCCGCATTCAGGCCGCGTGCGTGCGTCGCTAATGCCTGGCAACACGACGATCGGCGCGCGTTCGTATGTGTACCCAATGGACCAGCGTGCCGCGACGCTGTGGTACCACGACCATGCGATGGACTTCACGGGGCCGAATGTGTATGCGGGGCTTGCTGGTTTCTGCATCCTCACCGACGCCGAAGAAGAAGCGCTCGGCCTTCCTTCAGGTCAGCGCGACGTGGAACTGATGCTCGCCGACCGCTCCTTTACTTCCGATGCGCAATTCAAGTATCCCGCTCTCGCGCCGGATCAGTCGGTCCCCGGAGTGGAGCCGTTGTACCTCGCCGGAGTTCTCGGCGACGTCATGCTGGTGAATGGTGCACCGTGGCCGGTTCACGAAGTTTCGCGGAACTTGCACCGGCTGCGCTGGCTCAACGGATCTAACGCGCGCAACTATCGGCTCGAACTCGCACCTGGCGGCACCTTCATCCAGATCGGCAGTGATGGCGGTCTGCTGGAGAAACCGGCAACCCGGAATTCGATAGTCCTCAGTCCGGGTGAACGCATGGACACAGTCGTCGATTTTAGTCAGTACCCGGTCGGCGCCCTGGTGACCGTGCGGAACACGCTGGGCGCAGGGCCGATGGACGCGGTCATGCAGTTCCGAGTTGTCCGCGACGCCCACGAGGACGCACGAGTGCCCGATACGCTATCCGAGATCCAGTGGCTGCGCCGGGAAGATGCTGTGCGCACCCGCGACTTCATCTTCGCACTCCAATTCGGTGGCGGGCACGGCCATGGTGCTGGTCAGGCGCGCGGAGGGGGGTTCATCCCGCATCAGTGGACCATCAATGGCCGGCCCTTCGACACCGAGACTGACTGGGCCACTCCGAAGTACGGCGATGTCGAGATCTGGCGCTTCAGCGCGGTTGCTGCGCATCCCGTCCATGTTCACTTGGCTCACATGCAGGTGCTGTCACGAAGCAGTGGTCCACCGCGACCGTCTGATGCTGGCCTCAAGGACACGGTTGATCTAGGGCCGATGGAGTCATGTGAAGTAATCGCGCGCTTTGACGGGTTCCGCGGCCGTTACGTGATGCACTGCCACAACCTGGAACACGAAGATATGGCGATGATGGCTAACTTCACCGTGGTGTGACGCGTAGCGTCACAATTTGTTGATCACCCAAGCCCTCCGGCTTGAGTTCGGTTCCATTTACTGCCGCGGCGTTCGAACTCGAGCTGATTGGTGATTTTCCAGTTGAGCGAGGCGATACCGTATTCGGCGATTTCCGGGCACCATAGTTCGATACGGATGGACTGTGATGCGAGCATTAGGAGGGTGAGTGCATCATGGGCCTGACCGAGCTCGGTACTTTCGCAGTGGTAGTGCCACTGCTGTACCGGGATAGGGTCACCGGTAGCGAGGAGAGCGGGCAGTCCGCCGGGGTGCGAGCTGATCGTTTTTCGTTCTGCTACATAGGCGGTGAGACCGGTCGCTGCGGTAGGCCAGGACGTATCGCTGCTCTTTGACGACCACACGGTTAGCCCGAGCAGAAGGTATTCTGCCGTGTTGAGATCGAGGCGCTGCGCAATGCTGTCCGAGCCCCGCCCGTGGGGATGCTGGGCAATGACCGCGTTGCCGCTGTAGCCTCGGTCCCCGCTATTCTGGTCATTTCTCACCGGTTCCATTGCATCTGAGCCTAGCCGTAACCAATTGGTAGTGGCACGGGACGCTTTGCTGGAGTTTCCTCTGAGTCGTGTCGGCCCGGTGGGTTCTAGCTTGGGTCGGGCGTGTTTTCACCTTTGGCCCATGCGGTGACGATTTTGTTCGCGTCGGGCCGGCGAGGCATCGCCACGATGACTAGGTCGCCTTCACGGAGTTTGGTGCGCGGGGTGGGGATGAGCAGCCGGGGCCCGCGGGCGATAGTGGTGATCAATCCGATGGGGGGCATGACCTCGCTGAGGTATTTTCCGGCGATGGGCAGGCTGGAGGTGACACGGACTTCGACGAGTTCAGCGTTGAGGTCCCCGATAGGGATTCCTTCCGCGACTGGGCTCCAGACATCACCTTCCTGTGTGAGGTTCAGCCACCTAGCGACGGTGCGGATGCTCATTCCCTGCACAAGTGCGGAGATAAGGACAACGAAGAAGACCATGTTGAAGATCAGGTCCCCGTCTGGGTAGCCGGCAACGGCGGGGAAGGTCGCGAGGAAGATCGGGACAGCGCCGCGCAGCCCCACCCAGCTGGCGAAGGTAAGTTCGCGCCACGTGAATGGGAACCAGATCAGGCACGCTACAACCGCGATGGGGCGTGCGACGAGGATCAGGACTGCTGCGATTGCCAGGCCGGGGAGGGCGACATCGACAAGGCTTGAGGGGAAAACCAGCATTCCGAGCATTAGGAACAGGCCCACTTCTGCGGTGTTGGCCAACCCTTCGTGGAACGTTCTGATTCCGCGCCTGTGCAGTGGTACCCGGGCCCCCACGATTAGCCCGGTGACGTATACGGCAAGGAATCCTGATGCGCCCCCGGCGGCTGCGAGGCCATACGATAAGCCGGCGACACCTAGAGCAAGCACGGGATACACACCCGCTGGGCCCAGGGTGGTGACAAGCAGCAGGCGGCTGCCCGCAAGCCCGACGAGCCCGCCGATGAGCAGGCCGCCGCCGAGTTGGGTGACCGCGAAGGAAATCCAGTCACCTGCGGGCGGTGATTCAGTCCAGGTCGCGATCAGCCCGACTGTCAGCATGATCGCCATTGGATCGTTCGCGCCTGACTCCACCTCGAGCAGAGCTGACATTTTGCGGGGCAGCGGCGCGCGGCGCAGCATCGCGAATACCGCAGCCGCATCGGTCGACGCGACGACGGCCCCGATCAGCAAAGCAGTCAGAATATCGACGTTCAAGATGAGATAGGTGGCTCCGCCCAGCACTGCCGCCGTGATGATCACCGCGACTGTGGCTAACAGCAAACCCGGAGCTGCTGCCCTGCGGACATCGCTGGGCTTTGTGGTTAAGCCGCCCTCGTAAAGAATGAGCAGCAGCGCTACGGTACCGACTATCTGCGCGATCTCAGGATCGGCCAATGAAACCAGGCCCAGTCCGTCATCGGAAATGAGCATGCCGAGACCTAAAAAAAGCAAAAGGCCCGGCATCCGGATACGCTGAGCCAAGCCGGACGCCAGAATTGCCGCGATGAGCAACAGTGCAGCTGCGAGAACCCAGCGGTCAGCAGGAAGTTGAAGGCTCATAATCCTCTTGGTGCTGGTTTGAGTGGACGACAGGAAGGAGCTTACCTGTGGCTGATGCGCCCCCAGCTCTGTCACGCAGGCGGAAGGACAAAACCCAGCCGCCGATCGAAAGACTCATCGTCCCGCTCGACGGCACCCATGAAGCGGAGACAGCGATCACTCCCGCGCTGAAGATCGCCCGCCAGCTCCAGATTCCATTAGAGCTGTTCACCGTGCACGATCCCGTGCGAGGCCGGTGGGCTACCGGGATAGATTCAGTCGCCGACGAGATAGCCTACGCCCATGTAGAGGTCGTGTGCGTTAGCGCGGGCTGGGCCGGAGATCACCTCATCCATTCCGCGCAGGAAACCCCCGGCGCGGTGATCTGCCTGGCAACCCACAATAGAGACCGGTTCTCCCGGATGATCACCGGCAGCGTGACCGAACATGTGATCAGACATTCCGCGAGGCCGGTCCTCATGGTCGGGCCTGAGTATGAGCCAGCGTTTGAGCCCCACCAGTATCGCGACTGCATCGTCTGCCTCGACGGCAGCGGCCGCGACGAGGCAGCCCTGCACACCGCCCGAGTATGGGCGCAGCAGCTAGACCTCACGCTGCATCTTGTGCATATCGACTCTCCCAGCAAACCCGAAGAACCGCGGATATACGAAGAAACCCTCGCCTCCCTGGCCAGTGATTTCACGCAGGCCGGGATCCGTGCAGACTATTCGCACCTCACCGACAGCGACATTGCCGAAGGGATCATGTCGTTTCAGACAGACACGCCGGGAACACTGGCAGTATTGACCAGTCGCAACCGGGGAGTCACCAGATGGGTGCTCGGAAGTGTCACGGCAACCGTGCTGGCGCACACCACCTCACCAGTGCTGTTAGCGAAGCCCGCCCAGCATCTCTAGACTCCCGCTGCCTGATATAGGACTCAGCAGGCTATCAAGTTGTCTCACAAGGAAGACCACAGAAAATGACCCTGCAGAAGAACAGCTCTCCGGTATCACTCCTGAAACGTCTTTACACCGGAACGGGCGCATTCGACATCATCGGTCGCAGGCGCATCTTCTATTTAATTACCGCTGTCCTGGTAGCACTATCACTTTCTGGCATCTTGCTCCGCGGTTTTACTTTCGGCATTGACTTTACCGGCGGCACCCGCGTGGAAATTCCTGCTATACAGTTAGACACCGCTGAGGCGGAACAAGTATTCAGTGAAAGCTCCGGCATCTCTCCCACCACTGTGCAGGTGGTGGGCGCCGGTCCTGCCTCGTCAATACAGATCCGCTCGGAACCTCTCGATGAAACCCAGATCCGCGCCGTTGAGAACGCATTCCAGTCTGTCCTGGATCAGTCGGCCGGAACTGGCACGGCGCAGAATACGGTCAGCATCTCCGCAGTGAGTGAGACTTGGGGTGGGCAAGTAACTCAGAAGGCTGCTCTCGCGCTCGCGGTTTTCCTGATCATAGTGTTTGCTTACATCAGTCTGCGGTTCGAGTGGCACATGGCACTAGCCGCGATCGCGGCGGTAATAGTCGACCTGACAGTGACTGCCGGCATTTACGCCCTGATCGGCTTCGAGGTAAGCCCCGCAACAGTGATCGGCCTGCTCACAATCATGGGCTACTCCCTATACGACACCGTGGTGGTTTTTGATAAAGTTGCGGAAAACACCAAAAATGTCACGAAACAATATGAGGGCACTTACGCTGAGCGTGCAAACCTGGGCGTGAATCAAACCTTGATGAGATCGTTCAACACCTCATTAACTAGTATGCTTCCTATTCTCTCGCTATTGATCGTGGCAGTGTGGATGCTTGGCGTGGGAACACTCAAAGATCTCGCCCTGGTCCAGCTGGTCGGAGTCATCATCGGAACATACTCCTCACCCTTCTTCGCGGCTCCACTGCTTGTCTCGATGAAAGAACGCACCAAAGCCATCCAGAGCCACACCGTGTCGGTCCAAGAAACCCGGGCTTCCGGCTGCTCGATACCATCCTAGGATCCGCAACGCCGCTCCCCGGCCGAGTTCCGGATACTGTGCTGGCAAAAATTACCGGGGCGTTCTCCATCCTGCCCGGCAGGCCCCCTACCCCTTTTCGTCCCGCCCCGAGGTCAAGGACGCTTCTTGACGAACTACCAATCCGCGAAAGCTGAACTGGATCATTTCAGCAGCCCAATGCCCGTGGCTACCCGGTATTCTACCGGCGAGCGGCAAATGGGTATCCGCCACAATCGCCAGGGAAACCTGCCGCCATCACTGCGCCCGGCAGGGATTCCACGCCAGCCCTGCTGCTGATAACGATCATCAGTATGACAAGACCCAGAATAACGAAAGCGACTACCCCCACCACCCTGCTGAGCTTTTTGTTCGCCTGAGCAGCCTCGGCGTCGGAAGAATAGGGTGTAGCACCGGTCTGCAGGTACTCCAGGCGCCGCGCGCAATAGCTGGCCGGGCTGATCTCGCCTGACTGCTCGTAAAGAAAAAGGAAGATGCCATGGCGGTTGGCGTACTCCATGGCGCTCTCCATATAGCCGGTGTCCGCGAAGTAGAATATCTCAAGATTGGCACCGCGGTTGCGCAGCCCCGCCAAGCGCTGCAGATCATCCACGCTGGCCAGCCGCGCGTCAGCAAACCCCATCTGCCGCAGCTTGTCGGCAGCATTGATTGCCGCTTACCTAGGGCTCTGGATATACCGCATTTATGCACGATCCCACGTACGGGTGAGGTAGCGGAACCTTGAAAGAACCGGCCAGCATATTTAACGCCCCTACACGAGCGAGCGGCCGGACACAACATTACCGCCGCAACCGCACATTGGCGCGAGTAAGAGCCGTGTTTGTATTAAGGGCTGCTCCAGCTCCGCCGATGATACCCAACAGCAACAGGAGGGACGCATGGTTGAAAGCCCTTAACGAGGATAGCCGAAACCGTCAGTCGCGCACCGGAGACGTCTTCAGGGGCTACTTAGCTAGCTTCTCATCACCTACGTACATCAAAAGGCCGCCAATGATGAGTAGAATAGCGCCGAAAATAGGCCATCCGGTAAGCAAGGAGAGCGCACCCCCGATAACCAGAGCTGATCCGGCAGCGAGGAACCCTCTACCGTCGCCGCTGGAACCGCTCCAACCCGAATTCACGAATCATTCCACTCCACTACGCCGCCCGGCAAGGTCAAGACCCGCACACTCTGAAACGCCTCACGTCGCTGAAGGCCCCAGAATAGCAGAGGGTTACATATGCTGCTCCCCGTCGGGGCTGTCTTTTTCCATTTGACGGCCGAGATCATACCGACTGTGCTTTGCGCATCGCTATTCGTTATGGCTGATGCACCCAAATGGTCAAATCAGCGCAAGTCCGATGACGAGTATGAGGGTGATAACGAATACCACAGCACTGATTACGAGCCGCACTCGCTGCATGCGGCGCACCTGCTCGTCGATGAACTCTTTCTCACTGTTCCCCACGCAACCACTATGCCGTCTTTAATCCGGCGGCACCACCTCACTCAGGTCAATACCGAAGTGCAACATGATTCTTGAGGCCTCGCGGATCTTCGGCACCTCACCCGAACGACGATCGTTGCGCGGACCAGGAAGCCTCCTGAAGAGTTGTCGACCGCGCCGGGCGTACACGATTTCCACGCACGGGAGGGAGAGGTCCGGTTCGAGGTCGACAGTGAGCACGTCGAGGCGCTTGTGAGTCGGCTAGCGGCACTCGGAGTCCAGTCTCTTGTTGCGCACCCGCCTACTTTGGAACAAATCTTGCTGCGCCACTACGACGACGTGCTCCATGCCCCGGAGACTCCTGATGCGTGAAAGCTGCACAGGCACGCGTGAGCTTGTCCGGCTGATGATGAGGCGGGACCGTCTGGTCCTGCCCTGGTGGGTGCTGGCGCTCACGATGCTGCCCGTCCTGCAGGCCTACGGCACCCCGAACCTCTTCCCGACCGACGCCCAGTTGCGGTCATACGCGGCGACGTTGCAGACCCCCGCATTCGTGGCGCTCTATGGGCCGGTATTCGAAGCAAACCCGGGCTCTCTTGCGCTGACCCGGTCGGGGATCGCCCCCGTCATCGTTGCGCTCATCGCCGCGCTGATTGTCATCCGCCACACCCGAACGGAGGAGGAGAGTGGCCGGACTGAACTACTGGCCACCACCGTGGTCGGTAGGTACGCGGGACTTGCGGCCGCGCTGATAACGGTGTCGATCGGTCTTGCTCTGATGGGAACGCTCCTCACAGTGGGAATGCTGGCTGTGGGGTTACCGCTCGCGGGATCGATCGCTGTAGGGGCATCCTATGCGGGTGCCGGGCTCATGTTCGCGGCTGTTGGAGCGGTCGCGGCACAACTCACCGCGAGCGCCGGCGGAGCGCGAGCAATTGCGTCCGCTGCACTCGGGTTTGCTTTCGCGGTGCGCCTCTCGGGTGACGTTAGCGATGCGACGGGCGGATCGCTGGGCTGGCTGTCGTTTCTGTCCCCGATTGGATGGGTGCATCAGGCCCGGCCGTACGCGGGTGAACAATGGTGGGTCTTTATTCCCATCACCGCCTTCGCTGTGACGCTCACTGCTGTAGCGGTGACAATCGCTGGGCGCCGCGACTCGGGTGCCGGTGTTCTCCCGTCGCCGTTGGGTCCGCCGGCCGCGGGACGGGCTCTCTCCTGGCCGGAAGGTGTGGCGTGGAGGCTGCACCGCGGCGCATTCTTTGGGTGGGCCGCGGGTTTTGTGCTGCTCGGATTCGTTCTCGGTTCGGCTGGGCGCGGGATTGAAAGCCTCCTCGCGGACAATCCCGCACTTCAACAGGCGCTGGAGCGTCTCGGCGGGACCCAGACGGTCGTCGATGCGTATTTCTCGGGGATTATGGGCTTCCTGGGGCTGCTTGCCTCCGGTTACGCGATCGCAGGCGTACTGAAGCTGCGTGGTGAAGAAACCTCGCTGCGGGCGGAATTGATGCTGAACGCTCCAGTGAGCCGGATTCGATGGGCGCTGGGGCACATCGGCATATCGCTGATCGGCGCCGTGGTGCTGCTGCTTCTTGGCGGGTCGGCGATGGGGCTTGCGCACGGTATCAGCGTCGGCGATATCTCGGGACAGGTGCCCCGGCTGGCGGGCGCCTCCCTGGTTCAGGTTGCCGCCGTTGTTGTTCTGGCAGCGATCGCCGTGGCCGCGTTCGGTTTGGTGCCCAGGTTCGCCTACTCGGTGAGCTGGACAGCCCTAGCTGCTGTCTTCCTTATTGGCCAGGTGGGTGCCGTCCTGGAACTTGGACAATGGGCCCTGAATGTGTCGCCATTCACCCATTTGCCACGACTGCCTGGCGGCGCTGTCGAGGGACTACCGCTGCTGGTGTTGGCTGTGCTGGCCTTTTCAGTGACAGCCGCAGGACTGGCCGCGTGGCGGCGCCGTGATGTGACTGGTGTGGGGTAGTTGCTATGCGTCGGCCGGTTTGTGCTGCGGGCGCGGCTGAGCTCGCGCAGCGGGACTTGAACCGAAAGCGGCCTGGCTGTACAGCCAGATGTAGAAGACCAGGGTGACCATCCAGAGGATCAAAACGACGGTGTATCCCACCGTCCACAGCCAGCCAGGAACATAGTCTTTGGTTTCGCGCTGCAGGAACTCGGGTTCGTAGATGAACTCGTAGCGCTGGCCGGAGGTGGCCACGATCTGCCTACCGATGTCAGTCGTGATTTCCGGGTCGTCAGGGGCGTAAAGCGGCAGGTTGAGCATGATTGTGGGCGCCTGATGCAGGCGAATCTGTGTCTTCCCGCCGCCATACATGGGCATCTCGTATTCGGAGCGGAACTGGCCGGGCTGGCCGGTCGGCAGCATCGCCACCCGCATTATCCCGGGAGCACCGCTCGCCGGATCGGTGGGGAGCTCACCTTCGGTGCCGACCTTTCCCTGCCAGTAGAACGCATGGAGCCAGATCGCCCTGTCGGTTTCCTCGGGGTCCATCGTAATTGTCACGAAAGCACTGCAGATAGTGTCGCCGTCGCAGTCCTGACTCAACTCGACATCCGCGAACACGCCGTCCTTCATCGATGGAGGTGCGAACGCCGTCATGAGGGCGAGGAAAATTACGCCGCCCACCGCTACGTACCCGTTGCGCTGCAAGTAGTTCGGCGATCCGCCGATGGCCGGTGCCGGAGTCTGGTTTCGCAGCCAGTAGCTGTAGCAAGCCTGCAGTGGCCGGGACGCGAAGGTGATTTCCTGCAGGCGAGAGGTCACGTTTCCGCGTGCCTCGACCCGCTGGAGCTGCTGAGCGTGCCAATGCCCGATGAGTGCGCCGCCAATCGCGGCAGCCGTTCCCACCGACAACATAAGCGGCAACGCGTGCGACGGCAGCGGCTGCGGAATCGGCATGTAGACGTGCGTCCAGAGCCATTCTGCGTAGAGACCAACGGTTCCGATCAGTGCACCGCACACGAGTCCGAACACGATCCCGCGGGCGGGCGGAATCACCAGCGCGACTAGTTCAACGATGATCGCGGCAGGCAAGAACAGCAACATCTGAGACACCAGCACGCCGGGTATCAGGCTGACCGTCACGATCAGGAACAGTTGCGCGACGAGATAGAAGGCCCACGCGAACAGCGCTCCGCCGGGTCCGAAGTACCGGCGGCACGCGGTGAAGATCCACCCCATAAGTAAACCCGCGAGGATGAACTGCGTGGCGGCCGGGAACTGCGGCAGTCCTAGCTCGAACTCCGCCAGAAAGTAGAACGGGATGATGCAAATCGATAGCAGGAAGACTCCGCGAATCCGTCCGCCTAATCCCAGCGTTCCGGGTGCTCCAATTTGGCGCGCCTCCGAATGGAGCAGCACGCCACCAAGAACGCAGGTGACTGCTCCGCCAATCATCATCGTGTGGGTTGGCCCCCACTGCGTCACGTCCTGGCCGAAAAGTCGATGCCACAGATCGTCGAGAGGGAACCCAAGGAGCGCGATGAGGCCTGCAGCCACGATCACCATGCTCCCCATCGGGGCGTGCCAGTCGTCGCGGATCCGGAAGGTACGCGCGGGAAGACGCTTCGACACGAGTGTCATGCTGATCACGCCGGCGACGAAGAAGCCGACGATGCCGAAGAAAATGAAGTAGTGGGCCGGGTTTGCCAAGGGGCCATCGTCCCGGCCGTCCTGCATATGGATCGGGATGTCCCATGCGACACCGAATCCCGCAGACAGCAGCGCAGCGATCATCAGGTACACCGGAAGGCTGAACCAGCGCGGCATTCCTTCTTTTTTCGCTAGCCAGTCAGCGGCTCGCCCGATGGCGGTGCGATGTCCGCTACGTTCCCGCAGCACGAACCACACCAGGGGCGTGAAGATAACGGCGTTTGCGATGAGCACGATGATGATCTGGTCCACCGCGGCTCCGCCAGCTCCAGGTAATGCCTCCTGAGCGAGGCTAAGAGCCGAGATTCGCTGCGACATGGCGTCCTCTTCTCCTGCGCGCCGATCCGCCCTATGGCGGGGTTTCCTCAGTATGACGCCGTGAAGTCGGACTTGTGAGGCTTGTCACAATCTTTGCCACAAGGTGGCGAAACGTCAACGAAGTTGATCTCGGTGCACCGCGTCGCTGAGTGGCCGCCGGGACCGCCAGCCGAAACGTTCGAGGTCGGGCGTGTGCTGGAATCCCGTTACAGGACCCACACAGAGCCAGGCGACCGGCCGCACTGGCGCGGAGGCGCCCACGAAATCGGAGAGGAATTCCTCGTCATAGAAAGACACCCACCCGACGCCTACCCTCTCTGCGACAGCCGCGAGCCACAGGTTCTGAATAGCGAGGACGGTGGAGAACAGCCCGGTGTCCTCGACGGTATGCCTTCCGAGAACGTGCGGCCCGCCTCGATCGGGATCGTAGGTAACAACGATTCCGGTACCGCTTTCCTGAATTCCTTCGATCTTGATCGGGTTGAACACGTCACGCTGTTCCGGTGGCAGGGAAGCGGCAAACCGTTCGCGCCGGTGTGCGACGTGCGCTGCGAACTCGCAGAGCCGGCGGGGATCCTGCACGATCACGAAATCCCAGGGCTGGGTGTTGCCTACGCTGGGGGCCCGGTGCGCCGCGTCCAGGATCCGTGTAAGTGCCGCATCGTCGATCGTTTCCCCAGAGAATTCAGCGCGAACATCGCGCCGCAGGCGGATCGCGTCGTACACCGTCATGGAAGGAGCCATACGGTTATTCGATCATGCTTGCGTGCGGCGGCTTACCCCCAGTTGACTCCTTCGCCCCGGTACGTGGGAACCGTTCGCCACAGATCTGCGCTAGTGCTGTGCACCAGGTGGTAATCGTTGAACCTCTCGGCCAGTTCGCCAGCCTTGGCGTGGCGCATCCACACGCGGTCACCGATAGCGAGATCGCTCGCTCCGAATACGGGTGTCTGGACTTCACCCGCACCCTCCATGCTGCCGAGATGGAGTCCTTCGGGCAGCCAGGGAACAGGGAGCCGGGAGCCGTCCGCGGCGCCGGACGCGAGGTAGCCGCCGGCGAAAAGTGTGGCGATATCATCACGCGGCTTTCGCACTACCGGAAGCGCGTACAGTAGCGCGGGCTGCGGCGCGAACCGCGTGTAGTGGTCGAAGAGAGCGGGCCCGACAAGTCCTGAGCCTGCGGCTATCTCGGTGACGGAAGGATCTTGTCGCGTTGTTTCGACACTGCCCGTGCCGCCGCCGTTGACGAACTCAAGGTCTGCGTACGCGCGGACACGCTCGACTGCGGCACTGCGGCGCTCAGCCAGTTCCAGAGCGGAGGCAGATTGAATGCGGCGCAGCGCGAGCGACTTGAGACCAGCATCCTTGTCACCCACACCGGCGATCTGGCCCTCGTACCCCATGACGCCGACGAGCGCATAACCGTTTCGGGAGGTGATCGTCGCAGCAAGTTCCGCGGCTGCGCCGGGCGTGTGAATCGGTGAGCGGCGGGCACCGAGATGGATGCCTTTCAGCGGACGCCACGAAACGTCCAGTTCAAGAGCCACCCGAATGACAGGGTGCCCTGGGCGCAGAACCTCGTCGAGGAAGTCGAGGTGCTCGCTCGAGTCCACCATCAGTGTGATGTGTGCTCGAGCCGCGTCGTCCGCTGCAAGACGCGCAAGTGCACTCCGGTCTACCGTCGGGTAGGCAACCACGATGTCGTCGCTGGTGCTGTGCTCGTGCAGCCACAGCGCCTCCCGGAGGGAATATGCGAGAACTCCGCGGACACCAGGGTGATCGAGGGCCCGGGCGAGGAGGGTCCGGCAGCGCAGTGACTTACTTGCTACGCGAATCGGAACGCCTTCGGCGCGTCGCGTGAGATCGCGCAGATTCACGTCGAACGCGTCGAGATCGACAATCGCGCAGGGCGGATCGATGTTGCGTGTAGCCGAGTCGTATGCGGTTTTGAGTTCGGCGCGGCTGCGGTTGGTTCGCGTCACAGTTGGTTACCGTACGCGGAAGACGGTGCGGCGAGGGAGATATGCAGTGGTGACGCAGTGGCAGAACTGGGCCCGAACAGTGACAGCGTATCCGGCGCGCGTGCTGCGTCCGCGATCGGTTGAGGAACTGCGTGAGATCGTGCGAAGCGCGGCAGCAGCGGGGACGACAGTGCGTGCCTGGGGAAGCGGGCATTCGTTCACGGCTACTGCGGCCACTGCGGACTGGGCGCTCGACCTTTCTGACTTCCGCGGGTTCACCGACATCGATTTGCCGCGTCGGCAGGTGACGGTCAAAGCGGGTACGTGCTTGCAGGAACTCAACAATTCATTGCACGTACTCGGCCTGGCGCTTGCGAATCTGGGGGATATCGATACGCAGACGATCGCGGGTGCGATTTCGACGGGGACCCATGGGACTGGAGCGCGGTTGGGCGGCCTGGCAACACAGGTTGTGGGCCTGGAACTCGTGCAAACCAGCGGGGAAATTCTGCGGTGTTCGGCCGAGGTCAATCGTGAAACGTTTGATGCCGCCCGGGTGAGTCTTGGCGCGCTTGGGGTGATCAGCACTGTCACATTGCAGTGCGTGCCGCGCTTCGTGCTCGCTGCTGACGAACGCCCTGAATTGCTGGAGGCGGTGCTTGAATCGATTGATCTCGAGGTCGAGACCAACGATCACTTCGAGTTCTTTATGTTTCCGTATGGCCGCCGCGCATTGGTGAAAAGGAACAACCGGACCGATGCTGCACCGCGCCCGCTGTCCCGGGTGGCCGAATTCATCAGTTACGACCTTGTGGAAAACCGTGCCTTCGGGGCGGTATGCCGACTTGGCCGTGTGCTTCCTGCGACGGTGCAGCCGACGGGGCGGGTCATTGATGCGGTGCTGTCGCCTCGTGCCTATCGGGACTGGTCATACCGGGTGTTCGCCACGCCACGGCGGGTGCGGATGGTTGAGTCTGAGTACGCGATCCCGCGGGCGGCGTTAGCCGGTGTGCTCGCTGAGCTGCGTGCGCTGTATTCCAGGTTGCCCGAGCCGGTGATGTTTCCGGTCGAAGTGCGTTTTTCCGCCGCCGATGACATCTGGCTTTCTCCCGCGTATGGGCGGGATACCGCCTATGTGGCAGTGCACCAGTTTGAGGGCATGTCGTATGAGAAGTACTTCCACGAGTTCGAGGCCATCGCGCGGGGCGCGGAGGGGCGACCGCATTGGGGCAAGATGCATTCGCTCGATCGGGAGGCGCTGGCTGACCTGTATCCGCGATTTCGTGACTTCACGCGCGTTCGGGACGCTGTTGATCCGGACCGCACTTTTCGCAACGTCTACACCGATCAAGTTCTGGGCTGAGATAAAGAAGCCGTAACGGTTACCGCCTTTCCGAAAGATTAAAACTCCAGTTCAGGCGATGTTTTCGTGGTTTTCGTGCGCGTAATCACATTAATTAACAGCTGTCTCAGTGAAACACTGGTGTCACATCCCTCGATATCCGATGCGGAAGCGCTGCTGCCCAACTGGGCTGAGCGTCGCGAGGGAACGGACCCGGGGGCGAAATGAAAGGGAGACAGTTGAAGACACGAAATCTGGCCATGGTTATACCTGCTGCTGGCGCCGCACTGGCACTCGGAATGACAGGAGTGGCAGGCGCTGCCGTCATTCAGAACGCACCAGAAGTTGTTCCCGCCGTCGTTCTCAACGACCAGGGCGACACGCAGATTGAGCCGGAGTCAATAATGCTCGCTCCCGCTGATGGCAACGACGCGGTCAACTTCATTACCTGGCTGGTGTGGAACGACGGCATTGCTGTGGGCACAGGTGTGGAGCAGGTCAACACGTGCGAACCCACCTGCGCTGAGGGTGCCACGCTCAGCAAGCCTGTCGTGATCGTGCTGGACAGTGTGGAGCCCCTCGATGACAGCGACGACCTGCACTTCACAGAAGCTCGCATTTCCGGTGTTGACGGATCACGGACGGTCGAATTGAGCTCCGTCGCGATCCTCCCGATCGATGACGCTGCATAAGCGGCGTTCACGAACGAGCCCAGACGCCCGGCCAGCACCACGGCCGGGCGTTTGTGTCGGTGTTGGGCTACACCTGGTCCAACGGGATCTCGCTATCCTCGAGACGCGCAACATCAATCGATCTTCCCGACCTGATCAGCGATTTGATCGCGTCGGTGACGTCCCAGATGTTGACGTTCATGCCGGCGAGCACCCGGTCCGCGCTATCAAGCCAGAATGCGACGAACTCGTGGGTGCTGAGATCCCCGCGGACGCTGACTCGCGAGTACTCACCGCGTGGTGCGAAGCCCACATACTCCATGCCTAAGTCGTATTGGTCGGTGAAGAAATAGGGCAGGTTGTCGTAGGTGGCGGTGCGCTCAGTGAGCGTCGACGCCGCGACTTGCGGCTGATTGAGCGCGGTCGCCCAGTGTTCGACACGGATTCTCCTCCCCAGCAGCGGATGATCATGCTCCGCGATGTCACCGACCGCGACGATGTCAGGGTCGGAGGTTTTCAGCGCGCCGTCGACGAGTACGCCCTCATCGACGTCGAGTCCGGCGTCCTTGGCAAGGCCAATGTTCGGCTGAGCTCCGACGGCGATCAGTACCGCATCGGCGGGGATGGTTTCGCCCGAGGTCAGGCGAACACCGCTGGCTGATCCATCAGAAGTCGTGATCTCTTCCACGCCACTGTCGAGATGCAGATCCACGCCGTGTTCGCGATGCAACTCGGCGAAGACGGTCGCCATTTCTGGGCCGAGGGCGCCTAGCAGGGGGAGCTCAGCAGCTTCGATGACGCTGACCGCGACGTCCTTAGCCCGTGCCGCCGCGGCGATTTCGAGCCCGATCCACCCTGCTCCGATGATCACGAGTCGCCCGCCCGCTCCGATGACGCGAATGAGTTCCTCCGACTGTTCCACTGTGCGCAGGTAGTGCACGCCGTCCGCCTCCGCGCCGGGTATGGAAAGTACGCGGGGTGTGGAGCCAGTGGCGAGTGCGAGCTTTGCGTACTCCAGCGTTGACCCGTCGGGAAGGGTCAGAGTTTTTGCCGACCGATTTATGCTGGTCACCTCGGTTCCCAGCATCAGCTCAACATGGTGGTCGCGGTACCACTGTGGCGGCAGCAGAGTGATGTCGTCCGTGGTCTTCTTCCCCTGGACGAACCCCTTCGACAGGGGTGGCCGGTCATAGGGGAGATGTTCTTCAGCGCCGATCAGCACGATGCGACCGGGATAGTCGCGGTCGCGCAGCGCTTCCGCAACCTTGGCGCCGGCTAATCCGGCGCCGACTATGGCGATGGGGGGTTGAGTGGTCATGACAGGCCTCGATCTCGTGGTGGCAGTCTCGTCAATGCCGACACCCCGACCCTACCGTGATGGAGATCACTCCCGGCGTATGAGCTCCTAGGAGGGGGCGCCCAAGAACGCTGACGAAACGAGCGCGATCATTGTGTCTGAAAGCTGGTGCAGGTCAGCGAGCCGCTCCTCTTCCGCAGCTTGCACGATGAGTTCGGTCAGCCCGCCGGTGATGGCGGTAGCCATTTCTGGAGAAAGCGCACGCACGGCGGGATTGCGCTGCTGTGCCCGCTCGGCGAGGCTGATCAGGAGAGAGACGAAGCTGCGCTGCATTTCTCGGCGTGCTTCGCGCGCTCGGGGTCCGGCGCCGAGGGTTTCGACGAAATGCGTCTTCGTTGCAGCCGGCGAGTCGCTTAATGCGTTTAGAAGCGCGTTGATCGTTGATTCGATGCGTTCAGCTGTAGTGTCGCCGATTTCCGATGCCTTGCTGACAGTGGCGATGACGTCCGCGCTGAATTCCTCGTGACTTGCGAGGAGGGCGCTCTCTTTCTCGGCGAAGTGTTCGTAGAAGGTACGCCTAGAAACGTGAGCGAGCGCCACAACGTCGGCGATTGTGGTGGCGGCGTAGCCCTTTGCGGCGACCGATTCAGTGAAGGCGGCGAGGACCCGGGCGCGCGCGGCATCACCCTTCCCGTTAGCGGGTGCAGCTGCAGTCATAGGTGCCTTCCTGTAGAGGCTGGCGTGGTATCTGATCGTACCCACCGGCGTGCGATGAGGTGTTGAAGAGCCCTCCGAGCTGGGCATTCTTTGCCAGTTTGAAGACTGTGTTCAGCGTCACTTGCCAAGCGGTACTGTCACGTACCATACTGTGATTCGTAGCGGTACGAAGAAGTACCAGTGAAGCTGATCCTCCTTCTAGGGCATTGTGGCCCAGATCTCACACCTCACGCACCACAGGAGTAACACCCATGGCAACTCTCGCCCTTCCATCGCAGATCTCCCCAGCCGCCCTCAGTGCCCTCGTCGAGCACGCGGTCCTACCGCAAGCTCTAGCAGTGACGACCGCTGCACGCCGCGTACTCTCCGGCGCGGACCTCCCGCTCGAGGGGCGCAACGTCGTCATCACAGGGGGATCGTCCGGCATCGGTGCTGCCGCCGCGCTGAAAGTTGCCGGAGCCGGCGGCACCGTCATCCTCGTCGCCCGCAGCATCGACAAGCTCGATGCCGTCAAGCAGGAAATCGAAGCTGCTGGGGGAAGTGCCTACACATACTCCTGCGATGTCACGGACAACGAATCCGTCGATGCCCTGGTCGAACAGCTCGTCGCCGACCACGGCCAAATCCACATGCTCGTTAACAATGCAGGGCGCTCGATCCGCCGCTCGATCGCATTGTCCTACGACCGCTTCCACGACTTCGAGCGCACCATGTCGCTCAACTACTTCGCGGCGGTCCGGCTGATCCTCCGCCTGCTGCCGCACATGTCCGAAAACGGTTTCGGCCATATCGTCAACATCTCGTCGATTGGTGCTCAAACCAACCCCCCTCGCTTCTCTGCGTACGTCGCGTCGAAGGCTGCGCTGGACGCATTCAGCCGAGTCGTCGCCAGCGAAGTGGTGGGCAAAGGGGTCGGCTTCACCACCGTCCACATGCCGCTCGTGCGTACACCGATGATTGCCCCGACGTCGATGTACGACGCTTTCCCCACGCTTTCACCGGAAGAAGCAGCCGACATGGTGCTCCGGGCACTCGTGAAGCGTCCCAAAGAGATCGGTACTCCGATGGGCACATTCGGCGAGCTCGCCTACACGCTCGCGCCGGGCCTCG
This sequence comes from Hoyosella altamirensis, assembly GCF_014191505.1. GTDB lineage: Bacteria > Actinomycetota > Actinomycetes > Mycobacteriales > Mycobacteriaceae > Hoyosella > Hoyosella altamirensis. The sequence continues at coordinate 397,532 of NZ_JACHWS010000004.1, forward strand.
TCGACAAGATCCTCCACCAGGCCTACAAGGTCTTCCCGGACTCACTCGCGGCTAAGGGCGAGCTCGACGAAAGCCCAGAACGGCAGGGTCTCAGCCGCAGTGGCCAGATGCTTGCCAGGGCATCGATCCTCGTCCAGGATCAGCCGCTCTCCCGCGCTGCCAAGACCATGATGCGCCTGCTTCCCGGCATCCACTGGTGAAACTTCCCCTACTGCTGACAAAGGAAACAAACATGAAGACTGTCGAAAACAAAAAGGTCCTGATCACCGGCGCCGCAATGGGCATGGGAAAGCTGTATGCGCAGCTCGCGGCGAAGGAAGACGCGTCCGCGATAGTGCTGTGGGACATCAACGAGGTCGCGCTCAAGCAGACCACCGACGAACTGCGCGCGAACGGCGCGACGGTGCATCCCTACGTGGTCGATGTATCCAGCCAGGAAGCAATCGAGGATGCGGCCGCACGGGTTCGTGACGAAGTGGGCGACATCGAGGTGCTCTTCAACAACGCCGGCGTGGTGCGCGGCAACGCCTATTTCTGGGAGACTGACAGCACCCGCGACACCGCATTCACCATGAAGATCAACGCTCTTGCGCCGATGATCATCACGCGGGAGTTCCTGCCTGGCATGGTCGCATCTGAGGGTGAGTGCCGCGTCATTAACGTGGCGTCAGCAGCAGGCCTGACCGCGAACCCGCGCATGGCCTCCTACTGCGGATCCAAATGGGCGGCCGTCGGCTGGTCCGACTCCGTGCGCCTGGAACTCGAGCAAGCTGGCCATCGGCACGTCAAGGTCACCACTGTGTGCCCGTACTACATCAGCACTGGCATGTTCGACGGCGCGAAAGCTGCGCCGCTGCTCCCAATCCTCGAGCCCGAAGCGGTTGTCACAGAGGTGTGGAAGCAGATGAAGAAGGGCGCACCCTTCGTGATCCTGCCGAAGACTGTGCTGCTCAGCGAGGCATTCAAGGGGATCCTTCCCACGTCCATCCGCGACTTCGTCGCCGGCCGGGTACTCGGTGTCTACAAGACGATGGAGCATTTCACCGGCCGTGACCCGCAGAAGGTGTAACCCGATGACACTCCTGATGCCCCTCCCAGTAACACCCGCACGGCTGCCTGCAGCCGCCGCGAACTTGAGCCACAAGGTGCTTTACCACGGACTCGCCGACCTGCGGCCGATGCCCCGCGTTCTTATCAGCAGTGGCCCGCAGCGTGCTGTCTACCGTTACCTCCCAGCCCCAGGAAATCACGAAAACGATGGCGCACCAGTGCTCCTCGTGCCGCCGCTGGCGGTACCGGATTCATGTTTCGATTTGCGGCGCGGTTGCAGCCTCGCGGAGCATCTCGTCGAATCCGGCCGACGCACGTACGTCGTCGACTATGGCCAGATCGGCTTCGGTGAACGAAATCTTGGCATCGAACACTGGATCCACCACGTGCTCCCGCAGGCTATCCGCGCCGCGAGCAAAGATGCCGGGGGAGCTCCGGTGCACCTTGTCAGCTGGAGCCTCGGAGGTGTGTTCTGCCTGCTCACCGCCGCAGATCTGCCGAATCTCCCCATCGCTTCCATCACGCCGATTGCCAGCCCTATAGACTTTGCCGCAGTGCCGCTCGTCAAACCGGTGCGACCCGTCGTGGCGCTTACCCGCGGGCTAGTTCTCACCCAGCTTGCCCGGACGCTTGGTGGGGCACCGAAGCCACTCGTAAAGCGCGCCTTTCAATTCAGCAGCCTGACGAAGAACGTCATCAAACCCTTCACGATGCTGTCGAAGCTCGACGACCGCGAGTTCCTCGCGCAACTCGAAGCTGTTGATGCATTCACCGACCATATGACGGCGTATCCCGGCCGTACCTTCTCTCAGCTCTACCATCTGCTGTTCCGCAAGAACAGCCTCGTCAACGGGCATCTGGATGTCGCTGACCGGTGCATCGACTTCGCCCGGATCCGGGTGCCAGTCATGGTGGTCGCAGGCAGCTGCGACGCGATCGCGCCGAGAAAGTCTGTCGAGAAGCTCGCGTCACTCTTGCCCGGTTCGCGGTATGTGCGGACCGAGGTCGCTCCGGGAGGCCACCTCGGAGTGCTCACTGGCCGCAACGCTCGGACCACTACATGGGCAGCGCTGTCGGACTTCCTGCGACAGGCCGACGAAATTCGCGCCCTGCGCTTCGATACAAACCCCTCGATGGCCGAACTCCGATCAGCCATCGAATCTATCACCACTACTTCCCGTAAGGAGCCCGTATGCGTGAGCTGACGGTACCCGCGCGCGCACACATCGCCCGGCGCGAAAACTTGACTGACATGATCGTCCGCAACGCGCAGGAAGAGCCGCAATCGGTCTCGTTCCGCCGGAAGGTCGGCAGTGACTGGCACGATGTGACCGCCGCCCAGTTCCTCACTGAGGTCGATGCGATGGCCAAGGGTCTGATCGCAAGCGGCGTGAACCCAGGCGATCGCGTTGCCATTCTCTCCCGCACGCGATACGAGTGGACGCTGCTCGACTTCGCGATCTGGAGCGCTGGCGCGATCACTGTCCCGATTTATGAGACGTCGTCCCCGGAGCAAGTGCACTGGATTCTGTCGGACTCCCGAGCTGTCGCATGCATCGCGGAAACAGCGGCGCACGCCGAGATGGTTTCAGGACTGATGCCGGAAGTGCGGTCGCTCGAGCATCTATTCCAGATCGAAGGTGAACTCGCCTCGGCCGCAGAAGGTCTGTTCGTTTTGGGCAGTCGGAGCGAGGGCATCGCGGACGTTGTCGTGCAGGCACGCCGGGACTCGCTTAACGCTGAGTCACTCGCCACGCTGATCTACACCTCCGGAACTACAGGCCGGCCGAAGGGTTGCACGCTCACTCACGCTAACTTTCTTTCGGAAGTCGCCAATGTGACGATGCAGCTCGACGATCTCTTCGGGCGCCGTGAATGTGCGACGCTGCTGTTCCTGCCGCTAGCGCATGTTTTCGCGCGGGTGATCCAGCTAGGTTGTGTTTATCAGCGCGTCACGCTGGGGCACACCGCGGATGTACGGGACCTCCTGGACGACCTTGCCGGGTTCCGGCCGACCTTCATCCTGGCAGTGCCGCGCGTCTTCGAGAAGGTGTACAACACCGCCGTTCAGAAGGCGGATGCCGCGGGCAAGGGCAAGATCTTCAACCGTGCAGCCGCCATCGCGATCCAATACAGCGAAGCACTCGATACTGGTGTTGTACCCGCTGGGCTGCGCACCCGCCGTGCTCTGTACAACGCGCTCGTTTACCGTAAGCTGCGCAAATCCCTCGGCGGCCGGGCTACACACGCAATTTCCGGCGGTTCTGCCCTAGGCAGCCGTCTCGGTCATTTCTATCGCGGCATCGGCTTAACGGTCCTCGAAGGGTACGGGCTGACCGAGACTACCGCTGCGATCACGGTGAACCCGCCGCGTTACGCGAAGATGGGCACCGTTGGATTACCTGTCCCAGGGGCGGTTGTACGGATTGCCGACGACGGTGAGGTGCTTGTCCAGGGCCCAATGGTGTTCGGCGGGTACTGGCGCAACGAGGACGCAACCGAAGAGGCAATCGATAATGATGGCTGGTTCCACACCGGCGATATCGGCACGCTCGACGAACAGGGCTACCTCGCCATCACCGGACGGAAGAAAGAAATCATCGTCACCGCGGGCGGAAAGAACGTGGCGCCCGCCGTGATCGAGGACCGCATCCGTGCTCATCCTCTGGTCAGCCAGGTCATGGTGGTGGGCGATAACGAGCCGTTCATCGGCGCGCTCGTCACCCTGGACGCCGAAGCGCTCACCCCATGGAGCGAGAAGCACGGCAAATCAGGGTCCGTCGTCGAACTCGCTTCGGACCCCGATCTAGTCGCTGCCGTTCAGAGTGCTGTCGACGAGGGCAACAGGGCAGTCTCGAAGGCCGAGTCGGTGCGGAAGTTCCAGATCCTCCCCATCGACTGGACTGTGGAGGACGGGCAGCTCACGCCGTCGATGAAACTCAAGAGGGCCGTCGTGATGAAAGAGCACGAGAACGACGTTAATGCGCTCTACGGCCGTGTCTGACTGCATGCCATGACTGGGCGGTTATGTGCGAAATCCGAGTGGATACTTCGTACGTAACCGCCCATTCGTCAGGAGCGGTGGGTCTTCAGGATCTCGAGTGCCTTGTCAGCGTGGACGTTGGCGCTCAATTCCCCGCTCACTACACCGAGGATCGTCCGGTCCGTATCGATGACGAATGTTTTGCGTTTCACCGGCGCGAGCTTGCCGAGCAAACCACGCTTCACTCCGAACGCGGCGGCGACCCCGCCATCCTTGTCCGACAGCAGCGGGTAGTCGAGATTCTTCTGCGATGCGAACCCGGCCTGAGTGTCAACCGAGTCCGTGCTGATGCCGACTCGAGCGGCACCTACTTCGGTGAACTCAGCGGCGAGGTCGCGGAAGTGACACGCCTCAGCCGTGCAAACAGGGGTGTTCGCCCCGGGGTAGAAGAAGAGAACGACCGGGCCCTTGTCGAGGAGGTCCACCAGTGAGCGAACCGTGCCGTCCTGGTCTTCAAGCTTGAAATCTGGTGCTAAGTCGCCTTTGTCCACAGTTCGTCACCCTACGGGAAAACGCTACTCGACGATGATCAGCCCAGTTTTCTGCGGATGCTCTGAACACACGTATTCGTACTCGCCAGCGTCGTCGAAGGTGTATGACCACGTGTCGAGTGCGATCATAGGGCTCACAAAGTCAGCGGGCGAGTTGTCGCCGGTGCCGACGACGTTGTGCGCAACTGGACCGTCATCGAACACCCATTCCACCGTGTCACCCGCCTGAATGACGACCGTCTCCGGGGTGAAATCCATGTTGGTGGCTTGCACCACAGCCGGCCCGTCGCCGTCGTGGACGTAGGGCGGTCGTTCATTCTCCGCACCACCGCAGCCCGATAATCCTGTGACGACGACCGTTGCGAGCATCAATCCCGTGGCGGCGTGTAAACGAATTGGGGGCCTCCTTCGTTCCAGCCAGCAACCTGCTGGACTGTCTTGTTCAGGTTATCGACCAGCATGTCGACAATCCCGTCCACCTGCATCACGTCGGGCGTCGCTTCGACCGCTATCTCTTCCGCCATCGCGAGCCAGCCTCGAACTACGAGCCGGAGTTGCGGGGTGGGTTCGGTGGTACCCATCGCGTCGATCACGCGGTCGGCGATGCGGGCTCGGATACTGGAAAACACCTCAAGCACCCGTTCGTCTCCGCCCGCGCCCGCACGAACCAGAGCTACATAGTTTCCTCGGCGCCGCTGAATGAACTGCACGAAACCGTCCACGATACCGCGGACACGCTCAGTCGTGGTCCCTTCGTCAGGTGCGCGAGCGTGCAGGAGGAGCCGGTTGCCGGCCGCCCGGACCACTGCGATGTAGTACTCGCGCTTAGTGGGGAAGTAGTGGAAAAGCAGTCCCCGCGAGATACCGGCCTCGGCAGCCACCTCGTCGATTGCGAGTTCGTGGATGGGACGGTTGACGAGAAGGCGCAGCCCGATACCGATCAGCTGCCTGCGCCGGTCTTCCGCAGCCAAGCGTGTACGCACGGTCGGGACTGTCATGTCGGCACTGTAACACCGCAGATGGAGCGCCGGCTCAGCCTAGGGCCGCAGCGTTGAGCGCTGCTCAACACGTGATCTTCCCTGCTCCCGAAAGAGATTGTCTGTCACAGCCTGGCGTGTCCCGCTATGGTCGTGGAAGCGCGGTTGCCACCGAGGATTTCACCAGGAAGTGGGCGGAGCGGAATATGGGAGCTGAAGTCACTTCGATCAGGTTCACTCATGAAGACCGCCGCCGGTTTCGGCGCAAGGTCCACGAGTGCACCGAAGCGCTCGAACGGATGCTGCGTGACGGCGCGTTCGAGCGCTTGCGCGCGGTGCCTCTTCTTGGGATGGAAGTCGAGCTGAATCTCGTCGATGAGCACATGGAACCCGCGAAAGCGAATGACACTGTCCTCGAAGCCATCGCAGATACCGATTATCAGACGGAACTCGGCCGCTTCAACATCGAACTCAACGTCGCACCAGCACCGCTTTCCGGAAATTCGATCGCTCAGGTGGAAAGCAAACTGCGCAGCTCGCTTGAGCACGCCGATGATGTTGCTGCGCGGAACCATGCTCGGCTTGTTCTCACCGGGATGCTGCCCACGTTGCGAACTGAGCACTTCGATGCGGCGTGGATCACTGACAATCCGCGGTACGCCCTCCTCAACGATCAGATCTTCGCGGCACGAGGTGAGGACATCGAGATCGATATCAGCGGAACTGGACTCGACGGGCGTCCCGAACGGTTGCGTATCGACTGCACATCTGTGCTGCCGGAAGCGGCCTGTACTTCTGTGCAGCTGCACCTCGCGGTCGATCCCGAAATGTTCGCCAGCTACTGGAACGCGGCACAGTGCATTGCGGGTGTACAGGTAGCGCTGGGAGCCAACTCACCTTTCCTGGCCCAAACGTCGCTGTGGCACGAAAGCCGTATACCTGTGTTCGAGCAAGCAATCGACACAAGATCCTGGGAACTGAAGAATCAGGGTGTACGACCGCGGGTCTGGTTCGGTGAACGCTGGATTACGTCGATTTTCGATCTTTTCGACGAGAACGCTCGCTACTTCCCTGCACTGCTCCCCGAAGTTGACGATGAGGAACCGCTTGCGCTGCTCGACAGTGGTGGTGTGCCCAAGCTAGCTGAGCTCGCGATGCACAACGGGACGATCTATCGGTGGAACCGCCCGGTTTACGCGGTGGTTGATGGCGAGCCGCAAATGCGCGTCGAGAACAGGGTCCTCCCGTGCGGTCCGACGGTAGTCGACACGATCGCGAATGCGGCGTTTTACTACGGCACGGTGCACGCGCTCGCCAATGCGGAACGGCCGCTGTGGAGCCAGATGTCGTTCGGTGCCGCCGCATCGAATCTGAAAGCCGGTGCCCAGCAAGGAATGGACGCCCGCTTCTACTGGCCCACTTTCGGTGAGGTGGGCCCCGACGAACTAGTTCTGCGCTGGCTGCTCCCACTTGCCGACCAGGGCCTCGCTGACTATGGCGCGTCGCAAGAAGTGAGAGACCGGTACTTGGGCATCATCGAGGAAAGGTGCCTTTCAGGCCGTAACGGCGCGGCGTGGCAGCGCGCGACCGTCGCACGCCTGGAAGCGAAAGGAAGGACGCGCGGGGAAGCCCTCACTCAGATGCTCGCGGAGTACGCGGAGCACATGAGGGTGGGTGCACCAGTCCACACGTGGCCATGGTGAGGGCCTCCGCACCGTCCCGACTCAGCTGGTGAGGGCTGCTTCGCGCGGCGCGTCAGCGGTGATCGACTCGAAAACGAAGTCGGCCGCGTTGACGCGTCGGGTGCGCGACCAGTACTGGAAGGTGAATCCCGGCCAGATCGTGCGATTGAGACCCTGCGAGTCGAGATACCAGCTAGTGCACCCGCCGGTACTCCATACACCAGTCGCAAGCTTGCTCTGGATCTCGTTCGTGAACTCGCGCTGTGCTGCTGCGCTGACCTCGATGACACCACGCTTTGTGTCGGCGAGCTTCATCGCAGACAGGATGTACCCGATCTGCTGCTCGATCATGAACACCACAGAGTTGTGTCCGAGCGCGGTGTTCGGGCCGAGCAGGAAGAAGGCGTTCGGGAATCCGGCGATGGTGATGCCGAGGTGGGTTTCCATGCCCGCGCGAGCCCACTGCTCTTTGAGATTCACGCCGTCACGGCCCGTGAGATCGATGCTGTCGAAGCCGTCTGTCACGTGGAATCCGGTGCCGTAGATGACGACATCGACTTCACGCTCAGTGCCGTCGTTGGCGATGATTCCGGTGGGAGTGAACTCGCGGATCCCTTCGGTGATAACACTCGAGTGTTCGCGTGCGAGTGCAGGGTAATAGGTGCTCGATCCGAGGATCCGTTTGCAGCCAATCCTGTAGTCCGGGGTGAGCTTGCGCCGAAGCTCTGGGTCCGGCACGGAGCGGTCGATGTTCCATTTCGCGAGTCGCTCTATCGGCTGCATCATGTTCGAATTGCCGTTGAGGCCGAGCGCGAGACTTTCACTGGCCCAATAGATCATGTTGCGGACAGCTCGTCTGGCAAGTGGTACCTTCGCGAGCGCGGTTTGCGCGGCACCGGGGATCGGCACATTCGTCCGAGGGAGCACCCACGCCGGAGTCCGCTGGTAGAGGTGCAGCTCTTTCACTTGATCGACGATTTCTGGAACGAACTGGATCGCGCTCGCTCCTGTGCCGATTACCGCGACTCGCTTGCCGCGCAGATCAACATTGTGGTTCCACTGCGCGGAGTGAAAGCGTTCTCCGGTGAAGGTGTCATCACCTTTGAAGCGCGGAATACTCGGGATGTGCAGACCGCCGATGCCGGAGACCAGGTACTGCGCTTCATAGCTGACACCTTCAGCGGTGCGAACGGTCCAGCGTTGCGTGGTCTCGTTCCATGCGGCCCCGGTGAATGTCCGGCCGAAGTGGGTGTGGCTCTTCAGGTTGTGCTTCTCGGCGACCGCCCGCATGTAGTCGAAGATTTCAGGCTGACGAGCCCATAGCTTCGTCCAGCGCGCATTCGGCTCGAAGGAGAAGGAGTACATGTGGGAGGGCACGTCACACGCGCAGCCGGGGTAGGTGTTTTCACGCCACGTGCCGCCGAAATCATGCGCTTTGTCGATGATGATGAAGTCGGGCTGCTTATTGCGCAGCAGCTGTATCGCCATACCCATGCCGGAGAAGCCGGTGCCGATGATGAGTGTGCGCGTCGTGTGAGTGGACGCAGCAGTTCCGGCATTGGATAGCGACATTGGTACCCCTTCAGATCAGCTCAGCCGGGCGCCTCCACGGAGGACGACCGCACCGCCGCGACGTTGCGGCAGATATCTGTGTGGGTCAAGGTGTACCGGATAGGGCGAATTAGTGTCAATGACCGTTGTCACAGTCTGGGTCAGATTTGCATACAGGCAGTTAGCGGTTGGTCTCGAAGATGGCGTTCAGAAACTCGACCGAAGCCCGGGCGTCCGAGATAGGTCCTTCGTCTTCCGGCTCGCCGTCGAGGATCATGTCCTGTTCGAGGACATACCAGCCGTTGAAGCCACTGCCCTCCAGCGTTTTGATTACGGTGGCGATGTCGATGTCGCCCTGGCCCAGGGGCCGGAACATCCCACGCCGAACTCCGTCGGTAAACGCGATGTCCCCCCTGCGAACCTGATCCGCAAGCGCCGCATCAACGTCCTTGAGGTGGACGTGCGCGATCCGGTCGGTCGCTGTACGCGTCAGCTCCACAGGGTCGCAACCTCCGATGAGCAGATGTCCGGTGTCAAGACACAGCGCAATCGAGGAGCCGGACAGCACGCGCTGGACCTCTTCTTCGTTCTCGACCATGGTTCCGACATGGGGATGAAGCACGGCGAGCACACCTCGAGAGGCGGCATAGGAGGCAAGATGGTCGAGATTGGTCAACAATGTATCCCAGCCTTGCCTGTCAAGCTCTGGGCGCGAGTCGTAGCCGTCGATGCCGGTCGCTGCGGCCAACACAAGGACCGTCGCGCCTGCGGCAGTGAACCAGTCGAGAACTCTGGCGATTTCCTGCTGGGGGTCCTGTGCCGGGTCGTGGAGGACGACCGGTGCAAACCCGCCAACCGCCGCCAACTCGTGCTCCTTCAGTGCTGCGGCGCGGGCGGCAGGCTCCTCCGGGAGGAAATCCGCGGGGCCGAATTCGGTCGCCGTGAGGCCCAGGCTGTTCATCTCGCTGAGCACGCGGGCAGGGCTGAGTTGGTGCCCCCATTCGGGAACCTCACACACTCCCCACGAAATTGGCGCGCCGGCAACGCGTTCGGCGGCTGGAATCCGCGGCGCGGATGATAGCGACGATCCTGATGGCGAGTATGCGCTAGTCATTGATGAGTCCTTGCTGAGCGGCGACGTGAGTGCCCGGAGATTTCCGGGCCGCGAGAACTGATGTCTCTAGTCTTGCGGGGACTAGACTGGCAATCAACCTCACAAAACCATCAAAAACACCTCAGGAATCAGGCATGGTCCATCGATTCAAAGTCAGGGAAATTGCCCAGCAAAGCGGCCTCAGTGAAGCGACCGTCGACCGGGTCCTCCACGAGCGTCCCGGCGTGCGAGAAAGCACCAGGATGGAGGTGCAGCAGGCTATCTCTGACCTGGACCGGCAGCGTTCACAATTGCGACTCGAAGGCCGCAAGTTCATCTTCGACGTGGTGATGCACGCACCGCAGCGTTTCGTAACTGAGGTGCGGGAGGCGCTCGAAGCCGAGATCCCTGCCATGCAGCCAGCAGTGATCCGGTGCCGGTTCCATCACCGCGAAACCGGGTCCGCGGAAGTGCTCGTGGAAACGCTCGACCGCATCGCTAAGCGCGGCTCACAGGGTGTACTCCTGAAAGCTCCGGATGTGCCCGGCATCGTCGAGGCCATTCAACGGCTCGATACCGCAGGCATTCCCGTCGTCACGATGTTCACTGACGTTGCTCGAAGCGCGCGAGCCGGCTATGTCGGCATCGATGACCGGGCGGCCGGATCCACCGCTGCGTATCTGATGAGCCAATGGCTTCGTCGTGAGCAGGGAAACATCCTCATCAGCCTGACTCAGAACTTCTTCCGGAACGAGGAAGAACGGGAGGCGGGATTTCGCGCAACGATGCGCTCCCTGAATCCAGAACGGCGCCTCATCGAGATCCCTGACACCGACGGCATTGACGACACGGTGCGGCGTCGCGCCGTCGACGCACTGAACCGGGACCCGTCGATTATGGCCGCCTACTCTATTGGCGGAGGCAACCGCGCCCTGCTAGCAGCCTTTGAGCAGGCTGGGAGAGCGTGTCACGCATTCATTGCCCACGACCTCGACGACGACAACACCCAACTACTGCGGGACGGCCGTGTCTCCGCAGTGCTGCACCACGACCTGCATGCTGACGTCCGCCGCGCCTGCAGACTGCTGCTGCAGGCGCGCGGCGCGCTCGATGGGGTGCCGCCGTCACTCAGCACGATTCACATCGCTACCCCGCACAACATTCCACGTTGACGTCGCCCGCACTTCAGTTGACCTCCGCGTCCGGGCTGAGAACTGAAACGACGGAAGACGCGGAGAACGCTGTCCAGGCGTGGTTATCACTAGACGCTTCAGAACTCGCCGCGAACGCGACCGCTCCGGCAAGGGTGACGCTCGACGCGGCGGCGAGTATGGCGGCGCGCCGAACGCGAGTTGCGGTCCTTGGACGCATGAAAGCTCCTTTTGTGCACTGCACTTAGCAACCGGGCACATCAGCCGCAGTTGGTTGTCGCAATGATCGTTAAGCACACAGCGCTTCGGTGCATTCGGATTAGACAAGCAGTTAGCCGGCTGTAACCGTCACGTGTCTGTTGTTGCGTTCGTCGCACTTTTTGTCACTAGGTGTTAACCAATTGGAGTCCTCGGTACCCTCGATTCCGGCGCTCAACCCGGTGCCGGATCCTCGAAGTGCGAACATCACGACAGGTATCTGATAGTGACCAAGCCGATCACTGTAGCGGGAGTGTGCTTCCTCAAAAATCGGGAGCACATCCTGCTAGTCCGTAAGCAGGGCACCGAGCATTTCATGCTCCCTGGTGGCAAACCGGACCTGTCCGAATCGATTTACGCCGCGGCGATCCGCGAATGCCACGAAGAGATCAACGTTCAGCTCAACGAGGATTCGCTGCGCTTCCTTGGAAGGTGGACCGCGCCCGCCGCCAACGAAACGGGCCGCACCATAGATGCGACCGTGTTCGTGTGTGAGGCTGCCGAAGCCGCAGGGGCAGCGTCGGGCGCGGAAATTGCGGAGGTCCGCTGGGTGAGCATCAAGAGCGCACCAGCTAGCGTGCTCCTCGCGCCACTCGTGACGGAAAACGTCATCCCTGCGCTAGCGTCCGCGCCTAGGGCTTGCGCCTGAGTTGGCCCTGCCTGAGTTGGCCCTGCCTGAATCAGCCTGGCAGACCCGGAGGGTAGTGGGCGCCGGAAAACTCTGGCGGCCCCTGAATCCCCAGCATTTGCAGCAGGGTACGGCAATCTTCGGCGTTTGTGCTGCGGGTTGCGACTGCGCGCTGTGCTTTACGCCAGATTTCTGGGTCGATGGGCCCTGGCCCGCGTGACGACATGTCGGACATTCGGATTATCTTACCTCTATGCGGAGGACAGTACGAACTGGCTGTGAACGGCCGGTGGGCGCCCCTCTGAATCCAGAGAAGCGCCCACCGCCCTATGCATTTCGTCAGCGCGCGAAGAGCAATGCGCGCTTGACTTCCTGGATTGCCTGCGTCACCTGAATCCCGCGTGGGCAAGACTCAGTACAGTTGAACGTCGTGCGACAGCGCCAGACGCCGTCCATGTCGTTGAGGATCTCGAGGCGCTCGGCAGCGCCCTCGTCGCGGCTATCAAAGATGAACCGATGAGCGTTGACGATCGCTGCTGGGCCGAAGTACGACCCGTCATGCCAGAACACCGGGCATGAGGTCGTGCAGCACGCGCACAGGATGCACTTCGTTGTGTCGTCGAACCGGGCACGGTCTGACTGCGACTGGATCCGTTCGCGCGTCGGTTCCTGGCCGTAGTTGATGAGGAACGGCTTCACGGCGCGGAACGCGTCGAAGAAGGGTTCCATGTCGACGATGAGGTCCTTCTCTACCGGCAGCCCACGGATCGGCTCCACGGTGATAGTGACGGACTTCCCATCTTTGGACAGCATGTCCTTCATCAGGATCTTGCAGGCCAGCCGGTTGACGCCGTTGATTCGCATCGCGTCGGAACCGCAGATTCCGTGTGCACAGGAGCGCCGGAAGGTCAGCGTGCCATCGAGATACCACTTCACATAGTGCAGCAGGTTAAGAAGCCGGTCTGAGGGCAGCGCCGGAACCTCAAACTCCTGGAAGCCCTGAGCATCCGGGTCTTCCGGGTTGAACCGGCGAATCCGGAGCGTCACCATGACGGCGCCCTCGGGAACCGGGGGGAGTGAACGCTCGCCTGTTTCAGATTCAACTGTCGCAGTCATCAGTACTTGCGCTCCATCGGCTCGTAGCGGGTGAAGGTCACTGGCTTGTAATCCAGTTTGATGTCGGCGATCAGTGGGGGCTGGCCGTCTGCTGGAACCTCTTTGTACGCCATGGTGTGGCGCAAGTAGTTCACGTCGTCACGATCTGGGTAATCCTCACGTGCGTGCCCGCCGCGGGATTCCTTCCGGTTGAGTGCACCGGCAACCGTGACCTCCGCGAGTTCAAGCAAGAAGCCCAGTTCCACGGCTTCGAGAAGGTCGCTGTTGTAGCGCTTGCCTTTGTCGTGCACCTGCACGCGGCCGTACCGCTCTTTGAGCGAGTTGATGTCCTTGAGCGCTTGCTTCAGCGTTTCCTCGGTCCGGAACACTGAGGCGTTCCGGTCCATCGTTTCCTGCAGCGCGATCCGGATGTCAGCGACGCGCTCGTTGCCCTCGCCGGAAAGCATGCTGTCCATCCAGTCCTGCACCATTTGCGCGGGAGTGTCCGGGAGCGGCTCGTATTCCGAACCTAGTGCGTGCTCCGCAGCAGCGATGCCGGCGCGGCGGCCGAACACGTTGATGTCGAGCAGCGAGTTCGTGCCCAGGCGGTTCGCGCCATGGACGGAGACGCATGCGCATTCGCCCGCGGCGTAGAGACCATGGACGATCTCGTCGTTGTTGAGCAGCACTTCGCCACTGATGCGCGTGGGGATACCGCCCATTACGTAGTGGCACGTCGGGAACACCGGCACGAGTTCCTTCACCGGGTCTACGCCGAGGTAGGTACGCGAGAACTCGGTGATGTCTGGCAGTTTTTCTTCCAGAACATCCTCACCGAGGTGGGTGACGTCAATGTAGACGTAATCCTTGTTGGGCCCGGCGCCGCGCCCTTCGAGAACTTCGAGCACCATCGATCGGGCGACGATGTCGCGCGGTGCGAGGTCCTTGATAGTGGGAGCGTAGCGCTCCATGAAACGCTCGCCTTCGGCATTGCGGAGGATTCCGCCCTCGCCGCGGACAGCCTCCGAGATGAGAATGCCCAGGCCTGCGAGGCCTGTCGGATGGAACTGGTGAAATTCCATGTCCTCGAGCGGCAGGCCCTTGCGGAACACGATGGCCATGCCGTCGCCAGTCAAGGTGTGCGCGTTCGAGGTCGTCTTGTACATACGGCCCGAACCGCCTGTGGCGAAGACGATCGACTTCGCATGGAACACGTGGATCTCGCCGGTTGCGAGCTCATAGGCGATGACGCCGGTAGCTGCAGTGCCCTGCGAGGTTTTGGTCAGACACAGATCGAGTACGTAGAACTCGTTGAAGAACTCGACGCCATGCTTGACGCAGTTCTGGTACAGCGTCTGCAGAATCATGTGGCCCGTGCGGTCCGCGGCATAGCAGGCACGTCGCACTGGTGCCTTGCCGTGGTCGCGCGTGTGGCCACCGAAACGACGCTGGTCGATTTTGCCTTCAGGCGTGCGGTTGAACGGCAGACCCATCTTCTCGAGGTCGAGAACGGCGTCGATCGCTTCTTTCGCCATGGTCTCAGCGGCGTCCTGGTCGACCAGGTAGTCGCCGCCCTTCACGGTATCGAAGGTGTGCCACTCCCAGTTGTCCTCTTCGACGTTGGCCAGCGCGGCACACATGCCGCCCTGCGCCGCACCCGTGTGAGAACGCGTGGGGTAAAGCTTTGTCAGCACTGCGGTACGGACGCGGGGGCCGGCTTCGATAGCGGCACGCATCCCGGCGCCACCAGCGCCGACGATGATCACGTCGTAACGGTGTTCTTGCATGTACGCCTCGCTCAGCCGGTGATGTTGGGATCGAACGTGAAGATGACATAGCTGCCCAGACCCGTGATCAGGACAATCGAGATCACGAGGAGTGTGGTCAGCCAGAACCGCGTCGAATCCTTGCGTGCATAGTCATTGATGACGGTGCGAAGTCCGTTGCCGCCGTGAAGTTGCGCAAGCCACAGCATCGACAGATCCCAGATCTGCCAGAACGGGCTTGCCCAGCGGCCTGCAACGAACGCGAAATTGATGCGGTGCACGCCGTCGTCGAGAAGCAGCATGATCGAAATGTGCCCGATGACGAGGAACATGAGCAGCAGACCGGAGATGCGCATGAAGAGCCATGACCACATCTCGAAGTTGTTTCCGCTGCGCCGCCGCGGGGTCCGTGGCAATGACAAGGACGCGGGGCGGTCATAGGAGGTAGCGATGGGCTGCGCGATGCGAGGATCTGAACTCGTCATGATTAGCTCCCGAACATCAGGTAGACGATACGGCCAGATGCCGGGATCATGATGGCGACCGAAATGGCCATGACGATCCAGAACATAAGTCGCTGATACTTCGGGCCCTTGGACCAGAAGTCGATCAGGATGAC
The DNA here is from genome assembly GCF_014191505.1 of Hoyosella altamirensis. Lineage (GTDB taxonomy): Bacteria > Actinomycetota > Actinomycetes > Mycobacteriales > Mycobacteriaceae > Hoyosella > Hoyosella altamirensis. The sequence goes on from NZ_JACHWS010000004.1 coordinate 412,936, forward strand.
TCGAAGGCCGTTGAACGCGTGGTAAATGACGGCCGCGAGCAAGCCAAGTTCGAGTGCCCCCACCACAGGGTTCTTGTACGTTTCGATGACAGCGTCGTATGCCTCGGGGCTCACCCGGACCAGCGCAGTGTCAAGCACGTGGACGAACAAGAAGAAGAACAGGGTGACGCCAGTGATCCGGTGTAAAACCCAGGACCACATGCCGGGATCACCCCGGTAAATCGATCGGGAGCGCACCACCTGTCCAGTGGCGTCTGTTGTGCTGGTCATTGCGAGCTCTGCCTCCAGTGTCATCGGTGGGCGCACGCCGGTAGTGAATAGATGCGCCCTGCAAGTGGGTTCGCGAGGGCGCAGCACAACAGTGGTCCCGGCGAGAACCTAAGCTGACAGTTAGAACTTTAGACCCATCCCAAATCGTGGGTTGCAGCGGGATATTGTGTTTCGACCTGCAGGTTTGGGTTAGGTTTGCCTTGCCATAGCGCGGTGGATCGCCTCACCGCTGCACCCCGGAGGCAGTGAAATTGGAAGAGATTGACTGGAAAAGCCTGCATAAACGGGCTAAACAGGTCATGAGTACGGCCTACGCGCCGTACTCGCATTTCCCGGTGGGCGCCGCCGCAGTAACCACCGACGGGAGGTACCTAAGCGGCTGCAATGTGGAAAATCTCTCATTTGGTTTGACGCTCTGCGCAGAGTGTTCAGTGGTCTCCATGCTCCACTCCACCGGTGGGGGACGGCTGCGCGCCCTCGTATGCGTCGACAGTCGCGGCGAAATCCTCATGCCCTGCGGACGCTGCCGTCAAGTGCTCTATGAACACGGGGGACCTGACATGCTCATTTCTTCCGCAAACGGGCCGGTCCCGCTCGGTGCGCTTCTCCCCGCAGCCTTTGGGCCCGACGACTACGCCGCAGGAAGGGAACAGCCATGATTCACCACCACGACGCCGTATCCGTGATCCGAGCGAAGCGCGATGGGCTGCAGCTCACCGACGGGCAGATCGACTGGATTGTCGACGCGTACACCAGGGGCGCCGTGACTGACGAGCAGATGTCGGCGCTCGCCATGGCCATCCTCCTCCGCGGCATGAATCGCGATGAAATAGCCCGTTGGACAGCCGCGATGATCGGGTCCGGCGAGAGGATGGACTTTTCATCCCTGACACGCCCGACAGTCGACAAGCACTCAACCGGAGGCGTGGGGGACAAAATTACCCTTCCCCTGGCACCGCTGGTCGCCGCATGCGGAGCCGCCGTCCCGCAGCTGTCGGGCCGCGGTCTGGGTTACACCGGCGGAACATTAGACAAGCTCGAGGCGATCCCGGGGTGGAGCGCGACCCTTACCAGCGAGCAGTTGCTCGCCCAGCTGGATTCCGTCGGCGCCGTAATATGCGCTGCTGGTGCTGGACTAGCTCCCGCCGACAAAAAGCTGTACGCCCTGCGCGACGTCACCGGGACTGTCGAGTCCATCGCCCTCATCGCCAGCTCAATCATGTCCAAAAAGATCGCGGAGGGAACGTCGGCGCTGGTGCTCGACGTCAAATGTGGGTCCGGTGCGTTCATGAAGAGCGATGAGGATGCCCGTGAGTTGGCGCAGACGATGGTTGACCTTGGAAAGGACTCCGGGGTCCGAACTGTAGCCCTCCTGACAGACATGGACTCTCCGCTCGGCCTGACGGCAGGCAACGCGCTGGAAGTCCGTGAGTCTGTGGCGGTTCTTGCTGGCGGCGGTCCCGCTGATGTTGTGGAGCTGACGATTGTTCTCGCGCGGGAAATGCTGGCGGCAGTGGGCATGACAGATATCGACCCCGCCGATGCGCTTGCTGACGGCCGAGCGATGGACGTTTGGCGAAAGATGATCGCGGCGCAAGGTGGTGATCCCGCAGCCGATTTGCCTGCGGCGACGGAGACCGAGGTCATCGCTGCCGAGTCGTCGGGTGTGCTGGCGCGGCTCGACGCAATGTCCGTTGGCCTGGCGACGTGGCGGCTCGGGGCAGGCAGACAGCGTCAGGGTGAGCCCGTCCAGGCGGGTGCGGGAGTGGAATGGCACGCACACGTGGGGGACTCGGTACGGAAAGGGCAGCCGCTGTTCACCCTCCACACCGATACGCCCGAACGGATCCCTGCGGCAGTGGCCGCGTTGAAGGATGGCTGGACGATCGCGCAGGAAGGCAAGCGGGCCTCTCTTGTCATTGACCGCATCGGCTGACTTCGCAGGCGGATGTGCTCAGTTTGCCCTTCAAACCGATACATCCGCCCGCGAAGTCAGGACGGCAAGCAGTAGTCGCGGCCGTCCGGGTCCGGCCAATCGGATTCGTCAGGGTCAACTGGGCCGAAGCCAGGAAGATCCTTCCACCACCGCATCGGCGACTTTCTTCGCGGATTGTGGTCTAGGAAGCGTGTCATTCGGAGCGAGAGCGCCTTGGTCTCGACCGCCTCAGAGAAGCCGAACCGCAGGACATCGATCGACACCTTCTTGCGAAGCTCCCATTCTCGCTCCGACTGCTTCTGTACGATCTTTGACGCATCGCTGCGGTTGTTGTACTTCAATGCTCCGTCAGCTTCGAACGCAGCCCAGTGATACGGCCAAAGCCCGTCGACGCGGTACATCGGGAAGCCCGGGCCTACCCACGCGTTCGATACGGGGAGCGGGAGACCGCCAGCGATCGCGCTAAAACGGCCGAGCGTTTCGAGCGGTGATTCAGATAGCGGGTCCGCGAACTTCGTCACCCATTCAACGCGCGAAACGCCAGGCCAGTGCTTGAAGTGGGGAACGGCCTTGCGCGGGTGGTGACCGCGGCGTGCAGCAGCATCCGCGGCCACGAGTGCATGGCTGAGTGGTGACCTCGTCGCGATAGCACACGTCGCCCACGCAGGGGAAACAAGATTGCTGCCGGCCTGTGTTCGATGCTGCTCAGGAAGTTCGTGCCGGAATACGCGGCCGTACGCTGAGGTCTCCGAGCCGCCGGATCCGTTCGGGTTAACTGCGAGGACCCGGGCAGGCGGCCGTGCTCGTGCAGGGCAGCAGCGACTTCGTCTGGCAACTTTCTAGAACCCATGTGGAAAACTGACGCGGCGCCGCCCTTGCCGGTTCCCCCTCGCGGGCGGATGTATCGCTGTGTGGTGTCGAACTCGATACATCCGCCCGCAGAGGCTTATTGCCAGTCGCGGATCAGTTCAAACGTCGACACCGGCCGTGCTTCCGTGCTCGCCGCGATGGCGCGGGCATACACGTCTTGCACAGTGTGGGTGAGTGGTGCTGCTACGCCAGCGTCGTTACTGGTATCGATGACGTGTTGCGCTCCAGCATGCATCATCCTGAGGCTCGCAACGTCACCCCAGCCGCCGTTCTTCGCCTCGGCCGTGAAGTAGTCCATGAAGTCCTTAATCGAGTCCATGAATCTGCGCGCGTAAGGGGTGAATCGGTCGACGTCGCCACCAGATTGCCCGATCGTGGCAAGAGCCTGCTCATACGCCAGCACGAAAGGGTGAAAGATCGTCAGAAGTCCCTGGTAATACAGCTGTGCCAGACCATAGTCCGCACCGAGATATTCAGCTGGACTCAAGGGAATCAGCAGGTCCATCACGGCGCGGAAAACCTCGTCAGGCCCGCTGTAGAAGACATAGGAGAGCGGATGGGTAATGTCGTCGCCCTGTGACATGAACGCGCCCGTCAAGAAGGAGCCGCCGTGGTCGAGCACCCATCGGGCTCCCGCGCGCGTCTTCTGCGGTGAATCTGAGCTCAGGTTGACGATGGTCTTGCCGGAGAGATGCCCGGCCGCGTGGCTTAAGACGTCGTACATCGCGTGGTAGTGGGTAAGGCTGAGGATTGCCACGTCGTTCGCGTCGAGCGCTTCGGCGACCGTCTCGGCACGTTTCGCGCCGAGGGCTGCCATTTCGTCTGCCTTGCGGGGTGTGCGGTTCCACACGGTAACGGCGGTGCCCGCGTTCAGCAGTGCTTGCGTGATCGCCTGGCCCATCGGTCCGAGGCCGATGACGGTGACAGATGGAGCGGTACTAGGCATGTGAATCCTTGTGGTTGGTCGTCTTTCAGGAAGTCGATCGCGGCGCTGGTTCTCATCGTCGATCGAGTTCGCAACCTCCACAAGACCGCACTTTGTGGTGCGGGACTTACCTTGAGGTACGCATTACGGTCAGCGCAGTAATCCCTCGTGCAGGGCGCGCAGCACGGCGTTAGTGCGGTCGCGCGCACCAAGCTTGAGAAGGATCGTCGAGACATGGTTTTTCACGGTGCCTTCGGCGAGATGCAGCGCGCCTGCGATCTCTCGGTTGTTCAGTCCTTCGGCGACGAGACGCAGCACTTCCAGCTCCCGAGCGGTCAAGTCCACCGCAGGCACGCGGGCATCGAAGGGGGAGGGCTCGGACCGTATCGCCCGCAACAGTCTGTCTGTGATCGATGGTGCGATCAATGTGCCGCCTGCCGCGAGGGTATGAACTGCGGTCTTCAGCTGCTCCAGCGTGACGTCTTTGAGAAGGTATCCTTCGGCGCCGTAGCGCAGCGCTTCGAGCACGAGCGTGTCGTCATTGAAGGTGGTAAGCACGAGCACCGGCACGTCAAGTTCGCGCAGTTGCAAGTTCTCGAGCGTCCACAGGCCGTCGTATCTGGGCATCCGCAGGTCGAGGAGGACGACGTCGGGGGTAGTTGCGGCAATCACGTCGAGAGCGGCCGCCCCATCGCTAGCCTCACCGACCACCCTGATATCGGCGAGTTCAAGAAGGCTGCGAATGCCGTGGCGCACAAGGTTCTGGTCGTCGACGATTACGACGGAGACGGGGATGCTGCTCATGAGGCGGGCACCCGGGCCGTAACGGTGAAGCCCCGCCTTGTACCGCTGCCGCCGATGCGAACGTTGCCACCGATCTCTTCGAACCGTTCTTTCATTCCGCGCAAGCCATTGCCCAGTACCGGACGGTCTGCGCCACGACCATCATCGGCAGCGGTCAGCACGGTTGCACCTGAGGGATCGCGGGCGATCTCGATCCACAATTCGTGCGCGCCCGCATGCCGGATCGTGTTGGTAATTATTTCCTGCACTGCCAGAATCAGCGCTGTGCTCTCGTCTTCTCCCACTTCGACCGCGGGTTCGACATCGAGCGAGATGCGCAGTCCGGGGAGGTCTTTCACTATTTCGCCGAGAGTCGCTGCGAGATCCGCGGAGCCGTTTCGCAGCTCGCCGACGGTGCTGCGGACATCGCGGAGAAGATTGCGGGCGACGGACTGTGCTCGCTCAACGTGTTCGCGTGCGCGTTCTCCTTCACGGTGACGCGCCGCTTCGAATTCCAGAGTGAGGACGGTGAGCTGGTGGCCGATAGTGTCATGCAGATCCCTAGATATGCGGAGCCGTTCCGCGGTCCGCGCGGACTCGGAGAGGAGCGCAGTTGCTGCCCGCAGTTCCACGTGCGCTTCTGTCAGCTGACGCCGCAACTGCTGCTCGCGGATGATGGCGAGCGACGACAACACCGACATCGCCTGCAGTGCCAGATAGAGGCCCGTAACAATGGCAGCTTCCTGCAGTGAGTCGCCGTAGCGAACGCCGATAGCCCCGATCACCAGCGTGTTCAGCAGCACGATGACCGCCGTGCCCGCAAGTCGCGTCGTGTAGACGCTGAGTGCGGCCATAGCGATCAGCAGGATCGGCAAGAAGCCCAGATTAGGTGCGCCAGCGACTACGATCCACGAGGCGGCGACCGCGGTGCCCAGAGCGAGATGCCTAGGGCCCGTGCGATGTTCGAACGCGAAAGCTGCTAGGACGGCGCCGAGCATCGTGATAAACGCCGCAATCCACCAGATGCGCGGGATAGTGGTGTCGACCAGCCCGATCAATGCGGGGGCACCAAGGCCGACGACGACGGCAAGTAACACGATTCCAGCCCACGTCTCAGGATCTACACGCCGCATTACCTCACCTTAAGCTTCGGGTCAGCGCGAAGCAGGTGCCGATAGTCATGGGTGGGAGTAATGACCGTCGGCACAAGTGCGCGCAGGCACCGCGAACCTACCGTCGTTCCCATGAATACGTCAGTACTCGCTATCGAAGTCGAGCGGCTTCACAAGCGTTATCGGTCCAGGGTCGCCGTCGACGATGTGTCGCTGCGCGTCGAACAGGGCCAGGTAATCGGCATCCTCGGGGCGAATGGCGCCGGGAAAACAACCACCGTCGAGACGATCGCTGGTCTGCGCAAACCGGACCGCGGCACCGTTCGGGTCCTCGGTCTTGATCCACGCCGTGACCGGGCAAAGCTGCGGCAGGTCCTTGGCGTGCAACTGCAGAACGCATATCTTCATCACGCGCTGACCGCTGCGGAACTCGTCGAGTTGTACCGCAGCTTCTATCCCAATCCGCGTGGGTCGGACGAGACACTGGATCTCGTCGAGTTGTCGGAGCACCGCGGCACGCAGTTCGAGAAGCTCTCGGGCGGTCAGCAGCAGCGCCTGTCAGTCGCTCTGGCTCTCATCGGGCGGCCGCGTGTGGTGATTCTCGATGAGCTCACCACCGGCCTTGATCCGCGTGCCCGCCGACGGATGTGGGCGACGATCGAGAAATTGCGTGACGAGGGCGTAACGGTAGTCCTCGTCAGTCATGCCATGGACGAGGTGAGCCGCCTGTGCCACACGATCGCGCTGCTCGATGCGGGCCGGATCATCGCGCACGGAACGCCGGCTCAAGTCACTGCGGAGGCTGGGGCGGCAGATCTGGAAGAGGCCTTTGTGCGGCTGACAGGTCACGACGTCCACGAAATGGAGGCGGATCGATGACCACGACCATCGAAGCCCACCGGCCGGGACTGCGAGCTTGGGTGACGCTCGCCAAATGCGAGGCCAAGATGGTGATTCGCGATACCGCAGGGCTCGTAGTGCCTATCGGTTTGCCCCTGCTGATTCTCATCATGAGCGCGTCGGCGGCGGGCTCAGAGGCTGCCGGTGATACCGGACTGACAGGCCTGGAAGTGTATGTGCTGCCACTGGTGTTCGGGATGGTCATCGCGGCGATTGGCATCATCAACATGCCGAGCTTCCTCGCGTATTACCGGCGCACAGGGATCCTGCGCCGCCTCTCCGTCACACCCGCATCACCAGCAATGGTCCTGGTGGCGCAAGCGGTGGTGAGCCTGATTCAGGCGGTAATTGGTATCAGCGTCGCTCTTGCGGTCGCTGTGCTGGTGTTCGGCGCCGAATTGCCAGGTGCACCGGTGGCAGCCCTGGGCGTCGCTCTGCTGGGTTTGGCCGCGATGTATGGCGTGGGCATGATTGTTGCTGCGGTGGCGCCAACACCGAACTCGGCGGTGGCGATCGGTCTGATTACCTTCTTCGCCATCGGAGCGCTCGGCGGCTTGTTCGGCGGTCCTGGGTCGCTGCCTGACGGGCTGGCGAGAGTCGGTGAACACTTGCCGTTTGGCGCGACGATGCAGGCGCTGGGTTCAGCGTGGGCGGGCACCGGCATTGATCCCGCCCACCTTGTGAGTCTGGTCGCTGCGGTGCTGGTAGGCGGAATCGTCGCGGCGGCGCTGTTCCGATGGGATTAGCCGCCCTGATTGCGGCACTCGCCGCAATCACGTTCGTCGTGGTCTTCATGTGGGACGGGTGGACGCGGCCGGAATACAACCCGGTCCGCCACCCGGTGAGCGCACTGGCGCTCGGTGATCGCGGATGGGTCCAGACTTCGAATTTCGTGATCTGTGGAGTGGCGATTACGGTCGGCGGAGTCGCGGTTGGCGGTGTCACGTGGCCACTCGGTGCGGCGATAGCTGTTTTCGGTCTGGCACTGGTCGTATCAGGGTTGTTCCCGATGGATGCGATGCGCGGGTATCCCCCTGGCACTCCGGATAGAACACCCGCAACGTTGTCGCACCGTCACCGCTGGCATGACCGCGCGGGCGCAGTCGCGTTCATGTGTATTCCTGTGATGCCGGCGATTGCGGCGTTCAGCACCGCCTTTGGCTGGGAGGTGCGCGGGTACTCCGCAGTCACAGCGGTGGCGGCAATGGTCCTCGTCAGCCATTTTGGCAGTGCCTGGGATAAAGACGATGACTGTACCGGCGTCTGGCAACGTGCGGCCCTCATCACTGCGCTGGTGTGGCTTGCGGTCCTGAGTACTGTGGTAGCCCTGTGATTCACGCACGTGTCAGTGCACCCGAGTATCCTTCCTGGAGGATCGCCGGACACTCGGGGAGGCGAACGCTTATGGAGTCGCAGGACCTCGCTCACATGTGCGGGATGAGCGTTGCCATTGAGGTGGTGGGCGGAAAATGGAAGCTGCACATCATGTGGGTGCTCGGTGACGGCCCACAACGTTTCGGGCAGATTCGGCGGATGCTCGACGGTGTCAGCGAAAAGGTGCTGACGGAGCAGCTGCGCCAGATGGAGGCCGACGGTGTTGTGCACCGTGAGTTCTTTCCTGAGATACCCCCGCGTGTTGAATATTCGCTTACCGCGCTCGGTGAAGACCTGAAAGTTGCGCTGAAGTCTCTTGAGGACTGGGGTGAAAAGCGGCGGGCGGAACTGCTCGCTGAGGCCGCACCCGCGTGACAGCGGAGATGCTCGCCGCGGTCCTCATCGCGGTAGCGATAGGGGCTGTGCTGCAGCGCGTTTCCGGAACAGGCGTTGGGCTGGTTGTGGCACCCACGCTGGCAGTTCTGCTTGGTCCGGTGCAGGGGATTCTGGCCACGAACATCATTACGGCGATGTCAGGCGGGCTAATCACGTTGTATGTCTGGAAGTACGTGGATTGGCGGCGTTACGCGGTTCTCGCTCCAGCGGCTGTGCTCGGGGCAGTCCCGGGTGCTTTGGTGGTGCGTGCCGTGCCCGCCGCCTGGCTGCAGATCAGCATCGGGGCGCTCGTGCTGCTTACCCTCGTGATCACGTACCTTGTGCGGACTTTGCCACACCTGGAAGGTCCTGTCACCACAGGGCTCGCTGGGACAGCTGGCGGGTTCTTCAACACGACAGCGGGAATCGCGGCACCCGCCATGGTCGTGTATGCCCTCGTGTCTCGCTGGGATCAACGCGCTTTCGCCGCCACCATGAACCCAGTGTTCATGACTATGGGGCTCGTGTCTTTTCTGGTCAAAGTCGCCTTTGGAGCGACAGGGCCGGAAGGGCTGCCACCATGGTGGACGCTGTTAGCGGTGGCCGCGACGGTTGTGGTTGCGACCTTCGGCGGCGGACTTGTCGCCCGCCGCGTATCGCCGGGCATGGCGCGCGCGCTCGCACTGTCGCTAGCGGGAGCGGGTGCGGTGGTGGCCATCTTCAGGGGAGTGCTCGCATTGGCCGGTTAGATATGGCGCGGCCCGTTTCGTGACGTTCGCACCCGGAAGGCGGTCGCGAACGTCACGAAACATCAAGGAGTTAGCGCTTGGCACGCGAACCGCCGAGAAACCCGAATTCAGCGCAGACCCAGCGTCCGCCACAGAAACTCGTACGCAAGAGCAGACTTGTGCGCGAGCTGAGCATTGTCTGCGGCCCCGCCGTGGCCGCCTTCGATGTTCTCGAAGTACCACACCGGGTGCCCGAGTTCTTCGAGCCTCGCGACCATCTTGCGAGCGTGCCCAGGGTGTACGCGGTCATCCCGAGTTGAGGTCATGATGAGCACCGGCGGGTAGACAGCCTCCGCAACCACCGCCTGGTAGGGGGAGTAGGTGGAGAGAAACTCCCAGTCTTCCAGGTTTTCCGGGTCACCATATTCGGCCACCCAGGATGCGCCGGCCAGTAGCAGGTGGTACCTGCGCATGTCCAGCAAAGGTACTTGGCACACGATCGCCCCGAAGAGTTCTGGGTAGCGGGTAAGCATGACACCCATGAGAAGCCCACCGTTGCTGCCACCCTGAATGCCCAGCTGCTGCGGTGTGGTGACGCCGTGCAAGACGAGATCGCGCGCGACAGCCGCGAAATCCTCGAAGACGCGATGCCGGTTCTCGCGCAGCGCCTGCGTGTGCCACGCGGGGCCGTACTCGCCTCCGCCTCGCGTGTTGGCGACCGCGTAGGTGCCACCGCGTTCGAGCCAGGCGCGGCCAAGAACAGCGCTGTAAGCCGGTGTCAGCGAATTCTGGAAGCCCCCATAGCCATAGAGGAGGGTAGGCCCGGACGAAGCATCCTTTCGGCGCACAAGAAAATACGGCACTTTCGTGCCGTCGTCAGAGGTCGCGAAATGTTGCTCTGTAACGATGTCGTTTGCATCGAAGAGCGGTGGCACCGCTTTGATGACGTCGATGGTTTGGCCGAGGGCGCCATGCCAGAGGGTCGCTGGGGAGGTGAAACCACTTGTGCTGAGGAAGATTTCCTCGCTGCGATCGGGATCGGTGTCCACGACCGCAACGGTTTCCAAGGGAGGCAGCCCCGGGAGTATCTGCCCTGTCCAGCTTCCTGGCTCCAGCACGAGGAGTTCAGTGCGCACGTCGCGCATCACCTCAAGAACGAGGTGTTGAGCTGTCCACGAGAACGACTGCAGGGAGGTGTGCGGATCGGGAGTAAACACCGTGGTGATGTCCCTCCGACCCGCAATGTAACTGTCGAAAGGCGCACTAAGGAGCGTGCCTGCGGGATATTCGCTGCCGTTGACGTTCCACGTCGACCGCAGGTAGATCAGAAGCCACTCGCGATGGGCTGAGAGGCGTGCGTCGAGCGGTGCCTCGATCCAGACCGGGCCGTCGTCAGTCAACAAGAACCGTTGGGACGTATAGAAGTCGATTGCCCGTTCGGCGAAGCTCCGCTCATAACCTGGTGTGAGGTCTCGCCAAGCAGAGACAGCGACGTCTGCGGCTTCGCCTTCGAATACTGTCTCAGCTTCGGCGAGCGGCGTGCCGCGCCGCCACAGCTTCGCGATGCGCGGGTAGCCGGATGCTGTCAGCGACCCCTCCCCGAAATCCGTGCCGACGTAGAGACTGTCGTGATCGAACCAGCGCACGTCGCTTTTCGCCTCGGGGAGGCTGAAACCACCAGTGACGAACTGTTTTGTCCGCAAATCGAATTCACGTATGACAGCCGCATCAGCACCGCCGCGCGAGAGGCTGACCAACGCGAGTTCGTAGCCGGGCCGAAGCACTGTCGCTCCTGCCCACACCCAGTTCTCGGACTCGGCTTTCGCGAGTTCGTCGACATCGAGGAGGATTTCCCAGGTGGGCTTTTCCTGTAGATATTGTTCTAGCGTGGTGCGGCGCCAGAGGCCGCGCGGGTTCCGTGCGTCTCGCCAGAAGTTATAGAGATACTCGCCGCGGCGTCGGACATAGGGAATGCGATCGTCCGTATCGAGCGCCCCGAGCAAGCGGGCCCGAGACTCCTCGAAGGCGTCGTCGACGAACGCCTGCTCGGTGACGTCATTGTGCTTGCGGGCCCACTCCAGGGCCGCGTCGCTGTCGATATCTTCAAGCCAGAGGTGCGGGTCAGTCAGGTCAGCCACACGTGCGATCCTTCCACAGAGAGCGCTATCCGCTACCGTCGCTATATGACGCACACGCCGATAAACCTGGCATCGCTTCGTCTCGCACCAAAAGTGCTGCTGCATGATCACCTTGACGGAGGATTGCGCCCTCAGACGATTCTGGACCTCGCGCAGGACTGTGGTTACACGGACTTGCCTGCGGACAACCCGGAAGAACTCCGGATGTGGTTCCGCGATGCGGCGGACAGCGGTTCGCTGGAACTCTATCTGCAAACCTTCGGCCATACGGTCGCTGTGATGCAGACGCCGGACGCGCTGGCGAGGGTCGCACGCGAGTGCGTCGAGGACCTTGCCGCCGACGGCGTCGTGTACGCGGAGGTGCGGTTCGCGCCCGAACAGCATCTCGATGCGGGACTGAGCCTCGATGAGGTGATGGAGTCAACGCTTTCCGGCTTCGCGGAGGGCGTGCGAACTGTCAGAGATCAATCCGGGCAAGAGATTGTGGTGCGGTGTCTCGTGACAGCGATGCGCCATGCCGCACGCTCACGAGAGATCGCTGAGCTTGCGGTCAAGTATCGCCAGGATGGTGTCTGTGGATTTGATATTGCCGGCGCGGAAGCGGGTTTCCCACCATCGAGGCATTTGGACGCGTTCGAGTTCCTGCAGAAAGAGAACGCGCACTTCACTATTCACGCAGGTGAAGCGTTTGGCTTGCCTTCGATCCACGAGGCGGTCGCGTTTTGCGGGGCGGACCGGCTTGGGCATGGTGTACGCATCATGGATGACATCGAGTTGGGGCCCGAGCGTACCTTCGACGGGGCTAAGCTGGGCTTGCTCGCCAACTACATTCGGGACAAGCGCATCCCGCTTGAATTGTGCCCAAGTTCGAACGTGCAGACAGGGGCTGCGGCGAGCATCGCCGAGCATCCTTTCAATCAGCTTGCGCAGCTTCAATTCCGGGTGACCGTCAATACTGACAACCGGCTGATGAGCCACACTACGATGAGCGAAGAGATGCTCAAGCTCGTCGAAACATTCGGTTACGGCTGGAGTGACCTTGAACGCTTCACTATCAATGCGATGAAGTCCGCGTTCTACTCGTTCGACAAACGGCTCGCGATAATCGACGAGGTGATCAAGCCAGGCTACGCGGTTCTGATCGGGTAGCTACATCACGCGCAGACGTGCTTCGAAGGCGTGGACAAGGTCGCGCCAGGCTGCAGCCTCAGTTGTGAACGGTGCACCCGGCGCCATGCGCGTCGGGTCTGGACTGATCACATACGAGACGTACCAGCCAAGTGGTGTTGTCCGGGCGAGTGCTTCCTCGACGCTGTCGTCATCAGCGAAATCAGCAGCATCGGAAAGAAGTTCGACTGCCAAGTCGAGTTGCTCGCTGTCGACGGACTCTGGCCCAGTGGCGATATCGTCGACCAGTCCAGTCAGCACGTAGGTGTTGTCGTCCGTGACAGTGATGTCGAGGGAACCGTCAGTGGCGGCTGTCGACACTTCGGCGAACGTGGTGACTGCGGCGAGTTCATGATCGTGCTTGTCGGCGAGGTAACGCGCGAGGGCGCGTTCACTGCGGAAAGCGTAGATGATGCCGTCCCTGCCGAGGAACACAGGCAGATCGTCGAGATAGCAGCGCAGCGTGTAGTACTCATCAGAGCCCGTCAGAATCTTCACCGGGTCGATGCCGACCGCTACCCAGAAATCATCGTGGTCGTCATCCTCAGCGAGCGGCGCCTCGTCGAGTTCTTCCACATCATCGGAGCTTTCGGCGGCATCATCGGCTTCGACGTCGTTCTCATCGGCTGCGAGAATCTCAGCCTCACAAAGTTCCAGCACCTCAGGGTCGACGTCGGGTGAGGCGACAATGTTGTCGATCGCATCGAGGACTCCGTCCCAGCCGTCAGCGAGCGCTCTGCCGACCTTGTTCCAGAGTTCTTCGCCATCACTGCCCGCGAAGGCGTGGTGGCCGCCCGGAAGTGCATCGAGCTGCGGGTGATTGTCGAAGAAACTGTTGACCGCGTCGAGGTCGCAGACCTCGCCCAGAGTCCGCGCCATGTTCAGTGTGTCTTCGAGTTCCGCGACAGTGAGGGCGTCGGGCAGACCCGCTGCGAGTTCTGGAGCTCCAACGAGGTCGTACCGGTGCTCTTCCTCTGGCTCCAACTCCGCCGCGGAGAGCGCTGCCACAACATGCCAGGTGGGATGCTCCACCAGGTCGTGGTCCTCTTCAGTACGGATGAAGGCCGCGAGGTGCGAGATGGAGGCGAAAGCGAAGAGGTCCTCCTCGCGCCCGAGAAAGGCCTGCCACTCATCGTCGCCTTCTCGCCAGCGTGGTGCCCAAAGGGTCACGACGTCGCCGTCAGTCAAACCGAGCTCAATAGGGACGATGTCACCTGCCATGCGCGCAAGCCTAACCAGTGCGGGCGCCGAGTGCACTAGCCATTGTGCTCAGCACCGCGCGTCGCGCGGATTCCGAAGCGGTCGAGGCGTTCTGCGCTGCCGTCAGGATGTGCCCAGCAACCTCCGTCGCAGAAAGTCGGGTAAGGGACTCGTGGATGACTAATGAGACGAGCGCCCCTGACGCATCGACCTCCGCCGTGACTTTGCCGTCAGCGGCGTGTCCGCGACCACGATGGCTGCTGAGTTTGTCCACCGCATCTTCGAGAGCATCTCTCTGTCGCTGCACCCGCGCGAGAACGTCGTGGAACGTTTCCGGCGCGGTCACCGCGTGAATCCCCACTTCTCTAGTGTCGGAGCGAACGCCCGGCGGGCCTCGGCTGCCTCGCGGGCGGTGGCCAGTTCCGCAGCCGTCGGGACACTCAGTTCGGCGAGCGTCTGCTGAGACACTCCAGCTTGCTCGCAGTGTTCGCGGATCGCGACGGCCCCCTCGAGGGCGGCCTCCCGACACTGACGAATGACCTCGTCCGCCACATGCGCCGCACCATAGCGAAGAGCCTCTTTGCTGATACTGAGGTGCACTGGAAAACCCTGAGGCGTGGCGCGCACCCTCACCCCGCTCATGATGTCGGCCTGTAGAAACCGTAGAACGCCTGACCCATATTGTCCGTGCGTATTTGCGAGACACTCACCGGATTGCCTGCCTCAGCTAACAGTGAATAACGGTCAGTGTCTGCATGGTGTGTAACCGCAGGTCAATCCTATCGTTCGGACCACTCCATGGGTGGATCATCGACAGGGACATCGACTAGCTCGGTGCGCAGCGTCGGTCGTGGTGACTGTGGTGTATTGACCGCTGCAAGGCCCGTACCGAGCAGCGCACCAGCCAAACCGACCCACAACGCGACCTCCTGTTCCTCGAGGATGCCGTACATAGCGAGGAGGGGAAGCGCGAATGTGATCCCCGAATATATGCGTCCGCGGATGTAGTCAGGCACTTTCGGCATTGTCGCCTCCTGAAGCTAGACGCGCCTCTATCGCGGCGACGTGACCGAGGAGCTGTTCAACGAGTTTCCGTGTTTCGTGGGCGTGTAAGTCTGCGGTGAGCACGAATTCGCCCAGTGGCGCCCGGGTGGTTGAGCCGGGCACAAGTGACTGTACGAGCGTGTTGAGGGTCGCGTTCGGGGGTATCACCGGTGCCGGTTGTGTCGGTTCGGGCGGTGCTGGAGCTTCTGTGCGGCCGAGGATCAGACTCCACGTTTTGGGGCCGACGGTGCCGTCTGGTGTGATTCCCTGCTGGCCTTGCTGTGCCGCGATGATCGCGGGCCGTGCGTCGCGCCACCGCCCTGTCTGCGGCACATTCAGCCGCGCCTGCAGCAGTTTGATGCCGTCGATCCAGGGTTTTGGTTCGCCGACTTCTCCGCTAACAATGTTCAGGGGTGCTTCACGCGGTCCGTAGAACCAGCCGCCCGGCAGCGGGTATCGGGTGGGATCGGTGGGATCTCCGACCCGGGCAGGGTAGTACCACCAGTCTCGGTAGAGGGCGTCGTTCCAGTGCCGGGCTGTGCCGCCGACAACGTGACCGGACACGCCGCGGTACGCGCCGCGGGATTCGAACGCGACACCCATGAAGGTGCCGGACATGTGGCTGTTGGGTCCACCTCCGCCGTGCACGAGCCCAATTTTGAGGATCGCGTCAGCGGGGACAGCGGCCGGTGAGGATGCGCGTACCGCTCCGAGAACTTCGCCCCTGGCGAGCCGGTAAGTCTCGGTGCTTCCGTAGCGAGTATCGGCGCGTTTGCCTTCGAGCATTGCCGAGACTGCCATGACGAACCACGAACAGTCACCGCCGTTACCGGGCGGCCGCCCACTGCCGCCGTATTGGTAGGGAAGGCCGCGCTTGGACCAAATGTAGGTGAGGATTTCGTTGGCACGTTCGAGAGCAATGGTGCGCATGCTCGACACGATCGCGATCAGGGGTGCAATCGGATCGATGGCCGCCAGGGCAGGGTGTGTGATCGCGGGAAGTGCCTGCCCTGACGGGATCCATCACTAATGGGCGGTCACGCGGTCCTTCACGCGACCGGGAGTCACGGTAACGGCCCCGGGTGTAACGTCCGATCTGGACATGATCGATGCGCGTACGTGGACCCCAGTGCGCAGTAGCCGTGCCGACCAGTCCCCCGCATGACCCGGCCGATCCCAGTTGAGGAGCATTCAATGGTCAACCGTAGTTTCATCCCGATGCTCGCCGTTGTTGCGCTTGCGCTCACTGGTTGTGCCGGGGACGGTGCACCGGACCACGACGATCTGGAGTCTGTCGCGAGGGTCTATACGCAGAATCTCGTTGGCGGAAGCCCTGGGCAGGCGTGGGAGTATTTCACCGACGAATGCAAAAGCCAGATCGCGCGGGACGTCGTTGAGGGTGCGTGGTCACACATGCCTGGTGACGAGAACGTTGAGAGTATCGACGTGGCTTACGAGAGTGACACTGAGGCTGTTTCGACGGCGTCGCTGGATTCCGGGCGTGAGGAGTCGGCGGCCTGGGTTTTCATCGAGGGTCAGGGCTGGCGGATGGATGATTGCGTCGTTGATTGGTTAGAAGATCGAGACGGCGAGGCGGAGGAGCCCGACAGCGAGCGCGAGCTGGAGGTGACGGAACCTGCGACTGTTCCGCCCGTGCCAGAGCCACCGCGAGGGCCAGCACCAGCTCCGCAGCCTGTTCCACCGCCGCCGGCGTCTGCTGCTCGCGAGATATCCCATTGCGGCTTGCCGTCACAAATGTATGAACGCGGAACTACCTTCTATACGGACGGCACCAGCGGGTGGACTCAGTATTGTCACGACCAAAGCCTGCTGGATACGCCTTTACCGCCGCAACAGCCCACGCATGTTCCGGACTATGGTGACGGGCCGTCGTCAGGAGAAGTGCAGATGCGGTACGCCTGTGAGCAGGCTTCCCCGTACGTGACCGCAGAGCAATGCGGCAGTCTCGGCTTCCCGTACGGCGGCTGACGAGATACCCTTCACTGACTTCTGACCTGCACGCATGAGAGAACTCCAACCGTTACACTCGGTGGGGGTTCTTGCTTGCTGCACAACACCTCTGCCAAGATGTTCCGCCACTGTACCCGGCGGGACTGAAACTCAGCAGCGGAACAGTCAGAACACGCCCGCTGACCACTCAGCTACATAACCCTGAATGCCAGCGGCAAATGACGAGTTACGGCCTACGAACACACCAGCCTGCAAGCCGGTGGGCAACGTCGCTGTGTGACTGCCCAATACAATGTCGTTGTACAGCAGTGTGACCGTGTTCCCGATGGCCTCAGCCCTGAGCAGCCCGCCAGGGCTGAGGCTATGTGAGCCTTGAACATCTGGGCTCAAGTTATTCGAGGAGACCGGCGCGTTCTGTACAGCGATCAGCCACGTGTTTTGGTTCATACCCGCGAAAACTGTTATTGCGGAACCAGTCCCGGCAGCTCTGCGAAGCACGACACCCGCCGCGTTACTCAGACTCGTGTCAGGCCAGTCAAGCATCCGGCACTGCGCCCAGTGATCCACAGAGGACAGCTCTGTGCTGTGCGTGTAGCAGTCCGGCTGCCGGTTCGACGTTCCCGCTGCGTCGCGAGCAACGTATCGCGGCGGGAAGTCGTACACGAAATGCATTCGCGCACTGTTGTTCATCCGCTGAATCCACGGCGCGGTTGTTTCGGTACCGAGCGCGTAACCGCTCCAGTCGTCACTGATCTCCGTGATCAGGCCAGACGGGGCAGGCCAGAACTTCGTGTCACCGATGGCTGCGCCGCCGACTTTCTTGCCGCCGATCGCGAACCCGCTCAGCTTCTTCGCGCCGACTGCTGCGCCCATTACTCAGGCCACCAATACAGCACATCAGGGTCGTAGCTGCCGAGCGCGTCATAGGCAGATTCGTCCGCAAGCTCGACGCGAAGTGCTCTGACCTGCCCGAGCGTAGTCGCGTCGTCAGGATCAGTCGCCGCGCCGACATTCTGCACACGATGCCCGTCGAGGTCGAGGCCGTTAAGCGCTCGTGTAGCCATGCGTTGCCGCCCTTCCGTGTCAGCGCGAGATGATGACGCGGTACTCGTCAGTGCCCGGTGCAGTGCCGAAGTGCAGGTCGACCGCGTTCGGGCCATCGGTGCGCGGATCAGCGATGACGAGCTGACCTGTCGCGATGTGACGCAGCGTCACGTGCACATCTTCAGACCCGAGATTGTGCGTGACACTGATGATGTCATCGCTCGCGTTACCGACATTCGCTGCGTACTTGCGCCCTGCAGCGTGACTGTCGAATTCCCCTGTCAGCCACGTCTGATCAACTGCGACGTCGCCGCTGCCGTCGATCTCGATACCGTCGCCTGTTGTGACATTCAGTGTCGGATCATTCGGCGGATCAGGAACAAGGTCGAGGCCGTCACCTGCGATGAAGCCCGCAGCGCTGCCCGCGACAGCGTCGTCGACATACTGCTTCGTCGCAGCGTCAGCAGCGACGGTAGGTGTCCCGAGAGACTCAATCTTGTGACCGTCAAGATTGAGGCCGTTAGTTACGCGAGTCGCCATGTCAGCGTCCTTTCTTCATCACAGCAGTGTCACTGTGCCTGTCTGCGGATACGGGAACGTCAGAAGCACAGTGCCGACTGACGGGAATGACACATCAGGAATGACAACGTCGATGCCCTGTTCGAGCTGCACCGAGTACGGATTACGACCGAGCGGATGCGAGATCAGCCACTCAGCGGAAGCTGTCGTCTGCTCATGCACAAACACCTCACCGCCCGACAAACCCGGCGGGCCGGGAATACCCGGTGCAGGGACCGCGACCGCAGCGTGTTCGCAGCACCCGAGATTTATCGCCATCCCAGCCACCCCCTCACGCCGCCCACAACACGCCCAGCAACACTGAGTGGATCAGCAGCGGGCGGCACGACCCGCAGTAAATGCGCCGCCACCAGCCACACCGAGATCACCGCCAGCACAGGGTGAGCGGTGCGCCACCGATCCATCCCATCAGTCAGAAGCTCACCAGGGGGAGCCACGATCTCGTACGCGACGATCCCAGCGATCAGCGCGCGCCACGCCGCGACAGAGGTTAGCGTCATCAGCAGCACCCCTCGATGTGTCCTTCGGCCCACACAATCGGACCATCAACATCGGGATACTGAATCCAGATCCGCGCCAACGACCCCTTGGGAATCTGACGAGTTTCCTCAGCGTCGAGAGTGAACCGCAAATAGGAGCCATCGACTACAGCGTCAGCGGTGTAATCCCAGGCGCCCCGCGTGAACGTGATCCACACAGTTGTGCCGGCAGGCCAATCCTCCGGAGCGCCAGTCGTCTTATCGCGGAGCTGGATTGCTTTCGACAGCACCGCGCCCGGCCGGATACAGAGCCGCAGGAGCGCGGGACAGTCACCAAGATGGACAGTCCCACAAGTGCATGGCGGCGCGCTCATGCCTCAAGAAGCTACGGCCCGGGGGTGCAGCATCCCTTAGACAGCGGGATCCTCGGTGATCTGAGCCATGATGTGGATCCGGTGATAACGCGCCTGAGTAATCACGTTGCTGACACTGCCGCCGCCGAACGTCGATAGCCGGGCCTGGTAACGGAACCGGAGCTGCCCGGAGGGCGCCACAAAATTCTGGCCGTGCGGATACCAGGTCACCGCGTCCTCGAAATTGTGCCACCACCGGAAACCGATGTTCGCGCTGTCCCCGCCGCCGA
>NZ_JACHWS010000005.1 GCF_014191505.1 Hoyosella altamirensis
CCCTCTCGGCCCGGAGCTGATGATCTCAAGGCTAGGACCGCTAGTGTGATCTACGCAATACACGAAAGGGGTGACGCATGCCAACAATCGGTATCTGCATGATCGTCAAAAACGAGGCCCACGTCATCCGCCGATGCCTCACCAGCGTGGAGCCTCTCGCCGACTATGTGCTGATCGTGGATACCGGGTCGACCGACGGCACGCAAGACATCGTCGACGAATATCTCGCTGAGTCAGGAAAGCAGGGAAAGGTACTGCAGGAACCATGGCGAGACTTTGCGTACAACCGCAGTTACGCAATGCAGAAGCTGCGCGAAGTCCGCACCGTCGATTACGGACTGATGATCGATGCCGACGCCGTTCTTGTGCCCGACGCTACTTTCGATGCCGAACGGTTTCGAGACGCCCTGAAATACGACCTCTACGACATACCGATGATCACAGGAAAGGTGAGCTATCGACTGCCTTTGCTCTTCAGCAATCGTGCCGCCTTTTACTATCGCGGCGTTCTGCACGAATTTCTTGAGACTTCCCTCGCCCAGTCTCGCGGCGCCGTTTCCGGGTTCGTCATCAAGCAGTTCCAGGACAGCGCACGGAACAGGAACCCGCGAAAGTACCTCGACGACGCGGATGTCCTGGCGGATGCGCTGAAGACCGAAACCGATCCCCTTATGCGTGCGCGCTACACGTTCTACCGAGCCCAGTCACTGAAAGACGGTGGAGCACAGCGTGATGCGCTCGCCGCGTATCTCGAACGGGCCCAGCAGGGCTATTGGGAGCAGGAGGTGTTCGTCAGTCTGTACCGGGCGGCGCAACTCAAAGAGGCCCTTGAGTTCGACGGCGCCGACGTCGTGCAGAGCTACCTTGCAGCCTTCGAGATATGCCAGCGTGTCGAGGCCCTCCATGGCGCGATCCGGATGTGCCGCCTGCTCGGCAAGTATCACCAGGGCTACATTCTCGCCAAGCATGCCGTCGACACGTCGTGGAGCAGAACCGGCCTTTTTGTCGAGGAATGGATCCACGATTACGGTCTCCTCGACGAATACGCACTCGTCGCCTACTGGTCAGGGCATTATCGTGAATCCCACGACGTTTGGCGGCAGCTTCTGGCCACTGATTCACTCCCCGCCGTCGCGCGAAACCGAATCGAGCGCAACGCTGAATTCGCCGTGGCGAAACTCGCGGACGCTAGAGCCTCGTAGCCAATCATGTCCCACCCGTTGACCCACACAGTTGCACAGATCAATGAGAGAGTGGCGTGGGCGTCGATCACGACCGGTCAGCCCAGCACTGGTGAATGGGCACTGTGCAGCCAGGCCGGCCCCGATTTCATCGCCGAATGGGAGGGCCGTGTCACGCATATGCTGCGACGCGACTTCCATCGGCACCACCCTATGGCTTCAGCGGCGTACGTCCTCGACTGGTATGCCAGCCTCTCCGGGTGCATCGGCGGCATGAGTTTCGGTCTTGCCCGGCGGGTACCGCGACTCGACCGTCATTCGCTGGCCTTCCATCGGCACAGCGAACACGCGTATCCCGACGGTATCGCCCTGCTTTCACCCAGGTTCTGGTGCCTCCCGTCAGACCCCGATGCCACACACCACGAGGCGGACGTCGTCAGCACCGAACGAGATCTGGCACGCATCCTGCGCACCGAAATCCGGCGACATGCCGATGACTTCCTCACGGACTACCGTGGGGGCGCCCGATTGCCGCGGCGGCACCTCCTCGGCGTGTTCTTCGACAGTCTCGACACTGGGATGGCGATGCAGACCGGCGCGGAGCCCGCCCGGATCCTGGCCGGTGCGAAATCTGTTCTTCCCGGCGGGACTCGCGAATTCGGGGATGCCTCAACGATTACCGTCGTCCATGATTCGAAACAGCGCGCGCACTTAACGCGTAAACGGATCAGCTGTTGCTACTACTTCAAAGTCGCGGATGGTGGCGTCACCTGCGCAACGTGTCCGCGAACGAGCGACGAGCAACGCCTCGACCGTCTCGAACGCTTCGCGAACCAGCAGGATTGACAGTCAGTCTCGCACCAGCACTCCAAGCGCTCGGGCAAACACTGGAGCGAGCTCTACCAGCTGCAGCGGCGTGATCATCGCTCCGCCCAAGCGTTCAGTTCCCGAAGCGATTGAGAGACGCGTCGCGCCCCGGAGATCGACGTCCTTGAGGGTCGCATGGTCCAGTTTGATCCCAGCGAGTTCGCTGCCCGTCACGGACACACGCTCCAGCGAGGCACCACCGAAGTCGGTATCCCGGAGGACGCAATCCGCGAACGTCACATCCCGCATCCGTGCACTGCGAAAATTCACAGAATCGAACTTACAATTGTGAAAAACAACCCGGCGAAACGTCACACCGTGCATCTCGACCCCTGCGAACGACGAGGTGACCAGCTCCGAATTCTGCCAGCTCGTGTCCGCGAATGTTCCGCTCACAAACTGTGAACCGTGTACCCACACCTCACTGAAGTGAGAACTCTGGAAAGAACTCGCCGTAGTCCTCAGCGCGTCGAAAGCGCATTCGGTGAACCTCACACCTTTCACCGCAAGGTCTGTCGCTTCCACCCCGTCGAACAGTGCGCAATCAGCCGAATCGTCGCATTCCGGCAATGCACTGCGGCGTTCCAAATACTCCGCGTATGGGAGATCAGCTAGTGCTCTGGGGCTATCGCTCATCGAGCGCTCTGATCATCCGTTTCAGTGCTCCGAGCCGATACGACGTCTCAAGCAACTCGGCGATTTCCTGCAGGTCCGGCGTTTCCACCAGGAGGTCGAGTGCAAGCCAGCCGTAAGCGCCCGTATACGGCGGCACGAAGATCCGCGGATCCTGCCGCAGTGCTTCCGATTCCGAGAGGTCCGGACGGAACTCAAGGCTCAATCGCTCGCTGAGACTCCCGTTGTAGATGCCGAACATCTTCTTCGCCCGGAAGGTTGGTCTTCCCCACGCCTCAACCTCTGCGGCCTCAGGCAAACTCAGCGCGATGTCACGGATCTCATTCAGCCATGGGTCCGAGTCGGTGTACATCCGGGGGTGCGCCACCACGCCAGACTACTCATCGAGTCCAGACAGTATGAAGGTCTTCCCAGGACAGTCCCTCAAGACTTTCCCGCAGCACGCGTCCCGGCGCCGGCGCCATCGGTACCGCACACGGCACGACAAGCAATGCGCATCCTGCTGACTCGGCCGCTGCGCTGCCTGTCGGTGAATCCTCGATGGCGACGCAGTCCCCCGGGGCGAAACCGAGTTCGGCGGCAGCCCTGAGGTACGGCTCCGGTGACGGCTTGCCACGCTCAACCTCATCACCGCAGATGATGGCATCGAACCGGCTGCGCCCCAGCGTTCCGAGAGCCCGCTCAGTCAGCACGCGCTCGGTGTTGGTCACCAGCGCCATCGGGACGCCAGCCGCCGCGACCATGTCGAGTGCCTCCTGCCCACCTGGCCGCCAGTCGATCCCCTGGTCGAACAGCTCCGATGTCTTATTACGCAGCCATTTTCCTGCCTGAATCAGATCTTCGGGTTCGTAGGCCAGGCCGAGGTCGCTGAACAGGATCGTCAGACTGTGCGCCATGTTCGAACCCACCATGGCTTCTCGGCCGGCATGAGAGAGTTCACCGCCAAGATGCTCAGCAAGCAGATCGAGTGAAATATCCCAGATCTTTTCGCTATCGAGAAGCGTGCCGTCCATGTCCCAGAGAACGGCACGCGGACCAAGATCAGACATTGAAGTACTTCGCTTCTGGATGGTGCAGAACAAAAGCATCGGTCGACTGTTCCGGATGCAGCTGTAGTTCCTCCGAGAGCGCTACACCGATCCGGCCCGGCTCGAGCAGCTCGACGAGCTTCACCCGATCTTCAAGGTTCGGGCAGGCGCCATAGCCGAACGAGTAGCGCGCGCCGCGATAGCCAAGCCGGAAGAATTCTTGTACGTCCGCTGGGTCTTCACGAGCGACAGCGGCCCCGTTGGGCATGATGAGTTCTTCCCGGACTCGCTGATGCCAGTATTCGGCGAGCGCCTCCGTAAGCTGCACGCCGATACCGTGCACTTCCAGGTAGTCGCGGTACTGGTCCTCTGCGAACAGCTCATTCGCGAAGTCCGCGATGGGCTGCCCCATGGTCACAAGCTGGAACGGCAGCACATCGACCTGTCCCGTCGCACGAGCCCTGGCCCGGGACCGGACGAAATCAGAGACGCACAGGAACCGGTCACGCTGCTGGCGCGGGAACTCGAACTCGAACCGCACCGGAGCGTCAGGATCCGGTGATTCGAGAACGAAGACGGTGTCACCCTCTGAGACGGCAGGAAAGTAGCCATACACGACAGCTGCGTGAGCGAGAATGCCTTCGGTACTCAGGCGGTCGAGCCAGTAGCGCAGGCGTGGGCGGCCCTCGGATTCGACAAGCTCTTCATAAGAAGGCCCCTCCCCACCTCGCACGCCGCGCAAGCCCCACTGCCCGAGGAACAGGGCACGTTCGTCGAGCGTGGTCGAGTACTCCGCAAGACTGATGCCCTTCACGATCCGGGTGCCCCAGAAGGGCGGCACAGGAACCTCGAGGTCCTCAGCGACGTCGGACCGCTCGGGAACAACCACCGGAGCCTGCTCCGCTTTCCGCTTCTCGGCGATCCGCTTCGACCGCTCGTGGCGCGCCTTGCGTTCCGCTTCTTTCTCGCGCGCGGCGACCGCTTCTGGGCTGTTCGGGTCAGGACCCTCGCCGCGCTTCTCTGCCATGATGGTGTCCATCAGCCGCAGGCCCTCGAACGCGTCACGTGCGTACAGCACATCACCGTGATAGACCGCAGTCAGGTCATTCTCGACATAGGAACGGGTGAGCGCGGCGCCACCGAGAAGCACGGGAAACTTATCCGCGAACCCGCGGGAATTGAGCTCCTCGAGATTCTCCTTCATCACGACCGTGGACTTCACTAGAAGACCTGACATCCCGATAACGTCGGCCTTCTTCTCGACAGCCGCGTCAAGGATGTTCGCGATGGGCTGCTTGATACCGAGGTTGATAACCTCGTATCCGTTGTTCGACAGAATAATGTCGACAAGGTTCTTACCGATGTCGTGAACGTCCCCCTTGACGGTCGCGAGGACGATCCGTCCCTTGCCGGAATCCCCCGTCGCCTCCATGTGGGGTTCGAGATGCGCGACAGCAGTCTTCATGACCTCCGCGGAGGTCAGCACGAACGGCAATTGCATCTGTCCCGAACCGAAAAGCTCGCCGACCACCTTCATGCCGGCAAGGAGGTTCTCATTGATAATCGCGAGCGGCGGCTTCTCTTTCATTGCCTCTTCGAGGTCCGTGTCGAGGCCATTCCGTTCACCGTCGATGATTCGCCGTTCAAGCCGTTCAAAGAGCGGCAGTGCAGCAAGTTGCTCAGCCCGGGATTCCCGTGCCGACGCAGCTGACACGCCCTCGAACAGGTCCATGAATTTCTGCAGCGGGTCATATCCCTCGCGGCGACGGTCATACACGAGATCGAGCGCCACTTCACGCTGTTCGTCACCGATTTTCGACATCGGCAAGATCTTTGATGCGTGCACGATGGCCGTGTCGAGGCCAGCCTCGACACACTCGTGCAGAAACACTGAATTGAGCACCTGCCGCGCGGCGGGGTTAAGACCGAACGAAATGTTCGAGAGCCCCAGCGTCGTGTGCACTTGGGGCCGCCGCTCCTTCAGCTGGCGGATCGCCTCGATCGTGGCAGCGCCGTCTTTGCGGCTTTCTTCCATACCCGTACCGATGGTGAAGGTAAGGCAGTCGACGATGATGTCCTCGTCACGCAAGCCCCAGTTACCGGTGATGTCATCGATGAGGCGCTCCGCCACACGGACCTTGTCTTCGGCGGTACGAGCCTGTCCGGTTTCGTCGATGCACAGCGCGACCACAGCAGCGCCGTGTTCCCTGACGAGGCGCATGATGCGATGGAAGCGGGAGTCCGGGCCGTCGCCGTCCTCGTAGTTGACCGAGTTGATCGCGCAGCGGCCACCGAGGTGTTCGAGTCCTGCGCGCAGAACCTCTGGCTCTGTTGAATCAAGCATGATCGGCAGCGTTGAGGACGTCGCGAGACGGCTTGCAAGTTCCGACATGTCCTCGGCGCCGTTGCGCCCGACGTAGTCGATGCACAGGTCGAGCATGTGCGCCCCGTCGCGCGTCTGGTCTTTCGCGATATCAAGGCATTTCTGGAAGTCGCCCGCGAGCATCGCTTCACGGAACGCTTTTGAGCCATTGGCGTTGGTGCGCTCACCGATCATCAGGATCGAACTGTCCTGCTTGAACGGCACGTGCGAGTACAGCGACGCTACCCCTGGCTCTGGCTGCGGATCGCGCTCAGCTTGCCGCGTCTCGAGTACGGCGGCACGCAGCTGGCGGATGTGCTCCGGCGTGGTGCCGCAGCAGCCACCGACAAGTGCAAGCCCGAATTCCCGCACAAAGCCGCTCAGCGCAACAGCAAGTTCCTCCGCCGTCAACGGATACTCCGCACCGTTGGCCCCGAGCACTGGGAGGCCAGCGTTCGGCATCACGGACACAGGCAGCCGGGAGTGCTTGGAAAGATGGCGCAGGTGCTCGCTCATCTCCTCTGGTCCCGTCGCGCAGTTCAGGCCAATCAGGTCGATACCGAGCGGTTCCAGCGCTGTCAGCGCCGCCCCGATCTCGCTGCCAAGCAGCATCGTTCCGGTCGTCTCGACGGTGACATGGGTGATGATAGGCAACCGCGTGTTCGCCTGATCCATGGCATGCTGCGCGCCGATGATCGCTGCCTTCACCTGCAGCAAGTCCTGGCATGTCTCGATGAGGATGGCATCCGCTCCACCATCGATCATGCCCAGCGCGCACTCGGTATATGCGTCCCGCAGTGATGCGAATGGCGCGTGACCGAGCGTGGGGAGTTTGGTGCCCGGCCCAATCGACCCAAGTATGAACCGTGGCATCCCGTCGGCACTCGGACCGGTTTCGTCGGCCGCATCGCGCGCAATGCGCGTGCCCTTCTCCGCTAACTCGCGAATCCGGTCGGCGATGTCGTAATCGGCGAGGTTCGGCAAGTTGCAGCCGAACGTGTTCGTCTCGATCGCGTCGGCACCGGCTTCGAGATACGCGAGGTGGATATCGCGCAGCACATCAGGACGCGTGTCGTTGAGGATCTCGTTGCAGCCCTCGAGCTGACGGAAATCATCAAGCGTAAGGTGCGCGGCCTGCAACATTGTTCCCATGGCCCCGTCGCCGATGACAACACGCTGAGTGAGCGCATCAAGCAGGGACGTACGAACAGACACAGGCATGGACTCCAGGGTAGTGCGACAGTCGGGGTACTTCGGCAGGTTATCCCACTCACTGAGCCTATTCGGAATCGACGCGGAACCAGTTTGGCGCAACACCCGTGTTTCGTGCCGCATACACACAGATCGCCTAGCGGTCGTAGGCTGCGAGGGTGACCCTCCGCAATCTGACCCGTGAATCGCGCCCGCTGCGCGATCCGATCCTCATCGCCGCTTTTGAGGGGTGGAACGATGCCGGTGACGCTGCTAGCGATGCCGTCGAGTATCTCGAGCTGATCTGGGATGCGGAGCCCCTCGCTGAGATTGACCCAGATGACTATTACGACTACCAGGTGAATCGGCCCACAGTCCGGCTCGTCAGTGGCGTCTCCCGCGAACTGGACTGGCCAACGACGCGGCTTTCGGTCTGCAGACCTCCCGGCTCTGAGCGTGATGTCATCCTGCTGCGCGGCATCGAGCCGAACTTGCGGTGGAAAGCATTCTGCCGCGAACTGATCGACGCGACGGATGACCTGGGCGTGGCCACCGTCATCATGCTTGGGGCGCTACTTGCCGACACTCCCCATACCCGGCCGGTACCCGTAAGCGGAACCGCGTACAGCGCCGAGGCAGCAAAGATTTACAACCTCGAGCAGACCAAGTACGAGGGTCCTACGGGGATTATCGGAGTATTGCAAGACGAGTGCGTGCGGCACGGCATCCCAGCCGTGTCGTTCTGGGCGGCGATCCCCCACTACGTCTCACAGCCGCCGAATCCCAAGGGAACCGTTGCGCTGCTGCGGCGCGTCGAGGATGTCCTCGATATCGAAGTACCTCTTGGAGAGTTGCCCAGCCAGGCCGAGGAGTGGGAGCAGTCGATCACGGAGATGGCGAGCGAGGACGAAGAGATTGCTGATTACGTGCGGGCGCTGGAAGAGCGTGGGGACGCGGAAGATGATCTTGGCGAGCTGATGTCAAAAATTGACGGCGAGCAGATTGCGCACGAGTTCGAGCGGTATCTCCGGCGCCGGGGCCCGCGCGGGCACGGGGGCCACGGCGGCTCCGGCAATCCGGGCGGTTTCAGCCTGTAGCGTTCACGCGACGAACCGGGCAGCGGCGCGCTTATGAGACGGCGCGAGGGAGACCGCGACACGTCCCGAGCCGACGCCCATCACCTCGACCGAATAAACGGGCGGTGCCCACACATCAATTCCGCAGCTGTCGTCGACAGCCTGCGCGCCGTCGGCGACCTGGATGAACACCGGGCGATCGGGATCCCCGCCGATCAGGAATGTGACGCTTTGGCTTTTCTGCGCTGAGAATCGCGCGGCCGCGTGCCCTGGTATCGCACGCGGCGCAGTCTCAGCCCGATTCACCGCAAGATAATCCTGCCCAGCAGTGTCTAGTTCGAGCGTTTCCTCAGTCATATTCGTCACACTCAGGGTGACACTGCCGCCGGTCATCCGGATCAACTCCCACGCACATGTAGTTCGCTCCCCACATCCGCCAGCAAACTCAGCAGATGTGCTTCTATAGGTGTATCGGCAGTTGACCCGTCAACGTTTCCTATTGAAGCGAGATTCCCAGAAGTGCATCCGTGAGGAGCGCCACATCCCGGGGTGCCGAGCTGGAGGATCCCCCTCTCGCCACCGCTTCTTCCGCCCAGAAATCAAGTGCAGCAATCGCTTTAGGCGTATCCAGGTCGTCGGCGAGGTGCTGTCGAACTCGGGCTAAAACATCGTCAGCGGGCGGGCCCGACGGCCTCGCCGCCGCGGCGCGCCACAGTGCGAGACGCTGCTCTGCCTGACCCAGCAGTTCCGCTGTCCAGGACCGGTCAGCACGATAATGCCCGTCGAGTAGAGCAAGTCGGATCGCCGCAGGATTCACACCCTCGCCGCGCAGTTTCGATACGAAAACAAGATTGCCGCGGCTCTTCGACATCTTCTCACCGTCGAGTCCGATCATTCCGGTGTGAATGTAATGCCGGGCCATCCGCTCCGAACCTGTCGCGGCTTCCGCATGTGCTGCCGAAAACTCATGGTGCGGGAAGATCAGGTCACTCCCGCCGCCCTGGATGTCGAACCCTGTACCGATCCGGTTAAGCGCGATTGCCGAACACTCGATATGCCAGCCGGGCCGCCCCGCGCCGAACGGAGAATCCCAACTCGGCTCGCCCTCACGGGCTGCTCTCCAGATCAGCGCATCGAGGGGATGCCGCTTGCCGGGACGTTCCGGGTCGCCCCCGCGCTCCGCGAAGAACTTCCGCATCGTGGCATCGTCGTACCCAGACTCGTAGCCGAACTGAACCGTCGCATCGATCGGGAAGTACACGTCCGGAAAAACTGGGTCGTCGACGACGTACGCGGCGCCGGATGCCATCAGCTTTTCAACCATCTCGATGACTTCGCCCATCGACTCCACAGCGCCGATGTAGTCACGCGGCGGCAGCACTCGCAAGGCTTCCATGTCCTCGCGGAACAGTGCTGTCTCGCGCATACCGAGTACAACCCAGTCCTCACCATCGCGGTTCGCGCGCTCGAATAGCGGGTCGTCCACATCAGTGACGTTCTGGACGTAGTGGACGTCGTGCCCCTGGGCCCGAAGAATCCTGTTGATGACGTCGAAGGTCAAATACGTGGCGGCATGACCCAGATGCGTCGCGTCGTACGGAGTGATTCCGCAGACGTACATCGTGGCTGTCTCACCGGGCGTCACCGGACGTATCGCACGGTCTGCTGTGTCATACAGACGCAATGCGGGACCGGACTCGCGCAATCCTCCAGGCAGATCGCCGACGCTCGGAAGTTCAGGTGCAGACCAGGAGAGCATGGCAACCACTGTATGTGTTCAGAACGGTGGCCAGGGAATGGGGCTAACCGGACCAAGCCCTGATACCGGACGTGGAAAGTACGGTTCGTCCAGAATGCGCCGGATCCGCCTCACCGTCGCAGACACTTCCTCATCGGTGATCAATGCCCGTAACTCATCACCGAACACGCCCGCAACAGCCTTACCGAGGCGCTGCAGGTCCGCAAGATGATCGTCGCTGATCGCCCGGCCTGCCCAGCCCCACAGCACCGTCCGCAACTTATCCTCGCGGTGCAGACTAATACCATGGTCGATGCCATAGACAGCGCCGTCCGAACCTGCCAGAACGTGACCGCCCTTGCGATCCGCGTTGTTCACAACGAGGTCAAAGACAGCAATCCGGGCCAGACGGACATCGTCAGCGTGCGCAAGCACGACTTCTTCGTCATCGCTCGTCACAGCGCGAAGCACCGGCAGCCAGCCCGCCGGGAGAGCGTCAATCGGGAACAATCCCAGCAGCGCCTGGCCCACTGTGTCCTCGTCGAGTTCGGTAATCCATTCTTGAACTGCACCCAGCCCGAAAGGGCCCTCCCGCACCATTGTGGTCGGCACGATTCCCCACCCCAGTTCGCTGGAGATCCGGAAGGCAGCCAGTTCACGCGCTGCCAGAGTCCCGTCAGGAAAGTCCCAGAGCGGGCGCTCCCCCCGTATCGGCTTATAGATGCACCGGACGACAGTGGCACCCTTGGACGCGTCACAAAGGAAGCTCGCGTTGCTCGCCGCGCGCAGCTGGCCGAGAACCGTCAGTTCGCCGTCACGAAGCACCTCGTCCACCGCCACCGGTTCAGGAGAGCTACCCAGGGGACCTGTCACGGCGCTGGCTTACAAGTCGGGATCGTCGAGGTCATCAGGGTCGTCACTGGGGTCATTACTAGGGTCGTCCGGATCATCGAGGGCGTCGATGTCTATGTCAGACGGATCGATCTCCGCCCCTCTCCGGTATCCGTTCAGCCGGATACACAGGTGCCCCTCCGGATCGAGCGGGGAGGCACAAAGGGGGCACAGAGGCCGGCCTGCCGAAACAACGCGTTCAGCCCGGGCCACAAATTGTCTAGCTTGAGCAGGCGAAAGGAAAACCCGAACGGCGTCTGGCCCCTCTTCGCTGTCACCCAGGACGACGGATTCGTCGATCTCGCCCTCCGTGAATGCGAGCAGTTCAACGACGACTGTGCTCGCTTCAGAGTCCCAGCCGAGCCCCATTGTTCCCACTCTGAACTCGGGTTCGATCGGTGTCTCAAGCGGACTTGCGTCAGTCAGGTCAGTCTCTGGCGGCGGAATGGACGCCCCGAAGCGCCGCTGGACCTCGTCGAGCATCGCACCGATACGCTCTGCAAGCACTTTGACTTGCTGTTTCTCCAGCATGACGCTGATCACGCGCTTGACATGCACAGCCTGCAGGTAGAAAGTGCGCTCGCCGGGCTCACCGACTGTTCCTGCGATAAAACGGTCGGGAGTCCGGAAAACGTGTATGACGCGAGACATGGCACCTCCCACATTAACTGGCCCGAGATCTGGTGAAGAATCGGCTAACCGGCTCGGCCTATAGGACACGGGATGAGTCGCACACAGTCACCGGGGCACATCACCACCCACGACCGCATCAGATGTTCCCTCTTTGCCTGACTCGCGCGGCTTCAGGTGCGCGAAATCCGCGCCCGTGTCATTGAGATGGTGCAGGAAGGGCCGCGTCTCGGTGTAGCGCACGACGCTGATGGACGCGGGCTCGACGATTATCCGCTGAAAACCGTCGAGGTGCAGACCTAACGCGTCCGCCACGATGGACTTGATCACGTCTCCGTGTGTGCACACCAGCCAGAGCCCATCCCCACCGCTGGTAACCGCCAACCGCTTGTCATGCTCGCGGATCGCCGCGACCGCGCGAGACTGCACTTGCGCTAAGGACTCACCGCCTGGAAAAACAACGGCGGATGGGTGCTGCTGCACCACCGCCCATAACGGTTCTTTCACGAGCTCCGACAGCGGCTTGCCCGTCCACTCCCCATAGTCCACCTCGAGCAGCCGCGTATCAGGAAGCGGCTCAAGGCCGAGTTTCTGTGCCAGCGGGTCGACGGTCTGCTGACATCGCAGTAGCGGCGAGCACACGATGCCGCGAATTGGAAGGCTGGCCAGGCGGCCAGCAAGGGACAGAGCCTGCTCCTGACCACGCTCGTCTAGGCTCACCCCCGCAGTCCGGCCCGCAAGGAGGCCCGACGTATTCGCGTGGGAGCGGCCATGGCGCACCAGCAACACCGTCATAAGGCCCCAGGGTAGCCGTCAGGTCGCGCTGATAACGCCGCCGGCGAGCAGTCCCATGATGAGCAGACCTACAACAACGCGGTAGCCGACGAACCAGTACATCGAATAGTGCTGAACGAACTTCAGGAACCAGGCGATACACGCGTAGCCAACGATGAAGGTGATGACAGTCGTCACAACGAGCTGCATGCCGCTTGCGGCCAATCCTTCACCAGCGGGATTGAAGGCATCCGGAAGGCTGAACACACCCGAGGCGACCACCGCGGGGATTGCGAGCAAGAAGGAGAACCGCGCGGCGGCATATCGGGAGAGCCCCATCGCTAGGCCAGCGGTAATGGTGCCTCCGGATCGGGATACGCCAGGGATCAGCGCCCCCGCCTGGGCCACACCCATCACCACGGCATCCCGCATGCGCAACTCAGTCATATGCCGTTTCTTGCGGCCCCAGTATTCCGCTGCGGCGAGCAGGAGGCCAGCAAAGATGAACATCGAAGAGATGATCCACAGGTTGCGCGCTCCGGTGCGGACTTCGTCACGGAAGATGAAGCCCAGCACCCCAATAGGCAGCGATGCGATGATGATGTACCAGCCGAGCTTGTACTCGAAAACATCACGCTCATCGCGATTGAACAGGCCGCGAAACCAGGCAATCGCAATGCGGTAGATGTCCTTTGCGAAGAACACGATGACGGCCGCCTCGGTACCGATCTGGCTGACAGCGGTGAACGAAGCACCAGCGTCTGTGCCAAAAAGCAGCTCATCCGCGAGCCGGAGGTGACCAGAGGACGAAATGGGCAGGAATTCAGTAAGGCCCTGGATCACTGCCAGCACAATCACCTGAAGCCACGTCATATGCTCGATGGCGGCATCGCCGCCCTGGGCAAGTACCGACGTCACTGCGCGACTCCGAATCTCAGGCCGAGCTCCATGAGGTAGTACCGTACCTTCCTGCTAGCGACGGCGTGGGCGAGAGCGCCTTGGTGTGCCTCAACTGTGCGCAGCATCGCACAGGACCAGTCTCCGCGACCTATCCCCGCGCCCGGCGGCGCGTGACAATCGCGATACCACCCGCAACGATCACGATCGACGCCGCAGCTAGCGCCGTCCACGCGAGCGCAGAGCTATCGCCTGCGGCCTCAGTCGCGGATTCAGCAGCACCGCCACCGTTTACCCCAAGCGGTTCACGCGCTGTCGTCCCCGCGGGTTCCGCGGTGGGCGGCACGGTGGCCGCTGCAAACTCGAGAGGGCTTTCGTGGACGGTCCCGAAGCCATTCACATGATCGAAGTAGACGGTGACGGCACACTCGTCTTCCCTGCAGTCCACGCCATTGCCGGTCGTTTCCACAGTGAGCTCTACTTCAAAGGTGCCAGCGCTGCTCAGGGGAATCGCTGTTCCGGGCGCTTCCGGATCGTTGGTAACCCACAGGGAGGTGCCCTGCTGCGGCGAGCCACCCACACATCGAGGTCCTGCTGGTCCCGCGGAACCTGCGATACACGTGGAAACGTAATAACCCGCGTCCGGGTCAAATCCGCTGCCTGCCACGGTGATGACGTCACCACTGCGGAGCCCGGCTGCCGGTGACACGTCGACAAGTGGCGCCGCGGACGCCGCCCCTGCGGCAACGGCGAGTGATCCCGCGGTACCGAAAGCGGCGCATACAGCACGGACGCTGTGGGCCCACGCCATCATGGAACCCCCTGAATCTCGTCCTCAGCAGATATGGTCAAAGGCAGGCTAGCCTACGCAGATTAGCTTTTCGCGAGAACGTTGTGGGGGCGACATGGCATTTCACACCCGGCTCAAATCCGAAACGAGCGCAGCACACCGTGCAGCGGAGGAATCACCGTTCGTCGACGCGCTAGTCAGCGGCCACCTGCCACTCGACGCCTACACACAGATGTTGGGGCAGTTGCATCTCGTGTATCTAAGCCTCGAAGACGCTGGGGCCGCACACCGCGATAATCCGGTGGTGCGCCCGTTTCTCGACGAGGCGCTCTTGCGCGTTCCCGAACTGGAAAAGGACCTCCGTTTTCTCAGTGGTCCGGGATGGCTCGACCAGATCGACCCTGTACCCGCGACTCTGGACTACACCCACCGCATCCGGGACGTCGCTTACAGTTCGAACGCCGCGTTCATCGCACACCACTACATCCGGTATATGGGCGACCTGTCCGGTGGTCAGATCATCCGTCGCGCGCTTGAGCGCGCATATGGCTTCACCCATGACGGGGTGCGCTTCTACCGATTCGATGCCATTCCCAAAGTCAAACCGTTCAAAGACGCCTATCGCCGCAGCCTTGATTCCGCTCCCCTGACTCCCGCCGAACGCGACGCCCTCGTTGCGGAAGCGATCAGCTCGTTCTCTCTCAATGCGGCGATATTCGCTGATCTCGAAGCCGTGTTTCTAACTGGTTCAGCTAACTGATCGCTGAGGTGATGCGGCTCAACAGCGCGCGCACGGCGTTGCCTTCGCTGGCATTAACAGCTATTGATTCAGCCTCAGCAACGGCGTCCCGCACTGCCGCCGAAATGCTGCGTTCGTCGCAGAGGTCAACATCGACTACCGAACGATCCACGAATGCTTCAATGTCAGAGCTGTCAGGTACGGTTGTCTCGAGATCCGCCCGGTACACCTCGACGTGAAGTGTTCTGCGGTGGAGGGTGCTATCACGCACCTGAAATGCGAAAGTCCGGCCATCTCGTGTCTGGCCGAAGCCGTGCGCATACGGACCGATGGAAAGGTCATCGATGACGAACACAGGGGCGTTGTGAGCTGTCATATCGATCTCCGGTTGCACATAAGTAACCACCTCGATCTTCGGACGGCGCACAAAGCGAAGCGTGGAGGCCAGCGCGACCGCCATGGGCGCGTACTACTCAGTTGCGTATTCAACGATACAACCTCCAACAATTCATTGGGGCGGATCGGGAGGAATGGCAGAGTTGTCACCAATGTGTTGTGAGGGACGGCGGCACCCTCGGCGTACCGTGGCTGTTTCGGTTGCCTTCTCATCAGCCCTGGCGCTCGCGCTCGCGGGGTGCTCGTCGGATGAACAACCCGACGTGCAGGTCGTGCCCCCAGCTAGGGCGGCGGAGTCACCCGTGTCCATTGATCCAGATGGAGAGGTCCTCCCCCTCGACCTATCGGTGACCGCAACCGCGTTTGACGAGGCAACCAATTCGCTCGTTGTGCTCGCCGATGATGAGCTCCTCTATTTTTCGGGCTCGACCCAGGATCCGATGAGTGACGCCACTCGGGTCGCGCTCCCCGGTCCTGGGACCAGCCTGACGCTAGATGGTTCCGGCAACGCCATCACTGCTGCAGGAAGCGACATCGCTGTCGTCAGCCTCGAGAGCGGTGAAGTCCAGCTAGCTTCCCCAAGCGGAATCACCGCAGAGTGGACAGCAGCAGTTGCGCGGCCCGATGGGACGATCGCGGCAGGAACTGATCGCGGTCAGGTTTTCGCCGGAGAAGACAGCGAACGCCCGGTCACCGGTCTCGTTTCGGCGGATGTCCTCATCGCCTCCGGCGCGAATCTGGCGGCGATAGACCGGCGGCAAAGCATGATCATCGAGGTATTTCCTGAACGCGGCACACTCGGTTTTGCGCTGCGCGCCGGCAACGGCGCCAGCAACGCCGTGACCGACGGTGAAGGTCGCGTTTTCGTTGTCAACACCCGTGATGGTGAGCTACTCGTCTACACACTGGACCGACTCGTGCTACGTCAACGGTATCCGGTACCTGATTCTCCGTTCGGTATTGCCTACGATGCTCAGAGGGACCGCGTCTGGGTTACGCAAACCGGACTCAACGAGGTCGCCGCCTATGCGCTGGACACTGGGATCCCGGTCGAAGTAGCCCGGTTCGCGACCGTGCAACAACCCGACTCGGTCGCTGTGGACAGCGCGGGCGGATACCTATACGTGTCATCCGCGACGGGTGGCGGTGTGCAGCGCATCCCGCTGACCACCTCAGACGAATAAGCATGATCAGGGAGAACTAGGTGTACAACATTCTGCTGAGGGTGATGTTCCTCCTTCCCCCGGAGGCGATCCATCGATTCGCTTTCGGCATGATCAAAACAATCGGCTTTCTCCCGCCGCTGCGCTGGCTCGCGGGCAAGCTGCTGAGCCAGCATGACCCGATTCTCCGTACGACGACGTTCGGTGTTGCATTTCCTGCCCCTCTCGGTCTCGCGGCCGGGTTCGACAAGAATGCAGCCGCGATCAACGCATGGGGTCCGCTTGGCTTCGGCTATGCGGAAATCGGCACCGTCACCGCACATCCGCAGCCCGGTAACCCCTCCCCGCGGCTCTACCGGCTGCCCGCGGATCACGCGCTGATCAACAGGATGGGCTTCAACAACCACGGCGCGGGCTTTGCCGCGAACAAGCTTCGCACCCGGCGCACTTCGATACCGGTGGGCGCGAACATCGGTAAAACGAAGATCGTGCCAGCGGAGGAAGCGGCGAGCGACTACATTGCCAGTGCGCAACTGTTGGGGCCGCTTTCCGATTTTCTCGTCGTGAACGTCAGCTCGCCCAATACGCCCGGTCTCCGCGACCTGCAGGCAGTCGAGTCGCTTCGCCCCCTCCTCGCCGCAATCACGGCTGCCGTCACCGTCCCAGTGCTCGTGAAGATCGCACCTGATCTCTCTGACGACGACATTGACGCCATCGCTGACCTTGCTGTCGAACTGGGGCTGGCGGGCATCGTCGCCACGAACACGACGATCGCACGCAGCGGCCTGAACACCCCCGGTGGCGAAGTGATCGAGATGGGTGCCGGTGGGCTATCAGGCGCGCCCGTCGCGGACCGGTCCCTCGAAGTCCTGCGCCGCTTGTACCGCCGCGTCGGCGGCCAGATCACGCTGGTTTCCGCGGGCGGAATCGAGACTGTGGACCAGGCGTGGCAACGCATTGAAGCAGGCGCCACTCTCCTCCAGGGCTACACGGGGTACATCTACGGCGGACCCGTATGGCCTCGGCGTATCAACAAGGGAATCGCGCAACGCCTCCGTGCTCGGGGCTACTCATCGCTCGCGGAGGCTGTAGGCGCTGAACACCGCGCCCCGCTCGCTGGATCGTGAAGCATCTTCCCTCCCCTGGAGGGTCAATGCTTCACGATCCAGCTTCGGTGCTCACTCCTGACTGTAGGTACCCACGATCACCGCACGAGCGATGGCCTGCGAGAAGAGGTTGAAGCCCAGGAAGCCTGGGGTCGCATTGTCGGGCAGGTCAATCCGCTCCGTAGCGACAGCATGCACCGCAATGTAGTAATGGTGCGTGCCATGTCCCGCCGGCGGCGCGGCGCCCACATATCCGCGGAAGCCTGCGTCGTTCTGCAACTGAACTGCCCCGTCAGGAAGCGCTGAATTGTCTTCTTGACCTGCGCCGGCCGGCAGCTCCGTCACCGAGGCGGGGATATTGGCCACCGCCCAGTGCCAGAAACCTGACCCAGTCGGCGCGTCTGGGTCGAGCACCGACACCGTGAAGCTCTTTGTTTCCGGCGGGAACCCTGACCAGCTCAGTTGCGGCGAAATGTCGCTTCCACCTGCACCGAAAACGCCGGAAACCTGCGGGTTCGCGAGTCTCTCGCCGTCCCTCACATCGGACGACTTCAACTCGAAAGTCGGCAGGACGGGCAATGATGCATACGGATTATTGCTCACAGCAAGAGTCCCTTTCTGTTGGTGTTAAGGAGGTCAGCAATTGCGAAGGAAGTGCTCGAGAACCCTGGTCCCGAAGGTCAGAGCGTCCACCGGCACCCGTTCGTCGACACCATGGAACAGCGCGGCGAAATCGAGATCCGGCGGCAGCCGGAGCGGAGCAAAGCCGAAGCACCGGATCCCCAGCTTCGCGAGTGCTTTCGCATCGGTACCACCCGAGAGCATGTACGGAACAGTACGAGCCTCCGGGTCTTGTGACAGCAGCGCTTCATTCATTGCGTCGACAAGGTCACCGTCGAACGTCGTTTCGTAGGTGTCGAGCTTCGTCACCCATTCACGCTCAACGTGCGGGCCGATGAGTTCATCAACTTCACGTTCGAACGCGGGGAGTCGTCCTGGCAGCACACGACAGTCCACTACCGCTTCCGCGGTTTGTGGGATGACATTTGCTTTGTAACCGGCCCGCAGCATCGTGGGGTTCGCGGTATCGCGCAGTGTCGCCCCGATGATCCTGGCGATGCTGCCTAGTTTCGCCAAGGTTCCCTCTAGGTCCGGCGAAGCTGGATCGAGATCAAGACCGGTTTCTTCGCCCACCGCTCCCAGGAACTGTTCGACCGATTCGGTCAGAACCAGGGGGAACTGATGGCGACCGAGCTTCGCGACAGCTTCCGCGAGGTACGTGACCGCATTGTCCTCATGCAGAAAAGAACCGTGACCAGCACGAGCTTTCGCGGTCAGTTTCATCCACGCGATGCCCTTTTCCGCTGTTTCCAGCAGATACAGGCGCCGCTCCGAACCGTCTGGGCGCGGAACGGTGAGCGAAAATCCGCCCACCTCTCCGACAGCCTCAGTTACGCCGTCGAAAAGGTCGGGCCGATTGTCGACCAGCCAGTGAGAGCCGTACTTGCCGCCCGCTTCCTCATCCGCGAGGAAAGCGAACACCAAGTCACGCGGCGGAACGATGCCTTCCTTCTTGAACTGACGCGCGAGGGCGAGGGTCATTCCGACCATGTCTTTCATGTCGATCGCGCCGCGTCCCCATACGTAACCCTCTTCGATGGCACCCGAGAAAGGATGAACGCTCCAGTCGGCCGGTTCGGCTGGCACCACGTCAAGGTGCCCGTGAATCATCAGCGCCCCACGTGCCGGGTCGGCTCCGGCCAGCCGCGCAAACACGTTGGCGCGGCCCGGAGCACCCGACTCAACCAGGGTGGTCTCGTAACCGGCTTCCTGCAGCTGAGCAGCCACCCATTCGGCGCATTCCCGCTCGCCCTTGGTGGTGGCCGGGTCACCTGTATTCGACGTGTCGAATTGAATGAGACGGCAGACGAGGTCGACTACTTCACTTTCCGCTTGCGACGCCACCGCCTGTTCACCGCTGCCTGATGCGTTAGCAGCAGGCGTAGGAGGATTCGGGCCGGAGTTCCTGTCAGACGTCACTCCACTTTCCTACCATCGTGCGCCGGTGGTGTCCCGCTTCCGCAGCCACGAGCGGTGAGCCCCCATCCGCATGAAACCGGAAACAGACCACAAACACGATACTTGACCTGCGGATTTTGGGTTCGCCGCAATTATGGGCTAGCCTGTTCCGGCACACGCATTACAAGCGTGGATGTCCGAGTGGCGGAATGGCAGACGCGCTAGCTTGAGGTGCTAGTGTCCGGTATAGGACGTGGGGGTTCAAGTCCCCCCTCGGACACCTCAGAACAAAGGTCAGGAACTCCCAGAGTTCCTGACCTTTGTTCGTGGTCCAGAGTCAGCGATTACGTGCTGTCTCGGATTTGGTCACCTCACGGTTGATCTGATTCCACAGGTCATCCCGAACCTCAACGAGGCCCTTGTCAATTTCGCTCTCCGTCGAAGTCGCGACGAACTTTGGCATCCCGCTGATCCAGCACTCGAGAACCATCCGCTGCGAGTGTGTGTCGCGTTCCTTCACTGACAGTTCGAGTTCCACCTGGCTAGGTTCCCACCGGGCGAGGCGACTGTTGAGCCGCCCGAACAGCACGTCACGGACCTTCTCTGTCTCGTTCTCCCGAAACTCGGCGATGACGCGAAGGCGATCCCGGAATTCGCTCACTAGCTTCCTCTCGTCCAATGTGGTTTCCGCCGATGCTACGCCGCTGGCTACCCCCGCGATGCAACCGTTAGAATCGACGCCCGGGCACGGGGGCTGCCCGCTCCTTGAACAAAGAAACGGCTGGCGCGCAACAATCATGATCGACCCTGATGACCTTGCGGTCTGTCTGCGAGTCCTGGACCAGGCAGCAGAACTCGACAAGGAACACCCCGATTCGGTGGTCGTCCAGCGCGCTGTCGGTCGCATGTTCAAAACCCTAAAGCGCCGTCGGCGCCGCGAAGCCCGCGACGCCAAGTCGAGCCATGACGCGTCGATCATCGCAGCAACGGCGACAGGTTCGCCCAACCGGATTGATGACGAAACTCAGGGAATCGCGCTGAAATCTGCAACGTGCGGGGACTCCGCGGGGGAGCTTCTGCGCCCCCAAGGGTGTTACATCTGCAAGCAGGACTACACCCGCGTTGACTGGTTCTATCATCAGTTATGTCCGGAGTGCGCGGCGTTCGGGCACAGCAAGCGCAACGCACGCGCGGACCTCGCCGGGCGCCGGGCACTTCTCACGGGCGGTCGCGCCAAGATCGGGATGTACATCGCGCTGCGACTGCTGCGCGATGGTGCACACACCACCATCACCACACGGTTCCCGCGGGACGCGATGCGGCGATTCGCCGCGATGGAGGACAGCGCCGACTGGCTGCACCGGCTGCGCGTAGTCGGTGTCGACCTGCGAGACCCCGCACAAGTCGTCTCCCTCGCCGATATGATGGCCAGCGAAGGCCCGCTCGATATTCTGATCAACAACGCGGCCCAGACTGTGCGCCGCTCCCCTGGCGCCTATAGCGCTCTCGCCGACGCAGAAACAGCACCGCTGCCACCTGGGCAACTCCCTGAGCACGTGACGTTCGGCAAGCCGAGCCAGTTGCATCCCGCGGCGCTGTCAGGAGCCCTCGACGCCACCGAGCTCTCCGCCGAACAGGTGTCTGCGCTCGCGCTTGTCGCGGGATCCGCGTCTCCCGAGCGCATCAGTAAAGGGATCGCGATCGACGCCGGCGGCCTGCTCCCGGACCTTGTCGATTCCAACAGCTGGATCCAGCGCGTGCATGAGGTCGACCCGCTCGAACTGCTCGAGGTTCAGCTCTGTAACTCTGTCGCGCCTTTCATTCTCGTTTCGCGGCTGCGCCACGTGCTTGCGGCGTCTCCCGCTCGCCGCAAATATGTCGTGAACGTTTCTGCGATGGAGGGCCAGTTCTCACGCCGCTACAAGGGACCCGGACATCCCCACACGAACATGGCGAAAGCCGCACTCAACATGCTGACCAGGACCAGCGCCGAAGACATGCTCGCTGAAGGCATCCTGATGACCGCCGTTGATACCGGGTGGATCACCGATGAGCGGCCACACCCGACGAAGATGCGCCTCGCGGAAGAAGGCTTCCACGCGCCACTCGATCTCGTGGATGGCGCTGCCCGTGTGTACGACCCGATTGTGCAAGGGGAAAACGGGACCGACCTCTACGGATGCTTCTTGAAGGACTATCGGCCGTCGCCCTGGTGAAGTACTCGCCCGACAACAGCAGGCGAATCGGACATACCATGGAAAGTGGGGCTTCACAGGCACCGCGAATGGTCAAGGCGGGGAGGTGTGTGCATGGTTTATCGCATCATCGGCGAAGCGACCATGCTGCTGCACTTCGCGTTCATCGCTTACGTCATGTTCGGCGGGTTCCTTGCGTGGCGGTGGGCGCAGACGTTCGCATTACACGTGATTTCCGTCGTCTGGGTTATCGGTCTCGCGATCGTCAACATTCTGGGTGTTGCCCTCTACTGTCCGCTCACCTACGTCGAGAACTGGGCACGGGACCGCGCAGGACAGGAAGGACTGCCTCAGTCTGGTTTCATCGACCACTATCTTTCGGGCGTGGTGTATCCGCAGGATCACCTCGGCCTCGCGCGAGCAGTGCTGCTAACGTGCGTCCTGATCTCGTGGGCTGGCTACTTCTGGATCCGGACGAGACGCGCGCGGGTGGATCAGGACACGGCCGCTACAGTTCACACGTGAACCCGTACCT
Organism: Hoyosella altamirensis; assembly: GCF_014191505.1. GTDB lineage: Bacteria > Actinomycetota > Actinomycetes > Mycobacteriales > Mycobacteriaceae > Hoyosella > Hoyosella altamirensis. The sequence goes on from NZ_JACHWS010000005.1 coordinate 22,212, forward strand.
GGTGGCGCGGTTGCCAGTTGGACAGCTCGCGGAGAACGCGGTCCGTGATGTTTCGCGCGCACTGAGCGAATACCATGCCGCAATCGGCTCCCAGCCGCCTGCTCTGGTAGCGACAGCGGAACGCATCGCGGCGGCGTTCAGGTCCGACCAGTTGTTTCGGTGGCGGGGTAAACCGGCAAGCGCCTTCGCGCCGCACTCAGGATTCTTCCGGACCGTGGACGGCTGGGTGCGGACCCACGCGAACTATCCGCACCACAGAAGTCGTCTTCTCACATTGCTCGGTTTGCCAGACCGTGCAGACCGGGACAGCCTGGCTCGCGAACTGAGTCGCCGCGCATCTGCCGAAATCGAGTCAGCTGCCGTCGATGCCGGCGCGATCGCGGTGCAAGTCCGTCCCGAATCCGTGTGGCGGACAAGTCCGCAAGGCAGTGTTGCGGCCAATGTTCAATTCAGGCGACGCGATGACCGGTTACGCGCAGCCCCTTCGCTGAACGGTCTCGCAGGCCTTCGAGTGGTCGACATGACGCGGGTCATTGCTGGCCCTGTCTGCACGCGGACGCTCGCACTGCTGGGGGCGACGGTTCTCCGTATCGACCCGCCCCACATGCCCGAGATTGGCTGGCAACATCTCGATACAGGACAAGGGAAATTCAGCACAGTAGCCGACCTGCGGACTCACGCTGATCGCCACTCGGTTGCAGAAATCATCAGCACCGCAGACGTCTTTGTCACCGGTTATCGGCCCGGTTCGCTGGCGGTCTTTGACCTTCCAATCGTCCCGGGGATGGTTCGCGCCGAGGTTTCCGCATGGGGCTGGCACGGCCCGTGGCGAATGCGCCGTGGGTTCGACAGCATCGTGCAGGCAGCAAGCGGGATCTCTCTGATCGAGTCTGCGGATGGCGAAACTCCCGGAGCGCTCCCAGCTCAGGCGCTCGATCATGCCTCTGGCTACTTCCTGGCCGCCGGGATAATCAGGGCACTTACCAAGCGCCTCGAGGACGGCCACGGCCACGATGTCATGGTATCGCTGGCGGGGACAGCGAACCGGCTTCTCGATCTGCCGGGACGCCAGTCCGAACGCGGTAATCAGGCCGCTCCCCCGCAGTCCACGACAATCGGGCACGGCGACTGTGTCTACGCGCGTCCTGTGTTCAACGAATTTCCCGATTATCGCTGGCCGACCCACCCCTGGGGCGAGGACGCTCTATCGTGGCCAGCCGCTAAAGGTCCCGAACGGTGATGACCCCGAGCTGCATCGCTCGTTCGGCGAGCTGTGAGCGTTTCTGATTTTGCGGTAACTCCTCCACCTGAAACTTCGCAAACAAGGTGCGCAGGTGTGTCTTCACCGCGTCAACGCTTAGGAAAAGTTCGTCGGCGATCTGCTGGTTTGCGGCCGGCCGCGCGAAAGACGCATTGTCCTTGTACGGTCGGCACAGCGCGATGAGAACGTTCCGTTGTGTCTCCGTCAGAACCGGCACTCCGCCGCTCGAAGATCCGACGCGCGTTGTGGTTCCGGTAGACCCCAGCATGTCCTCGAAGGTCAGCGCTGTCTCGCCGACCAGGATGACGTCCTTGTGCCGCAACCGACGGCGACCCGTGATGCGCTGGCCGTTGACGAAGGTCCCGTTGCGGGACAATCCATCGTCAACGACCGTCCATTCGCCCGCGATTGTTTCGAGCGCCGCGTGCAGGCGGGAAACCTGACTGTCACCCGCAAGCGAAATGTCCGCTTGCTCAGAGCGCCCGATCGTCAATCGCGATACATCCGTCGGGAAGTCCCAGTACCGCCTCCTTCCTGCTGCGTCACTGACGTAAACACGCCACCGTCCGGGCTCTTCCACGGGACCTCATTTCGCTGTGACTTCGTTCACAGCCTAGCCAAGGCACGGACACTCCGGCCATTTCTCCCACTCACTCGTCCTCATCGAGTGACCAGTACACCTCGCCATCAGCCTCCACTGTCGCGACCGCCGCGAACTCTTCGTCGTCCTCCGGAGAAACCACGCACCGAACTGAGGCGTCGGCAGTGTTTTGCAGCTCGGATTCACACGACACCTCAGTGGCATCGAATCCCGTGATTCGCGAGAGGTCGAGTTCGAGGTCTGCAGCCCCGTAGGTGACGATGTCCGCGACCTCCCACTCAAAGTCGACGTCGTTGCCATCAACGGAGGCGGCGCGGGCTTCGACGCGGTACTCGGTGTCGAGTGAGTCGACGAACGTACAGCTCACTGTCGCCCCTACCTCGGCATCAAGAGAATCAGGGCACTCCAGGGACGCGGGCGCCTCACCCGTCTGCTCTTCGAGCCCCGCGGAAATCTCCGCTTCCAGATCGCTAGTGGAAACGCTCGACGAACAACCCGCAATCAGCAGCGCGCTCGCCGCAAGAACAGCCCCCGTCATGATTTCGCGCCGCATCGCATCTCCCCTGGTAAACGCCAGCGCGGCGAAGTACCGCTAGGGCGTGATGCCGAAAGATTATCAATCTCGCACGGCTCAAGTGCGGCAGATCACGATCTCTCAGCGGGATGCGAGGGCTCCGTTGTGCGCAGGCCCGAGGCGACCACCCGCTCGAGAGCGCGGAGGTCGTCCTCCATCAAGCGGTACAGCCAGTAGGCGACCACGAAAGCAACGATTATGAACATGGCGGGCACGCTGAGTCCGGTAATCACTTCCTGCACGTCCTCCGGCGACAAGAACGTCACCGCATACACGCCGGCCAGCGGGACCAGCGCCGCGATTGGCAGATAAATCATGCAGCGCTTACGCAGCCCCCGCAGCCTCCGCGCATCGTCGACGGTTGGCTGACCGTGTTTGAGGAACATCGGATAGATGCAGCGCAACAGATAAAAATTGAGAAGAAAGAACGGATAGAGGACTGCCAGCGCCCCATGAACGGAAAGAGAACTGAGAAAGTGCAGATACGCACCAGGCGGAAGCGTACCGCCGGACACTTCCAGGCCGATGGGGATGCTGAACGCGGCGGTGAGCCAGAACCCGAAGATCACCATTACGACGCGGTCCCCTAGCAACAGGGTATCCGCTCGCACATGCGCGAGAGTCTCTGGATCGTATTGCTTTCCCTTGCGAAGGCCCCGGGGAATAACCAGAAGCCGTCGGCCAAAGGTCAGTAGCAGCACAGCGCCGATCGGCCAGAGGATCCCATTTGTGAGCCCCACGGCTGTCCAGAAGGCGGCCTCCGTCGCGGCATCCGTTTTGCCGATGATGAGCGAGTGGTTGTGTGTGGTGTTGTACACCCCAGCGAGAGCATTCGGTGCGGCAATCGCAAGGAACGCGATCGGGAACAGCCAGCGCTCCATCCGGGCACGCCAGCTTCGCGGTGGCGGGTCGACGAGGTCGCGCGCATGTGGATCGAGGCAGAGCTCGAACTGCTGCGCGAGGATCGCGCCTGAGGACCAGCGGTCGTCACGGTCGCTCTCCAGGCACACACGCAGGACCCGCAGGAGCGTGGCCGGACAGTCAACCGGCACCGTCGCCTCAGCTTCCGGTGCAATTCCCTGTTCCCGCAGATCGAGCATATTGCCGAGCGCGACCTGCGTCTCCGCTGACAGCGACTCCTCTCCGAAAGGCCGCTTCCCGGTGAGCAGCTCCCACAGGACAACTCCGAGGGAGTAGATGTCGCTCCGGGTGTCGAGATCAGCCGGTGTCCGGCCATGTCCGGGATGGCATGCTTCGAGCTGTTCGGGCGACATGTAGGCGAGCGACCCGCCGAAGTAGGAGACGGGATTATCACCTGCGATCTCGTTGCTGAAGCTGATGTTGAAGTCAGCGAGCTTAGGGACACCGTCGGTGGTCAGGAGGATGTTCGCTGGCTTCACGTCCCGGTGCAGCACGCCGTGGTCGGCCGCATAATCGAGGGCGAGAGCAAGACATCTCCCCAGCCAGGCAACCGCTTCCGGCCAGGACATCGCGCTGATCATCATGCGCACAGGGGACTCGCTGGGACGGATCGCCGCCTTCTCAGCCAGAACGTCATCTATCGCGTCGAGCAGGAGTCGGCCCGTACGATCGTCCGGTGGAGTCGACCGGACACGCTGCAGAACGCCCTGCAACGTGCCGCCGGCAACATACTGCATGTACAGCAGCCGGGCATTGTGGCTGCGCAGCACCCGCTGGTCGAAAACGCGAACGATGTAATCGTGGTCAAGTTGCGCGAGCGTTTGAGGCTCTGTCCCGTGATCATGCGAGACCTTGACGGCCACAAGGCGCTGCATGGATCGCTGGCGTGCGAGGAAGACACGCGCGAAGGCGCCACTGCCGAGCGATAACAAAAGATCGAAGTCGTCGAGTTGCTGACCCACCTCGACGTCGTCGAGCGTGGGACGTGCGGCGCCCGGAGCCGTGGCCGCCCGGCTGCCCACAGATCGGTCACTCTTCGGAGGGCTCGCGGCGGTGCGAGTAGCAGACTCGTCGAGCCAGCCGGTGCCGGGCTGCGGTGCGGTTCGGTCGTCGGGAAGTTGCGTGTCTTCTCCGAGCATCTCCCCGAGCCGCACAGCATTTCCGGGATACCGCCGCTGATACTCACTGAGTGAAACGTTCTCTCCGGCTTGTCTGCGGACAGTGAACTCCACCGCGATCAGATCGGCAGGCAAGGGAGCGGATTGCAATTCTGGGAACTCCGCAACATACTCACTCAGCCGCTTTGGGTTATGGAACTCCAACCATCGAAAATGCAGATCGACCTTGATGAGTTCCATTAGCGAGAGCCGGCGCAACTCAGGAGATGTGGACACAAACCGGCGCAGCTCAGGTGGCTGGCCCTGAGACTCCCACTCGAGCGCAAAGCGCCGGGCTACATCCGCTGGTACAGAAAGCCCCTGCGTCACGCCCTGCGCTGCCCAGCTCAGGCCACTGCGGGACGCTGCCTCCGCTTCGGCCCGCGAACGACGTGATTCCTTCATCGTGCACCGACCGCCCAGTCGTCCTGGTATCACTACTCGCCCAGGATACGCCCGGTTCGTTACGGTTTAGGGCACTTGCGCGTCGCGCGCCTTCGCTTCAGCGGTATTGCAGGACATCCCGAACGTTGCGCCGGTGAGACCTGCGCAGCACCGGAAATCGGCGCAGTCCGAGCCGGACAACTGCCTGGGCATACCTCGGCTCGCTGGCTACCCGGTTCTGGTGATGCGGCCGCCCGCCGCACCGACCGGCTTCCCGGCTGATCACCGCCCGCTCCTCGACGTCCACCACAGGACACGTCGCCACATTCATCGACGTCGCAAACAGGAGCACAGCAGAAAGCGCCTCCCCGGCATGCAGCCACGACTCTGGGGTGTCTTCAGCCGTCGTGAGCACACACACGTCCGCGAAGTCGGGCTCTAGTCCCCAGTTGGAAAGCCGCGCCGAGCGGGTTGGCAGTCGTGCTGCTGAGGCGATGGCATCAACGCCCTGGTCATCGAGGACGGTAAGGGCGACACCACGCTGCTCGGCGAAACGCGCGAGTTGCCGCGGCACCGGTGAAAGTGGACCGAGTGACGCGAGCGGGCGGGTCTCAGTACGCCGGCTATCGAGCGCGAGGAACATCGCCAATTCGTCACCATCCCCACTCACAGAGCGAGAGAGCTGGATGGACGCTACAAGCAAGTGATTTCCGGGAACTGGAAACCGCGATACAGTGCTCTCCCAGCCGAGGCCTTTCATTGCGATGACGCCGTGGTGCAAAGCCGTCCCGCAGCTCACGAGAAGGAGCCTGCTGTCAGGGTCGACCACCCCAGACATCCGCTCAGGATCAGCGAAAAGGTGCAGGCGTGCGCCGTCGTAACGCCACTGCCATGGCTGCCGGTTCCAGACTGAAGGAGCGCGGCGCGCGCGGTTCAGGGCTTCACGCACCACTGCGAAATCGGGTGTTTCTGACTGACGCGCGGCAGCATTCAGCACTTTGTCCACTGGGCTGTAGCCCGGGGTGCTCGGTGGGGTGCTCATCGCCACTCCATTCGGTACGACTGGTCGCGGATATCGCGGATATCTCTGCCTCACCAGAATCGCTCTCGAAGGAGTGCTCACGTCACGGCCACAAGCCACGAATTGTGGACCCTTGGTCCCTGAACGGGAGGGACTTTGGTCAGCCGGCCTTCGCGATTGCGGGCGTGATCAATTGCTCGAGCTCTGCAATCACGCTATCCAGAGGCGTCACCGACCGCTCTGCGCGACACAGGATCACCGCGCCCTCGATGGATGAGATGATCATGGTGGCCAGGCTCTGCGCGCGGGCCTGGGCGACACCCTCCCCCACTAGCCCTTCGAGTAACGCTTCCTGCCATACCTGGAAGGTGTCGGCGACAACCTGGGCGTGCTGTTGTTCGTCCTCACCGCCACCGGCGATGACCGCGACGACTGGGCAACCGGCCTGGTAATCGCTCGATTGCAGAATCTGCGCCCAGAACGCGCGGATCCTGCGCAGCCCCTCGAGCGGTCCATCGGCGATCGACGACTCGATCAGTGCGCTGATGGCTCTGCTCGACCCCTCGAGCGCCTCCGCAATGATCTGATTTCGGCCTGCTGGAAAGTGGTAGTACACCGAGCCACGCGGCGCCTCACTTCGCGTGAGAATCGCATCAATCGTCACACCTGCAGACCCTCGTTCGCGCATCAGTTCGATCGCGCTGAAGACCATTCTGTCGCGGGTCTTCACGCGTGAGCCCTGCGCCGCAGCCATCTTCCACCTCCGCACTCGTGGCACACCGGACTGGCCACCGAAATTCAAGTCTATGTCATCCTGCATGTTCCGGCAGCACGGAAGGGGCCCGGCAGCGCATGACCACACACCCCCACCGCGCCCTGTGTTTACACATCGGATAGGTTCGTCAGGGAGTCGAGAGGAGGATCGTTGCGCCAGCGGTTGATGTTAGACGTCGATACTGGAATCGACGATTCACTCGCGCTCCTGTACCTCCTTGCAAGTCCAGAGGCAGATATTCGTGCCATCGCAGCCACGGGCGGCAACGTAGCCGCGCGGCAGGTCGCCACGAACAACCTCGCCTGGCTTGAACTTTGCGGCGCGCCGGATATCGAAGTTGCGCTCGGTTCGGATGTTCCCTTGACGGCGCCCATGCAGACGAGCGAGGAGACGCACGGGCCGCAGGGTGTCGGATACGCCGAACTGCCTGAGCCCACCCGGACCCTGTCCAGCCGCAGTGCGGCCGACGTCTGGGTGGATCTGGCACGTAAGCACGCGGGCCAGCTCGTCGGCGTCGTGACCGGTCCGCTGACAAACCTGGCGCTTGCCCTCGAGCAGGAGCCCGAACTTCCGTCGATGCTCAAACGTCTTGTCGTCATGGGCGGTGCGTTCAACCATCCGGGAAACACCACGCCCGTCGCAGAGTGGAACATCTCCGTCGATCCCGAGGCGGCAAAAATCGTTTTCGATGCGTTCGACGAGGGCACTTCGGCTGAGCCGCCGATCATCTGCGGGCTCAACCTCACCGAACGCATCATCCTGCGACCCGGCCACGTTGCTGAACTCGCGAAGGCAGCGGGCCTGCCGCCTGAGCGTATCGCCGCAGACGACCCCCTCGGCGAGCGCTCTCGCTGCCCGAACCCCGTGATACGACATCTCTCCGATGCTCTACGGTTCTACATGGAATTTCACCGGGCCTATGAGCAGGGGTTCATCGCGCACATCCACGATCCGTTCGCCGCTGCGGTGGCGCTCAACCCCCAGTGGGTGCGCACGCGCGCAGCGACCGTCGACGTCGAACTCGCCGGCACGCTGACCCGGGGTGCCACAGTGGCCGACTGGGTTGGGATGTGGGGCCGCGCCCCGAATGCGGACATCGCTGTGGCAACCGACCCTGAAGCGTTTATTCAGCACCTCATTGAGCGCGTGGGTGGTTACGCCGCCGCATTCAATGAGTCCAGTGGGGACTAAGCCGGGCAGCGGCAACCATCGCAGGAGCTTTGACCGCGCCGAAGAACTCGAACGCCGCTTCGCCCTGCCCGTCCTGATCGCGGCAATCGTGTCCGTTCCGGCGGTTTTTCTCACGCTGTTCGACGGCGCGGCAGCAACCACCGGCACAGTCCTGAACTGGCTATCGGCTGTGGTGATTCTCGGGGAGTCGCTGATCCTGCTTTTCGTCAGCGGCGACGCGATTCGCTGGGCGCGGCGACACTGGTGGACACTCGCCATCGCATTGGTCACGATCCCGGCAGTGTTGCTCACATTCGGGCCAGTACAGGTCCTCCGCGCCCTGATGTGGGTCGGTGCCATCCGATTGTTCCGGGTGGGCAGAATCATCAAAGCTGGACGCATCCTCAGCGAGCGGACCGAATTCGGCCAGCGGCGCACGAGGGCTCTCATTGGCGTGCTGACGGTTCTCGCCGCCGTATTCGTCTTCGTCGCGCTTGCTGACCCGGGAAGTGAGTCGCGGCAGATCGCGACGTGGACAGTCAGCCAAGTCGGCGTCATCCCCACCATAATCGCCGGTGTGCTGCTATTTTCCGCGACGGTCATCACGCTGCGATACCGCTCATCGCGACAGGACAGCGCGGAAACCGGTGATGGGGGCCAGGATGGTGCAACACCGGACAACCAAGACACCTGATAATCTCGACATCGCCGTCGGGGCAGCGGCGGCTGGCATATCCACTTTGAATCAGCACGATCAACGCAGGAGTGTGGAATGGCGGCCCCGGAGGCCTCTACGGGTGGGAACCTTCTGATACGGCATCGAATCTTCATCGGCCTTGGTGCTGCCCTCATTATCGCGACGTACCTGTCACTCGTGTACTGGCGGCCCGAAGGCCTCGCAGACGCCACGGGTGTACCCGCGCTCGCAGCTCTCGCCGGGAATACGCTTGGCGCGGCGCTGCTCCTCGCCGGTGTCGTGCACCGGCTGCCACTCACGACGGTGGTGCTTATTCCGAGCGCAATCGCAGTGAACATCGTGGTTGGCCAGATTACGTCGCTGCTGGGTATCCCCCTCTATCTCGATTCGATAGGCACCGTTCTGGTCGCAGCGCTCGCCGGTCCTGCCGCTGGGGTTGCAACTGGCGTACTGGGAAGCGTGGTCTGGGGGCTGACTCTTGCTCCCGTCGCGGCCGCCTTTGCGGTAGTGGCCGCACTGATTGGGGCTCTCGCCGGATTGCTCGCGCGAGCGGGATTGTTCCGCCGTTTCTATCTCGTCCCATTCGGCGGAGGGCTGACCGGAATTTGCGCGGCACTCATCGCAGCTCCGATCGCGGCTTTCGTCTTCGGCGGTGTCACCGGCGGAGGGGCTACTGCCGTAGTCGCTGCCTTGCGCGCGGTCGAGCTCTCGCTACTCGAGTCGACCACAATCCAGGGATTGCTCTTCGATCCCCTCGACAAAGCGATCACGTTTACGATGGTTGCGCTGATACTCGCCGCCTTGCCGCTGCGGATCACACAGCAGTTCACGTTTGCCGCGCAACACACGCTCAGTACGGCACAATAGGCAGCGGTGCGACTGTATTCCCCCGGGCGATCATGGCTCCATCGCAGAAACCCTTTGGCCAAACTAGTGGCGGTCATCTGCCTCGCGCTGCTTGTGTTCGCTGTTCCCGCATGGTGGTGGCTCGTTGTGCCACTCGGCGCCCTGCTTACGCTGTCGGTCACGGTGCACAACACGCGGCAGATCCTCAAATGGTGGGCTGGCCTGGTATTGCCTTTCGCGGTACTTTCCTTCCTGCTGCAGGGTTTGTTTTTTCCCGAGGGTGAAACCCTGCTCGCAGGGTTCGGTCCGGCACGGCTGACCGTGGAAGGGCTCGAGTTCGCTGCGCTCTATGCGCTGCGAATCGCAACGATCCTTGCGGCTTTCGTACTGTTCACCGCGACCACTGCGCCGTCGAGGCTAATGACGTCTTTGACGACCGCGGGCCTGAACCCCAAGATCAGCTACATGGTCACGTCAGGGATCGCGCTGATTCCCGCGCTGAATGATCGGGCACAGTCCGTGCTCGCCGCGCAGCGTGCCCGCGGGCTCCAAACGACGGGCAACCTCGCTCACCGCACTCGCGTGCTCCTTACAGTGGTCAAACCGGTTGTGTTCGGCGTGCTTGCCGACCTCGAACAACGGGCGTTCACGCTCGAACAGCGCGGTTTCGGTTCGCAGGTGCGGCCGACCGCGTATTCACCAGCACCGTTCTCGGCCGCCGAACGTGCATTCTGTGTTCTCGCGCCAATTGTCACGCTGACGTTCGTCCTCGTCCTGCTCACGGTGGGACGCTCATGATCACGATCTCGGACGTCAGCTACACGTATTTCGGCACGAATGATTTCGCGTTGCGGGACGTGTCCCTTAGTGTGCCGCGCAACAGCATTTGCGGCATCGTTGGCCCGAACGGAGCTGGCAAAACCACTCTCGCGAAGCTGATCGCTGGCTGGCGCGGCCCCGGCCAGTTCACCGGCTCCATTCAAGTCGGTGGCCGGAACATCCGCGAAGCGGGCGCTCTGCAGCGTTCGCGGCTTGTCGCGTTCGTCGGCGACAATCCACCTTTGCAGCTCACAGGCTTCACAGAATCAGTCGCCGAGGAAATCGCCTTCGGGCTCGCCAACCGTGGTGTGCCGCGTGAGCGCATGATTTCACGTGTCCGCGATGTCGCCGACCGGCTCGGCTTACGCGGGCTGCTCGACCGCGCTCCGCAGTCGCTGTCTGGCGGAGAGCAACAATGCGTCGCAATCGCGGCAACCCTCATCCAGCGCCCGCGTCTTCTTGTACTTGATGAGCCCACGACCATGCTCGATCCGCAAGGCACAGAACGGGTATGCGAAACGCTCCGTGACATTGCGGCGTCCGGCGTGACCGTCGTGATGGTCGAGCACCGAACCGAGGTTCTGCGCGAGTATGCCGACACGATCCACTTGCTCTCGGGGGGACAGCGCGTGATCTCGGGTCCGCCGCGTGCGGTCCTTGGGTCCCGACTCGCAGCCGCGACCGGGGCGGGGGTGACTCGGTTCACCGCGGCCGCATGGGAAGCCGCAATCGCACCCGATATGCCACCGGTCTCGCTGGACGATGCAGTGGCCGCCTTCGACGGTTTTCTTGCGCGTGAACCTCAACCCCCCATGGCAGTGCCATCGGATCCGGCCGAGCCAGCGCCACATCCGAAGAATGTCCCCGCTGTGGTCCTGCGCAACGTCCACGCCAGCTATCCGCGCGGCGTGCACGCACTTCGTGGCATCACACTAGAGGTCCCGCCAGGAAACCAGGTCGCGATCGTTGGGCGCAATGGTGCCGGCAAATCATCGCTCGCGCGAGTCCTCAGCGGGGCTTTGCTTCCGGACATCGGCTCAGTCTCAATCGGTGGCCGTCTCACGCGGGACACGCAACCTGAGATCCTCGCACGCTCCATCGGCTTTGTGTTCCAGAACCCTGACGATCAACTGTTCGCCCGGACCGTTCAGGACGAGGTCGCCTTCGGTCCACGGCAGCTCAGACGCACAGCCATAGACGAGCTTGTGAACGATGCGCTTGAGGCAACGAGACTAAGCGACAAACGAAACATTCACCCGCATGATCTGTCGCAAGCGGACCGCAAACTCCTCACCATCGCCAGTGTGCTGGCGATGAATACGCCGATTGTGGTGCTCGACGAACCAACAGTCGGCCTCGACGCGCGCGCCATCGGTCTCGTTGCCCGGATCATCGCGGAGCTGCGCGACGCCGGCCGGACCGTTATGACAATCACCCACGATCTCGATTTCGTCGCCGAGAACTGCGACCGGATCGTGTTGCTGGGCGGTGGGCGTGTTTCCGCGGACCGTACAACACGCAACATGTGCGCCAGTGAAATACTCAGCGACCTCTACGGGCGGCTGCCGCAACTCGCACAGCTTGCCCGCGCCCTCCAGTGGGGCTGGTGCCCCCTCACCCCCGCGGAGGTCGGCAGCGCATTTGGCGCCCGGCCAGCCTAATTCGGCCCGGCCTCAGCTATCGAACGCGTCGAGAATCTGCTGCGCGCCAAGCGCGGCGGTCAGCGTGCCCTCGCGGACCTGCTTCTCAACGTCACCGCGGATCGCTTTCACCTCGGGGCTATCCACCAGACGCTGGAGAATCTGGTCGTGCACCATGTTCCACGTCCACTCGACCTGCTGCCGACGGCGATTCTCGTCGAACACTCCGGCGTCTGTGAGCGTGCCTCGGTGCTTGAGAACCGTTTCCCAGAATCGCTCAATTCCGATGCCCTCGAGCGCACTCATTGTCAGCACCGGCGGCATCCACAGCGAGTCACGGGGATGAATCAGTCGCATGGCGCCCGCGAGTTCGCGAGCAGCACGTTTTGCGTCCTTCTCGAACGGGCCGTCCGCCTTGTTCACCGCGACTACATCGGCGAGTTCTAGTACACCTTTTTTGATGCCCTGCAGCTGGTCGCCCGTCCTGGCGAGTGTGAGAAAACAGAAGCAGTCGACCATGTTCGCGACCGCCACCTCAGACTGTCCGACACCAACGGTCTCCACGAGGATCACGTCGTAACCCGCTGCCTCAACCAGGATCATCGTCTCTCGTGTGGCCTTCGCGACGCCACCGAGTGTGCCCGCTGTCGGGGACGGACGGATGTAGGCATCACGTTCGAGCGACAGACGGGCCATCCGCGTCTTATCGCCGAGAATCGACCCACCGGTACGCGTCGATGAAGGGTCTACTGCCAGCACCGCGACCTTGTGACCCTGCTCGAGCAAATACATGCCGAGCGCGTCGATGAACGTGGATTTGCCCACACCAGGAACACCGGTTATGCCGACGCGGTAGGCACTGCCCGCGCCGGGCAGCAGTTTGAGCAGTATCTGCTGGGCAGCGTCACGATGGTCTTTGCGTGTCGATTCCACGAGCGTGATTGCCCGCGCGAGATCCGCGCGGCGGTTCTCCTGGACCGCCGTCGCGATCGCATCAGCATCCATCGTCAGGCGGTCTCACCTAGGTCGTGGCCGAGGCGGTCAGCGAGGGTACGCAGCAAGCCGGACGCGGCGTCAGCGATCACGGTTCCCGGCGGGAAGATCGCCGATGCACCAGCTGCGTAAAGCTCATCGAAATCACCGGGCGGGATCACACCGCCAACGACGATCATGATGTCGGGGCGGCCGGCCTCGGCGAGCGCGTCCCGCAGCGCAGGCACGAGGGTGAGGTGGCCGGCTGCCAGTGAGGAGACACCCACCACATGCACGTCGTTGTCGGCAGCTTGCTGTGCCACCTCATCGGGCGTCTGGAACAGGGGTCCCACGTCGACATCGAAACCGATATCGGCGAACGCCGTCGCGATGACTTTCTGGCCGCGATCGTGCCCGTCCTGGCCCATTTTCGCCACGAGAACGCGTGGGCGGCGACCTTCCTCCTCGGCGAAACGCTGAACGAGTTCGGTGGCTTTAGCGACGTTACTCACGGATCCCGCCTCGTCCTTGTAAACACCGCTGAGAGTGCGGATCTCGGCTTGATGACGGCCGTACACCTTCTCGAGTGCATCGGAGATTTCCCCCACTGTCGCTTTCGCACGCGCCGCGTCAATCGCGAGAGCAAGGAGATTATGCTCCAGGCCCGGCGCCGGATTGGCGGCGGCTTGAGTCAGCTTCTCAAGGGCTTCACGAACTGCCGTCGCGTCGCGGTCTGCGCGCAAACGCTCGAGCTTCTCGAGTTGTTCGCGCCGCACACGAGAATTCTCCACCTTGAGAACCTCGATCGGGTGGTCGTCGTCCACCTGATATTTATTGACGCCGATGACCGGCTGCCGGCCCGAATCAATGCGCGCCTGGGTGCGTGCCGCGGCTTCTTCAATTCGCAGCTTCGGTATGCCGTCGCTGATAGCTTGCGCCATGCCCCCGTGCTCGCGGACTTCGTCGATGTGAGCTCGTGCCCGTTTCACCAGTTCGTGAGTCAGGGTCTCGACGTAGTACGAGCCGCCCCAGGGATCGATGGGCCGAGTCGTTCCGGATTCCTGCTGCAACAGCAGCTGCGTGTTGCGCGCGATACGGGCGGAGAAGTCTGTGGGCAGCGCCAGCGCCTCGTCGAGCGCGTTCGTGTGCAGAGACTGCGTATGGCCCTGGGTGGCTGCCATTGCCTCGACACACGTGCGGGCGACGTTGTTGAACACGTCCTGAGCGGTCAATGACCAGCCTGACGTCTGCGAGTGCGTACGCAGCGAACACGATTTCGGGTTCTTCGGATCGAACGAACTGACCAGCTCGCTCCACAACAATCGTCCCGCGCGAAGCTTGGCGACCTCCATGAAAAAGTTCATACCAATGCCCCAGAAGAAGGACAGGCGGGGCGCAAACGCATCAATGTCGAGACCAGCTTCAAGGCCAGCCTTGATGTATTCGACACCGTCGGCGAGTGTGTATGCAAGCTCGAGATCTGCTGTCGCACCAGCTTCCTGGATGTGATAGCCCGAAATAGATATGGAGTTGAACTTCGGCATCTTCGTGCTTGTAAAGGAGAAGATGTCCGAAATGACACGCATCGACGATTTCGGGGGATAAATGTAGGTATTGCGGACCATGAATTCTTTGAGGATGTCGTTCTGAATGGTCCCAGACAGTTTCTCCGCTGGCACCCCCTGTTCCTCAGCTGCCACGACATAAAGCGCGAGGATCGGCAGAACCGCACCGTTCATGGTCATCGACACTGACACGGCGCCCAGGTCGATACCGTCGAACAACTGCCGCATGTCGAGAATCGAGTCAATCGCGACGCCTGCCATTCCGACGTCGCCCTGCACGCGCGGATGGTCGGAGTCATAACCCCGGTGCGTCGCGAGATCGAACGCCACAGAAAGGCCTTTCTGGCCTGCCGCAAGGTTGCGCCGATAGAACGCGTTCGATTCCGCGGCCGTCGAAAAGCCCGCGTACTGGCGGATCGTCCATGGCTGATTGACATACATGGTGGGGTAAGGCCCCCGGATGAACGGCGCCGCACCCGGAACGGTTTCGAGCGGGTAGCCCTCAGCAACGGTCCTGGCTCGGTCCGACGACGTGAACAGGGGCCGAACGTCGATGCCCTCTGGGGTGTGCCACACGACGTCTTCAACCGCGTAATTGTTCGCTTGTGCGGCTGCCGCCTCATGGGCACGCGCTTCCTCCTCAGTGGGAGGAGCCTGGTGGTCAGCTCCCGCGGCCACGAAGGGGATATCAGCGAAGCGCGGAATCTTCCGGTCCCGCTGCTGACCCGCTGTCTGCGTCCTGTCGGCTGATTCAGTGGTCACTGGACCCCCAGAGTGTCAAGCAGTTCCGCAAGAGCGGCGACCGCGTCAATTCCCGCCCCCAGATATGCATCAGGGCTCACATCCGTATTTTCGTCCGGGTACGCGGACTGAGGTCCCGCGAGCATCACGCTCGTCATGCCCGCTTCCCGCAGCGCACGCACCGCGTCCGGCGCCTCCTGGGCATAGCGTTTGTCGGTACCACAGATGACTGCCACCGTGGTTCCCGACTGCCGTGCGGCATCGGCAAGGCCGGACGACTCGACAGCGCCGGGGTTAACTGCCTCGATACCGCCCGATCCGAGCAGGTTCGCGATGAATGTCGTCCGGATGTTGTGCTCTGCCAGCGGACCCAGCGGCGCCAGAAACACTGTGGGACGCGATCCGTTTTCGGCAAGATGACGATCAGAACGATTCCTCAGCTTCTCGAACGGCTCGGCGTACCGAAAGACACGACCCGCGGGGAGGCGATCAGGCACTGTGCCGTCCGCGCCGACGGGCAGCGGCTTCTCCGCCGAGTCAGGAAACTCGTTCACACCGGTGAGCTTGATCTTCCGCCGGGAAATCTCCGTCTCGCGGTGTGCGCGGACCGCCTCGATCTTTCCGCGCAGCCAGCCCGACTCCACTACGGCGGAGTAGCCGCCCGCCGCGTCAATGCTCTGGAGCACAGCCCAGGCCGCGTGGGCAAGGTCGGAAGTGAGCTTCTCGACGTACCACGAGCCGCCCGCCGGGTCCAGAACCCTGCCGAGGTTCGATTCCTCGATGAGAAGCAACTGCGTATTACGCGCGATGCGCTGCGAAAAGCTGTCCGCCACGCCCAGGGCACCAGCGGGCAGTGCCGCGTCGAACGGCAGCACCGTTACCGTGTCCGCACCACCAACACCGGCTCCGAAGGCCGCCACAGTGGTGCGCAGCATATTCACCCAGGGGTCACGCTGGGTCATCATCGCCGATGATGTCACCGCGTGCTGCGGAGCGGCGCCCGCGTCGCGAGCCTCAAATACATCAGCGACCCGCGCCCACACCTGCCGGGCAGCGCGGAACTTAGCGGTGCTCTGGAATTGGTCATCAGTGGCGGCGAAACGGAACTCGATCTGACCCAGTGCGTGGTCAATGCTGAGGCCAGCTTCGAGCATCGCCTCCACATACTCAACGCCCGCAGCACACGCCGCACCGATTTCTTGCGCGTCGCTGCTGCCCGCGTCATGGAAGACAGTCGCATCGACCATCAGCGCGCGGATCGTCTCCTCGCGATTCACCGCCGTCGCTGCCAGCCTGACCGCGCCCGGCAGGTCGACACCCGGGCTGTGATCGTTCGCGAAGAGCGTTGTAAGTGGCGCGGCGCCGAGTCCAATCGAAACACGAGAACGGTCAGTGACGCCGTCACCCTCACGTGCTCGTGCATCGAGCAGGGCAAGCACCGCGTTAGCTGCCACCCCGGCCTGATCGCCAGCGTCCAACGTGAGTGGAGCGAGATCGAGCAGCACGCCTTTGAGTGCACGATCGATCGCTTCGACGGGCAGGTTGTCGCCGCCCACTGCCAGCCACAACGCAGAGGTGCCGCTCTCAAGCGCGGCAAGGATGCTCTCGTTGACGGCCTCCGGATCCCGTTCGTTTACCCCGAACCGCGCCATGACAGACCAGCCACGGTTCACGTCGCGCAGGGGGTCACCACCGCGAGTGAAGGGGAACTGGCCTGGCAGCGGCTGCTCGGGTACGACATCCGCGCTCGTATAGAGGGGGCGGATCGTGACGCCGTCCTCGGTTCTGATAGCCAGGAGATCTTCCGGACGTTCACCCAGTTCGTCCGGACTCACTCGGCGCGATTTCGCCAGCACGCCCGCGACTGACCGGCGCCACGCCTCGATATCGGGGCCCACACCCGGCTCAGCTTCCACTGTTCGGTCGACCGTCATTCGAATGAGTTTAGTGTGCGACATGAACCGTCAGTGCCCCGCCTCCCAACAACGCGGCGGCAGAGATGCACGTCACACTACAAAAGCCGCAGGCTCTATGTGACATTTGCCCGCTTTGTTTCTCCGCCGGAAAAAAGCACCGTAGTCTTTTCATTCGTGACTATCGACCCGCCCATTGCGCCCCCAAGCACATCTCGGGGAATCCGGCGCGCCGCTTCCGTAGTTACGGAGTCTCTGACCGCGGCCGCGTCGAAGACCGCGCGGTCGGCGCGTTCACTCTCCCGCACACGGCTTCTCGGTGCACTCATACTGATTGTCGCCTGCGCGGTCGTCCTCGTCTGGGTTCCGATACCGACTGTGACTGAGTTGCGTGAGTGGGCGGCCGAATTTGGGCCGGTCTTCCCGATCCTTTTCTTCGTGGCAAACGTGCTAATCACTCTGTTCCCCATCCCCCGCACCATGTTCACGGTGACCGGTGGCCTGCTATTCGGCGTCGTTCCGGGCATCGTGATCGCGATCGGAGCGGGGACGCTCAGCGCCGTGATCGCGCTTCTGCTCGTCCGCGTACTCGGGCGGGATTTCGTCCACGCCCGGATCACCGCACCGACCTTCCACGAGGTCAACGCGCGCCTGGCGCGGCGCGGGTGGCTGGCCGTCGCGTCGCTGCGACTGATCGCGCCAATTCCGTTCTCCGTCGTCAACTATTGCTGCGCCCTGTCGTCAGTCCGGGTCTTCCCCTTCGCGGTTGCGACGTTCT
The DNA here is from genome assembly GCF_014191505.1 of Hoyosella altamirensis. GTDB lineage: Bacteria > Actinomycetota > Actinomycetes > Mycobacteriales > Mycobacteriaceae > Hoyosella > Hoyosella altamirensis. The sequence goes on from NZ_JACHWS010000005.1 coordinate 40,047, forward strand.
TCGGCATGATGCCCGGCACTGTGGGCGTTATCCTCCTCGCCGACGCAGTTACCGGCGAGACCGATCCGCGGCTGGCCCTGCTTTCCGGCGCCCTGCTGGGCATCGGCGTCATCGGCCTCATCGCGGACAGCAAACTCGGGGCGCGTGAAGCACTGCACCTTCAGCCACACGACCCAGTCGGCGACGCGGCGCACTAAGATCAAGTCGGGAGTATTGACTTAATCAGCGGGAGGCATCGCCTTGTTCGTTATGACAGTCGACCAGCGGCACAGCCGCCGCGACATTGACCGAGTCGACGCTGTCCTGACTGAACTCAATCAGAAGGTGCTGGTTCGCCCGTTCGAACGCACAGCCGGAGATGAACTGCAGGGCGTTATCGACGGAGCTGATGCCGCGGTCGAAGCAGCACTAGGCCTCATCCGTGATGGCCACTGGAGCATCGGGATCGGAATCGGCACGGTACGCGAACCCCTGCCGCAAGCAACACGCGCCGGCCATGGGCCCGCCTTCGAAGCGGCTCGTGACGCTGTCACTCGAGCCAAGAACTCCCTCGCGGGCATCGCGGTGACAGGGCCCGTCCCGGAAACGGCAGCGCGAGCGGAGACCGCACTCGCCCTGCTCGGGATCCTTGTATCACGTCGCTCCCAGCAGGGGCACGAAGCGGTGGCACTGATGGCGCAAGGCATGACCCAAGCGGAAGCCGCCGCACAGCTAGGAGTCAGCAAACAAGCAGTCTCACAGCGCCTGGCCGCCGCCGCGTGGCACGTCGAGCGCCCCGCGCGCGACCTCGCGAGATACCTCCTGGAGGTTGCGGACAGAGGAAGCGAGGACTAGTGATAGCGCTCGCAATCGCGTTCCTTGTGCTCGCCCTCATCATCGCGCTCATCCCTCCTGCCGCCCAATTGCCGCAGCGCGCCGAACTGCCAGCGTGGGTACACGCAGGATCAGCACTGCTCGCCCTGGGGGCCGCGGCCCTAGCAGGAGCGGTTGCCACAGAACCCGCACCAGCCGTGCAGGTTGCCGTACTTGTCATCGCCGTTGCCGTCGCTGCGGTCGGCGGCTCACCGGTGGTCCTCGGCGCATTCAGCCTGGCCCACCGGGAGGCCGCACGCGAAAGACGGAGCCACCACCTCCCGCCGCAGCGGGAGAACCGCGACTCGGGCAATTCTGCTGGGGAAGACGCGGAACCCAGCACCGCGACCGAGGACGAGTTCGACACCCCGGGGCCACTCCGTGGCGGGTTCACAATCGGGATTCTTGAACGCGTGGCCGTCGCTGTCTCAATCCTCACCGCGTGGCCACAAGGAATTGCAATCGTCATGGCCGTCAAGGGCCTCGCTCGTTATCCGGAACTCCGAAATCCCGATGCCTCGGAACAATTCATCATCGGCACTGCGACAAGTGTTCTTTGGGCTGCGGCTGCGAGCGGCACGGCATACCTCATCGTCACCTGAGATCTCGTCAATCTCATCGGACCGTGATCATCGCAGGAGTAACGTCGTAGCTGGACCGGCGAGGGTATCGCGCGGCTGCACAAAGCACTCGGAGAGTCGGCGAAAGCGAGAATCCATGACCGCACCGAACAGTCTCGGCGGGCGAGAATCGAATCGAGCACTTCCGTCTCATGTGCACATCCTGGTCGCTGGCGCCGGCTTCTCTGGCCTCGGTGCCGCAATTCAGCTCAGTCAATCAGGCATGAACGACTACGTGGTCGTTGAGAAAGCCGCTGACGTTGGAGGGACGTGGGAGGCCAATTCGTATCCGGGTTGCGCCTGCGATGTGCCCTCGGTGCTGTACTCCTATTCATTTGCGCAGAACCCTCACTGGAGCGCCACATTCTCGCCGCAGCCCGAGATTTACGCCTACTTGCAGCGCATGGCGCGCGAGTTCGGCGTGATGCCGAAAGTCCACCTGCGCACCGAATTGCTCGACGCCTACTGGGACGATGCAGCGAAACGCTGGCAGATCACCACCGACCGCGGTTCGGTCAGCGCCACAATCTTCATTAACGCCACGGGCCCACTCTCTGATGTGGCAATCCCCGAGATCCCGGGGCAAGAAGCGTTCACCGGCAACGCTTTTCATTCTGCCCGGTGGGACCACGAGTACGACATCGCCGGTAAACGGGTAGCCATCATCGGCACCGGCGCCTCCGCGATTCAGTTCGTTCCGGAGATCCAGCCACTGGTCGAACACTTTGTACTGTTCCAGCGCACCGCGCCGTGGATCCTGCCGCGTCGCGACCGGACGTACACCAAGCTCGAGAAACGAATGTTCCGCCACGTACCGCTGATGCAGCGCCTAGCGCGATATATCACCTACTGGTACAGAGAAAGCTACGTTATTGGCTTCACCCAGATACGGTCCGCCCTCCGCATTGCCGAAGCCGTCGGACGATACAACATCCGGCGCCAGATCAAAGATCGGGAACTCCGCAAGAAGGTAGCCCCGACCTTCCAGCTCGGCTGCAAACGTGTCCTTATGTCCAACACGTATTACCGGGCTCTAGACCAGGGCAACGCGGACGTTAACACAACGGGAATCGAACGGATCACTGAAAACTCGGTGATTGCCAAAGATGGCACAGAGTATCCCGTCGATTGCATAATCTACGGAACCGGCTTCCACGTCAGCGACGCCGCTATCGCGAAGAACGTGAAAGGGCGATCTGGCCGCACACTCGATGAGGTTTGGAAAGGTAGCCCAGAAGCGTACCTCGGGATTACCGTCGCTGACTTCCCCAACTATTTTCACATGGTGGGCCCTAACACCGGACTTGGCCACAGCTCGATCGTTTTCATCATCGAATCGCAATTGCGCTATATCCTCGATGCCATCGCGCAACTCGACAAAAGAAAACTCGTCGCGATTGAACCCATGCCGCAAGCCCAGCGAGAATGGGTCGACTTTGTTCAGGAGAAGTCGCAGGGCACCGTGTGGCTGGCGGGCGGGTGCAATAGCTGGTACATCGATGACAAAGGCCGAAACACAACTTTGTGGCCTGGCTTCACTTTCACCTACCGGAAGCTGACAGCCAAAGCTGATCCGGAACACCACATTGCGGTGGCCGACGTGTAAGCAAAAATAGTGAAGCTTTTACCCTCCTCACGGGGGCAAAAGCTTCACTATTGGCTTGCTCTGGCGCTACCTACTCCTGTGGTGCTGAACTCGGTGGAATCATGCCCGGCACGCCACCGGACAGCTCCGACAAGCCTATCTCGACTGGCTTTTGCGCTTCTGCCTCGGCGGCCTGGACGGCCGCGGTGATCGCCGGATCGGTACTGATATCGAACCAGTCCTCAATGTCGTCGGGATCGTCCTCCGGACGTGGGAGGTCGCTGTCCGGTTCGCTCGGTTCGAACCGGAATACCCCGTCCTGTCCTGGCGCGCCAAGCTGCTTCGCGAAGCCCTGCAGCGCAGCGTTGTAGTCACTGGGAACGACCCAGACCTTGTTCGCATCGCCCTTAGCCATCTCAGGCAGGGTCTGCAGGTACCGGTAGGCAAGCAGCTCTGGCGTTGGCCGGCCTTTTTTGATGGCGGCAAAGGTTTTTTCGATCGCCTTGGCCTCACCCTGAGCCCTCAGGTACGCAGCCGCCCTGTCGCCCCGCGCCCGCAGAATCGCGGATTGCCGTTCACCCTCGGCATCGAGAATCGTCGCCTGCTTCGCACCCTCTGCCTGCAGGATCCGGCTCTGCTTTTCACCTTCAGCTGAGCGGATCGCGGACTCCCGCTGCCCCTCAGCTGTCAGAATCATCGCCCGCTTCTCGCGATCCGCCTTCATCTGCTTTTCCATCGATTCCTGCACCGACGGCGGCGGGTCAATCGAGCGGAGTTCCACGCCACCGATCTTCAGGCCCCAGTTGGAGGTTTTCTCATCCAATGCGCCACTGAGCTGCTGGTTGATCGCATCGCGAGATGTCAGCGTCTGTTCGAGCGTCATGCCACCCACTACGTTACGCAGCGTGGTTACCGTCAGCTGCTCAACACCGCCGATGTAGTTGTTGATGCCATACACCGCAGCTCTCGGCTCCGTCACGCGGAAATAGACAACCGTATCGATCATCAGCCGCAAATTATCTTTCGTGATCGCGGCTTGCGGCGGAAAAGAGACCACTTGCTCGCGCGTATCTACGCGGGACCGAACCCGATCAGCGAATGGGATGAGAAAGTTAAGTCCAGATACTGTTCGCGTGTATTTGCCGAAGCGCTCAATGACCGCCGCCTCCGCCTGAGGAATCAGCACCACCGACTTCGCGAGTATCACAACGGCGAGCAGTATGAGAACTGCGACAACGACGAGAACTTCCATCAGAGCTGCCTCCAAACGATGGCTGTCGAGCCATCTATATGTGCCACGGTCACCGATGTCCCCTCAGGGTACTTTTCCGTAGTGTCGAGTGCGCGTGCTGTCCAGAGCTCCCCCATGAGCTTGATCTGGCCCTGTTCGCCGGTAATCTCTCGCGTGACGATCGCGGTACGGCCTTCCAGTTCCGCCACGGTCCCCTCGATCGCCGGTTTGGTATGAAGCTTCCTCAACAGGATCGGCCGCACACCGACAAGCAGCGCTATCGACATCACCAAGAAGAAGAGCGCGTCCACCCAGACCGGGAAATCGAAAATCCAGCTGAATCCTGCTGTCGCGAGTGCCGAACCGGCGAGCATCAGCAGAAAGAACTCACCGACTAGAAGCTCAGCGACAGCAAGAAGCACTGCGCCTACAAACCACAGAATCGCTGCCACGCCTCCATCTAAGTCGCGTTTACCGATTCCGGCAACCGCGCCCGTATGACGTCGGCAAGTATTCGCGAACAATTACGAGCGCACGCGCCTATTCGGGTTCTGTAACGAAGTCCACGAGCCTCTCGACCGCGCCAATCAGATCGGATTCGAGATCACGAAAGCTTGATACTGAATTTCGCACATGCCGCCAGCCGTCTTGCGGCGTTCCCCAGCCGAGGGCGTCACATACTCCGGTTTTCCAGTCCTGCCCCATCGGGACCTTGGGCCACGCCGTGATTCCCACCGCTTTAGGCCGGACCGCCTCCCAAATGTCCACGTATGGATGACCTGTGACCATCACGTACGGTCCAAGACTCTGTGTGAGACGCGACTCCTTCGAACCGGCTACCAAGTGATCAACGAGCACACCCACTTTGCTGCCTGGCCCCAGATCGAAACGAGCAAGCTTCTCGCCGAGATTATCGAGACCGTCAAGAGGTTCGACCACGACACCCTCCACGCGCAGATCGTGCCCCCACACCCGCTCGACAAGTTCGGCGTCATGTACGCCTTCTACCCAGATCCGGCTCGCGCGCGCGGTTCGCGCACGGACATCAGCTACGCGCACCGAACCGGACGCCGACTTTCGCGGCGCCGCAGCAGCGCGGACTGCGGGTTTCGTCAGCGTTACCCGTCGCCCTTCGAGAAGGAACCCGCCTTCGCGCAGGCGGAAAAGCCGCGTGCATCGTGACGCGTCTTCTAACCGCACGAAGTCGCCATCGTAGGTGCGCTCGAACCCGAGAATCGCCCCGCAGTAGCCCGACGCGGCGTCTTCCACCACCATGCCGTGCTCCGCGGCTATCGCCGGATATGACTTTCGCTGCGACCGTGAATGGCCCGAAAGGATGTCCCCTGAATACCTGTCATCCACCACGGCGGAAACCTTATGAGCTAGACCGAGGTACCGATAGCAGCCACGCCGATCTATGCTGGTCTGTCATGTCGACTCCGAGCGCCACACTCACAGTCTGGGGCAGTTCCTGGCTGGCCGGGCGCGCCGCGCCTGACGATGTGATCGATGCGCTGCGCCAGTGGGCACCGCTTCACGTTGTGGTTTCCGGGGATCGCGTGGCCAGCGGCGGCGTTGACCCGCACTGGTTCTCCGAGTCTGATGGCACCGCTGCCCACCTGCTGCGCCTTCTCAGATCCGGAGCCGCAGCGGCACAGTCGTTCCGGCTGGTTCTTCCCGCACCGGGTGACTTCCGTGGCGTCCCGCTCGGATCGCCATTCGCCACGGCAGCGGCAGGAGCGGGCGAAGGCGTCATCCTCGCAGGTGCTACCGACGTTATCGGGCTCGTTCCAGCACCTGAAGGCGCCGAAGCGCTGCGCTGGTCCGTGTACAGCCTCCCCTGTCCCGGAACCGAACCCGTTTATCCGGCACTCGGTGAAGCGGAACTCATGCTCCGGGAGGCCACCAGGGAAGCCGCGACGGCGCTGGCGAAACTAGAGTTCATCGACACGTCCGGTGGACAGGACGTGCGACCTATGATCGTTGAAGCGCTCGCCGATCTCTCGGCTGTCCGCTACCCCGACAGCATCCCGCCGCGCGCCGCACGCGTCTTCGACGCGGCAAATGAGATTGATGCAATTCTGACGGTCGCAGACCAGCATGGGCCGATCGGCGCGATCTCCGCAGCGCAGGCCGAAAACCGGGAGTCGCTGCTACGCCCGTTGCGCACCGCAGTCCGTGAAGCACGCCTCGCGGCGGTTCACGCTTGCGTCGCCGAAACCCGCCGGCGAACCTGACAGCAGCCTGGCAGGCAGGGCGAGCCGTTCACTGCCGTGCCCCTCGACGGCTCCGCGCCGAGACGGCGCGGTACAGCCAGGCCGATTGCCTCGCGGACGAGTTCCACCACCAGTTTCGCGAATCGCGGATCTGTGCCCGGTGTCGCGGCGCGCGCGAAACCCATGCCGAGTTCTGCGGCCTTCTCCTTGGCCTCAGTGTCGAGGTCCCACACAACCTCGAGGTGATCGGACACGAAACCCACCGGACAAACGATGACCGCCTTCTCCCCCGCTTCAGAAAGAGACTCAAGGTGGTCGCAGATATCTGGCTCAAGCCAAGGAATGTGCGCTGGACCAGAACGCGACTGCCACACCACGTCGTAGTCGTCGACCCCTGATGCTTCAGCGCAGAGCCTCGCTGCCTCACGAACTTGACGACTATAGAGGTGGCCGCCCTCGCTCGGTACCCCGGCCGACTCGTCCGCCGCTACAGGTATGGAGTGAGCCGTGAACACAAGCCTCGCGCCGCTGCGCAGCGGTGGTGGCAACTCGTCCCGCGCCCTGCGTATCGCGTCGGCGAACGCATCAACCAGCAGTGGATGGTCATAATAGTGCCGCAGTTTCACCAACTCTGGAGCGTTCCGCGCTTCATTTCCGTTCTCCGCGACGGACGCCCTGGCACGCGCGATGTCTTCGTGGTACTGGCGGCAACCCGAGTATCCACCCCACGCTGATGTGGGGAAGACCAAGGCACGATCGACGCCCGCGTCCGCCATCTCTTCGACTGTGTCCTCAGCCAGTGGATGCCAATTCCGATTGCCGAAATACACGGGAAGGTCGAGCCCCGCGGCAGCGAGTTCCTTCTGGACCGCTGCGATGATCTGCCTATTCAGCTTATTGATCGGAGAGACGCCACCGAAGTGCAGATAGTGCTGCTCCACCTCATCTAGGCGCGCGGACGGCACATTTCGGCCACGTGTCACGTTCTCCAGGAAGGGCCGCACATCGCTCGGCTTCTCAGGACCGCCGAAAGACAGCAGCAGTAACGCGTCAAATCCACCAGAACTCATGACGTTCAGAATGCCTGCGTACTGGTACCGCCGTCGACATAGATCACGGTACCGGTGGTTTTCGGCAGCCAGTCTGACAGCACGGCGCATACCGTTTGCGCCACCGGCGTCGGGTCGTCGACGTCCCAGCCGAGCGGCGCGCGCTCCTCCCACTTCTCGTTCATGCGCTGCAACTCTTCACCCGCGCCAGTCGCGGCGCCCGCGATCGCTTTGGCCGCGAGGGTCCGGATTGGTCCCGCAGCAACGAGATTGGAACGGATTCCACGCGCGCCGGCCTCTCGTGCCACATAGCGGTTAATTGACTCCAGTGCCGCCTTTGACACGCCCATCCAGTTGTAGAACGGCATGGCTGCGCGCGGATCAAAATCCATCCCCACAATCGACCCACCCGCGGACATTAGAGGCAGCGCTGCCTTCGCCAACGAGGCATACGAGTACGCAGAGACCTCCATTGCGACAGCGACATCGCTCCACGGCGCATCTAGAAAGGGACTGCCCAGACATGAAGGCGGGGCGAAACCGATCGAGTGCACTACCCCGTCGATCCCATCCACATGTTCGCGCACGCGATCTGCAAGCGTGTCGAGGTGCTCTTGGTTCTGCACATCTAGCTCCACCACGGGAGCTTCCGCAGGCAGGCGCTTCGCGATCCGCTCGATCAGCCGCATCCGTGCGAAGCCCGTGAGTACTACTTGAGCACCTTGCTCCTGGGCAGTCTTCGCGACGTGAAAAGCGATAGACGCGTCGGTGATGACACCGGTGATGAGGAGTCGTTTCCCCGCGAGCAGACCGCTCACTTATCTACCTCCGTGTTGTGTGACTGCCAGAACCTTGCCAGAACGCCGCGCCAAACGAGCGGAAAATCAGTGCCCCATCCCGAGACCGCCGTCAACTGGTATGACAGCACCCGTGACATAGCGGGAATCGTCGGACGCGAGCCAGCTGATAACCGCTGCGACCTCTTCCGGCTGGCCAGCACGCCCCGCCGGTACTGCACCCACAATCATCTTCTTGTGATCATCAGCCAGGTCCGCGGTCATGTCGGTTTCGATGAAGCCGGGTGCGACGACATTCGCAGTAATCGATCGGGATCCAAGTTCCCGCGTGAGGGACCGTGCCATTCCGACAAGCCCCGCTTTGGACGACGAATAGTTGATCTGGCCAGGGCCACCCGCAAGGCCGACCACCGAGCCGAGAAAAATAAAACGGCCGAACCTGGCACGAAGCATCGCGCGTGTCGCGCGTTTCGCGACCCGGAACGACCCAGTCAGGTTCGCATCGACGACACGTTCGAACTGTTCGTCGCTCATGCGCATCAGCAATGTGTCGTCCGTGATGCCGGCATTCGCGACCAGAACCTCGACCGGTCCCTGATGCGCCTCGACCTCGCTGAATGCCGCGTCCACCGATGCGGAGTCCGTGACATCGCACTTAACACCGAAGAGGCCATCCGGAACACCGGAGCCGCGATGCGTGACTGCCACCTTGTGCCCGTCGGCGACCAGTCTGCGAGCTATCGCAAGACCGATGCCACGGTTGCCACCGGTGACCAGAACAGAGCGAGAGGTGAAACCTGCAGCTTCGTCGGTAGGCATGGCTGTCAACTTATCTGGTATGCCCAGCAGGTTCGACACCGGATGGCGGTTCCGTACAAATTGTGATCGTTGACCACAGGTTTTACGGGATGCGGCGGCTGATCAGCAGCGCAGCCCCACCGGCGGCCGCAATCACTATCGTGCCAAGAACCAACCAGGGCTGGCTTGCGTCACCGCGGACGATTTCGTACCCGATCTGGGACTCAAGTGTCTCGTAGACAGCCTCGAGTTCATCCTGGCTCGCCGCAGTGTAAAACTCGCCATCAGAAATGTCAGCTATCTCTCGCATGGCTGGCTCATCGATGGGGACGGGGATCGTCTGACCCTCGATGGTGACTGTGCCCAGCATGGTGCCGAAGGAGATTGTCGACACCGGGATTCCCCGGTCTGCCGCAAGCCGCGCTGCGGTGAATCCGCCTCGCGGCGCATCCATTTCGCGCGGAACAGTCTGCTTTCCGTCGGAAAGCAGGACCACGTGGGCTGGCGGGGGCTCTTCACCGGCCGGCACTATCGCGGCTAGCGAATCTATCGCCTGCAGGGAAGTGAAAATGGCCTCACCCGTTGCTGTTCGCTCAGCGAGTTGCAATCGGTCTATCGCAGAGGTGACTGGCGATCTATCCGTTGTCGGTGGGACCAGCACGGACGCGGTTCCGGCATAACTCACAAGCCCCAGATTCAGGCCCGGAGGCAGACCTTCCGCGAAGCTCTTCGCCGCCTCCTGCGCAGCGATCAGCCTGGACGGAAGCACATCCGTCGCCTCCATCGACAGCGAAACGTCGATAGCGAGGATGACAGTCGCCCGATCCCGTGGTTCACGCTGTTCTTTGGTGGGTGACGCCAGGGCCACCGTGAGCATCGCAAGCCCCACCAGGAGAAGGACCGCCGGAACGTGCCGTTCCGCTCTCGGCCGTCGCGGTGCAACTTTCTCGAGAAGCGCGAGGTTGGTGAACCGCATCACGTTTCGCTGCCGAAGCCGCTGCGCGACGACGTATCCCCCAGCGAGGATCACGATTACGAGCAGAAACAGCAACCACCAGGGGTTCGCGAAATCCGACACACTCATCGTCCAGCTCCACTACGAATACCAGCCGACACGCTGAGCCTGGAACGTCGCGACACGACGAAACGCACGATGTCGGCAATCCAGTCATGGTCAGTGCGGAGGGAAAGCAGAGGCGACCCGCATCGCCGCAACACCGCGGCCACATCCTCGCGGTGCTGTTCAGCGGCCGCCGCGAAATCGTTCCTCAGCTTCCTCGTTGTTTTCACTTCCTTCGTGGCGCCCGACTCAGGGTCCTGCAGGGTTACCAGTCCCACATCGGGCAACTCCAGGTCACGCGGGTCAAGCACTTCGACTGCGAGCAGGTCATGACGGCCCGAAACAGCTCGCAGCGAACGCTCCCAATCAATGGGGCCGAGGAAGTCACTGATGATCACGGCGAGTCCACGGCGACGCTGCGGCCGACGCAGGGCGTCGATAGCCGCATCGAGACTGCCACGTGTACCTGATGCTGCGCGCGGCGTCGTCGCGATCTTCCGGAGCAGAGTCTGTCTGTGGTGCATACCCGAACCTGCAGGTACACGGATCGTATCAGCACCGGTCGCGACGATCGCGCCGATGCGATTCCCGCCGCCTCCGGTGAGGTAGGTGATTGCCGCACACGCCGCCACTGCCAGGTCCCGCTTGTCGCTGTCTGCAGTACCGAAATCAAGGCTCGCCGACAGATCGAGCACTATCCACGTCTCGAGTTCACGGTCCGCAATCGTCTGGCGGACATGCGGGTGTGTCGTCCGGGCGGTCACCGACCAGTCCATCTGGCGGACGTCGTCGCCCGGCTGGTACATGCGCGCGTCACCAGGCTCGGAACCTGGGCCGGGAATCAAACCCAGATGGTCGCCATGGAGGACCCCGTCCAGCTTGCGCCGAACTGTGAGTTCGAGAGTTCGTAGCGCTGCGGCGAGCTGGGGATCGCGCAGTTCACCGCTGGCAAATGACGGCGGCGCGGGGTGACGCCGCTTCTCAGGAGGACGCTCTGCTCGGCCATCGCCTTGCTGCATTGTCATTCCACGTCACCGGGGCGACTGCGGTGCTGCACCCACGGGCTCTGCGGTCACCTGCGGTAACCCCACCGTCCGCAGCACACGGTCGATGATGGAGTCGGGCGTGATCTCATCGGCCATCGCGTCATAACTGAGAACCAGACGGTGCCTGAGCACATCGGGGATGATTTCGACGACGTCCTGGGGGACGACGTAATCCCGACCGCGCATGAGCGCTAGAGCGCGCCCCGCGGCGATGATTCCGAGAGTCGCACGCGGGGAAGCTCCGTATGCGAGCCATCCCGCCACTTCATCCATGCCGAACTTGCGAGGATCACGCGTAGCTGTGATCACTCGCACAACGTAATCAATCAGAGCATGGTGCACGAATACGTTGCTCGCGGTGCGCTGCAAGCGAATGACCTCAGAAGAATCCAGAATGCGGCGCGCCTCCGGTGGCGTTACGCCCATTCGGTAGACGATCTCGCGTTCCTCGGCCATCGAGGGGTAATCGACCAGAACTTTGAAGAGGAAGCGATCCCGCTGCGCTTCTGGCAGTGGATACACGCCTTCGCTCTCGATCGGGTTCTGTGTCGCTAGTACGAGAAACGGATCAGGCACTGGATATGTCTTGCCGCCAATCGACACGTGGCGTTCCGCCATCACCTCGAGCAGAGCGGACTGAACCTTCGCGGGGGCGCGGTTGATCTCGTCCGCAAGGACGAAGTTCGCAACCACAGGACCGAGTTCGGTATCGAACTGCTCTCGGCCCTGCCGATAAATGCGTGTACCAATCAAGTCGGTCGGCACAAGGTCTGGCGTGAACTGGACGCGCGAGAAGCTACCACCGATCACCTGCGCCAGCGTCGACACCGCAAGGGTCTTCGCCACACCGGGAACGCCTTCGAGCAGGACGTGGCCTCTGGCCAGCATTCCCGCGAGCAGCCGCTCTACCAGAGCATCTTGCCCCACGATGACGCGTTTCACTTCATGCGCGGTGCGTTCGAGCAACTTCGCATCGTCTTCCAGCGTCGCCGACGGCGGGAGGTGCCCGGGCCGCGACGATCCGGGACCATGGCCGGTTCCGTCGCCGACCGGATTGCCCTGTTCTCCTGTGCGCTCGAACGTCACTCTGCAGACCACCGTTACATGCCAGGGCCGGAATTTTGCCGGCCAATGTCAGTACCTGGTCCACTATTCCAGGTTCCGCCGGACTCTGCCGGAACCTCCCGCCGCCGACGTCAGATCATGCGGACAGCGAACGGCTGAATCCCGCTCCAGCGGACTGACACGACCCGGACTGTCGCGCCGGAGAACGGCGCCTCGACCATTTGCCCGTTGCCGATGTACAGCGAAACATGCTGGCTGCCGCCCGCACCCCAGAACAGCATGTCGCCGCGCTCCATCTGGGCGACTGGAACTTTGGTGCCGGCGTTGTAGATGTACCCGCTGAATCGGGGAAGGCTGATTCCCACGCCCGCGAAGGTATAAACCATCAGCCCAGAACAGTCGAATCCGATTTTCAGGTAGTCACCGTGCCGGTCCGCCACGCCACCGTCCCTGATGCCCAAGGTAGGCCCGTTCGCGTTGCCGCCGCCCCACGCGTAGGGGACGCCAACCTGAGAAAGCGCGCGATTGACCACAGCGTCAATCTTCTGCGCCCGGGTGGACGGAATTGGATCTCCCCCACCTGGGTCTCCACTTGACGGTGGCGGATTTTGGCCGCCGGGCGGTGGAACCGCCCGCGGCGGCGTGAAGCTCTCGAGGGAACCCATTGAGCCGGACGCAAGGATCGTGTCAACAAGTCGTCCCAGGTCGAGATTGGCGAGGAGGTTCGCTTCCTGGCGCGCCGCACCCATCGAGCCGGTGCTGGGTACCCCCGCCGGAGCGGATGTAGCCGGCGCGACAGGCTCAGCATTGTCGACTGGCCCTATCGCGTCCGAGTTCCCCTGCTCCGTGAATTCCTCATGCGGCGCGGTGAATTCAGGATTCTGGGCAACTTCTTCTGTCCCGGGAGTCCCCTGAGCGGCGGCCGGCTCCTGCGCGGCTGCCCAGCTGTCGTGTGCGCTCCGCTGCCCCTGAAGTCCGTCGACCGTGTCCCTGGCCGCCTGCAGTAACGCCTGTGCTGCAGTCCGCTCGCGAGCGAGCCGTTCACGCTCTCCCACAGCCTGCTGCTGACGTTCCAGCGCAGTACCGAAAGCCGACATCGCGGCCTCTCTGGCCGTCTGAGCCTGGCTGGCAGCGGAGCGTGCCTGATCCCTCGCGAGCCGCGCGGAAGAGTCCTGGTTTGCCATCTGCGCTCGAGCGCGCTCGAGCGCCTCGATCGCGCTCTTCTGGCTCAGCCCGACCACATTCCGGAGGTGCGCGCGATCAAGCACTTCGCCTGGGCCTAGCGCACCCGCGAAGAGCTCCAGCGAGTCAGCAGGGCCACCCTGAACATAGTTGTGGTGTACGAACGCGTCATAGCGCTCTTGAGCCTCTCGGATGCTCTGACTTGCTTCCTCTAGCAGCGCACGGGCAGCGGAGGCTTCGTCCTCGGCCCGTGTCGCTTCGCTCTGCGCGCGCTCGAGGTCGACCAAAGCCTTGTTCGCCTGCTGACGCACAGTAGCGATCTCGGCATCGAGGTTCGCGAGCTCCGCTTCCTTCGTAGCGAGCTCATCAATGAGATGCGCTACGGTTCGCACGCTGCTTGCCGCTGCGCCTTGCGCGTCAGCAATTTCGCCATCACTTGGGCGTGGCGGAATCGCGAGCGACACAGTTGATTGCGTCGCCATCAGCAGGCCTGCCAACCCAAGCCCGACCACAATCCGGACCGCCCCGACTGGCGGCCTGACTCTTCGTCGGTTCACAGTCCACTCCCTCAAGGCCGGCGATTTCTGCCTACGTGCGTGGCAGGTGCCGTCCGGCCCGGAGGTGCGACCGAGACTGAGTTAGGCGCTGAGATACCTCAGACTGCCTCCCTCCGGCATGGGCATATTGCGCGTACCCGCCCGCCTCACAAAACACAGTGGGCCACTTCACCCACCTACGTGTCATGTGAACCGTACGACAACACACATCACGATTACATCAATTTGCACAAAACTACACAGCAGTAATTTGCAAATGTCCGTTTGTATGAGTACGGCTTTCGCGCCGATTCGGGGTATTACTACTTCGTTTCGGCAAACGCGCACACGGGATTACTCCGGAATGCACCAGATTTCGGCTCATCAGACGAGCCGTCGTTCGGCAGGCTTTCCCGGGAAGGAATAGCCACCCTCAGCTAATCGCCCCGGGGCTCGCCGCATCTTCGGTGTAGTCGGCATAGTCATAGCCGCGACGCGACCACCAGCGGGTCGCGACAACCACCGCGACAACAAGGAACAGCACGGCCACCGTCAGCCCAGTCCAGGGGAAGCTAGACGCGGTGATTCCGTCGAGAAACATCGCAGCTGCATCGGGATGCTCACGGCGAGCGATTTCCATCTGCGCGCCCTCAAGGGTGAACCGGCTAATGGAATCGCTATAAGACGCAATGACGTTCTGCCCGAGAACGAGAATCGTTCCACCGTCCGCAGCACCGATGTCATTCGCCAGATCGCGCGGGCCACCCCCGTACCAAGGGTTGTACGGGAAAGCGACGATCTTCAGGTCTATGCCCTGCTCGGCAGCCTCAGCGACGATATCCCGAAAAATGTCGACTTCCCCTTCCGGGGCGTAGACATTGTCCTCCGCCAGCCCAGCTAGCACGTCGTCGAGATTCACCGCCGGTGGTGTATTGGCCTGAAATGGCCCCCCACTGGTGAGCGCATCGGTAACCGGTCCAGCGTTCACAAATCTCACCTTGTCTCCATCCGGTGCCGAAGACGGGTTCCGGCGGCACCGCGCGACCACCACCGCAGATCAGTGTCGCGCACATCGAGGCACCGCTAGCGCCAGCCGGGTTCGGCGAATCAGCAGTCGATGATACGCGACCAAGCACCTGCAACCTCGGCGCTCTGCCGCGCGAGTGTCGCTGCCCGGCAGTGATGCCACCCCCGCGATTTCACAGTACGACCGTACTGTTAGAATTCTTTTTGCCACTCCAGGTATCTGTCGTAGCGCTCTGGCATGCTCGTGACCATGCGCCAGCGGCACCTGCCGAAAGTGGCGTGCGACCCCGTCGGCACAGCCCAGCTGGCGGAAGACTTATCGACGAGTGGAGCTGACGTGAGCACCAGCATTGATTCCTTTGGAGCGCGCGGAACACTGGAGGTCGGGGACAATTCCTACGAGATCTTCCGCCTCTCCGCGGTTCCCGGTACCGAAAAATTGCCGTACGCACTCAAGGTTCTCGCCGAGAACCTCCTGCGCACCGAAGACGGCCTAAACATTACTGAAGAGCACATCAACGCGATTTCGAAGTGGGATCCGAGCGCGCAGCCCAGCGTCGAGATCCAGTTCACACCGGCCCGCGTGATCATGCAGGACTTCACTGGAGTGCCCTGCGTGGTCGACCTCGCGACGATGCGTGAGGCAGTCACCACCCTCGGGGGCGACCCAGACAAGGTCAATCCGCTCTCACCCGCCGAAATGGTCATCGACCACTCCGTGATCCTGGATGTATTCGGCCGGCCTGACGCTTTCGAGCGCAACGTCGAACTCGAGTACCAGCGCAATGGCGAGCGTTACCAGTTCCTTCGCTGGGGACAGGGCGCCTTCGACGACTTCAAGGTCGTCCCGCCGGGCACCGGCATCGTCCACCAGGTCAACATCGAATACCTCGCGCGTACCGTCATGGTTCGGAACGGCCAGGCCTATCCAGATACCTGTGTGGGTACCGACTCGCACACCACCATGGTCAACGGCCTCGGTGTGCTCGGCTGGGGTGTGGGAGGCATCGAAGCCGAAGCCGCGATGCTCGGACAGCCGGTCTCGATGCTCATTCCGCGCGTCGTCGGTTTCAAGCTGACTGGCGAGATCAACCCCGGCGTGACCGCGACCGATGTCGTTCTCACCGTCACTGACATGCTGCGCAAGCACGGTGTCGTCGGCAAGTTCGTCGAGTTCTACGGCCAGGGTGTGGCAGAGGTTCCACTGGCCAACCGCGCGACCCTCGGCAACATGAGCCCAGAATTCGGCTCAACCGCCGCGATCTTCCCGATCGACGAAGAGACCATCAACTACCTGCGTCTGACGGGGCGTGACGAAGACCAGCTAGCGCTCGTCGAGGCCTATGCCAAAGAGCAGGGCATGTGGCACGACGCGAACAGGGAACCTGAGTACTCCGAGTATCTCGAGCTCGACCTCAGCACAGTTGTCCCCTCGATCGCCGGCCCGAAGCGCCCTCAGGACCGCATCCTGCTGTCTGAGTCGAAGACCGCGTTCCGCAAGGACATCCACAACTACGTCGAAGAGAATCACGCGACTCCGCACAGCCACCTCGACGAGGCTGTCGAAGAGTCCTTCCCCGCTTCAGATCCGGCGGCGCTGTCTTTCGCCGACGACGATGCAGTGGATCTCAACTCTGCCGCAAACGGTTCTGAAGGCCGCCCGTCGAAACCAATCAAGGTGGTTTCCGAAGAGCACGGCGAGTTTGTTCTCGACCACGGCGCGGTCGCGGTTGCGGGTATCACCTCGTGCACGAACACCTCGAACCCGTCGGTCATGATCGGCGCCGCGCTCCTCGCGCGCAACGCTGTCGAGAAGGGCCTGACGAGCAAGCCATGGGTCAAGACCAACATGGCGCCCGGGTCGCAGGTGGTTTCCGACTACTACGAAAAGGCTGGCCTCTGGCCGTACCTCGAAAAGCTCGGCTTCCACCTTGGTGGCTACGGGTGCACCACCTGCATCGGCAATACCGGCCCCCTCCCCGAGGAAATCTCCAAGGCCATCAACGAGCACGACCTCACCGTCACCGCGGTGCTCTCAGGTAACCGGAACTTCGAAGGTCGCATCTCCCCCGACGTGAAGATGAACTACCTGGCGTCGCCGCCGCTCGTCATTGCCTACGCGCTCGCCGGCACCATGGACTTCGACTTCGAAACCGACTCACTCGGCAAAGACAAAGAAGGCAACGACGTCTACCTGAAGGACATCTGGCCGTCGCCGCAGGAGATCGACGACACCATCAAGTCGGCGATCAGCCAGGAAATGTTCAAGAAGTCCTACGCGGACGTTTTCAAGGGCGATGAACGTTGGCGCAACCTTCCCACCCCGGAGGGCAACACCTTCGAGTGGGGCGAGGACTCGACCTACGTGCGCAAGGCTCCGTACTTCGATGGCATGACGCTCGAGACGACTCCGGTTTCTGACGTCAAGGGTGCTCGCGTGCTGGCGCTCCTGGGCGACTCGGTCACCACTGACCACATCTCGCCCGCTGGCCCCATCAAGCCTGGTACCCCGGCGGCGCAGTACCTCGACTCTCATGGCGTGGAGCGCAAAGATTACAACTCGCTTGGTTCTCGGCGTGGCAACCACGAGGTGATGATTCGCGGCACCTTTGCGAACATTCGCCTCCGGAACCAACTCCTCGATGACGTCTCCGGCGGCTACACCCGTGACTTCACGCAGGAGGGTGGCCCGCAGGCCTTCATCTATGACGCATCGATGAACTACCAGAAGGCGGGTATCCCACTCGTCGTGATCGGCGGCAAGGAGTACGGCTCCGGCTCGTCGCGCGACTGGGCTGCAAAGGGCACACGCCTGCTCGGTGTCAAGGCAGTGATCACCGAGTCATTCGAGCGCATTCACCGCTCGAACCTCATCGGCATGGGCGTCGTCCCCCTTCAGTTCCCAGAAGGCGAGAGCGCCAAGACGCTCGGCATCGACGGCACCGAGGTCTTCGACATCGAGGGCATCGAGAAGCTGAACGAGGGCGTCACGCCGCCGACCATGAAGGTGACCGCAACCAAGGAAAACGGCGAGAAAATTGAGTTCGACGCCGTAGTCCGCATCGACACGCCTGGTGAGCGGGACTACTACCGCAACGGCGGCATCCTGCAGTACGTGCTCCGCAACATGGTCAAGAGCTGACCCGTACCGGTCCGCTGCAGGCAACATTTGCCCAGTACACGGCTGCGGGCCCGGGAACGCACCACTTCGTGGTCGCCCGGGCCCGCAGCCGTCTGGGCTACCACGTGAAGGGCTAGTGAACGTGCCCAGAGTCAGTGAAGATCATCTCGTCGCGCGGCGTGCGCAAATTCTTGACGGTGCGCGCCAGTGTTTCGCTGAGTTCGGCTACGAAGGAGCGACGGTTCGCCGGCTGGAAGAGGCGACCGGACTCTCACGTGGCGCGATCTTTCATCATTTCCGCGACAAGGACGCCCTGTTCCTCGCGCTGGCGCATGAAGATGCACGCCGCATGGCGGATACCGCCGCAGAGCAGGGCCTCGTCCAGGTGATGCGGAATCTTCTCAAGGATCCAGCGCAATTCGATTGGCTCGGCACGCGGCTCGAGATCACTCGGAGACTCCGAACGGATCCCGAGTTCCGGAGGGAATGGTCCGACCGCTCAGGTGAGCTCACCGCCGCCGCTACCGCCCGGCTCGAACGGCAGCGGTCAGCAGGACGGCTCCGCGAGGACATCCCAACCGAAGTGCTTCTGCGCTATCTCGATCTGGTGCTGGATGGTCTGGTTTCACATTTGGCTTCAGGGCAGTCAACGGATCATCTCGACGCAGTGCTCGACCTAGTCGAGGCCTCGGTGCGTCGCGGACACAGCAAATCCTGAAGTATTTACGCTGAGTAAAGCGTAAGCACTTCAGGATCTTCCGTTGTCGTTGCGATCAGGCTGATACACGGCGACGGCGGTTCGCACCACCTCGACCGCGTAGTTTCACGTCTGACTCGACAAGGATTTTGTGGACGAAGCCATAGCTTCTGCCCATTGCTTCGGCGAGCGAACGGATACTCGCTCCCGACTCGTACTTCTGGCGGATCTCAGATCTGATGCGCTCTCTGGATTCGCCGGTGATTCGTGCTCCCTTATTGAGCCCCGCTGACCCTGCTGAACCGGCCATCTCAACCTCCACTGAGCTCGGCGCCGGGTGATTGCACCTAACGTGTGCTCGGGGCGTGCGCGCCGCGCGCGTGCTCTGGGCCATTCCGCTGGCACAATGCTGTATCCCTCCAGCGTAGACAATCGTCAAACTGGTGATCAACAAGTTGGCAAGAACCATTGCGGCTGATTTAAGACAGCACTGCCCGAAACGCCGTTATGCGAGCTGAATGAGCTCCAGATACTCTTCGGACCAGTGGTCCTCGGCACCGTCGGGGAGCATGATGATCCGTTCCGGGTTCAGCGCTTCAGCAGCCCCCGGATCGTGTGTCACTAGGACGACCGCGCCCTCGTAGGTGCGCAGCGCGTCGAGCACTTGCTCGCGGGAGACCGGATCGAGGTTGTTAGTCGGCTCATCGAGCAAGAGAACGTTCGCCGCGGACGACACGAGTCCCGCGAGGGCGAGCCGTGTCTTCTCGCCACCGGACAGCGTGCCCGCCGGCTGCTCGAGTTGCGCGCCAGTGAACATGAACGCGCCTAACAGGCTTCGTAGCTCCTGTTCCCCAGCGTCGGGTGAAGCCTGCCGGATGTTTTCCCACACCGAAGCGGCGTCATTCAGCGTGTCATGTTCCTGCGCGAAGTAGCCTCGCTTCAGGCCGTAACCCGCCTCGATCTGACCCGTATCCGGGGTTTCGTGGCCCGCAAGTATCCGGAGCATTGTTGTCTTCCCCGCGCCGTTCAGGCCCAGGATGACAACTCGGCTGCCACGGTCGATCGCCAGATCCACGCCAGTGAAGACCTCAAGGGAACCGTAAGACTTCGACAGGCCCTGCGCCGTCAGGGGTGTCTTTCCGCAGGTGGCTGGCTGCGGGAACTTGATGCGCGCAACCTTGTCGGATACACGCTCGGCGTCGAGTTCAGACATCATACGGTCAGCGCGGCGCAGCATGTTCTTCGCTGCCGCTGCCTTCGTGGCTTTGGCTCCAAGCTTGTCAGCCTGCGCACGCAAGGCCGACGCTTTCTTCTCAGCGTTGGCTCGCTCACGCCGCCGCCGCGCTTCGTCAGTCGCGCGGGCATCAAGATACTTCTTCCAGCCCATGTTGTAGACGTCTGCCTCACCGCGGACCGCGTCGAGGAACCAGACCTTGTTCACCACAGCATCAAGGAGTTCCACATCATGCGAGATCAAAATCAGGCCGCCTTCATGGCTTTGCAGAAAGCCACGAAGCCAGGTGATTGAATCGGCGTCCAAGTGGTTTGTAGGCTCGTCGAGCAACAACGTCGTGCCCGATTTGCCACCGGAGCCATCGGAGGCTGAAAACAAGATCCGCGCGAGCTCAACGCGGCGGCGCTGGCCACCAGACAACGTTCTGAGCGGCTGGTCGAGAACCCGGTCTGGGAGACCGAGCGAACTGCAGATACGCGCTGCTTCGCTTTCGGCCGCATAACCACCAAGGGAAGAGAAACGGTCTTCGAGATTTCCGTATTTGCGTACAGCTGCGTCGCGTTCTCTGTCATCAGTGAACTCGGCCATCTGAACCTGGAGCTTTTCCATCTTACGCAGAATGGTGTCGAGTCCCCTTGCTGACAGGACACGGTCCTTGGCGAAGAGATCGAGATTGCCCTCGCGGGGATCCTGCGGGAGGTAACCAACCTCACCCGACCGCGTCAGAGTTCCCGCATAGGGCTCCCCTTCACCGGCGAGAATCCGCATCGTTGTCGTCTTACCGGCACCGTTGCGGCCCACCAGCCCGATCCGGTCACCAGGCTGCACGCGCAGAGCCGACCCGGGCGCGGCAAGCAGGGTACGCATCCCAGCACGCACTTCAAGATCGGTAGCGGTAATCACAACAACTCCTGGCAATTCGCGGATCAAGCGCCGAATCAAGCGCGGTGGCCCGCGTTCTCAGCGACGCGGGATGAGGACAGCAACGTGGCGTCTAGCCCGCGTCATTCAGGTCCAGCCCCTTAGGGTACCGGCTCGCCCACTAAATCGCGATGTCATAAATCACATGTACCCACGCGACACGCCACAAAACGCTCAGCCAGATTGACGCTCACACAGGTGCCGCTACTACGGTGGTGCAATGACCTCTCAGGACCTCGCAGGCCGTACCGCACTCGTCACCGGCGCAAGCCGCGGCATTGGGAAAGCGATCGCAGCCGAATTGCTGCGGCGCGGCGCTAACGTCGCGATCACTGCGAGGAAGGCTGAGGCGCTGGAGGAGACCGCCCACGAACTCGCTGAGGATGCGGGCCAGGCAGGCGTAGTGGCGCTTCCCGGCAACACCGGCGACCCGGAATCAAGACATGGCGTGGTCGCCGCGACGCTCGATCGCTTCGGCTCGCTCGACATCCTGATCAACAACACAGGTATCAACCCCGTTTACGGTCCGCTTGTCGAAGCCGACCTCGGCGGGGTGTCGAAGATCTTCGACGTCAACGTCGTCGCGGCGCTTGGCTACGTTCAGGAGGCCTACAAGTCGTGGATGAACGAGCACGGCGGGGCCATCATCAACGTCGCCAGTGTGGCGGGGCTGCGTTCTTCTGGAGTGATATCCGCATACGGCGCCTCCAAAGCCGCGCTGATCCGTCTCACTGAGGAGCTCGCGTGGCAGCTCGGGCCCAGTATTCGCGTCAATGCGGTCGCGCCTGGCGTTGTCAAGACGAAGTTCGCCGAAGCGCTGTACACAGCGGGCGAGGATCAGGCTGCGAGTATCTACCCAATGAAACGTCTAGGGACGCCTGAGGACGTGGCTGCGCTGGTCGGCTTCCTGGTTTCGGACGACGCCGCGTGGATCACCGGTGAAACCGTCCGCGTCGATGGTGGGCTCCTTGCTACCGGGGGGCTCTGATAGGCGCGCGCCATGACTGCGGCTAGCGGCGACGTCGTTGTCGCTGGGCTCGGTCCGGCGGGACGTTCCCTGGCGCACCGGTGCGCCGAGCGCGGTCTGCGCGTCATCGCTGTCGATACGCATCCGGATAGAACGTGGCGGCCCACCTACGGCGCCTGGGCGGACGAGTTGCCGCCATGGCTATCGCCACGAGCGGTCGCAGCGATTGCGCATCAGCCGCACGCGTTCGGAACGCAGGAATGGCGAATTGACCGCGACTACGTGGTGTTTGACACCACTGCGCTCCAGCATTCGCTCACCCTCACCGGATGCACCGTCATCCAGGAGACTGTCACGCGAATCCGGCCGGGAGTCGTTCAGCTTGCAGACGGCACGCATCTCTACGGCAGGGTGGTCGTAGACGCGCGCGGACTACGCGCAGCGCACCATCCGCAGCAAACCGCATTTGGAGTTGCGGTCCCAGCCAGCGCGGCCGAGCCCATTCTCGCGGGGCGGTCCGCTTGGTTCATGGACTGGCGTCCTTCCCCTGCCAGTTCGGGTCCACCGTCGTTTCTCTACGCGATCCCGCTGGGGAAGGGACGTGTTCTGCTGGAGGAGACGTGTCTCGCCGGTAGGCCACCGATCCCATTCGGTGAGCTCGAAACCAGGCTTGATGCCCGTCTGCGGGCGCATGGTGTACGACGTGGCGGACATGAACCCATAGAACGCGTGCGGTTCGCTGTCCAGGCCCCACGGCACCCACAGCGCGGCGTCACCAGCATCGGTGCGCGCGGCGGGATCCTGCACCCGGCGAGTGGCTATAGCGTCGCCGCCTCACTCTCGCTGGCGGATCCGCTGGCAGACGCGATCGCGTTCAGATCGGATCTCTCAGCAGTGCTTTGGCCGGTACGGGCCCGTCTCGTGTCAGAACTTCGCGAGCGTGGACTCGCTAGCTTTCTGCGCCTGCCAGGCGACGACGTTCCCGAATTCTTCGATCAGTTCTTCGCCATGCCCGTGCAATTGCAGCGGGCGTACCTTTCGGGCCGAACTGACCTCAGCGGGCTCGTCATAGCGATGACGCGGATCTTCCGCGGTCTCTCGCATCGCAAGCGGACGCATCTGATCCGCGGAGTTGTGCGGCCGCGCCTGTAGCCACAAACGCTAGGGGTACTTTTTCCCGGGCATGTTCGATTTGTACAAATCTGGCCCCGAGACTGTACGTAAAGTACCGCACGAGAAATCTGGTATCCCTCTCGACAGCTACGCGTGTGGCGAGAGGTAATCCAGTGTCGCTATACGGTGAAGCCGAGAGCGCGGAGCTGCTCCCGCCCGTCATCAGTGATCTTCTCCGGCCCCCACGGCGGCATCCACACCCAATTGATCTTCAGGTCGGAGCACAAACCACTCCTCACTAGCGCGGACCGGGTCTGCTCCTCGATAACATCTGTTAGAGGGCAAGCGGCCGAGGTCAGCGTCATGTTGACAGTGGCCACGGCTTCGTCGTCGATTTCGATGCCATAAACAAGTCCGAGATCCACGACGTTGATGCCCAATTCAGGGTCCACCACATCGCGCATGGCCTCCTCAACATCGTCGAGCGGAGGAATTGTCACATTAGCGTCAGTCATTACTGCTGTCCTTCTCTGGATGTGCCTTCAGTTATCTGAACAACGGCATCCTTGAATGCCATCCATCCCAACAGCGCGCATTTGACCCGAGCCGGGTATTTCGCCACCCCGGCAAATGCAATGCCGTCCCCCAGGAGATCTTCATCACCCTCGATCGTCCCTCTGCTCCCGATCATTTCCTGGAACGCACCGACGATTTTCAGCGCGTCACCCAGTGGGAGACCGATCAGCTGGTCTGTCAGCACTGATGTCGAAGCTTGGCTGATCGAGCATCCCTGACCGTCGTAGGAGATATCGGCGACAGCATCTTGTTCGATGTGCACGCGAAGCGTGATCTCGTCACCGCAAGTGGGATTTACGTGATGCACTTCCGCACCGAACGGTTCGCGAAGGCCCCGATGGTGCGGATGCTTGTAATGGTCCAGGATCACTTCCTGGTACATCTGGTCGAGTCGCATCAGACCGTCCCGAAGAATTCCTGGGCCCGCCTGATTGACTTGGCGAGAACTTCAACTTCGTCAAGTGTGTTGTACAGGTAGAACGAGGCTCGGGCGCTCGCCGCTATGCCGAATCGTCGATGCAGGGGCCACGCGCAGTGGTGTCCCACGCGGATCGCGACACCATCATCGTCGAGGACTTGACCGAGATCGTGTGCGTGAATTCCATCCACCACGAAGCTCACAGCGGCACCACGGGCCTCAGCAGTATGCGGACCCACGATGCGGACACCCTCGATACTGGTCAGCGCGTCAAGTGTCGCAGCAGTCAGCTGTCGTTCATGTGCAGCAACGGCGTCCATGCCTAAGTTATTCAAGTATTCGACGGCAGCTCCGAGCCCCACAACCTGGGAGGTCATTGGGACTCCCGCCTCGAAACGCTGCGGCGGTGGTGCGTAGGTGCTCTTGTCCATGTACACCATCTCGATCATCGACCCACCCGTGATGAACGGTGGCATCGCATCGAGTAGTTCCTGCCGTCCGTACAGCACACCGACTCCGGACGGCGCGAGCATTTTGTGTCCGGAAAATGCAGCGAAGTCGACGTCGAGCGCTGGGAAGTTCACTGGCGCATGCGGAACTGACTGGCAGGCATCGAGGACTACCAATGCGCCCACTTCGCGGGCCCGTCGCACGAGTTCGGGGACATCAGCAACCGCGCCGGTGACGTTCGACTGGTGAGTGAACGCGACTACCTGCGTCTTCTCAGTCAAGGTCAGCGAATCGAGGTCGATCCGTCCTTCGTCCGTGACGCCGTACCATTTGAGCGTCGCGCCCGTGCGTCGGCAAAGTTCCTGCCAGGGAACGAGATTTGCGTGATGCTCGAGCTCAGTGATGACGACCTCGTCGCCTTCGCGGATCGTCCGGCCGGCGAAGCGGTCATCACTTAGCGTGTGCGTCACCAGGTTCAGCGCCTCAGTGGCATTCTTGGTGAAAACGAGTTCGCTGTACTTCGCACCGACGAAGTCGGCAATCAGTGCGCGCGCGTCCTCATACGCATCCGTCGCTTCCTCCGCGAGCTGATGCGCTCCACGGTGCACCGCCGCATTCGACGTGGTCAGGAATCGGCGTTCCGCATCGAGCACCTGAATCGGGCGCTGCGATGTAGCACCCGAATCCAGGTAGACAAGTGGCTTCCCGTCACGAACGGTGCGGTGCAGAATCGGGAAGTCTTCACGGATACGGGCGACGTCCAGCGACACAGCACGGTCCGCGTGGGATACCTGCTGCGCAAATGGAGTGTTCGCCGTTGCCGTCATGTCAGACCGCCGCCTGGGTGAATCGAACGTAACCGCTCCGCTCCAGTTCGTCGGCGAGTTCCTTGCCACCAGACTCGACGATCTTGCCCGCCGAAAAGACATGTACGAAGTCGGGTTCAACGTAGCGGAGGATCCGGGAATAGTGGGTAATCAGCAGGACTCCCCCGTTTTCGCGTTCCTTGTAGCGGTTCACGCCTTCACTAACTACCCGCAGCGCGTCTACGTCGAGCCCTGAGTCGGTTTCGTCGAGAACGGCGATCTTCGGCTTGAGGAGACCGAGTTGCAGAATCTCATGGCGCTTCTTCTCGCCACCCGAGAAACCTTCGTTCACCGACCGGTCCGCGAAAGCCGACTCAATGTCGAGTTCACGCATCGATTCTTTCACCTCTTTGACCCAGTGGCGCAGCTTCGGTGCCTCGCCGCGGACCGCAGTAGCTGCCGTGCGCAGGAAGTTGGACATTGAGACACCGGGGACCTCAGTGGGGTACTGCATCGCGAGGAAGAGCCCGGCACGAGCGCGCTCGTCGACACTCATCTCAAGAACGTCTTCACCGTCCAGCGTGATCGAGCCACCGGTGACGTGGTACTTAGGGTGCCCCGCGATCGCGTACGAAAGCGTGGACTTCCCCGAGCCGTTAGGCCCCATCAGCGCATGCGTCTCACCTGACTTGATGGTGAGATCGACACCTTTGAGGATCTTGATCGGCGCATCATCACCGGGGGTGATTTCGACCTGGAGGTCGCGAATTTCAAGCGTGGACATTCGATTCCTTAACGAGTCTTAAAGTGAGCAGTCTGGTCAGGCGCCGATCGCGCCGAGTTCGGCCTCGATCGCGGCGTCGATGCGTTCCCGAACATCGGGCACCGCGATTTTGTCGATGAGTTCGCGGAAGAAGCCGCGCACGACGAGGCGCCGCGCCTGGTCTTCTGGGATGCCGCGCGAGCGCAGGTAGAACAGCTGCTCGTCGTCAAAGCGGCCGGTGGCGCTGGCATGGCCAGCCCCGCGGATTTCACCGGTCTCGATTTCCAGGTTCGGAACCGAGTCAGCGCGAGCGCCGTCCGTCAGTACGAGGTTGCGGTTCAGCTCGAAGGTTTCGGTACCTTCCGCGGCCGCACGGATCAGTACGTCACCGATCCAGACCGTGTGCGCGTCGCCTTTGCTGCCGGGAGCAGCGTGAGCTGCTGCCGATTCGCCCTGCAGGGCACCCTTGTAGACGACATTCGACTTGCAATGCGGAACCGCGTGGTCCACCAGTAACCGGTGCTCGATGTGCTGGCCCGCATCAGCGAAATACAGGCCGAACAGTTCAGCATCGCCACCGGGCGCGCTGAAACGCACGGTTGTGGAGGTACGCGCGAGGTCACCGCCAAGGCTCACCGCGAAGTGCCGAAAAACAGCGTCACGGCCGACCTTGGTGTGCTCGGATCGGGCGTGAACAGCAGTTTCCGCCCAGTCCTGCACTGATACCACGCTCAGACGCGCGCTGTCGCCGATTATGAACTCGACGTTGTCCGCGATCGTACCGTCACCCTTGTGGTCGAGAACGACGGTTGCGCGACCGAATGCTTCGACGCGAATCTGGAGGTGCGCGTATGCGACATTTCCCGCACCGGGGCCGGTCACCGTCACCGTGATCGGGTCCGCGACTTCCTCTTCCCGGCCCACCGTGATAACTGTGGCCTGCTCAAATCCGGAGTAAGCGGCGGCGGCAACACGATCAGTCGGGGCACCGGCTTCGCCGAGGCGCTGATCATCGCGGCCGACGGATTCCACCGTCACGCCCTTCGTCTCAGTTACCTCAATACCAACCTTCGAGTTCGGCGTGGCCGTGCCGTCATGAAGGCCACGCAGGCGGCGCATGGGCGTAAACCGCCACAGCTCGTCACGGCCAGACGGTATCTCAAAGGCGTTCACGTCAAACGAGGAGAACAACTCTCCCTTGTTGACGGCCGGAGTCGCCCCTGCAGTGCTCGCGGCCGCTTCCCGGTTTTCACCAGCAATCGCGCCCTGCACTCCAGCGGCGCCGACACCAGCAGGTGTACTGGCAGTCACTAGCCCACGGCCCCTTCCATTTGCAGTTCAATCAGTCGGTTGAGTTCAAGTGCGTACTCCATGGGGAGTTCCTTCGCGATCGGCTCGACGAAACCGCGCACGATGAGCGCCATCGCCTCGTCTTCGTTCAGCCCACGGCTCATGAGGTAGAACAACTGATCCTCACTCACCTTCGAAACCGTGGCTTCGTGGCCCATCGTCACGTCGTCCTCGCGGATATCGACGTAGGGGTAGGTGTCGCTGCGGCTGATGGTATCGACGAGCAGTGCGTCGCACTTGACCGTTGACTTCGAGCCGTAAGCGCCCTTGTTGACCTGAACAAGTCCGCGGTAAGAGGCGCGGCCGCCGCCCCGTGCAACAGACTTGCTGATGATCGTCGAAGAGGTGTGGGGCGCGAGGTGCAGCATCTTCGCGCCCGTGTCCTGGTGCTGACCTTCACCGGCGAACGCGACTGAAAGGACCTCGCCCTTCGCGTGCTCGCCCGTCATCCAGACGGCCGGGTACTTCATCGTCACCTTCGAACCGATGTTGCCGTCGATCCATTCCATTGTGGCGCCAGCCTCGGCCTTGGCGCGCTTGGTAACGAGGTTGTACACGTTGTTCGACCAGTTCTGAATCGTCGTGTAGCGGCAGCGGCCACCCTTTTTGACGACGATCTCGACGACAGCCGAGTGCAGCGAATCTGTCTTGTAGATCGGTGCGGTGCAGCCTTCGACGTAGTGCACGTACGCGCCTTCATCAACGATGATGAGCGTCCGCTCGAACTGACCCATGTTCTCGGTGTTGATGCGGAAATACGCCTGCAGTGGGATGTCGACATGAACGCCGGGCGGTACATAGATAAACGAACCGC
Source organism: Hoyosella altamirensis (assembly GCF_014191505.1). Lineage (GTDB taxonomy): Bacteria > Actinomycetota > Actinomycetes > Mycobacteriales > Mycobacteriaceae > Hoyosella > Hoyosella altamirensis. The sequence continues at coordinate 68,340 of NZ_JACHWS010000005.1, forward strand.
CGGACCACACGGAGGTGTTCAGCGCTGAGAATTTGTTGTCACCAGCGGGGATGACTGAACCGAAGTATTCCTTGAACAGCTCGGGATGCTCGCGCAGCCCTGAGTCGGTGTCGAGGAAAATAACACCTTGCTGTTCGAGATCCTCGCGAATCTGGTGGTAGACCACCTCGGACTCGTACTGAGCCGCGACGCCGGACACAAGGCGCTGCTTCTCCGCTTCAGGGATGCCGAGCCTGTCGTAGGTGTTCTTGATGTCTTCAGGCAGGTCTTCCCAGCTCGCTGCTTGCTTTTCAGTCGAACGCACAAAGTACTTGATGTTGTCGAAATCAACGCCGGTAACGTCGGCGCCCCACTGAGGGAGAGGCTTACGGTCGAAGATGCGCAACGCCTTCAGGCGCGCGTCGAGCATCCATTCAGGCTCGTCCTTCTTCGATGAGATATCGCGTACGACCTCCTCGGAGAGTCCGCGGCGCGCGATCGAGCCTGCGTCATCCTTGTCGGACCAGCCATAGGCATAGTGGCCCAGCGACGCGATCGTCTCTTCCTGGGTTAGCGGCGCCGTTCCCGTGGCAACCGCACCGGGCTCTGACGTGACTGTCATGTGCGCTCCTCCCGGAGTCGATGGTTATCCGCTGCGGGCTGTGCAACGGAGGGATTTCGTGTGGCTTGTGGCGCATCGGCGGCATCTTTGCTGGAAGCGTCACCAAACACCGTAAGGGGGACGTGGGTGGTGCAGGCGCAGTCGCCGTTGGCGATCGTCGCCAGGCGCTGCACGTGCGTCCCGAGCACTTCGGCGAAAACCTGCTCCTCAGCCTCACACAGTTGCGGGAACTGCGCTGCAACATGCGACACGGGGCAATGATGCTGACAGATCTCAACACCGAGCCCCACCCTGCGCGTGGAGGCGGCGTAACCGGCAGCCGTGAGGGCATCTGCGACACGCTCAGCAGTACGTTCGACAGACTCCGGATCCCGCTGGACGGAACCGACAATCGAACGCACCCGGCGGTCCGCGAAACGCTCAAGCGCCTGCTCGCCACCGATTTCCCGGAGTTCACGCATCGCTGCGGTAGCAAGGTCATCGTAGGCGTGCTGCAAGTGATCCCGCCCGGCTGCGGACAGCATGTACTGCTTAGCTGGCCGGCCTCGCCCACGATCTCTCAGGACGCGGGGCGGAGCGATTTCCGCGTAACCATTGTCAATTAGTACATCGAGGTGCCTGCGCACACCCGCCGCACTCAATCCAAGGCGAGAACTGATCGCCGAAGCCGTGATCGGTCCGCGCTCCAGCAACAGCCGCACAACCTCTGCGCGTGTGTGCCCTTCGTGCGCGAAACCAGACGGTGCCAGACCCTGGGAGCGCAGCGGCGCACCGGTAGAGCGGCTGGCTCCACCTTTAGCACCGTCGGACACTCCTGCTGTTTTCACAACACTAGTGTGACGCAATTCCCGGGATGATTCTACCCAGGCCACCCTCACTCGGGTGTGGAGTGGCTCACCACGCCACCTGCACCGCTGTCTTATGCCACCGCTACGCTCGTACTGTGCCGGAGATTGATCACGCGGATTCACAGGGAGAAAGCGACCGTACACAGTGGTCCGCGCCCGCCCGCCGCACGCGCTTCCGGGAGCTCGACGAAAAGGTCGCACACCTTCACGGACAGGAATTCAGCAAGCCCGGGCTCGATGCGGTGGAAACCGCACAACTGAAGGGTGTGCGCCGATTCGGGGCTGCTGGGGCGATCCTCATGGCCTTCGCCGCCCTGGGAGCGGGTGCGCAGCCTGTCCTCCAGAATCCCGTGACGGGAATGCGTATATTCGGCTTGCCCGCGCGCATGACCACTGTTTCTCTGACACTCGGTATCACCGGAACCGTCATGGTGACGCTCGCCTGGCTCATGGTCGGCCGTTTCGTCCTCGGCGGGTTCGTTACACAGTCAGCACCGCGGCGCATGACACGAGGACAGCTCGACTACACGCTTCTGCTGTGGATCACACCGCTGCTGGTGGCGCCTCCGATGTTCAGCCGTGACGTGTACTCCTACCTCGCGCAAAGCGAAATCGGCGCGCGCGGACTTGATCCATACGCGTTAGGACCGGCCCAGGCGCTCGGCGTGGATCACGTGCTGACGCGAACGGTCCCGAACATCTGGCGCGAAACGCCAGCACCGTACGGCCCGCTCTTCCTGTGGATGGGCGAAGGGATCGCGTCGCTGACCGGTTACAACATTGTTCCGGGCATTCTCCTGCACCGCGGTCTCGCGGTTGTTGGCGTGCTGATGATCATCTGGGCTTTGCCGCGGCTGGCCCGCAGGTGCGGAGTTGACCCAGTGATCGCCCTCTGGCTGGGTGCTGCCAACCCCCTCGTGATCTTCCATCTTGTCGCGGGCATCCACAACGAGGCACTCATGATCGGCATGATGGTGGTCGGAGTGGAACTTGCGCTGCGCGCCATCGAAACCTCGAGTCCACTCACCCGGCTGAATCTTGCCCTGCTCCTTGCAGGAGTCTTCGTCATAGTCTTATCGGCGACGATCAAAATTCCTTCTCTGCTCGCGCTCGGGTTCGTCGGAATGGCGCTCGCGCGACGATGGGGCCGCGGCCTGATCTCGATGGCTGCCGCCGCAGCCCTCCTTGGCATCGTCGCGATTATCGGAATCGCCAGCATGAGCCTGATCAGTGGGCTTGGCTTCGGCTGGGTAAATACCCTTGGGACTGCCAACGCGGTGCGAAGCTGGATGTCGATACCCACACTGCTCGGCCTTGCTACCGGGCAGGCTGGCGTATTCCTCGGGCTGGGCGATCACACGACGGCCATCCTCAATGTGACGCGCCCGATCGCCGCGGCGATTGCTGCCATGCTCATCACCCGGATGCTCTTCGCGACACACTCTGGGCGGCTCCACGCAATCGGGGCGCTCGGAGTCTCAATGGCCGCGCTTGTGTTTCTGTTCCCCGTGGTGCAGCCGTGGTACTTGCTGTGGGCCCTCATTCCGCTCGCCGCGTGGGCAACGCGGCCAGTCTTCCGCATACCCGCGATTGGAGTATCCGCCGTCATCAGCGTGATTCTCATGCCTAACGGCGCTGAATATCCTGCGTGGACAATCTTTCAGGCCGTCATCGCCACGATCGCGACCTTCACGGTCCTGTTCGCGGTCCTCTACACCCGGCCGCTCTGGCGTTCGTTCCTGGACGGCGTTTTTCGCCGGAGCGCCGCGAGCGCCTAATCTGGTTCGTCGTGACTACTCAACTGCCGTCGCCGCCCCGCACCCCAGCGGTAGAACTGCTCGGGGTTACGAAGCGTTTTGGCGCCACCGAGGCAGTGAAAGGTCTGGACCTATCGGTTGAAGCGGGCCAAGTCCTCGCACTGCTGGGGCCCAACGGCGCTGGCAAGACCACCACTGTCGAAATCTGCGAGGGTTTCCTGGCTGCGGATGGCGGCAAGGTGCGGGTGCTCGGGCTCGACCCGGCGGCGCATGCCGCACAACTGAAGCCACGGATCGGGGTGATGCTGCAAGGTGGAGGCGCCTATCCGGGCGCGCGTGCCGGTGAAATGCTTCGCCTCATAGCCCGCTATTCGCGTAACCCGCTCGATCCTGACTGGCTACTCAGCACCCTGGGGCTGACGGAAGCGGCCAACACCCCTTACCGTCGCCTTTCCGGGGGACAGCAACAGCGACTTTCGCTGGCGAGCGCCCTTATCGGGCGCCCCGAATTAGTGTTTCTGGACGAGCCCACAGCAGGACTCGATGCCCAGGCGCGGCATCTAGTGTGGGAACTGATTGATGCGCTCCGGCGCGACGGCGTGAGTGTCCTCCTCACGACGCACATGATGAATGAGGCTGAACACCTCGCCGACCACATCGTGATCATCGATCACGGCCGTGTTGTCGATCAAGGCACGCCCGCGGATCTCACTCGGCGAGACGCACAGGATCAACTGCGTTTCAGCGCCCCGCCACGCCTAGAAACCGACCTACTGCTCCTTGCTCTGCCAGAAGGCTATCGCTGCCACGAATGCTCACCTGGTGAATACCTGATCGAAGGCGAAATCACGCCGCAAGTGCTCTCCACGGTTACCGCATGGTTCGCGCGGATCAATGTCCTCGCCACGAATCTGCGGGTCGAACAGCGCACGCTCGAGGACGTCTTCCTCGACCTCACCGGCCGTGAATTGAGAGGCTGACAGTGTCTGACCCGTCTGACCTGCCTGGTTCCACGCGCGTCACCGCGAACCGCTTTCCTGCTGGAACGTTCACGCCGTCGCCGCACCCCAGCCGCCCGCTCCCCATGCTTGCCGCGCAGACGCGTCTCGAACTGGTCTTGCTCCTCCGCAATGGGGAGCAGCTACTGCTCACGATGCTGATCCCAATCTCATTGCTGATCGGTTTTGCGGTACTTCCCATCGGTGACCTCGGCGAATCACGCACCAACGCGATCGTTCCCGGGATCCTCGCCCTGGCGATCATGTCCACAGCATTCACCGGCCAAGCGATAGCCGTAGGATTTGATCGCCGCTACGGAGCATTGAAACGGCTCGGCGCGACAGCCTTGCCGAAATGGGCGATCATTGGCGGGAAGAGCTGCGCTGTAGTGCTGGTGGTCTGCCTGCAGATGGCGCTGCTAGTGGCGATTGGAGTGGCACTAGGCTGGCGCCCCAGTCTCACGGGACTCGCATTAGCGGTGCCCGCCGTCGCGCTCGGCACTGTGGCGTTCGCAGCAATGGGCCTCTTCATCGGCGGCTGGCTCCGTGCAGAGATCGTCCTGGCCCTCGCAAATATTCTGTGGTTCGCGCTCGCCGGCATCGGGAGCCTCGTCATCGCGGCGCGGCTGTACGGCGAGGAGTTCCCCGGCCTTGCACATGCTTTCGCGCGAATCACACCGTCGGGCGCACTGGTCGAGTCGCTGGCGATGGCGTTCGACGGGGCCGCGGACCTCACTGGGTATGCGGTACTCGCGGCATGGGCTGCCGCGTGCGCATTTGGCGCGTTTCGCACCTTCCGCTGGGTGTGAGGACACGCCGGGCCAGCAGGTTGGGCGGGGAGTCACGTTTGCCCGATGGTCATGAAAACCGCTCGAAGAGTCGGGCCCGTGCGCTGAGGTTGCCACGAGATATGCTCAAGCGTCTGAGATATGCCGAGCCAGCGGACACAGCTAAAGCAATCAAGGCCCCAGCCCTGACGCGCCCGACGCGAGCCGCTATTCGGGACGGTTGAGCATATCTCGCGGCGGCCTTAGCGCACGGGCCCGTTTCTTTGTTTACGCGTCGTTCCCTCTACCATCAGACTGTGCTATCGCGTACCTATCTCAGCCTGGTTGACCGGCTTCCGATGCCTTCCCTGCGGACCCAGAAGATCGTCGCGATTCTTGTGATCCTCACCCAAGCGGGTATCGCGGTTACGGGATCCGTCGTGCGGGTTACTGCTTCGGGGCTGGGCTGCCCGACGTGGCCACAGTGTTTTCCGGGCTCCTTCACGCCGGTTCCGGTCGAAGAGGTCGCCACGCTGCACCAGCTCGTCGAGTTCGGGAACCGGCTGCTCACCTTCGTGGTGGTTGCCGCGGCGGTCGCGATCGTCCTCGTCGTCACGCGCGCCCGGCGGCGTCGTGAGGTAATCGCGTACGCGTGGGTGATGCCGCTCTCGACGCTCATGCAAGCGGTCATCGGAGGCATCACCGTACTCACGGGCCTGCTGTGGTGGACCGTCGCTGTCCACCTGCTCGTCTCCATGGCAATGGTCTGGGTCGCTGTAGTGCTCTACAACAAGATTTCCGAGCCCGATGAGGGAGTCGACCGCCCTGTTGCGCCCAGGCCGCTACGCAGCCTCACAGCCCTCACTGCGGTGGCTCTGGTGGGCGTGCTGGTCGCGGGCACCATGGTTACCGGTGCTGGACCCCACGCGGGTGATCCAGATGTGGACCGGCTGGAAGTCGAGATAGTCACGCTCGTGCATTTACACTCGCAGCTCACCGTCGCTTACGCTGCGCTGCTCATTGGCTTGGTTTTCGCCCTTTACGCAGTAGCAGCGCCACGCAATGTTCTGCGTAACGTGAAGTTCGTCATCGCGATCGCAAGTGCGCAAGCCGCACTAGGTATCGTCCAGTACTTCTTGCAGGTACCCGCCTACCTGATTCCCTTCCACATCGCGGGCGCGGCGGCATGCACTGCCGCGACGGCCGCGCTGTGGTCGAGCATGTCGGAGCGGGTTACGAGTTCGCTACCCATGCCGCCATCCGGCGAGCGTGTTCCGGAGCGGGTGTAGCGGTAGAGGTCAGCTCGCGATCCCAGTCAGCGAGCTCGAGCTGCGGAACCGCGTCAACGACAGCCCTCGCGATGTGGAGGCTCGGCACCACCTGATCCCCCATAATGCCGTCAGCCCCAACGAGGGTGATGCGGACACCGATGCGCCCAAGTGGCTGCAGAACCGCCTTTGCGGAGCCCCCGTGGTCCTTCATGAACGCTTTGATCGCGGGAAGCACACCGCTCGGGATCACTGGCCCTGCTGTCCCTGTGGCCGAATTCTCCTGGTCACTCATGTTCTCAAGATTACCGTTGTGTCCGGAACGGTTTCCCACGGGGCGCGTTCTGCTCGCGCTGACGCGCCGAGGAGGGTAGAAATCGATCATGCGCGCAATACAGGTGACACGACTCGGCGGGCCGGAAGTTCTCGCTGCAACTGATCTGCCCGATCCTGAGCCTGCACCAGGGGAACTTCTTGTTCGCACCGATGCCGTCGGCGTGAACTTTATCGACGTGTATTTCCGGACCGGTACGTATGGGACCGACCTGCCGTACATACCTGGCTCTGAAGCGACCGGCACTGTCGTCGCCATGGCGGACGGTGTGACCGGATTCTCAGTCGGAGACCGAGTCGCATGGGCGTCAGCGCCAGGCAGCTACGCCGAGCTGGTGAGGGTTCCAGTCTCCGTCGCCGTGCCGGTGCCCGCCGAGGTAACAGCACCCGTGGCTGCTTCCGCGCTGCTTCAGGGCATGACGGCGCACTACCTCGTCACATCCGTGTACCCAGTTCAAAGGGGCGATACTGTCCTCGTCCATGCAGGCGCTGGAGGAGTCGGCCTGATCCTGACGCAGCTGGCAGTGGAACGTGGCGCGCGAGTCATCTCCACCGTCTCGACCGCGGAAAAGGAAGCACTATCACGTGAGGCCGGCGCCTCGGAGGTCCTCCGCTATTCTGAAGAACTTGCAGTCCGGGTGCGAGATCTCACTTCGGGTGAGGGTGTCGCCGCCGTGTACGACGGTGTGGGAAGAGACACTTTCGACACGAGCCTCGAATGCGTCCGTGTCCGGGGAATTGTCGCGCTATTTGGCGCCGCAAGCGGTCCGGTACCGCCGTTTGACCCTCAGCGCCTCAACAAGGCGGGGTCTGTCTTCCTTACCCGGCCGTCGCTCGCGCACTTCGTTCGAACTCGCGACGAGTTGCTCTGGCGGGCGGGAGACGTCTTCGATGCGATCGCCAGTCGGGCTCTCGACATCCGGGTCGGCGCTGAATACCCGCTCGAGCGCGCCGCTGACGCCCATCGTGACCTTGAAGGCCGCCGGACTACCGGGTCTATCGTGCTACTCCCCGAATAATCGCGCTCAATCTTCAAGAGAAACAGGACATCCTCAAGGGAAATTTCTCTTGAGGATGTCCTGTTTCTGACGAATCTGCGCGATTAGAGCCCGAGCAGTTGCGGCACGGTTGCGAAACCGAGGATGGAATCTACCGCGAGGCCGAAGAAGACCGCAGCGAGGTAGTTGTTCGACATCAGGAACAAGCGAAGCGGCTTCACTGGTACCCCCGCCTTCACACCGGAATACAGGCGGTGTGCCATGACGACGAACCAAATGCCCACGAGAAGTGCAATCAGGGCGTAGATCACCCCTGTCCACCAGGCAAGCGCAAGGGTGGTCAGAACGGTCACCCACGTGTAGAGCACGATCCGCTTGGTGACTTCCCGTTCGCTCATCACCACGGGGAGCATCGGCACCCCTGCCGCGCGGTAATCCTCCTTGTAGCGCATCGCCAGCGCCCATGTGTGAGGCGGCGTCCAGAAGAACACGATGAGGAACATCACCAGCGCCGGCCATTCGAGCGTCCCGGTCGTCGCGGCCCAGCCGATCATGACGGGCATGCAGCCAGCGGCGCCGCCCCAGACGATATTTTGCGACGTCCGCCGCTTGAGGACAAGGGTGTAGACGAAGATGTAGAACAAGATCGTCACGACGGCCAGCGACGCTGCGAGGAGGTTGGTCGCCCACCAGAACCACGTAAACGACAACACGCCCAGCACGAGCCCGAAGACAAGCGCATGCGACGTCGGCACCGCTTCGCGAGCGAGCGGCCGACGGGCTGTGCGTTTCATCACCTTGTCAATGTCTGCGTCGACAACACAGTTCAGGCTGTTGGCACTTGCTGCTGCCATCGCGCCGCCAAAGAGCGTCGCAAGGATGAGTAGCGGGTCGACAGTCCCACGGGACGCAAGAAGCATCGCGGGAATCGTGGTGACAAGCAGGAGTTCAATAACCCGCGGCTTGGTCAGCGCTATGTACGCCATGACCTTTCCGTTGACCCAGTTCAGGGGGCCTTGAGGCGCACTGCCGGAGGCGTTCCCAGAATCGCTGCCATCACCGTTCTCATTGGCCGTCCCGGCACTCTGAGAGTGGCTATGCGCGCTGGGGGCGAAACCATGCCCGCCTGCCTGCGCCCTAATCCGCACTGCTTCTCCTCGCGATACCCACCGGCATTACCCGGGCACTCTAGTTGGCCCCGCAGCCCGCGCCCAAATGTCTTTGCTTAAACGCCTTGCCTGAATGCCTCTGATGGTAGACCTGGCGAACGACCCTGCCGAACCACGGTAACGCATCGTGGTGCGGCGACGGCGCGCTGCCGCCGGATTCGGAGACTTGGCTGATGTAATGGCACCATTACAGTTGGACCTACCGGTTCGCAAAAGATCCAGCATCCCGTGACGATTCAGCCAGCATCCAGGAGAGCCTCGCCAGTGTCGGTTACAGACGAGATCCGCACCCTGACCACCCCCCACCTTCCAGAGGACTGGACGGAACTCGACACCAAGGCAGTCGACACCATCCGTGTGCTCGCGGCGGACGCGGTTCAGAACGCCGGGAACGGCCACCCGGGTACTGCGATGAGCCTCGCGCCTCTCGCGTACGTCCTGTACCAAAAGGTGATGCGGCATGATCCGTCCGATCCGGACTGGACTGGCCGTGACCGGTTTGTGCTCTCATGCGGCCACTCCAGCCTCACCCAGTACATACAGCTTTACCTCTCTGGCTACGGTCTCGAACTCGACGACCTGAAGGCGCTGCGCAAATGGGGAAGCCTGACGCCCGGCCACCCCGAGTTCGGCCACACCCCTGGTGTAGAGATCACGACCGGTCCTCTGGGCCAGGGCCTGGCATCAGCGGTCGGCATGGCGATGGCGGCACGTCGCGAACGCGGACTTTTCGATCCTGACACTCCCCAGGGGTCCAGTCCCTTCGACCATTTCATTTACGTCGTCGCTTCCGACGGGGACATCCAGGAGGGTGTGACTTCCGAGGCGTCGTCCATCGCAGGTGTCCAGGAACTCGGCAACCTCATTGCCATCTACGACGACAACGAGATCTCCATCGAGGATGACACCGCGATTGCGCTCGGTGAAGATGTCGCGAAGCGATACGAGGCGTACGGGTGGCATGTACAGAGCGTCGCCGGTGGCGAGAATGTCGCTGGCATCCTCGACGCGATTGAGAACGCGAAGTCTGTGACGGACAAGCCCTCAATGATCATTTTGCGCACCATCATTGGCTATCCTGCGCCGAACAAAATGAACACGGGCGCCTCACATGGTGCCGCACTCGGCGCCGACGAGGTTTCCGCAGTCAAGGAAGCACTGGGTTTCGACGCAGAGAAGAGCTTCGACGTTGCCCCAGACGTGATCGCCCACACTCGGGAGGTCGTCGCACGTGGTGCCGCCGCGCGCGCACGGTGGCAGGCGGAGTTCGATGCCTGGGCGGCGCGCGAAACTGAGCGCAAGGCACTTTTCGATCGCCTCACGTCGCGTTCACTGCCCGAGGGCTGGGAATCGGCGCTGCCCACCTGGGATCCAAGCGAATCGGGCATGGCCACCCGCAAGGCCTCTGGGAGCATTCTCGCCGCGATTGGGCCGATCTTGCCCGAACTCTGGGGCGGCTCCGCCGACCTCGCAGAATCCAACAACACGACAATCAGCGGTTCTGATTCGTTCGGCCCGGTGTCGATCTCGACCAAGCATTGGAACGCTCACCCGTACGGCAGAACCTTGCACTTCGGCGTGCGTGAGCACGCGATGGGTTCCATCCTTAACGGGATTGCCCTTCACGGCCCGACCCGCCCGTACGGTGGAACGTTCCTCGTTTTCAGCGACTACATGCGACCGGCCGTGCGGCTCGCAGCCTTGATGAAGGTGCCCGCACTGTACGTGTGGACGCACGACTCAGTTGGGCTCGGTGAGGACGGTCCGACGCACCAGCCTATCGAGCACCTCGCAGCGCTGCGTGCGATCCCGAACATGACGGTCATCCGGCCGGGCGACGCGAATGAGACGACTTTCGCATGGAAGGCAGCTCTCGAGCATCTCGACGGTCCGACCGCGCTCGCACTGACGCGCCAGAACATCCCAGTGCTGGAGGGGACGCGCGAAAATGCCGAAGAGGGCGTCAAGCGCGGCGCCTATGTCCTCTGCGAAGCTGAGGCGACCGAGGCGCAAGTCATCTTGATCGGTACCGGATCCGAGCTGCAGTACGCGGTTGAAGCACGCAAGGCCCTCGAAGCGGAAGGCATTGGTACACGCGTCGTTTCCGCTCCGTGCCTCGACTGGTTCGAACAGCAGGATCAGGCTTATCAGGATCGTGTGCTCCCCCCTGAGGTTCGCGCTAGGGTGACTGTAGAGGCTGGGATTGCGATGCCGTGGCACCGGCACCTTGGCTCCTACGGCGAAGCGGTGTCGATCGAGCACTTCGGAGCGTCCGCTGATCACAAGACGCTTTTCCGGGAGTTCGGCTTCACGGCGGAGGCAGTAGAGGCCGCGGCACGTCGTTCCCTCACTCGCACCAGCGGCTAGGAATGCTTCACGCAGTCCGTGGTCGCCGGTGACAACTTGTAGCGGATTTCTCTAGTTAGAGGTGACCACTTATGACTCAGAACGAAAACCTTGCCGCACTTAGCGCGGCAGGCGTATCAGTGTGGCTCGACGACCTCTCGCGTGAGCGCCTGAGCTCGGGCAATCTCGCGGAGCTCGTCGAGACCCGCAGCGTTGTTGGTGTAACGACGAACCCAACGATTTTCCAGGGCGCCCTTGCGAGCGGGCACGCGTACGAAGCGCAGCTCACCGAGCTGGTCAGCCGGGGCGCCGGTGTGGACGATGTGGTCCGGGAACTCACAACGGACGACGTTCGTAACGCCTGCGATCTGCTGATGCCAGTCTATGAAGCTACCGGAGGCCAGGACGGTCGGGTTTCCATCGAAGTCGATCCGCGGCTCGCTCACGATACCGATAGGACTATCGCGCAGGCGCACGAGCTGTGGAAGATCGTGGACCGCCCCAACCTGCTGGTCAAAATCCCCGCGACACTGGCTGGCCTGCCTGCGATCACGTCGGTCATCGCGGACGGAATCAGCGTGAACGTCACGCTCATTTTCTCAGTCGAACGGTACGAGGCTGTCATCAGCGCTTACCTGGCGGGCCTCGAACAAGCCCGGCAGATCGGCCGGGATCTCTCGCGGATCCGTTCGGTCGCCTCGTTCTTCGTTTCTCGGGTAGACAGCGAGATCGACGCGCGGCTCGAGAAGCTCGGCACAGAGGAGGCACGCGGCCTCCTGGGCCAGGCCGGAGTGGCGAACGCACGTCTCGCGTACGCGTCGTTTGAGCGTGTCTTCGGGGGCTCGAATGACCTCTGGAACGGACTGAAGGCTGCGGGCGCGCACGTGCAGCGACCGCTGTGGGCGTCCACCGGTGTCAAGAACCCTGACTATTCCGACACGTTGTATGTCAGTGAACTCGTCGCACCGAACACCGTCAACACCATGCCAGAAAAGACAATGCAGGCATTCGCCGACCACGGCGAAGTGCGTGGCGACACCATCTCCGGCACCGCTCAGGATGCGGAGCGCGTATTCAGCGCTCTCGCGGATGCCGGAGTCGATCTTGCTGACGTTTTCGTTAAACTTGAAGAAGAAGGCGTCGACAAGTTCGAAAAGTCCTGGAACGAATTGCTCGAGGCAACGTCGCAGCAGATCGACGCCGCACGTCAGCGCTCGTGAGATGGATTCGGGTATGAATTCTCAGCACGCTCAGCATTCCCCCGAAATCCTCGTCTTCGACAGCAGCGATGCGCTCGCCTCGGCTGCGGCGCAACGCCTTGCTGCGACGATCGTCACTGCGCAGTCGGACCGCGGGGTTGCGCGAATCGCGCTCACAGGTGGAAGTACAGGAATCGCTGTGCTTCGCGCCTTGCGTTCGGTCGGCAACCCTATTGACTGGGGCAAGGTGGACATCTTTTGGGGCGATGACCGTTTCCTCCCAGCGGGTCACAAGGACCGCAACGATGCGCAAGCGGACGAAGCGCTGCTTTCACATGTTCCTGTGGATGCGGCTCGCGTCTATCGCATGCCGTGCGACGAAGGTGATTTCGCCGGGGACGTGACTGCCGGTGCGCGAGCATACGAGGAAAAATTGCGCTCCCTCACACCTGACGGCAATATTCCGCAGCTAGATGTCCACCTGCTGGGCATGGGCCCGGACGGCCACATCAACTCACTCTTTCCGGGTAAAGCGACACTTGCCGAGCGTGAACGAGCTGTCATCGCGGAGTTCGACTCCCCGAAACCCCCGCTCCAGCGAATCACTTTGACATACCCGGTCGTGAACAGCTCGAGAGAAGTGTGGTTCCTCGTAGCAGGAGCGGACAAGGCGCCCGCGGTGGCAAAAGCCGTGGGTCGCGCGTCACCGGCTGACTACCCAGCTGCGGGAGCGCAAGGCCGTGACGGCACAACCTGGTTCCTCGACAAGAACGCGGCAGAGCTCCTACGGTGAAACGACACGAACTAGTCAACCTCGCAATCTTTATCACCCTAGCTGGTGGGTTGCTCTTTCGTGTTGGCAGTTTGTGGCCCGAGGTGCCGGACGACGGAGCGTTGTGGCGGCGCATCGCGCTCGGCTTGTGTGCCGCTGTGATCGTGCCCGGCAGCGGCTGGACCTCCCAGCACTTCCAGCGGTCCTCAGCAGGCTTCCTCGGGAGGGTCTACCTTGTTTTCGCGGTAGTTTCCGTCATCATCGATGGTGTCACCGCCCGCTACTTCGAGATGCTGATCGGCATCGTGTGGATTCCGTTGTTCTTTGGCGTCATCTTCCTGCTCGGAGTTCACCGATGGATCGACACCCTCACGCGTTCGCCTACACATGATCAGAGAAATTCACACGCGCCGGCCCGGATCGCCGAGCCAGAAAGCCCGCCTGAGCCTACCCGCCTCCCTGCACGGCTAAGCCGCCACGAAATGGCCAACGTCGTGGTGGGTGCGGTTCTGAGTATTACCGCCGCATTCATGACCGTTACACGCTGGCTGGAGGTCGACTATTCGCGAGAGGAGTCCCTTGCCGCCCAGTGGCAGTCATGGGTGCTGGCCGCGTGCATCGTTGTCATCACTGTTGTCGCAGCGTGGGGTGCAGGGAACTACTGGCGGCCGACGGTTGATTACATCACCTTCGTCTACGGCACCCTCGGCGCGGTGGCCGTTGTCGGCTACCTGGTTTCTGAGCGCCACCTAAATGCACTCAGCATCGCGGTCGCGACTCCCCTGCTGCTCATCGTGCTCCGGGTGCCCGCGGTGCGCAACCGGCTGGAGAGCTTCACAGGGAACGGTCCAGGACGGTCAGGTCCCGGCCATCCGGCCGGACCAGCATCATCTGCCTGGCCGCAGCCGCATTCACAACCCTAAGGTCACGCGTAGCGAATATTAAGACCCATCCCGACGATGGACACTGCCCATACGATCGCAATGTAGATCGTCAGCTTGGTGAGGTTCTTCTCCGCGACAGTCGACCCTGACAGGCTGGTCTGCATGCCGCCTCCGAACAGTGAGGACAGACCGCCGCCCTTAGCACGGTGCAAGAGGACTAGCAGGATCATCATCACACTGGTAGCGACCAGCACGATGTCCAGAAACAGTGACATGAAGGTCCTTATGTTTGCGTCGCTTCGGCGCCGAATCGGCGCAGTTGCCGGGTCGATCTTACCTGTCGTTCGGCATCAGTTCGAACACGCCGAGACGCCGCGGCCCATCATGTCAGCCCTGGGGCTTGATGGGGCCGCGGCGCTCAACAATTAGTGCATGCCGCTGCCGCGAATCAGAAGGGGCCGCCAGCGGCGATGGCGCACAGTTGCGCGAAATCGTCCGCCTTGAGTGAGGCTCCACCTACAAGGGCACCGTCAACGTCAGATTCCCCCACGATCGAACCGACGTTCTTCGCGCTGACGGAACCGCCGTACAGCACACGGATGCTTCCGGCCGTTTCTGGCGTCGCTATTCGCGACAGCTCTGAACGGATAGCGGAACATACCTCTTGCGCGTCAGCCGCGGACGCAACCTTGCCAGTTCCAATCGCCCACACAGGCTCATAGGCGATTACGATCTTCGCGAGTTCTTTCTGCGACAGCCCAGCGAGCGAGTTTCGCAACTGGTTGATGTTGTATTCAACATGCGAGCCCGCCTCACGGATGTCGAGCCCCTCACCGATGCAAATGATCGGGGTCAGCCCGTGCTTCAGCGCCGCTTTGGCCTTGTTCGAAACGAGTTCATCGTCCTCACCGTGGTAAATGCGACGCTCCGAGTGGCCCACAACCACGAACTTGCAGCCGAGTTTCGCCAGCATCGGCCCGCTCACCTCACCGGTGTAGGCACCCGATTCGTGAACACTGACATCTTGCGCTCCGTAGGCGACCTTCAGCTTGTCGCCCTCAACCAGGGTCTGAACGCTGCGCAGGTCGGTGAACGGTGGCACGACGACTACGTCAACCTTCTCGTAGTACTTATCGGGGAGCGCGAAGGCGATCTTCTGGACCAGCGCGATCGCCTCAAGATGATTCATGTTCATCTTCCAGTTGCCCGCGATGAGCGGCTTACGCGGCATGCCTCATCCTTCCGATGCTGGGTCGTCAGCGAGTACCGAGATACCCGGCAGCTCTTTGCCTTCGAGATACTCTAGCGAGGCTCCGCCACCCGTCGAAATGTGGGAGAAGCCATCCTCGGGTAAACCGAGAAGTCGCACAGCAGCCGCGGAATCACCGCCGCCGACGACGCTGAATGCCCCCTTCGAGGTAGCCTCGACGATCGACTCGGCGACCCCGCGGGTTCCAGCAGCGAAAGCCGGGAACTCGAAGACACCCATGGGGCCGTTCCAGAAGATTGTTTTGGCGTTTCTGAGCACCGCAGAGAAACGATTAACTGAATCTGGGCCAACGTCGAGCCCCATCCAGCCTTCCGGAATGCCCGTGGCGGGCACCGTCTGAGTTTGCGCGTCCGCGCTGAAACTGTCCGCGGCAACAACGTCCACGGGAAGATGGATGACGTCGGCATAGCGATCCAGCAGATCCTTACAGGTATCGATCATCTCTTCCTGTAGTAGGGATGAACCGACCTGCAGCCCCTCAGCGGCGAGGAACGTGAAACACATCCCGCCACCAATCACAAGGGTGTCGACCTTCGGTGCGAGTGCTTCAATAACCGCGAGCTTGTCGGACACCTTGGAACCGCCGAGAACCACCGCATAGGGGCGGGCAGCCTCCGTGGTGAGTTGTGTGAGGACATCAACTTCAGTCGCGACTAACCCGCCCGCATAGTTCGGCAAGAGCTGCGCCACATCGAATACCGAGGCCTGCTTACGGTGCACAACGCCGAACCCATCAGAGACAAAGGCGCCGTCATTTCCCGTCAACGCTGCCAGTTCACGCGCTAGCGCCTGACGCTCAGCATCGTCCTTGCTCGTCTCCCGCGATTCGAAGCGCACATTCTCCAGCAAGAGAACATCGCCCTCGGTCAGTCCGGCAGCGCGTTCCTGCGCGTCCTGACCCACGACGTCACCCGCTAGCTGCACGTACCGCTCGAGTTCGTCGCCGAGCCGCTGCGCGACCGGAGCGAGTGACAGCGCGGAATCCGGCGCACCCTTCGGCCGCCCCAGATGAGCCGCCACGATCACGCGAGCACCCGCGTCCGCGAGAGCCCCGATCGTCGGCGCGGATGCGATGATCCGGCCGGCGTCCGTGATGCGTCCGTTCTCGAGCGGAACATTCAAATCAGAGCGAACGAGCACAGTGCGCCCTGAAACACCTTCTGCCAGGAGTTCCTGGAGAGTTTTGACCGTCATTTGTATGGTGACCTCTTAAAGGGACTTGCCGACAAGACCAACGAGATCCGCGAGGCGGTTCGAGTAGCCCCACTCGTTGTCGTACCAGCTGACAACCTTGATCTGATCATCGATCACCTTGGTCAGCGGTGCATCGAAAATGGACGAGTGCGGATCGGTGACGATGTCGCTAGACACAATCGGCGCGGTGGAGTACTTGAGAATTCCCTTGAGAGGACCCTCTGCAGCCGACTTCAAAGCCCCGTTCACCTCATCGATCGAACCGGACTTGCGCACATTGACCGTCAGGTCGGTGACAGAACCCGTCGGGATAGGAACGCGCAGCGCGTATCCGTCGAGCTTGCCCCGGAGATGCGGAAGGACGAGACTGATCGCCTTCGCTGCGCCGGTGCCGGTCGGGACGATGTTCAGCGCGGCAGCACGCGCGCGCCGCAGATCACTGTGCGGACCGTCCTGCAGGTTCTGATCCTGCGTGTAGGCGTGAATTGTGGTCATGAGACCGCGTTCGATGCCGAACTCGTCATCGATTACCTTCGCGAGCGGAGCAAGGCAGTTTGTGGTGCATGAGGCGTTCGAGATGATGTTCTGGCTGCCGTCATACTTGCCATCGTTGACACCCATCACGATCGTGATGTCCTCGCCCTTCGCTGGGGCCGAGATAATGACCTTTTTCGCGCCCGCGTCGATGTGGCCCTTGGCCTTGGCTGCATCGGTGAAGATACCGGTGGACTCAACCACCACGTCGACCCCGAGGTCGCCCCACGGAAGCGCTGCCGGGCCCTCACGGAGGCTCAGGGCCTTGATCCGCTGCTCTCCCACAACGATCTCGTCGCCTTCAACCGACACGTCGTAAGGCAAGCGACCCAGAATTGAGTCATATTTCAGCAGGTGAGCGAGTGTTTCCGTGGCTGTGAGATCGTTGACCGCAACGATTTCGATATCGCTGCTTCCAGCGGAACGCAATGCGTCGACTGCCCTGAAAAAGTTACGTCCAATTCGGCCGAAGCCGTTCACACCTACGCGAATCGTCACTGTGAGCTCCTTTTCAATCTGTCGTGATTATCTGCCGCACATTCTCAGCGGCCTACTGGGTAGTTCTTTCCTGCTCTGGTTTTTCTTCACCCTAGTCTCAACCCTGGTCCAATCGGACCGGCATTCATGCTTCGTCGAGAAGTTCGGGCGTAACCGCTGAATCCGTGTCTGGAATGCCCAGTTCACGTGCTCGGCGGTCGGCCATAGACAGTAGTCGGCGAATACGGCCCGCAACGGCATCTTTGGTCAATGGCGGGTCGGCAAGCTGCCCTAATTCTTCGAGCGACGACTGCCGATGCTTGATACGCAGCCGCCCCGCTGCAGCCAAATGCTCCGGGGCCTCTTCGCCCAAAATCTCCAATGCGCGCTCGACCTTCGCTGCGGCTGCCACAGCAGCCCGCGCCGAACGTCGAAGGTTTGCGTCATCAAAGTTTGCCAGGCGATTAGCCGTTGCGCGCACCTCACGGCGGATCCGGCGCTCCTCCCACACCAAGCGAGTGTCCTGAGCGCCCATACGGGTGAGTAACGCACCAATGGCATCGCCATCGCGAACCACTACACGGTCGGCGCCCCGCACCTCGCGCGCTTTAGCAGCGATCCCCATCCGCCGCGCAGCTCCTACCAGCGCCATCGCTGCCTCCGGGCCTGGACAGCCGACCTCGAGGGCGGCTGAACGGCCGGGTTCAGTGAGGGAACCGTGCGCCAGGAAAGCCCCTCGCCAGGCGGCTTCCGAATCCTGAATGCCGCCACCAACGACGTGGGCGGGCAGTCCGCGAACCGGACGTCCGCGAAGATCAAGCAGACCCGTCTGCCGGGCGAGCGCTTCCCCGTCTTTCGCGACCCGAACAAGATATCGGGTGCTTTTTCGTAGTCCGCTCGCGCCAACTACGTGAATATCTGCGTTGTATCCGTACAGGTCGTGGATCTCCCGCCGCAGTCGGCGAGCTATCGAACCCATGTCTACGTCTGCCTCGACAACGACTCGTCCGGCGACAATATGGAGTCCCCCGGAGAATCTGAGCAGCGAAGAGACTTCTGCCTTTCGCGCACTGACCTGGGTGACAGACAGACGGCTGAGTTCATCCTTGACCTCCGCAGTCATTGCCACGGCGCCGATTCCTTCCGGTCGATCCTTACTTCAGTATCTTTCCGTAAATCCGTGCGCTGACTGCCGTCCCCCAGCAATTCGCCTAGCACCGCGCCGAGCTTGAAGATGTCGTGCTTAGCGGTACCTGGTACGCCCACGTCGGCGTAACGCACTTCTGCACCCAGTTGCGCGGCTGCCCGGCACAGATGAGCTCGCTCGCTGCCAGGCGGCACCGTGCCCGCATCAACTATGACCTGATCTACCCGGAAACTGGGGGCGTGTTGCGAGAGTACGTGAAGATGCCGCTCGGCGGAGAATCCAGCGGTCTCCCCCGCCTGCGGGCCCAGGTTGAGCACCAGCGCGCGCTTGCCCCGGCTCTCGATCAGCGCGTCGCGCTGGGCCGGTACGAGCACGTGCGGAATGACGCTGCTGAACCATGAGCCCGGCCCCAGCACCACCAGATCGGCATCCGCTATTGCCGTGACCGCTTCGCGGCACGCAACCGGTTCGCTCGGCAACAGGCGTACGCGGCGCACCCGGCCGGGCGTCGTCGCGACCGCGACCTGCCCTCTGATGACCCTGTTGATACGCGGGTCTTCCTCAAGCCCTACTACGTCGGCTTCAATCTGCAATGGGATCGTGGCCATGGGCAGCACGCGGCCTCGTACGCCCAGAATTCGGCCTAGTTCGTCGAGGGCGCTGATGATGTCCCCGAGCACATCGGTAAGCCCCGCCAGGATGAGGTTTCCAACGGCGTGGCCCGCGAGTGCCCCCGTACCGCGGAACCGGTGCTGAACCACGTCCCGCCACAGTTGCGCATGGCTCTCATGATCTGCGAGCGCTGCGAGCGCCATCCGAAGGTCACCCGGGGGCACAAGATCAAGCTCAGAGCGAAGGCGTCCCGACGATCCCCCATCGTCAGCGACAGTCACCACGGCGGTGATGTCGTCGGTGAGCTGCCGTGCGGCACTCAGCGTCGCGTACAAGCCATGACCGCCGCCAAGCGCAACAATCGATGGCGAGCGGGGCGTTTCCATGTGTGAGTTCGGCGCTGTCATTCCCTGCCCAGATCCCGGTGACGAGTACGAACAGTGATGCCGTCGTCTTCAGACAGTATCTGTGCGATCGCTTCCGTCATCGCGACACTCCGGTGTTTTCCACCAGTGCAGCCCACCCCAATCGTCATATAGCGCTTGCCCTCCGTCCGATAGCCCTTCAGCACCGGAGCGAGCAAGTCGCGGAGCGTTTTAAGAAACTCACCCGCACCAGCTTGGCTGAGCACATACTCCCGCACGCCATCGTCACGTCCCGTGAAGGGCCGGAGTTCCGGAATCCAATGGGGGTTGGGCAGGAAGCGTACGTCAAGCACCATGTCCACGTCGATCGGCAGGCCGTACTTGAACCCGAAAGAAAGTACCGCGATCTTCACTTTGCGAGTGTTCGCATCCTCGAATACCGGTTCGATGCGTGCGCGCAAATCGTGCACCGACAAGTTGGACGTATCGATGACGACGTCAGCCATCGCACGGACAGGCGCCACGAGCTTGCGTTCGGCTGCGATCCCCTCAAGGAGGGTGCCGTCCCCCTGGAGCGGGTGGCTCCGGCGGACTTGCTCGTACCTCCGGACCAGGACGGCGTCTGATGCCTCCAGAAAGAGCACGCGGGGTGTGATGTTGCGCGTCGCAAGCTCGCGCACCACCGAATCGAGGCCACCGGCGAAGGCCCGGCTACGTACGTCGAGCACCACCGCGAGACGTTTTGTCGGGTTGTCGGCAGCAAGGCTCAGGTCTACGGCCTGCGGCACGAGTTCAGCCGGAACATTGTCGATCACGTACCAGTCGAGATCTTCCAGTACCTTCGCCGAGGTTCCGCGGCCCGCTCCAGAAAGCCCCGTGATGAGAGTGACGTCAATATCGGGCGGGCTTTGTAGCTCACTCACGTGTGTTCCTGTCCCTCGCAGTCGTCTGAGGTTCGCCGGGCGCGGAAGCGCCACAGCTGAGGTTATTCGACCGAGGCCCGCCCTGGGGAGCGCTCGGGCGAAGAATCCCTATTCAGTGCCTCGTGCACGGCGCGCGCGGTCATGTCGCCGATCCCTGGAACCTGGGTGATCTCGCCCAATGAGGCGGCTTTCAGGCGCGCGACGGAGCCGAAGTGGGTGACGAGCGCGGTCTTCCTCGTCTGCCCAAGTCCTGGGATGGTGTCGAGGACTGATTCGGTCATGCGGCGAGACCGTTTGCTGCGGTGGAACGTGATCGCGAACCGGTGAGCTTCGTCGCGGATTCGCTGCAGCAGAAATAGCGCTTCACTCGTACGCGGAAAAATGACGGGGTATTCCTCGCCAGGCAGCCACACCTCTTCGAGGCGTTTCGCGAGCCCGATAACCGCGATGTCGGTGATCCCCAGCTCCTCGAGCGCCGCCGACGCGGCATTGACCTGAGGCAAGCCACCATCCACGACGAATAGGTTTGGCGGATAGGCAAACCTTCGCGGCCGACCGGTTTCGGGATCCAGCGCCTGAAACGCGGCCCCGTCGGCAGGCACGCCGGTTTCTTCAGTCCTCCGGTACCTCGCGAACCTGCGGTGCGTTACCTCTGCGATGCTCGCGACGTCGTTGGAACGGCCCTCACCGGCAGCTTCCCTGATCGTGTAGTGCCGATAATCCGATTTCCGTGCCAGGCCATCTTCGAACACGACAAGCGAACCGACCACGTCAGTCCCCTGTACGTGGCTGATATCGACGCATTCGATTCGCAGCGGCGCTGTGTCGAGACTCAAGGTGTCCTGCAGTTCCTGCAATGCGGCAGAGCGCGCAGTCAGGTCCCCGGCGCGGCGCAACTTGTGCTGCGCGAGTGACTCGTGCGCGTTACGCCGCACTGTCTCAGCAAGTGCCTTCTTATCACCGCGTTGTGGTACCCGGACGCGCACCGCCGACCCCCGCAACTCGCTGAGCCATCGCTCCAGACCTTCAGTATTGGGTGGCAGCATGGGAACTAGCACCGTCTTCGGAATCGGACTCGCGCTCTTACGCGCGCCTTCAGGCAAATCCTGGGCAAGCGCCTGCTGCTCGCCATAGAACTGCGTGAGGAATTCCTCCACCATCTCGGAATCGTCCTGCTCACCGACGCGCTCAATCACCCAGCCGCGCTGGCCCCGCACTCGCCCGCCGCGAACATGGAAGACCTGCAGTGACACCTCCAGGTCGTCCGCGGCGAAAGCAACAACGTCCGCATCAGTGCCGTCACCCAGCACAACGGCCTGCTTTTCCAGTGCACGGCGCAGCGCGCCGATGTCGTCACGCAGCCGGGCCGCGCGCTCGAAGTCGAGGGCCTCCGACGCCTCATTCATCTGACGCTCAAGCTCGCGGACCATACGATCAGTCTTGCCAGAAAGGAAGTCGCAGAAATCCTCGACTATCCGGCGATGCTCCGTAGCGTCTACTTGCCCCGTGCAAGGAGCTGAGCACTTTCCGATATATCCGAGCAGGCAAGGCCGTCCCAATTGCTGATGCCGCTTGAGCACCCCCGCCGAACAGGTTCGGGCCGGGAATACGCGGAGCAGCAGATCGAGTGTCTCCCTGATCGCCCACGCGTGAGAATACGGCCCAAAATACCGCACGCCCTTCTTTCGCGGCCCGCGATACACGAATAGGCGGGGATACTCTTCATTCAGCGTCACCGCGAGCACGGGATACGATTTGTCGTCCCGGTACCGAACGTTGAAGGGCGGATCGAATTCCTTGATCCAGTTGTATTCCAGTTGCAGCGCTTCGACCTCGGTGCCTACAACTGTCCACTCCACCCCGGACGCGGTCGTCACCATTTTGCGGGTCCGGGGCTGCAGCCCGGTTAGGTCCGCAAAGTACGAGTTCAGCCGACTGCGCAGGCTCTTAGCCTTACCCACGTAGAGCACCCGTCCGCTGGCATCACGGAAACGATAAACCCCGGGTTCTAGCGGGATCGAACCCGGAGCGGGCCGGTAGGTCGACGGATCAGGCACGAGCCCAGATTAGCGGCACGATCCGACAAACTCCCGTACGCAGCGAACTCGCATGCAGATCACACCGCATCGATGCGCGGCAATCCGTAGCGCGCCTCCAGATCGCGGTACTTTTCGACCGCTGCGACAGCGTGCCGACCGTCTTTAGCCTGGATGGCCAGCACCGGAATGTACTCGTCTTCCGGTAACTCGAGGCGAGCCCAGCTTCCCCCGCTCCGGAAGCTGAGTCCGTCCACAATTTCCCACGGGATCACGCGCTCCGAGAAGAAATTGCGCACACCCACCCCGGCGCGGCCCACTCGCAGTCTCGGACGCGCAAGAAGCAGGAATAGGCCACCGAAGAACGCGCCCAGCAGCACCATCGCAATCTGATCCGCCAGCCGGAAATACACGCCTGTGTTTGCGCTGCCGAGCAAGATCCCAAGCACCACAAAGGTGAGGAACATTGAGAGCGCAGCGACCGCAGCCCACTTTGGCATCTTCCGCGCCCGGACGACGAGTTCCCATTCGCCGGTCTTCGCTGTCATGCCCTTGCTCCCCCAGTCTGTCGCAGACGGCGCAGCGTAACCGCCGTGTCCAGTGCCGCGCTGCACGCCTGCGCACCTTTATCCTCCGACGAACCTGGCAGTCCGGCACGATCGCGCGCCTGCGCTTCCGTGTTGACCGTCAGCACACCGTTACCTACCGGGGTTGCCTCATCCAGCGAAACACGTGTCAAACCGTCCGTGACTGACTGGCACACGTACTCGAAATGCGGCGTCTCGCCGCGGATGACGACGCCCAGCGCGACCACCGCATCGTGGGTCCGGGCGAGTTCCTGGACCACCACTGGGATCTCCATCGAACCGGCGACGCGCACAAGGGTCACCTTCCGCACGCCGGCTTCGTCAACGATCCGCTGGGCTCCAGAGATGAGCGCTTCGCAGATCTCGGTGTGCCATTGGCCCGCCACAATCCCGAGCTTTACGTCGAATGCCTCGTCGAGGCGAAGTTCGGGCTCGCCGCCGCCACTCATGTCGCGCCCCCTTCAATCCCGCGCTGGTCAAAGTGCTCATCGAGACCTTCGAGTTCATGACCCATCCGGTCACGCTTCGTGCGCAGGTAGTGAATGTTCTCCTTGTTAGCACGGATGGGCATCGGTACTCGGTCGCTGATGGCAAGCCCGTATCCATCCAGCCCGGCACGCTTAGCTGGATTGTTCGTTAGCAGCCGCATGGTGGTTACCCCTAGATCAACGAGGATCTGTGCACCGATTCCATAGTCACGCGCATCCGCGGGAAGGCCGAGCGCCAGGTTCGCGTCGACGGTGTCAGAACCGGCATCCTGTAGCTGGTAGGCCTGCAGTTTGTGCATCAGCCCAATTCCGCGGCCTTCGTGTCCGCGCATGTAGAGGACTACACCGCGGCCTTCCTCAGCAACCATCCGCATCGCGGCATCAAGCTGTGGACCACAATCACACCGGAGCGAACCGAAGATGTCTCCGGTGAGGCACTCTGAGTGCACCCGGACCAGAACGTCCGTGCCTTTGCCGTCCGGACCTGGAATATCCCCCAGAACCAGGGCGACATGCTCGACCTCGTCATAGATGCTGCGGAAGCCGACGGCCCGGAACTCACCGTAAGGCGTTGGGATTCGCGCATCTGCGACTCGAACGACGTGCTTCTCGTTCTTACGCCGCCAGGAGATCAGATCAGCGATCGAAATCATCGCAAGATTGTGGTCGTCGGCGAAGACTCGAAGCTCATCAGCCTTGGCCATGTAGCCTTCGTCCTTCTGGCTGACAATCTCACAGATCACGCCTGCAGGCCGGAGGCCGGCAAGGCGCGACAGGTCCACAGCCGCTTCGGTGTGCCCGGCCCGCCGCATGACGCCGCCCTCTTTCGCCCTCAGTGGTACGACGTGACCTGGCCGCGTGAAGTCCTCGGGGCGGGCAGCCGGGTCCGCTAGCAGCTGACACGTGATCGAACGGTCGGCCGCGGAAATCCCTGTCCCAACGCCCTCTTTCGCGTCCACCGTTACCGTGTACGCGGTCTGATGCTTGTCCTGGTTTGTCGCAAACATCGGCGGAAGGCCGAGGCGGTCACAATCAGCACCGTCGAGCGGCACACACACGTAGCCTGACGTGTAGCGCACCATGAAGGCCAGCAACTCCGGCGTGGCTTTCTCCGCGGCGAAGATCAAGTCACCTTCGTTTTCACGATCTTCATCGTCAACGACGACAACCGCCTTGCCCGCGGCAATATCGGCGATCGCGCGTTCGACACTGTCGAATCTGATCACTGCACTTACTCCTCGACCCCGCCCGAAGCGGTGTCCTGTAGGGCGGCGCCGCCGTAGCGGAGCCCTTCACCGGGAGAGCTTTCACTGCTGACGCTGTGAAGCCGCTCCACATACTTCGCGATCACATCGACCTCGAGGTTGACGGTCGCGCCAGCGCTGGCGCTGCCCAACGTGGTCAACTCTCGCGTCGTGGGTATCAAAGACACTTCAAAATAGTCGCCGGACTCATCCCTGCCGACGGCCGACACCGTCAGGGAGACACCGTCAATGGTGATCGATCCCTTCTCAACGACGTAACGCGCTAGGTGGGTGGGCAGCGAAAGGCGCACCACCTCCCAATGCTCCATGGGGTTTCTGCTGATGATGGCGCCCGTGCCGTCGACATGGCCCTGCACGATATGCCCGCCGAGACGACCGCCAACAGCCAGCGCACGTTCTAGGTTGACCCGCCCGCCTGCGCTTACACCACCAAGACTGCTGCGCCGGAGAGTTTCGCCCATGACGTCTGCGGTGAAGCTGCCGTCAGAAAGAACATCAACCACAGTGAGACAGACACCGTTGACCGCGATCGAATCTCCGTGCGACGCATCGGAGGTCACCAGGGGTCCCCGCACTGTCAGGCGCGCGGAATCACCACGCATCTCCGTAGCGACAACCTCACCCAGTTCTTCGACGATCCCTGTGAACACTCGCCTACGCTCCTCACCGCTGTCCGTCAACCACGTTATCGCGGTATGAGGCTTATAAGCACATCGTCCCCAAGCCGATCAACGCTCTCACACTGAAACCGAATTGCGTCTGTGATATTTCCTACCCCAGCATCCGCGACCGCTGCAGGGCCGGCCCCCAGCACAATCGGAGCCACATAGGCGGTGATTCGATCGACCAGACCTGCGCGCAGGAACGCACCCGCGACCGTTGGTCCACCCTCCACCACGACGTCCACACAGTCGTCGAGCGCTTCGATCACGTCCATGGGATCACGGGACCGTACGATGCGCGTCGGGGCGGCATCATCATTCACCCGTGAACCGCTCGGGAGCTCCCGCACGCCCATCACGACCCGAATCGGCTGGTGATCGGCGAGCGTCCCGTCTGGCGCGCGGGCCGTGAGCCAAGGATCGTCGGCGCAGACAGTGCCAGTTCCAACGACAATGGCGTCAACCCGGGCACGTTCGAGCCGGTCTCGGGCACGAGATTCCACGCCGGAAATCCATTGGCTTGAACCGTCCGCCGCCGCGCACCGCCCATCAAGGCTCGCCGCGTACTTGTACGTGACGTGCGGCCGTCCTGTCCGCTGGCGGTGCAGCCAGGCCCGCAGCGGCCCCTGCGTCACCGGCGCCGGGTCATGCCAGGCCGTGACCACGATGCCGGCATGCGCCAGTGTCTGCGCCCCGCCAGATGCTTCCGCGACAGGATCCGCCACCGCGTAGTGCACCTGGGCGACTCCCGATTCAATGAGCGCCCTGGTGCACGGCGGGGTACGGCCGAAGTGGTCGCACGGCTCCAGCGTCACGACCGCGGTTCCGCCAAAAGCCTGCGCACCCGCCTCGTTGAGCGCTACAACCTCAGCGTGCGGTCCACCAGGCGGCTGTGTCGCACCTACCCCGACGACATTGCCGCCCACGCCGAGGATGACAGCCCCGACCGGCGGGTTTGGGCTTGTCGTGCCCCGAACCTGCTCCGAAGCCTCGACCGCCAGCCGCATCGCATCACTGAGATGAAGCATGGGTTGCCTGCTAGATCGCCAAGTGCGGGGACGAGTGAAGCGCTCGCGAACGCAGCTTCTCCACTGCTACGGAGGGATCGTCGGCGCCGTAGACAGCAGACCCTGCGACGAAGCAGTCAACCCCTGCTTCCGCGGCCGCCTCGACGGTATCCATGTTGATACCCCCGTCGATCTCAACGAGGAGTGTGAGTTCACCGGAATCGACGAGATTGCGAACACGCCGAGCTTTCTCCAGCACTTCCGGCATGAACTTCTGACCGCCGAAGCCCGGCTCGACACTCATCACAAGCAGTGTGTCGAACTCACGGAGAATCTCGAGATACGGATCCAGCGGGGTATTGGGTTTAATCGACAGGCCCGCTTTGGCCCCCGCGGCGCGGATGTCACGTGCGACCGCTACCGGGTTGTCGGTGGCTTCGGCGTGGAACGTCACGTTGTATGCACCCGCTTCCGCGTACGGCGGCGCCCACCGTTCCGGATTTTCGATCATCAGGTGGCAATCGAGTGGGATGTTCGTCGCCTTAAGCAAGCTTTCGACGATGGGGAGGCCGAGCGTGAGGTTTGGGACGAAATGTGCGTCCATGACGTCGACATGCAACCAGTCGGCGCCCCGGACGGCGTCGGCCTCATCGGCGAGATGCGCGAAGTCCGCGGACAGGATCGAAGGGGCGATCATCGGACCCTTTGGGTGAGCAGCCATGGTGCGAGTCTAAGAGGTGCGGTGTTAAAGTCTTAAACCCGATGATCACCGCACTTTCCATCGCCATCACAGTGCTCGCTCTCGCCGCCGCGCTGTGGGCGCTGATCAAACTCATTGCCGATCGGCCCGTCGATCTCCGCCGGGTGAGTGACAAGGCCCTGTTTGGCGTGCTCGCACTCACTGAGGCGCTCACCATCGTGCAGGCATTCGCGGGGTTTATGCTGCTCCTGACAAGTGACCGCGAAGTGTCGGCACTCACGTTGGTGCTTTACTTGATCGGCGTTCCGTTCATCATCCCCATCGCCACCTGGTGGGCGCTGGGTGACCGGAGTCGCGCTGGCGCTGGAGTACTGACAGTAGGCCTCGTCGCAGTACCCGTGATGGTGCTTCGAATGCACGAACTATGGAGCGCAGGAGTATGACAGTCAGCACATCTGGCAGTTCCGAAGACGTGGTGCGCGAACGCACCCGTACGGGGACTGGCCGCATTCTCATCGCCGTCTACGCGGTGTTTAGTCTCGCGGCGGCGGCGCGCTCGTTCGTACAGATCGTGGATCGATTTCACGTCGCACCGATCGCCTTCATCCTGTCCGCTGTAGCTGCTGCGTTCTACATCCTCGCGACGTTCGCGCTCGCGCGCGCCAGTTCGGTTTCCCGGCGACTCGCCACCTGGTCCTGCATCATCGAGTTCGTCGGCGTCGTCACCGTCGGAACAATCAGTTTCGTTGTCCCAGAATGGTTCCCCGAGCCGACGGTGTGGTCACATTTCGGCCAGGGATACCTCTTCATCCCGCTCGTGCTGCCCATCGTCGGACTGTGGTGGCTGCGCCATACCGCGCGCTGAGGTCCACCCCCTGAAGAAATCCATCTGCCCAGGTCAGCAAAACATGCCTGAATCAGGGGGTTTCGTTGACGTTTACTGATGGATTTGTTGGGGACATCTTCAACTAGCAACTCATCTCGAGCGAGTTAGGCGGTCGGCAAGAAATGAGCAAAAGTTGCAGCGCCGGTGACATGGTCGCGTGGAAATGGGGCAATGGAACCGCCTCAGGCGAGGTTGTGCGCGTATCGCCTGAGAAAACAAGCATTCAAAGCAAGGGACAGACGATCACTCGCAATGGCAGCTCGGACAATCCCGCCGTCGTCATCACGCAAGACGACGGCACACGAGTAATCAAACTCCAGAGTGAACTCGAGTGAACTCACGCGGTGATCGTCCGGAATGGCGCCGCCGCCTCCAGTTCCAGTGCAAGTTCCAGGAGTACGCGCTCTTGTCCCTCGTGCGCCGAGAACTGCACTCCGATCGGTAGCCCCGCCGCTGTGCTGGCGAGCGGAAGGGACAGCGCGGGAGTACCCGCCACGTTGTTCAACGGTGTGAATGCGACGTACCTGGTCAGCCGTTCGATCAACTCGCTGAAAGGCTGACGCGGCGATAAGTAGCCGATCGGCGGCGTCGTATGACTGACTACTGGACTCAGAATGACGTCCCACCGTTCGAGCTTCGTCCGAACGAGGTCGCCGGTCCGGCGCAAACGGTATAGCACGGCCGGTGTCAGGTGGGCGTTGCGCCAGAACCGTTCGACCAGGCCGCGAGTCAGTCCGTCGATGCGCTCCATGCTGAAATCCTTGCCATGAATCCACCGGCCCGGGACCGTGAGCATCACCGAGAGCAATGCCCAGTAGTGCAGAAAGTCCTCCGCGAAACCGGGATCCACTGGGGTCGGCGCCTGGTCGACGTGGTGGCCGAGGTCTGAGAGCAATTCGGCCGTCGCCAGCACCGCTGCTGTCGTCTCGCTGTCGGTCTGGTGCCCGAGGACCGAATCCGTCACCACGCCGATTCTCAGTCGTCGCTGGCCAGGCCGGTCGATTGCACCTATGGGCGGAAGGCTTGAGTTGCGATGAACGCGTTCAGCGGCGGTGAAGAACGCCGCAGTGTCCCGGACACTGCGGCTCAGTACGCCGTCCGAGATGATCCGGACCGGCAGCGCATCGTGTAACGGCTCCGACCGCAGTCGCCCACGGCTTGGCTTCAGCCCGACAAGCCCACAGGCCGCGGCCGGGATGCGGATGGAACCGCCTCCGTCGTTTGCGTGTGCGATTGGGACCACCCCGCTCGCAACGAGCGCCGCGGCCCCGCCTGACGATGCCCCCGCCGAGTACGCGCGGTTCCACGGGTTCCGCGTCGGCTCGTCGTCCATGAATTCAGTCGACGCGTTGAATCCAAATTCTGGGAGACGCGTCTTTCCGAGAACACTGAAACCGAGCGACAGAAACTGGGTGACGAAGCGGTCATCCCGCCGCACCGGAGACGGAGAAAACGCGACTGAGCCACGCGTTGTGGGCAGCCCCGCCATATTCACGTTGTCTTTCAGAAACGTGGGCACGCAACCGAACTCGCCGTCGGGGTGCGCCCCGCCGCGCAGCGAGTCCCGGGCACGCGAAAAAGCAGGCACCTGTATCGCATTCAGAGGCCCGTTGACAGACTGCGCCCGCGATATCGCCGCCTCGAGCGCCTCTGCGGGGCTGATATCCCGGCTTCGGATCCGTTGTGCGATACCTACCGCGTCCGCATCTCCGAGTACGTCATCTGTGAACGCATGTGTCCGCTCGGTTCCGCGCCGTGGGAACGTCTGGTTCTCCAACACTCAAGCGATGCTACTCGGCAGCTAGCTGCTGGGGGTGCTGCGGCTTTTTCAGCACCGCGACTAACATAGCGTCGGTGCCGTGCCGGTGCGGCCACAGCTGCACGCTCTTCCCGTTGGACGCGCGTTCAATATCACCGAGGATTGCGGAAGCGTCAAGTTCCTCCAACGTGTGCTTGCGGACGGCTTGTGCCACGATCATCGTCGTTTCAGCAAGATGCGGCGAGCACGTGGAATACACCACTACCCCGCCAGGGCGAACGAGCTTTACCGCTGACTCCAGTAGTTCGCGCTGCAATTTCGCGAGTTCCCGGATATCGCTCGACTGTCTCCGCCAGCGTGCTTCGGGCCGTCGCCGAAGCGCGCCAAGGCCCGTGCAGGGTGCGTCAACAAGGACCCGGTCGAAGCCTGGGGCCAGATTCGGGTCACGGCCGTCCGCTTCGTGCACTGTCACTGGTAAACCGTCAACAGCCTGACGGACCAGCTTCGCCCGGTGCGGCGCTACCTCCACCGCATCGAGGTGCGCGCCGTCGATCCGCGCAAGCGAACCCATCATCACGGCTTTCCCGCCGGGACCTGCGCAAAGGTCAAGCCAGCGGCCCCTGTCGTCACCGTCGACCTCTGCCCGAACCGCCGCGAGCGCGACCAGCTGGCTCCCCTCATCCTGAACGAACGCGAGCCCATCGCGAACGGGCTCCAGTCCTGTAGGGTCGCCCCCCGATTCGAGGCGCACAGCATACGGGGAATACGGTCCCTCTTCGCCGCCCGTGATCAGCGCGAGTTCCTCACCGGAGATTTCCCCCGGACGGGCGGCAAGATGGACGACCGGTCGCGCGTCGTCGGCAGCGAGAGCATCTGCCAGCTCACCCGCCGCCGCTCCGAGAGCGTCAGCGAAGGCCTGGGCAATCCATCGAGGATGGGCGTGCGTGAACGCGAGCCGTCCTATCGGATCGGGCGGCGACAGTTCAGCAACCCACTCCGCCTCGGTCTTCTGGGATATCCGGCGCAGCACAGCGTTGACGAATCCTGTGATGTGCTCGCCTGACTGTTCTCTTGCGAGCGCTACCCCAGTGCTGACAGCAGCGTGCGCGGCCACTCGGGTCCGAAGGAGCTGATATCCCGAAAGTCTCAGCACATCGAGGACGTCACCATCGATGGTGGACACGTCGCGGTCTGCCGCCGCGCCGATAATCGCGTCGAGGAGACCGAACGCACGGCAGGTCCCATACGTCAATTCTGTCGCGAATGCGGCATCGCGGCCGGTGATTTTTCGTTCCCGTAGCAGCGCGGGCAGCATCAGGTTTGCGTACGAATCGCGGGTACGGACTGCGTTCAGGACGTCCCAGGCCACGTGTCGCGCTGGATCCACTAGTGATTTCGGCTCACTCCGGCGCGGCCCGCGCCGGCCGGGGTCTTCACCGCTGCGCCTGGGACCCGGTCGCGTGTTTCCCGCCTGCCGCCCACCGCGCGGGGTGTCTTTCCGGTTGCGGCCCTGTCGGCCGCGGCCCTGCTCCCGGCCGCTGTTTGACTCGTCGGCGTTCACTGGATCCCCCTCATTGGGCAACTGTTCCTTCGGTAAGCCGCGCACCCCGCGACCAATCGGCTGCTGCCATCACTTTCTTTCCCTGCGGCTGAACCGTTCCGAGCCGCACGGCCGCGGATGCTGTGCCGATGAAGACCGCGGATTTCGTGGCCGCAATGACTCCTGGCGCGAGCCGCGGAACATCCGGGCTGTCCGTCACCATGACCGGCCCGACCTTCATCCGCAGACCGTCGATCATCGTCCATGCGCCAGGCTCCGGAGTCATCGCGCGTATGTGCCGGGCAACTGCGTGCGCTGGCTGTTGCCAGTCGATGTGCGCTGTATCAACCGTGATCTTCCCGGCGTACGAGGTGCCTTCCGCTGGTTGCGGAATCGGGTTAAGCGAGCCGTCGGCGATGCCATCCATTGTCTTCTCAAGCAGGGCAGCCCCTGTTTCCGAGAGTCGGCCGAGAAGCTCGCCCGCAGTGTCGGACTCGCGCACAGTTTCAGTGGCGACCCCGAATACTGGACCAGTGTCTAGCCCTGAATCGATCAGGAAGGTACTGGCACCGGTGATGTCGTCGCCCGCCCTGATCGCAGCCTGGACTGGCGCTGCTCCCCGCCAGGCAGGCAGCAACGAGAAATGCAGGTTGACCCAACCGAAGCGGGGTATGGCAAGTACGTTCGGCGGCAGCAGCGCGCCGTACGCAACCACAGGGCAGCACTCAGGCTCGAGTTCCTTCAGCGCTGACACGAACTCCGGATCGCTCGGACTGCGCGGCGTGAGGACGGGAATTCCCATCTCATCAGCGAGGACACCCACCGGCGAACGTTTCTGCTTACGTCCGCGGCCCGCGACTGCGTCAGGTCGGGTGACGACAGCAACTACGTCGTGATTCCCGCTTTCCGCAAGTCGGCGCAGCGATGGAACAGCAGGTTCGGGGGTGCCCGCAAAAACGAGCCGCATCGGTCTCCTTGGTGTGGCTGAGCGGATCTGACCGCACCAGTCTAGGGACCGCTTGCGCGAGCTCGTTCAGCCGCCGGTCTCTGATGCTCTAGAAGTTGTTAACGATGATGGTTTCGAGCAAACCCACTCCTGGCGGCACGAAGGTGCAGACGTCGCTCCGCTGGTAACCAGGCTCCAGTGCTTCCAGTACGAGTTCGCTGACCAGGGGGCTGTAAGGCAGCTGGAAGTGGCCGCTCATATCGATCTCGCAAGAATCTTGAATGAAGACGTTCCGAGCACCTGCACCCTTGAGGTGCGTGTTGCGCAACGGCTGGATCACCTCGTCGTGCCTCGTGCCGATTGTCGTGTACCGCACTCCTTCGACGGTGTCCGCGGGAGAGTTGAGATCGTTGAGGAACTCTGAGCCCGCAATCTGCTGCACCAGAGCTGGGGCAAAATAGTCATCAGCGAGAGTTTCACCCCCCGGAACCATTGCCACCGCTGGCGGCGCGTCGGTGCCGTACGAAGGCGACGCGATCCCCACCCAGGCGTCGACATGCGCGGCACCGTCAAGCTTGTTGACGTAGTAGCGGGTGACATTCGCACCCTGGGAGAAGCCAATTAAGTGAACCTTCTCAGCACCAGTCGCAGTCCGTATTCGTGTCACTGCCTCCGCGACTTCTTGAGCCGATTGCCGCATGTCGGTGGTCCCGTAAGTATCCGCATCGAGTCCCGTGGCAGGACTGAAATTAACGCCAGGCTTTCCCAGTCCGTAGTTCAGCGCGAACACACAATAACCATGATCGCGCAGAACAGGCCCTAGCCTCGCGTAGTCGGCGTATGCAGACGCGTCGGTGCCGTGCGCAAGCAGCACCGGGTACGGCAGGGTTTCTGTGGGTGAACAATCGAATTCGTTGCTTCCGGCGGGCACATACCCTGGATTCTTCTTATCGAATTGTTTCGCATCAGGAGCCGAGGTTTGGCGCGGTCCTTGCGCCTCCGGCATAACAGGATGCCGAACCTCGGCGCCGACCGGCAGCGCCACCAGCACGGCCAACAGGCTCGCCAGAGCAAGACATGCCCACGCCATTCTCGCGCGCGCCCCTGAGAATAACCTCCGCGAATTTCTCACAGACCACCCTCCACCGCGCCAGGTTGAAACATCCTGGCACGGGATACTACGGGGCAAAAAAGATCAAATTGGTTACTAATTAATTACCACAATGTGTGCAATTTTAATCGACAGCTTGTTGCCATAAGAATACCGCACAAATGATCTTGTAAATCGCGCGCGGTCCGCAATTGCGCTAGGTGCGATGTAAGTGTCTGTGCAGTTCCGGCATTACCACATCCCACACGGCAGGCGGCGGGATTTCATGACCCACTCCCTCGAGCCGCACGAGCCGGGCTCCCGGGATCGCTTCCGCGAGGGCCTCGCCGTGCGGGAGAGGAAACATCGGGTCGGCAGCGCTATGCAGAATGAGAGTCGGCACACGAATCTCGGCGGGGTCCACCGCAGCCCCTGATTCGGCGATGAAGTGGTTCGTCATCGCCGACTCCATGTTGCGACTCCGGCGCACCTCGAGCGTGGCCAGCGCACGCACAACCTCCTCGTCGAATCCGAGCGATCCGGCGTAGGGGCGCTCGACCTCGACTCGGTAATTGATGACCGCCGCCTGGTCGGCCCAATCGATTTCCGGCCCGGGCAACTCCCAGGTCGCAATGATCGCCGGGTTCGGCGGCGGCAGTTCATCATGGTTGCCACCTGCGGGGCTGGTTTCGACGAGCGTCAAGGATCGAACCCTGTCGGGAGAGAGCACCCCAATGTTCTGCGCGATGCCGCCCCCCATCGACAGGCCAATCAGGTGCGCTTTCTCGATGCTCAGGGCATCGAGGACGCGCAGTGGATCGGCGGCGAGATCATCGCCCGTGTAGTCGGGACGTCCCGGCGGCGATGTGCTCGACTGACCTGTATCGCGATGGTCGTACCGAATTACCTGCAGTTCACCGGCGCCGAGCGCGTTGCAGAACTCCGGCGTCCACCAGTCCATCGACTGGGCGCCACCAGCGATGAGGAGAACCGCAGGTGCTCCCTCAGGCCCGAAACGCTCGATCGCCAACTCGATGCCGTCGAGTTCGACGACCTTCCTCACTGCGTGCGCCGATGCCCCAAAGGTGGTCATACCGCTAACCCGGTGCGCATTACACCTCTTGGCGAGGTGATTCTGGCGCACGGACGCGATCTGCTCGCGAAGGCCGCGGCACTTGCCGACGCCGTCGATCGCTTCAGGGCAGGCAACGGCCGGATCGACGTTGGAACCTTTCCGAGCGTATCCAGTCTGATCTTGCCGGCTGTCGTGGGCCGACTGCTGGAGGAATACCCCGGCTGTGACATCAGGCTGTCCGAGGTAAAACCGGAGGATCCGCAGATCGGAGACCTCGACCTGTTGTTCCAAGACGGCCGGATCGAAGGCGAGGTGGAGCACATCAAGCTGCTGGACGAGCATTACCTCTTGGTGGCCCGCACCGGCGCGTTCCCTGATGGTCCAGTAGAAATTAAGCTGCTTGACGAAGCTCCCATGGTGGGCTGGCCTCTCACCTATCACCAAAGATGGCTGGAGCGGGCCCTCGCCAGCGGTGGCGCGCGTCCACGGTTCGTGTTTCGCACCGCCGGCCACGAAACAATCTTGTCGATGGTCCGTGCAGGCATAGGCTCCGCGGTGCTGCCATGGCTTGCCCTACACGGATCCGATGCTTGGTCCGACAACCGGCTCAGCATCCACCAATTGCGGCCGTCACCCCTCCGGGAGATGTATCTGCACTGGTCGGCCGAGCGCAGGCAATCGCCACTGGTGGCCCGTGCCATCGACATCGCCGTCGAAGCCGCCAACGAGCTAGCAAACCAAATGTGACATCGAGCTTCTGATGCGCTGACTTCGGTTGCCGCTACTCAGCCCGGCAATGAAGGCAATGAGGCGCGTTGATCGCCCTGAGAACGAGCCGGGCAAACGGAGGCGCCCACCCGTACCGACGGTCAGTTTCAACGACGGGGTTCACGAGAGTTACCGCAGTACCCCGTGTTTCCAGCGTGCACTCCCCCGCAGCAAGAACGTTCCGGACCCAGTCGCTGCCCGTGCCGTAGGTGAGCGCAATCCGGTAGCCGCCGCTGCCGTCGGGAAACACATTCACGGGCGTCTGATACACGTTGCCCGAACGGCGCCCTTTGTGCACCACGATCCCATAGCCAGGCACGCGGCCAGCCGCGAGCATCGCCAGCCTATTCGTGACGTGACGGTTGAATCTGGCAAGGACCACAGGAAACGGCACAGCTACCCCCTCTACTCTTCTTTTCTACTCGCCTTGACCGCTGTCTTCAGCGAGGAGCCGATAGAGCGCCTTCCGTGCGTCGGTGAGGATGGTCGACGCCTGATCGTATTGTTCGACTGTGCCGACCGCTGCGACCTGGCGTGCTGCAGCAGCGAGCAGGCGGGCCAGTTCACGCAAGTCGCGTGCCTGAGTGGCGCCTGCACCGTCAGAGAGGAATGGGTCGCCAAGTGTTTCACGCTGCGCACCCACGTACTCTGTGCCTTCGGCGGTCAGACGAGCGGTCTTGCGGCCTTCGATCCGTTCGATGACGAGGAGACCTTCGTCTTCAAGCGCGGATAGCGTCGGGTAAATGGAACCTGGGCTTGGCTTCCATTCGCCACCGCTGCGCTCCTCGATCTCCTGAATCAGCTGATATCCATGCATCGGCGACTCAGCGAGCAGCAGCAGGACCGCGGATCGGACATCCCTGCGACGCCCCCTCGTCCGCCGTGCCACAGGGCCACCAATCCTGATCAATCCTGGACCTGCCCCGAAGCCTTCGATGTGCAGGCCACCGCGGGGGCGTTCCTGACGTGCTCGCCGCTCCGCGCGACGCTCTTCCACTCGGCTGTTGCGATTGCGATGTTCGTGGCGCATTAGCGCACCTCCTTGAATAGTTCCGATATATCGCACTTCTAACGATATATCGGAACCTATCGCATTGCAACATCCTATCCGATGTGAAGTGGGTCAACCTGCACCCGCACGGGACCCGCCCCCTTCTGCGCGCTCCGCACGGCCTGCACTTTGCGCACTTCCCCAGCCAATGCGGCCCCCGATCTCCGGCCCGTTCGAAGCAATACACGTTCGACGTCCTCGGGATCCGCGCCCGCGCCCTGAACTGGCAACCGGGCCCCTGATGGAAGCGGCACGGGCCCAAGCACATCCGTACCCTGGGGCATTTCGCCGTGAGCTACGAAATCCGCAACTGCCGCTGAGTCACCGTCAATCGCGATCATCTTTACCGCTGGCGGGAAGCCCACCTCTTCACGCTGCCGCAACTCCACATCAGCAAATCCAGCTGGATCCCACCGAATCAGCGCCTGAACAACAGGAATGCCCGAGTCGGCAACCACCACCACCATCCCACCCGCCGACGCCGGCTTCACGAGCGTGCAAGCCAGCATCCATTTCCGCAAAGCATCCTCCGATACTCGCAGGTCAGCACGGCCAAGTAGGGCCCAGCCATCGAGCAGCAGCGCAGCGCCATAACCAGCATCTGCCACCGGTTCGGCTCCAGGTGTACACACCACAAGCGATTTTCGTTGTTGCACCGACGCAAGCACTGCCTCCCCACCCGACGTCAGTACTGGGACACCTGGAAAAGCACGCCCCAGTTCCTCCGCAGTCCGGCGTGCGCCGACAACTTGCGCCCGAATGCGACCTGAGCCGCACGCATCACACTTCGGGGCACCGACTCTCGTAGCACACCACCTGCAACGAAACGCCTGACGGCCATCCTCGCTCACCATCTCCATCGGCCCCGCACACACTCGGCACCGCAATGGCGCCCGGCAGTCCTGACATGCCAAAGCGGGCACGTATCCACGGCGAGGCACCTGGACAAGCACCGGTTCATCGCGGGCTAGTGCATCGCGTGCCGCGGCGAACGCAATCGCGGGCAGCCGGGCCGCTCGGGCTGCGGGGTCCCGCACAAGGGCCGCCTCACTATCCGCAAGCGCCACGATCCGGGGGGCACGGGCGCGAACCTCAGCGCGCGGCGCAACGACTTCCTGGGCCCACCCAGACTCGACAAGCAATTGAGATTCACATGTCCTGGCGAAGCCGGCCGACACAAACGCAGCACCCGACAGATGCGCCCGCTGGATGCTGACGTCGCGCACATGCGGGTACGGTGACCGAGGTTCAGCGTGAAGATCATCACCGTCGTCCCAGACGACGATGAGGCCCAGGTTGTGCACCGGCGCGAACATCGCGCTACGCGTGCCTACAACAACTCGCGCATCACCTCGCAGCGCAGCGAGCCACCGGCGATAACGCTGTGCTGGACCCAGCCCGGCAGAAAGTACCGAGACGGTACCAGTACCGATGATTTCGTTGCATGCGTCAGCTACACGGTCGAGGTCACGCTGATCGGGGACCACGATGATGGCTCCGCGCCCCGTCGCGGCTACTTGTCCGGCGAGTTCTGCGCAACGGCGCGGCCATTGCTCTCCCGGCGCAGCCTGCCACACCGCTCGAGCGGCCTTGCCATCCCCGAGGGCTTCGCACAGCTCCGGGCCGAGCGTGTACGTCGACCATGCTGATACGTCCGGTGCCGCGTTGACCGGCGGGTCGACGGGCGCCCTGTTCTCGGATTCGATACGGGCGTGACGCGGTGGGATCGCCAGCCGCAGCACATCGGCGCGAGTGCCGGCATATCGTTCGGCTATGGCATCGACGAGCCTGGAGATCTCGGGCGTCAGCACCTGAACCGGTGAGACCACACGATCGAGCCAGCCGAGCTTTCCCTCTCGCTCGCTGGTTTGCGCGCGATCAACGAGGTAACCGTCGACGAGCCGCCCAGCGAAACGGACACGGACCCGGACCCCCGGCTGAGCCTGTTCATCGAGTTCAGCGGGGATAAGGTAGTCGAACTCGCGATCGAGGTGCGGCAGCGGCAGCATCGGCAGCACCCGGGCGATCGGCCGCTGCGCTGCCGCTGTTCGCTCCAGTTTTGCTCCGCTCAGAGACCTGCTGCCGCGCGAAGCGCATCAGCCCGGTCGGTCTGCTCCCACGGCAGGTCGATATCGGTGCGACCGAAATGACCGTAAGCAGCGGTCTGCGCGTAAATCGGCCGGAGAAGATCCAGGTCACGAATGATCGCTGCGGGCCGCAGATCAAAAACATCCACGATCGCTGACTGGATCTTGAGTGGATCGATCTTCTCAGTTCCGAAGCTCTCGACGAAGAGGCCAACAGGTGCGGCTTTGCCGATCGCGTAGGCCACTTGAACTTCAAGGCGGTCTGCAAGACCAGCTGCTACAGCGTTCTTCGCGACCCAACGCATCGCGTAGGCAGCGGAGCGATCAACCTTCGACGGATCTTTTCCTGAGAACGCCCCACCGCCATGACGGGCCATGCCGCCATAAGTATCCACGATGATCTTCCGTCCGGTCAGGCCTGCGTCCCCCATCGGACCGCCGAGAACGAAGCGCCCTGTAGGGTTCACCAGCAGCTTGACCTCGGAAGTGTCGAGGTTGGGAAGGTCGAGATCCTTCAGGACCGCGCCGAGCACGTGGTCCCGGATATCGGGGGCGAGCAGGTTATCAAGATCGATGTCCGCGGCATGCTGAGTGGAAACCACCACCGTGTCAAGCCGGACGGGCTTTTCGCCGACGTATTCGATGGTGACCTGAGTCTTGCCATCCGGCCGCAGGTATGGCAGCACGCCGGTCTTCCTGGTCTCGGTAAGGCGACGCGACAGCCGGTGCGCAAGGGCGATCGGCAGCGGCATCAACTCGGGTGTGTCCTGGCACGCGAAGCCAAACATCAGGCCCTGATCGCCGGCTCCTTGGCGATCGAGGTCGTCCTCGCTGAGGCCTTCTACTCGCGATTCATATGCGTTCTCGACGCCCTGGGCGATCTCCGGCGACTGAGCGCCTATCGCCACATTCACGCCACAGGAATTTCCGTCGAAGCCCTTGGATGACGAGTCGTAACCGATTTCGAGCACGCGCTCCCGGACGATCGTCGGGATATCGGCGTAGGCAGTCGTGCTGACCTCACCCGCGACATGTACCTGACCGGTAGTCACAAGAGTCTCGACCGCAACACGAGCGCGGGGATCTTCCTTGAGAATCGAATCGAGGATGGAATCGCTGATCGCGTCGCAGATCTTGTCGGGATGGCCTTCGGTTACCGATTCACTTGTGAACAGTCTGCGACTGGACGGGCTCACGTCGTCTGCCTCTCGGTTGTTTACCCTGTGGTTGTTACGCCCAGTCTAGGCACGGCTGAGGTATTTTGCCGTACTCGCTGAGCGAGGTCTGGGTGCCTTTATCCGGCGTATAGCAAGCCGCTGACCGCATCAAGAATCCGGCTTGCCATCAGGTTTTTTGACCCCAGCGGGAGCGCCTTCTCTGCCCCATCCCGCGACAAGATCCATCCCATGTTGGAATCGACCTCGAATGCTTTGCCTTCTCCCACCGCGTTAACGACAAGTAGCTCGCAGCCTTTTCGCTCTAGCTTGCTTCGAGCGTGAGTGAGCACGTCACCGTGCTCATCCCCAGTCTCGGCGGCGAACCCCACGATGACGCGTGTCGCCGGAAGTTCGCCCTCGTCACGACGCTGCACGGTCTCAGCAAGAATGTCGATGTTTCGCACCAGCGGAATGGTGTCCGGCTCCCCCGCACCCTTTTTGATTTTGCTTTCAGCGATCGAGGCTGGCCGGAAATCTGCCACTGCGGCAGCCATGATCACAACATCGGCGTTGTCGCTGTGTTTGCGTACCGCTGCACGCATTTCCTCCGCAGTGGAAATCCTGACCATTTCCACGCCCGCTGGATCCGTTAGACCCCCAGTAGGCCCGGTGATCAGGGTCACGTATGCTCCCCGCTGCACCGCGAGGCGCGCAACAGCGTAGCCCTGCTTGCCCGAACTCCGGTTGCCCAGGAAACGAACGGGGTCAAGCGGTTCTCGCGTACCTCCAGCGGAAACCACCACCCTGCATCCCGCGAGGTCGCGCGGCAGTGCGTCTGCGCGCTCCAGGAGCATGCTGCCGAGCCCGAAGATCTCGTCAGGCTCAGGAAGCCGTCCAGGACCCGTGTCCTCTCCCGTCAGCCGCCCCGCCGCAGGCTCCATGACCAGGGCACCGCGCCCGCGCAGCGTTCCGACGTTGTCTACGGTCGCGGGATGCTCCCACATTTCAGTGTGCATCGCGGGAGCGAAGAGAACCGGGCACCGCGCAGTCAGCAGTGTCGCCGTAAGCAAATCGTCAGCGCGCCCGTGGGCGGCGCGCGCGAGGACGTCAGCAGTCGCCGGGGCCACGACGACAAGGTCGGCCTCCTGCCCGAGGCGCACGTGCGGGACTTCATGAACGTT
This sequence comes from Hoyosella altamirensis, assembly GCF_014191505.1. Lineage (GTDB taxonomy): Bacteria > Actinomycetota > Actinomycetes > Mycobacteriales > Mycobacteriaceae > Hoyosella > Hoyosella altamirensis. The sequence continues at coordinate 109,087 of NZ_JACHWS010000005.1, forward strand.
TTCGAACACTCCGATGTGCACCGGGTTGCCCGAAAGCGCCTCGAAAGTCGCGGCACCAACGAACTTCAGGGCCGACTGTGTTGGGATGACCTGAACGTCATGCCCCGCCTCAGCAAACGATCGCACCAGCGCACATGCTTTGTATGCCGCAATGCCACCGGTCACGCCAACGATGACGCGCTTGCGAGGTGGGGTGTCGTCCAGCGCGCCAGCTTCTGTCGCGGACACTGGGTACCCCCGCTATTCGCCTTCGTTGTGAATGAGAAGGTCCCCGTGAATCTCACGCAGCGAGATGGAAAGAGGCTTCTCGTGCATTCCAGGATCAACGAGCGGGCCGACATATTCGAGCATCCCGCTGCCGATCTGGTTGTAATAGTCGTTGATCTGGCGGGCACGCTTCGCAGCGAAGATCACCAGGGCATACTTCGACGACGTGCGCGCAAGCAACTCGTCGATCGGTGGGTTCGTCAAACCGACCGGCGGATCATACACAGGTAGTGCACTGGCAGTGGCGTCAGCGCTGGGCGTTGTCACACATACTCCTCTTGATACTGCGGTCGGGGCCAATCTGGGCCAACCAGGGGCAACTGCTGCGCAGTCATGCCCCAACGAGCAAGGATACCAACTCCTCGACCGCACGTTCCACGTCGTCATTGACGACGACATGATCAAACTCATGTTTCGCTGCGAGTTCCCCGCGCGCCGTCTCCAAACGACGTGCGACAACCTCGGGCGGTTCCGTTCCTCTGCCCGACAAACGGTCCACCAGAACCTGCCAGCTCGGCGGAGCAAGAAAGACCAGTGTTGCCTCGCTCAGACGTTCACGGACCGCTCTCGCTCCCGCCAGATCCACTTCCAGCAGAACAGGTTTTCCAGCAGCGAGTGCCTCAGCGACCGGCGTCTTTGGTGTCCCTGAACGCTGGAGGCCACCGTGCACCTCTGCCCACTCAAGAAGTTCACCGGCTTCGATCATCCGATCGAACTCAGCTCGCGACACGAAGTAGTAATCCCTGCCTGACACCTCGCCGGGGCGTGGATCTCGCGTCGTCGCTGACACACTGAACCACAGGTCAGGCACCACTTCGCGAAGGCGGTTCACAACTGTCGACTTGCCTACAGCGGAGGGACCGGCTAGCACAACCAGCCGACCCCTCCGCTGTACTGCCGATTCGGTGCCAGACACAGCTGCGCCTGACGAGTCGTTCACGGCAGCAAACACCTCACACTCACGCCTCGAAATCGAACCGCTGCAGGAGCGCTTTACGCTGGCGCTCGCCGAGGCCACGCAGGCGGCGTGTTGGTGCAATTTCCAGCTCGGTCATGATGTCCCGAGCCTTCACCTTGCCAACCTTTGGCAGGGCTTCGAGCAGCGCAGAGACCTTCATCTTGCCGAGGATCTCATCGGTTTCCGCATCGGCGAGAACCTGCTTGAGGTCGGTTCCACCGCGCTTGAGCCGATCCTTGAGCTCTGCCCGGGCCCGGCGTGCCTCCGCCGCCTTCGCCAGAGCAGCGGCTCGCTGCTCATCGGTCAACTGGGGAAGGGCCACGATTCCTCCGTCTCATCTACCTTCGTTGTTCTCACCGCAACCCCGCGGCGAGTGCGACCGTACACACGAAGCCAACGGTTCGCTAAGCCACTTCGGGCCAGCGTGTCGGCCTGGAGCACTGAAACGCGCATCGACCATACCGCGACAATCGCCGGTCACCGTGGCAATCCTTGCGACACGCAGGGAAAACGTCAAACGAAACCGGCAACTTTCCACAAATCCGGCAAATTTGTGATCCAGATCACACGAATGTGGAGTTTTCTTGGGCTTTCAGTCCGTGAACTGGTGCGCTGCGCAACTTCAGACTCGGCACTCTCAGCGTTGTTTCAGGAACGCGAAACTTTCGGCTGCCTGCACTGTCGCGGTGCGCAATCGTGCCACATCCGGTCCTGCTTTCAGAATGTCACGAGACACTGCGGGCACCGCAAGGTGGCCGTACTCCCCCATGAGTTTCGCGACAGATCCCGGCGTGCCGCCCTGTGCGCCGACGCCGGGCAGTAGCACTGGACCATTGAGGTACTTCAGGTCCGGAATCTCGCTCAAAGTCGCGCCGACCACCACACCGACTGACCCCATAGGCTCAGCGCCCCGATTCCGGTCTCCAGCTTCGTCGACGATCATCTGCGCGACGGTAGCTCCGCCGCTGCACTGGGCTCGCTGAACTGTCTGGCCTTCCGGGTTGGACGTCGCCGCCAGCGCGAAGACTCCCCGTCCCGTTTGCTGCGCCAACTCCAACGCGGGCTGCAGAGAACCGAAGCCCAGGTACGGGGAGAGGGTTACCGCGTCTGACGCGAGCGGAGAGGCGTCGTCGAGCCACGCTCGTGCGTATGCCGACATCGTTGATCCGATGTCGCCTCTCTTCGCGTCAGCCAGAACCAAAGCACCGCCGGAACGCAGCGCCGCTATCGTCTCCTCGAGCACGGCGAGTCCCGGAGATCCGTACGCCTCGAAGAACGCAACCTGGGGCTTGACAATCGCTGCAGTCCCCGCAAAGGCGTCTGCGCACCGCCGACTGAACTCCACAAGCCCCGCTATGCCCGTCGAGAGCCCCCATGCCTGCATCAACTGGGGATGCGGGTCTATTCCCGCGCAGACGGGTCCGCGCTGATCCATCGCGGCGCTCAGCCGCGCACCGAACGGTGCCCTCACCACTTTGTCATCCCCGGAGGACTGCGTGCAGCACCTGGAGTGGCTGAACCCCGATATCACCGCGCCGGAGCGCCTCGATGCCCTGCACGGCCGCCGCCGCGCCCTGCACTGTCGTAATGCACGGAGTCGAGGTCGCAACCGCCGCACTGCGAATCTCATAGCCGTCGATCCGCGGGCCGGAGTTGCCGTAAGGCGTGTTGATCACCATATCGACCTCACCGTTCCGGATCTGATCGACGATCGTCCGTTCGCCTTCGGCCAGCACTTCGCCCGACAGTTTGCGCACTTCGGTGCAGGGAATTCCATTGCGGCGCAACATCTCCGCAGTTCCCTTGGTGGCGAGGATGGTGAAGCCGAGGTCGGCTAGCCGCTTGATTGGGAACACAAGCGCACGCTTGTCACGGTTGGCGACCGAAACGAACACCTTTCCCTCGGTGGGCAGCGATCCGTACGCCGCGGTTTGACTCTTCGCGAAAGCGCTCCCGAAGTCTGCGTCGATCCCCATCACTTCGCCGGTCGACTTCATCTCGGGGCTGAGGAGAGAGTCGATCGCCGCGCCATCGGCACGGCGGAACCTGTTGAACGGAAGCACCGCTTCTTTCACAGCGATAGCGGAGTTCACCGGCATCGTGCCGCCATCACCGGCTGAGGGCAACAGACCACTGCGGCGAAGGTCTGCGATTGACTCGCCGAGCATGACGCGCGCGGCCGCTTTCGCGAGCGGTACGGCGGTGGCCTTCGACACGAATGGCACCGTACGACTTGCCCTCGGATTTGCTTCGAGGACGTAAAGAACATCGTCTTTCAGCGCGTACTGGACGTTCAGGAGGCCCTTAACGCCGATTCCGGCAGCAAGCGCCTCAGTCGACCGGCGTACCGCGTCGAGGTCTGCCCGGCCGAGCGTGATCGGGGGCAAGGCACACGCCGAGTCGCCCGAGTGGATACCAGCTTCCTCGATGTGCTCCATTACGCCACCGATGAACACCTCGGTACCGTCGCACAGGGCGTCCACGTCGATCTCGATTGCGTCGTCTAAGAACCGGTCGACCAGTACCGGATGTTCAGGGGTGAGCTCCGTCGCCCTGGAAATGTAGTCCTCCAGCGACTGCTCGTCGTAGACGATTTCCATTCCCCGGCCGCCGAGCACATATGACGGGCGCACCAGCACTGGATAGCCGATATTCGCCGCTACCGCACGCGCCTGCGCGAAACTCGTGGCCGTGCCGAAACTGGGCGCGGGCAGCCCCGCTGCCTGCAGAACCTCCCCGAATTCCCCACGATCTTCTGCAAGGTTGATGGCTTCCGGCGTGGTTCCAACGATCGGGACCCCAGCGTCTTCGAGCTGCTGCGCCAGCTTCAGCGGAGTCTGTCCGCCGAGTTGCACGATCACCCCAGCTACGGTGCCCGACTGTTGTTCGACGTGAACCACCTCGAGGACGTCTTCCAGGGTAAGAGGTTCGAAATACAACCGGTCAGCTGTGTCGTAATCAGTCGAGACGGTTTCGGGGTTACAGTTCACCATCACTGTCTCGTACCCGGCCTGGGACAATGTCAGTGCAGCGTGGACACACGAGTAGTCGAACTCGATGCCCTGGCCAATGCGGTTCGGCCCAGAACCGAGAATGATGACCTTGTCACGCTCGCGCTGCGGCGCGACCTCGCTCTCCGCCGCCGGATCCAGCTCGTACGTCGAGTAATGGTAGGGGGTCTTCGCCTCGAATTCGGCCGCGCAGGTGTCAACCGTCTTGTAGACGGGCCGCACCCCCAGTCGGTGCCGCAAGACCCGGACGCCCTGCTCACCAGCGAGCTCGGGACGCAAGGCGGCGATCTGCCGGTCCGATAAACCGGAGTTCTTCGCCCTGCGCAGCAGTGACTCCTCGATGACAGGCGCAGCTAGAAGCTCAGCCCGAAGGTCGACTAGCGCGGCGATCTCTGCGAGGAACCACGGGTCGATACCTGTCGCCTCGTAGATCTGCTCGATGGTGGCACCCATCCGCAACGCGGTCTCTACCCGGTAGAGTCGGCCGTCGAGCGGCGTACGTATATCGTCGAGGACCTCTTCGACGGTATCGAAATGCTGATCGGGGCCTGTCCAGAAACCGGTTTCCCTGGTTTCCAGCGAACGCATGACTTTGCCCAGCGCCTCCCGGAAGTTGCGTCCGATCGACATTGCCTCGCCGACAGATTTCATCGTCGTTGTCAGCGTCGCATCCGCGCCAGGGAACTTCTCGAACGCGAACCGCGGTGCCTTCACAACGACATAGTCAAGCGTCGGCTCGAAGGATGCAGGTGTCTCCTTCGTGATGTCGTTGACGATCTCGTCGAGGCGGTATCCGATGGCCAGTTTTGCGGCGATCTTGGCGATCGGGAAACCTGTCGCTTTCGACGCAAGCGCGGACGAACGAGAAACGCGAGGGTTCATTTCGATCACAACGATGCGGCCATCGTCGGGATTGACAGCGAACTGAATGTTGCAGCCGCCGGTATCGACCCCCACCTCGCGGAGAATTGCGATGCTGAGGTCGCGAAGGTCCTGGTATTCACGGTCCGTGAGCGTCATCGCGGGAGCGACGGTGATGGAATCTCCGGTGTGAACGCCCAGTGGGTCAAGGTTCTCGATAGAGCACACGATCACGACGTTGTCGCGGCCGTCGCGCATCAGCTCGAGCTCGAATTCCTTCCAGCCGAGAATTGACTCTTCGATCAGCACGTTTGCTGTGGGAGACGCAGACAGGCCGCCCCCCGCGATTCGATCAAGATCGTTGTAACTGTATGCCATCCCCGAACCGAGGCCACCCATCGTGAAACTCGGCCGGACCACCACAGGAAAGCCCAGTTCCGCAACGGTGTCATGAACCTCGTCCATGGTGTAGCACACACGAGAGCGGGCTGACTCCCCGCCCACCTTCGCCACGATATCTTTGAACTTCTGGCGATCTTCGCCGCGCTGAATCGCGTCGAAATCTGCACCGATAAGCTCAACTCCGTACTTTTCGAGGATGCCGCGCTCGTGCAGCGCCACCGCTGTGTTCAGCGCAGTCTGACCGCCAAGTGTCGCGAGAAGGGCATCCACCGGATGCCCATTGTCGCGTTCGCGAGCGATGACCAGTTCAACGAAGTCTGCAGTAATGGGTTCAATGTAGGTCGCATCAGCGAACTCAGGATCCGTCATGATCGTGGCCGGGTTCGAGTTCACCAGAGTGACGCGCAGGCCTTCTTCTTTGAGCACGCGGCATGCCTGGGTACCGGAATAGTCGAACTCACATGCCTGGCCGATCACAATCGGCCCGGAGCCGATCACGAGCACGTGGGAGAGGTCAGTGCGGCGTGGCATTACACAGCGCCTTTCTTGGCCGAAGCTGCGTCGAGCGTGGAAATGAACTGGTCGAAGAGGTAAGCGGCGTCGTGGGGCCCCGCTGCCGCTTCTGGGTGGTACTGGACGGAGAAAGCTGAGCCATCAAGGAGCTTCACACCCTCGACGGTCCCGTCGTTCGCACATGTGTGGCTGATGACGGCACGACCGAAAGGAGTGTCGAACTCCTGGCCGGCTTCACCTTCAAGGGCGAAACCATGGTTCTGTGCCGTGATCGATATTTGCCCGGTGGCATGATCGATGACCGGGATGTTGATCCCCCGGTGGCCGAATTTCATCTTGTACGTCGAAAGCCCCAGCGCGCGTCCCAGGATCTGATTACCGAAACAGATCCCAAAGAGCGGAAGCTGCTGGCCGAGAATGGCCTTGGTCAGCTGAACAGCGGTGTCTGCGGTGGCAGGATCGCCTGGCCCGTTGGACAGAAACACTCCGTCCGCGTCGAGTTCGAGGAGGTCCTCGATGGTGGAGTTGCTCGACACTACGTGCACGCGCACTCCCCTGCGGGCGAACATGCGGGGTGTGTTCGTCTTGATGCCCAGGTCCACAGCGGCAACCGTGAACCTCGCTTCCCCCTCCGGCTCGATGGTGTAGCCGTTAGCTGTGGACACCTCGCCAGCGAGACTTGCACCGAGCATCTCCGGCTGATTGCGGACACGGTCGACCAGTTCAGCGGGCGGGGCAAGCGCGTCGCCGGAGAAGATGCCCGCACGCATCGAACCCAGTGACCGAAGATGACGCACGACCGCACGGGTATCTATGCCCTGAAGTCCCACGATGCCCTGTCGAACAAGTTCGTCTTCGAGCGTCCCCGTTGCCCGCCAGTTCGAAGTCCGATTCGTCGCCTCGCGAATCGCATAACCAGCGACCCAGATTTTGCCGGCTGGTCCTGCAGTCTCGAAACCGCGGGACCCAAACGATTCGCTGTCATCGAGGTTCCACCCGGTGTTGCCGATCTGGGGCGCTGTCGCCACAACGATCTGCCGGTGATAGCTCGGGTCTGTCAGCGTCTCCTGGTATCCAGTCATACCGGTGCTGAACACTGCCTCGCCGAAGGTCTCACCTACTGCCCCGAAGCTTCGGCCGCGATAGACCTTGCCGTCCTCGAGAACCAGTGCTGCTTCGCTCACCCGTTCACACCGTTCTTTCCGTCTTGTACGTTGTTGTCACTTGAGTTGCTGCTTCTGTTGTCGTCGTGACTGTTGTCCGCATCCCAAACGGTCAGCCACTCGTCGTACTCGTATTTGTCGACCGCGCGGAAACCGGTGTCAATTTCGGCGCCAGTGCTCGTTCGCCATCGAATCACGAGCAGGCCGTCACGGGTGATGACTTTCCCCGCAAGGCCTCGGTCTGTCCTGATGTGCAGCACCAGATCGCGCGGAATCCAGATGGTGCTCGCGCCCTCCCTGGTCAGGAGCAAGCCCTCGTCGAAGGCGCTGAGTTCGCCATCTGCACGGTTCCCGAAGTCACCGACAGCGACACGATTGATCCAGGACGGCGCCAGTGTTGACCCCACATAAAGCCCATAGCTTGGGCCAAGCAACGGTGCGCCGAGCGCATCGGGCACTTCCGGGAGAGGGCCAACGAGCGCGCTCTGCCGCTCCCCTCGCCGCCGCCACGACCGAATCATCAGCCACACGAGCAGCACCCAGATAGCGAACAGCACGACAGTGAGCAAAGTCCTCGTCACAGGGGGTTCACCTTCCCTTCCTGCGCGGTGACCCGGCCACGCAGCATCGTCATTCGCACCTGCCCTGGCAGCGTCAGTCCTTCAAACGGCGTGTTGTCGGAGATGCTCACGAAATCGTCGCCACGGACAATCCACTCGACATCCGGATCGACAAGCACGAGGTTGGCCGGCTCACCGACCGCGATTGGGCGGCCCTGGTCCGGCAGGCCCACGATTTGTGCGGGCCGCTCGCTCATCACCCGGGCAACGTCGCGCCAATTCAGCAAACCGGGCTTGACCATCACGTCGATAATGATCGACAAAGCCGTCTGCAGGCCGAGCATTCCAGGCCGCGCGGCTGCGAATTCACAGCATTTGTCTTGCGCTGCATGCGGCGCGTGATCCGTAGCCACACAATCAATGACGCCCTCCGCGAGTGCCTGCCGAAGGGCGGCAACATCGGAGTTCTCGCGCAGCGGCGGGTTCACCTTGTTCACCGCGTCGTACGTTTCCAGGCGCGAGTCATCCAGCATCAAGTGGTGCGGAGTCACCTCCGCAGTGATCTTGATGCCTTGGGACTTCGCCCATTTGACAAGTTCAGCGGTGCCTGCGGTCGACGCGTGACAAATGTGTACGCGGTAGCCCGCGTCCCGGGCCAGCAGCGCGTCCCGGGCCACGATCGATTCCTCCGCTGCACGTGGCCAGCCGGTCAGGCCAAGTTTCGCTGCTGCCGGACCCTCGTGCGCTACAGCGCCCACAGTGAGCCGCGGCTCCTCCGCATGCTGTGCAATCAGCACCCCCAGCCCGCGCGCGTATTCCAGCGCGCGCCGCATGATGAGGGGGTCTTCGACGCAAAGGCCATCGTCGGAAAACATCCGCACACGTGCCTCGCCGCTCGCCATCGCCCCGAGCTCAGCGAGCTGCTTGCCCTTCAGTCCGACTGTGACAGCCCCGACGGGATGTACGTCGACCAAACCGATCTCCTGGCCACGCCGCCACACGTGATCAGTAATGAGCGCTGAGTCCGCGACGGGGTCCGTGTTGGCCATCGCGAAGACGGCTGTGTAACCACCTAGCGCTGCAGCAGCGGATCCCGTCGCGATCGTTTCCGTGTCCTCACGGCCAGGCTCGCGCAGGTGAGTGTGCAAATCCACGAAGCCCGGGAGCAGAACTCCACCGCGGCCATCAATCACCGACGCGTCCTCCGCGCTGAGCCCTGTGCCGATCTCGGCGACCTGCCCATCATCGACTAACACGTCGACTAGATCACCTTCGCCGTAAAGACGGGCTTGCTTGATCAACACCGCTGCGGATGGTGTGGGACTGTCGCTCACGCTGCCTCCCCTGAGTCATCTACGCCTATCAGCAGGCGGAATAGCACCGCCATCCGGATGTGTACTCCGTTCGTGACCTGCTGCAGCACCGTCGAACGGGGTGAGTCAGCAACTGAGAAGCCGATCTCCATCCCCCGCACCATCGGTCCGGGGTGGAGCACGACCGCATGGTCTGGGAGCATCCGCATTCGCTTCTCGTTGAGGCCGTAACTAATTGCATACTCCCGCGCTGAAGGGAAGAAGGAGCCGTTCATTCGCTCGGCCTGCACCCGCAGCATCATGACCGCATCGGCCGCGGGGAGTTCTGCCTCAAGACTGTGTCCGACAGTCACTGGCCACGAGTCAATCCCGACCGGCAGCAGCGTCGGCGGTGCGACGAGCACAACCTCAGCGCCGAGCATCGCGAGCAACTGCGCGTTCGAGCGAGCGACCCTGCTGTGCAATACGTCGCCTACGATCACGACCCGACGGCCCGCAATCTCCCCGAGGCGCTGCCGAAGCGTGTAGGCATCGAGCAATGCCTGCGTCGGGTGCTCATGGGTGCCATCACCGGCGTTGATAACGGCGGGGCCAGTCCCGTCGGGGCCGCGTGTCCAATTCGCGATCTGCGCTGGTGCGCCCGACGCGGGGTGCCTCACTACCAGCGCGTCCGCTCCCGCAGCGTGCAGCGTCATCGCAGTGTCGCGAAGAGACTCACCCTTGCTGACGGAGGATGCGCTGATACCGACGTTGATGACGTCGGCGCTCATCCACTTCCCCGCGACTTCGAACGACACGCGGGTGCGGGTCGAATTTTCATAGAAGACCGTCATGATCGTGCGCCCGCGCAGGGTGGGGAGTTTACGTACTTCGCGGCCGACCAGTGCTTGCTCGAAGCGGTTTGCCTCGTCAAGGAGTTCAAGCGCCGTTTCAGGGGTGAGATCGGAAACCGACAGGAGATGCTTCACTAGTCCTCGCCTCCTGTGCGGAGTTCAACGGCGTCTCGTCCGTCGTGCTCGCTCAGCAGCACCAGCACATCTTCGGAACGTGCCGTGGGTATGTTCTTCCCGACGTAGTCAGCGCGAATCGGAAGCTCGCGGTGACCCCGGTCAACGAGCACCGCGAGCTGAACGATCTGGGGCCGGCCCACGTCGCGCAATGCGTCGAGTGCGGATCGCACTGTGCGGCCCGAGAACAAGACATCATCGACCAAGATGACGAGGCAGTTGTCGACACCGCCTACAGGCATCGACGTCCGCTCGAGTGGGCGGTGCGGTTTCGATCGCAGATCATCGCGGTACAGCGTCGTGTCGAGTGACCCGACGGGTGGCGCAATGCCGGTGAACTCTTCGATCTTGGCTGCGAGCCGCTGTGCAAGTGTGGAGCCGCGGGTGGGAATTCCTACGAGAACGACCTGGCGCCGACTGTCGGACTGGTCAAGAGCCGTCTTCTCAATGATCTGGTGCGCGATACGCGCGATCGTCCGGCTGACGTCCGCTGCACTCAGCAACTCGCGGCCACCGCTTCGGCCGGGCTGCCCTGTGCCACGACCATCGCTTGAAGCGCGCGTCGCAGAGCCGTCCGCCGGATTTTCTTCTGGGGGCATCCCCAGACCTCCTTCTCCGCCTCACGGGACGGATCGTTAAAGGATGCCGTTATGCCGCGACCGACATTACCAGTCGGTTCGCGAGGCGTAAGGACCGCTCTCACCCGGCTGGCCACCATCGTGACCACTCTCACCTTGGCCGCCCTCAGCATCGCGAGCGGCGGCGCGGTCGTCGCTGTCGGAACCCTGCTCGGATTCGAGCGCAGCGACTGCGGCAGCGGCCTGTTCTTCAGCAGCCCGGAGCTGAGGCGCGACGAGAACCAGCTGCCCAAGGACGCCATTGATGAATCCGGGCGAATCGTCGGTCGAGAGTTCCTTTGCCAGCTCGACAGCTTCATCCACAGCAACGACGGATGGCACGTCCGTCGCGTAGAGGAGCTCCCAGGTGGCCACCCGCAATATCGCCCGATCGACCGCCGGCAGACGCTCGAGAGTCCAGTCATGCAGGTGAGTGGAAATCACGTCGTCGAGACGTTGCTGATTCTGTTCGACACCATGGACAACAGTGTGCGTGTACTCCGCGACGGGCGGCATCTGATCGTTTTCCGCGGCCAGCGCGACCCGTTCGGACGCCACTGCGGTGGGCTTGCACGACCGGGCCTCCGCTTCGAACAGGAAGTCAACGGAGCGACGGCGCGCCTTGTGCCGCGCGCCGAACTTCTTGAAACGGTTGTTGCTCACGCGCGGCCGAGGTAGTTGCCGTCACGAGAATCGATCTTCAGCTTCTCGCCCGTGTTGATGAACAACGGAACTTGCACTTCCGCGCCCGTTTCGAGCACCGCTGGCTTGGTGCCGCCCGTTGACCGATCGCCCTGGAGACCGGGGTCGGTGTGCTGCACAACAAGCTCCACTGTTACCGGAAGTTCCACATACAACGGCTCACCTTCGTGCATCGCGACCTGCACCTCAGTGTTCTCCAGAAGGAAGCGCGCGCCAGTACCCACGGTCGCATCGCTGATGTGGATCTGGTCGTATGTCTCGCCATCCATGAACACATAGTCAGCACCGTCGCGATACAGGTAGGTCATGTCGCGACGGTCGACCGTGGCGGTTTCGACCTTGACGCCTGCGTTGAACGTCTTGTCCACAGTTTTTCCGGAAAGGACGTTCTTGAGCTTGGTGCGCACGAACGCTGGACCCTTGCCCGGCTTGACGTGCTGGAACTCGATGATCTGCCACAACTGGCTGTCCATCTTCAGTACAAGCCCATTCTTGAAGTCAGCGGTCGTGGCCACGACGATTCTCTCCTCAGTTTCTTCCGAAAAAGTGCACTACTGCTATTGGCATCGCTCGAGCATGTCCAGCTAGACCACGGTGAGGTCTTTGCTGGTGTGAGTGAGCAGCTCAGGCTCACCCTCGCGGACAATCAGCGTGTCCTCGATTCTGACGCCACCGCGTCCCGGCAGGTACACACCGGGCTCGACCGTGACGGCAGTGCTGGACAGTAGTCTACCGGTCGCTGTCTGCGCCAATGCCGGTGCTTCATGGATTTCGAGCCCCACTCCATGCCCCAGGCTGTGAATGAAGCGCTCCCCGTAACCGGCATCCGTGATCACCGCGCGTGCCGCGCCGTCCACATCAGCGCCCGCCGCCCCGGGGGCGAGGGCTCCGCGGCCAGCCGCCTGCGCGGCGCGTACGAGTTCGTACACATCGCGCTGCCACTGCTGCGGCTCTGCCCCCAGCACGAACGTGCGTGTCATGTCGGAGTGGTAGCCGCCCGCTACCGCACCAAAATCGATTTTGACGAAGTCGCCTGCCTGCAGCTCTGAACGCACGGGCCGATGATGCGGGATGGCGGAATGTGCTCCCGCTGCCACGATCGTCTCGAACGCGACCGCATCTGCACCTGCATCAAACATCAGGGATTCCAGTTCCCTAGCAACATCGAGTTCTGTACGGCCCGGTCGCAAGGACCCGCTGGCAATGAGTTCCGCCAGCGCAGAGTCGCCGATCGCACATGCCCGGCGTAACAATGCAGCCTCCGCGTCGTCCTTCACCATCCTGAGCGTTTCGACTATTCCCGGCACAGAAGTCCAGGTGAGCGTGGGGGCCTCCGCGATCAGCTTCGTATGTTGATCGACGGTGACGAGATGACTTTCGAACCCGAGCGTGACTCCGCTTAACCGGTCCGCCGCACGTTTCGCTAGCGCTACCGCGCTCGCCCGCGCGATCTCAACATCGATGTCAGGTGCCTGCTCGGCAGCTTGCGTGGTGTAGCGCCCGTCAGTGCACAGAGTCGTCGCACCGTCGCCTCCATGCTGCTCGGTGACAACGAGCAGCGCACCGTTCGAACCGCTAAAGCCCGATAGGTACCGGATGTTGACAAGTCCTGTCACGAGCATCGCCGCTACTCCCCGTTGTGCGAGTGCCTCGCGCAACCGCTCGCGCCGATTGACGAAATGCGCGCGCGTAACTTCGGGCAGACCTGGAACCGGGGCGAACTCCACAATCACACTCGCTTTCAGAAGACGCACTCCCGGCCAATCCTTCCACGGAGTCGGCCGTGTCGAGCGGATCGGTTCGCGCATCTCCACTCAGGCGGAACGTACGACAAGGCTGAAAGGTTGTTCGATCGTGGAAACTCAGCATTTTTCGGGTGGGAATCGGTCTTCCGTGTCCAAAACGTGTGGGTTGTCGCACATCGCGCGGAGCGGGTCGTTACTCTGCATGCATGGATTTGTGGCTTCTTCGTGGCCTGTTGCTGGCTGCCGTGATTACATTCGTGCGCGCTGTTCTGGGGATCGGGATCTATACCTGGCCTGAGAGTGGCGGTGCCCAGCGGACCATCGCGCTCATCGTGGTCCTTCTCGCTGCGCTCGCCTGGCCGTTCCTCGATGGCCGGCGGGACGCCCAGGAAAACGAGGACCCCGAGGACCGCGCGGACCTCACGCTGTTCTGGCTGAAGGCCGCACTGGTGGCAGCTCTGGTTTCCGGCGCCGCCTCGTGGCTCCTGAGCTTTGTGATTCCAGGCGCCAGCGTTCAGTCGCTGATCTTCGAGCTCACGATCGGTACCGGCTTCGTGACGCTACTTCTGTCGATTCCAGCACAGATCGGCATTCTCTCCGGCCGAGCGTACGGCGAATATTCGCGCAAGCGATCGGCGCCAGCCGAAGAAGAAGACGAGTTCGGACGCCATCATATTCAGGCACACCACCAGAAAGAGCCTGTCGCCGTTCATCACTCATCCGGGATAGAAGGCGCATACAGTTCCCGCGCCGAATCCCAATCTCGGTCATCCACGATTGAGGACGACGAGTACAGCGATCAGGACTTCGCTGCCGAGCAGGCGCGCATCGACGATGACGAGCGCCGTACCGGCAGATAGCGTCTTACAGCAGGACGGCCCCGCTCTGCGGGGTCTCCCCTGTCCGTGCCACTTCTGAATAAGCCGCTGCGAGCAGAGCCGGGTCTGGGCCTTCGAGCCGACCCGGCTTCGCTAGTCCGTCGAGCACCACGAACCGCAGCATTCCCGAGCGGTTCTTTTTATCGGACCGCATGCCCTCCATCAACTGGTCGAGAACGCCGTCCTCGTACGTCGTGGGCAGGCCGATGCTTGTGAGCACACGGGCATGCCGATCCGCAGTCTCATCATCAAGACGGCCCGCCAGACGACCAAGTTCTGCCGCGAACACCATGCCGACCGCCACTGCGGCCCCATGCCGCCAGCGGTACCGCTCACGGCGCTCAATGGCATGTCCGAGGGTGTGTCCGTAATTGAGGATCTCGCGCAGATTCGACTCGCGGAGGTCGGCCGATACAACGTCGGCCTTCACCTGGATTGAGCGGCGGATCAACTCCGGGAGCACAGCCCCCTTGGGGTCGAGTGCCGCATCTGGATCTTGCTCGATCAGATCCAGAATCACCGGGTCAGCGATAAACCCTGTTTTGATGACCTCGGCCATGCCCGCGACGATCTCGTTGCGCGGCAAAGATTCGAGCGTCGCGAGGTCCACGTACACCGCAGCGGGCTCGTGAAAGACGCCGACGAGGTTCTTGCCCGCCTCGGTGTTGATTCCCGTCTTCCCGCCAACGGCGGCGTCGACCATGGCGAGCAGCGTGGTCGGAATGTGCACGATCTTCACGCCGCGCATCCACGTACCGGCAATGAACCCAGCGAGATCGGTTGCGGCGCCGCCCCCGAGGCTGACGATCGTATCCGTCCGTGACAGGCCAATGCGTCCGAGCACCTCCCAGCAGAACCCGGCGACTGCGAGTTCCTTGCCCGCCTCTGCGTCTGGGATTTCGATCCGGTGCGCGTCGGTGCCCGACTTCTCGAGCGCCTCCCGCAACGCTTCTGCAGTCTGCGCCAAGGACGGCTGGTAGAAGATCGCGATCGTGGAGTTACCCTGAAGGCGTTCCACGATATCCCCGAGCAGACCCCGGCCAATGACGACGGGATAGGGGTTTTCTGTGCGCACATCCACCTGCACAGGTTCAGTCACCGGTTGTCCTCCGTTTTTGCTCGTCTCGCGGGGGTTGCGACGACCGTATGGGCCGCCCCGGCCGCATAGGGACCGGCCACCGAGTCCGCGGTTGTTGTTGTTCGCCACCGATCCTGCGCAGGATGTACTGCACAGACCGCCCCGGACTGCGGCCATTTGTGCGCACACGCAGTGTGGAGACTTTCTTATATATCGGACGCCGCCGTCGCATCAACGCGCGGTATTTCGCGCCCGGGTCGTCACCGTCGAGCAACGGTCGCGACTTGTTGGCCCCTGTGCGGCGGAGGCCCTCCGCGACCGTTATCTCCAAATAGATGACCGTATGCCCGCGCAGTGCCTGCTGCGTGACGGGCGAAAGAACTGCACCACCGCCAAGCGAAACAATTCCAGTCTGTTCGGCGATGGCCCGCCCGACCACATCCTCTTCGATCTTCCGGAAACCCGCTTCCCCGTCTGTGGCGAAAATCTCGCGGATGGTCCGTCCAGTTTCGCGTTCAATCGCCGCATCCGTGTCATAAAACGGCACGCCTAAAGCAGACGCTAGCCGTCGGCCGATTGTCGACTTACCTGCGCCCGGCGGGCCCACCAAAATCGCTCTGGGCGGCACTCAGATCGCTTCTCCTGCGGTCGAACCGCTTCGGGATTCCTCCCAGCGCATCCGGGTTTCTACTTCCTGCTGGTACGACTCAAAGTTACGCCGCGTCTCGCCGAGCGAGTCACCACCGAACTTCTCCCGGACGGCTTGAGCGACAACTAGTGCGACCATGGCTTCCGCCACCACACCGGCTGCGGGCACCGCGCACACGTCCGAGCGCTGGTGAATAGCGACAGCTTCCGAGCCTGAACTCATATCGATTGTCTTCAGTGCCCGCGGCACGGTAGAAATCGGCTTCATCGCCGCACGGACACGCAATGGCTGACCATTCGTCATACCGCCCTCGAGACCACCAGCGCGGTTGGAGAGCCGGAGAACGCCATCAGGACCGGGGACCATTTCGTCGTGCGCAGCGGAGCCACGGCGGCGGGCAGTTTCAAAACCATCCCCCACCTCCACGCCCTTGATCGCCTGGATTCCCATCAGGGCTCCTGCAAGGCGTGAGTCGAGACGGTCCTCACCACTGATGAACGAGCCGAGCCCAATGGGCAGACTATGAACGACAACCTCAACGACACCGCCGAGCGTGTCACCCGCCCGCTTTGCGGCCTCGATCTCCTTGATCATCGCGTCAGCCGCGGCCGCATCAAACGCGCGGACAGGGCTTGCATCAACCGCAGCCAGATCTGCCGAGGTGGGCAGCGCATCGGACTCGGTCGCCGCGGCTCCGATCGACACCACATGCGAGACCACATCAACACCGAGCGCCTGCTTGAGGAACAACCGGGCGACGGTGCCTAATGCGACCCGGGCCGCGGTTTCCCGCGCGCTCGCACGCTCTAGAACTGGGCGCGCATCATCGAAGCCATACTTCAGCATGCCCGCAAAGTCGGCGTGTCCTGGACGAGGTCGCGTCAGCGGCTCATTCCGCGCAAGGTCGTTGAGAACATCCGGGTCCACCGGGTCTGCGGACATAACCTGTTCCCACTTGGGCCACTCCGTGTTGCCCACCTGGATGGCGATCGGGCCGCCCAGCGTTTTTCCGTGCCGGACTCCGCCGAGGATCGTCACTTGATCAGCTTCGAACTTCATGCGTGCACCGCGCCCGTAGCCTAGACGGCGGCGAGCAAGGTGTTCAGCAATGTCAGCTGACGTGACGTCAACGCCCGCGACCATGCCTTCCAGCACAGCAACAAGGGCAGGACCGTGTGATTCTCCGGCAGTTATCCAGCGCAGCACGTGTCTCATCTTCCCACGAGTTGAGGACCATTCCAGCATCGTCCCGGTCGCGGCGGCGATGCCACCCGCTCGCTACTCACCTGCCACCACAGCGAATCCGATCGCCACGACAGCAGCTGCACACATTGAGGGGCCGTGAGGCAAGCGTATACGGCGCGCTGCCGATAGCGCAGACGCCCTGTGCACAAGCGCGGCGGCGACAGCGCCAGCGCCGACGGTCAGTAGTGGCGCACCAATCGCACAAAGGAACCACGCGCCGAGCCCAAATGTCCCGGTCAGTGCGCCGATCCCGAGTGCGAGCTTCACATCGCCAGCGCCCATTCCGCGCGGAGAAATGACGTGAGTGACGAGATACACGCCAGCCAGGCCAAGGCCGCCGGTCACCGCTTCGGCCCCATATCCCGCCAAGCTTGCCACCGTCACGATGAGAGCCGCACCGGGAAGCGTGAGCCAGTTCGGCAGCCTCCGCACTCTGATATCGATGACACAAAGAACGGCCATCCACGGCACCGCGGCGACCGCTAGCCATAACATCGCGCCTTCAGAGCGCAGAGAGACCCAGCGCCTGTGCCATCTCGGCACGCGGCGCAGGCCTGCCCGTGAACTGCTCGACCTGGCCAAATGCCTGGTTCAGCAGCATCGACAAACCACCGGTGACGCGGCCGCCCCGTTCCCGCACAGCTGACGCCAAGGGGGTTGGCCAGGGGTGGTAAATCACATCGAGCACGTGCGGGGCGGTCGCTGCCGCCTCTAGGTGCCCGGACATTGCGTCCGCTGGAATTGTGCTAATCACAGCGGAGGCGTCGGGGCAGAGGCGCGCCAAGTCCGAGAACGGCGCGTAACTCACAGTGAGTCCCGCGCGGTTACCGCACTCGACTGCGCCCTGCGCGCGCTGTTCGTCACGAGCTACCACTACAGCTTCGCTGGCGCCGAGTTCCGCGAGCGCGACTAGTGCCGGTCGCGCAGTCCCGCCTGCGCCGATAACAATCGCTGGCTTGGACGAGACATCGGTCACTCCTAGTTCGGCCAGCGCGCCTGTGACACCGTCGACGTCAGTACAGTCCGCCCGCCACCCGGAATTGGTGCGAACGAGCGTGTTCGCTGACCCCACCACTACCGCCCGCTCGGTGCGCTCGGTAGCGAACTCCAGCGCTTCAAGCTTTCCAGGCATGGTGACTGAGACACCCACCCATTCAGGTCCCAGGCCAGACACGATGCTGGATAGTTCACCCGCGCGGCATTCGATGCGCTCGTAGGTCCAGTCGGTCAGCCCAAGCGCGCGATACGCCGCCAAGTGCAGCTGTGGGGACCGCGAGTGCGCTATCGGGCTGCCGAGCACTCCAGCCCTCCGGCGCGTCGGCTCATCGGCCACTGGCGAGGACCCCGTTCCGGATCGCAACTTGCACGTTCTCCAGGTGTTCGTCGAAGGTCTCCGCGAAGACAGTCGTTCCTTCGAAATCGATCGTCACGAAGAACCGCCAATCCCCATCTTCCGGGCTTTCGACCGCTTGGAGCGCCTCGATGCTCGGTGAAGAGATCGGTGTTTGCGGCAGTCCCGTCATTGCATAGGTGTTCCATGGGGTGCGCGCAGCGCGCGCGTCATCAGTGGTCGCAATCTCGATCGAATCGAGTGCGTAGTTGACGGTCGAGTCGAATTCGAGCTGCATTCCAGCATCGATCCGGTTCAGGATGACTCGTGCAACCTTACTGAAGTCGTCAGGCAGCGCTTCGTGCTCAAGCAAGGAAGCAATGGTGAGCATTTCGTAGGGAGTGACGCCCACGGCCTCGCTCGCTTCGATAATGCCGGTCCGCTCGTAAGCCTGCGCGCTCCGAGAGATGAGCTCCGAGAGTATCTCCACTGGTGTTGCATCTGGATCGACGTCCCATCGACCGGCACGAATCAGTCCCTCGATCCGGCGTTCGGGGTCCTCAGCCTGGCTGACCTCCGCACGTGCCCACTCAGGCACGCCCAGCTGCGCGAGGTCTGCGGTCGCGGCTGCATCCCGCAGTGCGTCTTCCGTGAGGCACGTCTCCTCACCGTTGAGCTCCACACAGCTCGCCCGGGCTACCAGTGCATAAATTCCATCAGTCGTATGGTCACCGCCCACCGAAACGGACGTGTGCAGTTTGCGGCCCTCCGGAATGATAAAGGATCCGACACGGGTCTCAGGACTCGTCAGCATGTCAACGGCCATCGCAGCCGGAATCTGAGTCCGGACCTTGTAGTAACCGGGCTGAATCGCGCCGAGATCGTCACGGCCATGGGCTGCGGTCATGAAAGCAGCGGTGCTTTTGATCACATCACTCTCGACCAGGGACGCTGCGATGTCGGATCCGGCGTCGCCTTGCTGGACGCGAACTACGATGTCGCTCTCGCCAGTCCCCGTGTAGTCGGGTATCGGTGCGGGCCGGCGGCCGTCAAGGAAGGACTGCACCAGGTATACGGCTCCCCCGAGGACCAGCACTGCGATGAGGAGGAAAACGGCGATGCTGCGACGCCTTCTCCGTTTCCTCGCTGCTTCGCGCTGTCGGCGAACCTGCAGGGGTGTTCCGCCTTCCCCAGCGCCCACCCAGGCCGGCTCGGCCCGACTCGTGTCATAGAACTCAGAATCGTAACTCGTGTCCCAATCCTCGGGCTCATGCCCGGCAGGACCTGGGTGCGATCCCACCGGATCATGCTCTCGATATTCGTTCACTCACGATCCTCCATTGTGGGTCGATAGCGCGCGCGTTCGTCGAGCCATCCCTGCAATATTGCGACCGCTGCAGCCTGGTCGATAATTGCGCGCTGCTGTTTCGCTTTCCTTCCGGCAGCTCGCAAGTCTCGCTGGGCAGTCACAGTGGTCATACGCTCGTCGGAGAGCCGGATGGGGATCGGCTGGATCCGGCCCCTTAGCTGCTCCGCAAACGTCAGCGCCGCATCGGCTGCGTGGCCCTGTTCACCACGTAACGTGCGCGGCAGTCCCACGACAACTTCTACGGCGCTGTACTCCTCGATAATGGCAGCTATGTGGTCGAGTTCCCGGGAATCGGACACCTCCCGTGTGTTGCGAGTCACTGTCTCGACCGGAGACGCCAGGATCCCGTCAGGGTCGCTGACGGCGACACCGATCCGCACCGAACCCACATCGATACCGATTCGCCGTCCACGCCCTGGATCATCGGGCCCCGGCCGATCCGGGGCCACACCTTGCGGGCCTGCCACTAGCTTGCCCGGGTCGCGAGCGCGGCCCGAATAGCATCGATGGCTTGGGTGACACCGCCTGGCCGTGATCCCGATCCCTGCGCCATGTCGGGTTTGCCACCACCGCGCCCGTTGATGTGCGGAGAGAACTCACGAACGAGATCTCCCGCTTTGATGCCGAAATCGCGCGCCCCTTGCGTGGTCGCCACCACAAACGGGACCTTCTCACCAGTAGTGCTGAAGAGCGCGACCACCGCAGGTTCGCTGCCGAACCGTCCGCGCACATCGGCGGCCAGCGTCCGCAGGTCACCCGCACCCACCCCGTCGGGGGCGGCCTGCGCGACGAGAAGAATACTCCCGACGCGTTCGGCTGCGGACGTGAGAGAACCCGCAGACGCGAGAATCGCTGCCGCTCGGTGTTTCTCGAGCTCTTTTTCAGCTGCCTTGAGGCGTTCCACTAGCGCTTCCACCCGGGCGGGAACGTCCTCCGGCGTGACCCGCAGCGCCGTCGCGACTCCGGCAAGCAGCGCCCGCTCACGCGCAAGATGTTTATAGGAATCGAGCCCCACATACGCTTCGACGCGGCGCACACCAGAACCTACCGAGGATTCGCCGAGAAGTGTCACAGGACCCACGTGGGAGGAGCTCGCGACGTGAGTCCCGGCGCACAACTCCATCGAGAACGGTCCACCCATTTCGACGACGCGTACACGGTCACCGTAGTTCTCACCAAACAGTGCGAGCGCTCCCATAGCCCGGGCCTTCGCGAGGTCGGTCACGAAGGTATTGACCGGATAGTCAGCGAGCACGGCCTCGTTGGTGACTTCTTCGATCTCGTGTCTCGCTGCCTCCGATAGCCCGCCCTGCCAGGAAAAGTCGAAGCGGAGGTAGCCCGGCTTGTTCAGTGATCCCGCTTGAACTGCGTTGGGCCCTAGAATCTGGCGGAGCGCGGCGTGCACCAAGTGTGTGCCGGAGTGCCCCTGGGTTGCCCCCTTGCGCCATTCGGGATCCACCTGGGCGAGAACGTCTGACCCCTCGGTGATCTCGCCTTCCTCGACTGTGACCTTGTGGATCCAGAGCTTCTTGCCGATCTTCTGGACATCATTCACCTTCAGCCGGACACCGGAGGCGGTGATCCTTCCGATGTCAGCGAGCTGCCCTCCGGACTCGGCGTAGAGCGGACTCCGGTCGAGGATGACCTCGATGTCCTCACCGGCACTCGCACTCGGAACGCGAGCCCCACCGGCGATGAGTCCGATGACTTTCGCTTCTGAGTTGAGTTCGGTGTACCCCGTGAATTCCGTAGGCCCGCGGTCGAGCAGTTCACGATAAACAGCCTCGTCCGCGTGTGCCTGCTTACGCGAGGCAGCGTCCGCCTTGGCCCGGTCACGCTGCTCGGCCATCAAAGTCCGGAAACCCGCTTCGTCGACGCTGAGGCCGGCTTCGCTCGCCATCTCCAGGGTCAGGTCAATCGGGAAGCCGTAGGTGTCATGCAGAGTGAACGCTTCGGTCCCGCCGAGAACGGTTTGGCCGTGTGATTTCACATCTGCGACTGCCGACTCGAAAAGCCGGGACCCCGTGTCCAGCGTGCGCAGGAACGCTGCCTCCTCCCCCGAAGCAACCCGCTCAATTCGGCTGAAGTCTGTGGAAAGCTCAGGGTAAGACTCAGCCATCGTCTCGCTGACGACCTTCATGAACTCCGGCATTACCGGCTTCGATGCGCCGAGGAGGCGGGCTGCCCGCACGATCCGCCGCAAAAGGCGCCGCAGGACGTAGCCACGCCCGTCATTGCCGGGATTGACACCGTCGGCGATTAGCATCGCGGACGTCCGGGCATGGTCGGCGATCACGCGAAAACGGACATCATCTTCGTGGTTGTCGTCACTCGCATGGTAGCGGCGTCCCGTGAGTTCTTCGGCCTTTGTGATGACGGGACGAACGAGGTCAGTTTCATAAACGTTGTCAACGCCCTGGAGCAACAGCGCGACACGCTCGACCCCCATGCCGGTATCGATGTTCTTCTTGGGCAGTTCACCAACCGGTGGGTGGCCAGCTTTCGGGCTCAGCTCCCCACGCTCATCCTGCATGAACACCAGATTCCAGATTTCGAGGTAGCGATCTTCGTCGACAACCGGACCACCCTCTTTGCCGTATTCGGGGCCACGATCGAAGTAGATTTCCGAACACGGACCACCTGGACCAGGAACCCCCATGTCCCAGTAGTTGTCCTTACCGTCGCGGTACTGGATCCGCTCAGCCGGGATGCCCGCGACTCGCTGCCAGATTTCAGCGGCCTCAGGATCGTCCTGATAGACCGTGACCCAGATACGCGCGGGATCGAAACCATAGCCGCCCTCGTCCTGCGACGCGGTGATCAGCGTCCAGGCGTGGGTGATGGCGCCTTCTTTGAAGTAATCACCGAACGAGAAGTTGCCGGCCATCTGGAAGAACGTGTTGTGGCGGGTGGTTTTGCCGACTTCTTCGATGTCTCCCGTCCGGACGCATTTCTGCACGCTGGTCGCAGTCGGGTACGGGGGTGTCTGCTGGCCCAGGAAGTAGGGCTTGAACTGAACCATGCCGGCGTTGACGAACAGCAAGTTCGGGTCGTCGAGAAGCAGGGACGCGCTGGGAACCTCAACGTGGCCAGCCTTGACGAAGTGGTCAAGAAAGCGTCTGCGGATCTCGTGGGTCTGCACTGCTCGTCCTCACTTGGATATGTGACCGATGTACTAGTGGGTGTGCGGTTCAAATCGCACCGTTCAGGGTACCGCGAGCCGGACATTCAGCCGCATCGCGATGCACAGGCCGCCTACTTCCTCCGGATGATCTTCCGGAGCTTCGAAACCCGCACGACCAAGTCTCGCTCGGTGCCGCGGCCAGCCGGCCGATAGTAGTCCACCCCAACTAGTTCATCTGGCGGATACTGCTGTGACAGCACCCCTTCGGCCACGTCGTGCGGATAGCGGTACCCGACGGCGCTGCCCAGCGAAGACGCTCCTGAATAGTGACCGTCACGGAGGTGGGCAGGCACTGGCCCCGCTTTGCCCTTGGCGACGTCCTTCATTGCCGCGTTCAGCGCCGCCACCACGCCGTTGGACTTCGGGGCCGTCGCCAGATGGATCGTCGCGTGCGCGAGCGTCAGTCCGGCCTCCGGCATTCCGATCAGTTGCACCGCTTGCGCGGCAGCGGCCGCCGTGTGCAGCGCTGTCGGATCAGCCATACCGATGTCTTCACTCGCATGCACTACGAGCCGGCGGGCAATGAACCGTGGATCCTCCCCCGCCGTTATCATCCTCGCGAGATAATGCAGCGCAGCATCGACGTCAGAGCCGCGAATCGACTTGATGAAGGCGCTGATGACGTCGTAATGCTGGTCTCCATCGCGGTCATATCGCACAGCAGCCTTGTCTACGGAGGCTTCGACCGTCTCCAGTCCGACATCCACCGGCGCGGACTCCGTATCAGAGTTTCGCGCGAGCGCCGATTCTGCGGCCGCCTCCAGCGCGGTCAGGGCACGGCGAGCGTCACCTGCGGACAGCGCGATCAGATGGTCCCGGGCTCCGGCAGCAAGCCGCACTCGCCCAGCGAGCCCGCGCGGGTCCGAAACCGCCCGGTCGATCAATGTCCCAATGGCCGCAGCGTCAAGCGGCTTCAACTGCAAGATCAGCGACCGCGACAGCAGCGGTGACACCACAGAGAAGGAAGGATTCTCGGTGGTGGCCGCAACGAGCAACACCGTTCTGTCTTCCACGGCAGAGAGAAGGGCATCCTGTTGAGTACGGGAAAAACGGTGGACCTCATCGATGAATAGCACCGTCTGCTCACCGTTGACCAAGCGGCGCCGTGCGAGATCAATTACCGCGCGGACGTCCTTGACACCGGCGGACAATGCGGAGAGCGCCTCAAATCGGCGGCCCGTGGCCTGCGAGATCAGCGATGCCATCGTTGTCTTTCCGGTGCCCGGCGGCCCGTAGAGGATCACCGATGCAGCGCCAGAACCTTCGATGAGGCGGCGCAAGGGCGAGGCAGGAGCGAGCAGATGTTCCTGCCCTACCACCTCGTCCAGCGATTCCGGCCGCATGCGAACCGCCAGCGGCCGCATCGCACCGCGCGACGTTCCGGCCGGCTTGCTCTGCTCGGTTCGTCCCTGCGCGGGGGAGGTACTGAACAGGCCGTCGTCAAGCTCTTCGCTCACGTGTGCGAGGTTACCCGAAATTCTGTTTTCTCCGAGTTGACGCCCTCTGCCCGCGCTCATGCCGAACTCTCCGTGAATTCGCCCGCTTCCACGCGCACGAAATGCTCACATAGTGTGTGATTAGCCAATGGTGATCTCACGGCGAGCGTTGCTGCGCTCAGCTGCAGCGTTTTCGGGTGCGGGAGCGGTCGCCGCAGCATCACATTCAGTAGCGTTCGCCCAGGCGGGCCCCGCGTTCCACCATGGCGTCGCGTCCGGGGACCCACTCCCCGATCGTGTCGTGCTCTGGACCCGCATAACCCCTTCCTCCGATGCGCTGCCCGGTTCCGGAATAGGAGGTGCGGTCAGCGTTCGCTGGGAGGTATCGCGGGATGCCGCTTTCACCTCACTAGCTGCGCGGGGCACAGTGACGACGGGCCCGGAGCGAGACCATACCGTCAAGATCGATGCAGGCGGACTCGAGCCCGACACCACGTACTTCTACCGTTTCGCAGGGCTTGGTGACGCTGCTCAGGCGACCTCGCCTGTGGGCGCTACCCGTACCGCGCCTGCATTTTCGGCCGACGTTTCACGACTGAGATTTGGTGTCGTCTCGTGCTCGAACTGGGAGGCCGGGTATTTCGCTGCGTACCGGCATCTCGCGGACCGCGGCGACATCGATGCGATCATCCACCTTGGGGACTATCTGTACGAGTATGGCGCGGGCGAATACGGCGGCAAGGAGGGTTCACTCCGGTTCCATGAGCCTGCCCATGACATCGTCTCGCTTGCCGACTACCGGATCCGTCACGGGCAGTATAAGACCGACCCCGACCTGCAGCGGCTCCACGCGTCAGTGCCGTGGATTCCTATCTGGGACGACCACGAATCGGCGAACGACGCGTG
Organism: Hoyosella altamirensis; assembly: GCF_014191505.1. GTDB lineage: Bacteria > Actinomycetota > Actinomycetes > Mycobacteriales > Mycobacteriaceae > Hoyosella > Hoyosella altamirensis. Next base: position 134,281 of record NZ_JACHWS010000005.1, read on the forward strand.
GCGCAACGGTGCCGAGAACCATGACCCCGCTTCGCAGGGGCCGTGGGGAATGCGATACCGCAGCGCACTGCAGGCCTATCTGGAATGGATGCCGGTGCGGCCCGGTGGAACCGGAGACCGCCTGTATCGCCGTCTTCAGTTTGGTGACCTGTGCGAACTATCGATGATCGACCTGCGAAGTTATCGCGATGAGCCGGCCGCCGCCGGTACAGGATGGCCTGCGGTTGACGCGACCGAACGGACGATCACCGGCGCCGATCAGATGTCGTGGCTGGTCACAGGAATGACTACTGCCGCGGCACGGTGGCGTCTGATCGGCAATCCGGTGATGATCGCTCCGCTGGTGGTCCCGCCCCTCGAACCGGCAACAACGGAGGCCCTCACCCAGATGCTCGGCCTGCCGCGCGGCGGCATCCCGATCAACACCGACCAGTGGGACGGCTATACGGCGGACCGGCGACGGATCATCGACGCCATCGCAACGACCGGGACAGCCAACGTCGTGTTCCTGACGGGAGACATTCACTCAACCTGGGCCAGTGAACTGCCGATGAACCCGGCGAACTACCCAGCCGCAGGAACGGCAGCCGTCGAATTCGTCGTGCCCTCGGTGACATCGAAGAATATCGACGACATCCTCGGCGTGCCCGAACGTTCTGTCAGTCCCGCGGCTGAAGAAGCAATCCGTCAGGTGAACCGTCACGTCCGCTACGTCGAACTGGATTCTCACGGCTACGGCGTTTGTGAGGTAACTCCCGGCCACGTGCAGATGGACTGGTTCTTTGTGGGGAACCTTGCCGACCCGGCGACCGGTGCCCGGCACGCCCTGTCGTACCGAACACGTGACGGCAGTCCGACGATCGAGCCGGCCGCTGTTCTCGATCCCGCCGCGCACCGCCCAGGAAGGTCCTGATAACCCCGATGACATCACATAACGCACGAATAACGCGTCGCACCCTCCTCGCGGGAACCGGCGCCGCTGCCGCGGGCCTTGTCGCGACACGAGCGAATGCAGCCCCACCCTCAGAACCTAACGGCGAAATTGACGTCCACGTGGTCGTTGTCGACGGACTCCGCGTCGACGAGGTCAATGGCGCGCTCATGCCGGTGCTCTCGACGCTCGCCCGGGAAGGCAGCCGATACGTTACCGCGAACGCAATCCAGGTCGCGGAAACGCTGCCAAACCACGCGGCGATGATGACCGGGGTCCTCCCACATCGCAACGGCGTGCCAGCGAACAAGATCTTCGACCGAGATGAGGGGCGGTTCCGCTATCTCGAGCGGCCAGAGGACCTCACCACGCCTACGATGCTGGATCTTGCCCAGACACAGCGAGGCCTCACGACAGCGAGCGTCCTCTCCAAGGAGTACCTGCACGGGCTCTTCCAGGGCCGCGCATCGGTGCACTGGAACCCGTCCCCGCTGATTCCGCTCACAGATCACGCGCCCGACCAGTCGACGATGGACGCGCTCCTGCGGACTCTCGCCGAGCACCACCCCCGCCTGACGTTCTCGAACCTCGGTGACGTCGACCGCGTCGGCCATATCGATGTCACTGGCACGGGCTTCCGGTATGCGCGCACGGCCGCTGTAAGAAACACAGACTCGCAGCTCGATCGCTTTGTTTCGTACCTGCGTGACTCTGGGCGCTGGGACCGAAGCGTCATCATCGTCGCGGCAGACCATTCGATGGACTGGTCAGCTCCACTATCGCTGATCAGCTTGCAAGTCCCGTTCGCGCTTGACCCGCTCCTCCGGGACAACGTCATGATCGCCGACAACGGCGGCGCATCGCTCTGGTACTGGACCGGTGCGGCCGAGCAGCGCGAGGAAGCGGTGCGGCGTATGCGCCGCATCGCGGAGGGACATGCCGGGGTGGCCTCAACTCACGAAACCTCGCAGTTCGGGCTCGGCGAGCGGGCAGGTGACGTCGTCGCGTTCTGTCATCCAGGGTGGCGCTTCACTGATCCCACCGTGCTGTCGAACCCGATCCCTGGGAACCACGGCCACGACGTGACCCTGCCGATTCCACTCATTGTGAGCGGCGGTCATCCGTCAGTCCCGCGCGGACAAACGTTCACACCGGCGGTCACCACGATGGATGTGGCGCCAACGATTGCGGCCCTCTTGAGTATCAGCGCGCCACCGGGCGGCTTCGACGGAACCGTGCTTCCCGGCTTCTCCGGCTGAGGTTAGCCCGTGAAACCGGTCCGGCGATTGAGTGCGTCCATCACCTGATCTGCGTGATCAGCGATCGCATCAGCGCCAATCTGGTCCGCAGCCAGCGCCAAACCGGCCCAGCGGCTCGCCAGCGCCTGCGCGGGCGGAACCGCAAGGACATGATCGCGCTCCATGGCGCGGCGCGCATAGTCCTCAGGAAGGTGCCATGCGGTCGACAGCCACACCCATAACATTCGCGCGTCAAGCAACCGTGGGTAAAGGACATCGTCGTCGAGCAGTTGCGGCCGCGGCCCTGCGATCTCCGCTCGCCACGCTTCGACCATCGCATCGGACTGCTCAACGGTAAGACCGAGGTCGCACAGGCACTGCGGGAATGAGACGAGCATGCAACCGAGGTCAAGTGTGGCGTCCCGGAAACCGCCCCACTCGTAATCGAGGAACTTCACTCCATCGGTGCTCACGACAATGTTGTCCGGGCACAGATCTGCGGGAGTGAACGCGCGGAACGACCCATTTGAGAGGAGCTGCGACGCGGACTCCACAGCGCTGACCACCTCCGCGGGCGTGCTCACTCCAAGGACGTCGGAAAGCAGCGTCGGGACTGAGGGCAGCACCGCTTCAACATCATCGGCAGTTGCCTGCGGCGACAGTGTGCCGCGTGCCCGCCGCAGTAGCGCGGCAAAATCATCGGCGCGGCCAGCTGTCGCGGCATGCATCCGGCCGAGTGCTTGCGCGAGGGCCATGAGCAGGTGGGTGGCCGAGGCGGGATTCTCACCCGTCAGCAGGACACCGAGCGTTCGGGCATCTCCAAGGTCCGACAGAATGAGCAAACGCTGGTCCAGGTCGTGTCCGAGAAGTTCCGGCCCTGGACGCTGATCGCGTGCGAGCGAGTTGGCGAACTGGTAGGACGCGGCCTCCCTGATAAAACCTTCCACACCGCTCGCACGGGAGTCCCACATCTGCTTGATGATGAGAGTCCGGGGAAGTCGGATCGGAGATTCAGCAACGCGAACGCGAAGTACAGCTGCTTGACCGCTTCCCCCCAGATCCTCTGGATCGGCCAGATGGACGTTCACGCCGTAGCGCTTCGTCAGCACACGCTCTGCGGCAGCCACCACAGCCGTAGTTGAATTGGTGAAAAGTGCGGTCATCGCATACCAGGCTACCTGCTTTGGGCACAGGTTTTTGCTTGCTCAGCGGGCTCTCAGGAAGTTCCCGTCCGCAGCGACCGGAGCCACATCGACGGACACCGACATCGAACTCGTCTTCGCCCGGGTGTAGATGATGCCGCGCAGCGGGGAAACGTCAACGAAGTCACGCCCCCGCGCGACCGTGACATACCGTTCGTCCACGAACTGGTCATTTGTGGGGTCAAATGCCAGCCAACCGCCTCCCGGCAGCCACACCGCCGCCCACGCGTGCGTCGCATCGGCGCCGACCATGCGCTCTTTGCCAGGAGGTGGTGTTGTGGCGAGATACCCCGATACGTAACTCGCGGCCAGACCCTGGGCACGCAAGCACGCGATCGCGACACGGGCGAAGTCTTGACATACCCCCGACCGGCGGTGCATTACCTCTGCCACCCGCGTCGACACGGTCGTTGATCCGGAGTGATACGTGAAATCAGAGTAGATCCGGTGTGTGAGGTCCCACACTGCCTCGGCCAGGGACCTGCCGGGAACGAATGACGGCGCCGCGTACTCGCGCACAACATCGGTCACCTCTGGCGGGTCGTTGTCGAGCCGGAAGTCGACTGCCCGCGCCGCATCCCTCCCGACTGGCCGTGAAAGCTCCCAAGGCGCGCCCGCTGGGCCAGTCGTCAAATAACCCTCCTGCGGCGCATCGACCTCAACTAGAGACCGGCCAGTCACGACGAGCTCCTCATGGTCCGATGTGACGTGGAAGTAGAAGGCGGTGTTCCCATAAAAGTCGGTCATGAACGATTGATCCGAGGGCTCCGGAGAGACACTGAGGGTGTGTTCACGCCGTCGCTGTTCCGGGAGTTCTAGCGGAGTCAGGTAACCGCGTCCGTAAGAAGACGTCACCGGCTCCGGATAGGTGTAGGTCGTTATGTGGGTGACGTCGTACAAGCGGTCGTTCACGCCGTCACACCGCCCGGGAATTCAGCACTCTCCGCTGACCCCCACAGTGGCTGCATATCGACGGGCGGCGCGAGCAGACTTGCCTCCACGATCTCTGACAACTCGCCCAGCCCGGAAGCGATCGCCTGCATCAAGGAACGCAACGCGGTTCGGTGCCCTTCTTCGTCCGTCGCTCCTAGGCCGGCGGGGTCGGCGCGGCGAATGTGTGTGATCAGGTCAGTGATCAGCCGCGTTACCCGGACAGGGACAGTCTCCTCCGGGAGGCCCGCGAAATCTGCCTGCAGCCGCTCGAGCTGGTAGATCAGGGACCGTGGATTCGAACCGTCGAATACCAGCAGTTCGGCCATTGGCGCTACCCGCACGACACCGTGCTGTCGGCGCCGGTACATCACCGACGATTCGCAGGCGAGCAGTATGGACTCGATCACCGCCCGCTCCTCAGCCGCAGGCAGCTTCTTCGCCAGCGACGCTCCGATGAGACGCGTGAGCTGAAGGCCGCGCTCGACGCGCCTGCCGATATCCAGGAGATACCAGCCTGGGTCACGTACCAGCGACTCCGCACCGAGGCCCGCGAGGGCCAGCATTCCATGCAGCACCGCGGTGTGCGCGGCCGCCATGACGACTGGGTCCTTTGATTCATCCTCGCAGAACTCGCTGAGCGCCTCACGGACTCCCGTCAGCACCATCCACGTGTCAACGGAAAGTTGAACGCGAACCCCTCGGGCTGCCGACTCCAGGTGACGCACCGAGTACGCGAGTGATCCAGCACGCTCGCCGTCACCCGTCAGGGAACGCATCTCAGCGAGCGCGACGGACGCATCAGTCGTCGCGCCTGTCACCGGATCTGCCGGCGCGAGCGAGGTGCCGGATTGGGAGCCGGCAACCGTCGCGAGCGCGGACACGAGCACTCCCAGCGAGCCGCTTCCTGGGAGCCAGGGGCGAAAACGATAGTCCTGGTAGCGTTCTCGCACCGCGTTCAGCAGCCGCGCGGTGTCCTCAGCATGCTCCGCATACCTGCCGAGCCAGAACAGATCGCTAAGGACCCGGGGCGAACTGACTCCCTCCCACGGCAATCCGTGCTGAGCAGCGGTCAAGTCCGGGAACGAATCCGCGAGTTCCACGCCGCCGGGGTGTGTCCCTTCGACACGTTTGTCCGCCTGCACCCAGATATCCTTAGCGGCGCCGATCCCCGGTACCGTCACGCCAGCTGATTGTTCGATCGGGACATACGCGAACCCGCCAGCCATGGTCGTGTAGCCAGCGCGCTGCGCCACCGAGAACAACCGGAGCGTCACAGGCGCGGAGGACACGCCCCCGGCCGCAGTGACGATGGGTTCGCGGCCGTACTCGGGGCGCTCCTGCGCGCACCACTGCCAGTCATCGGCTTCGATGCGCTGTTTCAACTCTTCGCGCTGCGCGCGACTGAGATCGCTGCCCACATAGGACTCGCCACTGCGAATGTTCTCGAGTAGCAGGTCCGGCAGGTGGTCACAAATGTACGACAACCCGTCGCTGGTGCCCGCCCACCAGCCTGGCACCGAGTCAAGAAGAAGGTCCTCGTCGATGAGGGCCCTGGAAATCTGCGGCAGGTAGGAACCCAGGGCAACGTTTTCCACCACTCCGCAGCCCACTGGGTTGACGATGCTCACAACGCCGCGCCGCGCCATCTCCGTGAGCCCCGCAACCCCGGTTCGTGATGCTGAACGCTGGTCCAGCGGATCCGTAGCGGCGGACTCAACAAAACGAACGACAACATCGATCGGGAGACGTTTGCCGAGGGCACGCATCCAGAGCCTGCCATCGCGCACCGTGAGGTCCGTGCTCTCCACGAGCGGGTACCCGAGCACGGAGGCGAGGAACGCATGATCGAACGAAGCCGTACTTTCGGGGCCTGGACTCAGAATTGCCACGAGTGGATCTGAAATATGTCCTGGCGCAACAGAAGCCAACGCAACACGCATCACCTGAACGAAGGCTGAAAGCGGCCGTGGCATCGCCTTCTGATAGAGCTGTGGCATCGCCCGCGACAGCACTTTTCGGTCGGCGAGTGCATATCCCACCCCAAGGGGCGCCTGCGCATGATCGGAAATGATGGCGAACTCGCCACCCGGCAGCCTCGCCAGGTCCGCGGAATGGAGAAACAAAGCCCGGGTATTCGCCGTGAACGCGGCATGTGCCCCGCGCAGGTAACCGCGATGACCGTAGACCATCTCCGGAGGGAGCAGTCCGCGGCTGATAACTGACTGCTCTCCGTAAAGGTCGGCAAGGAGGGCGTCGAGGAGGCGCGCACGCTGCGCCATTGCGGCCTCGAGCCGGTTCCACTCAGCGGCGGACACGACCAGCGGTATCGGATCGAGATTCCACGCTGAACTCTCAGCCTCGAACGTGATGCCGTCGTTGGCGACGAGCCGCCGTACGCGTCCGCGCAAGCGCCGAAGCCCGTCACCGCCGAGCGCGAGAATCGAGTCAGCCTCGTTCAGCTCACGCCGATCCTCGCTCTGCCCGTCAGTGGGTGCGAGTCTTTCGCCGGCCATTGTCACCGCCCTTGAAATGGTGCCGGGCACTTAGGTCAGTAGCGCGCTGACATCATTTGCGGGCTGGCCGCGCATCAATTCCCGACTCCTTGCGCTGCTGGTCGGTGATTGGGGCAGGCGCGTCAGTGAGTGGATCGACCCCGCCACCGGTCTTCGGGAACGCGATCACGTCCCGAATTGAATCAGACTTCGACAGCAGTGCGACGATGCGGTCCCATCCGAATGCGATACCGCCGTGCGGCGGGGCACCGAAAGCGAATGCGTTCAGGAGGAAGCCGAACTTCTCCTGCGCCTCCTCGTGCGAAATGCCCATTACCTTGAAGACACGCTCTTGGACGTCACGGCGATGAATACGGATGCTTCCGCCGCCGATCTCGTGCCCATTGCAGACAATGTCGTAGGCGTAGGCCAGCGCCGAGCCTGGATCGGTGTCAAACGTGTCGACACTTTCGGGCTTTGGCGAAGTGAACGCATGGTGGACAGCTGTCCAGGCGCTGTACCCGAGTGCCACGTCGCCACTGGCTGTCGCTTCTTCCACTGGCTCGAATAGCGGCGCGTCCACCACCCATACGAATGACCACGCGTTCTCATCGAGCTGGCCCGTGCGCTTAGCGATCTCCACGCGAGCTGCACCGAGGAGTGCGCGCTGTGCTTTCGGGGCGCCGGCAGCGAAGAAGACACAGTCGCCGGGCTTCGCGCCAACATGTTCCGCCAGCTTCTCACGTTCCGCCTCGGACAGGTTCTTCGCAACGGGCCCACCGAGCGAACCGTCTTCGGTCACCAGCACGTACGCGAGCCCCTTGGCGCCGCGTTGCTTCGCCCACTCCTGCCAGGCATCGAGCTGACGTCGCGGCTGGCTGGCACCGCCCGGCATGACCACTGCGCCGACATAGGGCGCCTGGAATACACGGAATGGGGTGTCCTGAAAGAACTCGGTGCATTCTACGAGTTCGAGTTCGAAACGCATGTCCGGTTTGTCAGTGCCGAAGCGGCGCATCGCATCCGCGTACGTGATCTGCGGAACCGGAGTGTCGATCTCGTACCCGATGAGTTTCCATAGAGCGAAGAGAATTTCCTCGGCGAGCAGAATGACGTCCTCTTGACGGACGAAACTCATCTCGAGGTCCAGCTGGGTGAATTCCGGCTGGCGGTCCGCCCGAAAATCCTCGTCCCGGTAGCAGCGGGCAATCTGGTAATACCGCTCGACGCCCGCCACCATCAGCAACTGCTTGAACAGCTGCGGACTCTGGGGCAGCGCATAAAAACTGCCCGGCTGCAACCGCGCCGGGACCAGGAAGTCACGCGCGCCCTCAGGTGTGGAGCGAGTAAGCGTCGGGGTTTCGACCTCCACGAATTCGTGCCGCGCGAGCACGCCCCGGGCAGCAGCGTTGACGCGGGACCGCAACCGGATCGCCTCGCCCGGCCCTTCGCGGCGCAAATCGAGGTAGCGGTAGCGCAGACGCGCCTCCTCACCGACGTGATCCTCGTCGAGCTGGAACGGGAGTGCCGCGCTTTCGTTCAGCACATCCAGTTCGCTGACGTTGACCTCGATCTCACCCGTCGGAATCTCGTAGTTCGCATTGCCCTCTGGACGCAACTCCACTGTCCCGGTCACGCTGATGCAGAACTCGGAACGCAGCTTATGAGCGCGCTCCAGGATCGCCTCATCGCGGAACACCACCTGGCACACCCCGGAGGCATCCCTGAAGTCGATGAAGATCACACCGCCGTGGTCACGCCGACGTGCCACCCAGCCAGCGAGGGTGACGGTATGCGAGGCATGTTCGGCGCGAAGTGAACCGGCCAGATGAGTGCGAAGCACAGGGATCCTTCCTAATCTGCACAAGCGGGAGCATGAGCCCCCATATGATCCTAAAGGGTGCCCGACAGCTAGCCTCGGTCGAGGCGGCGCGGGAGAAAGCCGATCTGGCCGAGGGGCGAGGATCTTCGTGGAAAACTCATCGTCATGACGTTCAACCCGAACGCGCGCATCGATCAGAACCGAGTGCGCACCAGTGGCGGCGCAGGAAAGAAGATGGCAGTCGGCGGTGGCGGTATCGGCGCCCTCATCGTGCTCGCCATTATCTTGCTGACCGGCGGTGACCCCAGTCAGGTGCCCGGGCTCACCGACCCAGGCGGAGTTCCGGCGGGAAGCGGCAGTGGACCCGACATCTCCCACTGCGTTTCGGGGCAGGACGCGAACCGCGATATCAACTGCCGGATCGTGTTGACTGCGCAAAGCCTCGACCAGATCTGGGCTGACCAGCTCCCCGCTGCCGGGCTGCAATACCAGCCGCCCGGTGTCACCCTCTTCACCAGCGCCGTCACGACAGCATGCGGGAACGCAACGAGTGCAGTTGGCCCGTTCTACTGCCCAGCTGACCAAACCACCTACTTTGACACCTCGTTCTTCGACGTGCTGAGCAGCCGGTTCGGGGCTTCAACCGGCCCACTCGCCCAGCAGTATGTTGTCGCGCACGAGTTCGGGCATCACATCCAGAACATGCTCGGCAACCTCGAACGTTCCAGAACGGACCCACGCGGGCCAGAATCTGGTGCGGTCCGCGTTGAACTTCAGGCCGACTGCTACGCGGGAATTTGGGCGCATCACGCCGACAAAACTCCGATGCCCGGCGAGATGGAGCCATTCCTGCTACCGCTCACCGAGCAGGACATCGCTGACGCGCTGTCCGCCGCATCGGCTGTGGGTGACGATCGCATCCAGGAGGCAGCGGCCGGAAGGGTGACTCCAGAGTCGTGGACGCACGGCTCATCCGAACAGCGGCAGCGCTGGTTCAGTCGCGGCTACCAGACAGGCGACATCGGGGCGTGCGACACGTTCACCGCTGCGGAGCTATAGGTCCTTGGCGCGCTGGTATTAGTGTCTATTTCAGTAGTCGAGACATCCTGCGGTCAGCGAGAACCTTCCCGCCGGTCTGACACTGCGCACAATACTGAAATGAACGGTCTGCATAGGCGACCTCCCTAACGGGAGCGCCACATTCCGGGCACGGCAATCCTGTCCGGGCATGCACCCGCAACCCTGACCGCTTCTCCCCTTTCAGCCGGGCAACACTCTCGCCCACACACCTTGTCACCGCATCTGAGAGCACCGCGTAGATCGAGGCGTGCAGATTCTGTGCGGCCTCGTCTGACAGCGTGTTCGCCTGGGCGAATGGCGATAACTTGGCGACGTGCAAAATTTCATCGGAGTAGGCGTTTCCGATACCTGCGAGAACGGTCTGATCTGTGAGAAACGTCTTCAGCCGTGCTGACGAACCCTTGAGCAGTCCGCCGAGTTCCGATTCCGTGACCTCGAGCGCGTCAGGTCCCAGTCTTTCAATTTGATGAAGTGCAGCGAGATCTCGAGTCACCCAGACTGCCAGATTCTTCTTGGTACCGGCCTCGGTAAGGTCAAGCCCACTTCCGCCGCTCAGGTGAATTCGCAAGGCAATCGGTCCGCGGCCGGGCTTCGGCGCTGCCGCTGACAGCGCATCGGACCATCGCAACCACCCAGCGCGCGCGAGGTGGAAGACAAGGAAGATCTCAGTGTCTCCAGGGCGGGAGCACACGAGCGCCAGATATTTTCCGCGACGCTTCACGTCCGACACCGCACGTTCGCGGAGCGCATCAATGGGCGGGTCGAAAGTTTTCAGCACGCTAATCTGCGAGACATCAATACGCGCGATCCCCAAACCCACGGCGTGCTCGCGCAAAAAGTGCGCGATTGCTTCTACTTCAGGAAGTTCAGGCACCCCTTCAGTCTGCCTGGCCAGCGCCGTCCCGAAAAGCGCTTTCGCTGCCCTCGCGTGACAACCCCTTCCTAGCCCTTTGACTTACATTCACTCAATACGTGGCTGAGATCCGGTGGCGGCCACGGCGCGGGTCCTTTCATCTGGAATATAATTGATCAATAGATCCGAATAGGGGAAGCTGGAATTTATGGTCCAGCAGCACGGGCCCGGCGGCAGCCATAAGCCACCGTCAGGCCTCGGGCAAAGGGGGAACTATGGCGACGGTGAGGTTCAATACGCTATGTAGCGCACTTCGGATGCCGCATGACTTTGTGCGGCGGGCGCTAAGCAGCGCGCCACTCCACGCGGAGACCTTCGCCACACAGTGGCTTGGGCAGCGTCTCGATCCACTCGATGCGCCTTTCGCCACCTACTGGGGCAAGTACGGCTCGCGGATCATCGTGGTCCACGGCCCGCAGCGCGTCTATCCGTCCGGACTCAAGTACTACTTCAGCGACGATCTAGCCACCCAGTACGTCTTCTCGGGTGACCTCGACTGGATAGCTGTCCCACTTATAACCCGGGCGGCGGAAACTACCCAGCAGTGGGCAACCCAGAGCAGGCAGATGCTCAGCAGCCTGCGCCGCAACACATCCGAGGCACACCGCGGTGCGGCCGCATAGCCGCCGCTCACGACCTCGATCTCCGGCGCAAAACGTCCCGGATACGCCTGGGCACGACCCCCTGCGCAGCGAGATCCCGGCGCGCTTTTCGTCGAGTTGCCAGCACGCCTATTATCGCGACCATCCAGATCGGGTACTGGACTAGCCAGGCGGCACGGAAGGCATCAGCGGAGAATTCACCGAACAGCGTGAGCACGAGACCGACCGCACCCACTGTAATGAGGGTGCCAGCGAATCCGCCCTGATTGACCATGCCCTGAGCGACACCGAGCTTGCGCGGATCGTTGAACGTGCGCGCATAGTCGAAACCGATGATCGAGCCGGGACCGCCCGCGGCCATCGCGATCACCAGCAACAGGATCAGCCAGTACGGCGCCGGCCACGGGACGAGCAGCACGAGAGTCCACATGACGACGTTGACACCGATTATCGCGATCACCAGCCACGATCGGCGCAGCGGATGCCGCGCCGTAAGTGCACCGACCACTGGACCGATGGCGATCGTCGCGACCACGAAGACCGTGAGCAGCACGCTTGCCGCAGGTTCGCTGAGTTCCTGGGCGGTGACGAGAAATGGGAACCCCCACAGCAGCACGAAAACGTTGCCGGAGAACGACGTTCCCATGTGCGCATAAAACCCGAGGCGCGTGCCCGGCTGGCGCCATACCGACAGAATCGTCTGGCCGGTCTCCCGGAGTGAGGACGCCCTGCTCGTCACTTCCCGGCCAAGCGGATCGTTGCGCACGATCAGCAAAGCGAGAATCGCCACCAGCACGGACAACGCGGCAACCGACAGGTACGCGGCGAGCCAGCCCGGTCCGCGCAACAACAGGAGCAGCGGTACCGCGGAGAGCACCTGGCCACTTTGGCCGAGAATGCCCGTGAGCTGAGTTACTACTGGAACCTGGCGACTTGGAAACCATTGCGGAATGAGCCTGATGACGGCGATGAAAATGAGCGCATCGCCAAGCCCCACGAGTACGCGAGCAAAGATGGCCCATTCGAGATCGGTGCTGAGCGCGAGCAGGACTTGACCGGCTCCCATGATCACGGCCCCCGTCGTGATCATGATCCGTGAGCCGTACCGGTCGAGCAGGACCCCAGAGGGTATTTGCATCGCCGCGTAAACGACGACCTGCAGGACAACAAACGACGAGAGAATCCCTGCGGTGATTTCGTAGCGCTGCGTCGCTTCGAGTCCAGCGACTCCCAATGACGTGCGGTTCAGCACGGCCACGACGTACGCGATCAGGCCAGCGCCCCAAACGACCAAAGGTGAGCGAAGAAAGGCGGGGCTCACCAGACTTCCCGGAGGGCTAGAGAATCGTTGACCACACAGATAATCATGGTGGTTGTCGAACGATTCCGCACAACGCGCGTCACGTAGTGGGACGCGCGGACCGGCCCCGTATGTGTGAGATGGCAGACACCTGGCTGCCTACGCTGCCGAGCGTCGAGCGCGCGACGCGGCCCGCACCAGCGGCACGCCGACGCACTTCCCCGAGCGCGGCGGGACGGTCGGGGGCGTCATCTTCGAGCCAGCCAGCGAGCTGCCCTTCACGCGCCTGCGCGAAATGGTCAAGATCATCACGCAATCCTGATACGGCTTTCCGGAGTTTGGCGGCCGCTCCCCACCTCGGCACATCGCGCATCCTGATTGCACCGGCACCCGCGAGCTGCTCCCTGATCGCTCGCACGACATCGCTGTCCCGATCTCTGTGCTCTTGCAACTGTTGCTGCACCGACTTCAGGATCGGTTCCAGGTGCTGAGGTTCGTCCGCCCGCACTCGTTCCGTGCGCAACTGCTGCCACACATACACAGATTCTTCAGCCACAGCGAGAAGCTGGAGTGTTTCGCCCAGCCGATTCTCGACGGCCGCGGCGCCGAGGTGCCGGGCGCGAGTCGAAACCGGCGCATCACCGGGAACCGAATCCAGAGTTCGGCTCGCATGAGCACGGAGTCGTTCCACCGTGACTTCCAGCATCGGCCCCAGCGGGGCCATAGCCTCCCAGTCAGCCGATGCGAGCACTCCTGACTCGTCCACCGTATCCAGGAGGCGACACAAACTGCGATGGTGACCAATGACGTCACCGGCGCGTGAGGCCTGCGCGAGCGCGAGGACACTGTCCGCTGCGCTCCCCACCCGCTCCACCGCGCTTTCGGTGTCCCGCACGGCCGTCCGCAGCGACATCAGCGAATAGATCAGCTGCGCACTGAGGACGCTTTTAGGGCTCAGCATCGACGCCACCCAGTGCAGATGCGCGGACCGGATCGCATTGGCACCTTTAATCGCTGTCCGGAAGATTCCGCTGCCTGAGGGAAGCACTCCACGCGCAGCCAGTACCTCGCGCGCATCCGGAGCAACTTTGACGAACACAGCTGTCCGCCTGGCCAGGGGCCTTGAGCCTGTGACGGCAGGCAGCAGACGGGCTGGGACTGCGACAGCGGAGGCAGCGCCCAGCGATTCACCAATTACCCTGCTAGTGAAGCCCTCAACTTCGGATTCCCGGCCGGACACGAGATAGCCTTCCGGGCCGGACACTACCTCGAGTGACCGCCGGAGTACCGCATCCTTGCGCTCAGCGACAACGTGCTTGAGCGCGTCCGCGCGCCCCATAAGTCGATCATGCCCCACTCACGTATGCCGGGTCGACGTTCGGGTAAGAATCGGACTTCCCTGAGGTGACGTCAAAACAAGGTCAAAGCCGGTAAGGGAGCCGCCAATCGCTGATTATCGCCGGCGCGCGGCCCGTCATCGGCGGATGATCTCTTCGCCCCGAGGCGATGCTTCCGTACGAGGGGTGCGACGCGCGCACGCAGCCACTCCTGGTAGGCGGTACTGGCGTAGGCGCCACGCCCGTATACCGCGCGATACCTTCGGATCAGCGCTGGGTGATGTTCGCCGAGCCAATTCATGAACACATCCCGCGTACTCCCCCGCAGGTGCATGGGAAGAACGGTGACTTTCGTCGCTCCCGCTTCAGACAAGGCGCCGAGCAGGTCATCGAGTTGCTGCGCCGAATCAGTCAGATACGGAATCACGGGAGCGATCATCACGCCACACGGCATACCTGCCTCACGAATCGCCCGGATCAGGGAGAGTCGCGCACGTGGTGTGGGGGTGCCCGGCTCCACTGATTGCTGCAGGTCCTCGTCCATCATTGCCAATGACACCCCGAGGCTGACATCAACATGCCGCGAAACGGCGGTCAGTAGCGGCAGGTCACGGCGCAGTAGCGTGCCCTTCGTCAGCACAGAGAACGGAGTCCCGGACTCGGCCAGGGCAGAGATAATCCCCGGCATCAGCTTGTACCGGCCTTCGGCTCGCTGATAGGGGTCGGTGTTCGTCCCGAGTGCTACGTTTTCACGCCGCCACGACGCTCGCCGGAGTTCTCGCCGCAAAACTGGCACGATGTTCGTCTTGACGACGATCTCACTATCGAAATCGCTGCCTGCACTGAGATCGAGATACTCGTGCGTCGGCCGCGCGAAGCAGTACTTGCACTGATGTGTGCAGCCACGTGTGGGGTTAACCGTCCAGCGAAATGGCATTGCCGATTCCGCTGGGACCCGGTTGAGCGCGGACTTACACAAGACCTCATGGAACGTCACACCGTCGAACTCTGGTGACCGGATACTGCGCACCAAACCAGCCCGTGTCAGCCCAGGCAGCGCACCGTCGTCAACTGCCACCGACTGAGCATCCCACCTCATCCGCCGATTCGAACATGCGTTCTACTCGGTGTCAAGAAGGCTGACCAGATCGTCCTCTGTGAGCGCAACTCTGCCGCTCTTCGCATGCTGCTCAGCGCGGTTAACCGCACGATACAAAGGGCGCTCGGTAAGTCCCGCACCGCGTGCTTCTGCTCGGAGGTGTTCGACAAGTACCCGCGATACGGTGGCAGCGTTGATCGATTCACTCATCGCAAGGACGTCAGCGAGACGGCGCATCGCCATCACATCGAGTTCAGCTCCCCGGTCGGATCCGTAAAGCGCGAGCAGCACCGTGACAGTGGTCTGACGATCCTGCAAAGCCAAGTGGACCTGCCGAAAGCGCCCCGGCTGCACTGTCAGCTCCGCGCGCTGAAGCCCCCCAGTCTCCACTCCCTTTGTCGTGACGCTGCGAGAATAGACGGTGCGGCCATCCAGCCAGCAAGCCCGGCGGGCCGCGAGCAGCGCACCCAAGCCTGGCGGTCCGCCGATTCCCACGCCTACAAGGACAGCAATCCATGTTTCAGTCATGAGTGAGACGAGCAGCGCCACCACGATGCCGACGCTGAAACAGACCATCGCGACGCGCCGCAGTTTCGGCACAACAACATCGCGACGTACTAGATCCAGCGCAATGGGTGGCTGAGTTTGTTCTGGCCGGTCACTCACGGGTCGCCACCACCTCGTCGCCCACCGCGGTGAGCGGGATCGGCCGCTGTTCACCCGTGCGGAGATCTTTGAGCCCGACCACACCCTCAGCGAGGTCACGATCACCCAGAACAAGCGCGACGCGTGCGCCGGATTTGTCTGCGGCTTTCATCGAGCCCTTGAGCCCTCGCCCGCCGTACGCGATGTCGACCGCGATACCGGCGGCACGCAGTTCATGGGCGAGGACGACCATGCGTTCGCGGGCCGCCTGCCCGAGAGGCACGCCGTACACCTCACACCGCGAAAGGGTGGCCGCCGTAACGTTCTCTGCCCCCAGCGCGAGGACCGTCCGGTCGACACCAATACCGAACCCGATGCCGGAGAGTGCTTGTCCGCCGAGTTCCGCCATCAACCCGTCGTAGCGCCCGCCGCCGCCGATTCCGGACTGCGATCCCAGCCCATCGTGAACGAATTCGAACGTCGTCTTCGTGTAGTAGTCGAGGCCGCGGACCATCCTCGGGTTGATTACGTACTCCACACCCAGCCGGTCAAGATGGCCGAGAACCTCATCGAAATGAGCCTTGGCGCTATCCGAGAGGTAATCCAGCATGAGCGGGGCCCCAGCCGTCATTTCTTTGACGTGCGGCCGCTTGTCATCAAGGACACGCAACGGATTCAGGCGGGCTCGTTCACGAGTCTCCTCGTCGAGATCAAGCCCGAAAAGGAACTCCTGGAGGCGTTCACGGTACTGAGGGCGGCACGTGTCATCTCCAAGAGAGGTCAGTTCGAGCCGGAACCCCGTCAGTCCCAGACTGCGGAAACCCTGGTCGGCGATTGCAATCACCTCAGCGTCAAGTGCAGGGTCATCCACGCCTATCGCCTCGATGCCGACCTGCTGAAGCTGGCGGTATCGCCCTGCCTGAGGACGCTCATACCGGAAGAACGGACCCGCGTAGCTCAGCTTCACGGGAAGCTGACCGCGGTCGAGTCCATGTTCGATTACCGCGCGCATCACTCCGGCGGTGCCCTCCGGCCGCAGCGTCACGGATCTGTCGCCACGGTCAGCAAAGGTGTACATCTCCTTCGACACCACATCCGTGGACTCCCCCACACCGCGCGCAAACAGCGCGGTATCTTCGAAAATCGGGAGTTCTATATGCCCGTACCCGGCAAGTCTCGCAGTGCGGAGCAACCCGTCGCGTACCGCAAGGAATTCCGCTGATGCGGGCGGCACGTAGTCAGGCACCCCTTTAGGGGCGGAGAATCTTGTTGTCACGTTCGCTCGTTCGACTTTCTGCTGCTACCGGATGTCCTGTAAGAACGGGTTGGCAGCCCGTTCACGGCCAATGGTCGAGGTGTCGCCGTGCCCAGGCAGGATCATAGTGTCGTCACCTAGCGGCAGAAGTTTATCCGCGATCGACGCCAGAAGCTGCTCATGGCTGCCGCCGGGCAAGTCGGACCTGCCAACCGAGCCGGCAAAAAGGGTGTCACCCGTGAACGCGATCTGTCGCGAACCCTCCCCAGTCTCCACCTGCACGCGCGCCACTACCGAACCGCGAGTATGCCCCGGCGTGTGGTCAATCGCGAACTCAATGCCGGCAAGCTCGATCTTCTCACCGTCAGTGAGATCCTTCACCGTGCCCGGCTCTGTGAAATCCGAATCTTGCACGAATCCACTGAGCTGCGGCCCGAGACCAACCGACGGCGTGGCCAGCATTTCACGGTCGTCGGGATGAATGAACGCCGGAATGCCATACTCGTCGCACAGAGGCTGAGCGGTCCATGTGTGATCAAGATGTCCATGCGTGAGCAAGACAGCCACAGGTTCGCACGAGTGTTGCGAAAAAACCTGCTTCAGTGGCTCCAAAGCCTCTTGGCCAGGATCGATGACGACGCACTCGGCTTTGTCGTCGAGCGCGACCACATAACAGTTCGTCTGGAACATCCCGGCGGGGAAACCCATCACACGCACACGCCACTCCTAGCTTTTGCTGCATCCATAGACCTTTTGGGCCCGGTTGGTCTGACTTCTCAGGGTAGGCGGCTAGCCTGTCAAGCGGTAATTCCGCCTATGAGGGAGGTTATGCGTCGGTGTCGTCGAACCAGGAGCGCAGAGAGGCCGCCAAGCAGAAGCTCGAGCGCCAGCTGAAGGAACGCGCTGAGCACGATCGGCGAAGAAAACAACTCACCATCGCCGCGGCAGTTGGAGGTGTCGTACTCGTTGCGGGCGCTGCAGTCGCGGTCTTCGCTGTTACACGCGGCGATGACGCCGACGTTGCGGCAGAGGATGAGATCACCAATCTCACCGACGAACAGGACCCGTTCGAAGCACCCGAACCCGAGCCGCTGCCCGAAGCGCGGTCTGAGGCGCTACCTCCTACCGTTGACTGCGATTACGCTGAATCCCCCATGGAGGCGGCGCGGGAGGCCGAGCTGCCACCCGCGAGCGACGTTCCCACCGAGGGCACTGTTGATGTCACCCTGGAGATGAGTGGTGGCCCAGTCACGCTCACACTTGACCGTGCGAAGTCGCCGTGCACCGTCAACAGCTTCGTGAGCCTCGCCGAACAGGGGTACTACAACGACACCGAGTGCCATCGCCTGACCACGGGCGGGATCTTCGTACTGCAGTGCGGGGACCCATCCGCATCCGGCGCTGGAGGGCCCGGATACAGCTTCGCCGACGAGTTCCCCGCCGACCAGTACGAGTCCCCAGAAGAGATCATGTACGCGCAGACGGTTTACGCCCGGGGTACCGTGGCGATGGCCAACGCGGGACCCGGCACGAACGGCAGCCAGTTCTTCCTCGTCTACGACGAGTCACCGCTGCCTCCTGCCTACAACGTTTTCGGCACGATCGACGACGAAGGCTTGCGCGTTATCGACGAAGTCGCGGAGGGTGGTGCGCCAGGCAACGATGGTCCGCCCAACAACCCCGCCGACATCGCAACAGTGACCGTAAGAGGATGAGCACACCATGAAGCGAGCACGTCGAGTGGCCGCCGCCATCGTGGCTCCAGCGTTGCTGCTGACCGCGTGCTCAGGCGACGACAGCGACAATGCTGATGCCACCGGCGTGCCCGCTAGCCCCTTCGCGGGAGAGGCGCCTGCCAACGAGACTGCCAATCTCGATGCTGAACCGTTCGATGTCAGCGGCCCTCGCACAGATCAACTTCCTGAGCGAGTGGACTGCACCTACGATCGCGCCGGGAACTCAGCGCGGCCGGTCTCGCTTCCGCCCGATTCTGCGATTCCCGCTACCGGAGTTATCAGCGCAAGGATCGAGCTTCGCGAGGGCGTGGTCGAACTGTCGCTCGACCGCGCCAAGTCCCCGTGCGCAGTCAATAGCTTTGTCAGCCTGGCCGAGCAGGACTATTTCACGAGCACTATCTGCCATCGGCTGACCACACGCGGAATCTTCACGCTGCAGTGCGGGGACCCGACCGGAACTGGCACCGGTGGGCCGGGGTATGCGTTCGCCAACGAGTTCCCCACCGACCAGCTCGCCGCAGACAGCGGCGAAGCGGAGGTCACCACTGTCTATCCACGCGGCACGGTGGCGATGCGAGATCAGGGCACAGGCAACAACGGCAGCCAGTTCTTCATCGTCTACGACGACTCACCGCTCCCGCCTGTTTACACCGTCTTCGGCACAGTTGATGACGGTCTCTCACTCATCGAAGACATCGCTGCCGAGGGAACAACTCCTGAGCATCAGGGGGCGCCGCGGCAGACCGTGCAGATTATGAGCATCCAGATCGGCTCGTGAGCCTGGCTCCCAGCGATAGAAATGTAGTTGGTAGCGGCATCGGTCGCGAACAACAACTCCTTCTTCTCGCCACCGGTGCCACCGGTGCCACCGGTGCCACCGGTGCTTAGGTTGCTGACGTGACGCGGTAGACGTCGTATACGCCCTCGACATTCCGGACCACGTTCAAAACATGGCCCAGGTGCTTCGGGTCACCCATTTCGAACGTAAACCGGCTGATCGCGACGCGGTCGCCAGACGTTGTCACCGACGCCGACAAGATGTTCACCTTCTCGTCAGCGAGAGCTTTGGTGACATCAGAAAGCAGGCGGTGACGGTCGAGCGCTTCAATCTGGATTGCCACCAGGAACATCGAATGTGGTGAAGGCGCCCAGCGGACGTCGATCAGCCGCTCGGACTCAGTGCGCAATGACGACGCGTTCGTGCAGTCGGTCCGATGCACACTGACACCGCCGCCGCGGGTAACAAACCCCATGATGTCGTCGCCGGGAACAGGAGTGCAGCACTTCGCCAGCTTGACAAGGATGCCCGTCGCTCCAGGCACCTCAACGCCAACATCGCCGGCTGTCCTCCGATGCCGCTTCGGCGTTGACGACGGAGTTGCTCGCTCAGCAAGTTCCTCCTCCGCGTCGTCGACGCCACCGAATTGCGCGACCAGACGCTGCACGACGTGCTGCGCGGAAACATGATGTTCGCCGACCGCCGCATACAGCGCGTCGACATCCTGATACCGCAGCTCCCGCGCCGTCGCGGCCATCAGATCGCCGCTCAGAATCCGCTGCAACGGAAGGCCGCTGCGACGCACTTCTTTCGCGATGGCATCTTTGCCCGCTTCGAGTGCCTCTTCGCGACGTTCCTTCGCGAACCACTGCCGAATTTTCGTCTTCGCGCGTGGTGAGACGACGAACGTCTGCCAGTCGCGACTCGGACCGGCATTCTCAGCTTTCGAGGTGAAGATCTCGACTACCTCGCCGTTGTCGAGATTGCGCTCGAGCGGCACAAGCCGTCCGTTCACACGCGCACCGATACACCGATGCCCGACCTCCGTATGCACCGCGTACGCGAAATCCACAGGCGTAGACCCGACAGGCAAGGTGACGACATCGCCCTTCGGGGTGAACACGAAGATCTCCTTGAGCGCGAGATCGTAGCGCAGCGATTCCAGGAACTCCCCCGGGTCCGCTGCTTCCCGCTGCCAGTCGAGGAGCTGCCGCATCCAGGCGATGTCGTCTACCTCGGTGGCATCGTTCGAATGCTTCCCTTTAGTCTCCTTATACCGCCAGTGCGCAGCGATTCCGTACTCCGCCGTGCGGTGCATCTCGTGCGTCCGGATCTGCACCTCGAGCGGCTTACCCTCGGGGCCGACGACCGTGGTGTGCAGCGACTGATACACCCCATATCTCGGCTGGGCGATGTAATCCTTGAATCGCTGAGCCATCGGCTGCCAGAGCGAATGGACAACGCCGACGGCCGCATAGCATCCGCGTACCTCATCGCAGAGCACCCGAATTCCGACGAGATCGTGAATCTCGTCGAAGTCCTTACCTTTGACGATCATTTTCTGATAGATCGACCAGTAGTGCTTGGGACGGCCTTCGACAACCGCGTTGAGTTTGGCCGCAGATAATGCGTCGTCGATCTGCTTGCGTACCTTCTCCAGGTAAATATCGCGGGACGGTGCGCGATCAGCAACCAGCCGGACGATCTCCTCATAACGCTTCGGATGCAAGATCGCGAACGCGAGGTCCTCGAGTTCCCACTTCACGGTGGCCATACCAAGCCGGTGTGCCAGCGGAGCGATCACTTCGAGGGTCTCCCGAGCCTTTCGCGCCTGCTTCTCCGGCGGCAGGAATCGCATTGTTCGCATGTTGTGCAACCGGTCAGCGACCTTGATGACGAGCACACGAGGATCACGCGCCATCGCGATGATCATTTTCCGAATCGTTTCTGCCTCTGCCGCAGAACCGAGCACGACTTTGTCAAGCTTGGTGACGCCGTCAACGAGGTGCGCGACTTCCTCACCGAAGTCCTCACGCAATTGTTCGAGGCTGTAACCCGTATCTTCGACGGTGTCGTGCAGGAGCGCCGCTATGAGAGTCGTGGTGTCCATGCCGAGTTCGGCAAGAATGGACGCCACGGCGAGCGGATGCGTGATGTACGGATCGCCAGACTTACGGACCTGCTCGGAATGTTTCGACTCAGCGACGTCGTAGGCGCGCTGCAATGTGGCCAGCGGGGCTTTCGGGTAAAACTCACGGTGAATCGCGACCAGCGGCTCGAGTACTGGCTTCACTCCCACGCTTCGGCCTGCGGTCATGCGCCGCGCTAGGCGTGCCCGGACGCGTCGTGACGCCGACGTAGGGGCACTTACTACAGGTGGTGCCGGGCTGGGGGGCGGAACCGGAGACGGACCGCTCCCTCCGCTTACGCTGGCGTCCCGCTCCGGTCGTGATTCGCTCACAGATGCGCTGGAGCCCGAGCTAATGTCGGCTCGCGTCGATCCGGAATCCTGACCCACACGATCACCTCCCGCGCGTTCGTCAGCCGTCACTCGTAGGCGCCTGGCTTACGCATCGATGTCTTATCACTCTCATGCAACTCTAAACCTCACTGGAGCGACAGTGCTGTCAGTGGTACCCCTCCGAGAAGATCGCGGCCCCGGAGCTGCGCAATTTCGACCACCACCGCAGCTGCAACGACCTCGGCACCGGCGCTTCTCAGTAGATCCACGGCAGCGCACAGCGTCCCACCCGTCGCGAGAACGTCGTCGATCACGAGCACGCGGCGCCCCTCGAACGCTATGCCGGTGGCGGGGATCTCGAGAGCAGCGTTGCCGTATTCGAGGGTGTACTCACGACTGTGCACGGGAGGCGGTAACTTCCCTGCCTTGCGGACCGCCAGCACACCAGTGCCGAGCATCAGGGCAACACCGGAGCCGAGCAGGAAGCCGCGGGAGTCGATACCGGCGACGAGATCGACCTCGCCGGTCGCTGGAGCGCCCACCGCCTCCGCCAGTCCCTTCACGATGGCACGCAAACCCGCTGGATCCGCAAAAACCGGGGTGAGGTCGGCGAATGTCACGCCCGGCTGAGGAAAGTCCGGCACTGTGCGTGTGAGATGGGCGACGTAGTCCGCCGCCGACTCATCAGCAATCATCGGTCGCACCGTGGCTTCATGGGTTCACTCCCGCACCCACTTGTCCATGTTCCATCCCGCACCTGCCTTGGACCCGTTCGGAACAACACCGACAACTGCATCGTCGTGGGCGGTCACGCGCGGCTGCACGGCCAGCGGTACGGAGGGAAGTTCGCCCCACATGATTCGTTCGGCCTCTGCAAGCCTCTCGTAGCGGGCATCCTGCTGCCCTGTAACTGCGAGTTCGGCGATAACCCCGTCCAGCGCCTCGAAGCTGAACGCACCGATATTGAGCGGGCTTCGCGAATGCAGGGTAACCAGCTGGGCGCCTGCAGACCGCAGTCCACCGGGACCCTGAATTCCACCGCTGCCGCCAACCACAATGTCGACCTCGCCTGCCCGTATTGCCTCGCTGGGATTGAACGCAGGAGAACTCACGTTTTGCACGATGATGCCCGCTTCGCTGCACGTGCGTGCGAGAAACGAAACGATCTCCTCGCGGCGCCGGTCAGGCCCCGTATACCCGACCCGGATACGCGCCCCGTCAAGTTCCGGGAACGCGCGCGCCGCCTCGATATCGGGCTGCAGATAGGCCTGCTGGGCGGGGCCCGCGATGAAGTCGTACCCTGCCGCGCCAACCGGAACTACACGCGAACTCGCGACTGGTCCGTACCGCTCGCTGAGATCAGCGTGATCCTCATACAGCGGCGCCACGATGTCGTCAGCGATGCGCTGACGCGGGATACACGCCGTGAACGCGCGTCGCGCATCGACATTGCCGAAGATGCCCCTGGTGTTGAAGATCAACTGCTCGTTATTCAGCGATGGCACCAATTGTTCGGTGAAACCGCCGAGGTCTAGCCCCGCGACGGATCCCGCTCCGACATCAACCACATGAGCATCATCCCGAGCGACCGCGTCACGAATCTCCCTGCCGGTCCACACCGCAATTCTCGGTGTCCTTGGCGGGTCGCCCCACCACTGCGGATTGCGCTCCAGAATCAGACCATTCTCTTCGGAGAACGACTCGATCATGTACGGCCCTGACGAGGGATACAGGGAGAGATCCAGCTCCCCGGGCTCGAGTGTCCACCCGTTGTTCCAGAACTCCGCGAGCCGCCCGAGTGCGTCAAGATCTTCAGAGGCCACTGCCCCAACAATGTCCGGTACGTCGGCCGCACGGCCTGCCACATGGGCAGGCATCACGGTGGTCGCGGAAAACAGCTCCCGCCAATCTGTGAAGGGGCGCCCCTCACGCAGTTCCACGCGTGCCTGTTTCGTCCCCGGCTCGCACCCGACGTTCTCGATGTCGGCGAAGCCCCAGTCGCTGGCTGCGTCAAAAAGGGGACGCGTCTCTTCTGATTCAGGATCGTCCACGGTGAAACGGCCACTTCCCGCAGCCCATGCCAGCACGAGGTCGTCACACGTGATGGGCTCGCCGTCAGAGAAGACCGCTTCGTCGCGAATCGTCACCTGGAATGTGAATGCTTCGCCCGGTATCTGCTCGATAGTCCCGAAGTCGCGGTCTTCGAGCGGCGCACCGTCCGGACCGGGATAACTCAATCCAGTGAGAACACGACCAAATATGGCTGGGCCCGCAGACAGAGCGCCAGTGACCGTATTCGCGTTGTATGTCGTGATGGGCGCGTCAACGGCGTAGCCGAGCGTGACTTCACGCAGCGGATCCGAGGTTGCACAACTCGCCAGGCTGCCCGTGGTCGCCGCCACAGCAAGGCTAGCGATCCCCACTTTCGTCCACCGCATTCTGGACCGTCCGCTCATTCCCGGCCATCCTTCCAGGACAGATCTGTCACCGCTTCCGCTTGCCTGTGGGCCGGGCTCCTGGGCTGGGGGCACGGCCGCGGCGCCCACCTGGAGTGATGCCCTCTGCCGGTGGTGACGCTTCTTCACCACTGACAGTTCCGCTCGCGCTTTCCGAAGCCCCGGACGGAACCGGATTTCCGGTGACCGCAGGGCCAGTGCCCACAGTCGCTGCAGCGAGAGCACCAGTACGTTCAGCACGCTTCTCCATCACCCGGCTGGTGTGCTCTTTGATTTCTTCCGTTCGCTGTTTCATCCAAACCAGTAGCGGAGTTGCGAAGAAGATCGAGGAGTAGGTTCCGACGAGGACACCGACGAGCTGCACGAGCGCCAGATCCTTCAGTGTGCCCACACCGAGCATCCAGACCGCCACGATCATCAACGATGCGATGGGCAAGACGCTGACAAGAGATGTGTTGAAGGAACGCATCAGGGTCTGGTTCACGCCGAGATTGGCCTGCTCAGCGTAGGTTCGCCGCGTTGTCTGGGTAACGCCGCGCGTGTTTTCCTGAACCTTGTCGAACACAACGACCGTGTCGTACAGCGAATAACCCAAGATTGTCAGCAAACCGATGATGGTTGCCGGGCTGACCTCGAAACCGACAATCGCGTAAACCCCGGCCGTTACAGTCAGGTCAAAGGTCACGGCGGCCATCGCCGCAAGCGACATGTACCACTCGAATCGCAGCGCGATATACCCACATACGATCACGAAGAAGACGATTAGCGCAATGATCGCCTGCTCAGTGACCTGGTCGCCCCATGTTTCGCTGACTCCCGCGACGCTGATCGCGTTGATGTTCGGTGTTCCAGTTTCGTCTAACGGCTGGAACGCCTCAAACAACGCCCGCTGTACGGCCTGGATCTGCGGCTCCTCAAGAGCTTCGGACCGGATCTGGATCGACGCGGTGGCACCTGTTCCTACGACCTGAGAGGTCGTAGGAGAAATTCCCAGCGTGTCAGTGAAGACCTCTTCCGCTTCTTGCACACTTACCTGACCAGCAGGGAAGTCAACCCGCGTTCCACCGGCGAAATCAATGCCGAAGGTGAAGCCACGGATGAGGATCCCCGCGATCGATATGGCCACGATTGCGCCAGCAATCAGGAAAAAAAGGTTCTTGCGCCCGACAATGTTGAACGCACCTGTACCGGTGTAGAGGCCGTAGAAGAAGCCGTGGCGTGGAAGCTCATCGGGCCGGGGCGCCCCGGGCGGTACCGGGGCCGATGACGTGGCCGCATCGGGACTGGTCATTGCTGCGCCTCCTTCGACGCACTCGGTGCCTCCGCAAGCGCCGCACGCTCACGTGCGACTTGAGTGATTGCACCAAGCCCATTGAAACGGGGGTTGGAAAGGAGCTTCGACTTGGTCGCCAGGGCCAGAATCGGATACGTGACCATGAACACCACTACCAGGTCAAGAATGGTGACAAGGCCTAGCGCGAACGCGAAACCCTTCACCTGTCCCACAGCGAGGGCGTACAGAATCGCCGCAGCGATGAAAGACACAGCATTACCGGTCAGAATTGTGCGGCGGGCCCGCTGCCAGCCCCGCTCCACCGCGGAACGGAAACTTCGGCCCTCCCGCATCTCGTCCTTTATCCGTTCGAAAAAGACGATGAACGAGTCGGCCGTCATACCGATACCGATGATGAAGCCAGCGATCGCAGCGAGATCCAGCGTGAAGTTCACGTATCTGCCTAGCAGCACCAGAACGCCGTAGACAATCATGCCGGCAAGCGCCAGTGAAAGCGCTGCGACGACGCCGAGCAGGCGATAGTAGAGGAGCGAGTACAGCAGCACAGCGACCATCGCGATTGCCCCCGCGATAAGCCCTGCCTCCAGGGAGGCAAGGCCGAGAGTTGCCGAGACCGTCACCGCCTGTGATGAGTCGAACGACAGCGGGAGCGCACCGTAGCGAAGCTGGTTCGCGAGGTCGCGAACTTCCTGCTGCGTGAAGTTCCCGGAAATCGAGGTTGCACTGCCTGCGGGGGTTGGTTCCCGAATGACGGGCGCGCTCACCACCGCAGTGTCAAGCACAAATGCAGCCTGCTGCCCAACGTTTTCTCGCGTGAATGTCGCCCAGTCGCGGCCAGCATCGCCGCCGAACCGGAACGAGACCTCCCAGCGCGCCTGCTGCTGGTTGTAACCATCAGTCACGCTGCCGCTGTCGATGTCTTCACCCTCGATGAGGACCGGACCGAGCAGGTAAACCATCGTCCCGTCGTTGCTGCACGTCACGAGCGGACGGTCCGGAAGATCGTTGCCGGCCAGAATGTCCGTCGGGGCGCACTCGTGCGTGGTGAGAGCCTCCTGCTGCACCTCGGGATCGTCGCTCTGCCTCAGATCACGAGCTTCGCTTATCTGCGCGGCGAGTTCGTCCGGATCGAGAACCTCCGAAACAGGCTCACTATCGTCGTCCGCAGCGCCTTCTTCCTCGTCGCCTTCACCTGGCGCATCTGGGGCAGGCTGCGATCCAATGACCGGGCGCACGAACATTCGCGCGGTCTCACCGAGAGTTCGCGCCTGAGCGCCGTCCTGCCCGGGAACGGTGATAACGAGGTTGTCGCCATCGACAATTACCTCGGAGCCCGCGACACCGAGCCCATCGATTCGGGTCGAAATGATCTGCTGGGCCTGTCGGAGCGCGTCCTCGCTTGGCCTCGACCCGTCCGGGGTGATCGCAGTGAGCACGACACGCGTACCGCCCTGGAGATCAACGCCTAGGCGCGGGGTCGCTCCACGGTCACCGGTGAAGAGGATCAGGGTGTAACACAGTACAAAAAGAACTCCGAAGGCGCTCAGCACCCGGAGAGGGTATTTCCGTCTACTCGACGATGCCACGAACGATTCTCCTTGAAAGTGACCGGCTCATGCCGGTCACGGGTGCCGGGTTACTGCCTGCCGGGTTCGGGTCCTCGCTGATTGAAACCCTCGGGCGCATTACCCTCGGGTGAACCCAGACCCGTGTCAGGGCCGGCGGAGGAATCATCAGTTCCGGTCTGCTCGGAGGTGTCACCCAGTTCGTCCGTGTCCTCCGACACGATGTCGCGTACCACCACCCGCAGCCAAGTCGTCACTACGCCTGGAGCGATTTCTAGGTCGACTGTGGTGTCCGCTATTGCCACGACATCGCCGTACATGCCGGACGTGGTCATGACACGGTCACCGATCGTGAGCGCGTCCTGCAGGGACCTCTGGCGGTCGACTTCCTTCTTCTGCCGCCGCACCGAGAGAAACAGTGGAACGAGTAGCAGGAGCACGAGAAGCGGCAGGAGCAGTTCCATCAGTGTGTCAATCCTTGAGTCGAGGTATGCGTGATCAGGCGCTGCTCGCCCGACCAGTACACCAGTGTGCCATCAACAGTGGCCGATGCCGAGTTATCACGGCTCACAGGTCATCAGAGTCGAAAAGCGAAATTGTCTCTTCCTTCTGACGCACCGCGATCCCCGCGATCGCGGTGTCGGCAGGAGGCACAAGTCCCAGATGCTCCCACGCCGTCACCGTCGCGACACGGCCACGGGGTGTGCGCGCGAGCATACCCGCTCGCACTAGGTATGGTTCACACACCTCTTCGACCGTCGCTGGCTCTTCACCAACCGCTACGGCAAGGGTGGCTGCACCAACCGGTCCGCCGTTGAAGCTTCGCACCAGCGCCTGCAGTACCGCTCTGTCGAGTCGGTCAAGGCCAAGGTCATCGACGTCGTACACCGCGAGCGCGGCACGCGCTACATCAAGCGAAACAATGCCGTCAGCGCGCACCTCTGCATAATCGCGGACCCGCCGCAGGAGCCGGTTAGCGATTCGTGGTGTGCCACGTGACCTGCGGGCGATCTCTGCGCCCGCATCGTCTTGGAGGCTGACGCCCAGAATTCGTGCCGAGCGCATGAGGATGCTCTGCAACTCCCACGGTTCGTAGAAATCCATGTGCCCGGTGAATCCGAAGCGATCGCGCAGCGGCCCCGTCAGTGCGCCGGACCTCGTTGTCGCGCCGACAAGCGTGAACGGTGCGATTTCCAGCGGGATCGACGTAGCGCCTGGCCCCTTCCCGACAACAACATCGACTCTGAAGTCTTCCATCGCCAGGTAGAGCATTTCTTCGGCCGGCCTGGAGATTCGGTGAATTTCGTCAATGAACAGAACATCGCCTTCGACGAGGTTGCTGAGCATCGCAGCGAGATCGCCGGGGCGCTCGAGCGCCGGTCCTGAGGTCAGCCGCAGCGAGGTCCCGAGTTCAGCGGCGATGATCATCGCGAGGCTGGTTTTTCCCAAGCCCGGCGGGCCAGACAGCAAGATATGGTCGGGGGCGGACCCGCGCTGCTTCGCGCCCGACAGGACAAGATCTAGCTGTTCCCGAACCTTTGGCTGGCCGGTAAAGTCGCGGAGACTCTTAGGGCGCAGACTGCCTTCAACATCATTGTCGCCCTCGACGAGACTCGACGACATCGGGATATCTGGGTCATCTGCTGCCGCGGTCATTTCTTCTTCCCCAGGGAAGCGAGAGCGGTCCGCAGCAGGGCTGAGTTAGACGCATCGGGCTGCAACTGCGCCGCCTCTGCCGTCGCCTCTTCGGCCTGCGCTGCGCTGAATCCCAGCCCGACAAGCGCTTCAGCCACCTGGTCTCGCACAACGCTACTGTCTCGCGGGCCCACGACCGGCGTATCCGAAGCACCCGTGTGCATGGGCCCAACTTTATCGCGGAGATCGACGACTAGCCGCTCAGCCACCCGCTTGCCAACCCCAGGGACCCGGGTCAGTGCCCGGACATCGCCCTCCGCCAGAGCTGCGCGCAGTGACTGTGGTTCGAGCACCGCAAGCACAGCCATGGCCAGCCGCGGTCCCACCCCGGTTACTGTCTGCAGCAAAGTGAACAACTCACGGGATTCTTCGTCAGGAAACCCGTAAAGCGTCATCGAGTCTTCGCGAACCACCATCGTGGTTAGCAGGCGGGCTTCCGAACCTCTTGACAGCGTTGACAGCGTCCCCGGAGTCGCGTTGATGCGGTACCCCACGCCAGCAGCTTCGAGGACAGCGTGATCGAGACCGATAGAAAGCACCGGTCCCCGGATCGAGGCAATCATTTCGTTCCCCTGGCTTTGCTATGGCTGACTTTCTTCTGGCTGACTTTCTTCTGGGCGCGCCGCTCTGCAGCCAGGCGGGCCTGGTATTTCTTGCGTGCGGCAGCCGCCAGTGCCTCAGCTTGTGCCATTCGGTCGAGCATAGGCGCGCGCCAGCAGTGACAGATTGCCAGCGCAAGTGCATCAGCCGCATCGGCGGGCCGTGGCGGTGTGGGCAATTCGAGGATCCTGGTCACCATCGCGATGACCTGTTCCTTCCCGGCGGACCCGTTTCCGGTTACTGCCGACTTCACCTGACTCGGTGTGTGAAACGCAACCGGGATGCCGCGTCGCGCTGCCGCCAGGGCGACAACTCCCCCGGCCTGCGCTGTCCCCATGACAGAACTGACGTTGTGCTGGGAAAAGACACGCTCGATCGCCACAACAGCGGGCCGGTACAGATCCATCCATTCCTCTGCCGCGGTGGCAATCCGCAACAGGCGCGCGGACAGTTCAAGGTCAGGCGGGGTTCGCACGACATCAACTGCGATCGGCGTAACCTGCCGGCCACTGCCGGAGTCAACGATGCCTAGGCCGCACCGGGTCAGGCCCGGGTCAACCCCCATGACGCGCATCCCACCTCCACGACTTCCCCAGCCACTAGCGAACATTCGTTCGATAGCGTATCGGAGACCAGCCTTGAAAACGCGACGCAACGCCTAGGGTGACATCGGGTCGTTACTCTTCGAGTTGCTCAAGCACCTCGTCTGATACATCCACGTTCGAGTACACGTTCTGCACGTCGTCGCAGTCTTCAAGAGCGTCGATCAGCTTGAAGACCTTCCTGGCGCCGTCGACGTCGACGGCCACGCTCACGGAGGGCTGGAAACTGAGCTCTGCCGAATCGTATTCAATTGCGTCTTGCTGAAGCGCGGAGCGCACCGCAACCAGATCCCCTGGTTCTGAAACGACCTCGAAGCTGTCACCGAGGTCGTTGACTTCCTCTGCACCCGCCTCGAGCACCGCCATGAGAACATCGTCTTCGGTGCGGTCCCCTTTCTCGAGGACGACAACACCTTTGCGTGAGAAAAGGTAGGCCACAGATCCAGGGTCAGCCATGTTGCCACCGTTGCGGCTCATGGCGGTACGCACTTCACCGGCAGCGCGATTGCGGTTGTCTGTGAGACATTCGATCAGCACTGCTACGCCGTTCGGACCATAGCCTTCGTACATGATGGTTTGCCAGTCTGCACCGCCGGCTTCCTCGCCGGAACCGCGTTTACGCGCCCGCTCAATGTTGTCATTGGGCACTGACGCCTTCTTCGCCTTCTGTATCGCGTCGAAGAGCGTAGGGTTGCCAGCTGGATCACCGCCGCCCGTACGTGCGGCTACCTCGACGTTCTTGACCAGCTTGGCAAACAGCTTGCCACGCTTCGCGTCGATCGCGGCCTTTTTGTGCTTCGTGGTGGCCCATTTGGAGTGGCCGCTCATCCTGGCGCATCCCTTCCGGCGTTCGTGCTTCTCCCCGAGTTCCTGTGGCACCAGAGAGTAAGCGGAGTTCTTCAGTCAGCCGATGTTACCCGCTGTTAAGGGTAGAGCCACGGACCGTCTGTACGAACAAGTCATGTATTCGCAGATCCCCGGTCACCTCCGGATGGAATGACGTAGCGATTACCGCGTTTTCGCGCACCGCCACGATGCGCCCTTGCGCGGGGCCCGCCTCAACTCTGGCAAGCACCTCGACATCGGGGCCGACACGCTCAACCCACGGCGCGCGAATGAACACAGCCCGAACAGGTCCGCCCTCGATTCCGTCGATGTGCAGGTCCTCTTCGAATGAATCGACCTGACGGCCGAAGGCATTGCGCCGCACCGTGATATCAAGGGCATCCAGGTGCTGCGCATCCGGTCGCGTGTCGAGGATTTCACTCGCCAGCATGATCATTCCGGCGCACGAGCCGAAAGCGGGGAGCCCTTCCTTCAGCCGTGAGCGCAGCGGGTCGAGGAGTTCGAAAGCAGTGAGCAGCCGACTCATCGTGGTGGATTCACCACCCGGAATCACCAGGCCGTCGATGGCATCGATTTCTTCTCGGCGGCGCAGACCAATCGCACGGGCACCGCACGCCTCAACGGCGGCTATGTGCTCGCGGAAATCGCCTTGCAGCGCAAGTACGCCTATCAACGGTGTGGACATCACCGAGCCAGGATAGTCGTCCATAGAGAGTGGCCTGCCTCACATGTGACGGCCAGAACCAATGCCTACCGCGAAACCGTTTGCCCACCTCCGAGCGACATCGCCTCAGGCGGTCGAAATTGTCGCTCGAAGGTGGGCAAACGGTTATAAGCGCTGGAATCTGCCGACGGTCATCCCTGCTCTTGGAGCCAGCGCGTGAGGCCCTCCTGGACCACCGCGGCGACCATATTGCCCCGCGCGTCGAATATCCGGCCTTGCGTCAGCGACCGGCCAGACCCCGAAAACGGCGACGTCTGGTCATAGAGAAGCCACTCGTCCGCCCGGAATGGCTGGAAGAACCACATCGCGTGGTCGAGGGACGCCATCTGGACCTTTACACCACGGTGAGGAACCAGCGCTGAACCAAGAAGCATCATGTCGCTCATGTAGGCGAGCGTGCAGACGTGGGTGGTTTGGTCGTCGGGCAACGGTGCCCGATACCGCATCCACACTCGCTGTTGAGCAGCCAGGCGCGGATGCATTTCGGTCTGGTCAACCGGGATAATGCGCAAGTCCCAATTCGACCACTCCTTCAGCTCCCAGCGATCACGGAACTCTGCCGCGTCAGCTGAGTCGGGCAGATCATCCGCTTTGGGCACCGGAGGCATCTCATCCATATGCTCGGGGCCCTTGTCACCGCGATGAAACGAGGCTGACATCACGAAGATGATCTCGCCGTCCTGAAGCGCATTAACTCTGCGAGTGCAGAACGAGCGACCTTCCCTGATTCGCTCCACCCGGTACACGGTCGGGATCTTCGGCTTTCCCGGCCGCAAAAAGTATGCGTGAAGTGAATGCACGGTGTACTCAGGATCGACAGTGCGCACAGCTGAGATCAGCGACTGCCCAGCCACCTGCCCACCGAACGTCCGCTGGAGTATCGTTTCGATCGGCGCGCCACGGTAGATGTCGCGGTCGATCTGCTCGAGCTCTAGGACTTCTTCAATCCTCGCCATGTACTCGCGCTCCCGTCAGTGAAGTTTTCCTGGGCACTTCTCAGAGATCTCCCTGAGTGCGCTACCAGCCACGCTCCGCGAGCCGGTGCGACTGTGGGAGGTCGTCGACGTTGATACCCACCATCGCTTCGCCGAGCCCTCGTGAAACACTCGCCAGCGCATCTGGATCGTCAAAGTATGTGGTTGCTTTGACGATCGCGGCGGCACGTTTGACGGGATCGCCGGACTTGAAGATTCCGGAGCCGACAAAGACGCCCTCCGCGCCTAGCTGCATCATCATCGCCGCGTCAGCGGGCGTAGCAATACCGCCCGCGGTGAACATCACTACGGGAAGTTTGCCCGCCGCAGCAACCTCGGCGACGAGTTCGTAAGGTGCCTGCAACTCCTTCGCCGCAACGAAAAGCTCATCCTTGCTCAACGACGTCAGCCGACGGATGGCTCCGCCGATCTCACGCATATGAGTGGTCGCGTTCGACACATCACCGGTACCAGCCTCGCCCTTCGACCGGATCATCGCCGCGCCCTCGGTGATCCGGCGCAGCGCCTCGCCAAGATTGGTCGCACCGCAAACGAACGGCACCGTGAACTGCCACTTGTCGATGTGGTTGGCGTAATCGGCGGGCGTCAGCACCTCCGACTCGTCAATGTAATCAACGCCCAGACTCTGCAGGATCTGCGCCTCAACGAAATGCCCAATGCGAGCTTTCGCCATCACTGGGATGGATACCGCATCAATGATCCCCTGGATCATGTCGGGGTCGCTCATCCGGACGACGCCACCCTGGGCCCGGATGTCAGCAGGCACCCGTTCAAGCGCCATTACGGCAACCGCGCCGGCATCCTCCGCGATCTTGGCCTGCTCGGGCGTGACGACGTCCATGATCACGCCCCCCTTGAGCATTTCAGCCATACCGCGCTTTACGCTGGCCGTGCCGGTGACAGGCAGACCGGCGTCAATTGAATTGGTCGGGGTTGCGCTCACGAAAGTCTCTCCTGCATATGGCGTCAAGGTTGGGGGTCTGTTGGGGGTCTAAAGTACTCGGGGTTTCATCCTATGAGGTCGACTCCGCAAGTGCGAAGCCCGGCCCATTCCACACCCCAAGTTAGTGGATTCGGCGGGGTGCCAGGTCTTGCCGCTCACCGTCGAGAACAGCTACCGCTTCGCTGACGAGATTGGGGAGTTCCTCGGGGTATACCTTCTCACCAGCCAAAGCGAGCGTTTCCATTTCGGAAGGCGTGCACCATTTGTAGTCGCTGACCACACGATTCTCCAAGTCCGTCAAACCAGTCATCGACGGGACGAACTCCCCAGTCCGCGCGACGAAGAACTCTTCCTCGCTTCGCATCACTGTTCCATTAAACGAAAATACGTCTGAGCGCTTCCACACCGGGCCTCGGAGGGCGCTCGCCGGGACTTCATACCCGGTTTCCTCACGTAACTCACGTACGGCGGTTTCGCGGAGCGACTCCCCTGGCTCCACTCCTCCGCCAACAGTGAACCAGAAGAACTCCCCAGACCCCTCGGGATCCCGTCCGCGTAACAGCAAAACTCGATCGTGCTGGTCAAGCACCACGATTCGAGCGGAGCTGCGCGGCGCTGCAGCCTCGAACTGCGGGGAAAGTTCCCGCTCGGCGATCTCGAAATGCAGTGGTTCAGACGCGGTACCAGCGAGACGAAGCCAGCGCACCGGACGGCGTCGGCGCAGCGTCGCGATGTCTCGAACAGCATCATTGTGGAAGCGCCGTGCTATGAGGACTCGCGCCTCGGCATCAGCGAGTTCCGCAGCGAGTTGCGGACTTAGCGATGCAGGCCGAATCTGCGCGAGCGCGGCGGAGAGCGCGTTCTCGGCGTCCTCCCGGTCATCGCGGTCAGCGCGCTCCGCGCGCAGGGACAGACGCTTCAATTTGTCGGCATGCCGGACTGAGGTGTCAGTATCCGTGGGAGCGCGGGTAAGCGCGTCGGCGATCGAGCGTGCAACGACAGCGCGGCGGCCCAGTGCGGCATCGAGCGCCTGCCATGCCTTGTCGTACCGGATATGGAGCCGGTCCAGCCGACTCGCCGTCGTCATGATCCAGGCAACCGTGATGACGACAATCGCGACAACGGCCGCAGTGAGGAGGAGAAACCACCACGAGGTCATCGACCATCCCCCCTTCTCATGCCCGACGCAGCGGCTTCGGTGGCGCCGGCGCTGTCATGACAACCGTTTCGTAGACGCGCAGGACCTGCCGTGAAACTACGCTCCAGTCGTAATGGAGGACAGCAACGCTAGCGCCTGAAATGATCTCCTCACGATATTCGTCGTCGGCGAGGACGCGGTCGATTCCGCGGGCAAGATCGCTGGCGCTGCCGGTTCGTGTCAGACACCCCGCCCGCCCATCACGGAGAACCCTGCGGAACGCATCGAGTTCACTCGCCACCACCGGTGTGCCCGCGGCCATGGCTTCGACGAGAACGATGCCGAAACTCTCACCGCCGAGATTGGGTGCGCAATAGACGTCGGCGCTGCGCAATGCCGCTGCCTTTTCCGCGTCTGTAACTTGCCCAAGAAAGCGAAAATGACGCTCAAGCGGACCGAGCTCCTCGCGCAGCTCCGCTTCGTCGCCGCGGCCCACGACGAGGACCTCGAGATCAGGGTGCCGCTCCACCAACTCAGGCAATGCCTTCACCAACACCGCCATGCCCTTACGGGGCTCGTCGTAGCGACCGAGGAAAAGAATGGTCTTCCCAGGCCGGGGATATCCCGGAAGCGGCCGTGCGGTGGCGAAAAACCCGACATGGACCCCGTTGGGGATCTCGACAGCGTCTGATCCCAGAGACTCGATCTGCCAGCGCCGGGCCAACTCAGAGACCGCGATTTTGCCGTTGATCTTCTCGAGCAAAGGCTGTAGGACGGGCTGAAAAGTGCTGAGCACGAGCGATTTGGTTGTCGACGTGTGGAAGGTCGCCACAACAGGGATATCGGCGAGGCTCAATGCGAGCATCGACAGGCTTGGCGCGTTCGGCTCGTGCAGGTGCACCACGTCAAACTGATTCTCAGTGAGCCAGCGGCGCACTCGAGCGTAGGCGACGGGACCAAAACTCAGCCGTGCCACCGAACCGTTGTATGGGATCGGCAGTGCCCGTCCAGCTGAGACGACATACGACGGAAGTTCAACATCATCGGAAGCGGGCGCCAGCACGCTCACGGTGTGTCCCATCTCGATGAGGACTCCAGCGAGTTCAGCCACGTGCGCCTGAACACCGCCGTGCACATCAAACGAGTAAGGACAGACCATCCCGATCTTCACAACGCATGCTCTTTCGCCGGCATATCTCCCCATCCGCTACGGATCCCGGATCCCCAGCTGCCCGGGCTCCCCTACTCGATTGTCTCTCCACTCTTGTGCGCCGTGCACTAAGTCGCTCCGGTCGGCACTCCCATCCGGACGAGTCGTTCCGGCGACAGGTCTTCCCACCAGAGCGGCTGCAGCATGTGCCAGTCTGCCGGATACCGCACAATGTTCAGGGAAAAGACATCTGCCAGTTCCTGCGTTGCCGAGGCAACTCCCTGAGCCAAGTCGATCTCTGGCTCCACTTTGAAGCCCCAGCCGTTGTGTGTGAACCAGCAGTGCACCGGTACCAATGCTGCGCCCGTTTCCTGCGCGAGCTTGGCTGGGCCAGCGGGAAAACTGGTCCGCTGACCGAAAAAGTCCACCGGGATTCCCGCCGCAGTCAAGTCGCGATCCGCTAGGAGGCACACGACCTTACCTTCGCTCAACCGTTCCTTGAGCACCAGCGAAGGTGGTCGCTCGCCACCGCTCGTGGGGAAGATCTCAAACCCCAACGACTCGCGGTAGTCCACGAAGCGCTGATACAGCGACTCCGGCTTGAGCCGCTCCGCCACAGTCGAGAACCTGCCAAGGGTGTGAACAAGCCACACCCCGGCGAGATCCCAGTTGCCGCTATGAGGCAGCGCGAGCACGACACCCCGTCCGCTCGCGTGGGGGTCAAGTAAATTCTCGCGGCCGTGCACACTCTCGTCGATTGACCGGGCTACCTCAACGAGGTCCATGGAGGGCAGTCTGAAGGCTTCGCGCCAGTAACGCGCATACGAGCGCATCGCAGCACGCATCAACACATCTGGGACCGCGACTGGGTGGGTACCGAGTACCCGGGCGAGGTTTTGCCGCAACTGGTTTGGGCCGCCCCCGCGCGCCGCATAGTCGGCGCCAAAATTGAACACTCCGGCGGCAACTGGCTCCGGCAGCGAACGAACGAGCCGCCACCCCGTCGCAAATGCGTAGTCCGACAAACTGTCCACCATCGCAGGTGAGTCGTTCATTGAGGCTCCTGAGGGGTTTCAGGCTGAGTTTCGGCCATCACGGTGAGCGCGCCGGGTGCACGCCGAACGGCCGCCACGCGCTGGATGACAGTGAGGACACTGCCGACGGCGAGCAGCCACATTGCGACGTGGATCGCCCAGAACACGCCGATCCCGGTGAAGCCCGCACCGAGAAGCACGATGACCAAACGATCTGACCGCTCAATCAGTCCGCCGTCAGCCGTGAGGCCACTCGCCTCCGCACGCGCCTTCGCGTAGGAGACCACCTGGGAGGTCACCAGACAGATCAGTGTTGCAGCTACGAGGGGCCTGGACTCTTCGTGGTAGACCGCCCACCACGCTAGTGCCGCAAAGATCGCACCATCCGCGATACGGTCGCACGTCGCATCAAGCACAGCCCCATACGGCGTGCCACCGCCCCGGGCCCGGGCCATTGCTCCATCAACGAGATCGAACAGAACGAATAAGGCGATGACTACGGCACCCCAGAAGAGGTGGCCGGTCGGGAACAGCGTGAGAGCAGCCGCAACCGTAGCGGTTGTGCCGGCGATAGTCACGGCATCCGGGCTAATACCCGCACGAACCAGCGCCCTTCCGAGTGGCGCGGTGACTTTCGACACCGACGGTCGCCCGAAAACGCTAAGCATGACAGCCCTTTTCCGTGATGAATGGATGAACGTTACCGAGAGCCTATAACCGGACAGGCGCGAAAGCGCGCCGGGCCCGCCGACGTTCGCCTCGCACGCGAGTTACGTCTCAGTTTGCGGCGTCTCCCAAGCCAGGGAGAGAAGCGATCGCGTTTCCCGCAAAAGCTGTGGCAGAACTTTCGTTTCACCGGTCACGGTGATGAAGTTCGCGTCTCCTACCCAGCGCGGGACCAAATGCTGATGGAGGTGCGCAGACAATGAGCCCCCTGCGGCGCCACCGAGGTTCAGGCCGACGTTGAATCCGTGGGGCTGCGACACGCCACGGATTACTCGCAGCGCCACCTGCGTGAACGCGGTGAGTTCACTGCTTTCCGCTTCATTGAGTTCGGTGAGGTCGGCAACATGACGGTAAGGCACGATCATCAGGTGCCCCGGGTTGTACGGGTAGAGGTTCAGTACTGCGTAAACCGTGCTGCCCCGCGCAATAACCAGCCCTTCCTCGTCGCTCATCTGCGGGATCCGGCACAGCGGGCATCCCTCGTCTTTTTCCGGGACAGATGAGTCTGCGATGTAGGACATGCGGTGCGGTGTCCAGATACGCTGCAGCCGGTCGGGCACACCTACCCCAGAGTCGACGAGCTGGTCGTGGTCCACGATCAAGGGGCCCCGTTTACGCGCAGTGTCTCCGCGGCGGGGGCTGCGTTAATCCGGCCCGACACCCAGCCCGTAATGGTCTCTATCGCCTGGTCTGCGGGCACCCCATTCAGCTGCGAGCCGTCATGGAACCGGAAGCTCACTGCTCCAGCTTCTACGTCACGGTCGCCCGCGAGAAGCATGAATGGAACCTTGCCGGTCGTGTGGTTGCGGATCTTTTTCTGCATCCGCTCATCGCTGACGTCTACTTCGGCACGGATCCCGGCCGACTTGAGCTGCGAGATCACCGAAAATAGGTGCTCTTCATGCTTCTCCGCAACGGGGATGCCCACTACTTGCACTGGCGCAAGCCATGCGGGGAACATGCCCGCGTAGTGCTCCGTCAGGACGCCGAAAAACCGCTCAATCGAACCGAACAGAGCGCGGTGAATCATCACTGGGCGCTGGCGGCTCCCATCGGGGCCGGTGTACTCCAGGCTGAAGCGCTCGGGCATGTTGAAGTCGAGCTGGATCGTCGACATCTGCCAAGTGCGACCGAGGGCGTCCTTAGCCTGCACAGAGATTTTCGGACCGTAGAACGCGGCCCCGCCCGGGTCGGGCACAAGTTCCAGACCAGAAGCTTTACCGACCTCTTCGAGCGTGCGTGTGGCCTCTTCCCACACCTCGTCCGAACCGACGAACTTCTCGGGATCCTTGGTGGACAGCTCGAGGTAGAAATCGTCGAGACCGTAATCCTTGAGCAGGTCGAGGACGAACCGCAAAATGCTGGTCAGCTCGTCGTGCATCTGCTCCCGAGTGCAATAAATGTGCGCGTCGTCCTGGGTCATCCCGCGCACCCGAGTCAGTCCGTGCACCACACCAGAACGCTCATACCGGTAGACCGACCCGAACTCGAACATTCGCAGCGGCAGCTCACGGTAGGACCGGGCACGCGTGGCGAAAATCAGATTGTGCATCGGGCAATTCATCGGCTTGAGGTAATAGTCCTGGCCGGGCTTGCGGACTGTCCCATCGTCATCGAGTTCCGCGTCGATGTGCATCGCCGGGAACATGCCGTCTTTGTACCAGTCGAGGTGACCCGATACCTGATAAAGATCCGATTTGGTGATGTGCGGGGTATAGACGAACTCGTAGCCGGCCTCGATGTGGCGCTGGCGGGAGTAGTCCTCCATCTCTTTGCGGACAATGCCGCCTTTCGGATGAAACACCGGCAGGCCAGAACCTAGTTCGTGCGGGAAGCTGAACAAGTCGAGTTCGTTGCCGACGCGGCGGTGGTCACGCCGTTCCGCTTCGGCCAGGAGTTCAAGGTGGCGGTCGAGCGCTTCCTGGGACTCCCAAGCTGTGCCGTAAATGCGCTGCAGATCCTCGCGGCTCTGATCGCCACGCCAATACGCGGCAGAAGTGCGGGTCAGCCTGAACGCTGGGATGTGTTTCGTCGTAGGAGTGTGCGGTCCGCGGCACAGGTCGCCCCACACCCGCTCCCCGCTGCGGGGGTCGAGGTTGTCGTAGATCGTCAGCTCACTGCCACCGACCTCCATAACCTCAGGGTCATCCACACCCGATTTGTCATCAATCAGTTCCAGCTTGAAGGGCTCTTTTGCCAATTCCTCGCGCGCTGCCTCCACCGATTCGACCACTCGCCGAGAGAACCGCTGTGACTGCTTGATGATCTTCTTCATCCGCGTTTCGAGCCGGGTGAGGTCTTCCGGTGTGAACGGGCGATCCACCCGGAAGTCGTAGTAGAAACCATCCTTGATCGGCGGGCCGATACCGAGCTTCGCTTCGGGGAACTCTTGCTGCACGGCCTGCGCCAACACGTGAGCGCACGAATGGCGAATTACGCTGCGGCCTTCTTCGGTATCCGCCGCGACAGCCTCAACCTCAACGTCCGAATCGGGCGTCCAGGAGAGATCTCGCAAGGTCCCGTCCGCATCGCGCACCACAACAATGCCGTCCGCACCTTTGGTCGGCAGGCCGGCGTCGAATACCGCCCGCCCGGCCGCCGTCCCGGCCGGCACGGCTACGCGCTGGGCCTGGGAACGAGTCACGGGCGTCGTCACAGTGCGAATCTCCTCATCTGCATCTGTCCAGAATGGACGGATCACTCGCGCCCATTACGGCCGCCACCTTCAACGACGGCTGCGCCGGGCATTACATCAAAACACCTTCGAGCCACGGCCAGTCGATACCGAACCACCCGGCAAAGAGGCCGAGCACTCCGAAGAACCACAGCGTCACCACCGTGACGGCGACCGTGACAAGAGCGCCCAGGAAGCGGATCAGCAGATGCTGGCGCGAATACCACCCGCGTAGCGCGTGATATCGGGCCATACCGTATCTGAGGACACGCCGGGCCCAAGCGAACTCCGTGGAAAGGATACCTAATCCTGTGAACACGATGAGCCAGCCTGGTCCCGGATACGGGATGAGAATAATCCCGACGATCACCACCAGCGCGCCCAGAGCGCCGATGAGAGTGCGGTAGGCGAGGGCAGAAAGAGGATGACTCTTGATGAACGAGCGCACCGACAGGGCGCCCGCGAGCAAGGGGCGATGACGGGGAGTGCCGGTTGGTTCAGTCGCCAATTCGGGGCCGGTTGATCTATTCATGCCCCAGTCGACCTATGGAGCAAAAATCGTGCGGAACCACAGTTCCACCGCGGAATCATGAACCCATTGTGCCGGTACTTCGAGAAGCTAGCCAACCCGGCCTGCGCGGACAGATAGAGACATACCAGACATCCCATACATACCTCGCAAAAATGTGGCGAAAAGCTGTCCGTCTCGGCAGACTGGGCGCTGGCGCTCAAAGCGCCATGCACGAACCAATCGATCGGAAGGATTCCGAAGCATGGGTATCGGCGACAAGATCAGCAACAAGGCTCAAGAACTCGCTGGCAAGGCAAAGGAATCTGCCGGGGCCGCGAAGGGCGATGACGAACTGAAGTCCGAAGGCAAGGCCGATCAGGCCGAGTCCTCAGTTAAGAAGGGCGCCGAGAAGGCCAAGGACAAGGCGAACGAAATCGCTGACAAGGCCACCGGAAACTAACTGACCATTGAACGCAAAAGCCCCCGGCTGCCCATAGGGCCCGGGGGCTTTACGTTTCTTTCGTGTGGTCCCGACTGGGATTGAACCAGCGACCTTTCCGGTGTGAACGGAACGCTCTCCCACTGAGCTACGGGACCAAAGAGTGCCGTGCATTAAGCCCGGATGCGGACGAAACGATAGCACGAGGCGGCGGTGGCCACCAACAGTCTCGTCCTCACAATATCTGCGTGCGCAGCGCTTCACCGCAACCGGCGGGCGACGCAGCCCGAGGCAGATCGCAACACACCGCTCTCACGCTAGGGATTTGTCTCAGCGGCTGGGTTCAGCTAATGTTCTCAACCGCACCGCCGAACGGAACCAACCCGGGCGGCACGGAGCATGCGGATGTAGCGCAGCTGGTAGCGCATCACCTTGCCAAGGTGAGGGTCGCGGGTTCGAATCCCGTCATCCGCTCAAGACGTTGGGCTTGACCCCCTACGGTGGAGTGGCCGAGTGGCGAGGCAACGGCCTGCAAAGCCGTGTACACGGGTTCGATTCCCGTCTCCACCTCTTTACGAGGTTCCCGCGCGATTAGCTCAGTGGGAGAGCGCTTCCCTGACACGGAAGAGGTCACTGGTTCAATCCCAGTATCGCGCACCATAGTTACCCCAGGTCAGAGCATTTCTGACCTGGGGTTTTCTCGTTCGTGCAATAGGCGTGCGAGGGCAGCGCCGCAGACGCACCGGGCCGCGGCTGGCCAGCCTTACAGCCAGATCCCCGGAGAACGTGGCGCCATTCATCCCACCTCACGCGAATGACCTAGACGCGAAGCATCGGTCACGCTGTCATGCGGCCTGTCATTCTCGCGTTTCGCCCGCCGGATCCCTATCAGTAACAGGACGCTGGCGAGCAGGAGAATCGGCCACGGAGTGAAGGGATTAATGACTCCGTCGATCATGGTCAGGCCCCCCAGCATCCAGGCGACGAAGGCAGGCGGGGTGATACGCCGCCGATGAAGCCACAGCAGGAGCAGCCCGAGGATGAATAGCGGTGGAGCAAAGCTGGCCAGAGTCAGCCACAGGGCACTCCCCGCTGGGCTCATGTTGGAGAAATCTTCACCCCACAGCTCCCCGCTGAACCACGCAGGAACGTGACGAGCAGCGTCCTCGACGACGAACGCGCCGACAGTGTGCGCGGTTGCATACAGCACCATGAGCCACGCCGCGATTCTGATCATGCTCTCGCCCCCATTGCGCATCGGCAATACATGGCATCCATACACTACTGTATGTATATTCAATACAGTAGTGTATGGATGTGGTGAAGGGCAAGTGGACCAAGCAGATGTGGATCGATGCGGCGCTGCGCGCAATCGCGCGAGGCGGGGTGTCCTCAGTCGCGGTAGACAACCTTGCGACCGAGCTCGGCGCGACCCGAGGCTCGTTCTACTGGCACTTCAAGGACCGTCGCGACCTCATCGAGAAATCGATGATCGCCTGGGAGGAATTGGAGACCGGACGCGTCGAGCGGTCGATGGCCGAGATCGCAGACCCCGTGGAAAGGATGCGCGCCGGCTTCCTCATTGCACTGGCCGACGTCAATGACGCGAGCATCCCGAACTTGGAACCGGCGATATATGCGCAGCCGGACGATCCCGTAGTCGCAGCAGCTATCCAGCGGGTGAACGCGCGGCGCATCGACATCCTGACTCGCGGATACGCCGACCTCGGCCTAACACCTGAAACCGCCAGGCTCCAGGCGGTTCTGGCGTACGCCACCTACCTTGGCTGGCTCCAGCTGCAGCGCATCGCCGCCGATGAAGTACCTGAGGTTGCAACAGAAGGACCGGCGGCACAGGCATTCGCAGTCCACATCATTGAGCAGCTTGTTCCGGGCGCGCGGGATGAGAATCGCTGACACTTGCTGCCACGATCCGGGAACCTTTTCACCGGTGTCGCGCACCACCCGTTGAGTCCGAACCGACTAGGACCCGGGCGGCCTTCACTTTGTCGGCTCCTCCTCGGTTGTGGATTGCATCTCCTCGTCGTCAAACGAACCCGCAGGCCGGTCTGCCGGTCCTCCTCCAGGCCCAGGGCTCCCCTTGTCCCGCGAGCCCGGTGCACCGCGTTCCTCCTGCGGTTCCTCCGTCAGCCGTTCGCCGCCGTTGTCAGTCATGACTACTCTCCCTCCTCCCGGTCCAGTCGCCGGGGATGACTCTGAATTACCCGCAACCGCGCCCTTAAACCCCACCGCACCCATGCTGTCCACCCCAACATCTGTCGAGAAACGCATCGCCCGCGCGGCCGATCGACGTAACTTTCTCTGCACGTGACGAGTGCAAGATTTTCGTGCAAGGTTTGAGGGAAGACGATGAGTTCACGAAAGGGTCCCGCAGATGACGGACGTTGCTTCAGCCGCGCCAGCCGACGTGATTCCAGCGGACCTGGGAATTGAGCGTGCAGCGCCTTCCGACGCCGGTGAACTCGCCTACCTCGCGGCAGTCACTTTCCCTCTGGCCTGCCCGCCCCACACGACCAGAGCGGACATCGCAACGTTCATCACGCGTAACCTCTCCCCTGCGCGGTTCACCGAGTACCTGCAAGACGTCACGGTCGCGGTTTTTGTAGCCAGGGAGCAAGGCGCAGCTATCGGCTATGCGCTTTTGCGTGAGGGTCTGCCGCCAGGCGAGAGTACTTATTCACTCCCCGAAGGCCCGGCGATCGAACTCAGCAAGCTGTACGTTCTCCCCCACCATCACGGAAACGGTGCGGCGACACTGCTGATGCGCAGTGCAATCGAGTACGCGCGCCAGACGAGCGCAGCCACGCTGTGGCTCGGGGTCAACCAACTTAACGTCCGGGCCCAGCGCTTTTACCAGAAAAGTGGCTTCGCCA
Organism: Hoyosella altamirensis; assembly: GCF_014191505.1. GTDB lineage: Bacteria > Actinomycetota > Actinomycetes > Mycobacteriales > Mycobacteriaceae > Hoyosella > Hoyosella altamirensis. Next base: position 178,391 of record NZ_JACHWS010000005.1, read on the forward strand.
AGGCCGGCACAAAGACGTTCACCGTCGGCGCGGAAACTGAACACGATTTCATATTCGCGTTGTCGCTGCAGATAACGCCTTAGGTGTTGCTGTGCGCGGCGGCACCGAAACGAGACAGGGCAAGCAAACGTGATGTCGCACGCAGGTACTTCTTGCGATAGCCACCTGCGAGCATTTCTTCGGTGAAGATCTCGTCCAGCCGTGCGCCCGACACGATCACGGGGATGCTCGAGTCGTACAACCGGTCTGCGAGCACCACGAAACGAAGCGCGACGGCCTGATCGTCAGCAGGACCGACATTGTCGAGGAAGACGGCGGAAACGCCTTCGACCAACTTGCCGTAGCGGGAAGGATGCAGCTTGCTGAGGTGCTCGCACAGCTCGTCGAAGTCATCGAGGGTGGCGTCGGGCGTTTCGGCCGCTCGTTTCTCCAGCTCAGCGGGATCTGTAGGTTCGGGGGCCGGTGGCAGGTCGCGGTGGCGATAGTCAGGCCCGTCGACGCGTACCGTCTCGAACACTGACGCCAGCTTGCGTATCTCTCTGAGGAAGTCCTGCGCGGCGAAGCGGCCCTCGCCGAGCTGCCCCGGAAGAGTGTTCGAGGTCGCGGCGATTGAGACGCCGCGCGCCGAAAGCTCCGTCAGGAGCCGCGACACCAGCATCGTGTCGCCGGGATCGTCAAGTTCAAATTCGTCGATGCAGAGCACAGAGTGGCTGGCCAGTTCATCGACCGCCTTCATGAAGCCGAGAACACCCACGACGTGGGTCAATTCGACAAATGTGCCGAAGGCTTTCGGTTCGGGGGCAGCGTGGTAGATCGATGCGAGCAAGTGTGTTTTACCGACGCCGAAGCCGCCATCGAGGTACAGCCCGCTGCCAGTCGTACTCTTCGATTTGCGCCCGAACAGACCGCGCTTGCCCTTTTTGCGTTTCGCCACTTCGCTGGCGAACTCACTCGCGGTCTGCACTGCCTGGGACTGAGATGGTTCCTTGGGATCCGGAATGTACGAGTCAAAACTGACGTCGTTGAACATCGGCGGCGGCACCATTTGAGCCACCAGTTGATCAGCGGGGATCACCGGTTTCCGGTCAATCAGGCGCTCAGTCATTCGTGCATCGTATCCGCGTGGTCAGATAGACACTGTGCAGTACCTCAAATGTGCGACAGATTTCACAGCTACCTGCGACGATGCCGAGCTTCGCCAGATCTACCGCTACCCCGAATCTTCATGGCTCCGAGTGAACTTCGTTTCGAGCATCGACGGAGCTGTTACCTCAGGAGGTTTGTCTGGGGCGCTTTCGAGCGAAACGGACAAGCACCTGTTCGGTCTTCTGCGGGAACTTGCCGACGTCGTCGTTGTAGGCGCGGGAACGGTCCGGGCGGAAAACTACGGCGGCGTTGCCATCAGTGACGATGCTCGGCAGCGACGGCTCGAGGCTGGGCAGTCAGCTGTCCCGCAAATCGCAGTCGTGACCGCAAGCGCGAACCTTGACCCGCACTCGCGGTTGTTCACTGACACCGCTGTCCCTCCGCTGATCTTCACCAGTGAGCAAGCGCCACAAGGCGCCATCGCAGCGCTGCGCGCGGCGGGGGCCGAGGTGAACAAAATCAGAGTTGGCCCGACCGGCACCCTCGATAGCCATGAGATCCTCCGGATTCTCCGTTCTTCGAATCGTGGAAAGGTCTTATGCGAGGGCGGACCCAGCCTGCTGGGCGCGCTGCTGGCCGCAGACCTCGTAGATGACCTCTGTTTGAGCGTCACTCCTGTGCTTACGGCTGGGAGCAGCGGCAGGATCGCAACCGGTGAACTGCCGCAGCAGCGGAGAATGCGACTCGCGCATACGCTGTCAGGAGATGACGGAACGGTGTTCACACGCTGGGTCCGGTCCCAGGAATCGCCAGGCCAGTGAAAGGAGTGCGCGCAGGTGCAGAACCGCGCCACCGTCGACCACTCACCGCTAAGGCGCAGGGCAGTGCTCGCCCTTTTGTTGGGGGCCTGCTTGTTCGCCTCGGCCTGTGGGGCGGTTCCGTCGAACAGGCCTGACGTCGCAATTGATTACGGCCCTCCGCCAGCTGGTACGCGTGACGAAGCACCTGACGGCGCACCGCCGGAACTGGAAGCGCCCCAGACTGCGATGCGCTGGCAGGACTGCACAGCGACGGTTCTCGCGCACTACAACCTCGACGTCGATCTGCCCGGAGTCACTCTCGAATGCGTCTCCTTCGCGGTGCCTTCAGATCCGGACGGGCGGGTAGCGGAATGGCTGAACATCGGGCTGACACGGGCGCGATTAGCCGAGACGCCTGAGAATGTGGCCCCGCTGGTTCTGACGACGGGCGCCTCACAGCCAGCCTCCCGTGCGCTCGCCACGATGGTGGATACGAGCGGTGCGATTCTCGCTGAACGGCCCATTGTCGCCGTAGACAGGCGGGGAACTGGCTTTTCAGATCGCGTCAGCTGTTTCACCCGCGCTCTGGAGGAGCAGCAGATCGACCTAGGTGCGGGAACACCCGGCCGCGATCCTGTTGACGCGGCGGCAACTGTGGGGCGCGACTCGACGCTAGCGTGCACCGACCACATCGAACCTCTGGAGACTCTTTTCACCGCAACCAACGCCGCTCATGACCTAAATGCGCTGCGTGATTTCTGGGGTGTCGACACGCTCGCGGTCGCGGGAGTGGGAAATGGCGCCGTGGTGGCGCTGGCTTATGCTGCGCTGTTCCCGGGCGGCGTCTCGCGGCTGATCATCGACTCGGCACCGGCGGTGGCCGAATCGGGTCCTTCGATGCCGGGTGCTGATTCACTCGCTGTTGCGGCCCAGCAAGCGGAAGGCGCGGAAGCTGCGTTAGGGACGTTCGCTTCGTACTGTCAATCCATCGATTGTCCGCTGGGGCCTGACGCCCTCGGCGAGATCCGTAGCCTCCTTGAGCAAGCCGCAAACGGCCAGGCAGGACCGCTGACACCGGGGGCCGTCGTGACCGCAATACTCGGATCTCTCGGCGAAACCAGCCAGCCCCCGAACGACCGGATGGAGCGGCTCGCCCAGGCACTTGCCGCGGCTCGCGGGGGCACCGCTGATGGCCTGATTCAGCTCAGCTACGACATGCACTCGATCATGGGCGATGATGGTCAGTTCATCGGCCAATGCAGCGACGCGACCACACGTGCCGTCCCCGAGAACATCCGCGAGCTTCTCGGCGGGTGGAGCAGTGACTATCCCCACGTCGGCGAGGTTCTCGCGTTGCGGCAGTTGCTCTGTGCAGCGTGGCCCGCGATCGACCCTGTCGAACTCCCGGACGAACTGTCCGCCCCCGCCCTGTTGGCGGAAGGAGAAAACGACCCCTGGTCCGGTACTGGAACAAGCGCTGATCTGCGAGGATCACTGCTGGCGAGTGGCGCCGCAACCTTCCGGCTTGGCTGGCAAGGCATGGGGCACGGCGTGCTTCTCCACTCTCAGTGCGGCGCTCAGCTCATCGCAGCGATGATCACCAACGGCCGGGTGCCCGAGGACAATACCTGCCCGGCGTAAATGTGACGTGCGGCGGGGCATACCGCATCCGCGTCCGACTTGGGGTAGTTTACCTGCGTGTTTCCCTCACAGTTGAAGTCAAGGTCGCCTTTGAACACGGCGGACATCATCAGCATGGTGATGTGGCCGCTCGCCGTGATGACGGTCATTCACCGCACTGTCATCCTCGCCTTCAACGGTGCAGTGACCAACGACTTCCTGCCGATCTACACGGCAGCTGTCAACTTCATCAACTACACCGATGTCTACCTCGGCAACTTCAACTGGACAGACCCGCACTATCTCTACCCGCCCAGCGGCACCCTGATGATCGCTCCGCTCGGCTATCTCGACTACGATCTTGCGCGCCGCCTGTATATCGTGATCAACGCCATCGGGATTTTGATCGCCGCCTACTACCTGCTGAAGATGTTCGGCTACGGCCTGAAGTCCGTCGCGATGCCCATCACGATCTTCGCGATGTTCTCCACCGAGACGGTATCTAACACTCTCATTTACACAAACATCAACGGGCTGATTTTCCTCGCGCAGGTACTTTTTCTGAAGTTCCTCCTCGAGCGCCGCTTGTGGTGGGCTGGGGTGCCGATGGGGTTAACGATTGCGATAAAACCGATCTTGGCGCCACTGTTGATCTTCCCTTTCATCAAGAAACAGTGGCAGCCATTTGCGGCGTCCTTCGGGATCCCACTGGTGCTCACGGCCATCGCCTGGCCGCTGTCTAAAGACCCCGGGCGATTTGTGCGCGAAACCGTCCCCTACCTAGCCGAATCAAGGGACTACTTCAACAGTGCAATCTCCGGCAACGCGGTTTACTACGGCTTGCCTGACTGGATGGTCCTCGGACTTCGCGGACTCTTCGCGGTCATCACCCTCACGTCGCTCTGGCTTCTCTACCGCTACTACCGCGACGATGAACTCTTCTTCCTGTGCACAGCGTCGGGCGTGATCCTCACTGCCCAGTTCCTGCTCGGGTCGCTCGGCCAGATGTACTACTCGATGCTGATCTTCCCACTGCTAATGACAGTGGTCATGAAACGCTCGGTGATGCGGAACTGGCCCGCGTGGCTCGCGGCATACGGCTTCCTCACGTTTGACATGTGGTACTCGGTGCCGTGGCGCCAAACGGGTGAAGCGCTGCAGTTCCTCCGCACGACGCTCGGGTGGAGCCTCCTGCTGATCGTGGTCTGCACCGTGCTCGTGAACCGTTATCTCGATGCACGGAAAGCGGGCACGCTGGATCAGGGACTCGACCCGCCCTATATTCGCGACGACGTGGAGTACGCGGGCGTGCCCACGAAGTACCGGACACCGCCTGCCCCCTGAGCAGTCTTCGAGCCACGCACCAGATTTGCTGCAGTATCGCGACCATTCCAGGCTGTTCGGGCGAGGTGATTCAGCGATACTCAGCACGTGATGTCGGCGAGCGCACTTCGTACCCTGGATGAACTGCACGATCGACTCGATCTGCATACAGGCGATATACAGGCCAAACGTTCTGCGTTCTGGACAATGCTTGCCCTGTCCGGGGTGATCGCGACCGCCGGTGTCATTACCGATTCGACCGCAACGGTTATCGGCGCAATGATCATCGCGCCGCTATCCACGCCCATCCTGGGCATGGCGCTCGGGGTTGTCACTGGTTCAATTCGACTGATAGCGCGGTCGGCAGCGGTGGTTGCATTTGGCGCGCTCGTGGTCGTTGTTATTGGTCTTGTAGGTTCTGCCGCGATGTTCGACGTGCCGGACATCATGCAGAACTCGCAGATTAGTTCGCGCACTTCGCCTCGCATCATGGATCTTGTGGCAGCGATCGCGACTGGACTCGCAGGGTCATTCGCCATTGCCCGGCGTGATCTCGGAGATGTCCTTCCGGGTGTGGCCATCGCCATCTCTCTAGTGCCTCCGCTCGCTGTTGCTGGAGTGTGCTTCGGATCGGGAGATTTCCTTCATGGGCTTGGCGCACTGCTTCTTTTTCTCTCGAACGTTGCTGCGCTCATCACCGCATGTGTCCTCGTTCTCGCGATTTCTGGTTACACCGCCGCGGCACAGCACGACGGCGCATTCCGGCGCGGACACGCGTATCTCGCGGTAGGCGCGTTCCTCGTTGTCGTTGCGATCCCCATTACCGTCAACACGGTCACTCAGATTGTTGTTGCGAAGTGGGTCTCGGACGTGCGCACGGCCGCCACCATTTGGATAGCCGACACTCCTCGAGGCCATGTCGAGAAAGTGGACTCGAACGGCGCACGGATCACCGTAGACGTGCGAAGCCCTGATCTTCCGCCCCCGCTTGAGGTGCTGATGTCTGATCTCGAGCGGACCGTGCCATCATGGCTGGAAGTGACGATCGTGCACACCCAGGGCGAACGCATTCCCGAATAACGTATTAGCGTTGAAGCATGAGTAATGAAGAGTTGCCCGCCCCGAAGGTTCAGCTCACAGATTCAGAGTGGCGCCAGCGCCTCACCGCGGACGAGTTCGTCGTCTTGCGACAGGCGGGTACGGAGCGGCCATTCACCGGTGAGTACACCGACACGAAGCAGCCAGGAGTGTACGAATGCCGCGCGTGCGGGGCTGAGATCTTTCGCAGTACAGAGAAGTTCGAATCTCACTGCGGCTGGCCCTCGTTCTTTGATCCAGCGTCATCCTCTGCGGTAATCCTGCGGGAAGACAAGTCGCTTGGTATGCGCCGTGTCGAAGTGCTGTGCAGCACATGCCACAGTCACCTCGGCCACGTATTCGAGGGCGAAGGCTACCCCACCCCCACTGACCAGCGTTACTGCATCAACTCGATTTGTCTCCGCCTGGTCCCTGAGTAGGCCAACCGTCGTTTTTGCCCCCGTCTGGATCATGATCCGGGCGGGGGTTCATTCGTTTTCCGGTCAGTACCTCGTCCAGGTCTATCCGTAGGGCGTTGCAGATCATTTCGAGTTCATCGATGCGCCACGGATGGTCCCCCGCGAGGCGACGGGACACGCTGGCTTTGTTCATGTGAATCAGTCGGGCTAGTTGCGACTGACTGACGCGCAGTTCTCCCAGTTTGCCGCGCAGACGCGTTGCGATGTCTGCTGTGCGGTTCTGCGCTGCTGGGTTCGGGAACATCAACACGCTATCCATAACGCATAATCTACACGCTCAGCGAAATTGCGCAACTGTGACCAGGACATTGTTACCCACAACGCAACACGCCGACGCTAACAAGCTGCTTGCGCCCGTATCTCACATGTGCCTACTGTTGCTGTGTGCGAAACACTGACACTCTCACATACACAGTGGCTGGCAACGTTCGCGCCGAACTGGGACGGAAACGCGTATCCCAGGCAGGCGCATCCACATCACTGAACATCAGCCAAGCCGCATTCTCCCGCCGCATATCCGGCGCGATCCCATTCAACGTCGAAGAGCTAGGCAAGCTCGCGAAACTCCTCGGAGTTCCCGTTCACCGGTTCTTTGAGGGCCTCAGTCAGGCAAAGACGCCCGCCGCATGAAAAAGCCCTCACCTGTTCACAGCAAGTGAGGGCCAGCCGAATCACCAACATCCAAGAAAGGATTGACGTGACAGATCATACGTCACAGATCGTCCCCTTCCAATACGAAGGTGCACAGCTTCGCACTGTCGTGATCGATGGCGAACCGTGGTTCGTTGCACCTGACGCGTGCCGCATGCTCACCCTCCGTGATGTGACATCCGCGCTGAAAATGGTCGACCACGACGATAAGCAGACTTTGCGCAGGTCAGATACTCCGCACATGTTCGAGGGTATCGCCCCGCAGGTCCAGTTGGTCACTGTCGTAAACGAATCAGGCATGTACGCGCTCATCTTCCAGAGCGAGAAGGAAGAAGCACGCAAGATTCGCCGCTGGCTGACTCGCGAGGTTCTCCCTGAGATCCGTAAGACCGGATCGTACGGATCACCGTCTCTTCCTGATATTTCTACGCCTTCCGGTGTGCTCGCGATGTCGGAGATGTTCAACCAGACCGCGAAGCAGCTCGTCGCCGCGACGGAACAGAACCAGATGATGGCCGCGCAAATCCGCAATGACGCCCCGAAGGTCGCGAAAGCTGAGGCGCACACTGCGTCCACCTCGTCGATCCACCGGCAAGGATTCGCCCGCGAAGTACAAGCGTGGGGCATCAAAACCGGCGTGAAAATCAACCACGAACAGGTGTACGCGTTCCTCCGCCACAAAGGCATGCTGATCGACGGTGACCGTTCCGACCGTAACCACGCCACCTCCACGGCTGTGAAGAACGGGTGGGCGTGGACCGAAAAGGGAACGACCGAAAACGGGCGTGACTACTTCGTCACCCGCCTGTACCCGAAGGGGCAGGACATCGCGTGGAAGTGGATCACCGGGTTTATTGACGCGAACGGGCACCTCGAGTTGCCGCGCCGGATCGGGGCGGCGTCATGAAGTTCAACGGCGAATACCTCTACAGGGTCCGCGTCCTGAAATACCCCGACGGCGCGTTCCAGGCCGTCAACCCGACCGATCCCGACTGTGACGAGTGGGAACCCACCCCTGGCTGGCAGCCCCCAGGGTGGCGGCCCGAAGGCCGGTACACCGAGATGATGGGCACCCACGAGTTCGTGTGGCCCGTCACCAACCAAGTCTATGCATCGCGTTCCACGGCGAAGAAACGCGCGGACCTTCTCGAACGGTATGGCGCGACCGTCGTGATCGAACGATCCACCCCCATCGAATGGCCGGATACCGAAGTGGAGGCCACGTCATGAGTTTGTCTGAGTCTCAGGTCCGCCGGATTGTGGACGAGTTGGCGGATGAGGTCGTGAACCGGCTCCTCGAGCTAGAAACCGATGGGATGGTTGACCCTGTTTTGAATCCGCCGCTGCCTAACAAGGTGTTCATCGACGACGAGTGGGTTGATCGGGTTCCCGGGGAGCAGTACGCGCAGGACTCTGCTTACGCCGCTTCCGGGAACGCAGCGATCAATTCAGCTATCGCGGCGGGGTTCCATCCGGGTCATCAGAAGACACAATCATCCACGCAGGCCACATCGAGGGACGCACGTAAAGCGTGTGATCCCGCAGGATCTGATCCTTCAGCACTATCCGCACGGCAGCCACATCATCGGCCGCCAGGGCTTGTCGCATCGACTGATCAATCTCTTCCAGGTCGGCATCTACTGGGAGTAAATGACTCAGATGGCCATGCGGAGGCATCAGGTGAGCGGGCTGGTAGTACAGGCGCAGGTAATTCGCCACAGGTTTCTCCTTCTGTTGATGTTGGCGCTCTAACAGTAGGAGAACGTGCCGCCCACGATGAGGTGGGCGGCACAACCAGAGAGGGTCTGCCACCCGAGTTGAGTGACCGGATTCGACGCAGCATCAACGAGGCCTGTGCGCTGCACATGCGGATGCGTGACCACATGATGCCCCTCAGTGGTTCAGGGCCGCCAACACAGTCGCGTCGTGATCGTGCGGCGTGGGGAACTGTTGCGGGACGGTCGGTTTGCATTTTTGTGGTCCTCGGTGTTATCGCCCTGATCGTGGCGGTGGCGTCATGAATGCCCGCCAGTTTGTTTCGCCGCCGAAGGTGCAGTTACGCCCGGGCCGTGAGTGGGCCGTTGCTCGTGGTGAGTTCGAGATCCGCCGTTTCCCTATCCATGAGCTACAGGCCGCGATGACATACGCACGCGGAATGAACAGTCAGGGGGTGGCGGACCTGTGAACGACCTTGTTTTGACTGCTTCCGAAGCGCGAGCTTTGACTGACCGGATCAAAACGGGTGTCGAAGCTATATGGGAGCTGATTAAGCAGGCGTATCAGTCCCGTGCGTGGGATGCGCTGGGTTATGCGTCGTGGGATGACTACTGTACCCGCGAGTTCGGGACCAGCCGGATCCGGTTGCCGCGTGAGGAGCGGCAAGAGGTCGTGGCGTCTATGCGTGAGATCGGTATGTCTACGCGCGCAATCGCAAGTGCAACAGGTGATCACTACAGCACGATCAGCCGTGAACTTGGACGTGTTGCAAATGCAACACCTGATCCTCAGCCGGTTACTGGCACGGACGGCAAGACCTATTTGCCGCGCTCATCGTCGCCGCTCATGCCGCAAACCGACCTCGATGAACTCAATCAGCCGAATATCGCGCCCGGCATGACCGCTGACGAACTCAACGATATGCGAGTCACAGAACAACCCGATCCCACGGGGAATGCAGATCCACAGCCGGTAAAGCCGAAGCGGCGACCCATCACAGATGCATTCGACGAAGCCACCTACGAACTGAAACGAGCAACCGAAAGAATCACGAGACTCACGACCGATGACCGAATGAAAAAGAACACGGACCAAATCGTGGCAACCAACCTAACCGACCTGATCCGTGCCCGCGACGCCTTGAACGGCGTCATCACCACACTCGAAGGATAACCCATGACCACCAAATTCGTTCTCCACCCTGACCACAAGAAACCCTCACACTCCATAATCCACATCGACCCGCAGCTAGCTCGACGCGTCCTAGCCAGGAACACCCGAAACAGGCCAATCAGGGAATCACACGTCGTCACCCTCATGCGGGAAATGGAATCAGGACGATGGAAGTACAACGGCGAGGCAATCAAATGGTCCATCGACAACGTCTTACTCGACGGACAGCACAGGCTCACCGCGCTATCGCGACTTCCGGACGACTACCCACCCGTACCATTCCTCGTGGTCCGGGGACTTACCAATGACTCGCAAGACACGATGGACCAGGGACGCACACGGACCGCTGCAGACCAACTTTCCATCGATGGACTAACTGGCAACACAAACCACCGCATGATTGCAGGCGCAATCCGCGTGTACCTCCAATGGGAGCGCGGCCACTTCTTCCTCGACCGCGCGTCCAACACGATCAGCAACCCTGAAATTGTTACCTGGGCACATGAGCATCCAATTGACATGGAACTCGTCAACGACATTGCATCACAACGTTTGCGTCGCGTAAAGATAAGGCCTTCCGTAACACTCGCCGTCATGCTCAAACTGCGTCAGATCGACGGGGAAGCTCAGCGAGAGTTCGCCGAATGCCTCTATACCGGCGCGAACCTTGACGAGGGAAGCCCGATCCTCACGCTCCGAGAGCGATTCGATCGCTTGAAGCAACAAAACGTAAGCACCACAGACCGTGACGCCGTGGCCTTCTTCATTGTGGCTTGGAACGCGTGGCGGGATGGCCGTAGGTTGACGAAACTTCAACGTCCGAAGGTTGGCACCTGGACCCGCGACAACTTCCCGGAGCCGAGGTGACATGTCATGAACCACAATTGGCTGCCTCCTGAGCGTGACCGTGACCCGGACGAGGAGTTCGACAAAACCGAAGTGATCCTCGGGATCATCCTCATGTCCATCCTCGGTGGCCTCCTCGGTCTCACTGTTTTCCTGGCGTGGACGTGGTGACCGTGAACTGGGAGCAAGAAGCCGAACGGCACCTCTCCGCCGCGAACGTATGCGACCTGTCCGCATCGAAAGGCCCGGACCGGTACACGTACACCCTGCAAGCCTCGTCACATAGGCACGCTGCTTTGACCTGCTCACTACTCGCCCTCACTAAGGAACTGCGGGCAGCGAACCAGGCGGATGACCGTATGAAACAGGTCAGCGTGTTCCTCGACAAACTGATTGAGAAGACCGTTCCCAGTGAGGACGGTGAACCATGATCCCGGTCGAGTTCAAGTACCCGCATGATGTGCTTTTGGGGATGCTGCGGGCCGGGGGCCTTCCCGACCAGGGTGTCGTGCATTCGTCGGTGTCGCATGCGTTGCCGCGGTGGGCTGAGCCGACACCGGAATGTGAGGAGTGCGGCGATCCTGGTGTCGCGAGCGTGTCGTGGCACGAGATTCGCTGTGAGCAGCAAGCTGCCCTGTCGCAAGCGTCCATGGAGCTCGGTCCTCAGTATCTTGAGTGCCCGATCGACCGGGAGTGGTTCTTCTGCCAGTCGTGCGCGTATGCGGTGATCAGTGACGCGCTCAGTGATCCGTTCCGGGACCGCACCGCGATTGTTGAAGTTGAGGTTTCGGGTTGGTGGATCGCCCGTAACCGGCAAGGCGGTGCAGCTTAAATGCGTTGGCGTGATGAAGCGTTGTGCAGGCCGGGGACGTGGGAATCCACCTTGGATTGGTGGGCTGCGTATTCGAGCGTTGATGAGGCTGAGGCCGAGTGCGCGAGAGTGTGCCACCGGTGCCCTGTTGTGAAGCAGTGCCGTGACGAGGCGGAACGGCTCGGTGATACGGGTGTGATCCGCGCGGGCCGGTACCTCGGCAACGACCGTAAGCGCGGGAAACCGATGCTCAAGAACGATGGTGACCCCTGTCTGGATTGCGAGGTGCCGACGCGTAGCCGGCACATGGTGTACGAGAAGGGGCTTGAGCTGCCGGAGGGGTGGGCGATACGGCACGCCAAAGGCTTGTGCAGAGCGTGTTATGAGGCCCGCCGCGGCGCGGGGACTTTGCCGGAGTCGGAGAAGCTGCAGGACGGCGACCCGTGTTTTGGGTGCGGGAGGCCGACTCGAAGCGCGCGGCGTTCGTGGCAGGAAGGCATGCCGGAGGGGTGGGTGCGTCGGGAGAACGGCTCGATGTGCGCCCGCTGCTACAACGCCAGCCGACAAGCCAAGAAGGCTGGGGTGGCGGCATGACGGATTCGTTGTCTCCTGGTGGCGCGGCGTGGCAGTGCATCATGTCGCCGTCGAAGGCGGCTGCGGTGCTCGGAGTCTCGCGCTACGAGTCCGCATACCGGTTGTGGCACAGGATGAAGGGCCTGGTGGATCCGGAGCCGCCGAGAGATATTTTCACGACTGGGCATGCGATGGAACTCGCGCTCGCCTACTTGTGGCGGGAAGAGAACCCGGGCTGGCAGCTCTCCCCCGGTGAGGTGCGGGTTGCGCATGACCGGTTCGGTTTCCCTCTGGTGGTGCATCTGGACCGCAGGGCACGCCGGGGGTCCGGCCACAAACGCATCGTCGAGTTCAAGACTGCACGGAAGCTTGAGGAGTGGGGTGACCATTTCACCGACCAGGCCCCCGCCGACTATCTCGTGCAGGTGGTGGCGCAGCAGCATTTCACTGGGTACACCGAGCATCCCGCGCATCTGATGGTGATGGGCCCGTACCTGCAGCATCACACGTATGTGATCGAGTACGACGCCGAGCTCGGCGCGCACATCGAGGCAGAGTGCCGGAAGTTCATGGACAGCCTCGCGGGTGATACGCCCCCGGATCTCGACGACAGCATCCCAACCTATGAATGCGTTCGTGAACTGCATCCGGGTATTGAGGACCGCGAAGTCGAGCTTGACGACAGCCTCGCACGAGCTTATCTCCGCGCGGACGCGGAGCTGAAAGCAGTCACGAAGTACCACCGCAGCGTGAAAACAGAAGTGCTCGACCGTATCGGCGACGCACGCCGCGCCATCTGCCAGGGCCACAGAATCGCCGACCGCCGACCAACTGGCCGCGGCGCTATCGCCCTCTACGCAGCGAAAACCAATCCCGAAGACCTCATTGGAGAAACAGCATGAGTGAAATTGAAGTGCAAAGCCACACAGGTGAAATCGTCTCCACGACCGCGAATCTTGGTGGTGCGTCGCTGGCTGAACAGTTCCGCCAGTGGGATGAGGCGTACCGGTTCGGGCAGGGTATCTGCCGGTCGCAGATCATCCCGGAAGCGTTCCGGGTGAAACCGAATGATGTGAACACTGGGCGTGACCCGGCAGCGGATATTGCTGTGGTGGCGTTGCGTGCAGCGCCCCTGGGTATGGATCTGATGACCGCTTTGGAAACCATGTTTGTGGTGCATGGGCGTGTGTCGATGTCCGCGAAGATGAAGGCCGCCCTGATCCGGCGTGCTGGGCACGTGCTGCAAGAAGTCGAGGCCACAGACAAGGTGGTGCGGTATTACTCGCGGCGCCACGACACGGGGGAAGAGTTCACCTCTGAGTGGACGATCGAGCGTGCCGAACGTGCGAAGTACACGAAGAACGAGAAGTACGCGACGAATCCTCAGCAGATGCTGCGGTGGAAGTGCATCAGCGAGACGGGTGACGCTCTTTACAGTGATGTGCTGCTCGGCATCCCGACACGTGAGGATCTGATCCTCGAAGGCGAATCCGAGCCAGTCCGCGCGAGCACGGTGGCACCGAAGGGCATCGAGGGTGTGAAAGCACGGCTCGGCGTCGGCAGCCACAGCGTGAACACTGAACCCGCCCCACAGGCTGAGCCAGCCGCGCAGCCACCTGCTGGTGACGCTACTAAGCCGCAACTCGCGAAGCTGAACATGCTGCTGGAGAAGGAAGGTCTGGCGTCGAAGGAAGAGAAGCTCGACTGGCTCAGCAAAACGTTCAAACGCGCATTCACCAGCTCCTCCGAGCTGTCAAAGCACGAAGCAAGCCAGTGCGTCCAATTTTTAGAAGGCGAGCAGGCGAAGAGCGATTCAGGTGAGACAGGTGGTCACCGTGCCTAGAGGAATCACTGTGGACGATCCGCTGACGCACCTGCTGGAAAACGTGACGAAAGACATCAGCACAGGATGCTGGAATTGGACGGCTTCGAGGAACCGCTATGGCTATGGGACTGTGTCCCTGAAGGCTATCGGGGGCCACAAACTCGTTCATGTCGCGATGCATGAACTGATGGTCGGTCCGGTTCCGGAAGGTTTGGAGCTAGACCACCTGTGCCGCAATAGGTCTTGCTGTAACCCAGACCACCTGGAACCTGTGACGCACGCAGAGAATATGCGGCGGGGCGCGCCCTACTGGGCTGAGCGGACTAGATCTGAGTGCCAGCGTGGTCACGCGCTGGCCGGAACGAACGTTCGTACATATCCCAATGGGAAGCGCTATTGCGTTACGTGTCGGCTTGAGCGGCAGCGGATTCGCCGCGCTGAAGCTCGGTCAAAAAGCCCCGGCCCTGGCAGTGGAAGCTACCTGAAATCAAGAACTCATTGCCCCCAGGGGCACGCGTACGACGATCGAAATACGTACGTCGATAAGACCGGAAGTCGGCAGTGCCGTGAATGCAACAGAACTCGGAATCGAATGAGACGTGCAGCTCGGAAGCAAGGAGTTCCAGCATGACAGAACTTCCGATCGTTGCACTCGACGTGGAGACGGACGGTTTGGCGCCGTGGCGTCACGTGTGGGAAGTCGCGATGATCAAGCGCTGGCCGGACGGGCACGTGAAGCGGAGGCATTATTTCATTCGGGACGCTGTGAATCTTGCTCGCCTGCCTGACCTGACTGGTCTCAGGGTGGGGGGCTATTTCGAGCGGCATCCGCAGGGTGTGCGTGGCCCGTCGGTGGGCGCGCATGAAGCGGAACGAATCCTGTCCGCGTGTGCGTCGTTCCGGCCCGCTGCGTATGTGGCGGAGAAGGTCATGGATTTCACGTTCGACGCGTATCTGGTGGGCGCGAACGTCGCGTTCGACGCGGCCTCGCTGGAGCGGTTGCTGCGGGGCCACGAGTGCGCGCCGGGCTGGCACTACCGCCTGATTGATGTGGAGACGTATGCGGCGGGGAAGTTCGGGTGGCCCTACCCGCGCGGGCTGCGTGGCACCGCCGAGCAGCTCGACATCGACGTGGACGGAACCAAGACGCACACAGCGATGTACGACGCCGAGCTGGCCATGCGTGTCTACGACGCTGTCTATCACCACGTCCCCGCCGAGCTCGTCGAGGAGGCCGTGTCATGAACCTGTTCGTTCGCTTGGAGACGTTCCAGGATTTCACGCACCGGGTGTATGTGGCGTTCCGGGATCACCAGCGCGCGATCAAGCAGCTCGCCGAAGCGGTCGCGACGGTCGCGGAGGTGGTCGACGAGCAGCATCACGCGCTCCGGCAGGCCGGGCTGATCGACACACCTTGCGTGGGTGAACGCCTCGCGCAGAAGCAGCAGGAAAAGCAGCAT
>NZ_JACHWS010000006.1 GCF_014191505.1 Hoyosella altamirensis
TGCTTGTTGCTCAGGATGACCTTCGACCCGACAAATGGGCGAACGTATCGCGCCGCGACCGGATCCGCCATGAATTTCTCGTACTCACCGACAGTGTTGATGAGCAGATTGCCATTGTCACAGGGCATCGTCCCGTAGTTCACTTCAGCGACCTGCGGCGAAAGTGGCCTGGTTCGCGGAGTGACAAGCACGTTCGGACGGTCGAGCAAATATGCGTTGATCTGGTCTAAGACGGGAACTTCTTTGGCCGGTGAGCTGATCGTCTCGTAGTCCCAGAGTCGCGGTTGTGTAATGGCATCGCGGGTGAACCCAATGATGACGCAATGAACGCCTGCCGGACCCGTGGCTTCTGATGTCCATTTGAAGGTGCGGTGGGCGAACTTGATGCGCCAGCCTGCCGCGAAGATCGCGCCGAACAGCGGCTGGACGCCCTGCCCTTGCGCGATCGAGTTCGTAGTGACAAACGCGAACTCGCCATCACGGTCAGCAAGAAGTTCGAGCGACTTGGCATGCCAGGCGGTGACGTAGTCGAGCGCGCCACTGGGGTTCGCGCCCCAGGCCCGCGAGAGGTCACGTTTGATGTGGTCCTTGCGCTCCCTGTGCCCGACGAACGGCGGATTTCCAAGCACGATGGTTCTGCCGTCGGTGCGGGGGACCAGCTTGGTCCAGTCCACCTCGACGGCATTCGCGTGCCGAATCGTCGGTGCGATTTCGATAGGGAGCCGGTCCGGAGCCACACCGAACTCGAGTGTCATTCGCTGGTTCGCGAGATGATCGACGAGCAGCATCGCCGTCTCAGCAATTCGCGCCGGCCATTCCTCGATCTCGATGCCGTAGAAGTTGTCGAGAGTCACCCTGATCAGGTCGGTGACGTCGAGGGTCATCTGGGTCCGGTCGACCTTCAACTTCTTTGTCTCTGTGTCGTCAATGTCGAGGTCGCGACGCCGTATGAGCAGCTCGAGTTCCAGAGCACGCAACTCACGGTAGGCGACGATGAGGAAGTTTCCGCAGCCGCACGCGGGGTCCAGGAACCGCAGCTTGCCAAGTTCGTTGTGTAGCTTCGTGAGCTGAGCCTTGTTATCCCACGCTCGATCGAGGCGGTCACGGTACTCGTCGAGGAACAGCGGCCTGATGGTTTTTAGGATGTTCTCCTCGGTGGTGTAGTGCTCACCGCCGCCGCGGCGCGCTTCCTTGCTCTTGACCGTCTGGAACATCGACCCGAACACTGCGGGGCTAATGACCGACCAATCGAACTCGCATGCCTCGAGCAATGCGGTGCGGAAGTTTGTGGTCAAGGCGGGCAGGGGGAGCTGGTCGTGAAACAGACCGCCATTGACGTAGCGGAAGATCGTGTACGGACTGCCTGCTGGCAGGTTACGCCTTCGCTCATCGGTGTCGAGAGCGACGAATAGCTCGATGAGGTCGGCATGCAGCGTTGCGTCCGCAGTGTTCTCGCGAAGGAAAGTCTCGAACAGGTTTTCCGGTTCCCACATTCCTGCGTCGTCTCCGAACAGCAGGAACAGCAGTCGTGCAAGGAGCAGGGTGGCGTCATGGTCTACAACGCCTGCCACTTCAAGCTCGGAGTAGAGGGTGCCCATAAGTCGAGCTGCTGCGACTGATGCGGTTTCAGCTTCCTGATCGAACGCGTCCCGCATCTTTTCCAGCAGCGCAACCAACGACACGTTCTCGTCGAAGTCCAGCTCAATCGCTTTGAGGCGTTGCGTTAGGTGCGTGTTGCGATCTCCGACAACGTGTTCGTGGGCAAGCAGTTTCGCGTTCGTCCCGCCGAGCTGGGCGCGCCGCGGCCAGCGCCAATCTTGACGAGTGGGGCTGGTGAAGATGAGGAGCCGTTCCTGATTCGACTGGCCCACCAGTACATCGAGGGCGCGCTGGATCTTTCGTGGCGGCAGGTCAGCACAGTGCCATATCCGCATGCCTTTGTAACCGGCGACCTGGCTGAACGTGTACTTGTGCCCGTCAACGTCGAAGCTGGTGTCGGGTTGGTTCGGGTTTTCCCAACCCAGCTCGTCGATGAACAGGGTGCGAAAGTCGCGGGCGTCGACAAGGTCCAGGAGCCGGTTGTCGGTCATGCGCGTACTCCCATGCTGGACACGATGCGGATGGGGTCTTTCCCGGTACGAGTGGTGAGGACGAGCTGGCCGTCTCGATGCAGCGCCGCCAGGAACGTGGACAGGTCATCGTCGGTTGCGCCGTTGCGGATGCTGCGGCGCAACCGGTTCTCGGCATCTTTCGTAAGTGGATGCTGGTAGAGCTCATCTAGGGCTGCCTGTGTTTCGGCGTCGTGGTTGTGCAGCGTCGCGCCTAAGCGGTTCCACAAACTTCGTCTCACACCACGCAGTCGGCCCGCGGCCAAATTCGGAGTTGCCAGCGATCCGCGGACCAGGGCTTCCAGTAGCTGGTCGTGGTTGTCTGATTGTTCGAGCCCAAGTTCGTGCGGATCGGCCTCGAAGGCTTTGAGAACCTCATGCCCGGTCAACAGGCGTTGGCCGGCGTCGGTTGCTTGCCCGAATCCGTCAATGCCGGATTCTGTCCGCACGTAACAGATCACCGCATCGGTTTCGCCGATACGACGCTTTCGAGTGGCGGTAATCATGTCCGGCAGCGCTGCGATCTTTGCTGCCAGTTCGGGGTCGTCAGTTTGTGCGGTGAGCCAGCGTTGGTAGGCCAAGCTGGAGGCGTCAACATCGTCGGTGTCTTCGGTGTCGTCGAGCTTTCCGTTGTATAGGTCGGTGATTGCGATTTCGTCCTCGCGGTCAAAGAACCTTTCGTCCGACCCGAATGCGACAGCGCTGGCAGTCAACCGTTGCGAAATGCGTTGCCGCAGGTTGATGACGTTGTCGACCGACTCGTGAAAGAAGCTGTAGAGCAGCACCGTGTCGGACTGTTGTCCGACTCGGTCGATGCGGCCGGCCCGCTGAATAAGGCGGATGATTGCCCAGGGCAGGTCGTAGTTCACCACGATGTGAGCGTCCTGCAGGTTCTGGCCCTCGCTGAGAACGTCGGTTGCCACAAGGACACGTAACTCGTCTTCGGCGGTAACAGTCTGTGGGTGTCCAGGCAGGGTGTTTGAACGCGGGGAAAACCGTTGCGCGAGCACGGTGGGATCGTCACTGTCTCCGGTCGCGACGCCCACCTGCTCGATTCCGGCAGCTTTGAGTGCGGCCGCGATATATACCGCTGTGTCCTTGTATTCGGTGAAGATCAGCACTTTGTCGGCGGGGTGTTTGACCGTTAGTAGCTCCACGAGTTTCGCGAGTTTCGAGTCACGTTTGGCGTCCCATTCGCCGTAGGCGGTGAGCAGCGCGCGGATCGCTTTAGTGTCCGCGGCCAGATGCTCGCGCAGTTGTGCGGTGAAAATTGCGGGGTTGACCCAATTCAGGCCGGCTGGGTTGGCAGCCAGCAACGCTTCGTACCGTTTTGAAGACTCGGTGCTGGTGTCCTCGTCGGTCGCGTCGGCGTTGGGATCTTCGTCCTCGCCGAAGGCGTTCTCCGTTATCGTGCCCGTCGGTAAGGCGAGACCATTGTCGATGGCGTACATGAACAATTCATTGCGGGCGACGTGACGCTTCAGCGACACGGTGAACGAGTGTCCGCAGGAAGACAGGCGCTTGTAGAACGTGGTGCGGACGAAGCCTGCTACGTTCCCGCGACCACGCGCGAGGTTATCGACGAATTCACGCTCTGCGTCCGTGAGCGCTACGGTCGGCGAAATATATGCACCCAGTTCGTATCTCGGCAGTATTAGCGCATAGATGGTGTCGAGCGTTTGATTGCTCGCCATGACCGTTGCGGGATCGTCTTTCCCGAACGAATGGTCGACCGGTTTCGGCAGCCGCGTCGGAAAGCGGAACTTGGTCCCATCGGCGAACTGCAAATAGGGGCCGACCTCATCGGTCAGCGAATAGTTGTTCTTGATGAACGTCCGCGTCCTGCGCACCAGGTGCTCGCTCATCAAACGTTTCCAGTCGTCCGGATGTTCAGACTTGCGGAACGCTGCCATCGTGGTCGTCTTACCATCGACCTTGTCTGGCAATCGGGGGTCCAACTCGATCGCTTTGACCGGGGCGATCCCCAGATCGTCGTCATCGTCGATGTACAAACCGAGCTGGTTCGCTACGTCTTGAAAGCGAATGTTGTACGGCGTCGCGGTCAACAACAACGCCTTGGAAGCGTTGGCGTCGATATAGTCCCGAATCGCCTTGTAATCACGACGGGTGTCGTTGCGCAGGGTGTGGGATTCATCAACGATCACGAAGGCGTAGCGGCGCAACTCGGGCAGGATCGCGTGCGCCATCGAGTACGGAACAACCCGACCGTGTAGCTCATAGGCCTCAAAATGGTCTTCCCACATCGACTGAAGGTTCTTAGGGCACACCACCAGCGGCATGTAACCGTGCTCATCGCGCAGCATCAATGCCACAGCGATCGCGGTCAACGTTTTACCCAAACCGACAACATCGCCAAGCATCGTGCCTTTGCGGGTCATGATCCTGCGCGCCAACGTCCGCACAGCCGTCGCCTGATACTCGAGCAACTGACCTGAAATCGTTGACGGCACCGAATATTCCGCCAGACCTTCACGAACGTCGCGGGACAGGTCGTAACAGACCTTAAGGAAAACTTCGTAGGGCCGGCGGGGGGTTGTGGTGGCCCACGACTCGTCAATCAAGTCGAGAATGTCTTTGGTGATCACCCGGCTGAACTTGTCGTTCCAGCGGTCCTCAAACCAGCCCGCCAACGATGTTGCCGCCTGACCATCGACAACATCGACGTTGAGCTCGTAGTTGTGCATCAGTCCGGGTGCGGTGAGGTTCGACGATCCCACGATCCCAAACACAGGGGTGATGGGGTCTTGGCGGTGGCAGATGTATGTCTTGCCGTGCAGCGGTCGGCGAGTAAAGACCTTCAACTCGACCACACCCTGGTCAAGCAAGTTCCGCAGTGACTGCAACGCGGCCCGGTCGGCATTAGTCGGTAGGCCACGCATCAGCTGGGCCCGTAAATGTTCGACTAATTGAGCTTTGCGTTCACGCATGACGGTGCTGTCGGCGTCATGTTCTGTGACGCCGTCCACTGCTGCCTGTAACTGGTCGAGTGCTTCTTGCTGTGCGTCTCCCATCACCATGCCGACAAGAACACGAACAACCGGATTGGGTGCGCCGGCTGCAACCTTGTCGTTGACCAGCGCATCGAACGCGGACCAGCCGCGGAGATTGAAATAGCCGACAGCGACATCCATGCGGTCCGAAATCTGGAACGACTGCTGAAGGTGCTGGCCTAGTTGGACTTTGATGTTGTCGTAGATCCGCGTCAACGCTGGTCCGATCCCCCGTATCGCTGCTTGTTTAGGGTAACCCTAGTGCGGGTGACTATGACAGCTTGATTCAGTGGCGTGTTCCCTGCAAATCGGTCCGGGTGGTTCTGGAGTCCTGAGACCCCTGCTGGTTGGGCTGAGAGGATAATCAGGGCTGATGTCTGGACGGAGGAAGCACTCGGCTGAAGAGATCGTTCGGCAAGCTGCGCAAGGCGGACGAGCTGGCCGCTGCGGGCAAGACTGGGGAGGAGATTGCTGCGGCGCTCGAAGTGTCGCCGGCGACGCTATACAACTGGCGCCGCGCCTACGGCGGCATGGATACCGACGCGGCGAAAGAGCTCAAGGAGTTGCGTGAGCAGAACGCGCGGTTAAAGCGGCTGCTGGCCGATGCGGAGCTGGAGAAGGACGCGCTGCGGGAAATCAGCCGGGGAAAATTCTGAGCCCAGCTGCGAAACGCCGCGCGATCGACATGCTCAAACAGGTTAAGGACATGTCAGAAAGATTCGCGTGCAAGGTGGTTCGGCTACCTCGATCTACGTACCGGCGACTGCCGCTGGCGCAGACACCAGGCGACCCGGACGCTGCGCTGCGCAGCCAGTTGCGGGAGTATTCGACCAAGAATCCCTGCCACGGGTTCCGCCGCGCCTGGGCGCATCTGCGCTATGACCAGCAACAGCTCGTGAACAAGAAGAAGATCCACCGGCTGTGGTGCGAGGAAGGCCTGCCGCGGCGAGTCAGGGTCCGCCGCAAAAAGACAGGCCGGTCGACATACCCGCAGGTTGCCGCGGATGCCGCGAACGTCGTGTGGGCAGCCGGAGTTGAGGGGGAGCTTTCCAGTTCGATTTCACCATCGACGGCAAGGCGATCAAGATCGCGTCGATGGTCGACGAGCACACCCGCGAATCCCTGTTAAACATCGTGGACCGGTCGGTCACCAGCGAGTGCGTGGTCGACGGACTCTAGAAGGTCTTCTCCGCGCGCAGCGAAACCGCTTGTCCTGCGGCTGGACAACGGACCAGAGATGATCTCGCGTGCGCTGCAGACGTTCTGTGCGAACCAGGTCGGCATCGACTACATCCCGCCCGGCACGCCGTGGAACAACGGCTACATCGAATCGTTCCACTCAAGGCAGCGGCGCGAGTGCCTGGAACGAAACCACTGGACCAGCGTCCTAGAGGCCAGGGTCGTCATCGGCGACTACAAGCACGAACACAACACACGACACCGGCACTCAGCACTCGGCCACCGCACCCCGGCCGAGTACGCTGCCCACTGTCGATGCATGCCTCAACTAACTTGAGAATGCCTCAACAAGGGTGAGACAGGACAACAAGTAGGGGCATCGAGTTCGCAAGTTCTGCGACTCGATATCTATTAGCTGACATAATATAAGTTATCGGCCAATACTAGGTGAACCTGCTTGAACCTCGGATCTACGATGGACTCGACGATCTGGACCGCGAGAAGTACGACGAGCGGCGAATCGCCTACCACTCTGAGCTCGTGATCATCGAAACCTCCACCGTGCGCGAGATTATTCATCAGGGTCGGCTGCTGATGCTGCTCAACCAGCGCGACATCAGTGCGCGACGATCGCTGATCGTGGACGGTCCCTGGGCCAGCGGCAAGTCCACCACGATCAAGCTGCTCGGCCGTATCCACGAACAACGTGTACGGCGCCGCCACCCCAGCCAAGACCGGATCCCCGTCGTCTACATCACCACCCCACCGAAGGGATCGCCGCGCAAGCTCGCAACCGAATTCGCGCACTTCCTCGGGCTGCCGTATCGGCCGCGATCGAACACGACCGATATCGCCGACGCGGTCTGCCACGTGCTGACCCAGGCACGCACCGACCTGGTGATCGTCGACGAGATCCACAACCTGAACCTCGCAACGTCGGCCGGTGAAGACATGTCCGACCACCTCAAATACTTCACCGAGCACATGCCCGCAACATTCGTCTACGCCGGAATTAACGTTGAACGCTCCGGCCTATTCACAGGCGTTCGGGGCAAGCAAATCTCGGCACGGTCGGTTCTCGTGCGCACAGGTCCGTTCCCTTACGGCGATGAGTGGCGCGCTCTCGTAGCATCGCTGGAACAAGCCCTGCGCCTCTTCGGACATCGCCACGGCACGCTGACCCGCAATGCGAAGTATCTGCACCAACGCACCGGAGGCAGTATCTCCAGCCTCTCGCAGCTGATCAGGACTGCCGCCATCTCGGCGATTCTGACAGGTGATGAGGCCGTCACGCGTGATCTGCTCGACGCAACCGCCCTTGACCACGCCGCTGAGTCAGTCACTCCGCGCCCAGGGGCAGCGAACGCGGGATGATCCTGTCAGCCGACCTGCAGGCGCCGCTTCGGCGCCTGCCGAGAACTGTCGTACCGGCTGCTGATGAATCCCTCGACTCCTACCTGCGGCGGCTCGCGCACGCCAACCGGCTCAATCCCGACGAACTCCGGCGGTGGCTCACCGGCAACCGAAAGTCGGACCCGGTGGCAGTCGCGTCACTCGCAGCGGTGAGCGGCCGGCCAGCTGCTTCGCTGCGATGGGCAATGCTCGAACTCTGCAGCCGGGACGATCTGGCCAGCATGCGGTTGAGAACCCGGCCCGACCCCTTTGGGCCCACACGCCCCGAGTGCAGACTCTGCAGCCTCGCGCGTGGCCACGAAGTCGCACCGCATTGTCGACACCTGCACGAGCATGTCGTCTGCCTCCGACACCAGCGTTGGATCGGCAGCGCAAGGGACCAGACGATGCGGACAAAGCCCAGCCTTCGCCAGCATCCCGAAATCCTGTCCGCGAACGTCCAGCATCGGCGGCTCATCCGCCGCCACGGCCGCCACTCCGTGATCTCAGCGTTCCGGGAGGCCACCTACATTGGACGCAGCTGGCACCAACGGCAAGAACACGACGACTCTTACCGCGAGTTAATGGAACGGTTCCACGGCGCAGACTGGATGATATCCACAGTCGATCCCACAATCCCCGCTGCCACCTACCCGCAACGTGTCGCGCTCACGATGTTGCTCATGAAACACCGCTGGCCAGACAAGCCAGCCGACGAATCGCCGCAGCTGGCCGCGTTCATTGGGGAGCTGCGACGGACAGCGGCACCGAACTACGAATGGAGCCGCCGCAGCTACTACCGCAGACGCGACCCACTCGTCGAAGTCATAGACGCACGCTACGACGACCCTGACGTTCTCGGCGAGTTCGACATCAACCCCAGGAACGACACAAACTGGCTCGAACGTCACCTCACCTACCACTATGCGGGCAGTGCGGGTCGGTTCCGAGGATTGCCAAACATTGACTGATCAGCAGAGGCAATGCCTGATCCGCTTCCCCACGCTCAACAGAAGCCCGATTCTCGGGTGACCGGAGGCTGGGCGCTCGTCGCCCTGCTGATCAAGAGCGGAACATGATCGTCAATGTAGATCGGGAAACGTCGATCCGCGACAACTAAAGTGAGCAAACTTGCCCGACGGTGCTCAGTTTAGTTGTCGCACCGCAGGTCAGATTACTGCCCTGTGTCAACTTAGTTGAGCAAGGACAATTGCATGCAACCCGTGACCCGCCGCACCCAGGGATACGTCAGGCTCACATACGGCATAGTGGTTGCGTGGGGAACAGCGAGAAAGAGTTCATCGACGAGCAGGTGCGCCGCATGCAGCGAGTGCGGCTCGTGATCAGTGCTGTGGTATTCGTTATCACCGTCATCCTCGTCATCGGACTTGCGCTCATTTGACCCATTTGGGTGAGGGTTAACTATGGAAGACCGCTCGTTCCTGGCCGGGAAGCGGCACAAGTAACCCTCTGCTATTCTGGGGACCTCCAGCGACGTAAGACGTTTCGGAGTGCCGGTCTTGACCTTGCCGGGTGGCGTAGTGGAGTGGAATGATTCGTGGATTCGGGTTGGAGAGGTTTCAGCGGCGACGGTAGAGGGTTCCTCGCTGCCGGAGCAGCTCTGGTTATCGGGGGTGCGCTCTCCCTGCTTACCGGACGGCCTATTTTCGGCGCTATTCTACTCATCATTGGCGGCCTTTTGATGTACGTAGGTGATGAGAAGCTAGCTAAATAGTCCCTGAGGACGTCTCCGGTGCGCGACGGACGATTTCGGCTACCGTCGTTAAGAGCTTTCAACCATGCGTCCCCTCCTGTTGCTGTTGGGTATCATCGGCGGAGCTGGAGCAGCCCTTAATACAAACACGGCTCTTTACTCGCGCCAATGTGTGGTTGCGGCTGTAATGTTGTGTCCGGCCGCTCGCTCGTGTAGGGGCGTTGAAGATGCTGACCGGTTCTTTCAAAGGTTCCGCTACCTCACCCGTACGTGGGATCGTGCATGAATGCGGTATATCCAGAGCCCTAGGCAAGCGGCAATCAATGCTGCCGACAAGCTGCGGCAGATGGGGTGGAATGCCCCCGGTAAATGGTCCATGCGTTATGCGGCCTTGGTTTGGGGTTGACAGGTTGCAGCGTACTCGCTGGGTGTGAGGTAGTTCAGCGCCGAGTGCCGGTGGGTGAGGTTATATGTCTGCTTCCAGTCGCCGATGACGACCCGTGCTTCGAGGATGCTGTGGAACACGTTGAGGTTGAGGCATTCATCGCGCAGCCGGTTGTTGAATGATTCGATATGACCGTTGCACCAGGGACTGCCGGGCGGGATGTAGGCGATGCCGATGCTGCCCTCGCAGAATCGGTTGAGTGCCCGGGAGATCAGTTCCGGGCCGTTGTCGCAGCGCAACACTGTTGGGGCGGTGCCGCGGCGCGCGATCACCGCGGTCAATTCGGCCACGAGATCGTCGGCGGTGATCGACCGGCCGACGATGTTGAGCAGCGATTCCCGGGTGTGTTCGTCGACCATTGACGCGATTTTGAAGGTGCGCCCGTCGGCGGTGGTGTCAAATTGGAAGTCGATGGCCCACACCTCATTCGGTGCCATGGCTTCGGTGATCGGTACCGTCGATGCGCCGACACGTTTGCGTCTGCGCCGCCGCTGCGCGACTCGCAGTCCTTCCTCCCGCCACAGCCGGTGCACTTTCTTGCGATTAATGACCATGCCCTCTGCCCGCAGCGCCGCCCACGCCCGCCGGTAGCCCTTGCGGGGGTGAGATTTCGCCCAGTCACGCAGCCATTGCCGCACACCAGAATCCGGATCGGCAGGCGTCTGGTCCGCAGGTGGTTTGCGCTGGGCCGAACGATGCTGCCCGGCAACGCGGCACGCGAGCCGCTCCGATAACCCCAAACGAGTTTGGAGCATCGTCACGGCCCGCCGCTTCGCCGCCGGGCCTAGAAGTTTCCCCGCGCGATCTCCCGCAACGCGTCCTTCTCCAGCTCCGCCTCCGCAAGCAGCCGCTTCAAGCGCTTGTTCTCCGCGTCAAGCTCTTTGAGCCGCTTCGCGTCGTCGGCTTTCATGCCGCCGTACTGTTTACGCCAGTTGTACAACGTGGCGGTCGAGATCCCGAGCTGACGCGCAATCTCATCCACGTCCGTATCCCGCGCCGCGAGCTCATCAGCCGTGCGCAACTTACGGATGATCTCCTCCGGGGAATGACGTTTCCGTCCAGCCATAATGTCCAGCCTTCCATGAAATCAGAAGGACTCACATAACAGCCGGACCACTCGGAGGGGAGCACACCAGGGGTTTGCTGACGCGCGGCTGGCCAGCGGGGGCGAGACGGTGAGTATCGAGATTGTCTCGTCCAGCGCGGTCGCAGGGGTTTCCTGGCGCGGCGGCCGGGTCAGTCAGGATGATCTGCAGCGCTTGGCGGGGCTGCGCAACCGCGGTGCCAATCTTGAGATACTCTACTTCGCGGACACCGGCTATATGGAGAGCGCCATGGAGTACGCCAACCGCCATGGCATCTTCCTTTTTCTTTACGAGCAGTCAGGCGAGATCAGCCCGGCCAGCTATTGCGCGCGGCGCCTGGAGTACCTGCAGACCGGTGCTGCACCCTATTCTTCCGACGCCGAGGCTGCTCAGGCGAACAAAAAGCTCAGCAGGGTGGTGGGGGCAGTCGCTTTCGTTATTCTGGGTCTCGTCATACTGATGATCGTTATCAGCAGCAGGGATGGCGTGGAATCCCTGCCGGGCGCAGTGATAGCGGCGGGTTTCCCTGGCGATTGTGGCGGATACCATTTGCCGCTCGCCGGTAGAATACCGGGTAGCCACGGGCATTGGGCTGCTGAAATGATCCAGTTCAGCTTTCGCGGATTGGTAGTTCGTCAAGAAGCGTCCTTGACCTCGGGGCGCGACGAAAAGGGGTAGGGGGTCTGCCGGGCAGGATGGAGAACGCCCCGGTATTTTTTGCCAGCACAGGAGGGATGGGCGTTGCTGAGTCTGCTCGGTACCATCGTCATATTGATGGGCGTTCTGGCGTTTGTGGTTGCCGCGATCGGGGTGATCAAGCTTCCAGACATGTATTCACGGATCAGTGCGGTGACCACTGCTTCGGGACTGGGTTTAGCACTGATTATTGCGGGTGTGTTTCTCCAGCATCCGTCGCTGAGTAACGGGATAAAGGCAGGGCTGGCTATCGTGATCAATTTAGCCACATCGGCCGTCGGCGGTCATGCCATCGCGCGGGCTGGATACCTGACGGGGTCCCCCCGCGCCCGGATGCAATACGACGACCTGGCCGACGATATCCGGAACTCTGCCGGGGAGCGGCGTTGCGGATCCTAGGATGCCATTGCGCCGTCCGTAGCCCGGGTTTCTTGGACCGACACGGTGTGGCTCTGGATGGCTTTGGTGCGTTCTTTCATCGAGACAAGCAGTGGAGCCGCGAAGAAGGGTGAGGAGTATGTTCCGATGATGACTCCGACCAGCTGGACCAGGGCGAGATCTTTGAGTGTTCCCACGCCAAGCATCCACACGGCCACGATCAATAGCGAGAGAATAGGAAGCATACTAGTTAATGAGGTGTTGAACGATCTCATCAAGGTTTGATTCACGCCCAGGTTTGCACGCTCAGCGTAAGTGCCCTCATATTGTTTCGTGACATTTTTGGTGTTTTCCGCAACTTTATCAAAAACCACCACGGTGTCGTATAGGGAGTAGCCCATGATTGTGAGCAGGCCGATCACTGTTGCGGGGCTTACCTCGAAGCCGATCAGGGCGTAAATGCCGGCAGTCACTGTCAGGTCGACTATTACCGCCGCGATCGCGGCTAGTGCCATGTGCCACTCGAACCGCAGACTGATGTAAGCAAACACTATGATCAGGAAAACCGCGAGCGCGAGAGCAGCCTTCTGGGTTACTTGCCCTCCCCAAGTCTCACTGACTGCGGAGATGCTGACCGCATTCTGCGCCGTGCCAGTTCCGGCCGACTGATTCAGGACAGACTGGAATGCGTTCTCAACGGCGCGGATCTGGGTTTCATCGAGAGGTTCCGAGCGGATCTGTATTGACGAGGCAGGACCGGCGCCCACCACCTGCACAGTGGTGGGAGAGATGCCGGAGCTTTCACTGAATACTTGTTCCGCCTCAGCGGTGTCTAACTGTATAGCAGGAATTTCCACGCGGGTGCCGCCGGTAAAGTCAATGCCGAAAGTAAAACCGCGGAGCAAGATGCCAGAAAGTGATAGTGCTACCAGGACAGCAGTAATTAAATAGAAGATGCGCCTGCGACCGATGATGTCGAATGCGCCCGTTCCGGTGTAAAGACGTTTCAGGAGTGATACCGGAGCGCTGTTCTTCTGCAGGGTCATTTTCTGTGGTCTTCCTTGTGAGACAACTTGATAGCCTGCTGAGTCCTATATCAGGCAGCAGGGAGTCTAGAGATGCTGGGCGGGTTTCGCTAACAGCACTGGTGAGGTGGTGTGCGCCAGCACGGTTGCGGTGACACTTCCGAGCACCCATCTGGTGACTCCCCGGTTGCGACTGGTCAATACCGCCAGTGTTCCCGGCGTGTCTGTCTGAAACGACATGATCCCTTCGGCAATGTCGCTGTCGGTGAGGTGCGAGTAGTCTGCACGGATTCCGGCCTGCGTGAAATCGCTGGCCAGGGAGGCGAGGGTTTCTTCGTATATCCGCGGTTCTTCGGGTTTGCTGGGAGAGTCGATATGCACAAGATGCAGCGTGAGGTCTAGCTGCTGCGCCCATACTCGGGCGGTGTGCAGGGCTGCCTCATCGCGGCCGCTGCCGTCGAGGCAGACGATGCAGTCGCGATACTGGTCGGGCTCAAACGCTGGCTCATACTCAGGCCCGACCATGAGGACCGGCCTCGCGGAATGTCTGATCACATGTTCGGTCACGCTGCCGGTGATCATCCGGGAGAACCGGTCTCTATTGTGGGTTGCCAGGCAGATCACCGCGCCGGGGGTTTCCTGCGCGGAATGGATGAGGTGATCTCCGGCCCAGCCCGCGCTAACGCACACGACCTCTACATGGGCGTAGCCTATCTCGCCGGCGACTGAATCTATCCCGGTAGCCCACCGGCCTCGCACGGGATCGTGCACGGTGAACAGCTCTAACGGAATCTGGAGCTGGCGGGCGATCTTCAGCGCGGGAGTGATCGCTGTCTCCGCTTCATGGGTGCCGTCGAGCGGGACGATCAGTCTTTCGATCGGCGGCGGCTGGGTTTTGTCCTTCCGCCTGCGTGACAGAGCTGGGGGCACATCAGCCACAGGTAAGCTCCTTCCTGTCGTCCACTCAAAACCAGCACCAAGAGGATTATGAGCCTTCAACTTCCTGCTGACCGCTGGGTTCTCGCAGCTGCACTGTTGCTCATCGCGGCAATTCTGGCGTCCGGCTTGGCTCAGCGTATCCGGATGCCAGGCCTTTTGCTGTTCTTAGGTCTCGGCATGCTCATTTCCGATGACGGACTGGGCCTGGTTTCATTGGCCGATCCTGAGATCGCGCAGATAGTCGGTACCGTAGCGCTGCTGCTCATTCTTTACGAGGGCGGCTTAACCACAAAGCCCAGCGACGTCCGCAGGGCAGCAGCTCCGGGTTTGCTGTTAGCCACAGTCGCGGTGATCATCACGGCGGCGGTGCTGGGCGGAGCCACCTATCTCATCTTGAACGTCGATATTCTGACTGCTTTGCTGATCGGGGCCGTCGTCGCGTCGACCGATGCGGCTGCGGTATTCGCGATGCTGCGCCGCGCGCCGCTGCCCCGCAAAATGTCAGCTCTGCTCGAGGTGGAGTCAGGCGCGAACGATCCAATGGCGATCATGCTGACAGTCGGGCTGATCGCGACCTGGACTGAATCACCGCCCGCAGGTGACTGGATTTCCTTCGCGGTCACCCAACTCGGCGGCGGCCTGCTCATCGGCGGGCTCGTCGGGCTTGCGGGCAGCCGCCTGCTGCTTGTCACCACCCTGGGCCCAGCGGGTGTCTATCCCGTGCTTGCTCTAGGTGTCGCCGGCTTATCGTATGGCCTCGCAGCCGCCGGGGGCGCATCAGGATTCCTTGCCGTATACGTCACCGGGCTAATCGTGGGGGCCCGGGTACCACTGCACAGGCGCGGAATCAGAACGTTCCACGAAGGGTTGGCCAACACCGCAGAAGTGGGCCTGTTCCTGATGCTCGGAATGCTGGTTTTCCCCTCAAGCCTTGTCGATGTCGCCCTCCCCGGCCTGGCAATCGCAGCAGTCCTGATCCTCGTCGCACGCCCCATCGCGGTTGTAGCGTGCCTGATCTGGTTCCCATTCACGTGGCGCGAACTTACCTTCGCCAGCTGGGTGGGGCTGCGCGGCGCTGTCCCGATCTTCCTCGCGACCTTCCCCGCCGTTGCCGGCTACCCAGACGGGGACCTGATCTTCAACATGGTCTTCTTCGTTGTCCTTATCTCCGCACTTGTGCAGGGAATGAGCATCCGCACCGTGGCTAGGTGGCTGAACCTCACACAGGAAGGTGATGTCTGGAGCCCAGTCGCGGAAGGAATCCCTATCGGGGACCTCAACGCTGAACTCGTCGAAGTCCGTGTCACCTCCAGCCTGCCCATCGCCGGAAAATACCTCAGCGAGGTCATGCCCCCCATCGGTTTGATCACCACTATCGCCCGCGGGCCCCGGCTGCTCATCCCCACCCCGCGCACCAAACTCCGTGAAGGCGACCTAGTCATCGTGGCAATGCCTCGCCGGCCCGACGCGAACAAAATCGTCACCGCATGGGCCAAAGGTGAAAACACGCCCGACCCAAGCTAAGAACCCGCCGGGCCGACACGACTCGGAGGAAACTCCAGCAAAGCGTCCCGTGCCACTACCAATCGGTACGGCTAGGCTCAGATGCGATGGAACCGGTGAGATATGACCAGACTATCGGAGACCGAGGCTATAGCGGAAACGCGGTCATTGCCCAGCATCCCCACGGGCGGGGCTCGGACAGCATTGCACAGCGCCTCGATATCAACACGGCAGAATACCTTCTGCTCGGGCTAACCGTGTGGTCGTCACAGAGCAGCGATACGTCCTGGCCTACCGCAGCGACCGGTCTCACCGCCTATGTCGCAGAACGAAAAACGATCAGCTCGCACCCCGGCGGACTGCCCGCCCTCCTCGCTACCGGTGACCCAATCCCGGTACAGCAGTGGCACTACCACTGCGAAAGTACCGAGCTCGGTCAGGCCTATGATGCACTCACCCTCGTAATGCTCGCATCACAGTCCATCCGTATCGAACTATGGTGCCCCGAAATCGCCGAACACGGTATCGCCACGCTCAACTGGAAAATCACCAATCAGCTCGAGTTCGAACGCCGCGGCAGCAAATGGAACCGGACTCAAGCCGGAGGGCTTGCCTGATCAACGAATTGACCTAGCTTGGGCCATTTGATGGCAATCCGTTCAGCGAGTCACTTGGTCACAACGATCAAGTACGCCCACTCCCGCTCAGGCCTGTTCGGCAGCCTTGCCCACGGGTGGGCAGGTAGATGACGTCGGAGGTCCATACCGCATCGAGCACACCGCGGGAGAACTCAAGGTAGGATCGTGTGATCCGCGCCAATCGTGGTCTCCGGCCGCCACTGGCGGACTAATCCCTGGATACCGTTGGCACGCATGATCTTCGCGACCGTCTTGGGGTGCCTATGAAGAACTGGGGCATCAGGTACATGAAGCTGTCGTTTAACTCGTTTTCCGCAGCCCTGTGCCCGGGTTACGGCCCTCACACGCAAGGCGTCGGCTCATCACGCTCCGCTTCTGCGCCGCCTGACGTTTCGTCATCGAATGTAATCGTCAGTGATGTTCGGAGGCCGCCCTGGGAGCCGTACGACGATGTCCGTCGCCTGAAGGGTTTCTCACCGACATACCAGGCATCGGTCGCGACGTAACTGAATCCGTCCTGGGAGCGCTCCAATTCCATCTTTCTCCACATGAAGGTGACATGCCTGCCAACTTCCAACCCGAAAGCGCGGCGTTCGACCGACGGTGTCGTTATGTGAATCCAACAGCCACCGGGTGTATCGGGCGAGTCAATCACACCCCATCCCTCATCGTGATTCCACATGCGGACTGTTCCAGTACTGGTCGTCATAGTCTGATATTGCACCCAGTCGTTTGGTGACGTTCTGAGGTTCCCTAGCGGTAGTGGACATCTGATTAGCAGGCCCTTCGGGCCTGTGGGAAGGCGTTCGGAGGCCGCGCCGCCCATTTGGACTTATTTTCGGGCCGACAAGGCCCTGATTAACAACCTTAGGCGACCTAGCTCTGTTGTAACTTGTTTATCTTGTTTTGCGGTGTAGCATGGGGTTATGAGCAGTAAGGCCCGGAACCAAGACGGGGTCGCTACGCCCGCTGCGGGCAAGCACAAGGCCCGGCGTGGGCGGGCGGGCAGAATAACCGGCCGTAGGCCTGCAGCGCGCAGGACCGTGCCAGCTTTGGATCAGTCCAGCTTCTCAGCTGTGATCAGGGATGTGCTTGGCACCGTTCCGGAATCGACACGCCAGGGTTTCGTGCAAAGCGTGATGGGCAACGAGCGTGAGACGGGTCTGGACGCTTCCTTGTGGGGCGCGGCGCCGTCACCGGCCGAGCAGAAGCAGGCCGCCCTGGAAAACCTGCGCCGTCAGTACGAGGCGCGGCGCGCGATCGTAGATACCTCGCTAACCCGGACCGAAGCAGCTGAACTGCTTAGCGTCTCAGAGCAGGCGATACTCGATCGCTTGGAAACAGGGGACCTGGTCGGCCTGAAAAAGGGACGTGAATGGAGGCTGCCTCCATGGCAATTCAGCCCCGACACGGAACGGGGGTTCGTCCCAGGAGTGGCGCAGCTGCGCCACGTTTACCCCGGCGGCGCGGTGTCGCTGACACAGTGGGCTACCACCCCGAACGCAGAACTCGATGGTGCAACTCCAGCTGAGGAACTCGCAGCAGGACGTATCGACGCGGTCCTTAAGGCGGCTGAGACCGGCACCTCTGCGGCGTGGTAGCGCCGCTCCCAGCACCAGCGAGGCCGCTGAGCGGCGGGCGGGCCTGGAACTGGCAGTGGCGCACCCCCAGCCACCGTCACCCGTGGCGCTGGTGCCGCATCTACCACCAGTCACACCACACCCCCGACGGGATCACGCACCGCACCTACGGTCCGCTCAGCAGGCTCGATCCTCAGATACCAGCACCGGACGGAGAACCCTGGCAATGCCCGGACGGGCGGTCCGTGCTCTACATCGCCGGGAACCTGAGCACAGCGATCGGTGAGGTGTTCGGAGACTTCCCCGAGGCCGCTGTCTGTCCGCGCTTCCGCGTAGCGCTGCTGCGGCCCACCGGCCCTATCGCCACACTCAACCTCCGCAGTCAGGGAGCCGCGATGCGGATCGGAGCGCTGCCCTCGCTAGCCACCGGCGACTACCCACGCCCACGCACCCAGGAGTGGGCCCGAGCCATTTACGAAGACCAGCCCGTCACCCGCAGGCACATCCACGGCGTGTATTACGACGCCGCCCACTCCAATGGGCCCGCTCTGGCGCTCTGGAACACCGAACACCACGTCAGCGTGCTCACAGACCCCACCGGCGCGGACCAGGACTTCGCGCTCAGCGACCCACAGCTCTGGCCACGAGTCGTCCACGCTGCCGTAACCCTCGGAATGCGAGCTGACCTCGTACCGCACTGTCCCAACTGTCCCTAGCGGGCACTGCATCACGCGTCGAACACGGCAAGGTCCGTCAGAAATCACGGGCAACATCAAATGAGATCCCCCGCTACGAGCTGGCGCCACACGGATGCGCCGCTCGAATAGATGCAGCGCCGGGACGCTCGGCGCACGACGACCAACGTCGGACGAGCGTTCTGTGCCTGCTCAACAACTCAGGCCCGAAGGTCCGCGCCGGTGAAGGCTTCGGGCTGACAACCTGTTATTCGCTAAGGGAGTTGTCACCGCTACCCGCAAAGCCGCCGACACCGCTAGAGATCTGCAACCCACAAGCCCAGCCTGGGCACGGGCGCCCAGGAAGGGAGTTGGTCGCGGCACTCTCGAGTTACTTGTTCCGCAGACCTACTACCTCAAGAAGAAGTTCGAGGGGATGTCCACCCCGGAAGCCCTTCGGTGCCTCAAACGTCGGCTCGCTCGAGTCGTCTTCAACAACCTGAGAACCGACCGTCAAACCGGTGTTAGAACTTGCGTTCCGGCCGCCGCTTGACATAGAAGAAACGCATGACGAGCTACAGCACGCCGCCGACCGATGAGCAGATCGTCAGGGCCTTCACGTCGTACGCGAACGATCGTGCCGCGGCGGGCGTCATGATCGCTAAGGCCGTGACCGAGGTGTCGTTCGGCGACGGCCGGGTGAGGGTCGTGCTCGATCCGGCGAAGTCAGGAGCGCAGTACTGGGCGCTCATCGAGACCGCTGCGTTCGAGAACCTCGCCGAGCTGTTCGGCATCCCGGCAGCGTTCGATGACGACAAGGGCATCTGGCTGCGCACCCGCGTGGTGAGCGTGGACGTGCGCGATGTCGACGGCCGACCTCTGGGCATTTGCACGACGGGCGAACTGAACGACCGAGCCATCGGGCGGAGGTAATCAGTCGGCCCGCCGCACGCACACCACATCAAGCCCAGCACACGCGGTCCGCACGGCAGCCACAGCCGTCGGTACCTCCGAACAAACATGTCCGAGTTCAGGCCGAAGTCCTTCCGGGCTTTCAGGACCGTCATAGGTGTACCGCTCAGGGATGCTCAAACAGGACAGAATCTGAGAAGTGGCCCGAGAGGCGGGGGCGGAAAGAACTTCGTTTCCAGGACTCTTGAGTTCAACTGGGTGTATCTAACGGGGGCAGGCACAGGTATATCGATAATGAACCAGTGAACCCGCGATTCTCAGAGCCTGAGTACCAGCTCGTGTGGCCCCGTGATCTCTTCAAGGCTGAAGCTGCGAAGTTACTGAACATGCGCGACATCCAGGGCTGGGATGACGACTGCGCGCTTCTACTTGAGGATGCCTTTATCCGGGGATATCGGAGTGGACCACTGAGCGAGTTTTACGACGTACCCGCAGTTCTCGACCCTCGCATATGGGGGACGGAAACGGTCACCAGAACCACCAGCCGGTTGACGCCTCGTCAAGAGCATCTGCGCTTCTTGATGGCAAATGCGGATCAGCTCCGAGAAGATCCACCCCCGCGTCGACGCTACTGGAGTGCGCGAAAAGCAGGACAAGCCCCTGCGGCTACAGCTCTAGAAATGCCGACCCTGGTCCGTGAGTTCGTATCCCTCATCAGCGAATTCGACAACGCCGGGTATCTCGAAAACCGGTTCGGGAAGGACTGCGTAGACGACCCGCGCGATGACACCGTCCACACGCTGATCTATAAGGAACTCGGAGTGGAGGGGATCTGGCCATTAGGCACCGACCGTCTCACGGACGACACCGATCTTTTCTACGACATCGTTGAGCTGCTACACGATCAAGTCGCGCGGCCGAGCACTCGGTTCCACCACGACTACTGCGAATGTGGCTGGCATCATGGAAAGTTCGACATCGGGTCGGGTCGAATCGTTTATCGGTGGCGGGTGAACAAGCTCTTCGGCAACAGCGCTCTGGGACTGCGGCTATCCGGAGATGGCGAAGATATTGGCCGTTTGGTGACCGTTACAGATGAAGCGCGTACCGCCCTGGCCCAGTCTGTTGCTGCTCGTTCCGATGGGGAGTCAGCGGACCAGGTGCGCCATGCACTTGCCCTCTTCCGTGAACGGGGAAGCGACCGCAATCAGAAGAGGTCCGCGGTTTCTGCACTCGCCCTTGTTCTGGAGGAACGGCGGCATGGCGTACTTGCTGACGCGCTCGCAAAGAGTGATCGGGGAGCATTGTTCGACCTCGCCAACAACTTCCACGTACGCCACCAGGACGCCAAGCAAAAGCGGGACTATGACGACTTTTATCTTGACTGGATCTTCTGGGTGTACCTGTCCACCATCGAGCTGACAAACCAGGTTCTCGATGCTCAGCGGACTGGCTGATGTGACGCAGAATTCAAATCCGGTGACATGCACATGGTGCAGAGGCCGATCCAGTCTTCATAGAAGGTCGCACCAGCACCTCTCCAGATCCTCGAATGGAGCACGGAGATGCACGACCGTTCCACCTACCCCTGATCCAAGTGTCTGCACACACTGCTGGCTCTTTTCGAGCCTCTGCAGTGTCCTTTCTGCTCACCGGTCACCGGTGAGCAGGGTCCACCAGCTTTGCACGCCTTTCGCGGGCCGAAGCGCTGGTTCGAGCCCTTATCGAGGGCACCGGTATGTGCGGCGCGTCAGTTCCGCGGCTACGGCAAGTGTCGGTGGCACGTTCCCACCCAGATCGGCGGTCAGAAAGAGGACCTTCAACGTTCATCGTCTCCTTCGAGTCGGCGCTTCGCGGTGCGCTTGGCGAGCAAGATAGCGACAATCCCGCCGATCACTGAGGAGGCGGACATGAGGAGCTCGATCACGACGGCGAGGCCGATCGGGAAACTCATGCGAAAGTTCGATCATCAGCTGCTGTTTGATCCGGACGGTCGACGTGGTGCCGCCCGGAGAGTCATGGGGTCCCGCTTCAATGTGTGGAGTGGGTTGCTCGCGCCTCCCTCGGGGCGGCTCGCGCGCGATCACGGGTGATGAAGAGGAGACCGAACAGGATTCCTCCCGCTATGAAGTTGATGTCCATGAGGTGTGAGGCCCAGAGCGTCTCCGTGTTCGGGTCTGCCACCCCGTAGATCTGCTGGTAGGTCAGACCGGAGATGCCTCTGTCGGCGAGCCCGGTTTCTCGTAACCATGTGTCGATGAGACCGCTCATTCCCCTGGCGCACAGCATGATGCTCGCTATCGCTGAGTACGCGGTCATGACCCATGCGGGCGGCCTGTGCTGATCGGGGCGCATGCTCAGCACGATCAGGCCAAGTCCTATCGAGAATGCCAGGAGGATCGCGATGGTCAAGGCCACGGTCCCCATCGAGCCGACCTCGGGCGTGGTCTTCTCGGCGTCTCCGAAACCGATGGTTCCGCCGAGCTCCCAGTAGACGTGCATCCCCGCGAACAGCACCATCCACGCCAGGGCGCCGATTCTCGCCCGCAGACTCCACTGCCGCCTCCGGCCCTGGTTCATTGGCCGTCTCGATCGTGGTCAGCGATGAACGATGAGATCACGGGGAGGAGATCGTCGTGGTGCTCGATGTGGACGGCGTGGGACGCGTTGGGCTCGATCCGAACCCGCACATTGGGCATCGTGGTCGCGGTCTCAGCGGCGTCTTGTGCGTCATGGACCACGCTTTGTCCGGCGAGCACCGCGAGGGTCGGAGTCTCGATCCCGGCGAGCCTTTCGGAGGGGAGCTGTTCAGGGATGGGGAGTTTGGTTGCGTAGTGTCGCCGGCCATGGTCGAGCAGGCCCGCTAGGGGGCTGTTGGTGGCCGCGTCCGTGCCCCCGGAGATCCAGCTGGTGTACCAGGTCGCGAAGGAATCCGGCATCAGGGGAAAGCTGGCGACGAAACCGCCCACCAGGAACCGCTTGCTCACTGGCGCGAACACATAGGCGGGGTCGAGGAGGGTGAGGCTGGCCACGTGATCCGGGTGCTGGGATGCGTAGGTGGCGGCCGTCAGCCCACCGAAAGAGAAACCCGCCAGGTGGGCACGGTCAACGTCGAGTCCGGTGAGCACCTCGTGCAGCCAGTGGACCTGATCGTCAGCTGACGTAATCGGCTCGACCTGGTCAGACATGCCGGCCATACCCAAGGTGTCGATAGCGATCACCGGCCGCTCGGCAGCCAGGTCGGCGATGCTCGCATACCAGGTCACGGCCGGCCCACCGAAACCTGGAAGCAGCACCACAGGCGTGCGGTCGTGGTCTCCTGAAGGCGATGCCTGTGCCGTGAACAAGTACGCGCGCACCGTGCCGAAGTCAGTCTGGACGTCGTGCTGTTCGGTCGGCTCGGGCATCAGCTTCATCGCTTGCCCGTACAGGTGCTCGTACTGCTGCTTCGCCTCGTCGCTGCGCCAGTGACCGACCGGTGAATCGCTGCTCAGGAGCGCGATGTTCAGTCCAGTGAACCCCGCGCAGAACAGTGCCAGGGCGCTCACACCGATCACGGTGCTGCGGGTCACTCGACGCAGGCGTGGTCTCGCGGGAACCGGCTCCTTGCCACCCATGCTTAACTCCCTCATGTTTTCAATGCGGTCGCACCGTAGCATGCTTCAGGGCTGGAATGCAATGCGGGTGCATTGGTACGCTGGTGGGTATGCCGAGACATGTGGATCATGACGAACGCCGCGAAGAGATCGTGATCGGGGTGATCGCGGTGATGGCCGAGCAGGGCTTCGGAGCGGTGAGCTTGCGGAGTGTGGCGCAAGCCGCCGGAGTGTCGATGGGACGGGTGCAGCACTACTTCAGCAGCAAGGCCGAGCTGATCCAGCACGCCTGCAAGCTATTCATCCAACGCGCGACGGCGCAGCATGTCGAGTCTGGCCGGCTGCCCCGCAGGGAACGGCTCGAGGCTCTGCTCACGATGGGGATCCCCGGCTCGGCCGATGAGCGGGTCGGAACCGCGGTCTGGTATGAGTTTGTCATCGTCGGCACGAAGGATGACACGATCGCCGACTTGGTCGCAGCCGCCTGGCGAGAACGTCACGACAACATCGTCAAACTGCTCGATGTCGGCGAAGGCCGGCGCTCCCTCCCGTCGCACGAGGCGGCCAAGCTGCTCGCGGCGACCTCCGAGGGGCTGGCCGTCGCCGCGATGCTTGGACGCATCAGCGGCGATGATGCGCGTTCACTCATCGCGAAACAGATCAACGAACTGGAAGCCGATTCCCCATGATTCCGTAGACAACATCGCCGACGACCATCCGAGACCCACCCGTACGTCAGATCAGTTCATTCCACCACTGGAGGTTCCTATGCCCAAGGGCTACTGGGTCAGCGTCTACCGCACCATTTCCGATCCTGAGAAGCTAGCCGCTTACAACGAGCTGGCCCGGCTGGCCGTCGAGCCCGGGGGTGGCCGGACCCTCGTCGTTGGCGGTCGGGTCGCGGGGTATGACGCCGGAATCGCCGAGCGCACCGTCCTGGTCGAGTTCGACAGCTTTGAGCAGGCCGTCGCGGTGCGCGAGAGCGCTGCCTACCAGAAAGCACTGGCCGCCCTCTCCGACGGCGTCGAGCGCGACTTCCGCATCGTCGAAGGCATCGACTGACCGGGATCCTTCAGCCGGATCTTCACGGAATGCCCACAGAGCCGTAAGAAGCTCGACTCGCCGAGGTGCCTGCGGCCACGGTGATGTCGCGGCCTGGTGTTGCCAGCCATACGCGAAGGCGGCAGCGACCGGCCCGCCGTCCTGTGCGCGACAAGCCGCAGTTTCGAAGGCTGGGGCATCCGAAACCGCGACAGCACCGTTCGCGCCAGGCCCGGTGAGCCTGCGTGTCTCCCAGGCACCCGAGCCGAGCGACACCGCTGGTGCCGAAACGTGATCCGAGTCCGTTCCGATCTCTACCCGGTCGTGCGGCGTTGCCGGGCCACGCTCGCCTTGTCGATGTAGCCCTGGGCATTGTCGCACTACAACGACCCCAGGGGGCGTCGCGAACTGATCACGCAGCTGCAGTCACACGCGCGCGGCAGAGCGGGCGTGAGCAGTCTGTTCGACGCGCTGAGCGGCGCCGGAGATTCCTTTGAACTCGCGCGCATGGCCCTTGTCAGCTCACCGCCAGGCAAGAACGTGAACGTATTCGAAGAGAACCCAATTGGTATAGCCGCAGTGTGTTCTCCCATCGTCATGAAACATGTGGCCTCACATGTACCGGCCAGGCTGAATATCCTGCCCGATGACGAGAGGCAGATTCTGATCGACACTCTGCGCTTGGATCGACGCCGACGGATCAACAGCCAAAGCTGCCGCGCGACTCGTCTGCCACCCAAACACCGTCCGGTACCGGTTGCGGAGAATCGAGCAGCACATCGGCCGGCAACTCAGTAAACCTGCAGACACCGCAGCCATATGCCTGGCGTTAGAGATCGAGCTGGCGACGAAGTCCAAAAACGACACCTAGAACGGATGAACGCTAGCTCCGCGCTCTCACCTGGCTTCGGGTTAGCCGCGTTCTGCTAAAGCACCTTGAGCGGAACCGCTGAAGCGAATAATGGTCGCCTTGAACACCTGCGTGGGGTCGCCCTCAGATTGCGGAATCTCACCCTCTACATCTTGCCGTCACTCATCCACTCTGGTCAGTACCAGTCGCATCAACGTGCTCTAGCTCCGGAAGAAGGGGCCGGTATAGATAGTAGGTAGGCGCGAACTCAATGGCTGCACGCGCGAAGAAGGCGGCTATGCGCCGAGCGAAATGAATGCGGTCGGCGCGCTCTCCGACATCTACGCCTCACGACGTTCCTATGGTGAAGGCGAAGGGCATCACCGTCGTCGACGCGTCCTGGCCGTGAGGAGACGGACTTCATCCTGCGTGCGAGCACCTCCGACGAGACGGAACGGTCGTCGCGGAAACTACTCGATGTATCGGGTGACAAACTCTAATGACTGCCTAATACTTCCGTAAAAGCCACTGAAAACTCCGCTCCTAGCGTCGACAACGCAAGATCAACCAATCGATGGGAGCAGGAAATGAGCTGGACCAAAACACGAGTCGCATCAGCGTCGGGAGCATTCGCGGTAGCGGCAGCGGTGACAGCAACTTCAGTGGCGTGGGCGGACGATTCGGACACAACGGAGGGCTCATCGATCGCGACGCCGGAGTCGTGTGTGCAGCTCTTGCCGGAAGGTGTGAAGCCACCGCAGATCATCTTCGGAGAACAGGCCGCCGATGACGCGGTTCACTGTGTCGTGGCGCCAGGAACCGAACCAGGCGGGATGCCGACCCATATCCCGGATGACTGCGAGGTCATCCGTACTGATGATGCGATGAGCGAGGGGATCCGCGGAGAGGACGGTCCCAAGCGTGTGCTTCACCGCGCCGACCACCGCGTCAGCGGAGGTGAGCCTACGTGCGTTATCACCATAATCGAGCGAGATGGCGGTGAGGGCTGACAGGCATAGTGGTTCTATGCCGCATCCAATTTTGCTTGTGGATGACGACCCACGGGTCCTCACCTCCGTTGGGCGAGGACTTGAGGTGTCTGAGTTCCTCGTGCTCACTGCCGTGGACGGCGTCGCTGCCCTGGAAGCGGTGCGGAGGTCATCGCCCACGCTCGGCACCCCAGCAAATACCCACACCTAACAGCAAACCCCGCGTGAAGACCTAGCGCGGTAAACAAATGACTCATCATGTACCACTCCCCTACCAGGGGCGGGTTTGCTATTTGTGGCTGATTTTGAGGTATCGGCGCAGTGCTTCTTCCACGAGAGCGCTTCGGCTGCCCGCTCCCCACTCGGTGGCGAGGGTGTCGAGCTGGCGGATGTCTTCGGGGATGATCCCGGCCAGCGGTATCCGGGCCGGGGAGCTCGCGTGCCGACGCCGCCGCGGCTGCGACGGATCCACCCGCCGGAACAACCGGCTCGCAGCCGGAACCGCGGCGGTTTCCCGCCAGTGCGAGGCCAGATCATCAGCATGAGCTTCAACCGCGTCGAGCACAACCTGACCGTAAGAACGTGCCCGGTCCGGCTTTTCCTGGCGTTCCCGCATGGTCAGCTTCCGCAGCGTCTGATACACCTCAGGCGCCACCACCGCTTCCGGCGGTGCGGACCGCGCCGACCGCACAGCCGACGCCGATTGTGGTGCACTCACACTCGCCC
Organism: Hoyosella altamirensis; assembly: GCF_014191505.1. Classification (GTDB taxonomy): domain Bacteria; phylum Actinomycetota; class Actinomycetes; order Mycobacteriales; family Mycobacteriaceae; genus Hoyosella; species Hoyosella altamirensis. The sequence goes on from NZ_JACHWS010000006.1 coordinate 26,482, forward strand.
GCGCAGGCTCATCCGGCGCCGGGCTAGCCTGCACGGGCCGTATCGGTGTCGGCCGCGGAGGACTCTGCGGCAGCAAAGAATCAATATCCCCGCCAAGCGCATTCGGATCAAACGCGCCGCGCCGCTTGGTGCTGCTCATGACACACCCCCCGGCACCGCAGCGGTTTCCCGCTCCGCGACCCGCTGCAGAATCTCACGAGTCAGCAACTGATAATCAGACGCCAAACCAGACGGATCACGCGACCACATACGCCGCTCCCCCGCGATCTTCGTGCGCAACTGCTGAATCCGGGTGCGCTGATGCTCCTCCGCAGCAGCAACCAGCTCCGACGGTGTCAAATGCCTGGTCCGCAGATCCACCGCAGCAGCACGATCCGAGCGGATCATCGTCTGAAACGGCTGCGCATTGCTCCCCTCCAGAAGATCCTCAATCTGGCTCATCGCGTCCCTGTTCCGCACCGTCGCCCGCGGATTCACATCGAACAGGACCACACCGAGCAGCTCGATCGCCGCGCCGTCCCGCCGCGCCCGCAGATAACGGCGAGCCAGCAGTTCCACACCGGACAGGCTGGCATCATCATCCTTAGTGGGCACCACCAGATACGTACAGCTGCCCAGCAGCGCATCCAGCAACGGTGCGTCTCCTGGGCCCGAGTCCACCAGCACCAGGTCATAACCTTCTTGCTGCTGCAGAGCCGACATCACCTGAACGAGGTTCGCGCGCATGTCAATACCCGAATGCGCCGCCGTGTTCGCGGCAGCACCAACGAGCGCGAGCGCGGTCCCACCCGCAACGAGATCCAGATTAGGCCGCACATCTTTGAGCGGCGTCAATGGCTGGGCATACTGCAGCGCCATACTCAGCGCTCCCCCGCCATCACCTTCCACACCCAGGTCGGAGACAGTGGCGTTGGCCTGCTGATCGGCGTCGACAATAAGAACGCGGCGTCCAGTCGCGGCCACCATACTCGCCACCGAAGTGACGATCGACGTCTTCCCAACGCCACCTTTCTGGTTCGCGACAAGGACACTGCGCAAGGGCTGTGTGGTCATACCTGGGAGATTACTTCCCGCAGGTTTAGATGTCGTCGTGTGACACGGTTCTGATGCTGTCCTGCAAGGTATTTGAGACCTGCGGCAGTAGCGGTCGTAGAGTGGTATCGCCGCGTGACCTGTTAAGGGGCATGCCCGGCCCCGATATATACCTTCGCCGTGGGTGCATCACACGGCCCTCCCTAATCCCACTCGCATGGGTGTACGTATGGTCTTACAACGGGCGTTGCTCAGCCCCTGCGCAGACTCTTATACACCGCCTTGCTTAACGCCTGCTACACGTCACGGCTTTTGTCTTACTACGTCTTTGTGTCTGGTGGTTCCCAGGCACATGCATGCGACGCTTTATGGTCCTTTCCTACGCCCGTTGCAGGTCCGTTGTACACACCGGAGCCAGATACTCTCTCCTTGTCTGGTCCCCCTCCGTACGCCGAGTACGGCGCAATTCCTTTTTTGCGACACAGCAAACTCCTACCTATCGGCCCTATCTATTCCCCTGTACCGCCCGATTGTCAGTCACTTGCTAGCGACGTACGCCAGCCTGTGACAGGGCGTCTTGTTCAGCCGTACAAAGCGTCGGCTTATGGCCAAAACAGCTGGCATAGCTAGCGTCTGCCAGCAGGCCGCGAAAAGGCGTACTACATGGCTTTTCCATTGCTTTAGCAGGGCCTTTTCCTACGCATTGCCTCTGACGTTAATTACGGCCGGTGACATGACGTGTGGAAGAGGATGTCTCCAGGCCGGTCCTCCGACACGGCGCATGGGCCGCACAGCCGACGGTCGCGGGGACCGGTCGATGCCCGTGTAAATTCCTCTTGGGTTAACGATTACCGCAGGTAGCGAGTGGCGTTGTCGGTGAGGTTGGCGGTGGTATAGATGTAGCGGTCGAGCATTTCGTAGGACGCGTGGCCGGTCTGCTGACGGATGAGTCTGACAGGGACGCCCTTCTTCGCCGCGGTGGTAACGAATCCCGAGCGCAGCGAGTGGGCGCTATATGTGTTGGAGTCTTCCCCGATCGCGCGAACTGCGTTTTTGACAATGTGAGTGATGGTAGCGGGGAGAGGCGGGCGGAACGGTTCCCGTTACGGCTTCCGCCGATGTTCGTAAACAGGGGCCCCGGTTGCTGTCCGCGTATCTGCAGCCACTGTTTCACCGCCATAACGGGGCACGTGTCGCTGGCTTGGTAGTTGATGGGGATATACCTGCCGCGGCCCTTCTGGTCGGTTTTGGATGCGCGGAGGTGAAGGAACATCCCGTCGTCGTTGTCGTCGTCGAAGGTCACGTCGGCAAGGTCAATGCTGATGAGTTCGGAGCGGCGGAATGCGCCGTAGAACCCGGTGAGCAGATAGCTTTGTTGCGTCGGCCTAGGGGAGTGGCGGGTAAAGCGCGCGCTGCGGCGTCGAGCTTTTGGAGGGAGAGGGCGCGTGCACGTCCTGGCGTGGCCTTCTGTGCGCGGGCGATGTAGTCGAGCGTGTAATCGAGGAGATTGTCTTCACCGCTGCGGTATTGGGGCCACGGCTGGCTGGTCGCGGCATGCCAGGCTTTTAGGCCCGAGATTCGGCGGGCGAGTGTTACTGGGCTCAGCAGTTCGTCGTCGCTGTGACGCGTTGCGGCCGAATCACCCCAGTACAGAAGGTAGCCGATCAGGGTTTGTTCCCCGGCGGGCAGCGCGGTAATTTCTCGTTTTTCGCACCAGGTTTCGAAGTGTGTCCGGTCGGATTTGTAGGCGCGGGGGGTGTTTGGTGCGCACAACGCTTGGCGCATGCGCGCACCGTATTCAGCACGGAATGTCGCCTCATCCGAGAGGACACCAGGCGCTGCGCCGCCTGCTGGCGGCCGGTCGAGTGTAGTCACGAGCAGGCCCGGCACCCTCTCTGGCAGTGGGGGATTGTCTTGCCTGACTGTAGCTTTCGACTCTGACAATCCGACCCGACAGAGGATTACCTGTCACGTGACGTATTAACACTGGAGGGTCTAGTTGGCATCGTGGAAGATCAATCAGTTCAGGGGAATTGATGATAAGTCGCTATTACCGTCAATTCGACGGCGCACGAGACTGCGAGGGGGGAGCACACCTCTGCCTGCCAGTGCCGGGCAGGCAGAGGTGGTTTGCCGGATCTCTTTGTGCGTGTCCAATTAATTTTCCTCGCCCGCAGCATCCGGACGAGTACGAGCAAGCACGCACCTGCATATGCAGTCTGGGTCGAATACGCGATGTTCGATTTCGACGTGCCCTGCGGCGACGGCGTCACCACTACACCCCCGCTCAGTCCACACTAAGAATGGAGGGACCCGCGTCCGGCCGTCCTGGATCGACCTCCGCAAGCTTCCGGATACGCGCATGCGTGCCAGTGAAGGTCGGCACGCACCTGCGCCCAAAGTTCGTAGCCACCAGATTGTCAGGCGACGGCTATCGCTGAGAGTGCGGATCGTCGGCGCAGGGCCCCGGGGTCGTATCCACCCTGCACTCACGTTACGAGGACACTCCACGAATGACGGCCGTGTCCCCATCAGCCGCCTGTCGACGCCACCGTACCTGGCCCGGAACTCCCGAAGCTGGCCTGAGCCGCAAGGTAGCGCTGTCTCGGTCAGCGGTCGGCTTTGACCTGGTCTACTGTTCGGCTCATGCGCCAGGATTGGTCGGTTGAGGATCTGGTCGCGTCGTGGACGCTGATCGGAGAGGACTGGCGTCTTGTCGGGAACAAGACTGGGGCTACCCGTCTGGCGTTCGCGGTGATGCTGAAATTCTTCGAGATCGAGGCCCGGTTCCCGAGCCAGGCCAGCGAAATCCCTACCGATGCGGTGGCTTACGTCGCCGAACAGGTAAGTGTCGACCCGACGGAGTTCCCAAACTATCGGTGGGCGGGCAGGACGATCGAGTACCACCGCGCCCAGATTAGGGCGGTGTTCGGGTTCCGGGAGTTCACCCGTGCTGACGAGGACAAACTCGCGGATTGGCTGTCGCTTGAGGTGTGTCCGGTCGAGCTGCGCGATGAACAATTGCGGGAGGCTTTGCTGGTTCGGTGCCGGGTTGAACGGATCGAGCCACCGGGCAGGATCGAGCGGATCATCCGGTCGGCGCGAGCGGGTTTCGACCAGCGTTTCTGTAGCACGACGGTGGATCGTCTCGGTGAAGACTGTGTAGCGCGGCTGGAAGAACTGGCCGGTTCGCCGCTGCTGGCGGAGTTGAAGGCCGATCCCGGCCAGCTCGGGCTCGAAACACTGTTGCGTGAGATCGGCAAGCTCGATTCGGTCCGTAGTCTTCAGCTGCCGGAAGGTTTGTTCGCCGATGCCTCGGACAAGTTGGTGCATGCGTGGCGTGCTCGCGCAGCCCGCTCGTATCCATCGGATTTGAAGGCAGCACCGCGAGCGATTCGACTGACCTTGCTGGCTGCGTTGTGCTGGGTTCGGTCGGCAGAGATCATCGACGCGCTGGTGGATCTGTTGATCGGGTTGGTGCATCGGATCAACGCCCGCGCCGACCGTCGCGTCGAACGCGAGTTGATCGACGACCTGCGGCGAGTTCGGGGCAAGGAGTCGATCCTGTTCCGGATCGCTGAAGCAGCGGTGGACCACCCTGATGACACGGTTCGTGACGTGTTGTTCCCGGTGGTCGGTGAGAAGAAGCTGCATGATTTGGTCCGGGAAGCCCGCGCCAACGAGCAATCGTTCCAAGCCCGGGTCCGCACTGTGCTGAGGGGCTCGTACAGCAGCTACTACCGGCGGATGCTCCCAGCACTGTTGGTTGCCTTGGATTTCCGCTGCAACAACACTGCCTACCGGCCTGTCATGCAAGCGTTGGATCTGCTGGCCCGCTACGCGAACACTGATGGGAAGGCCCGGTTCTATGCACCCGATGATCTGGTGCCACTCGACGGGGTTGTTCCGCGAGCATGGCGTGACGCGGTGCTTGATGACCGGGGTCGGATCGAACGCATCCCCTATGAGCTGTGCGTATTGATCGCGTTGCGGGATGCATTGCGACGCCGAGAAATCTACGCCGGTGGCGGGAACCGGTGGCGCAACCCTGACGAGGATCTCCCTCGCGATTTCGACACTGCACGCGAGATCCACTACGCCGCGTTGCGGAAGCCGCTCGACGCCAGCGAATTCATCACTAGCCTGCAGCAACGGATGAGCGATGCCCTGTCGCGACTGGATGCCGCGTTGACCGACCGCAGCGCTGGTGTCAGCCTCACCACGCGAGCCGGGCAGCCGTGGATCACCGTGCCCCGACTCGAACCACTGCCCGAACCAGTGAACCTCGCCGCGGTAAAAGACGAAGTACAGCGACGATGGGGCACCCTGGACCTTCTCGATGTGCTCAAGGAAGCCGACTTCCTTGCCGAGTTCACCGGCGAATTCACCTCAGTCGCCTCCCGTGAAGTGATCGACCGCGACACGCTGCGGCGGCGCCTGCTGCTGTGCCTTTTCGCCCTTGGTACGAACATGGGTATCCGCGCGATCGTGGCCACCGGTGAACACGGTGAATCAGAAGCCGCGCTGCGGCATGTGCGGCGGCACTTCATCACCCGCGACAACCTGCGCCGAGCGATCGCCAAACTGGTGAACTCGACATTCGAGGCGCGTGACCCAGCATGGTGGGGCAACGGCACTACCTGTGCGAGCGATTCGAAGAAGTTCGGGTCGTGGGAATCGAACCTGATGACTGAATGGCATCAACGCTACGGCGGCGCCGGGGTGATGATCTACTGGCACGTCGAACGCCGCTCCACCTGCATCTACTCCCAGCTGAAATCGTGCTCGTCGTCTGAGGTTGCAGCGATGATTGAAGGGCTGCTGCGGCACTGCACCGACGCGGACATCGACACCAGCTACGTCGACACCCACGGCGCATCAGTCGTCGGCTTCGCATTCACCGAACTACTGGGGTTCCGGCTGTTGCCCCGGTTGAAAAACATTGGCTCGATCCGGCTTTACCGTCCCGACGACACCTCAGCATACGGGCAACTCAGCCCAGTCCTCACGCGCCCGATCCGCTGGGACGTGATCACTCAGCAGTACGACCAAATGGTCCGCTACGCCACCGCACTACGGCTCGGTACCGCCGAATCCGAGTCGATCCTGCGCCGGTTCACTCGAGGCGGACCAAAACACCCCACCTACCAGGCCCTCGAAGAATTGGGTCGCGCGGTACGCACGATCTTCGCCTGCGACTTTCTCGCCTCACCAGAGTTGCGGCGGGAGATCCACGGCGGCCTGCAAGTCGTGGAGAACTGGAACTCCGGCAATACCGTCATCTTTTACGGCAAAGACGGCGACCTGACTGGCCCCGACCGCGAACACACCGAAGTATCGATGCTTGCCCTTCACCTGCTCCAGTCCGCCCTGGTCCACATCAACACCCTGCTGGTTCAGGATGTCCTCAACGATGCCCGGTTCCGCGAACTGATCGGCCCCGACGAACGGCGTGGACTGTCACCACTGTTCTGGTCCCACATCAACCCCTACGGACGGTTTCGCCTCGACATGGACTCACGCCTCGGCCTGACCGGCAGCTGAAATCTCCCGCAGTCCGCGCCTACACCTACAAGTGACCACCAAAGATCACATACGTGAGGGCTCGGAACATCATGCGGAATCAAGCCAGGCGGCGCTGACCGCGTGTATATGCGCATAAACGAGCATTTTCGGCAAGGTGCCGAAACGCTTCGCCGCGCCGACAGCTTCTTTGCAAAACCCTTTGCGAAACATCCGGTTCGGAACATACAGTTTTGATAGGTTTTCGCAAAGGTGGAGCGGGTATGCGCAACGCTTACGACGAACTCATCAACCCCGAGGGTGATCCCCGCTCCATAGCCTATGCGCGCGTCTCTACCGCCGATCAAGACCCACAGCTGCAGATCGATGCCCTGACCGCACACGGATGCCGAAGGCTATTCATCGAGAAGGTCAGCTCGCGCGAGAAGGACCGCCCCGGTCTAGCAGCCGCGCTCCACCGGCTCGACCCGGGCGACACCCTCGTCGTCTGGAAACTCGACCGGCTCGGACGCTCGGTTACCGAAGTCGTCGGTCTCGCCGAGAAACTCCATGCAATCGGCGTCGGCCTACACATCCTCGCCGGAACCCTCGAAGGCCGCTACAGCGCAACCGGGTCCGGGAAGTTCTTCTTCACCGTCATGGCAGCCTTCGCCGAACTCGAACGCGACCTCATCCACGAACGGACCATGGCAGGCCTGGCCGCGGCGCGTGCCGCAGGACGCGTCGGCGGCCGGCCGCGCAAGCTCGACCCCGACAAACTCGCTGCCGCCAGAGCAAGACGCGCACGAGGAGAATCCCTGCCTCAGATCGCCAAAGCGCTGAACGTCTCCGCCTCCACTATTCACCGGCACCTCAAACAGGCCGATTCAGGTTAAGAACCCAGTCAGCGCAGCCAACCTTCCCGGACCAATCGCTACCTTGCGGCTCAGGCCAGCTTCGGGAGTTCCAGGCCTACCTGGCGACCCATCCTCTAGTGAGGTTCTCGTGCGTCGCCACCGCCTTCGCTCCTACGTTCGCACCATAGCGCACTCGTGTGCGGTACTGTGCGTAGAGTTTGTGGAGGTGCAATCCGATGTCGGCAATCAAGGATGTGCTTGACCGGTACAACGTGGGTTTGACGGAGCAAGACCTGGCGAGCGAGCTCGACGCGGCACTGCGATCGGTTCAGCGTCCCGGCTCCGCGCCGCTCACCGCCCATGAACTGGACTACCTCAGCCAGCATGCTGGTGAGGGCACCGATGCGGTGCTAGCGCAATGGGATCCCGCAGACGAACAGCATCGCCACGCCGTCGCCGTCGCCAGCTCCGTTAAGGATCTCGTTGCCAGTTCCCTGAGCCGGACGCAGGCAGCACGGCAGCTAGGGGTCGACCCGTCGGGGATTTCACGCCGCATCCACGAAGATGCCCTGTGGTCGTTCAAAGTGGGTTCACGACTCCGCATTCCAAGCTGGCAGTTCGCCGGGAACGCCCTACTTCCCGGGCTGGCTGAGGTGGTTGCGGCGATCCCGGAAGGTGCGCATCCCCTCGATATCGCCGCGATGATGACCAGCCCGCACGAGTTCCTCGATGGCCACACGCCAGCGCAGTGGCTTGCCGCTGGCCGCGACCCGGGCGTCATCGTCAGCATGGCTGCAGACTTCGATCGGTGGTGAAACCGAAGGTTCCTCGTGAACCACATTCGCCGCTAGTTCGCAATGAGGGTGACGTCATCGAGTATGCCGGTCCAGTGTGGAGAATTCACCGAACCCGCGGAACGCATGTCCTGCCGTGGAACTCGTTTCGTGAGTTCGGTCCCGTAGTGAGCTCGCGCTACGATCCGCACCCTCCGGAGCGGGGAATCCACCCTGGTTTCGGCATCATGTATACCGCGTGCAGTGTGCGCACCTCTGTGGCGGAGGTATTTCAGACCACTCGCAGGGTCAACACGATGACCGGTGCGCCCTACCTGACTTCGTGGATGCCGGTCCGGCCGCTGAAGTTACTTGATCTCACGCAGAGCTGGGCAGTGAAAAACAATGCCGCGTACGCGCTCACGGCGGCTCCGCGGCCGACCTGCCGGGCTTGGTCTCATGCCATTCACCAGCAGTGGGAAGACCTCGATGGGCTGTGGGCGCCGTCCACGATGACCGGTGAATCCATGCCGGTGCTATATGACCGGGCAGCAGCGGCGATCCCGTCCGCACCTGATTTTTCGAGGCCACTCTCGCATCCGCTGGTGTGGTCACTGATTGAACGAGCCGCCGAAACAGTCGGCTACGGTGCACATTAACCGTGAGAGGGCATACCTATTCCTTGGAGTGCGACTGTGATGAAGTCGGGGAATCCGGGCGTGGTGAAATCGATACGGGGCCGGGAGCGGCGCGTAGATAGTGCCTTTCGCGATAGGGAGGCACGTAGGGGACTGATTTGCTGGGGTTTTGCCCAGATTCCGCGATCTGATCAAGGATGTCCACCAAACGGGGTCACCTCAATCGAGGTGGATTACTGAGAAATGTTTGAGGGTTTTGTTTAGTGTGAGCTGAGTCGTGCTGCTGTGCTGTGGCGGTGGCGTAGCGTGCCGCTAGTGATCTCCGAGTATGCGTACGGTCCGGATTGGCTGAATCCGGCGGCCATCATTGAGCAGTTCGGCGCGTTTGGTTTTGCTGCCGTTGTGGTGATCGTGTTTATCGAGTCAGGTCTGCTAGTGGGGTTTTTCCTGCCGGGCGATTCGCTGTTGTTCACCGCTGGACTGTTTTCCGCGACGCATCCGGATTCTTTTGCGCCTTTGTGGCTGCTGATGGCGTGTGTTCCTGTCGCGGCGATTCTGGGGGACCAGTTAGGCTACGCGATTGGGCGCAGGGCAGGCCCTGCGATTTTCAGCAGGCCAGAGTCGCGTGTGTTCCGCCGTGAACACGTGCGGAAATCGGAAGCCTTCTTCGCTAAGCATGGGCCCAAAACTGTTGTGCTGGCCCGGTTTGTGCCGATCGTGCGGACGTTTGTTCCGGTTATCGCCGGTGTGTCCCGTATGCATTACCGCACGTTCTGCATCTTCAATATTATCGGTGGTATTGCGTGGGGCGCAGGGCTGACCTTGCTCGGGTATGTGCTCGGGGACCGTGTTCCCTGGGTGCGTGACAACCTTGACCTGGTTATCGTGCTGATCGTCGCATTTTCGGTGATGCCGGTTCTGGTCGAGTTTACTCGCTCCCGCCGTGCTGCTGCGCGAGCAGAGGTCCAGTAGCGCAGAACCCTTGTTCCGTCGGGCGGGTGCTTTGACAGCGCGGCATCATAGGCAAGTCAGGGAAGCAATGTGTACTGGGACGTGGATGTGGTGGGAGGCCTGCTGATGTGGCAGTGTGATCGCTTCAAGGAGGCAGTGGTTGTCTGATGTGGCGCTCGCAGCCGCCGCTGAGGAGCAAATGTCGTGGCTTCAGGTTCTTGTTCTGTCTATGGTTCAGGGTTTGACTGAGTTCCTTCCAGTGTCTTCTTCCGGGCATTTACTTCTCGCGGGCGAGGTGTTTTTCGGCGCTGATGCGGGGGCGTCGTTCACGGCTGTGTGCCAGCTCGGCACTGAAGCCGCGGTAGTCGTCTATTTCGCGCGGGACATCGCCCGGATTGTCAGGGCCTGGATCCGTGGGATCTTTATCCCGAGTGTGCGGAAACAGGCCGATTACCGTCTAGGCTGGTTAGTCATCGCGGGTTCGCTGCCGATCGGGGTACTGGGGTTCTTCTTCCGTGACGATATCCGGACGGTAGCGCGTAATTTGTGGCTGGTCGCGGCGATGCTGATTGTGGCCGGGGTGATCCTCGGTGTCGCTGAGTACGCTGGTCGAAAGCAGCGCGAACTCAGCACACTTACGCTGCGTGACACGCTTGTAATGGGTACCGCTCAGGCCGCTGCGCTGATTCCGGGGGTATCACGGTCAGGAGGAACGATTAGTGCTGGCCTTTTCCTAGGTCTGTCGCGGTACGCGGCCGCGAGGTACTCGTTTCTGCTCGCGATTCCCGCTGTGGTTGCTTCAGGGCTGTTCAGCCTTCCGGATGCGCTGAGCCCGCAGAGTTCTGGGCTCACAGCGGATGCGTGGCAACTCTCAGTTTCGGTGGGTATCACGTTTGTTGTTGGTTACGCCTGCATCGCGTTCTTCCTCGCTTTTGTGCAGCGCTATTCGATGTACTGGTTTGTTGGGTACCGGATAATTGTAGGCGGCGGTGTGCTTATGCTTCTCGGTACCGGAACTATCAGCGCTAGTTAACACGTTACGTGGAATGCTGTTAGCTCGTTTTGGAGGCGGTGGTGGCGATTTCTCCGGCGAGTTTTTCGATGACGTCCTCGACGTATTGCTGCACCGAAGGTCGCTTGAGGCCGTCCTTGAGGCTGGTGGTGGCGGTTACCCGGTTGATCGTCCGGAGGTGGTCCGAGGAAGTCCTTGATGTGCACGTAGCCGGTGCAGTCAGTGGGGCTTCTGCTTCTTGATAGCGGCGCTGCTGGCCGTCAGCATCCTGCGCAACCCGGATGTACCCGAACCCATACTCAATGAGCGTGGGCAGCCGATCCAGGCACCGGCAAGTAACTGGCGGGCCGCCGGTATCACCATCGGGTCCTTTGTGGCGTTCGCGGTGCTGCTGCTGCCTGCCGGATGGATAATTGCCGGAGCCGTTGTGTTCTGGGGAGTGACGGTGGGACTGGGCGGTACAAACTATCTGCGTAACCTGCTGATCGGATTTGCGATGTCCTCAATCGTGCAGCTGGTTTTTGCGGGAATGCTCGGTCTCACTCTTCCACCCGGCGTGATGGGGATGTTCTGATGGACTCAATAATTGGTCTGATCGGGGGATTCGGCGATGTCTTTACCCCCACCAACCTGCTTTACGTTCTCATTGGTGCGCTGATCGGCACTGCCGTCGGAGTCCTTCCGGGGCTGGGATCGGCGATGGCAGTAGCGTTGCTGTTGCCGATCACCTTCACTCTCGACCCGCTAGCCGCATTGGTTATGTTTGCCGGAATCTACTTCGGTGGGTTGTTCGGTGATGCCATATCCGGCATCCTCATGAATACTCCGGGCAATTCCACGGCAATCGCTGGATCGATCGAGGGACACCGGATGGCGAAGCTGGGGCGTGCCCCACAAGCACTGGCGACCTCAGCGATCGGTGCGTTCATCGGAGGAATGATCGCCACCGTGCTGGTGGTGTTCTTTGCGCCCACCCTGGCGGATCTGGCCACGAAGTTCGGGCCGGGCGAATACTTCGCACTCGCGCTGTTTGCGTTCATCGCCACCTCTGTGGTTGTGTCCGACTCCGTCCTTAAGGGTATGGCGGCGCTACTGATCGGATTGGTGCTGGCCATGATCGGCACCGATCAGGTCAGCGGGTCGCAGCGCTTCACTTTCGGGAACGTTGCACTGTTTGACGGTGTGAGCATTGTCGTGATCACTGTGGCGATGCTCGCGGTCGGTGAAGTCATCTACATCGCTTCGCGTATCGGAAGACCGGACGACCGCAGCCTCGTTCCTTCGAAGGGCAGGCCGTTTCTCACCAGAGCCGAGTTCCGCGAAGCCCTCCCGGCATGGTTGCGCGGCACCGCATTCGGTGTCCCGTTCGGGGTCATCCCTGCGGGTGGCGCTGAGGTCCCGACGTTCCTTTCCTACGGTGCCGAGCAGCGGCTGGACCGCCGCCGGAAGTTCCCCATGTTCGGCAAGGGCGCGATCCGTGGAGTTGCCGGTCCCGAAGCGGCCGGCAACTCCACGGCCGGCACAGCGATGGGGGCGCTTCTGGCTCTGGGGCTGCCGACCTCCGCGACCGCGGCGATGCTGCTCGCCGCCTTCCAGCAGTACGGTATGTAGCCGGGCCCGCTGCTGTTCACCCGCAACGCCGAACTCGTCTGGGCCCTGCTCGCCAGCCTCTTCATCGGGATGGTTGTCCTGCTCATCCTGAATCTGCCGTTCGCCCCGCTGTGGGCGAAGTTACTGAACATCCCCCGCGAATACTTGTACGCAGGGATCGCCCTGTTCGCGTGCTTCGGTGTGTACGCCGCTAGCGCCTCACTCGTTGATGTCGTGTTCATGCTCGCCCTGGGTGTCCTCGGGTTTGCTATGCGGCGATACGGCGTTCCTCTCGCACCGGTACTGATCGCGGTCATCCTTGGCCCACTGGCGGAAACTTCGCTGCGCGCTGCGATGAACAACTCGGAGAATAACCCGCTCACGCTAGTAAGCACACCCATCACACTTACCCTCTATTTCTTGCTGATCGTTGTCATCGCGATCAGCGCATACAATAAGTTGCGCCTCCGCACGAGTGCAGATCTGTGACGTGTCCGGTGGCCGCGGCTCGCGCCACCAGCTGCAAAGCCGACCGAACCGAATAGATCCTCAGTCCGATATCGAAAGGTACGTGTTTCATCCATGAGACGCGCTAAGCGAAAACCTCGAAGACAGCCCCCGCCCCCGAAGAACGGCCACTGCGCAGCCGAATACCGGACTCCGCCGTGCTGACCGTCCTTGGAATCGCGCTCGGCATCCTCGTCGTCGTGGTTATTACCGCCGTCACCGGTTACTTCGTGGCGCAAGAGTTCGCTTACATGGCAGTTGACCGCTCTCGCCTGAAGGCCCGCGCCGAAGATGGTGACACCGCCGCCGCACGTGCCCTATCGGTCACACGCCGCACCTCCTTCATGCTCTCCGGCGCGCAGCTGGGCATCACTGTTACTGGCCTGCTGGTCGGATACGTTGCCGAGCCGCTGATTGGGAGCGGAATTGGCGAGCTGCTGGGCGGTGTCGGCGTCCCGACCGCCGTTGGGGTAGCCATAGGAACCGTGCTCGCTGTGGCTCTAGCCACCATTGTGCAGATGGTCTTCGGTGAGCTGTTCCCCAAGAACCTGGCAATCGCGCGGCCCGAACCAGTTGCGCGCTGGCTGGCTCTTTCCACCACAATCTATCTGAAGCTATTCGGCTGGCTGATCAAGCTGTTCGACGCGTCGTCGAACCTGCTGCTGCGTACACTGCGCATCGAACCGGTCCACGACGTGGAACATTCAGCCAATCCCAGGGACCTCGAGCACATTGTTGCGGAATCCCGCGACACCGGGGAACTCCCGAAGGAACTGTCGACGCTGCTCGACCGCATCCTCGACTTCCCGACTTGTACCGCCGAGCATGCAATGATCCCGCGATCCCGGGTCGACTACGTATCCCTGGACGAACCGGTAGTGCAGGTGTTAGCGAAGGTGAGCACCGGACACACGCGCTACCCGGTTGTCGGCACGTCCACTGATGACCTGCGTGGTGTGGTGCACCTGCACGACCTGCTCGCCCGCGACGCTGCCACCGGCACCGCCGCGACGGTGTGCCGGCCCGCGGTGATAGTACCTACCACCCTGCCACTGACAGAGGTGCTGGCCCGGTTAACCGAGGCCCGCGAGGAGATGGCACTGGTGATCGACGAATACGGCGGCTTCGCTGGTGTCGTCACCGTCGAGGACATCGCTGAGGAACTCGTCGGTGAGATCGCCGACGAACACGATCCCGCCATCGAGGCCGACGTGATCACACCCGAAGGTGACGGCTGGCTCGTCCGCGGAGACCTGCATCTCGACGAGCTCGCCCGCACACTGGACTACGAACTTCCCGAAGGTAACTACGAGACTCTCGCCGGTCTGGTCATTGCAGAATATGGCGGGCTGCCAGCGGTCGGGGACACCGTGGTGATCGCCCTCGAGCCGGACCCAGCCGACCTCGTGCACGACGCCGACCCGCCCACCCGGAGAATGATCGCCGAAGTCCGTGAGGTCGCCAGCTACGTACCGACGTCACTGCGGGTCACCATACAAATCGATACGGCCAGACCCGTCGCAACGGGCGACGAGGAGAACGACAATGAGTAATCCCTGGATCGTCCTCGCCGTCACAGTCGGGCTGATCACGGCGAGCGCATTCTTCGTTGCGGTGGAGTTCGCACTCATCGCCGCCCGCCGCCACCGTCTCGAAGACGCCGCCCCGCACAGCCGTTCAGCACGCGCTGCCCTGCGCAGCGCCTCGGAACTGTCGGTGCTGCTGGCCGGTTCGCAACTCGGTATTACCGTGTGCACCCTGGCTCTCGGTGCGGTAACCAAGCCGGCAGTGCACCATTGGCTCACCCCAGCATTCGAAGCCGTTGGTGCCCCGCTGTGGGTCGCTGATGTGGCCGGATTCGTTCTCGCACTGGTCATCGTGACCTTCCTGCATCTGGTGGTCGGGGAGATGGCCCCGAAATCGTGGGCAATCGCGCACCCGGAAAAGTCGGCCACGATGCTCGCGATCCCCATGCGCGCATTCATGTGGCTGACCCGGCCAGTCATCGCGCAGCTCAACCACCTGGCTAACTGGTGCCTGCACAAGGTAGGCGTCGACCCCGTCGATCAGGTCAGTACCGGGCAAAATTCGGACACGCTCCGGCATCTCGTTGAGCATTCAGCCACGGCCGGAACGCTCGACGAGCGCTACCACGGTCATTTGACGAGCGCACTCGAACTCGAGGCCCTCACCGTGGGTGACATCGTTCGGCCGAATGCCCGGCCGAGTAGCGTGCCGCCCGAGGCCACCTCTGCCGAGATACGGGACACCGCCCGCCGGACCGGTCACCTGAGACTGCTGGTACGCGGAAACGGGCACGTCGACGGCGTAGTCCACGTGCGCGACAGTCTCCAGGCGGCACCCACACTCACCGCAGGTGAACTCATGCGCCCGGCCCTCACCGTCGATGCCGGCATCCCCGTCTACGAGGCACTGCGGATCATGCGAGAGACACGGAGCCACCTTGCAACCATCACCAACGATGGCAAGGTGACCGGGATAGTCACCCTCAGCGATGTGCTAGAACGCCTGCTTCCAATCACCCAAACGGTGGCCGACAGTCAGCACACCTAGTAGTAAACCGCCTGTAAGTATTTGGGTGGCCGACCCGGTGCTGGCTGACAGGATCAGTGTCGTCGCGACAACCGGTGGGACTCGTGAAAAACGGCCGCTGGCGGGACGCAGTGTCACCTGGCCCACGTCATCAGTCTCGCTAGCCCGAATCTTCGGGCACGCCATGGCGCTCCTGATGTTCGCCCATGGGCGGAGCCTCCTGTACGCCCATGCGCACGGGATTACGTTAGGGCGTATGTATGGGCTTAGTATAGCGGTGCTGCGAAAATTGGCTAGATAATCGCGCAACTTTGGGTCAGGCGAAATGCCACGTCGTTCTATGCACCCCTTTTCTGTTGAGGCGGTAGTTCACTCCTTTGTAGTTTCATCCAGACTTCGTGCTGCTCCTCAGTGTGGTTGCAGCGGACGGCGAGCTCGGGGCCGGTGTAGTTCTGTGGTGGTGTGCGCCAGCCGTGTTCGTCGCAGTGGGGGCAGTGTGCGCGCTGGCGGCGCTGCTCAGCTGCTTCGGTTTCGCGGGCGATGTCGGCGGCAGCGGGGCGGTCGTTGAGGTCGAGGGTTGTGAGGATTCTGCCGATGAGTCCGATGGGGCGGTGGGGTTTGTGGGGAAGATAGTGGCCGAGTGATTGCCAGTCGCGTAGCGCCTGGTTGAGATCCCGGCCGCTCCAGCCGTGGCGGGCAGGTTTGGTGAGGACACGGGCCCACCCATGGGGGGTGTGTCTGTGCGCCCAGCGTGGTGTTGAGGGGTCGGAAAGCCAGGTTCTGGCGAGCCACAGCCCGTCCGGATCGACAGGGCGGCCTGGCTCGGTAGGTGAGGGCGCCGTAGGCGCTCGTTTTTCCACAGGCTTGCCTGTAGTTATTTTTCTCTCAACGTAAGAGGTAATTTCAGAGTGACCCCTACGGGGGTGGGTGGACATTTTGTTGTGTGGCGCACTTTTTACGTGCGAGTTATCCACAGGGATAGTGGGTTTGGGGTGGTGGAGTGCCCACACCGAGGCCCAGCCGCGGGCGTGGTCGCCGCAGCGCCAGGAGGCCATCCGTTCGGTGCGTGTGCGCTGGCGGCCGCGGAGTATTTCGGTGGCAAGGCCGAGTTCGCGCAGGAGGTTGCGGGCGCGGGTGACAGTTTTTGTGGCGCACTGGAGTTTCGCGGCGATGGTGGTGTTGTCGACGCGGGAGTTGCGGCCGGTGGCGTGATCTGCGGCATCGGCCATGACGGTCGCGACGCGCAGGAGTGTTTTGAGGCTAACCCCCGCTGTGAGGTTGCGGCGGGCCTGGCTGTAGTGGCGCGTGTAGACACGCTCGAGGTCCGCTAGCCATGTATCGCGGCGGTACCAGCAGGGAACGCCCTGGTATGCATCGGGTTCGAGTTCCAGCGCGACAGGTCGAGTGGGGGCGAGCGCGGCCACTATTGCCGGTGCAGTGCGCGCGGTACCGCGCCTGCGCCGAGTGTGGGTACAGCCGCGGTATCGCGACACACACGGTGTTTTGGCTGAAAACGTTGAAGCGATATGAGGGTATGCGCTACCCTCAGAACTGCCTGTAAGCAATTCTGTCCTCTCAGTTGGACCAGACCGAAACGAAGCGCCAACTTCGTTTCACCCTGACGAAAGTTTCAAAACCCCCCTTGCCCGGGGGTTTTCGTCATTTCTGGGGTGTGTGTCTGATCAGTGACGAATGCAGTTGTCCGATCGATGTGCTGGGGTACCTCCTTCCCGCCGGAAGCTGGGTGCAGCTCTTACGGCCACACTCGGTTGGGGATCGATGCCGAGGGCCGCCAAGATTTAGGTGGATGCTCGTCGAATTCGGTTGAGTCAGTTGACGTACCGGCCTAACGCGACCAAACGGCTGAGCGATGCGACGCGGCAACTGGGAGGCTTGGTGAACGTGCAATGACCCACTAAGCGCCCCTGGGAGGGGCAACAAGACTCTGAACGGCGAGGTCATGCGACAAGTTTCCACGTGATGTTTATGGAACTTTGTGCGTGTTTCGCTCGTGTTCAGTTGAATGGTGTGAGGGTGCACGGTACCCTCAAAACTGCCGACAAGCAGTTTTGCTCCTCTCAAAGGGGCAGCACAGGATCAGAGAAAGCCTGGCTCTCTGGTTGGCTCTTAGAAGACCCCGGTGGCCGCCGGGGTCTTCTTGTCTCTGCAGATCCTGTACCGCCGGTATGTACGAGTCCGCTCGTGTTTAGGCGGTCTTCTGCAGTGGCAGTACCTCCTGGTAGTCCACAAGATGCGTCCGGCCGGTGTGCTCAGCAATCAGCACAGCAATCAGGTCGTTCGCGGTGATTCCTCGGTCCTGAGCCGCCTTTTGCAGGGCGGCTTTCAACTCGGGGTGCATGCGCGCGAGAAAGGCTTCTCTCGGCCCCTTGCTCGGGCGACCAGGTTTGCGTAATCCAGCCATGGGCACAATCTTGCCGTTTTGGCTATCCGCTAACGGGGAGGACACGCCGGCGAGTTGCGGATAGCCAATTTCGAATGCAGGTGGCGCTTAATGACCATCAGCGCATCGGCTGCCCAATGTGGCGCTATTGAAGGGAAATGTGATGACACCCTTGGGTACACCAAGTTTCGGAGTGTCCCTGGTAGATGCGGCCAGCGTTCAACCGCTCGTCGCCTTTCCGCGCCCTGTTTGGAGGCACACGGGTACCTGCGCAGGCAGGAGGAAACTCGGCTGGAGGTCGTGTACGAGTTCGCCTCCCCGGTAAAACGAGAATCGTGAACGCATCCGGCTCGATCACCCGGCTCGGTGATGTTTCTGCGCCCGCACCGTTTTCTGGGCAGAGTTGGTGCGGGCCCCCTCTCTGTAGAAGCTTGACGGCTGGCGTCGGGATGGAAGTATAGGTTCACGCTAGTCTCAGCGAACCTTCCCAAGGGTGCTGTGAGGGACGGGCGAAGAGGCAATCTCACGCTTCACCGCGGGATTTACAGTGATTCGTGAAGGCATCACTAGTTTCGCCGCGGCAAGGCGGTACGAATTGAAGGCGGGTGTGGGCAGTGCAGCGGTTTGAGGACCTGTTTGAGGTGTTCGGCGGTCTGACCCAGGCGCTGCTGAAGCAGTCCGACACGGCCGCTGATGTAGCTGAACACGTGACAGCGGCTGCGAACCTGCTGATCGACGGTGCGGATTTCGTCAGTATCACGCTGCGGGACAGCAAAGGCAATTATTTCACTCCTATCGCGACGAGCGAAGTGTGTACCGAGCTGGATCTGGCGCAATACAGCTATAGGGAGGGCCCCTGTGTGGAATGCGCCCGCAAGCCGGGGCCAGGTTACGCCTACAGTGCCCGTCTCAGCACCGATGAACGGTGGCCCCGGTTCGGTCCCGCCGCGGCCAGTCTCGGGGTGGAATCTGTGCTCGCGGTGACACTGACACCGGATCGGCGCTGTGTGTACCCGCCGGGCGCGCTTAATGTGTACTCCACGCAAGCCCATGGCTTGTCCGAAGACGAAAAGCACAAGGTGCTGATTCTCGCCGCGCATGCCTCGCTCGCGCTCGCGCACACCAGCGCCCTGACCTACCTCCAGCTGCGCGAACACCAGCTCCAGCAGGCACTCGCCAGCCGTGACGTGATCGGGCAGGCGAAAGGCATTTTGATGGCCCGCCAGGGCATCAGCGCCAGCGACGCATTCGAACTGCTGAAACGCACCTCCCAGGACATGAACCTCAAACTCGCCGAGATCGCGAAAACCATCGCCAGCCGACATTCAGACACGTAAACAGCCGGGTGACACAGCACGGCAGCCGCGTCACCGCAATCCCGGGCGGCTTTGCTGGCTGACTGCTTAACCAGCAAAGCCAGTAGTGCACAGCCTCTAGCAGTGCACTGCTCTTTTCCTACCCACAGCGCCCTCACGGGTAACCACCCCCATGCCCAAGACCCTCGATAGCGGCACATGCCGCTGCGCGCCCGGTCTGCCCATGCTTGCGAGCAGACTCAGCTGCAGGTTTCCGCAGCTGACGAGCCACAGATAGATGCATTTTTCACACGGTCAGATTTTGGGCGGTGGTTTTGAGATACTGGAGTGCATGGGACTGCCCGCGACGCGCGATAGGGTCCGCAAGTACCCGCGGCAGGGCCGCTCGAGGGACACGGTGAGCGTGCTGCTGGAAGCCGCGGCGCAAATGTTTAACCGGGAAGGACTGACAGCGACGACCAACCGGATCGCCGAGCGTGCCGGGGTGTCCATCGGCACGCTATACCAGTATTTCCCGAACAAGCACGGGATGCTTCGTGAGCTGGCCGTGCGGCACCTCATGGCGGGCGGCGAGCAGCTTGGCCAGGTGTTCGCGATGCTCCGGGAAACCAGGCCACCGTTCGAGGAAACGATGCGCGCGATCGTCGAGGTGATTGTCTCCCTGCACAGCGAGCGGCCCGCTTTGCACGCTCTCTTGCACCGGGTCGCCGCGCGACTGCCCCAGGACCTCGCCGTGATGTGCGCATTCGAGGACTATCTCGTTGACGAGATCGGGTATCACCTCGAGCGCTGCGGCCGCGGCGGCGACGATGTGTCCCTGACCGCGCGGACACTGGTCCATGCCGTCGACGCGCAGGTGCACCGGGTCCCAGCGCGGCACCCGATCACAGCCGAGCAGGTAATGTCACTCATCCGGAAACTCACCTAGGAATACTGCTCACTTCGCCGGGCCGGGCAGTGTCGCGAGCAGCGACCGCAAGGTAGCCGCGAGCTGGGACAAGCCCGGTTCCTCGATCGGGAAGTGACCGCAGTTGCCGAGGAGAACCAGTTGTGTGCGATCGGGTATCCGTTCAAGGAACCGGATGCTCAGTTCGGCCGGTGTCCAGCGATCCATCGCTGGATGTACCAGTGTGAGCGGTGCGGCACAGAATGTTTCCGGGGGCGTGTGCCGGAACCCGAGAAAACTGCTGAGGAAGGCGATTGGTACCGACACGCCCCCGCCCTTGGGGTCGGTGGCGCATGCGTGCGACAGAGCGGGGTTGAGGCTCATGTTGTTCATGTCCACCGCCCAGCGGATTGGTATCCGTACACGGCCAAGCAGTGGTTCGATCACACGTAGCGCACCCGGCGCGGCACGCCCCATAAACGCCCAGCGTGCGGCCGCGCTGCGGGCAGCGGGATCCTCGGGGTCGAGAAGACACGTCGCGACCACATGGGCAACGGCGCCGGTGCGGGCAGCAACCTCGTAGGCCAGCATCCCGCCCATACTGGCGCCGAACACAACCAGCGGCCGGTCATCGGATGCTGTTTCAGCGAGCACGAAGTCACACAGCAGATCGATCCAATCGGGGTATCTCACCGACCCCGGATCCGGATCGGCGGTGTCACCGTACAGCGGCAGATCCACGGCCATCACTTCTACGCCCTCCCGCGCGGCGAGCGCGGCGAATGGCCACAACAAACCTGAGTGGCCGCCCGCCCCGTGGATGGCCAGGACCCGCACGTCCGCGTCCGGGCTACCAGCGCGGGCGACGTGAACACGTTTGCCGCGCCACGACCACCACGTCGGCACCGGAGCGATCAGCGAATCCCGGCGGTATTCGCCGGGAAGGAACTCCGCATATCCGAGGTAATCCATATGTTGATCATCGACGCCCCGATCACTCGGCACAACTCGCATTCAGTACCCGCCGGAATCACGCGAAAACATCCTCTCAACTGCAAACACTCATCAGCTGACGCTGCCTGCTGCATTGCCTGCTCGCATTACGCGTGAACAACCCCTCAATCCACCGGATCCTGTGCATAAGCGTGGGCCTCGTAATGAACCATCATTGCCGGAGGCTTGAGTTGATTCGAGCGCCACCCGGGCCGGTGCCTAGGTGGCTGTGGGGTCGATGTCTTTGCAGAGGGCCTGGGCGGCGGCATCCAGAATGGCCGGATGGTCCAGGGCTAGCTCGAGCGTTCGGATGTAGTTGTTTCCGCGCGGCGGCTGTTGACTCGTCTCCGAGGTAACCCAAATGCCACGCGCAGCCTGACTTGAGGCTGGCGCTGAGCGCCGGTCTATGCGTTCAGAGTTGTTTGCCCGAGGCCGACGGCGTTGCGGCGTGCCGTCATCAACATTGGCCGTCTGTAATTCTCGTATCCGGAAGTATCCCGATACGGAAACCCGCTGAGGTCACCGAAACATGCACCGGGGTCACTTATTATCACCATCGCGATCCCTCCTGGGCACCGATGAGCACAGTAATCGCGGCCGCCCGTTACATCTGGGACCCAGCCCGTGGGCATAATTCATCGGATGCCTCCGCCAGAGGCCGCTACCGAATTGCGGCGTAGCTGCGCCGCTGAGAGTGTTTGTGCTGTGTTGCTGCGGATGATGGCCTCAAGGCTGCACGGCCCAAGCGTGGCGGTGACATCCGCAGGGAGTGGTTTTAGCTGACTTTGGTGGCGGTGTCGGCGATTTCTCCGACGAGTTTTTCGATGACGTCTTCGAGCATGGCTGCACCGATTGTGTCGGTGGAGTCGTTGCTGGTGACGAGTGCGACGTGGGTGCCGAGTGATTGCATGTCGCTGAGGACGTCATCGAGACTGGTGGTCGCGGTTACGCGGGTGATCTGCCGGATGTGCTCTGCGGGCAGGACGGTGTGGGTGTCAAGGTCGAGGATGTCTTTGATGTGGACGTAGCCGGTGATGGTTCCGGCGCTGTCGGTGGTGGGGATGCGGGAGTAGCCGGTCGTGATGCAGGTTTGCTGGAGCTCGCCGATGCGGGTATCGACGGGGGTGGTGACGAGGCTGTTGAGGGGAACCATGATTGAGGTGACGGTGTCCTCTGCGATCGCGACCGAGCCTGCTAGCAGAGTGTAGGTGCTTGGGTCGAGCAGTCCTTCGCGTTTTGCTTCGTCGATGATTCCGGCGACTTCGTCAGCGGTGAAGGCGGATGCGACTTCTTCGCGCGGTGTGACGCGGAGCAAGCGCAGGACGAGGTTCGCGATCGAGTTGATGACGATGAGCAGCGGTTTGAACAACAGTACGATCGCGTATAGCGGTGGGCCGAGCAGCAGTGCCGACCGTTCAGGACCGGCGATCGCGATGTTTTTAGGCACCATTTCTCCAATCGTCATATGCAGTGACAGCACGATGGTCAGCGCGATCACGAGCGCGATGGGGTGCAGCAGCGCGGAGGGTACACCGAGCGCTTCGAGGGGGACTTCGAGGGCGTAGGCGATCGCGGGTTCGGCGACGGCACCGAGACCGAGTGAGCACATGGTGATGCCGAGTTGCGCACCGGCCATCATGAGTGACACGCGTTCGAGGGCGCGCAGGGTGATCCGTGCGCTGCGGCTGCCCGCGGCGGCGCGGGGCTCGATCTGGGTGCGCCGCGCGGCGATGAGCGCGAACTCGGCTCCGACGAAAAAGGCGTTCCCCAGCAGCAGCGCGATACCGATGACCATTCCGGTGATATCAACCATGCTGGTTCTCCGTCCGCGGGCTGTGTGTTGTGGGGTGCGTAGCAGCGGTGTGTATCCGGCTGAGCCGGACGCGGGCGATCCGCCGCCCGTCTGTCTGCGTTACGCGCAGCCGCGCTGTGATGGGGGTGGGCATGCCGTCGCTGTCGCGCTCGGTGAGATCGGCCGCGCTGAGATCGACGGTGTCACCGGGTTGGGCGAACCGGGCGATTTGTTCGGTGATCAGACCGCCGAGGGTGTCACTGTGTTCGGCTTCGGGAAGCTCTATGCCGGTGATGTCGGCGGCCTCGTCGGGGCGGATCAGGCCGGGAAGCGACCATGAACCGTCCGTGAGACGCCGGGGCCGCCCGCTGGGGCGGTCTTGTTCGTCGTCGATTTCCCCAAGGACTTCTTCAACGAGGTCCTCGAGGGTGACAATGCCTGCGGTTCCGCCGTATTCGTCGATGACCACAGCGAGTTGCAGTCCGCTGCGCAATTCCTCGAGCACACCGCCGAGCCCCATCGAGGCGGGGACCGCGCGGACACCCGTCATGATGTCGGCGGCAGTGACGCGCGACCGCTGCTGCGGGGGCACGGCGAGCGCGGACTTAAAATGCACGACACCGGCGATGTCGTCAACCGAGCGGCGCTGGACGGGGAACCGCGCGTGACCGGACGCCGTCACCAGTGCCAGGATGTCGCGCACCGGCGTGGTGGTATCGATGAAACTGACCCGCGGGCGCGGGGTCATCACATCGGCGGCCGTGCGCCGCGCGAAAGCCGAGGCCTCTTCCACACGCCGGGCGATCGCCTGGTCGAGCAACCCCTGCTGCGCTGACCGCACAGCAAGGGCGCCAAGCTCCTGAGCGGAGCGGGCTGAGGCGAGTTCCTCACGTGGCTCGATGCCCAGCGCGCGCACGATCCGGTTCGAGATGCCGTTAAGAACCATGATCAACGGTTTCGCGGCGGCGGTGAAACCGCGCTGCGCCCCGGCCACGGCCCGGGAGACCCGCCACGGCTCCGAGATCGCCCAGTTCTTCGGAACCAGTTCACCGAACACCATCTGGGTCACTGTGGCAATTATGAAGGCCGCACCCAGGGCTACCCCGAGACTGGCCTGCTCGGGCACCCCCGACCACGCGATCGGACCGCGCAGCAGCGCGGCGATCGAGGGTTCGGCGACAAAACCGACCAGCAGACTGGTCGCGGTGATACCGAGCTGCGCGCCCGAAAGCTGAGTCGATAATGTTTGCAGCGCCTTCTGTACCGAGCGCGCGCGTTTGTCCCCGCCCGCCGCGGCGTCTCGCACAGTGGGCCGGTCGACCGTGACCAGGGCGAACTCAGCCGCGACGAACAAGGCATTCGCAGAAATCAGAACGATAACAAGTAAAACCAGAAGCCACTCCGTTACCACCGCGGCGCCTCCACGCGCATCAGCAGCAACGGGCAGGGTCTGTCACCAGGATCATCCACATCCCGACTATAAACGACCACAGTAGGCCCGTGGTCTAGCACCAGTTTGTCTCCGTGGATCCGTGACGCTGCCCGCATCTCTCCAGGAGCAGCATTGGGACCTTCGGGCCGGAACAGGGCTACATCGCTGTGGGAGCCGGGCGTCTTATACCGGGCTAACCCGGCGGCGGGCCGATGCTGCGGGCGCTGAGTTTTATGTGTGCGCTGTGGCCTATCGCGCGCGCCTGGCTGCGTACAGGGTTGGCCGCTGCAGGGTGTGCCAAGGATGAGAAGGCTCTAATGCTGGGTTAATCGGGGTCCCATTGCTGGGGGTGAGAGTGGAAGGAGGGCACATCACGTGATGGGAAGGAAACATAGCGATGACGCTTGCAGGGATGAAAACACAAGGTGGGGCGGTAAAATCAGTGAATAAGACACGGCTCACCGGTAGCGTCCGCACGGCCGGTTCCGGTGCTGCGGCGCTCATGGCGACTGTGGTGCTGGCGGGGTGCGGGACGCAGGCGCCGCCGGTGGAGGGGGCGCATCTGGAGAATTCCCCGGCGGCGACGGGGCTGATGCAGTCCGAACCGGCGGGTGAGGGGCGTGAGGGCGGTGCTGAGACACCTGATCCGGGTGCCGACGGTGATGTGGTGGTCTCCGCGGGTGATGCGGGTGCGGTTCTTGTACGTCTTGATGGGGGCGTGCTCACGCTGATCGACGTGGTGCCGGAACCGAGCTGGGAGCAAGTCAAGCTGGAGCAGGAGCCCGGGGAGATCGAGGTGGATTTCGTGCGCGGCGCGGACACGGTGGAGGTGGAAATCGAGATTGATGACGGCCGTCTTGACATCGAGATCGACACGAAAACCCCGGCCACCGACGGGGAACGCATTTATTCGCTCGAAGGGGCCGGTAGCGTCACTATCGACGTGCGTGCAGGATTTGTGTCACTGATCAGCGTCGATGTCACGGACGGGTGGGTTGCCAGCGTGGATGAGGACGAACTGCGCGAGGGTGAGGTTGAAATTGATCTGCGTAACAGCGCAACAGGACAGACCGTGGAGTTCGACGTGGAAGTTGATGATGGGCGCCTTGAGGTTGATCGCACCTACACAAGCCCCCTGCGCTGAGACGAGCCCGTGATGCGGGTACTGGTGATCGAGGACGAACCGCGCATTGCGTCGTTCATTGAGTTCGGTTTAACCGCGGAAGGCTTCACCGTGGAGGTCGCCGATAACGGCGCCGATGGGCTGGGCCTGGCCGAATCGGCCGGTTTCGATGTGATCGTGCTGGACCTGATGCTGCCGCGCATGATTGGTGAGGAAGTTCTGCGCCGGCTGCGCGCGGGGGGGGCGTGTCATGACAAGTGTGTAAGTCCTGGGTGGGTCAAGATCGGCTGGTGTGAGGACCGGTCAGGAAGGACACCTTGTGGCAGAGAAGATATCGGCTGGTGAGAAGGTGGTGCCCCCGGTGCTGGCGGGCGATGGGGGTGCCGCGCGGCTGCTGGCGCAGGTTTTGCCGGAGGAGAAGATTGATTCTCTTATTCAGGAGGCGAAATCTTCCGGGACGCCGCTTGATGGTGTGGATGGCCTGCTGAATCACATGACCAGGGCGGTGCTGGAGCGGGTTCTGGATGTGGAAATGACTGAGCATCTTGGTTACGAGACTGGTGACCCGGCCGGGCGCGGCACGGGTAATTCCCGGAATGGGAAAAACACGAAAACTGTTTCCACACATAATGGGCCCGTTGAGATTTCGGTGCCGCGTGACCGTCAGGGCAGTTTCGAGCCGAGGATCGTGCCGAAACGCAAGCGGCGGACGGGCAGCATCGAGGAGATGATCCTGTCGCTGTACTCGCGCGGTATGACCACCCGTGATATCGAGGCGCACCTGAAGGAGGTGTACGGTGTCTCCGCATCCCGGGAGCTGATCTCGAAGGTCACCGACGTGGTCGAGGACGAGATCCGGCAGTGGCAGTCCCGCCCGCTCGATGAGGTGTACCCGATCCTGTACGTCGACGGGATCCGCATCAAAGTCCGCGACAACGGCATCGTGTCCACCAAGGTGGCGTACCTGGCCATCGGTGTGGACACCGATGGGTTCAAGCATGCCCTGGGCTGCTGGATCGCGGATAGCGAGGCGGCGCGCTTCTGGCAGAAAGTCGTCACCGATCTGCGCAACCGCGGCGTGCGTGACATCCTCATCGCCTGCTGCGACGGCCTGACCGGGCTGCCCGACGCGATCCGCTCGGTGTTCCCCGATACCACGGTTCAGACATGTGTCGTGCATGTCCTGCGCAATGCGATACGGTTCGTCTCTCACGATGACCGCAAGAGGGTCGCCGCAGCGATGCGGCGGATCTACACCGCCCCGAACCTCGAGGGCGCCGAGCTCGCGCTGAAAGAATTCCGGAAACAATTCGGTGATAAATACCCAGGCGCCGTGGATGTGTGGGAACTGGCGTGGGAGGAATTCATTCCATTCCTCGACTATCCAGCCGAGCTGAGAAAAGTCGTGTACACGACAAATATGATCGAATCGATCAATTTCCAGCTCCGGAAAATAACGAAGAACCGGGGGCATTTCCCGGACAATGATGCCGCGATGAAGCTGTTCTACCTGGGATTACGAAACATCTCTAGCTGGCGTGGCGGCACGTCCGGCACTGCGACACCCGGCTGGAAAATCGCCCTCAACACACTGGCGAGAACCTTCCCGGGAAGACTGAAATTCTGATAGCGTAAAAACGGACGTAAGTCATCTAGAACTTACACAGAAATCGTGACAGGCCCGCGGGGGGCTCAACCGTGCCGGTGGTGGTGCTGACAGCGAAAGACGCCGTCCTTGACCGTGTCACCACTCTCAACGCCGGAGCCGATGACTACCTGGTCAAACCGTTCAGTTTCGCGGAACTGCTCGCCCGCATCCGGGCGCGACTGCGCTCCGCACCCGCCGCTACGGACCCGACAGTGCTGACTGCGGGCAGGATCCGGATCGATCTGGCTCGGCGGCGCTGCTGGACCGGGGACCGCCCCGTCGAGTTGACGAACCGTGAGTTCCGGTTGCTGGAAGTGTTCATGCGCCATCCCGGGCACGTGCTCTCCCATGCGCAGCTGCTTGACCTGGCGTGGGGGTACTCGCACGACCCCGTCTCGAATATCGTCGAGGTTTACATCAGCTACCTGCGCAAGAAGATCGGCGCGGACACCATCGAAACAGTCCGCGGCGGTGGCTACCGGCTCGTGGACGGCAGCGCGTGAAATCACTGCGCATCCGGCTGCCGCTGATCGCGGCCGCGATCCTCGCCAGCAGTCTCGCGCTTGCGGTGCTGCTCGCTTACCAGCTGCTCAGCCTGGTCGGTCAGCGTGATCTCGATCAGGCGCTGCAGCGCGAACTCAACCGGTTCACGCTCGCGCTCACCGAATACTCCGAAGAACACCGCGAACCAGACGGGGTGATCTCGGCGGAGACGCTGCGCAACGCTGTCAATGACTACTACCGGCTCAACCCCGGCAGTGATACTTACCTCACCGTAATCCGGCTCGGTAACTCGGTGTTCGTGTCTCCCGCACCGCCCGCTCAACTGACTGACCTCAGTGACCGGCTCGCAATACCCCCCAACGCGGGCACCGGATTTGAAACCCTCGACAGCCAGGCAGGGACGCTTCGAGCTGTGCAGGCACCCATCACCGTCAACGGTGAGACCGCCGGATCCGCGCAAGTGGTGGGTGCCCTCGATCCGATCTCTGACCAGACTTCCCAGTCGCTGGTCTGGCTGGGTATTGTCGCCGCGATCAGTCTGGTGACCGGCGGAACGGCCCTGTCAATTGTGATCACCCGGACCCTCGCACCGCTGCGTGATCTCGCCGCGACCGCGCAGCAGACCGGTCAGCTCCACGACCTTGACGCACGAGTGCCGCAACCCGCCCGCCGCGACGAGATCGGCATCCTCGCCGAGGAATTCAACCGGATGCTTGACCGTCTGCAGGGCGCGGCGCAGGCACAAACCGACTTCATGGCACGCGTCTCCCACGAGCTGCGCACACCCATCACGATCGCGC
The DNA here is from genome assembly GCF_014191505.1 of Hoyosella altamirensis. Taxonomy (GTDB): domain Bacteria; phylum Actinomycetota; class Actinomycetes; order Mycobacteriales; family Mycobacteriaceae; genus Hoyosella; species Hoyosella altamirensis. The sequence goes on from NZ_JACHWS010000006.1 coordinate 54,792, forward strand.
GCGGGCACACCGAAACCCTCGAGTACAGTCCTACCACCGACCCTCGCAGGATCCAGCACACTGCCGCTATCGTGCGCGAAGAAATCGACCGGATCGCCGGGCTCGTCGAGGACCTGTTCGCCCTCGCCCGCGCTGACCAGCCAAACTTCATCGCGCCCGAACCCGTCGCGCTGCCCCAGTTCTTCCGCGACCTCACCACCCGAGCGGCGGGACTGCAGCTGACCGGAGTGAACATCCTCCCGCCTCCAGGCGTCACTATCAACGCCGACCCCACCCGGCTGAGCCAGGCGATCCTCAACCTGCTGCGCAACGCCGCGATTCACACCCCCGACGGCACCATAATCACCCTCACCGCCCACGCAGATGCTCATGACGTGCAGTTCATTGTCACCGACGACGGACCCGGAATACCGTCCGCGCTGCTCCGCGACATCACTGAGCCTTACGTGCGCGGGCCACGCCCGCCGCACCACGATTCCACCGGGCTCGGACTCGCCGTGGTCAATGAAATAGCCCGCGCCCACCACGGAGAACTCCGGATCACCAGCACCCCATCCGGAACCACCGCCACCATCAGCCTTCCACGACGGGCAACTCCGGCCAGCCCCGCGTGAACGCAGCCCAATGACGCCTGCGCGGGTGAAAGCACCAGGTGGCGGCAGCGCAGGCGAGGGGTGCCCGCACTAGCTTTGCCCAGCAACCAGTGCGGGCGCAGAAGCACAGCTTGCCGCGACCTGATCGATCCGTCCGTGCCAGACTGGCATCCCCCGTGCCCGGGAAGCGCGAACTCGTACACGACCTCCAGCCAAGTTTCCTCCTGCCTGCGCACGTACCCGTGTGCCTCCAGACAGGCGCACCCGGCAGCGATGCAATCCGGGGCGTAACCCCGGTGTTCGCGTCATCAAGCAGCAGCCAGGCCGCCACCGCCAGCAACTACACCGATGCGTTCACCAGCGCGTACGACGCCTACAACCACATGTTCATGACCGCCGAAGTTCTCGCGGGCGGAATTGTCGCGTTTATGGGCGAGGCGATGCCAGAAGGCGGCGTCGAAACCGGAGGTGGTGGAACCGCAAAGTAACCACCCAATCGTTGCGCGGATCTAGCCGAGCTTTCCACTCCTTCACCCGGCTGGGCCCGCGTGGCTCTCCATCTGACGGGATCCGTCACATGCCTCGACGAATCGTGCTCCACCTGTTGGCGCTCGCACTTGTCGCGGGCTGCGGGAGCGCCGGTGAATGGTGTGCTCCCCTCCGATTGGTCCGGCTGTTATGTGAGTCCTTCTGATTTCATAGAAGGCTGGACATTATGGCTGGACGGAAACGTCATTCCCCGGAGGAGATCATCCGTAAGTTGCGCAAAGCTGATGAGCTCGCGGCGCGGGATACGGACGTGGATGAGATTGCGCGTCAGCTCGGGATCTCGACCGCCACGTTGTACAACTGGCGCAAACAGTACGGCGGCATGAAAGCCGACGACGCGAAGCGGCTCAAAGAGCTTGACGCGGAGAACAAGCGCTTGAAGCGGCTGCTTGCGGAGGCGGAGCTGGAGAAGGACGCGTTGCGGGAGATCGCGCGGGGAAACTTCTAGGCCCGGCGGCGAAGCGGCGGGCCGTGACGATCGTTTGGGGTTATCGGAGCGGCTCGCGTGCCGCGTTGCCGGGCAGCATCGTTCGACCCAGCGCAAACCACCTGCGGACCAGACGCCTGCCGATCCGGATTCTGGTGTGCGGCAATGGCTGCGTGACTGGGCGAAATCTCACCCCCGCAAGGGCTACCGGCGGGCGTGGGCGGCGCTGCGGGCAGAGGGCATGGTCATTAATCGCAAGAAAGTGCACCGGCTGTGGCGGGAGGAAGGACTGCGAGTCGCGCAGCGGAGGCGCAGACGCAAACGTGTCGGCGCACCGCCGGTACCGATCACCGAAGCCATGGCACCGAATGAGGTGTGGGCCATCGACTTCCAATTTGACACCACCGCCGACGGATGCACCTTCAAAATCGCGTCAACGGTCGACGAACACACCCGGGAATCGCTGCTCAACATCGTCGGCCGGTCGATCACCGCCGACGATCTGATCGTCGCGCTGACCGCCGTGATCGCGCGCCGCGGCACCGCCCCAACAGTGCTGCGCTGCGACAACGGCCCGGAACTGATCTCCCGGGCACTCAACAACTTCTGCGAGGGCAGGATCGGCATCGCCTACATCCCGCCCGCAAGCCCCTGGTGCAACGGTCATATCGAATCATTCAACAACCGGCTGCGCGACGAATGCCTCAACCTCAACGTATTCCACAGCATCCTCGAAGCACGGGTCGTCATCGGCGACTGGAAGCAAACATATAACCTCACCCACCGGCACTCGGCGCTGAACTACCTCACACCAATCGAGTACGCTGCAACCTGTCAACCCCAAACCAAGGCCGCATAACGCCTGGTGGGGTTGACCCCGTTTGGTGGACATCGGTTTAAGCGGCTTGAACCGCTGGGATCATGAGTTGCTGCTCGAACGTTACCGGGCTGATCATCCCGAGCCGTGTGTGCCGGCGACGCCGGTTGTAGACCCGTTCGATCCAGTCCCCGGTCGCAAGCTTCGCCGCAGCCTTGGCCGGCCACGAATGCCGATCGTAGAACTCGGTTTTCAGAGTGGACCAGAACGATTCCTGCTGAGCGTTGTCCCAGCACACCCCGGTCCGGCCGGCCGAGAGCCGCACCCCGAGCTCGCCGACCACGCCTGGCCAGCTGCGCCGAGGTGTACTGACAGCCGCGGTCCGCATGCAAGATCACCCCGGCCACGTCCCGGCCCCGCAGTGCGACCGCCCGGCGCAGCGCGGTCTCCACCAGATCAGTGCGCATGTGGTCCTCAATCGCCCAGCCGAGTACCCGCCGCGAGCAGCCATCGCGGACCGCGCACAGATACAGCCAGCCCTGCCCGGTGGCCAGGTACGTGATGTCCGAGGTCCAGACCGCATCAAGCTGCCCGCGGTCGAAGTCGCGGTTCACCAAATCCGGGAGCGAGTGCGCGGACTCGCCGGCAAGCGTCGTCACTGGTCGCCACCTGGCCGGGCTGATGCCTTGAATACCATTGTGTCGCATGATTTTCGCGACGGTCTTGCGAGACACGGTTTCACCGTCATCGCGCAGGTCGGCCAGGATTCTGGGCGCACCGTTAACCCCGTCGGATGCGATGTGCGCATCAACAATCTTCGTGTTGAGTTCTGCACGGCGCTGAGCTCGCGGGCCGGGCTCGCTGGCCTGGCGCTGTTTCCACGCGTAGTAGCCGGAGCGGGACACCCCGAGCAGTTCGGCCATGCGGGTGATACCGAAGCTCGCCTTCTCCACGTCCATCAGCGTGAACATGGCTACCGGTTCTGGTTCTCGGTCGCGAAGAAGGCGGCCGCTTTTTTCAGAAACTCGCGGTCCATCCGCAGCTCGGTGACCTCGCGGCGCAGCCGTTCGAGCTCGGCACGTTCATCGGCATCCAGCGCCGGTGGCGGGTCGTCCATCTTCGCCCGCTCGATCGCGACCCACCGGCCCAGCAGGGCTTCGCCCACGCCGATCTCTTTAGCGACGTGTGCAATCGGGCGGCCGGTGTCGATCACCAGATGCGCGGCATCACGCCGGTACGCCGCGGTGTAGCTCTTGCGTTTACTCCCACAGGAACATCCTCCTGCCAGGCATGCCTGGCCATCAAGGACGTCCACCAAACGGGGTCAACCCCACGCCAACCGTGGGCCCAGAGTTGCGCCTCATCACCTGCGGCGGCGACTTCGATAATCGAGAACACAGCTACCGAGACAACATCATCGCATTCGCAGCTATTACCGGCTAAACACAGAGAAGAGGCCCAACATGAAGAGTCAACTACGATTATGGGTCCCCTGACTGCCGCAGCTGCAATGTTGCTCACCGGATGTGCCAGCCGAACGACCGAATGCCGACAGAGCCTGAGACGGCAATAACGGTTCCAGTCGAGTCCGCGCATCGGCCACCTGACTCCTTACCGAAGCCGCACGGTCGCAGGGCCACGAATCCCGCCTGGCTGCAGCAGGTGTACAGGATCGCTTGGTCCAGGTCGGCAGCCTGCGGCCATGGCGGTCCCAGCCTCCGCGCTGGCACTTGCCGTTCAGTTGAGCGCATCGAGCATGGGACTGCCTGAATAACGGTGGATCTGGTCTTGGTCTGACACGCCGAGCAGCCCTGCGGCATGTGGTTCCTGCCCACGTTCACGGGTGTTGAGGGAGTCCATTGAGAGCAAGTGGCTACCACAGCGATCGGCGCCAATCCCCTTATATGAATGGCGGGCGGGCCGGAGACCACGCGCAGGGGTGGTGTGCGGACTTCCTGGCTCTTGCCCTCTCTGAACAGGCTGGCGAACTGAGCACAATGTTGATTGATAATTGTTGTACCAATTCATTAATTCAAGTGGACTCGCCACAAGGGCGTGTGGATTGGCTCATCTGTTCTTTCCGAGCCACGCTGTGAGGGCCTCGTTGGTGATGTCGCGGATCTTCATGTCCTTATCGACTGCAGCCGGGCGTACCTCCCTGAGAAGTTCCGGCGTGATCCGCGTGCTGAACGGCACGAGCATCTTCGCGGCTGCCGGTGCCGTGACGGTGGACTTAGGAGCAGGCTTTGTCGCAGGTGTCGGCTCTGGCGCAAGCGGATGGCTCTTCCGAGGTGCCTTCTGCAGCCTGGCGCCGAACGCGCTGACTGGCTCCTTGCGTGCGGGCATTACTTACTGCCTCCATTCGTGATCCTTGGCAGATGCACATCGAACGCCGCGATGAGATCAGCCGCGCGGCTGCCGTATGAGTGGATCGGCTCGCGGGCACCCACGCTTCCGCGATGACGGTGCGGAGTGGAATGCGAATACAAGGTGGTTAACGCATCTGCACCGCCCGAGCCCGCCGCTGGGTGGTGGCCGTCCCTTCCAGGTGTTCAAATGTAGTCACTTGTAATACATTGATTCTGTGGCGGAACTCTTCGATCTGGACCTTCTTGATGGAGACGACCCGTTCGAGATCGACGTTCAAGCCGCACACCTGTTCAAACATCCCCGCCTGGGCATCGAGGACATCCACGAGGTCTGGGCATCCGACCCCATGTTTTATCCCGCAAAACCACCCGCGCACTGGCTGATGGTCGCCGAGGTCCATGGCCAGATCCTCATGGTCCCCCTCGCCCCATCCCGAGACGCAAACCCCGCAAAATGCCGCCCCATCGGCTGCTACCAAGCATCCAAACACCTCGCCGACCAGTACCGGAGAGACCGATGAACCAGCCCATGACCCCCGACGAGGAATACGACTTCTACGCCCGCGCCGAGAACCAGGAACCCCAAGGCCCCGGACGGCGCCGGCTGACGGCTACGGTGCCGGTTCGCTTCCCAGCCGACCTGCTGGAGAAGATCCGCGCAGCAGCTGCTGCCGACGACCGGTCCGTCTCAGCCTGGATTCGCCGCGCCGTCGAGCACGAACTCCGCGATTCCGCCTAAAGCGCTCACGAGTCCCGACGCCCGCGCGGTCGCACATCCAGGTATACAAGAACCCACGCAGACACCGCTACCGCCTTATATCGGAAACGACCGTCTGCGCGGGACCCGCCCGCAGCCCCCTTCGAGTGGGACACAACATCGGGTACGCCAGAATCTCGACCGCCGATCAGAACCCGCAGCTGCAGCTCGACGCACTGGACGCAGCGGACTGCCTGAAGGTCTACACTGACACCGCGACCGGCACCAAAGCCGACCGGCCGCAATGGAACGCCTGCCTGGGTGATCTGCGTCCCGGCGACACCCTGCTCATCTGGAAGATCGACCGGCTCGGCCGCAACCTGCGGGACCTCATCGACATAGTGACCACCCTGCAGGCCCGGGGCGTCGGGGTGCGCTCGCTGACCAATGGGATTGTCGACACCGCCACCGCGCACGGCAAACTCGTCTTCGGCATGTTCGCCCTGATGGCCGAATACGAGGCTGCGCTCATCAAGGAACGCACCGAGGCAGGGTTGGCTGCCGCGCGTGCCCGAGGACGTAAAGGCGGGCGCAAACCGAAAATGACTCCCACCCTGATCGGCAAGGCCCAGCGCATGTACGACTCGCGCCAGTTCACCATGGCCGAGATCGCCCAATCCTGCGGGGTCACACCCATGACGATCTACCGCACCATCAGAACCAGCCGCCCCGCAACGTCCTAAACCCCAAACCACCGCTAGCGCTAACGGCTGCGCGGATCATCCTCAAGCCCGGGTTTCGGCGCGGCAGTCACGGTCGCGCAGAAGGTGCTGACTCCTGAGGTGGCTCAGGTGGCGATCGCCGGGATCACCGACCCGGCAGCGGCACTGACCCGGATCAGGTTGCCGGTGTCGTAGTAGTCGATGTCTGACCAAGACCTATTGCGGCGGCTGAATGATCGTGACCGACCGGACTGGTGGCGCGACTCGTATTCCGCATTGCCGCGCGGCAGCGGTGTAGGGGGTGGGTGTCGTATCGTATTCCCATGTTCCACGTCCGGCGTTACTGAACAGCGCGATTGCTTGGCTGGCTCCGGTAGTGAATCTGGATTGATAGACGATTCCGGCGAAATTTTTCGCAAAAGCCGCCGCCCATTCTCGTGGCACTGTGTAGGGGGTGGTGGTGCCGAGTTCGCGTGTTAAGCCGTAACTAGCGGCCTGTTCGCGGCAGGTGTTCGCTAGCCGCTTCGTCGCTGGCGCACGCAGTTTCGATACCACCCGAGTGTTCGCAAATTCTGCGCTGACCACGCCCAATTGGACGAGTGTTGTACCGGCGGTTTCGCGTACAGCAGTGCACGGGTCGAAGGCGAGATAGCAGGTGCCGCGCGGGGCTTCGAGGTCAAACCGCCCTTCCCCTGAGGATGAGAACCACCAGGGGCTGAGATCACGACGGTGTGCCCGGTATAACGTGCGAGCGCGAGTCAACCGGTATTGTGGGAATGTTGACAGGTCGCGGTCACCGGGCGGTGGCAGCGCAGGTTGTTGACGTGTCACGCGCCCCACCGGGCTGCGTCAACATGGGCGAGTTCTAATACCGCACTCGTGCGGCCAGCTCGTATCGCCTCCACTGCTGTCTCGCCGAGTTGTTCGTTCTCCGCACACATCCATACCGCACACGTCCACGGGTCTGCCCCCGCTCGAAGAACCTTCCAGACATCATTGAGGCCGGGATGTAGTGCGCCGCTTGAGGTGAACTGCCACACCGGGTACACCCACTGGCGGTCTTCAAGCTGGCAGGCAATAAGTGACCCAGCATGAACTCGCTTCGCGATTGCTTGCCGACTTGTCCCGAGCCATCGCACAAGACCTGCGGTGTCATAAAAGGGGCCGACCAGGCGATCGAAAACATGACTTGAAGGTAGCGCGGCGATCATCGCTTCCGCTAGGGCTTCAGCGTCGTCAAACGCCGAATGAGGGACACCTCCCTTACGTGCGGCCATGAACGCGTGGTGGACCCGGTTGCGCAGCACGTCCATAAGTTCACGTTCTTTGTCATCGAGTGACGACATCGCACCTCCAGGGACGGTCAACCTTGTCAACCAAGCTTAACAGCTGGGCTGTCAACCATGTCAACCCCCATTTCTTTAGTAATGTTCCATTCGCCGAGACGCGTTGGCACGGCTCACCCTCAGCATATCCTCGTCATTTTCCTTCGAAAGAAGTCTGCAGCCAGGGGTGCATATGACAGACAAACTCGCCTACGCAGTGGAAGACGCACGATACAGAACTTGTGTCGTCCCTTCAGTACCAGTAATCGGGGAGGCCGGGGACATAGCGGATGAGCGCGCTCAAGTCGCCTCTGCAGGGTCGCCAGGTTCAGTGATCGGGTGAAGGACTACCGCGGCGTGAGCAACGCTGGTGCTCACCAGACGCAGCAATCTTAGGGGAGAGGGGTGCGTTCTATTTGCGGCGCCTGGTACGGAGTCGGCGCACGAGATCGAGGATGATGCTGCGGTCCTCGTCGCTGAGTTCTTTTGCTGCGGCGGCTATTTCATCCGTGTCGTCATTTGTGCGTGCGTTGATGGGGTCTTCTGCTGAGGAGTGCTCGTCAGCAGCTAGCCGGCTGAGGTGCGTTTTGATTCGTTCGAACTCTTCTTCTGGGCCGAAGAAGTCGAGCGGTACTTCGAAGACGTCGCAGAGGTGTTTCACTGTTTCGAATCCGGGATGCTGGCGTTTACGGCTCAGCAGTTGAGACAGGTTCGCTTCTCCGATGGTTCCGCCGTGAGCGCGGACCATCCTGACTATCTCGGCCTGGCTGTAGGGTCCGCGGCCGGGAGGGTGCACGTTGTCGATCAGATACCGGAGCCTGTCCGCGAAGTCAGTGCCCATCCCAGACCTTCCCTTCGGTGAAGCTTCGACTGTCCGTATCGCGGGCGTGCTACCACCCTAATCTAGGGCCACCGGGGTCTAAAGTGCATTTAGCGCGCCGTTCAGCGCTAAGAACGTTTGAGCGGTACGCCGGGAGCGCGTCTCCACCAACCGTTCACTGTTGCAAAGCCGTTATCGGTGTGGTTGTATCCGCTTCGGGAGGTTTTACGGGGGTGAACGGAAGATGATCTGCGAGCCAGACGCTCATGAGCTGCGTGCTTGCACCGGGGGGCCGGGTACGAACAGTGTGATACGCGGTCCTGACGTGTTCTTGTCAATCTGAGTAATAGACCTCTCCGCCAGCAGTCATGTCGGCAAACAAGTATCTGCTGGCGGGAGGTGCTACGCACCCCGCCTGCGCCCAATGAGGCCTGTAGGCGCACATCAGTTCGCAGCGGAGCTCCTCTATTCTAGGCGCCTCGCTGTCGGACCTGTCGACAGCAAGGAGGAGCGCGCCGTTTTGTGATTGCAGTGTGAGATTCCCGCGGTCCCGCTCGGATTGCCCACTTTCGCGTTGCGGCTCGCTGTACGCGGCTGCAGGAAGGACGCTTCCGGGCGCTCTTTCCTTCCCAACTCACTCGTTCTGCCCCCATTTGTAGGGGCACGTCATGCCATTTGAGAGGAAAATCGTTGAGGAAGAACGTCATCCGTTCTGTGGCCGCTGTGTCTGCGGCTGCGTTGTCCGCACCCTTGTTTGGCGGAATCGCGTCTGCGAATCCGCAGCCTGGGCTGGCGTCTCCACCATCAGGTGGGGGCCAGCCCGGATTGACTAGCCCTGATCCTGCGCCTGCCCCGCAGCGTCAGGTGTGGGTGGAAGTCCCGCAGCAGCAGCGCTATCAGAACGTGCAGTGGCGCCAGTATGACGCACCCGAGCAGTACAGCGCTCCTGCCCAGAGCGCACCTGCTGCGGTACAGGAAGTTACACCGTCAGCCCCTGCTCCTCCCACCGCTGTGATCGCCCCGATAGCTGCTCCCGAGGGGCGTCTGCGTATCGGTGACTTCATCACTGACAAGCCGGAGTGGATGAGCGAGGACGATCTCGAGAAGACGAACAACCAGTCCGCGCTGATCGAGGCAGATATCGCGAACGCGTGGGTGGATGCCGGACTGGGTGACGCGGATCGTGCAGACAAGGTCGCGGCCGCAACGATGGCCGGCGGCGCTACGGGAGCGCTGCTCGCTGGAGGTGTGGGCGCTGTCGCTGGTGGTGCCGCTGGTGCAGCAATCGGCACGCCGATCGGGGCCGCGGGTGGCTCCGTGTTCGTTCCTGGTGTGGGCACGGTTGCCGGCGGCACAGCAGGCGCGGTCACTGGCGGCGCGGTCGGTGCGACCGCTGTCGGTCTCCCGGCTGCGATCGCGGGCGGCGCGGCGGGCGCGTTCGCGGGTGCCGCGTTCGGTGCGGGCGACACCCTGCCGGACGAGGAAGCGCGTGAGCTTTTCCCCGAGCCTGAACCGCTCGTGATGCCCGGGGCAGAGAACATTCCCGGCCTGGAGGCATTCGTCTTGCCGCCCGCTGAAGTGCCGGTGTTCTCCGACGTTCTGCCAGAGCCGCGGTTCGTTGTCGATGCCCCGGGTGAGGCAGCGTCAGATCCCGTGCAGGAGATGGTGAATGCCTTCCTCCAAGGATGAGGAAAGCGGCCCTATCCAGCCGGATCCCGTAAGTGGCTCCTGGCAGGACTGGGCACAATTCTCGGCCGGAACGGCACCAGGCGGGGGCACGGCTTGCGATACACCGCATCCGGGTGAACGTCTTGCGGGTCCTGTTTCCCGGCGTAACCCCACCCTTGTGGCGGCAGGAATCATCGCCGGGGGTTTCGTCATTGCTGGAGTCTTGGGCGGGACTATCGCGGGACTGCTGATGGCGTCTCGTGATGCTCCTGCTTCGAGTGACCCGATCGGATTGGCGAGCAACTCACCCACAGTCACGGGCGCGGCGGCCATGAGTGAAGAACCGGAGCCAGACGAGGAATCAGCACCCGCATGGTGTGAGTCCTCAGCGTCCGGGCAGAAAGTCACCGGTAACGGGTCCGGCGATGATCAGACACTTCCGGGCGCGATTTTCGCGCTTCAGTATGCCTACTACGTCGACCGGGACGGGGAATCAGCAGCGCGTGTACTCGCGCCAGAGTCCGGCATCACCGCTGAGGGTGTGCAGGAGGGGATCAACTCGATCCCTAAGGGCACGCAGCACTGCGTGGAAATCATCCTGACTAGGGAATCTACCGCCGAGGTGCTGGTGACGCAGATGGCCCCAGATGGTGGCGTCGATTTGTTCAGTTCCACGGTCACGGCTCGTCAGACTGATGGTGGGGCGTGGCGTCTCACCTCGATCCGCGGCGGGGGATGACCACGATGGCCCTTGTCAAACGTGTGGCCGCGGTGGCGGTCGCGGTCCTGGTAGCCGCGGGCGTCGTCGGTGTACCGTCCGCAGCCGCGCAACCGCGGACCGGGGATCTGGCCACGATTCTCGACGGCCAGTGCCCGCGGCTGCTTGCGGTCGTCGTTCCTGGCACAGGCGAGGCGTCATGGGTAACTGACCCGTCGATGGATTCGGGCATGCTGACCCAAGTCACCGTGCCGGTCGCGACCACGACAGATACGACGGAGTTCAACCGGTACGTGGTGCCATACGCGGGGGACTTCGGCTTTCAGGGCACTCCGTACATCGAGTCGGTAGCGACTGGCGTCGCGGGCGCGATCAGCGTGCTCGAAGAGTTTCAGCAGCTGTGTGGTCAAGGCCAGGCGGGCCTGACAGGCCCAGCCGCAGAAACCGTCGCCCCTGAGCCTGGAACCGGTCGTACCGATGATTCTGCGTGGGAGCCAGTAGAGGAGCCGGTGCCGGCAAGCGGTGTCACGCCGTCGTGGCTGACAGCGCCTTCTGAGGCGAGCCCCGTTGATGGAGAGCAGCTTTCACCGTCGTGGCTGAGTGCACCCGAGTCCAGTGCCGTCCCGGGAGGTGCGGAAGCGGAATTATCACCGTCGTGGCTGTCCGGCGGAGACGGGATCTCTGCGCCGGAGCTGGGCAGTAAGGCCGAGGAAGTGCGCCCGGCTTCTCAGCCACGGATGAGCGGCCGGGAGGTGTCGAAGGCCGCAGTGGTGGGGTTCTCGCAGGGCGCTCAGGTTGTTCGCGAGGTGCTCGCAGCGATAGCGCAGGGAGACACCGGAGTTGACCCAGACTTTATCGCTGCGGGCGCGTTGTTCTCTGATCCAGGCCGGGCCGCAGGGAGCGGCTTCTTCCCGGGCAAGCCTGCCTCGGCGGTATCTCCTGACCCCGTCCCGGGCACAGACGGGCAGGCTGTCACCGCGCTGCGGACGATCACGCTTGAACCTGCACCAGGTGCGGGCATCGCACCGATCGGCACGAGTGATTTCGGTGCGCTGACTGGGCGCGTTATGTCACTGTGCATTGCCGGTGACCTGGCGTGCTCGGCACCGGATGCACCTATCTCACGGGTAGTCACCGGCGTTGCCGGGCGGCTGGACCTCAACGCACAGGACCCGGTAGGGGTGGCGTTCTCGGTTGCGGAAACGTTGTCGGGAATGACGCTGCGTACGGCGAACACTCTGGTCGCGGACGGCGCTCTCGACAATCTGGTTTCTGGGAAGCCTCTCGGTGGTGAGCGCACGCTGGCGGATTACCTGGCTGATCAGGCTCAGGTCGGCTCCGAAGCGGAACATGATCCGTTCGCGGGGCTGGCTGAGCTGGGACGGTTCGGTTTCGGCGCGGCAGTCACGGTCGCGCAGAGGGTGCTGACTCCTGAGGTGATTGCTCAGGTGGCGATCGCCGGGATCACTGACCCTGCAGCGGCACTGACCGTCCTCGGTACGCACCTCGTGAGCGCGGTTGCGGAGGTGTTTCCTCCTGAGGCGGTACTGAATTCGCTGGCGGCGACGGTGCAGCAGGAAGTCGCGCAGGGGCTTACTGATAATGGCGAGCTGATCCGCGCGGCAACGGACGCACGTTTCCATCAGGGGATTGCGCTGCACGGCGCGTATCCCTCGTGGCCGATTGGTGAGTTCGGGCAGACCAGCACGCAGTGGGTCGCGGACTGGCTCAGGGCCATCATTTCCGACCTGACACCGGGGTCGGTAGTGACTGAAATCGACGCCGCACGATCGCTGGCCGCACAGCAGTGAGGAGTCAAGCAATGAGGAGCCACCGCGACCAGCTCCAGTACCGTCGCCTGCCGGAAGCTGCGGCTCCACGTCACGCGTCAACGGCGTGGGTCCCGGAGGCGATATATGAGCGTTGAGGACGAGCTGGCCGTACCAGAAACTGTGTGGCGCACCCCTATTCCCGCAGAGGGCCGCGAAGGCGCGCCTGCCCCGGCTTTCTGGTTGTTCGGTGCTCATGGCGGGGCCGGGGTTTCCACGCTGACCCGGGTGATGCTTCCAGCGGGGGATTGCATGCGGAGGTGGCCGTCCGGGCACTCGAGCGAGTCCCCGCTGGTGGTGATCGTTTCCCGGACTCACGGAGCGGGTCTCAGTGCCGCACACCGGCAGATCGCCCGGTATCACCCGCAGGGCGCAGTCCCGGCACGACTCGTTTTCGCGGGTTTGATCACGATCCCGGACGCGCCGGGCAAACTGCCGCCTGAGATGCGCCACCACCTCGCTTTGGTGGCCGATGCAGCCCGCAAAGCCGGTGGTGAGCACTGGCACCTGCCCTGGATCGAGGAATGGCGCACGTGTCCCCGTGAGGACTTACCGCGGTGGCACCCCCGTGACCGGCCGATGGTTGGCCGGTCACGGATTGCTTCCGATCACGGCGCACAGCCTCCCCTGGAAGTGATCGAGGCAGGGCAGGCACTAATCCGCAGAGCCAGCGATGTGATCGCGCAGAACACGCTCTCCACTGAAAGGAACGTCAGTTGACCACCGAACTTCTCCTCGCCGGAAGCGAAACCGCCCAGTACCTCGCCCAGATCAACCCCGGATCTCCGCAGGCCCCACCCGGTGGTGACCGCATCTTGCTGGTTGTCCGCTGGATCCTGTGGGGCCTGGTCGTCATGTGCATCGTCGGTGTCAGCGCTGCCGGGGCAATGCTCGCACTCGGCCGCAACGGCATGATGCAGATGACCGACACCGCAGAAGGCCGCCTGCTGAAAGGCATTCTCGGCGCCGCGGTATTCGGTATCGCCGGGACACTCGTCAACACCCTCGTTTTCTGATGAGCCCGTGGCTCTACGCGCTTCCCGGCAAGCCCCTGCCGGAGGAAGTGACCAGCGCAATGACGCGGGTAACCGGCTGGCTGAGCTGGATCATCGCGATTGCGCTTATCGCCAGCATCTCGGCGGCTGGCGCGCTGTGGTGGCGGCAGCGAAACAGCGAAGACATCACCGAATCACCCATCACCCGCGTGCTGATCGGCTCCGCACTGATCAGCGCATTCCTCACAGCAGGCGCAGCAGGACTGACACAAATCCTGACCTGACGTGACTGCACCTTCCGCTACGACTGCTGTACCGACAGCCAAGGAGACCTGGAACATGCGTAAAACGCTCACAGCGGCGATAGCTGCCGCGTTCGTTTTCGCCGTGGGCTGCGGCAGCACGACGAACGACGCCAACGCCGATCGTCTGGTGGAGTCGCAGATGGCCGCACCGCCGGACGCGGCCTGGACGTCGCTGCGTGGGGTGCAGGTCCCTTCAGGGGCCGATGGCCCCAGATCCGGATCTGGGGCAGAGCGCACTGGCTACGCACGTACCCCGCATGGCGCTCTGCTCGCTGCCCTCAACGCTGAGACCGCCGTCAGCCTCGCGAGTGACAGCGAGTGGGCGCGAGTTCTGACATCCATGACGGTGCCCGGTCCGGGGCGCGACGAATACGCCGCGGCACGCGCGCTTGTCTCCATCACCGGAGAAGCTGGCGCATCCGCACCCCGGTGGGCGGGATACCGCTGGATCAGCTGGGACGACAAGAAAGCGAGCCTCGAAGCCGTCACCGAAACACCGGACGGTGAGCTCCACGCGCGGGAACTGAGGGTGCAGTGGATGATCAATCCCTCCGCAGCCGAGGGTGAAACAGAAGGCGACTGGCGGCTGGTGCTTGAACCCACTGGTGAAGCACAACCGCCACGCCCGGTCGGCAGCCTCGATAACTACTACGCCTTCTCCGCTGAGGAGAGTGCGTCATGAGCGGGAACAACACCGGGACCACGCCCCCTACACCGCGAATCACGTTCTCTGCCGCCTGGGCTGGCGCCGCCGCTTTCCTCGCGATCATCCTCGTTATCGCAGTCACGATCATGATCAGCCGCAACACTGGCGGCAACGAGGAAACCAAACCCGCGCCACCACCAGAGACTGGGCAGCCGGTAGGTGGGTTCCACTCCTCGATCACTGACGTGTGGGGCAACGTGATCCTCAGACCAGTAAACCCCGAAGGAGAACCGCTGAACCCTAATCCCAGCCGGGACTGGGAAGCAGGCCACCCCATCACGGCCCCCGTAGCCATCGAATGGCAACTCACCGCATACGGAGCGCTGCCCTTCTCCGGCGACGGCCCCTACGAAGTCGCTGACTGCCGCGCCAAGGGATACTCCCGCACCCCCCAAGGCGCAGCACTCGCGGCAGTCCAACTCCGTGCGCGAGCAAGCTGGTGCGACTCTGACAGCGGCGAAGGGCTGATTGACGAGCAGCTGGTCACCCTCGACGCCAGAAATCGGGTTCAGCCGCTAGAAGACCTTGTGCGGGCACGCGTGATCCAAGGATGGCGTGAACACGCCACCTCGCTTGAGGCAGAGGGTGTTACTCGGAGTCAGGCCGCGCAGTATGTGAACTACAAGTACGACGCATTCCGCATAGAGAGTTTCGACAGAAACCGCGCCGCGATTGACGTGGCTACCCGGCTTTCCGATCATCAGTGGTCAGTAGCCCGGTTACACGTTGTGTGGCACGAAGGCGACTGGAAATACATACCGGACGCAGGAGAGAAGCAGAATCATCTCAATGCACTGCCTGAGGGATGGGTTCAGTGGTAGAGGGCCGCAGAGTCTGCTCATGCAGTGTTGCGGGCGTAATTGCGCTGATCGCTGTGCTGTTGCTTGGAGCCGGACCGAATGTGCCCCAAGCAGATGCACAGATTCCGATGCTTCCGGGAGTGCCATCCCTCCCTGCCGGTGCTGCCGAAAGCGCCGTATGCGAAACACTCGACATCCTCAACGCTATGGATCGCGAGGAGTGTGGCGAGCGAGCAGCGAGTGTGCGTGATGCGATTCCAAGTCCGGCGACCGGGCTAAGCGATGCCGGGGAGGCTGCGCTTTCGCGCATGGCGCAGGGGGCGCTCGGGGCTGCGGCTGAGTCTGCATGGTCGACTGCTGAACGGGTCATGAAAATGATGCTGACCTGGTGGATCAGCATCGATACACCGGTTCTGTATGAGACCGACAACTCCGGTGTGCCCGTGGCGAATGAGTCCGGTGACATGGTCATGTCGAGCTTGTTGAAGCTGGTCAATGACCATACAGTGCGGCTCCAGATTTGGCTGGCGTTCATATCGCTGTCGATCGTGTGTCTGCGTGCCGCCGTTTCGTGGAACAAGCACCGCTCGGAAGAGGCGCAGAACGCGATGGCGGCAGTGCTGCGGATGGCGATGGTAGCAACGCTGTTTTCAGCACTGGTGGTGGTGGCCACGGCTGCGTCGGATGCGATCGCGGACTGGATCGTGCAGGGCGTCATGGATCAGCAGATCATCGGGGTCCCGGCAGTAATGGCGCAAAAAACAACGAGGTTCGCGTAGCGCCTGGTCCGGGTAGACGGACGAGTCGTTGTTGGTGGCCGCTATCGGTGGCCGCGGTCGGGACCGAGGAGGCTGGTGATGCCGCGCATGGCCGCCGGTGAGGGTTTGAAGTAGCGGCGCAGGTTGTCGGGTTTGCGGTGGCGGGACTTGGCCATTAGCTCGAGCAGGCTGGCTCCGGCCTCGCCGAGATGCGTCAGGCCAGAATGCCGGAGTTCGTGCAGGTCCCAGCCGGTGCCGGGTCCGTTGGTGGCGGTGGCGGCATCGAGCAGGGCGCGGGCCTGGCCGTAGGACAACCTGGCCAGGCCGGTGTCGGGGCAGATGTCGCGGTCGGCGACGGCTTTGCGGGGTCCGGGTCGGCGGTGGGTGACGAACAGCGGTCCGCGGGTGCGGCCCTTGGTGAGGCGTGGCAGGAGCCGGGCGGTACCCGCGTCCCAGTACACGAGCTCGTGCGCGTACTCGTGATGGGCGGCGCCGCGGCGGCGGGTGCGGGGCTTGGCGCCCTTGGACTTCACCGGGCAGCACCGCCCGGCCAGGTCGAGGTCTTCGATGTTGACCTGGAGCAGTTCCTCGGTGCGGGCGCATGTTTCGTAGAGCATCCGCCACAGCGTCTTATCCCGCAGGTCGATGTCGCGGCGGGTGATGAGCCGGTCGATCGCGGTGCGCGAGCGCACCGGGGTGGCCGAGTCCGGCGGGGTGGAGCGTTTCACCCACGCGGGGACCGCCGGGGCGAGGTGTCCGTGCTCGCGGCACCACGCCAGCCAAGACGCGACCGCGGCGCGGCGGGCGTTCCAGGTGTTGACCGCCGCCTCGCCCCACAAAGTTTCCAGGGTTTCGCCGATCTCGTCGTCGGCGACATTGGCCAGCGGCCGGGCCTCGCCGAGCCTGGCGGTGGTCTTATCGACGGCGATGGCGTAGGAGCGGCGGGTGTTCGGGGAGCGGATCGAGTCGAGGAAGCCGTCGCCGGCGGCGCGGACGGTGATCCCGGACGACAACATTGTGACCTCCCTGGCCTGCTTGCCACAGATAACAGGGCCGCTTCGCGCACCGCCGGAGCGGAGTCGTCGCAGGCCGGGTTTCATGGTGCCACAGATAACAGGGTGTTATCTGTGGGATCAGTCGGCGGCGGGTCGGTGGACGCCGCCGGCGGCGGCGTTGACGGCTTCGGCGAGGGTGGGGTGGATGTGGATGGCGGCGGCGAGTTGGCCGTAGGTGGCGCCGCAGGTCATGGCGATGACGGCTTCGTGGACGAGGTCGCCGCCGTCGGGTCCGGCGATGTGGCAGCCGAGGATCCGGTCGGTGGCGGCGTCGGCGACGAATTTGACCAGGCCGCGGGTGTTGCCGATGGCGCGTGCTTTGGCAACGCCGGTGAAGTTCTGGCGGCCGATGATCACGTCGTAGCCGGCTGCGCGGGCGGCGGGTTCGGTCAGGCCGACGGCTCCGACTTCGGGGTCGGTGAACACCGCGTGCGGCACGACACGTCCGGTGGTGGTGCGGTCCTGGTCGCGGTAGACGGTGCGGTAGACGATGTCGGCGTCGTCGCGGGCGGTGTGGGTGAACATCGGCCCGCCCCGCAGGTCGCCGATCGCCCACACGTTGTCGGCGGAGGTGTTCAGGGTGTCGCCGACGGTGAGGAAGCCGTGCGGGTCGGGTTGCAGGTCGAGGTGTTCCAGGCCCAGGGCGTCGGTGTTGGGGGTGCGCCCGGTGGCGAGCAGCAGGTGGCTGCCGGTGATCTCGGCGGTCTCGGTGCCGGTGCAGCCGATCCGGATGTTGCCGGCCGTCCCGGCGGCGTGAGTACAGGTGGTGGCGGTCGCGACAGTGATGCCGTCGGCAGTCATGCCGTCGGCGACGGCGGCGCTGATGTCGGGGTCTTCCCCGGGCAGCAGCCGGTCGGCGCGCTGGACGATGGTGACCTCGGCGCCGAATCGCCGGAACATCTGCGCGAATTCGCAGCCGACGTAGCCGCCGCCGACGACGAGCAGGTGGGCGGGTAGTTCGGTGAGGTCGAGCAGCGTGCGGGAGGTGTAGTAGGGCACGGCATCCAAGCCGTCGATGGCCGGGAGGGTGGTGCGGGTGCCGGTCGCGAGGATGATCCGGTCCGCGGTCAGGGTGGTGCCGTCGACGGTGAGGCGCCGGTTACCGGTGAATTGTCCTGCGGCGTGGTAGAAGTCGAGGTCGGCGGATTTTTCGACGGCCCGATACGATCCGGCCCGGATGGAATCGACGAGGGTGTTCTTACGCTCCACCACGGCGGCCAGGTCGACGGTGACCGGACCGCCGACGCGGACGCCGAACTCGGCGGCGCGGCGGGCCTGATGGGCGACGGCGGCGGAGGCGATCATCGTCTTGGTGGGGATGCAGCCCCGGTTCAGGCAGGTCCCGCCGAGCAGTTCCTTCTCGACGAAGGCGACCCGGCCGTGGCGGGCGGCGCGCAGCGCCAGTGGCAGCCCGGACATTCCGCCGCCGAGCACGAGGGTGTCGTAGCGTTCGGTCATTGCGGGCGCCCTTCCTCGATGACGGTCGTCGGGGTGCAGCAGTCGACGGGTGCGGCATCGGTAACGCGGCGCCGGATCATGCGGTGAGCGAGGACGGTGACGGCGGCGGTGAGCACGGTCAGTGCCGCGATCGTCGCCATCAGTGGTGTGTGGTTCTGCAGCCAGGTGCTGGCGGTGGTGGACAGGGCCGCGAATCCGTTGGTGCCGGTGGTGTCGCCGGTGACGGCGGGCAGCCAGTACCAGGCCAGGTAGGCGCCGGTGAGGATGAGCACGGTCGCGGTGATGCGGGTGCCGTGCCGGGCGAGGGCGGCGAGATGGTGGGTGAGCGCGGTACCGGCGGCCGCGGCGGCGAGGCTGACCAGCAGCAGGATCGTCGCGGCGCCGAGGGTGTAGGCGACGAACACCGCGAGCAGCGCACCCCAGCCCGCGGTGGCCTGGGCCTGGGCGATGACGGCCAGCAGCACCCCGAACGTGCACGACAGCGACGCCGCGGCGTAGCCGATCCCGGCGAGGACGATCCCGGTTGTGCCGCCCGGCCCGGTGGCCGGGCGCAGCGCTCGGGTGGGCAGTCGCAGACCGAGCACGCGGCCGGTGAACATGACGACACCGAGCAATACCAGGGCGACACCGACGACCAGACCGAGCCACGGCGCGGCGCTGATCAGCGCGCGGGCACCGGCGCTGATGGCCAGCCCCGCCACGGTCAGGGTGCCCGCGAACCCGAGGGTAAAAGCGACGCCGGTTCGCAGCGCCCGCGCCGTGCGTACCCCGAGCGGTTCGGTGGCGGTGTCGCCGAGGGTGTGGGTGATCCAGGCCGGCAGCAGCGCGAAACCGCACGGATTGACCGGGGCGAGCATGCCCGCGGTGAACGCCAAGGCCAGCAGCCCGTTCACCGGTCCCCGGCCTTCGCCAGCGCGGCGGTGATCTGATCGGCGGACGGGTCGGCGGCCCGGTAGGCGACCGCACCGCCGGGGTCGACGACGAGCAGGGTCGACAGGGCGGCCACGGAGTACCGCTTGGTCAGGGTCGCATCGGTGTCGATGACCGCGGGCACGGTGTCGGTCCCGGTTTGCTGCTGGAAGTCGGTGACGACCTGGGCAGGTTCGGCCGGATCCATGTCGACCAGGACGAAAGCGGCGGTGTCACCGAGTTGTCGCGCAGCCTGCGACAGCGACTTCGCGCCGCCCACGCATTCACCGCAGCCGACCGAAAAGAAGAACATCGCCGTCGGCTTGCCGCTGGGCACGGTCACCGGCGCCCCGGACAGCGCGGTGACCGTGACGGGGTCGGTGGCGGCGCGGGGCGAGGCGGTGTCGGTGCCGCAGGCAGCCAGCACCGTGACCGCCAGGGCGGCGAGCGCCGCGCTCACCGTGCGTCGGGTGATCGGCGTGGTCACGGCTGGGAACTCCGATCGGTCGACGCGTTGGGCTGATGCGATCGGCGGGTGCCCAGCAGTCCGCGGACTGTCCCTCGCTGCGGCGGCTTACGACGGCGCGCGGTGTAGCCGACGGCGGCGAGGACCATCACCGCGGCGGCCACGATCGGTCCCCAACTGCGCAGCGCACCGCCGAGGGCGGTGAGCGCACCGGCCGCGATCAAGGCCGGTCCGGCGCAGCACACGATCATGGCCACGGCGGCACCCACCACCGCGAGCGGGCCGCCGATCCCCGTGGAGTTGTTGCGTACGTTCATCAATGTCCTGCTCCGTTCACACGAGCGGTGTCGATGCGGGTGCAGCAGGTCAGCGCGGCGGCGTTGTCGGCGGCGAGGGAGCGGGCCAGCATCACCAGGTCCGCGACGCGTGGGTCGCCGACGGAGTAGCGCAGCTTCTTGCCGTCACGGCGCGCGGTCACATAACCGCAGTCGGCCAGGCAGGACAGGTGCACCGACACCCGCGGCTGGGAGATCCCGGCATGCTCGACACACTCCGCGGAGGTGCGCTCGGCGGCCAAGATGAACTCCAGCAGCTTCAACCGCGTCGGATCCGACAGCGCGCGAAAGAACTTCGCCGTCGCATCCAGGTGCGTGCAGGCCGTCTCGCCACCGGGCGCGGTGACGGCGGCGGTCGTGGACCGGGGCAAGGGGATCGCCTCCACAAGAAGAAAGTTGAACTATTCGGATAAGCGCATAGTATGATGTCCGGAGATATTCGTCAACGCGAATAGCAACCTGTTCCGTGACCGGAGTCCCCCAGCAAGGAGAACCCGCCGTGACCACGACATCCCCGCGCGCCGATCTGGCGATCATCGGTTCCGGTTCGGCGGCGTTCGCCGCCGCCATCGCCGCGGTCAACCTCGGCAAACGGGTGGTGATGGTCGAGCGCGCCGCGATCGGCGGCACCTGCGTGAACGTGGGCTGCGTGCCGTCGAAGGCGCTGCTGGCCGCCGCGGAGGCCCGGCACACCGCGGCGAGCGCCGACCGGTTCCCGGGGCTGGCGGCGACCGGGGCACCGGTGGACTTCGCCGAGCTGATCGCGGGCAAGAACGCGCTGGTCGACCGGCTTCGCGGCGAGAAGTACCTCGACCTGGCCGCCGACTACGGCTGGGAGATCGTCTCGGGAACCGCCGTCTTCACCGGTACCACCGACGCACCGGTGCTGCGGGTCGAGCAGGGGGCCGATGGCCCGCGGGTGATCGACGCCGATCAGTACCTGATCGCGACCGGCGCCGCGCCGTGGGCGCCGCCGACCGACGGGCTCGCCGAGGCGGGGTATCTGACCTCGACCACCGCGATGGAGCTCGACGTCCTGCCGGGGTCGCTGATCGTGGTGGGCGGCAACGCCATCGGTCTCGAACAGGCACAGTTGTTCGCCCGGCTCGGCACCCGGGTCACGGTGATCGAGGCCCTGGATCGGCTGGCGCCGTTCGAGGAACCCGAGATCTCCCGGGCCATCGCGCAGGTGTTCGCCGACGAAGCCATCACCGTGCTCACCGGCGCCACCCTCGACAAGGCACTGGCCGAGGGCGGCGAGAAACTCGTCACCGTCCGCACCGCCGACGGGGCCACCACCGAACTGCGGGCCGCCCAGCTGCTCATCGCCACCGGCCGCCGCCCCGACACCCCCGGATTGAATCTGGCGGCGGTCGGGGTACGCACCGACGACCGCGGCGCCGTCGTCGTCGACGCCCACCAGCGCAGCAGCAACCCGCGGATCTGGGCCGCGGGCGACGTGGCCGGCGGCCCCCAATTCGTGTACGTCGCGGCGGCGCAGGGCACACTCGCCGCCGGCAACGCCCTCGGGCACGCCGGCCGCACCCTGGACTACACGGCGCTGCCGCGGGTGACATTCACCAGCCCGGCCATCGCCGCGGTCGGCCACACCGACAGCCAAGCCGCCGCAGCCGGATTACGGACCGAGTCGCGGCTGCTCACCGGTGCGAACGTGCCGCGTGCCCTGGTCAACCGGGACACCCGTGGTGTGGTCAAACTCGTCGCCGAGGCCGGGACCGGGCGGGTGCTAGGCGTGCACGCCGTCGCCGAGGGTGCCGGGGATCTGATCACCGCCGCCGGGTACGCGATCACCGCGGGCATGACCGTCGACCAGCTCGCCCGCACCTGGGCGCCGTATCTGACCATGGCCGAAGCGCTGAAACTCACCGCCCAAACCTTCACCGCCGATGTCGCCAAGCTGTCCTGCTGCGCGGGCTGAGGACCGGATCGAGCCGTCATGAACACACCGGTGATGACCATCGGAGACCTGGCCCGCCGCACCGGAGTGCCGGCGAAAGTACTACGCCGCCACCACGACCTGGGCCTGATCTACAGCCTCGGCCGCAGCCGGGCCGGATACCGGCTCTTCGACGAACACGCGCTGTGGTGCGTCGAGGTCATCGCCACCCTGCGCGGCCTCGGCCTCACGGAGGCCGAAATCCGTCAGCTCGCCGCCACCTGCGACGACAGCGCCCGGCCGGTCGGACCGCAGCTGGCCGAACTACTGGCCCGCTCCCGGACCCGGATCGAGGACCGCATCCGCGACCTCGACGAGCAGCGCCGCCGCATCGACGAGTTCGAACACCACCACCACGACGCGTTGACCCGGGCGACCAGCCACGACCGAGCCGCCGCCCCGCCGTGGGTGCCGGATCCGAGGACATGCGGCTGCGGCGCTTGACCTTCCCTGCGGTGGCAAGCCCGACACTCGATCCCACACCCGTGACTACACGCTCCGAGGGGACACCAGCGATGACGACCAACCCGTTCGCCACCACCATCGTCGACACACTGTTCGACTCCACCGCCAATACGGGAACGAACCTGATGGGCACCGCGATGCGGCTGCTCGCGGCCGGTGAACCGATCACCATCGAACAGCTCGCTACCGCCGCCGGCGCCAGCGTCGCCGACGTCGAGAACGCGCCCGCCGCCGCGGACATCGAATACGACGACCGGCACCGCATCCTCGGCTGGGGCCTGACCCTCAATCCCACCCCGCACCGGTTCACCGTCGACGGCCACCAGCTCTACACCTAGTGCGCCGCCGACACCCTGCTGTTCCCCGCCATCATCGGTCGCCCCGCCACCGTCGAATCCACCTGCGCCGCAACCGGAACCACCATCCGACTGTCCGTTGACCCGGCCTCCGGGGTCAGCGGCCTCGACCCGGCCACCGCGGTCATCTCTGTACCCGGCCCCGACGAACTCGACCCGACCCGGGTCCGCGCCACCACCTGCAACCCCGGCCGCTACTTCGCCACCGCCGTGGCGGCCGCCGACTGGCAGAGCCGGCACCCCACCGGGCTCGTGCTGCCCGTCGCCGACGCCTACGCCCAGCTGCGCCCGATCAGCGACCGCATCCTCACCGCCACCGAACCACCACGCTGTCGCTGACCCAACCCAGGCCACCGATGTGCCCAGCTACGCCCCAGCACCCTCTCCCGGAAGGTGGTAGCCGGCGGTCAGAAGAGGGTGTCGCGGACCCGCAGCGGCCGGTACCCGGTGGGGCCGAGCTGGGCCAGTTCGGCGTCGATGTCGACCTCGATGGCGCCGAAGAAGTTGATGTTCTCGCTGTGCGCCGGAGAAATGTGCGCCAGCACCTCGTCATCGATGCGCCGCCCGGCCCGCCGCATCTGTTCGGTCGCCAGACCGTAATACTCCGTGGTCCAGGCGATGACGGCGTTGGTCGCCAACGTGAGGCACCATGCCTGTTCGGTCTGTCCCTCCAGGTGCCTCGCGCGCACGGTTCCTTCATGCGCGTAGAGCAGGTCGCGGCGGAGCGCGTGCAGGGATTCGCCCTTGTTGAGCTGGCGGGAGATCTTGCGTCGATAGCCCGGGTCGGACAGATACCGGGCGGCGTAGATCGTGCGCCGCAGCGCCCCGTACTCCTTGAGCGCCGCCGCGAGGGCGTTCTGCCGGCCCGACGCCGACAGCTTGCCGACCAGCAGCGACGCGGTGGCGTGCCCGAACTTCAGCGACCCGGCCAGCCGGAGCAGGTCGTCGTAGTGCTCGGCGATCAGATCGAGATTGCACCGCCGGGTCAAAAGCGGGCCCGCGTGCGGGAACGCGGACTCGACCTGGGCTCGCGGCGCCGCCCGGTACAGGGTGATCCGGCCCAGGTCCCGGATGCGGGGCGAGAGCTGCAACCCGAGCAGGTCGAACAGCCCGAAGTTCACCAGGGTGACGCCGTGCGTGTCGGTCGCATGCTCGGTGATCGGCAGATCCGTTGCATTGCCGAGGATTTCGTCCAGCACGTAGTGAGCTTCACGTCT
Organism: Hoyosella altamirensis; assembly: GCF_014191505.1. Classification (GTDB taxonomy): domain Bacteria; phylum Actinomycetota; class Actinomycetes; order Mycobacteriales; family Mycobacteriaceae; genus Hoyosella; species Hoyosella altamirensis. The sequence goes on from NZ_JACHWS010000006.1 coordinate 79,108, forward strand.
CGTCGCGACGATGACCTTCGTGCCGTAGGTGGCGTGCTGATCGGTGACATGGGTATACGTGCTCAGTCCTTCGTTCGCGAAATAGCGGCTCAACGCTCTGGCAGTGACCGATTTGCCACGGGTCGGGAACCGCTGCCCATCACTGGAGGACAGGGTGCCGGCCCCGAAGATCGGGGTCAGCGGCAGGCGTTGGTGGTAGTCGATGATCGTCAGGTTCGCCGCCCGCAGCGTCTCCTCCCGCACATACCACTCCGAAGTCCAGGCCAGGATGTCGTAGGAGATGCCGGAGGCCTCCGCCATACGGGTGAGACCCAGGTTGGTGGAGTAGGCCAGCAGCACCGCGATGAGGTTGCGCTTCAACTCCGGGGTGCGGGACTGCTTACCGCCGGCGTGGGTGAAGCAGTCCAGGTAGCCGGTGCGTTTGTCCAGCTCGATCAACAGCGACACGATCGGCGCGAACGGCAGCATCTCCGTCAACTCCTGCTTCAACGCCACCGCTTCGGCCGGAACGTCTTCTGCCGACAGCGGCGAGACCACCAGGTCACCGGCCTCATCGAGACGGACCGGGCCGTCGCCGTCGGCGAGCACCTTCTCCAACTCGCTCATAGCGTCGTGCAGCTCGTCGGTGGCGGTCGCCAGGGCGCGGGCCGGATCAGCGGACTTGCCGACCAGGCGGCAGAACTCGTCACGCTGCGGCTCCCACGCCTGCGGGGTCAGCAGGTAAGCGGCCGGGTCGGCGTAGCGGCGCGACCCCGGCACGAACACGTCGCCGCTGCGCAACCCGTCCCGCAGCCCCAGCAGCACGCACAGCTCCCAGTAGTGCCGATAGGCGGTGGTGTTGCCGGCTTTGCGGGCCTCGTCGAGGTAGCCGCGCCACTTCGTCGGCACGAACCCCGTCGGCGCGTCGTCGGGCACCTTGCGGGTACCGGTCGCATTCAGCTCCCGCAGCATGTGCACCCCGATCAGCAGCTCGATCGCCGCGGTGCCGCCGGCGAACCGGACTGTCGACAGCACCTGCGGGGTGAACTGCCGCAGATAGGAGTACGAGCTGTCCAGAGCGGCCAGGTGCCCGTGATCGCGCGGCAGCCGAGGTTTGGCCTGCGCGACCGCGGCCCGCAACCGCTCCCATCCGATCCGATCGCCCCGGATCAGGCCGCCGATCTCCTCGTCAGGGATCTGCGTGTCGGTGATGATGGCCAGCAAGTCGTCGAGCAACCCCTGCCGATCCTCTCCGGCCTTACCGCGCTCGGCGAGCTCGTCGCGCATCCGGCGTTCGGCTTTGCTCAACCTGGCCGAGATCGCCTGATCGAACAGCTGCACCACCTCGTCGAGCACATCGGTGGCCGACTGAGCCAACACCGTGAGCAGGATCGGGTAGCGGCGTTGCGGATCCCGGCGTTCCAAGGCTTGGCCCGTCAAGCGTCGGCCCACAGTCGCCAGGAACCGCCGCCGCTCCGCCGGCAGCACCGACATATCCAGCTCATCCGCGCCCAGGTTGCGCAGGAACACCAGCTTCTCGACCTCGGCCTTCACCGCGGTCGCCGACGCCTCCACCGGGCCGGTCGACAACCACCGCAACCGCGACATCCCGATAGACGGGTCGGCGACCAGCAACGCATCCAGTTCCTTACACCGCTGCGGCGTGAACTCGCGCGCCAACCGGTCATAGGTCTCCCGCTGCGCCTGCGTGCGAGCATGCGCGACCCGGCGGACCACCGTGTCCGGGCCCGGCCGGATCACCCGCGCCGAGATCAGGTACTCACACGCCAGCCGGAACAACAGCGTCGGCGAATCGTGCTCCATCGCCCGCGCCAGAAGGAACTCATCCAGCTCCTTCAACTCCATCGACCCGGCAGGCCGCCACCCCAGATACTGGGCCACCAGCCGCACATGCTCGGTCCGCGTCTGCGCCCGCTTGCCATACGAACGAAGCTGCACCGCATCGACATTCAGCTGATCCGCCAACCGGGCCACCGCCACCGGCGGCGCCGACGACACCTTGTCCGGCACGAACCCCAGCCACGGCAAGGTGCACAACGCCACCGCCAGGCCCAGACGGACCGCAGGGCCCCTGCCCTGCGGAGCAACGAACGCCAGATCCGCCGGGGTCAGCGTGAAGTACCGGAACAACTCCTCACGACTGATCTCCGGGAACTCCCGCAGGCGCTGCAACTCCTCGTCCGCGAATACCCGCGTCGCCACGAACCCCAGCCTCCAAAACGCCGACCAACCTCATCGGCAGCCAAGCCAAGCACCAACCACCCCGGCCCGCAGCCCGAACCGAGAAATCACCGCCGACCAGGCGCTACGCGAACCTCGTTGTTTTTTGCGCCATTACTACCGGGACCCCGACTGGTTGAGGCTGTATTCCTTTAGCGTTCTTGCCGTGGCCGGCGGACGTGTTCGCGGCTGATACCTGCCTGCTGCGCGGTGGTCTGCTGTGTTTGCTGTGAGCGGCGCAGCTCGTCTCTGATTTGTTGCTCGCGGTCTCGCGTTTTCGGTGTGAGGGTGTCGCGGCGTTGCTGTTCGCGGCGCAGTGTTTCTTTGCGTTGTTCTTGTTGTTTCGTCCATTGGTCTTGGCGCTGCTGTAGCGCTGGCGCAGATGCGGTGGCTTTTTGCGCGGTGTAGTCGCGATGGTGCTGGGCGCGGGCGAGGTCCTCGTGGTGGGGGCGTGGTTGCTGGGGGCGTATCCGTTCTGCTTCGGTTTCGAGTTGCAGCGCGGCTTGCTTCACTGTCGCGACTTCGGCACGGAGTTGTTCGATCCGTGTGTCGAGGTCTGCCCTGCCTCTTGCGAGCCTGCCCATTCTGGATCGCTGTTGTTGTGCCTGGGAGAGTCGTCGGCGCAGTGCGTCGCGGTGCTGCGCTGCAGGCAGGGCCTGCTTGGCGGCTTGTTCCCACGCGGCCCATTGCTGGTCGAGGCGTACGAGCGCGTCGTAACGCTGCGCCGCCACGCGGGCAGCCTGCTCAGATCCGCTGGCGTTGCTGCTTGGCAGCAGTGCGGGGTCGGTGACGGTGGGCTGTGCGAGGAACGCGCGAAGTTCCGCGTCAGTGTAGAGACGCTCGCGGTGCTTGAGCAGGCTGTCACGCACGGCACGGTCATCGTCGGTGACGACCGTGTCGGCGTGCAGGGTGTCATACCGGTCGGACATGACTGCGGCGTATTCGGCGAGTTCGATGTCCGCGCCAGGGTGCCTCGGCGGCAGCGGGGCGAGACCTTCGGGCTCTGGGGCGCCGCCGGTGAGGCTGTCGATGCGGTGGGAGAGGACGGCGGCCGCATTCTCGGCCGTGACGAGTTCGCGTCGGCTCACGGCCTCGCTGAGCACCCGTTCGGGCTGCTGGCGCGCGTCGTGGATCGCTGCGAGCCGGTTACGGAGCTGGAGGTATCCAGCGGGGTCTTCCTCCCACATAGTCACGACGATCGTGGAGGGCAGGGATCGGTCGATGAGATGGTCAAGATAGGCGTCACACAGCATGACCCGCGCGGTCTCGTAACGCTGTCGCGCCGCATCGGGACTGTCAGCTTCAGCGAGAGCGTTGCGCAGTTGCTCCGTGGCTGACAGCTCGGATGCGTCGGCCGCGAGGATGCGCCGCATACCCACGACCGCCGGACTGAGGGCGTCGTCGTCGGTGTATCCCCACGCGTGGAGACGTTCGTGGTTCCGCTCAGCATCCGGTGCGCGGTGGACGTGCTGACCCTCGATCCCGGAATCGAGTAGCTGGTCCGTGACGACGTAAACGATGTTCTCTGTGCGGCCGCGTGTCAGGCCGACGTAGGCAGATTGGCGTGGCGCGGAACCTGGTGTGGCGAGGTAGTGCCCGGTGTCAACGGTGAGGCCCTGCGCGCGGTGCACGGTACTGGCGTAACCAAGTTCCACAGACTGCTTCACGTACGCGGCGGGCAGTGTGACCGCCCCATGGTGATCGACGTGCCGCACTGACAGCGAGCCGTCACTGTGGGTGCGCTCGACCGTCCACAGGTCACCGTTCATGACGCGGGCGCCGGGCCGGGTGCCGCCTTTGGTGCGAAGGTCTTTGTTGTTGTCGCGAGTGACGACCCTGTCGCCGCGCCCGGCTTCGAGTTCGTCACTGAGCGTCACCGTTGCGGTGGTGTCGGCGCGTCCTGTCTCGCGGTGGTGGTCCTGGATCAGTTCGTTGAGTTGTGTGGTCATGGCGACGGTGTCGGTCATGACGATGGAGGACCGGCCCTGCTGGGTGTCTGCCAGGTGGGCATGTACGACGTTATCGATCAGGGTGTCGCGGTCGCCGCTGCGCAGCCAGCCGCGCTGGTCAAACATGTCGATCGCAGCCGGGTCGCCTTTGCGGAGCAGCAGTGAGTTGCGGGCTTGTCCTTCGTCGTGACCAAAGCGCACCACGGTGGTGAGCTCGGGAGCGTTCGTGTGGTCGGCGAGCAGCCGGAGTGTGCCACTGGTTTCGACGGCGTCGAGCTGAGCGGGATCTCCGAGCATCCGCAGGACTGCGCCGGTCTCGGTGGCGATGGCGCGCAGCGCGTCAAGGTCGTGCAGCGATGTCATCGCTGCCTCGTCCACAAGAATCATCGTCCCCGGCGTGATGTCGCGGACCAGCGTTCCCGCCTCGGTGCCGGGAATGCGGCCTCGCCACGGATAGGTCAAAGACGCGACTGTTTTAGCCTCAGCACCGATTTCTTCACCGAGTTTCTCGGCCGCCGCGGCTGACGGTGCGAGCGCGATGATCGTGCGGCCGGACGCCTGCCACGCGTCCGCGACGGCTTTCATCGCGGTAGTTTTCCCCGCCCCGGCCGCGCCGGTCGCGACGGCGACACGGGCACCGGAGAGGCAGAAGTGCTCCGCGAGTGCCCGCTGACCCTCGTTGGGCTGACGCTGCATAGCCGTGATGGTCCTGGCGAGTTGCGCGCGCGTGGTGAACACGGTGGTCGGTTCGGCGCATGCCTCCAGCAGGCGTGCTTCAGCGTCGAGCACGGCACTGGAGGTGTGCAGCTGTTCGCCGTGGCGAGTCAGCTGAGAGACACCATCGTTTCGCCGCAATGCCTCGGGTACGGGCTCGGTTTCGGGTGGCTCCAGAGCGACGGATTCGCGGTGCAGCGCTCTGTCAGTGACAGCGTCAATCGCGGTGCGGCGCTGCTCAGCAGTCGGGAACTCGACCGCGGCGAGGCGAGCTTCGACCGCCCCCACGATGTGTGGCCGCGCCCAGGTGGCACGCTTCTCGGACACGTCCGCGATAACCGCTTTCGCTTCAGCTTCCACACCCAGGAATGCGCGCGCATTGCGCTGGCGTTCCGGGTGCAGCGCAGTGCTGAGCATCGCGTCGATGCGGGTCTCGCTGCCAAGGATCTTCGCGGCCTGCGCGCGCCACTCGGTGCGGTGCTGGGCGAGTGACTTCGCCTCGTTCTTGCCTTCGCGGGTATCAAGGTTGGCTTGCTGCAGCAGCCGGAACTCCGTTTCCGAGCTGGGGGAGTAGCCGTGCTTGGCGCGGAAGTCCGCCACGAGCTGGTCGCGTCGCTGGCGGATCATGTCGGAGCGTTGTGACCAGCTGCGGCAGAGTCTCTCATCAACGCCCGCGATCTCGAGCACGGGCTGCTTACCGCGGGCGGTGACTCGCTCGACGGTATCCACGCCGAGGCTGCGGCGCAGGTTGTCAACAACGGTGGCGTTGTACCGCTGTGACGCCGCGACCCCGTGCTTGAACACAGCGGTGCCGTCGATGGACCGCCACTTACCGTCGATGCCCTGGATCTTGTTGCTGACCGCACAGTGCGTGTGGAGGTTGGGATCTCCCGCGCGGGTGTCGTAGTGATCGTAGGCAGCGACGATCAGGCCGTTCGTGTTGATCTGACGCTCACCGTTGTCACCGGTGCGCGTGAATGCCGCGTTCTCTTCCAGCCATTCGATCGTCTCCGCTACCGCGCTGCGGTGTGCCTCTTCGACGGCCTGACGTGTCGTGTCGTCGCCGAGTGCCCACAGCACGGACACACTCTTCGCGGGGGTGAATGTCAGGTCGAACCCGGCAACGGGATGACGGACCTGCCGGGCTGATTCGGTCGCGACCCACGAGGACAGCTCCCGGCCGGTCTGCGGGCGCCGTCTGTGCTCCGCCTCAAACAGTGGGCCGGCCGCGGCCATGTGCTGTGCGTGCCGTTCCTCAGCGGTGGGGATGCGTCCGTGTTCCTCCGCGAACGCCCGGTCTGCCTGCACTAGCGCATCACGCATCCGTGACTCGTTCTTGAACTGGGGGAACTTTCTTCCCAGCCGGGTCTGGCGGATCGTCTCCTTGGGTGCACGCTGAATCGCGCGTCGTGTCGAAGCTGCGTCGTAGATGCTGCGGCTGATCGCGTCGGCGTTCGGGTGTAATCCTTCACCGAAAAGCGCTTTCATCTGAGCTTCGGTGACGTTACCTGCGACGACACGTTCTGGCCGCACCTCGCCGCCGTAGGTGGCGAGCCCTGCCACGCCCGCACCCATCCACCGGCCCGGTGGGGTGCCGTTGGTGTGGTAGTAGCTGGCCAGTGACTGCCCCGCTTCGCGCTGCACGTCCTGAGACGCCACGGAGCGTGACAGATACGAATATCCATCGCCCGCGTGGAGGACATGCACAGTCATCACGCGCAAGATCATAACGACGCTTCCCAAAAGTCAGAGCTTCTGCAAGAGGTGTGTAGAGCGAATGTGATGCAAGGCACAGACAACAGGGAAGCGGATTGCTGGCGGGCGTTCACTAGGGGATCGGAGTGGGGTATTTGCATGGATCGGCGTGTTCGGTGGTTGCGCGCCTGAGTGTGGGAGGCAGGCTGATAGCCTGTCTCCCACACCGCGAGTCGCTTCGAGGGTGTGGTTGGTGGCGTTAGGTTGTGCTGTCAATTCCGTTGCGCCACGCCGGATGCGCGGGTGTCAGGGGCAGTTCGTATGATGCTGCGCATGGCATCAACTAGCTCTCAGATATCGGCGCGTGCACAGGCGCGCAAACGGACACAGGAAGCGCTCGCGCAACGGCGGCGGCGTGACGAAGAGAATGCAAAGTACCTCGATACATTCTTCGAGGCGGTCGAGCGTGAGTCAGTGATTGACGAGGAGACTGAACGCAAGATCGTACGACTCCGGGCGGATGCTGAAGAAAAGAAGCGTGCCCTGGCGGCGGCGAAGCGGGACGCGCTCGCCGGGATTAAGAACAACGGTGAGAACATCGGCACCATTGCCGAGTGGACCGGCATGTCCGCCAAGGAGACTCGTGCAGTACTCGGCCACAAACGACACGAGAAAGAAACAGCTTCCGCGCCCGCGGCTTCTGCCGCACACGATAAGGCTGCCCCGGATCCAGAACTGGTCGGCGCTGCCGCGTCGTGACAGCTGACCATGTGAAGCGAAGTCCTCGTTCCGGCGGCGGTAGCGGTGCGCCACCACTGGCTGGTTAGTTAGCCCAGCCTCCGGCCTAGGGCGGGAACATTTTCGGGCGCGTTGGGTGATGTGAAAGTGTGGCTGCCCGTGTACCTGGTGATCCCTCTCGTTGTCACCGCGATGGTCCGTGTCAGGGATCGGAAAGGCACAACACTATGAGCGCTCCGCACCCGTTAGCGATTGATCCGGTCCGTGACGCCGCTGAGGTGTCGCGGTTCTGGTCGTCCGTGGTGCGCGGTCCCGGTGAGGATGACTGCTGGGTATGGGTCGGCGCGATCAGCGACGACGGATACGGCCGCTTCTGGGTGAAAAGAGAGGGCCGTCAGCGTGCGGTGCGTCCGCACCGCTACGCGCTCGTACTGGCCAATGATGGTGCTCCGCTACCACCGGACTGGGTGAGCTTGCACCTCTGTGATGTCGCATTGTGCGTGCGCGCCAACTCGCATGTCGTGGCGGGAACGCCCCGGGAGAACTCGCGTGACATGGCGGAGAAGGGCCGGGTGCGGGGCCGCTGGAACAGGTGGCTTCCTGGCACCGGACGGGACCGGGCGGAACGGTCCCGCGCGGTACGCAACGCACTGCGGGATGGGTGGGACGCGCACCGCTTCCGCGATGCGCTGCATGGCGTGAATGAGCATCCAACGTTGTTCTGATTCTGTCGGCACTTCTCCACAATCCACTCTCACCGCCAGCCAGGGAAGGCGTGGCCTCGACTTTCAGAGACTTTTGTCTTCACGCTTCCGGCACCCCGATGCTGGACGCCTTATTGCCAACGGCGAGCGGGACTCCCTGCGTTGATTCGGAATCGGATGCCGCACTATGACCGCTCCCTTCACTCGGGTGGCGCGCTGAGACCGGGTGCCTCGATGGCGCCCGGTCTCACTCCTGCGGGACGAATCCGGGTCACGGGGCCGTGCTGATGCCGCGTTCGCACCCCGTCAGTGGGGGGGTGTTCTCCGCTCGCCGCCGGGTCCCGCTGTCCGTGGCTTCCTTTCCGGCTAGGTTTGGCGGCGAGCGAAGTAAGGGCGCTACGGCGTCCCTGCTGGTGGTCCTGGTCGCGGGTTTATGTCTGTTGTTCGGGTGCTGGCGTGGTGCGGTAGCCGCGCATCATTGCGCGGTGCTGGTAGATCGCGTTCGTCATGTCGTCGCGTTCCCTGATTTCCTCTTCGGTGAGCGGTGCCCCGCCGGTCCGCAGCATCGGGCCGAACGCGGTGACACATTCTGGGCAGGCTTGACCGGGCTCTGCGACGGGTGTGGTACATGCGGGAAGGACACAGTCGGGGAAGAGATTTGCGTGCATCATGTGCCTGCTCGGTCGGTGCCGTATGCGGTGATGAGTGCGTGGGCTTCCTGCATCGCTGCGTGCCATGTGTCGTGCTCATCGCCGAGCATCGTGATGTGGTCTGTCCCCTCGATCTGTGCGATGGCGCTGACGATCCACCATCCGTAGAGGGTGCCGTCAGCGGTGCTGAATCGTTGTCTTCCTATGTGTGGCTTTTCGGTGATCCGGTAGACCGTGGCATGCATTCCTTTGTTCTCCTTCTCGTAGCCGGGGTGGATCTGCTCCGGCCGGGTGCTGGGGGTGTGAGCGGGTGTTCTTGAGCAACAAGGCGGAGCTGGCAGGGGGAATGTGCCTCTGATCCGTCGTCGCGTCGTTACGGGCTGGAGTGCCGTGGAATGTGCACGCGATTTCCGCTTCGGTGTGCTCGGGGCGGCGCCGGTTGGAACGTGAAGTGGTGGGCGTGAATGTCCCCGAGTGTGGCTGGCATGGGTGGTGCCGTCGCGGTTGCTTTGTGCCGTGAGGGGTGGTCCCGTACTGGGTGTGCGGCCTGGTACGGGACCGTCTGTCAGTGCATGAGTACGTATGCGGGATGTGGTGCGGTGATCACTACCGCTGATCCGTACACCTCGATCGCAAATCCCGCTTCGCTCGCGATCCGCGAGGCTTCCGGGTTGAAGGTGTGGGCGTGGTGCGGGTCGTCGCTGATCCACATGTCGGTCGTATCGGTGAGGGTGAGCGCGTCGAACTGTGCGCCTAAATGGGTGTGGAGAGTGTCACTCGTGCCGTCGGAGAGCTGCTGGTAGATACCGTCTGTGGTGATGAGCGTGGCGATCATTCGCTGGTTCCCTTTCCGGGGTGTGACGTGTTGCGGCTGGGGGTGCTGGCGAGGTCGAGGAGGTGACGGACCTGGTCGATGCTGAGCCCGGTGGTGTCGCCGTTGTCGGTGAATCCGGTGAGCATGACGGGCCCGAAGTAGGGCTGGTGGCAGCGACCGAAACGCTGCGCGACGCGTGTCGCGGTGGTGTTGATGTCGGATGTGTACATGCCTTCGTCGTCCACCCACATGTCGAGCTGGCTGGTGAGCCGGACGACGTCAACGTTTCCGCCACTCGCGCAGTAGTGCTGGAGGGTGGCGAGCTTGCTGCCTTTCTCGGTGAGGTTGATGACTTCGGCGGTGCCGTCGGTAGTGATAAGCAGGGCGTGCATGTGTGTCTCCCTTTGAGGTGTCAGTGCGCCGTGTCGCGCAGGGCGGGGCGGGTGTGCGTCGGGTGGGTGGTGTCGGCGCGTACCTGGTTGGCGATGCGTTCGGCTTGATCGCGGGTGAGTCCGTCGCGGATCAGTGCCACTGGTCCGTGCAATCCGGGTGCGGGCATCGGCATGCGGTGGCGGGTGAAGAAGTGTTCGGCGGCGTGGTTGCGGTCGGTTTGGGTGCCGATTTCGGCGATCGCGTCGACGGTGCCGCGTGGCCCGGTCGCGTGGTGGATTGCCCACCAGGTGTGACCTGAGATAGCGCGGGCGATGGTGTTGATGCGCTGCTGTTCGCTGGTGATTCCCCCGCCGGTAAGGCCGCTGTCGTCGCGCAGATCAACGTCCACGACGCGGATCCTTTCGCGCTCGATCACCACGACGATTTCGGTATCTTTGCGTGTCATCTGGTGTGCCTCTCTCGGTTCGGCCTCGTTCTTTCTGCCTTCCTGGCGGGGATCCGATGACGGCCGCGGGGAAGCGGGTGCAGTGCCACCCCCGGGACCGGGGCGGGGGAGAGAAAGTTTCCCGGCGCGCAGCGCGGACCCGCAGGGCGGGAAAGTTTCTCGGGGGAGTCCCGGCACGCAGTGCGGGGGTTGCGCGGAGCCTGCGCGCGGCCACAATTGGATGCCAGGAGGGCAGCAAAACAACAAGGGTCTTTTCACTGTCCCGGCCGCCAGGCCGGGCCCGAACAGGCCACCACGCGACAGCGTGGTGATCCACCAAGCGGTAGATACCTTTGAGTCCCCGCTGGCTGCGGCCTCCGCTGTGCGGTGGGTAACTCATTCGCTTGTGACGTCTTCAGCCGCGACTCATGTTCCGCACGGTGAATGCGCAGACTGATTGTGGGGCAGGACCAGCGCTTCCCTCGTCATTCCTGCCCCACACACCCAATTATATCGAACACGTGTTCTATGCGGGATAGGATTGGTGTGTGGCCCGGCTGGTTGAGTGGTCTCCGCGCTGTTGCCCGCGCGGTCACCGGCTGGGTCCGGGAACGGTTCTGGTGGGGTGGCAGACCGAGGAGGAACCGTGTTGCCGGACATGGACGTGCCGGGTGTGCGGGTGGGTTTTGCTCGACCGCCCTCGCCGCTCCCGCAGGCATTGGTAAGCACGCGAATAGGGGACAGTACTGGCGCCCCCTTATCCACTAATCGGCGGGGTGGTCGTCGAGCAGGGCTTCGATCGTGCAGTGCTGGCACCGCTGCTGGGTCGTGATGTGCGGGTGGCCGTGCGCGCAGACACGGATATCGTCGTGTGTTTGCCAGTGTGCTGAGTAGTGTTCGCCGCCGCCGTAATCGACGGTGTACTGGCCGGATTCGTCGTCACCGCGCGCGGTGATCGTGTCGCCGGACAGCATCATTTTGCCGATGAACGCGGTGGCCCGGTCGAACGCGGGCTGCCATTGTTTGGGTGTGTACCAGACTTCCGCGCCGCGGCTGTCGGTGAAGAGTACGTAGGTGCGGGTGTGATCCATTCGCATGCTGCCTTTCTCGGAGGTTGTGAGGATGTGCGGCCCCGCTTGTGGCGGGGCCGGTCGGGGGTCATCCGTTGCAGTGGTCGCAGTCGCATCCGGTGTGGATCGCGAGGTGCTCGCAGTCGCCGTTCGTGTCGTAGGTGCTGCACTGGTCGAGGCTGTGGCTGCTGGTGTCGTAGCCGTGCACGAGCTCCGTGGAGCCGGGGCAGTGGCTGTGTTCGGGGTCGGTGCGCCAGTACGCGCCGCAGACCACGCAGGTGGTTCCGAGGTCGGCGGAGATGAGCTGGTGAAACACGGGCGTGCTCCTTTCCGCCGGGACTGGGGGTGCTGTCCAGTCCCGGCGTTGTTCTGTGGGAAGTGGGGTTAGCCGAGGTGGTCGGAGAGGACTTCGAGGGTGGCGCCGAGGATGGGGATGATCATTCGCACCCGCCACTGGGGGCCGTGCTCACGCTCGGCGATGATGGTGGCGATCAGGTCGATCTGGTTCTTGGTGAACGCGCTGGTGTCGGCGTCGAACTTGAACATCTCGACTGCGTCGTTGTCGTGGACGTTGAGGATGATCGCTGCAAATGTGGCCATGATGGTTCGCCTATCCGCTGTGGTGTTGTCGAAGAGTCCGGCGGGAGCTGCGCGGTTCCTGCCGGGGGGCTTGTGTGCCCCTGCTGTGCCTGATCTAGGCGCCGGGCGGGCAAAGGCTGCTGCAGCCTCCGGGACCGGGGCGGGGGAGGAAAGTTTTCCTGGCGCGCGCAGCGCGGACCCGTAGGGCGGGAAAAGTTTTCGGCGGAGGCCCGGCAGCGTGCTGCGGGGGTTGCGGCAGGCGCCGCCTGGTGCACGATCAGAGGTCAGCAGGGGTTAAGCAACCCGGCACCACCCGCCCGCGCACGCGCCTGGAATTGCTAGTCGTCGCAGCGGAACGTACGCAACGGGATGCGCAGTTCCGTGAGCAGCAGCCGCCCTTAAACGGGGAGCCGGTCACGCTTGGAAAATGGGGTTCGTGCTGAGCGGATAAACAACATGACGCCCCTTACTGCTGCCGCCATCGCGCAACGTAACTGCAGTGTGTGCCGCGGTATCGGGTGTCTGCGACCGCCGCAGCGGGGCTGCGCTCTTATCATGGCGATCTCGCACGAGGAGGCGGGCGGCCATGCACAGGTGCACGTCGTGGACCAGTGTCAGTCGGATCGTGGCGGTAGCCGTGCTTGTTGGTCTAACGGCGTGCGGCGAGGGGGAGGATTCAGCGTCTGGGCAGCGGTTCACGGGCCCCTGAAAGACCAGAGGCGACCACCACGGGATGCTGCTGGCATCGGCTCACAAAGCCTGCGGAAACAGGGGTGAGCTGGGCGACGAGAACCAGACACTCGTTATGAGGGTTATCCAGCTGTACGTCGCCCCTCTCCCGAGTCAAGAAGGCAGCAGCGCAGACGTGCGATCCCTGGATTGTGTGCTTGATGCCATCGGCATGCCGCTGAGTGTCCGAACCAGAATCGACAACACTCGGCCTATCGATGGGCAACTCTCAGACTCATGGAACACCATCACGGCACGTGGACGTACTCAGCCAGCAATGGTCTCACGGTAGTGCTGACCGAGGACTGACCACGCCGCCATAAAGCGACGGAACAAGGCCACGGAAACAGCCGCTTTACCGGCCCGCAGGGCGCAGCGACTAAGCACGCCATCTGAAGTGTTCTTAGTCAAGGTGCCGCAGTCAGGGCTCTTCGTTTCGGCCTAGTTGATGTTTTAGGCCGACGCGTCAGGAGTGAGAAGGCTGGCTCATCTTTGTCCACCGGGTGTTATCGGACAGCGACTCTGTGCGGCCTTTTGCTTCTGACGCTTGTCACGGGACGGGCCGCGTTTGTCTCGCCTCCGGATAAGTTGCGGTTTTGGAGCAACACCTATGCGATGTGTACGCTTTGTCCGAGTCAATACTGTGCACAGACTCGTGAACGGGTCGGCGGACACCCCCTGTACCGTCGGCCCGTTCCCCTTTTCCTTCCAGGGTTTCCGATCGGATCGCATCCGCAGCTGTCCTCTAGCGCTCGAGTCCGGGGCATCGGTCACGTCCAGGTTCAGGCGGGAGCGGTTTCGGTGCTTGTGGTTGCCGTGGCTGTTTTTTGAGCATTTCGCTTATCGGTTTGGGGTATGCGGCCGCGATGATGTCGGCTTGCCGCGAAGTGCGGCCTACATTGAGAGCGCTGGATGCAGGATTTTCCGCTCTTTTTTGCCCCGGGTTAAGAGGGGAGACGATGTCGTCGAACACACCGCGTAGCGCGGTCTCTCCATCTCGTGAGGCTTCGACGTTCCGGTGGGGCGTGAGTTGTTCCCAGTCAATCCGGTATCCCGCCTGATGAGCTAGCTGGGAGGTGAAGATCCGCTGGGTTCGGCCGTTTCCTTCCCGGAATGGGTGCAAGTGGTTGATCTGGTCAAACGTCTCCGCGAGGCGGTGGATGAATCGCTGCGGATCGAGGCCGCGCAGATAGTTTCGTTCCTTTATCTGGGCGAACACATAGTCAGCGCCTACCTGCAGGCGGGAGGCTGGCATGAAGCCGCTGCCAGGATCGTTGAGTTTGTAGATCGTGACTGTTCGCAGTTGTCCTGCCCAGTCATAAACGTCCTGGAAGAGATGGTGATGGATGTCTTGCAGGTGGGCGAGGCTGAATGTGCCGCGGATGGGGTGGGCATCGAGCTGGATCGCTCGAGCGGTGATGATCGCGCTTTCCAGCTCGGTGAGTTGCTCTGCCGTTTTCGCGTGAACGAGGTTTCGGAGGATCCCTGTGTGGGGGTCGATGTAGGGGTCGTTCACTTCTCGGCGGGAAGTCCGCATGTTTGCCGGACGCGGCGAACGAGTTCATTTTCGTCGATTCGGCCTTCAACGTAGTCATCGAACGGCTGCTGCTTGTCGGCGGCGATGTAACCGCCCTCAAGTTCGGTGGAGTGCCGCGCGGCCGCATAGCGATGCGCACGCTGGGAGCGTTCATGTGCGCTGCTTGAATGCGCTGTTGTCATCCTTCTGGCCTCCTCACCATGTGAATTCTACCGTTTTCGCAGCTCCTCTACATCGGTGGCACGTCCGCTCGTGTGACGCCTGCGCGCGGTTATCAGCTCACCGACTTCAACATGGTTGATCGCAGTCCTATTCGATGGCGTTGACGTCCTGGAGAGCCAGTAGTTGCCCTGACCGACTGCCAGTTGTGGCGATGTCGGGTCCGGTCGAAAAGTGAGCAGTTCGTCCGGCCGAAAAATGAGCACGTTCAGGTTTCCGAGTCTGCCTTACCGGCGGCAGCAGCGGAAGGCAACGACTCGATCGCGGTGTGCTTGATGCGATAACTCGTGCCCTTCAACGTGATCACATCGGCGGATTCGGCGGCGATCCGCGGGGCATTGAGTGCCCGGGCGTGGTGGGCGATCACCTTGTGCGCCTCCGAGGTGGTGTGACGGGTGCTCATCACGCCACCTTCCGGTTCCGAACACTGCGTCGTAGGTGGCCAGATCCGCGACCTGCACCTCGACCGCACTCCGTGTCGGCTCATTGCGAGGGGCTTGGGCGTGGAGGGCTCGTTGCTGCCGTGCGACGGCGACATTCTCAGGATCGGTCACCACTGCGCCTGGCACCCAACTGCGCCGATGATCGGCGACGAGACGATGATCGCAGGACACACGCACCTGCTGCGGGTCCGCGGTCAGTGTGATCATCCGTCCGATCACTTCCAGATGCACCGAATAGGCGGCCCCGCCGACCTGGATGTAGTCATCGCCGCCCGGTCCTCGGCCATGGCAGCGGCCGGCCGCCGCCGGGTCACCCGGTGAGTGCGTGTGTTGGCCACCGTGAGCCACTGCGTGAGCTGGAGGTTGAAGTCGGCTGGGGAGGTGAACTGTCGGCCTGGCAGAAACGAGGTCCGCAGATAGCCATTGGGGCGTTCGACGATCCCCTTGGTTTCGGGATCGTAGGGCGGTGCCTGCACCATCCGGGTAGCCCGGAGTGCCACAGAACCCGGCGACACCGTCGGCGAGCCGTCCTCGTTGTCCGATTCCGGCTTCGTTGTCCCACAACAGTGTCCGCGGAACCGTTGCGAACGATTCGGCGAGCAGCTGCCACATGCCAGTTCGGAGACCTAGCGAAGGAACGTCTCGATGTCTTCGGACTGGACAGCTCAGGCAAGACCGTGGTGGTCGAGCTGAAACGGGAGTCCGACCCGCGCATCCACTTGCAGGCAATCACCTACGGTGACACATTCGAGGTTCCACGGGCCGTCACCGATAGGCACGGTGCGCGGGGGACGCGTTCGCGCAACGCCGGTAACGTGCCATGTGCGGTGCTGGGGCTTGTTAGCTGGAGCCATCGAACATAGAAGGACATAGCCATGGGGTATTCCGAACCAGCCACTATCGTCAGTCAGTTGCGCAAGATTCAGGATAGGAAACTGGTGCTTCCTGCAATCCAGCGTGATTTCGTGTGGAGCAAACGGCAGATTGAGAATCTGTTCGACAGCATCATGCGTGGCTACCCCATCGGAGCGTTCCTGTCGTGGACCATCGAACCCAGCACAGCTCGCAGTTTTAAGTTCTACGAATTCATGCTCAAGTATCACGAACGTGACAACCCACATTGCAGCGTCCTCGATCTTCCGACAAACACCCCTGTAAGGGCAGTTCTGGATGGGCAGCAGCGGCTGACCGCCTTGAACATCGGCCTGCGTGGCTCCTACGCGGAAAAGCGGCCGGGAGCGTGGCGCACCAATCCCAATGCCTACCCCGCCACGCGCCTGTATCTGAATCTGCGCAACAAGGCTCCTGAGAACGACGAGGGCCGCGAGTTCGACTTCCGGTTCCTCTCGGAGGCACAGCTCGCTAATTTCGCCGGGAATCAAGAATATCTTTGGTTTCCGGTTGCTGAGGTCTACGACCGCAGAATGGGCGAGGTCTACGCCACAGCTCGTGAATTGGACATGGCAGATTCGGCTACCTGGGCGCTGGAGCTGTTCGAACGAGTTAACTCCGATCGTCTGCTTTACTTCTACGACGAGGAGTCCCAGGACATAGACCGAGTCCTGGATATTTTCATCCGCGTCAATTCCGGAGGCACCACTCTCTCCAAGAGTGACCTGCTGATGTCCATTGCAACCGCCCAATGGGCCGAACGGGACGCCCGTGAGGAAATCAACGACTTAGTGCGCTCGGTCAACGCTGCCGGGGAAGGCTTTTCCTTCTCCAGGGACACCGTGCTGAAAGCCGGTCTCGTACTGACCGATATAAGTGATGTTGGATTCAAGGTCGGCAACTTCAACTCTACTAATATGGCCAAGCTTGAAAAGCAATGGGACGAGATTAGCTCATCTCTAACCACTGCGGCCGGTCTCCTGGGCGACTTTGGACTCTCGTCGGCGACACTAACCGCACATAGTGTCCTTATCCCGATCGCTTACTACCTGCACCATCGCGGTCTCGACGACTCGTACCGCACTGCTGTCAAATACGAGAACGATCGGCGACTAGTCAAGTCTTGGGTCTTGCGAAGCCTGATCAAGTCCGGCATCTGGGGGTCCGGACTAGACACACTCCTGCGGGACTTGCGGGTCGTGATCCAGCGTGCCACGCCGACCGCTTTTCCAGCGGAATCGCTTGAGGAAGCCATGGCAGCACGGGGCAAGAGCCTGCGTCTAACAGACCCTGAGATCGACTCGATATTGACGTCCACGTACGGACGACCCGAAACATTCGCTATCTTGGCGATTCTCTTTCCGCACGTCAACACACGTAACATCCACCACGTCGATCATATTTTCCCGAAGTCGCAACTGACTCGGCCCAAGCTGAAAAAAGCAGGGTTAGATCCCGACACCATCGAGTCAATCGTCATGCACAGAGACCAGCTTCCAAACCTAATGCTGCTCGAAATGGGCGCCAATACCAGCAAAGCCGCGACCGATCCCGCGTCCTGGATGAACGGACAACCGGATGAAGCAGCACGCGCAACCGTGGCCTCCCTCAACGCACTTCCGCAGTCACTCCCTAGCAATCCCAGTGGTTTCGAGGCATTTTTCACCGAACGCGCGACCATCCTTGAAGGCCGGATCCGGTCTCTACTTGGGTGACCCGCCTGGGCACATGCTCGGGTGATGGGATTGCTCCGGCATCGAATTTGATGGGTGCGAGGAGCTCGCAAGGTCGGGACAGAAGGATTAAGCCTTCGTATTCCTTCTCTGTCTCACGGCGTAGATGTCGGCGGCAGAAGAGACTCGACGAAAGGTGCTTCCTCCTAGTAACACGGCCGCTAGGATCGCCCTCGGTTTCACTGCACATGCGGCCGTGGCCGAAGGGCCGTTACATGTTTGTCGCTAATTCGGCGGCTCTGCGGGTGGCCTTAACCACGCCCTGAGCGAAGATAAGGTTGCCTCCGGTGCCAATGGCCATACCGATGCCAAACGGGGCCGCCCGGCCGAGTACTACAACACCTTGGCGGGTGCCGTAGCGGGTGACGAAGTTATACCCGAGAACCCGGTTAATGGACCGGATGGTGGTCAGCGGTACAGAGTTGGTTAACAGCTTGCCCAGGTGAGCCCCGGTCCTGCCCGCGGCCTTGCTGACAAATGTGGAGCCACTACCGCCTGCCAGCACAGTCAGCACGATAGCTTTCTGGTGCTCGAGGTCGGTGATGTGGACGCCGTGCACACGCAGCACCGACAGCACGTGCGCGGCTGCAGCGGTCATGAACCACGAGGTGTCACCAGCTGTCATGGCGATCGCCGCTGCAGTTCCCACACCGGGCACCGCAGCAGCACCACCGACGGCGGCGCCGCTGGCGGCCACCGAGGACCGGAATGTGGTTTCAAGTTTCCTGACTAGCTGATCCGCTGTGGCATCGGGATGCCTGGCCTTCAGCCGGTCTATCCGAGAAGCAATGAGACCATCTGCCGCAGCGAATACCTTGTCGAGCAGTGCGAGCACTGCGCCATGGTCGTCATCATATGGACGCGCAGGCAAGCTATTGGAGTCGCGTTTGGTCTCGGCCTCGCCGGCCTTTTCGTCAGTCATCGTGCGGTGCTGTCTCCACAGGCGGAATTGTAGAACGCCACCAGCAAGACCGGGCCCGCGATCTACCCCTTGCAACTCTGCAATTTCAACTTGGCCCCCTGGTTCGGCGGTGTATTCTGGCTCGCCATTGCCGTCTGGTTCCGCTCGGGCAGACATGACCGAGCCTGACGGTCACGGCAGCATCGAACGCTGTTCCGCCTCTGCGGGGTTATCCGCGAAAATGCCGCGACTGGCGCCATGCACGAAACAACTGAGACCCCCAGCAGCATCATCCCAGCAAGATGACCTCACGACGCAGCGTGGTTTCGACCAGCACGATGCGCAAAACAGTCATTGATGGCGACAGCCAGAGTTTTGGGCCCGAACTGATGAACCACGCACCACAGCGTAGCTGAGTGTGGGGGTGAAAGACCTGCGCTTGAATGCAGCACTCTTCGGCCTGTGTCAGGCATCATGGCGATGTGTCCTCCATTCCCGCACCCGTCGAAGTCTCAGTGCTTCGCTGGCGCGCGAATCATGCGGCCTGAGCCCACTCACCGCTGCTCGTCGACTGGGCCTTCCCGATGATCGCGTCCTCAGATGGGTTTCCGGCGACGTGATCCCGACGATCGCCCACTTACGGAAGCCGCGGAGGTATACAAACGTGCCCTCGGCGTGTTCTTCCTATCCGAACCACACCAGGACTTCGATACCCTCCGCAACTTCCGCCGCATCGCCGATGCCGAGGCGGACGTGTGGTCACCCGAACTTCAT
>NZ_JACHWS010000007.1 GCF_014191505.1 Hoyosella altamirensis
GCATCGCGACACGCGCATTGACGAACGCGGAGACACCCATCAGACCCTCGCATCAAGAGCTGCTACAGGTGCTGCGATGAGCGACCACCGGCGCCGCGGACTGCTGAACGTGCTCACATTCGAACGCCGGGTCCACGAACTAGCGATGGACCTTTACGCCGCGTGGCTTCCCGACGTACGCCGCGCAGTACTCCCCGAACTAGCAGCGGCAGCGCTCACACCCGAACCCTCCAACATCGCCGTCACCCAAGCCCGGTTCGAAGAACTTCTCGACACCATCTTCATCGCAGGCATGCACGATCTGACCGCCGGTCACATCGCCGCGACCATCACCGCCGCCGGGATCACCGCCGACATGCTCCCCTGGCCCGACAACGCCACCCCGCAAACCGGGACAGTCACCGCCCGCATGGTCACCCGCATCCCAGCGATCACACAGTGGCAAACCGTGTACCTATCTCAGGTTCGCAACCGGATGGTCAACACCCCCGACACTGTGTACAAAGCGATCTCCACACACGTCGCCGAAGCGTTGCGGCTCGGAGAGTCGATACCCCAGATGCGGGACCGGATCGCAACGGAACTCGACGTCACCAATGTGGAACAGTGGCCGCGCCGCGCCACCGTCGTCGCCCGCACCGAATCTGGCGGCGCCATGAACTCGGCAACGAGGCAAGCCGCGATCCTGCAGTCCGACATCACCGGCACACTCCTCGACCAGGTGTGGATAGCAACCCCCGGATCCGACCGAACCCGCGAAACCCACCTCGAGGCACACGGCCAGCGTGTCCCCCTAGGTGAGCACTTCATCGTCGGCGGCTACGAGCTCGCCGCGCCCGGCGACCCTGATGGGCCCGCAGAGGAAGTAATCCAGTGCCGGTGCACGCTCCTCACCGTTGAGCGCGGCGAAAACGTCCCCGGCCTCGACACGTGGGCGCTGGCTGCATCCCTCGATCCCACAATCACCCACCAAACCGCTGCCGCAGCTGATGGAGGTCACGCCATGGAGGAGTTCCGATCCTGGGAAGGATTACTCATCCCGTTCAACACGGTCTCCCGCGACAGGTTGTCACTTGCGTCTCCCGACCTGAAGCTCGTCAACGAGAAACTCCCACTCGTCCTCAACTGGCAGGAGAAAGACGACCCCGACCACGACGGGGCGTTCACCGTCGGTGCGATAGAAGCTTTTGAAACCCGGGACGACGGCATCTGGGGCCGCGGCTACTTCCTCAACACCGAACACGCGGACGACGCTGTCGACCAGGCACGCAGAGACCTCACCGCCCCAAGCGTTTTCGCTATCGTCACGAATGAAGTCCTCGCAACCCCCGACGGCCAGCCAATCACCGACGAGCAACTCGAACAAGCCATCAACGCAGATGAGCCGATCGACGCTGTACCAATGTGGCTGGAAGCCGAGATCGCCGCCGTCACCCTCGTCGCGATCCCCGCCTGGCGCGAAACAAGCATCACAATCGGCGACACGGTGGAGCGGGACGACACAATGCCAGCGGTCCTCCAAGCCGCTGGACACCGCCTCGCAACCCTCGACGAACACCGGCCACGCGCCGTCATGTTCGCCGACCCCAAACTCACAGAACCCACCCCACTGCACATGACAAGCGACGGCCGGATCATCGGGCACGTCGCGCAAGAAGGCTGCCACCGCGGCTTCACTGACCGGTGTGTCCCCGTGCCACGCTCCAACACCGGCTATGCACACTTCCACACCTCCAGCGTCCGCACAGCTGAAGGCGACACACTCCCAGTCGGCAGACTCACAGTGGGAGGCGGTCACGCTGCCGCCGGCGCGGACGCACGCGCCGCCGTCGAGCACTACGACGACGTCGGTACCTGCTTCGCGCTCGGCAGGCTCTTCGACGACGGGATCGGTATCGCCTTCTCCGGGGTCCCGCATCCGCAAGCCACGGTCGATCAGGTCGAAGAAGGCCTGTCAGCACCGATGTCAGGGGACTGGCGCACCCTCGGCGGGAACCTCGAACTCGTCGCCGTCTGCGCCGTCAACACCCCCGGATTCCCTGTCATCCAACGTTCCCGCACAGCCTCCGGCGAACGGCTCATCGCGTCGCTCTCCCCCACCACGAACAAGCACGACACCCCGATCACCGTGAACCTCAACCAGCTTGCCGCGAACCTTCTCGACGAATACCGGACTGGAGAACTCCGCCGCGCCCAAGCCGATGCCATCCGAGATTCGATCGCCGTGAAACGCCGGAGCGAACACGAACGCCTCACCGCGTCAATCCACCAGAAGTGAAGGAGCGTCAACACCCATGGCCAGACACTGCGGATCATGCGGCAGCGCACCCAAGGCGAAAACTGAGAGAACCCCCGTCAGATACGAATTCACCACCAGCACCGGGGAAACCCGGATGTTCCTCTCACGGATGGAAGCAAACGTCGCGAAAACCCGCGACCCCCAGGGAACCGTCACCCCGATACGCGAATAGCCTTCTCCGCCCGCATCTTCACCCCCCTGATTTAGCGTCACAAAACCAGAAGGTGTTCTGACCTGTGCTGTGTGCCGAGAACACCCTCACCACACGTCAATAGCTGTTCCTGTCGAGGGCTGTGTGCCGGGGAAAACCACTCAACACTCTTGATTGGAGACCCCTGATGGCTGAATTTGAACTGCCAGCCGAACTTCCCAGCGACCTCGACGGCCTCGACGGCCTGCGCGCAGAGGCGAACACCGCGTTCGACGACATCAACACTGAAGTCGGCTCTGGTGTCCCCTCGCAGGAGCAGCTCGACAAGCTCTCCGCGCTCGCCGACGCGATCCACAAGATCGATGACGCCAAGACAGCCCTCGCAGAAGCGGAGAACCAGCGCGCCGAAAAAGCGCGGGAACTCATCGAATCTGTGAAGGCACGCAATGCCACCGAAGACAGTGACGGCACCGAAGAAGAGCCTCCCAGCGACGCTGCGGAGGTTGTGGCTGAAGCGGAACAGGCCACGCAGGAAGCGGCAGAAGAAGTAGACGCCCCCGAACCCGTCGCTGCAGCAGCAACTCCCAAGCCTGTGAAGCGGTCATTTGCTGGTGCCACAAAGAAAGCAGACATCGACGTGCCTAAGCCCAAGATCGGGTGGTCCCTCTCGGCTGGCGCGCCGGGCTGGCAGCATCAGGGAGGCAACAGTGGCCTCTCGTTCCGGGATTTCGCGAAGCGGCTCGATGACAACCTCGTCGCAGGCGGTCGTTTGAAGCTGAACCGTCCCCAGAACCCGGTTCTTGGCGGTCCCACAGTGTCCCTCGCCACCCTGCAGCGTGACGGCAAGGTCATCGAAGACGCGCATGCGCTGGTCGCGGCGATCAACGAAGTCTCCGACGAGCGGAACCTCCCCGGTGGTTCACTCACCGCGGCGTGCGGCTGGTGCGGTCCGGGTGAGACCGTATACAACTTCTGCGACGTCCCCAACGCAACGAACCTCCTGACGCTGCCTGAGTTCATCATCAACCGCGGTGGCCTCCGGTTCCCAGCCGACCCGGACTACAGCGAGCTGTTCGCTGACATCCCGGCGATCTTCACCGAAGAAGATCTGTGCGCCGAACCCGCACCGGAAAAGCCGTGCCTCGATATTCCTTGCCTTGATGAGTGGATCGAAATCGAACCGGAAGCATTGTGGCGTTGTGTCCGCGCAGGGTTCCTTGAGCAGCGCGGCTGGCCCGAACGCATCGAGCATTTCCTGCGCTCCCTGACGCAGTGGCACCTGCGCCGGGTCTCAGCGCTGTCAGTCGCGAAGATCATCGCCGGATCTGATGCAATCACGATCCCCGCCGACAGCCAGATCGCGGCCAGTTCGGCCGTGCTCAACAGCCTGGCTTTGGTGGCGACGAACTTGCGCATCCAGCACGGTCTCGGTGACATGGCTACCATCCAGGGTTTCGCACCGACATGGGTGAAGGAAGTCATCCGTGCTGACCTCGCGAACCAGGCAGGTGTCTCCGAGAAGAACATCTCGGATGCTCAGATCACCGGGTGGCTCACGGCGAGGAACATTTTCCTCCAGTTCATCAGTGATTGGCAGACCAACGAACCCGGTCTGCCCGGCAGCGACGATACGACCGAGTGGCCAGGAGCGGTCGAGATTGTTCTGTTCCCCGCAGGAACGTGGGTCCGGCATCTCCGCAACGTCATCGAGCTGTCCAACGTCTACGACCACGCGAGCCTCACAGTGAACCAGTTCACCCGCCTCGCTGTCGAGGACGAGTTCCAGGTGTGGAAGCGCTGCTACGGCTCGAAGCTCGTCACGATCCCGATCTGCCCGAGTGGCGCGATCGGGCCGCGTCAGGCCATCGCCTGCGCAACCCCGACCCCATAGCAGGGTCCGTGATCTGGGTGGGGCGTGAAGGCCTGTGACCAGTGTGAGGCTGTGACCCCTCCACGCCCCGCCCTCCCAAATCTGTTGTTTCCCTTCATGGAGGTCCCTGATGGTTCTGCCCCCGATTCATTTTCAGCCGCCTCTGGTGAATCCGGCGCGGCACACCCTCTACGACCTCCCTGGCCTGCACCCCGCCGGTGAGCCGTCACGGCATCAGGGCGGCGTCGAAATAGACCCGATCAACTGCCCCGGCTCCACTGGCACATGGCCCACCGATCCCTGTGAAGTGGAGCCAACCGGTGAGAAAACCGGTGACCGCGGTGACTACACGGAGTTCCCGCCCGTAACAGCGTGGGGTGCTGACGAGTGCGGCCTCGAATCCAGCGAGGAACGCGCTTTGCAGAACCTGCGGCTACGCGAGCCACAGGTCGTAACCCAGCACTTCATCGATCTCCTCGAAGATCCTGAGCCCGGTTCGGAGACCGCGGCAACCGATCTGGGTGCTCATTTACCGGCCACCGCGATCGGGCTCCTCGAGGAAGCCCTCGGGTGGGGGTGGGGCGGAACCGGTGGCGTGATCCTCGCGCCCCGTCGGCTGGCCGCGCTGCTTGCTGCGGAAGGCCTGATCATGCCGGGCCCGTCGAACACGATCACCACCGTTCTCGGTACCCGCGTCGTATTCGGTCCCGACACGACGGGCGTGGTGTACGCGACCGGGCCCGTACATGTTTGGCGGGACGAGGTAATGACGCAGCAAGCCAGAGCGCTCACCGGTAACCGCGTCCTGTGGATCGCGGAACGCACCATCGTCGTCGGGCACGAGTGCACCGCAGTGAAGGCGACGATCGCATGACCGTGCGGCGCGTGACAAACATCTGCTACCGGTGGAAGAACCGGCCAGCCTATCCAGAACCCGCGGTCACGGTAGCCGCAGAGCCTCATACTGCGAGCTCCTTCCACGAACCCCCGCGCGCCGGGCGCGGATCCTCGCGCGATGCCTGGGCGCAACACCTCACTGTTAACGGAATCCCGGTCACCGGCACTGACACACGCGATGACCTGATCGCACGGTGGGACGAAACGAGGCAGCCCTCGTGACCATTGAAGTCGTCCTCGCGGTCCTCGCTTCCGGTGTCCTCACCGCGTTCATCACGGGCTGGTTTAACCGGTGGCGCAACCGCACCCAGGCCACCGCCCACTTAGCTGAGGCCTACACGAAACTCACCGCGGACCTGACCGCCGACAACAAAGTCCTCAGAGCCGAGGTCGTCGGGCTGAATAAACGGGTGCGCTGCCTGGAACAGAAACTCGACAAGGCCCTCACTGCTTTGCGGGACAACAACATCAGCATCGACGAAGCCGCCTGACTCGGCGTTTTGCACCCCACCCTCATAGCTTCCTTTTTGCGGCCTCACACGCAACTTCATTGCGCAATGAAGAGAGTGAGGCACAACTATGGCCGGAGCGAAGTTTCCTGTCGTAAAGGGCATCCGCATGCGGGTGACGAAAACGAACTTTTGTGGTCTCCCACTCGAGGGGCCCGGCAACTACACCGTCACCGACGGCTGGATCAGCGCTTCCCTGTCCCCGAACATGAAGGCAGCCGAAGAGCTCGAGCAGACCAACGCTGAAGGCCGCGTCTGCGTGGCCGACCGCACACCGCCAGAGAGGAAATGGTGGGACGCGACTCTCACGCTGTGTAACGTCGACACCTGCCTCATCGGGATGATCACCGACTGGCCTATGATCGTCGATTCCGAAGGCAACGTGATCGGTTTCGGTGACCAGTCCGAGGTGCCCACCGACACCGCGGTGATGATCGAAATCTGGGCGGGCGCATCGCAGGCATCTGACTGTGAGGCCCCAGAAAACGACGATATTTTCGATGCCGGTTCCGAGATCACGGGCCGCCAGTTCGGTTACTTCGCGTTCCTCCTGAAGGAAGCAACGCTGGGTGATTTCGAGATCGGCGCTCAAGTGTCAACGTTCACTTTGACCGGCATCACCGGTTCATTCGCCCAGTGGGGCAGGTCGCCGTTCAACCCGATCGATATCGACGGCAGCGGCACCCCAGGCCGCTACCTTGAAGAGCCTGACCCCGATCAGCACATCTGGGTACAGCGCACCCCGATCTCACCTCCTGACGTGACGGACGGATGCTGCTATCTCGCAGTCCAGTCCGTCACGACACCGTACTTCGGTGAAACCGCGGTAGCGGTCGCTGGTGACCAGCCCGACTGCGACTTCGAGCCTGAGCCGGAGCCGTGATCAGTTAGACAAGGAACCCCCAGTTGCGTGACGGCTGGGGGTTCACTGTTGCGGGCTGTGCTCGCCCGAGTAGGCGTTCCGGACTCCAACTCGGTGGTTGCGGGTTCACCACCTGAACGAGCAGCGTTGCACCCCTCGCTCGTAGTTTGACGGCCATGGCAGCGTGTGAATGGACCGTAGACGATTCGTGTCTTCCGGCGCCGGAGTCGGAATACGATCGCGCGCGGCTTCAGGACGCCAAGGACGCAGCCGTCAGAATCCTCTGGTCGCTGACGGGCCGCCAGTACGGTGTCTGTCCGGCGATCGCGCGACCATGTCCGCCGCCGTGTCTGCCACGTAAGAGCGGACCCGGCTGGTTCCCCGAGCTGGTGAACGGCGCATGGATCAACGTGTGCAAATGTGAGGGTGGCTGCACGTGGCTCGCGCCCTCCGTCATCCACCTTCCGGGCCCAGTCGACCACATCATCAAGGTGACGATCGACGGCACGGACCTCGACGAAACCGCGTATGCGCTCGAAGGTGACCTTCTGTACCGGACCAACGGGATATGGCCCTCACAGAACCTCACAAAACCCCTCGGCTCTCCCGGCTCGTGGTCGGTGACATACGGTCGGGGTGCGCCACCCCCAGCCGGGCTAGCGACCGCCGCGGGGATCCTCGCGAAGGAGTTCTTCGCGGCGTGCTGCAACACCAAGTGCCGCCTGCCGGCGCGTGTGCAAGCCGTTGTCCGCAACGGGGTCAGCGTCACCATGACTGGGCCTGACATTTTCGCTGAAGGTCTCACGGGCATCCCCGAGATCGACATTCAGATCCAGGCAGCGAACCCTAATCGTTTAGCTCAGCGAAGCCGGGCGGTCTGACATGATCCGCATTCTTCGCCGAATCACCGCCGCGATCTGTTTCGATCTCGCTGTCGCTCTGGACGCGAACCTGATAGACAACGAGTTGCCTGGGCTGCACTGCGAGTGCCCCGATCTGATCGGACACCCCGCGGATCAAGGCGGTGAACGCCGTGAGTGATGTGCTGCTCCCCGTCGTGGGCCGTTTGCAGGAATCGTTGCGGCAGGTGTTCAGCAACAGTGCGCCCACCCCACCACTCGGTGGCGGCTCCGACGAAGTGCGGTTCGTTGCCGGTGACTTCGGGCTGTCCATGAGCATGTGGAACCTCCACCAGGACGATTGCGGCTGCGGTGACCCGTTCCTGTGGGTGCGTATCGTGCGCCGATACCGCACCTCGCAGTTCCCCGCCGACCAGCAGGGCGGAGCGAAATGCGGCACATCGAAAGCCGCCACCATCGAAGCTGGAGTCGCGAGGTGCGCGGTCACCGAACCGAACCCGTGCTGGGACGAACTCGACCGTGAAGCGCTGGTATCGGCGGACGACTCGTGGCGGTTAGAGGCCGCGATGTGCCGGGCCATACAGTGCGCGACCCGGGAACACCTGGTGCTGGACCACGCGCAAACCCCCATCGTCCCAGTCGGCCCCGAGGGTGGGCTGCTGGCATGGATCGCACAGGCACACGTTCAGTTAGGAGCCAGCGCATGAGCACAGTGAGAGTTGTAGCGACCGGGAAACGCACTCTCGCGAAGGTTCCCACCGAACCGGTGACAATCGAGCGGACACCCTACATTGACGGTCTGCTGCGCCTGGGAGTGCTCAAGCGTCTGCCCCTCGATTCAAGTGACCCGGAGACACCCACCAGCGCGCTATTACGGGAACCGCCCCGCACAGGCAAAGGGTCCTCCCGCGCGAACTGGCTGGCGTTCCTCACCAGCGTTGGTGTCCCGCACCTCGAGGAGGACTCACGGGAGACACTGATCCGCCGCTACGACGAGCACGAGTGGGAAGTCGGTGACTAATGGCGTCAGGGTTCGTGTTCACCATCGACAACAGCAACCTCACTAACGCGCTCACCGGAGGGCAGGGGTTCCTCGTAAAAGCAGTCACGGATATCACGCGGCGCGTCGAGGCCGCCGCGAAACTCAAAGCACCCGTCGATACCGGCAATTTGCGGCGCTCCATCAACCAGACCCCACCAGTTGTGAACGGGTTGATCGTCACCGGTGGTGTCGAGGCGCGAGCGAACTACGCGGCCGCGGTCGAGCTGGGCACACGCCCCCGCGTGATCGAACCCCGCAACGCGCGCGCGCTGAGGTTCAGGGCAGGTGGGACAACCGTGTTCGCCACCCGTGTGCGGCACCCCGGTTCGCGGGGAAGACCTTTCCTGAAGCCCGCACTGGATGAGGTAGCCGCAGCCCTATAACTCGGGGGGGGGCTTGCACCCCGCGCTCATACCTTCTACGGCAGTCACAACTGGACCGATTGGAAGGCCTCACACAATGCAAGCTCCAGATTCGACCGATGACCTCGCCGCTAAGGCCGAGGAGCTCGACCGCGAAGAGGCCCGCTTGAAGAAGGAGCGGGCGGCTCTCGCGAAGAAGCGGAAATCTGCTGTAGTCCTCGAGGAGGACGGCACGGTGATCCAGCCCGACGAGGACGAAGAGTGGCCGCACGACACGCTTGAGTTCGCTGACGAGACGTGGGAAGTCAGGAAGCCTAAGACTCAGGCGATTGTCATGTTCTCCATCAACTCGTCGAAGAACGCCCCACAAGAGGTGCAGACGAACGCGACATTCAAGCTGCTGCGAAATCACATGTCGGAGGCGTCATACGACCGGCTCACCGAACGCATGATGGACCCGGACGATGCGAAGGGCGAGTTCACGCCGCAAATGATGGGGGACTTGATGGCGAAGATCGCCACTATCGGTACGAGCCGCCCTATTCAGCCGTCGCGAAACTCTGCCAAGTAGCGGCGGCGTCCTGGCGCACCCTGGAGGCCCGCATGATCGCTGATGGCATCCACGACCCTTTGCGGGACCTGCCTGACATGCACAGTCTCCTGAACTATGTCGAGTTGATCCTCGTCCAGTCCTGCTCGGATGAGAAAGAGCGCGACAAGTTGATGTTCGACCTATACCGCCCGGAGAAAGGCCAGACGGCACCGGGCTTCACCCCGAAGGACCAGTTGGCGTCGTTCGACGCGTTCATGGGTGCGTTCGCTTCAGCGAAAGTCGAGCCCCGCAACAAGAAAGGCAGCGAATGAATGGATGAAGACAGCAGCGATAAGATCCGCGACCTCGTCAACGAAGTGATGTCGGACTCGCAGGTGTCGAAGGCTGCGCAGCAAGTCGCTACCAGAAGCCTCGCAACGACTATTTCGTCGTTCTGGCTCCAATGCGCTGAGGACGGCTGCCCAGACTGGGTAGCCCTCGATTTGGCAAACACGTTGCTGGGTCATTTTATGTACAACGCTGTGGGGCGCGACAAGGGTGATGGCTGCTGCGGGAACGGCTGACGCTGCACCCCAGATCGGCAGGATCTAGCGTATGTCGCAGCCCGTCGGTTCCATCTCAGTCTCGGTCGAGGCGGAAGCGTCCAGCTTTGAGCAGGAGATCGTCGCTGCAGTGCGCGAGGCGATGGGCGAGGTTCTTGACCTGATCAAGGACGCGATGGGTGACGTGTCCGATGCGCTCGGCGATGTTGAGACCGGCGCGTTTGACGACGTGGACGAGGCTGCCTCACAGGCCGCTGATGCGATCAGGGACACCGCTGATGCTGCCACCGATATCGATCTGGGGAGTATCGATACGAGCGGCCTGGATGATGTTTCGAGCGCAGCGCAGGAAGCGGCCGAGAGTGTCCGCGACGTCGCCGAGGAAGCCGCCGAAGCGGAGTCCTCCTTCGATGGGATGGCCGCAGCCTTGGGTGGGATTTCCTTCGCTGCTGCCGGGGCGAGCGCGGCAGCGTTCGGGCAATCCCAAGCCGACCTGAATCTATCCCTGGATCAGTCCGCGATCATCCTCGGGGAATCGCGCGAGTCGATGCGTGATTTGGTCAGCGAAATGACCAACGCGACGTTCCCGATCGGCACGGTCACCGAGGGCATCGAGGCGCTCGCGGAGCGCGGGATCAGCACCCGCGAAGAAATGCAGAACCTGCTGCCCGTGTTCGACCGGCTCTCTGACGCGACCGGCGTCGAGATGGCACGCGGTATCGAAGGGGTCGGTGCCGCACTGTCCGGGATGGGTGTCGGCATCGAGGATGCCGAGCAGCATTTGGACACATTCACGTTCCTGCTCACCCAAACCCCTCTTGAACTCGCCGATGTGGAGCGCGCGACATCCCGGTTCGGTGACGCGTTCCAGGACATGGGTGTGGGTGTCGAAGACGTGGGTGTCGCCTTAGCGACCCTCGCTGAACGAGGTGTGCGCCCACGGGACATGATGCGCGAATTGCAGTCCGCGCTGGATGATTCCGGTGGATCAGCGGACGACTTCTTCGCTCACATCGACGGCGGCACCGGCGCACTGGATGATGTCTCGAAGCGTATGGAGGACGCTCAGGGACAAACTCAGGAGCTCGCGGACGCGTTCGAACGAAACCTGACCCCGATGGACCGCTTCCGCCAATTCACTGAAGAACTCGCGTTCAAGTTCGGTGACTTCGCGCCCCTGTTGTCCGGTGTCGGTGGCGCGATGGCCGGTCTCGCCCCGCTGGTTGGTGGTTTGATCGGTTCTGGCGGGCTCGGAGGCCTGGCTGGCATTCTTGGCCGCGTTGCCGGTGCGGCACGTTTCCTGCTCGGACCGGTTGGTTTGATTATCGGCGGTATCACGCTGCTGCTCGCGAACTCTGAAACCCTCCGCGACGCTCTCGGCCGCCTATTTGAAACCTTCATGGATGTCGCTGGGACGCTGTTCGAAGCGCTCGCACCAGCCTTCGACTCGGTGATGGAAGTTGTCGGCACCCTAGCGGGCGTGATCGGCGATGTGCTCGGCACCGTGCTCGACACACTTATCGACACGCTGCTGCCCGTGCTGATGGACCTGCTCGACACCATGATCCCAATTTGGGAGATGGTCGCAGAGACTGTCGGCGAACTCGCGGCCGCGCTGGCGCCGGTCATCGAGACGATGGGGGAATTGATCTCAGCGGTCCTCCCGCCCCTCGCTGAACTACTCGGCGCCGTACTGCAGCCCGCAATTGAGATTGTCTCCAAAGTCGTTGGGGCACTCGCCGGTGTCCTGTCCACGGTGCTGACTCCGGCGATCGAGATCGTTGCCGGCGTTGTCGGTGGCTTCGCCAATATTCTGAACACTGTCGTGACGGGGGCGCTGAACGCGATCCAGGACCCGATCGGTGCTGTCCGTGACGCGTTCGGCACACTCATCGAAGCCGCAGGCAGGGTCCGGGACACGGCGATCGAAAAGTTCGGTGAACTCCTCACGTGGATCAGGGAACTCCCGGGCCGTGTCCTCTCCGCGCTCGGTAATGTCGCGACTTCACTCGTGCCAGCAGGACGTGACTTCATTCAGGGCCTGATCGAAGGGTTCAAGCAGAAGTTCACCGACGCTGTGAACTGGGTGAAAGACCTTCCGGGCAAGCTGGTCGGTGTTTTCCGCCGGGAATCGGAGACACAGTCACCCTCCCGTCTGATGATGCGTGTTGGTGACGACTTCATGGCTGGCCTGGTTGTCGGTATCGAAGAAAAGTCGAGGGAACTCGCCCCGATCATCGAGCGCGTCGTTCGTGACGCTGCGACGGCTGCCAGTGCGGTGCAGCTCGACGCTCCCACGATCACCGGGAGTGTGGACGCGAGCCTTACCGGTGGTGACTTGTCTGTGTCCGCGGAGATCGATGGCGCGGACCGCTCGGTGAGCGCACTCGGCGCGATCGCGCAGGCGCTTGGCCTGGCAGGTGAGGAAGCAAGCGGTTCGTTCGCCCCGGCCTTGGTGGAAGCCGGTAAGGATGCTGCGAAGCTCGCCCAGATCGTGCAATCCGCGGCGCAGGGGAACATCGCCCCGGCAGCCAGCTTAATTGCGCAGTCCGCGAACACGGCAGGTGCAGCGTTCCAGACGTTCGCGAACCAGCAGGTCAACCCGGCGATGATTTCGGTGGCTCAAGGCGCCGCGAACCTTGCCAACAATGTCGGCACCGCCATTAACCAGCAGATCGTTCCTGCGTGGCAGAACATGGGCACGAACGTGGAGAACGTGAACCGGCAGCGTGTGCAGCCGGTGATGACGGCCGTGCAGGGCGCTGTCAATACG
>NZ_JACHWS010000008.1 GCF_014191505.1 Hoyosella altamirensis
GTTTGCCGTCGACGCTGACCAGGATCAACGTCGCTGACGATGGTGGCCTGGCGTCGATCGAGCAGACACCGCGGCCCGGATCGTCGAAACAAGTGGTGATTCCTGTAGACCGGCTTGTCGCGTACGTGCATGACCCTGAAGAGATGGACTGGCGGGGCACCAGCATGCTGCGTGCCGCGTACAAGCACTGGCTGCTGAAGGACCAGTTCCTCCGCTTGGAGGGGCAGGTTCTCGACCGCAACGGCATGGGTGTCCCGGTGTACACCGCGGGCGAGCCCGGCAACCAGGAAGAGATCGACCGCGGCCAGAAGATGGCGTCAGAACTGCGGTCGGGTTCCTCGTCGGGCGCGTCGATCCCGAACGAAGCGAAGCTGGAAATCCTCGGCGTGAAGGGCCAGCTGGTGTCACCGCGGGAAGCGATCGCGTACCACGACGCGCAGATCGGACGTTCCGCGCTCGCGCACTTCCTGAACCTCTCCGACAAGGGTGGCAGTTACGCGCTCGCCGACACGCAGGCCGAGATTTTCGTGCAAGCGCTGCAGACGATCGCGGAAGACATCGCCGACACCGCGAACCAGCACCTCGTTGAGGAAATGGTGCAGGTCGCGTTCGACTCCCCCGGCCCGTACCCGCGGATCGTGTTCGACCCGATCGGCACGAAGAAGGAACTCACCGCCGAGGCGCTGTCGATCCTGATCAACGCCGGTCTGATCCTGCCGGACAAGGACCTCGAAGAAGAAATGCGGCGCCGCTACGGGCTGCCACCGAAACGACCACTACCTGGAACGAGTGAAGAGGATGGTTCCGCGTGAAGTTGATCGACTATACCGGGCGGCGGTTCGGGATGGCGGTCATCGTTGAACGCGCTAGAACGAGGTCGCGGCGGTCTTGGTGGAAATGTGTATGTGACTGCGGGGCCGAGTTTGAGGCCAGTGTGACGCGCATCCGAAATCGGTCGCTGCACAGCTGTGGCTGCACGCGCATTTACCGGGGCATCCAGGTGCATGACGGAAAGATGGCGTGCGAGATGCCATCGAGGAACTACCCCGAGGGTCGAACGGGTACTGGCGCTGGATACCAAGCGCACATCAAGAACCGCGAGGAACCGTGTAGCGACTGCGCTCGTGCTCACACAGACAAGTGTGCATCCCGCTGGCGAGATATGAGCGACGAGGACCGTGAGAGGGTCCGGGAACAGAACAGGACTGCGGTCCTTAGTTACGTCAAGCGGTACCCGGACCGGCGCTTCGATTCGAGCATTGTTTATCGCGAGCAGAACCGCGACATTATTCGGGATGCGAAGTCGAAGGCGTGCGATGACTGCGGGGAACAGTACCCCTATTACGTGATGCAGTTCGACCACGTTCGCGGCCAGAAAGAGTTCAACATCGGCTCTATAGGCCCCACTGCGTCCCGTTCCCGACTACTTGCAGAAATAGAAAAGTGCGATGTGGTGTGCGCCAACTGTCACGCCGAGCGTTCGCACCAACGTCTAATGGCCAGGGAGGCTGGGTAATGGCGGAAGGCCGCGGATTCTCCATCCGAAGTGACAATGGCGATTCTATCGCCACCCGCATCGACATCTTTTCCGACATCGACCCGTACTTCGGGGTATCAGCGGAGGCGTTCCTGTCGGAACTCAAGCATGTCAGAACCGACGAGATCGAGGTTCACATCAACTCTGGTGGCGGAGAGGTGTTTGACGGAATCGCCATCATGAACAGTCTCAAAGATCACCCGGCGAAGGTGACGGTCATCGTGGACGGTCTCGCAGCTTCCGCCGCGAGCTTCATCGCGGTTGGCGGCGCAGACCACCTAGTGATGCAAGAGTCAGCCACCCTAATGATCCACGAAGCGTGGACGGTGGCGATGGGCGACGCTCAGAGCATCGAGAAGACGGCAGCCGAACTGAACCGAGTGTCCGGCATCATCGCCGGAATCTATGCGGCGAAGGCAGGCACTCCGGTCGAGGAGTGGCGCGAAGCCATGCGTGAAGAGTCGTGGTTCACCGCTGAAGAAGCAGTACTAGTCGGACTGGCAGACGAGATCCGGTCCGTGCAGAGACAACCGGTCGCCAGCGCAGCGCAGAAGTCGCGGGTGCTGAACTCCGGAAGCTTCAAGTACCGCAGTCGTGAACAGGCGCCCACTCCGGGAATCGCCGCTCGCGCGAAAACACAAGAGGTTTCCTCTGCCGGGGTGGCAGGGGCTGACAGGAAGGAGGACCATGTGTCCACTTTGAATGAGGCCATCTGTCAGCGCCTCGGCATTCCCGCCGACGCTGACGAGGCCACCATCACCGCCGCGCTCGAAGAAGCGCTCAACGAACGCGCCGGGGACGACCCTACCGGCACCGATGAGGAAGGCACCGAGGGTGACCCGGATGCCACCACAGAGGAGGGCCCGGACGGCGACGCTGACGATGCCGATGAGTCTGCCGGAGGCGATGACAGCGACTCTGACGATGACGGATCGCTGACGGTGACCGTGGACCGGGCAACGCTGCGGGAACTGCAGGACGCCGCCCGGTACGGCATGGCCGCGCGGACACGCGAAGCTGCCGCTGCCCGAGCCGCCCGCGTCGATCAGGCGATTGCGGAGAACCGGATCACCCGCGCCGCGCGTGACCGGTGGATCGAGCGGATGGAAGCCGACGAGGAAGACACCACAGCGCGGCTGAACCGGATCCCGAAAGACACCATCCCCCGCAACGAGATCGGCCACGCCGCACCCACTGACGACGACGGCAGCGACTTCCGGTCGAAGCTGAACAAGGCCGCCGACTCCCTGTACCAGAAACTTTGAGGAAGGAAAAGATATGAGCAATCCAACATTCCGATCGGGGCCGTACACGTTCGCGGCA
This sequence comes from Hoyosella altamirensis, assembly GCF_014191505.1. GTDB lineage: Bacteria > Actinomycetota > Actinomycetes > Mycobacteriales > Mycobacteriaceae > Hoyosella > Hoyosella altamirensis. The sequence goes on from NZ_JACHWS010000008.1 coordinate 2,861, forward strand.
ACCGCACCGGTCGAGAAGTTCTCTGTCGTCACGCTCGGAGAGAATGGCGTATCTCCATGCGCTGCCGATGGTGTGCCGTTCGGCGCGGTCACCGAATCCGCCGCACCCGAGATGCCCAGCGAACCGAACAACCTGCAGCACGGCCTGCCCACGTCGGTCGCTGTGCACGTGTCCGGTGCTGTGCCGCTGCGCGTCGCTGACGATGTGACCGCCAAAGTCGGTGACGTCGTCTACACCGCTGCGGGTGGCGCAGTCACCACCGACGGTACGGACGCAACGAGAGTCGGTGTCGTGATCAAGACCGGTGTACTTGGCGGGGATCTGGTGCGCGTGCATCTGACCTGCCCGGAAAGTAACTAAGGGAAGGGGCAGGTAACCAAGATGGGCAACATCATCACCTCCGCATTCGACGGTGACGCGATCACCGTTGACGACATGCTTAAGGATCCGACGTGGCTGCCTGAAAGGCAGATCAAGCGACTTGAGGGCGAGTTCCTTGAGGAGCTGCTGTTCCGCAACGCGGGCACCAACGAGTCCGGTGTTATCGCGTTCCGTGAAGCAGCGGCACCGTACCTCGAAGATGATGCCGAAACGGTTGCCGAGTTCGGTGAAATCCCCGTTTCCGGGATCAGCAGGGGCCGCGTCCGGAAGGTCATCGGTGAGAAGAAGGCGATCGCTGTCCGTGTGTCGTGGGAAATGAGACGCCGTAACCGAATTGACATGGTGCAGCAGCAGACCACGGCGATGCGTAACACGATGATTCGTGGCGGTGTTCGTGGCGCGCTGGCCGCGTTCGACGCGGCGACAGACGTGCATACGCTCCCTGCGAGCGCGGCGTGGACCGCTGGTGGCGGCGATCCGATCAAGGACGTCTTCGACGCGATCGAGCTGATCGAGGCATCTTCGCCTGAGGACGATGAGACGAAGAACTTCGGGTACGTCCCGGACACGCTGGTGATGCATCCTCGCACGTACACGATCCTGTTCCGCAACGAAAAGGTTCAGTCGAAGTACATCGGCGATGCTGCTACAGCGAACCCGCTGTACACCGGCATCAAGCCGAACACCATGTTCGGACTTACGGTGGCGACCTCTCGGTTCATGAACCCAGCCGAGGTAATCGTCATCGAGTCCGGTGTAGCTGGGTTCAGGTCCGACACGGATCCGCTACAGATGACACCGTTCTACGAGGATGGTGGGCAGTCCGGCAGCGGTGGCCCGAACATGGCGTGGCGGTCGGATGCGTTCCGTACCCGCATCCTCGGTGTGGACAACCCGAAGGCCGTGTGCCGCATCACCGGAGTGACTGCGTGATGTTCACGCTGATCGCGTCCGAGTGGCACGAGCCGGTCGGTGACGGTGAGTATGTCCGGCATGTTCGCGGCGATGTCGTGGATGTGCCGGACGAGCATCGCGCGCGGCTGCTCAAAGCGCGCGCGATCAAACCGGTCAGTAACGGTCCGGATCCTGCGGCTGAAGCCACCCCGGAACCGGCAGCGGCCTCGGTTACTGCAGTGGAGGAGTCTGGGGCTGAGGAGGAAGCAGCCCCCGATCGTCCGCTGCGTACCGCGTCGAAGGCCACGTGGGTGGATTATGCCGTCGATCGTGGTTTCGACCGTACGGAGGCTGAGGGCATGACACGCGCTGAACTGATCGACGCGCTCGGAGAATAGCCAGTGGATCCGTTCCTGACAGTCACCCAGTTCGAGGGCATGTGGCGCACACTCACCGCTCCGCAGAAGGTTTTCGCTGAGCTTGCACTGAAAGTCGCATCAAACCAGATCCGGGATCTCAAACCCGGTATCGCTGAGGATGATCTCGCGGCGCAGCTCGTCGCGCACGACATGGTGAAGACCGCGATCGTCACGGGCCGCTACCCGGGGCACAGCAGCTATCAAGAGTCCGCGGGCGGCGCGAACCTGTCCGGAAACCTCGCCATCGCTGGCGGGGCACTAGAGCTGACAGACACCCACCGCAGGATGCTGGGGCTTCCAGTCGCGGCCGGTGGCACCCCGAAATGGTTCTTCGGAGACCGCGAATGTACACCCTGACGGCGACGATCCTGCGGGCACCGCTGACCAAGGTCACGGAGTTCTCAAGCAAACCAAAACCGGACTGGGACAACGCTGCACCGATCCCGTTGCCAGTGATGGTGCGCGTCGATCCGTCCACCACATCCGAAGGCCCAGTCGAGAACCCGCAAACCACCACCACCTATCGGCTCGTGTCCGAGCCGCATGGTGACGTGGATCTGCGGACCACCGACCGGATCTCGGTGCCGCCTCTGGGTGTGTTCGCGGTCGATGGCGAGGTGTTCCGGGTGCCGGATCCGCTTGATCCCGGCGAGGTCCACCACGTCGAGGCGACATTGAAAAGGGTGATGTGATGACGGACTGGTTCCACAAGCTCAACCAGAACAAGGCGGTGCAGCGCGGCTGCCGCGTGAAAGCGGAAACCATCGCGAAGCGTGCGCAGGCCATCACCAACAGTGAGGGCGGAGAAGCGAACATCACCGTGCAGTCGGGTGTCCGCCCGAAGGGCCGCGCGTTCTCCTACGTCGTGACCGACCGTCCCGATGAGGAATACGGCGGCAAGACCGCAAAGCGCACCAGCGCGGTAACGCGCGCAGCTCGGGAGACTCGATGACCCAGCCTACGACCGTCGCGGGTCTCATCGTGGCACGTATTGCTGAACTCCCGGGGGTGGACTGCGAGCTCGAGATGAGCTACCCGACCGAGGCTAACGTGCCTGTTGTGGGGGTGACGCCGTTACCGGCGCAGATCCTCGCTCAGCCGTACGGTGCGCCGTTCTCGATCGACCAGCTCGACTTCGACATCGACGTCTACCACGCCGATTTGGGGCAGGTACACGCGCTCGGTCAGACGCTCCGTGACCATCTGCGCACCTGGATACCCGGGCCCGGGCTGACCGTTGACGCTGTCCCGGATTTCACGAAACGTCCCTACCCCAACGAGAAGCTCCGCCGCGTCGGCGCGATCATGTCGATCATCTCGATGCCCTCCTAGCCGGAGCGACAACTTTATACACCCGTCAATCCCCTTACCGATCCGGTGCGGGGGTTTTGTCATTTCTAGGGAGGAAAGCAATGCCCACTACGGCACCTAGCTTGCTCACCGGTGACAGCCTGTCGCTGTACCGGATCGTCAACGTGTACTACGCCGAGCTTGATTCCGGCGCTGAGATCCCCGAACCAGGCGGGCCGCTTGACGAGTTCTGGCTACATGCGGGCTGGCTGAGCCCCGAAGGGATCAGTGAGAACGACAACAGCGAGAACCAGGAGTTCACGCCTTACCAGTCGGCAGGCCCGCAGCTCGTGGTCAACACCGAACGCAACGTCACCTTCGGTGCGACCCTGTGGTCGACGAGCTCGTTCGTCGCGAACCGTCTCTACTACTCGAAGAAGCCTGACGCATTCACCTACGACGAAGCATCGAAGACCGTGCGTCTTCGCGACGGTGGTCTGCGCGATCGGGACATCATCATGCTGTGCCTGGAGTTCATCGGGCTCAACGGCGGCCGCAAACGCGTCTTCATCGAGAACGGTGAAGCCACCGAGCGCGGCGCTCCGACTGGTGACAAGCAGAACGTCACGGGCTACCCGCTGACGTGGCGGCCGTACGAGACCGGCGACGGTCAGGAACCAATCATCCGTGAATGGACACTGACCGATCGTGAGCTGCCGATGTGGGCTGACGTCACCGGCACTCCGGATCCCTGATAGACGGCAGTGAGCCGCGCGGATTCCGGGGCAGTTGACGCGCGGCTCCTGCCATCTACAACTGCCCCAAACTGCCCCGAATTCACTTTTGAGGAGAACCGCCCCATGGCTACTGCTAAGAAGCCCGAATCTGCTGCTGTGATTTCTGATGGCGCGATCGACTATGACGCGCTGCTCGCGAAGCGTGAAGAGGTCATCGGTTCGCGTGACAAGTTCCCGTTCGTGTTCGCGGGCGAGGTGTTCTGGATCATCGACCCGACTGTCGCATCGGATGCGTTCAACGACGAGCTGAAGCTCCTCGGCTACGACAACCGCGACGCGGAAGATGACCTTCGTGTGGCTGAGACCCGCGAGGAACGTCAGGAGATCCTCCTGGACGTGAAGGAAACCCGTGAAGCGATCATGCGGCACATGTTCGGCGGTGACCAGACCGAACTGAAGCGGTTCATTGACGCGGGCGGTCACACGAACATCATCCAGGAAGTGTCCCTCGCGCGGCAGAACGCGGTTCAGGAGCAGCGCGGCACGGACCCTACCCAGCCGACTTCGCGCGCTACCCGGAGGCAACGGAGGCGGCGCTAGAAGCCGAATACGGATGGGACGTTGTTGCTGCATGGTGGCGCGGTGAAATCACCAACCGCAAGCTCCGCGTCCTCATTCAAGGTCTCCCCAACGACTCCGCTTTAGGCCGCGTCCGTACCGATGGTCACACGTGGGGCTGGGCCGAAGAGTACCTCTGGCAATCCATTTTCCTTATGCAGCAAATGCGGTTCTGGCTGGTGAAGATCCAGAACTCGAGAGCGAACATTCAGCAGCCGAAACCGCCGCAGCGGCCATTCGATACTGCATCCGCTTCTGACCTTCCCCCTGTGCTCACTGACGAGGACTACGCACGCGCTGAACCGTGGCAGCCCGATGAACGAGAGGAGCCCGACGATGACGACAGCGACCAGTGAAGCTGTTTGGTTGCCTGTGCTCCCGTCGTTCAAAGACTTCGGCGGGATGCTGAAAAAGGAAGGCACCAAAGCTGGCAGGTCAGCTGGTGAGGATGTCGCGAAAGCGATGGCCGACGGTATCGAGAAGTCGAAAGCCGCAGTCGAGAAAGCCTCCGAGGCAGCGCAGAAAGCACATGACCGGGTAGCGGACTCGGCGGGCAAAGTCCGGGTCGCTGAGGAACGGCTCGCTGAGGTCCGCGCGAACCCGAAAGCATCAGCCGCGCAGATCGCACAAGCTGAGGAACGCCTCGCGTCGGAACGCCGCAAGAACGAGCAAGCGTCGGCCGCGGCTGAACGCGCCGACGACAAACTCGCGGGCGCGAAAGACAAACTCACGAAAGCCCAGAAAGACGCCACAGACTCAGCGTCTGATCAGAGTAAGGCCACTGGTGATCTGCAAGCTGCGCAGGAGAAGGCCGCGCAAGCGTCCTCAGATCTGGAGAAGGCACAAACCGCGCTGAAGGTTGGTCTAGCTGCCGCTGGTGCTGCCGCTGTCGCAGCTGGTGCGGCGCTGATCAAGGTGGGCTCTGATTTCGATGAGGCGTATCGGACGATCCGCGTAGGGACCGGCGCGACAGGTGAGGCCCTCGAAGGGCTGCAGGAGTCAGCGAAGAACGTCGGCGCGACCGTGCCGAATGCGTTCGGTGATGTTGCGGCGTCACTTGCTGATTTGAATACTCGTCTCGGTTTCACGGGTGAACCGTTGGAACATCTCACACGCCAGTTCCTCGAGCTGGAGAACCTCACCGGCACAGCTGTGAACATCGAATCGGTGTCAGGCGCACTGAACGCATTCGGCGTCGATGCCGAGGATGCGGGCGGCGTGATGGACAGCCTGTTTCAGATCTCGCAGGCCACTGGTGTCGGGGTGAACGATCTCGCCGAAGCAGCACGTAAGGGTGGTCCTGCCTTGCGTGAGTTTGGTTTCGACCTCGGTGAGTCCGCCGCTTTGGCGGGCATGCTCGACAAGGCCGGTCTCGATGTGAACCGCACCTTCCGTGGCATGTCCACGGCAATGTCGCAGCTCGCGAAGGACGGGAAAGACCCCCAAGAGGCGTTCTGGGAAACCACCGACGCGATCCAGGGGCTCATCGAGGCTGGGGACCGCGGCGCCGCTATTGACATGGCATCCGGGATCTTCGGGACACAAGGCGCGCAGCAGTTCATCGAAGCCGTCGAGAACGGTGCCCTGTCGATTGACGACTTCCAGTCCGCTATCGGGGCCAGTGATGACACGATCCTCGGTCTCGCTGACGAAACCCGCACATTGTCTGAAGAGTGGCAGATCTTCAAAAACCAAGCACTGATGGCGATTGAACCAGTAGCAACGAAGGTCTTCAACCTGCTTCGCGACGGCGCGAAGTGGATCATGACGAACGTTGTACCAGCGGTGCAGTCTCTTGTCGGCTGGCTCGGCGACAACAAGGACATACTGATCGTGCTGGGCGCGACCATAGGCGGAGCCCTCGCGGCCTATGCCACCTACCGTGGCGTCGTCATGGGAATGGCTGTGGCTAAACGTGCGTGGGCCGTGGCGACGCTCCTCGCGAACACGAACATGAAGACGCTCAACGCGACGATGCGCGCGAACCCCGTGGGCCTGATTGTTACTGCGATCGGCTTGCTTGTGGGCGGGCTGGTACTCGCGTACCAGAAGTCGGAGACTTTCCGAAACATCGTGCAGAGCGTGTGGGAATGGGTTAAGAGCGCCGCTAGCGCGATCGGTGACGCCTTCGTTGCGGCTCTGAACTGGCTCACTGATGCGTTCGGGTGGGTCACGGACGCTATTTCCGGGGCTTGGGACTTCATCCAGCGATGGTGGCGCGCTCTGATCATGCTTGCTGGGCCTATCGGTCTCGCGGTGAACGCGATCGTGTGGCTCGCGCAGAACTTCGACATGGTGAAGGACGTTGCGACCACAGCGTGGCAAATGATCCAGGAAGCGGTGTCGTTCGCGTGGAACAACGTCATCAGACCCGCGTGGGATGCGATGAAGACTGGCCTTGAGTTCCTCGGTGCGGCCTTCACGTGGATCTGGGAGAACATCATCCAGCCCACCTGGACCATGGTCGGGAACATCATTTCCTGGCTGTGGGACAACGTCGCGAAACCGGCCTGGGAGAACATGCAGACCGGTCTGGACACCCTCGGCGGCTGGTTCAACAGCATCTCCAGCACCATCGAGGCCGTATGGTCGTGGCTCGGTGACCGACTCAAATGGGTCAAGGAAAACGTGGTCGACAAGGTGTTCGACGGCATCAAAACCGGCCTTGAACTCGTTCGTGACACATTCGACAGGATCGTCAAAGGCATCGAGAAGGTCTGGGACGGACTCAAAGAGGGCGTCGCGATCCCGGTCCGATGGGTGATCGATAAGGTGTGGAACGGCGGCATCGTCAAGGCATGGAATGCTGTATCGGTCCTCATCCCCGGCATGGAAAAGATCGACGAGCAGGTCGTGAACTTCGCGACCGGAGGGCACGTTCGAGGCCCAGGAACCGCGACAAGCGACAGTATCCCGGCGATGCTGTCGAACGGTGAGTACGTGCTTTCCGCGAAAGCTGTGGACACGATCGGTGTCGACAACCTCGACCGGTTCCACCAGCAAGCGTGCTGGTATGAAACCCCCTCCCGCCGAAGGAATGTTCGCTGGGGTGGAAGGAATCATCAAGCTCGCTACCGGTGGTTCTGTCGATGCAGCACTTGACCGGGTGAAGAACTTCATGCGCGGCGAGCACGGCAAGCCCTACCAGTACGGCGGAGTCGGAAACCCATCATGGGACTGCTCAGGGCTGTGGTCTGGGATCGTGCACGTCATCAACGGGCGTCCCGCGACATCGGGGCGACTATTCACGACAGAGTCGGACTTCGACGCGATGGGATGGCGCCCAGGTTTGAACGGACAAGTCGCCATCGGTATCTCACGAGGCGGCGGCGGCCCTAACTCGCACATGGCGGGAACTGTTGATGGTGTCAACGCCGAATCTGGCGGTTCTCATGGTGTCCAGTGGGGTGGCGCCGCCATCGGTGCGGATCATTCCAGCTTCAACATCCACTATCACCTGCCCGAGGTAGGTGGCGAGTTCGTATCCGGTGGCGGTGGCGGTGGGGGCAGCAGTCCTGGGGCTTTCCGGCGCATGATCGCGGGGATGTTCGATGCGATCGTGAACCCGATCGGGCGGATGATCCCGGACTTCGGGGACACGCTGCCAGCGCAGTTACCGAAGGCGTTCTACGAGGAGTCGCGCAGCAAAGTGCGGGACTGGATTCTCGGCCAGGCAGGCGACGGCGATACCGGTGGAATCGTCACCGGGTCCGTCGACGGTCCCGTACGAGAGGTCGTCAATCAGGCATTCGCGGAGCATGGATGGCACGAAGGCGCGCAGTGGGATGCGGTGGATTACATCGTCACTCGTGAATCGGGATGGAACCCGAACGCGCAAAACCCGTCCAGCAGCGCGTATGGCTTGTTCCAGTTCCTCGACCAGACGTGGGGCACTGTGGGCGGCCGGAAAACCTCCGACCCTTACGAGCAGGGTGTTTACGGTGCTCGTTATATGGCGCAACGCTACGGCGACCCGGTGTCGGCACGCCGGTTCTGGGAGGCGAACAACTACTACGACCAGGGCGGTTTGGCGAAGCACATCGGAATGATGCTGAAAAACACCAACCTTCCCGAGCAGGTTCTCTCTCCCGAGCAGACCGCAGCGTTCCAGTCGTGGATGGACGCCGGTGCGGGTGGTTTCGATGACCGCTGGCGTCAGTGGGCCGAGGACGCCGGAAACGAGATCCGCGATGACTTCTTCTCGGTCATCGGTCTGAAGAACCCTGCGGATTCCCCGATCGTGCGGGCAGCCGAGGAGATCCTCAAGGGAGTTGCCGCTGGTGCTGACGTGAAACCCGCAGAAACGTCGGAACGCGGCGGTGACACGTTCAACATCTACACGGTCGACGTGAAAAACGCTTTGCGTGAGGTCGCGCACCGTCAGGACATGAAGTCACGCGGGTATCTGCCTGGAGGTGGCCGGTAGTGATTCTCGTTGATGAAGCGCAGATCATTTACCGGTCCCCGTCGGGTCGGTGCTGGCATCTGTCTGGCCGGCCATTCGAGGGCAGGGAAGGTGTCACCCTCGGCACTGATCCGCAGAACATGCACGCGGCGCCAACCACGCTCCTGTTTCAGGAGGGTGCACGGCAGATCGGCGCGACCTACACCGGTCGTGTGGTGTCCCGTCGTGACGTGTCCATCGAGGTGTCCGTACGAGCGGATTCACAGTTCGGGTTCTCCACCACCCGCACTGAGTGGCTGAAAGACCTCGACTATCACCAGGCGGGGTGGCTGCACGTGTGGACTCCCCAAACGGGCTGGCGGACGCTGAAGGTCCGAAAACGCGCCGAACCGGTCCCGTTCGTGAAGAAGAACGCAACGAAGATCAAGTGGGACAAGTACATGATCCCGCTCGTCGCCGAGAACCCTTATTGGGAAGGGATCCGTGAAACGTCGTTCTGGCGCAACAAGTCCGGACTTGGGCGAGGGACACTTCACATCCGTAATCCCGGTGTTGTAGCTGTCCATCCTCGGTTCACGCTCGTAGGTCCGGGTACGCCGTGGATTCAGGACGGACCTGGTGGTCCGCTGATCGAGTTCCCGGCCATGCAGGCCGGTGAGGTGTGGCTGGTCGACACGAACCCGCGGAGCAAAACGATCCGCACCTCGACAGGGATGAATCTGTATCCGCGGATGCGGGGCCGTAAGTTCCGCGGCTCCTACCCGCCCGGGACGTCCACGCCGATCGAGGTGCGGTTCACCGGTAACGCTGCCCTGTCCTCTCAGATCCTCGCCGTTTCCTACCCGCGCTATGAAGGGTGGATGTGACATGACGCAGGCCCCGCAGTTCGAGTCGATCGAGCACGTGTACTCGGCGTTCAGTGAACTCGCTGACCGTGAAGTTGCGCACCGTGTGGAAGAACCCGAGTTCGAGATCGACGTTTATGACCGCGAATACCGGCACCTAGGTGAATGCGGCGATTACCTCGACGCGACGGTGCAGTTCGCCGCGAACCGGATCGCGCCCGGGGTGATCGAGCTTCCCGGTGATTCAGAGTGGGGCCCTTACTTCCGGCGCTGCAAACGTGAGGTCATCCCCGTCACGGTCAAGGTGCGTGGGCGCCGCTGGTCCGGGCGAGCGGAATCGTGCGAACGTCACTACGACGCCGAGAACGGTCTCGTGTGGCGGGTCACGCTGATCTCCGACTGGGCGTGGCTGCGGTCAATCCTCGCGTGGCCGTCCCCGTTTGCGCCGATCCAGGCGCAGTTCCCCAAACATGACATCGCGATCGGCCCAGCACGGACCGTGCTCAAAGGCTATTTGATCAAGAACCTCATACGGTTGCAGCAACCCTTGTGGGGGATCATCAACAACTTCACCATCGGTGGTTTAGTCTCCGGTCTCGGCGGCATGTTCGGGCGCGGGTACCGTCCCGTGGACTTCCAGAACTACGACCCGCAGAAACCTAACGACCCGCTTGACCCGATGGAATGGCAGCGCGGTGTCCAGAACCGCGCGAACCATCCCGTCGCGGTGAAACCGCACAACCCGTTCACCGACACCTCCACCTGGGTCGCGCTCACCGCGCGCATGACCCCGATGGACGAACTTTTCGAGGACGTGCTGCGTGACGAAGGTCTGCTGCTCACAGCGGATGTGTGGCTGCCCGGTGATCCACCGGTTGAAGGTCTGGTTCTGACGAAACCGACCATCGTGATCGACATCGTGGACAAAACGTACGCGGTCGGACCGAACGGCAACATCCTCACCGGCCTGTTCCGTGCGGTCACCCGCGTCCTCGAGGATGGCATCACGAAGGTCATCGTCCCCGTAGACATGCCCACCAAGACTGGGCCGCTCGCCGCGAACGAACCGTGGATCGTCATCGACGAAGACGACGAAGAATCCGGCGTCATCAGCTCGACAATCACCTCCCACCATCCCCTCGCGAAGTACTGCGTGATCGGCGGCCGCTCCCCCGCGTGGCTGAACCAGGGCATCAACCTACTCATAGAGTCCGCGCTGTCCGCGATCCTCAGTTTCGTTGGCCAATCCGGTATTTCGTCCACACTCCTGAACGGGATCCTGGACGACGTGTTCATGGCGTGGGACCGCTACTACGACGCCAACCGGGTCCGCGAACTCGGCCCGTACGGATTCCACGAACACTTCTCCGCAGGCGGATCGGTCGCGCTGTCCTTCTCCGGTTTGATGAACGGTCGCGCTGCACTGCGGGAGACCCGCGGGTTCGAGTCCTACGAGTTCGAAATCGAGGACGGCGCGCCCTATGCAGCGGGTGAGGACTTCTGGCTGAAAGACCCGATCGGGGTGAAAGTACCCGGACCGAGCCCTGAAGGTGGCGTTGACCAGATCTATCTGCAGTACGTCGAGCTGATCGAGTTCACCGACTCCCGTGCAGGCCGGGTCGTCACGAAGGTGTCGATCGGTGACCCGCACGCGGGTGAAGACCCCGTCGACCGCGCGATGCGGAAGGTCAAACAGCTCACCAGCTTCCTCAATGCCCTGTTCCTCAACACCGACTAGGAGTGCTCGTTGCACATCACCGTTTACAGTTCGCCCGGATGCATGCCCTGCTTCGGCACCAAACGTGCACTGACGAAGCATGGCGTCCCATTCACCGAGGTCGATGTCACCACCGACCCCAGCGCTGTCGAGCAGATCACAGCACTCGACCCCGAATACAAGTCGACACCCGTGGTAGTTGTGCTGTTCGACGACGGCACAATCGATCACTGGCACGGCTTGCGGGACAACAAACTGCAAGCACTCGCCTACCTCGCGGCTGAGGCTGCCGTATGACCACGCAGACCCCAACGGATGTGGAGGCCGCGGCGGCCGAGCTGGAACAGGTGATCGGGCGGTTCGGGTTCTACGACAAACAGAACCAGAACATGCGCATCGAGTTCGACATGCCTCTGCCTAGGCCGATCGCGCGGCACCTCGCCGAACGCGGTGTGCGCATCCATCCCGGGCTCGCGGTCGTGAAACGCAGCACCGGCCAGCGTGGCGAGGAAACGTGGGTGCCTCTGGACGCGCCGGACCCAGAGCCGGAGCCCGCCGACACGGAACGGCTCGACGAGCTCGAAGCGATCGTGGCGCAGCTGCAGGACCGGATCGACGCCGCACGGAAAGCGCAGGACGAGCCGTGACCGCGCCGATGGTGTTCGTGTGCGAGGGCACCGGCATGAGCTTCGCGGAACATTCACCCTTGCGGGCGATCCTGCACGAATCAGGGTTGCCGTCGAAGGTGGTGGAGTATCCGTCGGTGTTCTTCCCGTTTCCGTATGACGCGATGGTGCGGCGGGGCGTGGAGATGACGGTCGCGGCGGTGCGGGGGTTCGTGACCGAGAATCCCGGCCGTGCGGTGCGATTGATCGGGTACTCGCTGGGTGCACGTATCGCTGGTGATGCGCTAGTCACGCTTGCCCGTGAGGTCGACGACATTGCGGGCGTTCTGATTTCGGATCCGCGGCAGCCTGGCACCGGCATGGAGGTGCGCAGGCATGGGTGGCGGCTTCCGGGGATCACGATGATCGGTGAACGCGACCCGATTGACTGCCGGGTCCTGCGGGTAGCGGCGGCGGGGGACCCGATCTGCTCGAACGCTGGGCTGCTCGGATACTTCCTGCATCACAGCAACTATCACCGGATGCTGTACGGCGGTCAGCGGTTGTTCGCGTGGATCGCGCAGCGTCTCGCCCACCCACCCAATCAGACAGTGATCGTATGAAGGAGCATCATGGCTCAATTCAAGGCAGACGTTGACCTGTACACGCGGGCGCACAGCGGTCTGCGGAACCCGAATAGTTGCCAGTTCGTGTGTTTGCACACGACTGAGAACGCCGATACGACGCCGCCTGAGAATGTGGCGCAGTGGCAGCAGAACACCGCGAACCAATCGTCGTACAACATTCTGGTCGGCACGAATGGTCGCACGGTGCGGTCGAATGACGACAACATCATTCCGTGGTCTGCAGGCACTGAGGGTAACCGGCGTGGCTTGCATTTGTCGTTCATCGGCAGGGCTGCGCGGACTCGGGCGCAATGGCTGGCGCAAGATGCGCAATTGCGTGCGGGTGCGCGTGTGGTGGCCGCTTGGTGCCGCGACTACGGCATCGCGGCCGCGTATCTCACCGCTGCTGATTTGCGGGCCGGTCGCCGCGGCATCACCGGTCACGCTGAAGTGAATCAGGTGTGGTCGTCTGGCGCTGTGCGTACTGATCCTGGTGCGGGTTTCCCGAAGGACGTGTTCGTCCGCTACGTAACCGAAGCGATCGGCGGTGGATCGTCTGCTCCTGTCCCGGCGCTCGATGACGTGAAGATCACGACCGTGGCTGATGGGCGTGTAGTGGATGTGAGCCTGAAACAGCCACAAACCGGTGGGATCAGTCATTTCGCTGGGCCTACGGATCAATCCACCATCAACGGGCACATGGCTCTTTCCGGGGAGCCAGGCCGCGCACCTCGGGACCATTGGTATGCGGCGATGCGCTGGAACTATTGCCGGTGGGAGGCGTACCAGCACGCAGGGGAAACGTGGCTACGGCCCGTGTCTGGGACGAGTGATTTGCGGCTGAAGGAACGACTCAATGGCGTGAAGCTCCTAGTCACGCACCACAAGTCGGGCAAGAAAGTTGTTTTGCGGGCTGCGGACACTGGGCCGCGCCCGGTGAAGCGGGTGATTGATGTGTCCCCGCATGTGGAGAAAACCGTGTTCGGTGGCGCGACTGACGATCAGGTGACCGTGGAACTCGCGCCCGCTGATACACCGCTCGGCCCGTATACCGGGCCGTCAACCCCACCATCTGGAGGAACTGTGTCTGACAAGTCTGATGCGCGTCTCGTGCTCGAGCAGTTGGGTGGTCCGAATCCGTTCGACGGTTGGGGCCAGCTCGGTGGCCGCACTGTAGTGAACGCTCTTGCCGCGATCGGGGAGAACCTCGGCGTCCCTGGCATGTACGACCCCGCCAACCGTGAAGAGGAAAAATAGCCATGAGTGACCCACTAGAACCCACATTCGGCGAAAAAGCTGTTGGCTCGCAATTCAACCCGAGCGGCAGCGACAAAGTGACCCGGCTGAAGGCCGCCTACGCGGTGATCATCAACATTCTGCATGAGGACCGAAGCGACCATCGGGACGAACGGTCGCGGCTTGCATCAATCGCTATTACGGAAACCCAGGGCGCGCAGATGTGGGCTGTCAAGGCGGTCACGTTCGAGCGTGACGAGGAGGCGTGATGTTCGATCGTATTCCCGCGGAGTGGCGTGCCCGGATCTATGCGGTGGTCGAGGCGGTCGCC
>NZ_JACHWS010000009.1 GCF_014191505.1 Hoyosella altamirensis
GCGCGACGTGCCCGATGATCCGGCCGTCGCTTGTCATGTGCAGTGGGGTGGGTTCTGTGAGTTTGGGGTCGGCGAACATGACGGCGCGTGGCCGGTGTTCGTCGAGGGTTGCGAGGCGGTGTCCAGCGGCTTGGAGGACCGCTGGCATTGTGTCGTCCCGCTCCACCGTGTCGCCGATTGTGATGCTTGTTTCGCGCCAGGCGGGGATCGCGACGAGGGTGACGGCGGCGATCTCGGCTTCCAGCCACATTGGTACAGCGTCGATCGGCTCATCTGCGTTGATGGCTTGTTCGAGTTGCTCGTCGGTGATTGGCTGGCCGTCGGGGGTTGCGAGGACTTCATTCGTGACGATAGCGAAAACGCTTGGGGCGGTGAGGTCTCTGCGTGCCTGGTCGACAGCGTCGTCCGCGTGTTCGGTGTTGAGGAAGTAGCCGCGGCCCCAGATGCCGTCGTCCCGGGTTTCAAAAGCTTCTATCGCACCGACGGTGAACGCCCCGTCGTGGTCGGGGTCGTCTTTCTCCTGCCAGTTGAGGACGAGTGGGAGTTTCTCGTTGACGAGCTTCAGGTCGGGAGACGCAAGTGACAACCTGTCGCGGGAGACCGTGTTGAACGGGATGAGTAATCCTTCCCAGGATCGGAACTCCTCCATGGCGTGACCTCCATCAGCTGCGGCAGCGGTTTGGTGGGTGATTGTGGGATCGAGGGATGCAGCCAGCGCCCACGTGTCGAGGCCGGGGACGTTTTCGCCGCGCTCAACGGTGAGGAGCGTGCACCGGCACTGGATTACTTCCTCTGCGGGCCCATCAGGGTCGCCGGGCGCGGCGAGCTCGTAGCCGCCGACGATGAAGTGCTCACCTAGGGGGACACGCTGGCCGTGTGCCTCGAGGTGGGTTTCGCGGGTTCGGTCGGATCCGGGGGTTGCTATCCACACCTGGTCGAGGAGTGTGCCGGTGATGTCGGACTGCAGGATCGCGGCTTGCCTCGTTGCCGAGTTCATGGCGCCGCCAGATTCGGTGCGGGCGACGACGGTGGCGCGGCGCGGCCACTGTTCCACATTGGTGACGTCGAGTTCCGTTGCGATCCGGTCCCGCATCTGGGGTATCGACTCTCCGAGCCGCAACGCTTCGGCGACGTGTGTGGAGATCGCTTTGTACACAGTGTCGGGGGTGTTGACCATCCGGTTGCGAACCTGAGATAGGTACACGGTTTGCCACTGTGTGATCGCTGGGATGCGGGTGACCATGCGGGCGGTGACTGTCCCGGTTTGCGGGGTGGCGTTGTCGGGCCAGGGGAGCATGTCGGCGGTGATCCCGGCGGCGGTGATGGTCGCGGCGATGTGACCGGCGGTCAGATCGTGCATGCCTGCGATGAAGATGGTGTCGAGAAGTTCTTCGAACCGGGCTTGGGTGACGGCGATGTTGGAGGGTTCGGGTGTGAGCGCTGCCGCTGCTAGTTCGGGGAGTACTGCGCGGCGTACGTCGGGAAGCCACGCGGCGTAAAGGTCCATCGCTAGTTCGTGGACCCGGCGTTCGAATGTGAGCACGTTCAGCAGTCCGCGGCGCCGGTGGTCGCTCATCGCAGCACCTGTAGCAGCTCTTGATGCGAGGGTCTGATGGGTGTCTCCGCGTTCGTCAATGCGCGTGTCGCGATGCGGGTGACGATGTCGCGGAAATGCTGTGGCAGCACACCAAGATCCGACGCGAACGACGCGGTTACTCCGGTGTCCCAGCCATCGATCAGGCGATTCACGTCGGTTTCTGGGACGGGTCCGAGTTCGACGTTCGCGTGTTCCGCGGAGAGCCCAGCGATCATGTGTTTGTTCTGATGCGTGCGGCGCCGCTTCGCCGCTAGATCCAGGCCTCGCGCGACACACAGGTTCACGGCCGCGGTGACGGCTGCATATGGGTCGAACAGTCGGTTCGCGGCAGCGGTTAACGCGTCATCCGGTTCTGGTGGTGCCTCTTCAACGACTTCGG
Organism: Hoyosella altamirensis; assembly: GCF_014191505.1. Lineage (GTDB taxonomy): Bacteria > Actinomycetota > Actinomycetes > Mycobacteriales > Mycobacteriaceae > Hoyosella > Hoyosella altamirensis. Next base: position 1,977 of record NZ_JACHWS010000009.1, read on the forward strand.
TGATCTCAGCTGGCGTGGTGTCTTCGGAGGGAACAGGTTGCAGGTCGGGGAGGTTCGCCGCGATCAGTGGTGCGAGAGCGGGGAGCTGGTGGATGGACTGGGCGGCCCTGTCCCTCGCGACTTGCTGCCATCCGGCGAGAGTGGTGAGGTCGTATCCGTCGGCGTCGGTGAACCCGAGGTGTTTGCGCAGCGCTTCACTGGTGATGGCACCCCGGTCGTGCGCGTTGATCGCTTCGCTCTTACGGTCGGGGTCTTGGGTGAGCGCGGTAGTGTCGTACCAGACGAGGTACTGGTCGGGGTCGATGCCTTCGCGATCCAGCATTGGCCGTAACAGGCTTGTGGTGAGCGCGTCAGCGATCAGTTCGAGTGTCGGGATGATGTGGATTTTGATGTCGTCTTCTTGGATCGCCCAGGCGGTCCAGTGGTTACCTGTCGACATGCCGAGCAGCCGTTCCGGGCTGACTTCCAGGCCGAGAGCGAGCCGGCGGATCGCTTCTTCACGGGTTTTCAGTGCGATTTCGGGGATCTCAGTGTCGATCCTGATGTGTCGGAGCTTGTCGAGGAATTCGCCCGGCCCGGACACGCACAACGGGATGTTCGCGGCCGCGGACGTGGGGTCTTCAATCGCGGTGGCCGCGATGGTTCGCAGCATGTCCATGAACGAGGCTGGGTTGACCGGTTGCACCGGTAGTGGTGCACGTTCGGGGAGTTCGGGCGCGTCGGGGTCGCGTTCCGCGGTGGGTGCGCTGGCGATGTCGTCGGGCATTTCTAGTTCGGACGGGATCGCGAGGATCCCATTGCCGAGCAGACGGGACTTCGCTGCGCCCTCAATAGCCGCGGTGGTTCGGACGATTTCATGCAGAACGGGAAGCGCGGCGCGTACGGGAGAGTCGGCGAGCTGACTGTTGCGGGGGTGGGGGCGCCAAACCCGGAACAGCACGTCGGTGCCTTCGATGAACACGTGTTTCGCGCCGTCGGGCAGGGTGAGTGTGACTTGGTCGAGGGTGTCTTTGGTGATCTCTTCGCGGGAGAGGACATGCCACTCTTCGCGCTCGATGTCCTCGCTGGGGTGGCGGGTGATGACAGCGATGTAGCATTCGCCGGGCACCCCGATGAATGTGTCCAGTCTGCCGAGCAGTTGTGCTTGCCCGGTGGGGCCGCCTGCGATGGACCGTACGATGTCGTTGACCGCGGTGTTTTCGGTGTTACCTGTGGGTTTACCGGTTTCGGGGTCGATCTCGGATGCGACGAGCCTGGCGCGTGACACTGCGCTGGCTCGCCATTGGTAGACGGCGCGCAGTTCGGTGACGCAGTCGAACATTTGCCATGCCGTGTCTTGCCATCCCTCGGCGCCGCTCAGTGACGGGTTGGGGAGCTGCTTTTTCAGGTCTGTGACGGGGGTGGCGGCAGCGAGAAGCGACCCGCGGGAGCGGCGGGGTTTCCGGTTACGCGAGATCATGGCCATCGGGGAGTGACGCTAGAAACGGGGGGTGAAAATGCTCGTTCAGTCGTCGACGGGGTCAAGGTGCACGGCGTTCCAGACGGTGAGCTGTGACGCGGCCAGCGCGAGGAAGGGCAGAAGCCACCAGGTCAGTCCTGAGAGGGCGATGGCGGCGGGAGCGAGCGCGAACGCGATCCAGATGCTCATGCAGGCGGGGCAGTGGAACAGGTAGGTGGTCATGCTGGATTCCGGGCGATCCGGATCGTCGAAGCGGTCGGCTACCCAGCGACGCAGCGGTTGTGTGATCTTGTCGCGGGTGATGAGGCGGGTGACCCTGAGGACTGCGAGCGTGTAAATGGCGAGGAGGAACAGCGTGAGACCCATGCCGGGACGGTCCCAATTCGGGGTGAAGGTTTTAGCCGACTCGACGATCCCACACGCCGCCCCGGCGGGTTCCTCGCGTGAGGCTGCCGGTGGGTATCGCGGCGCCACCGGAATGGCCGGCTGAGGTGACAAGGTGGTCGTAGGCGATGATCGCGGCGGCGACCCGGTCGGGTTGGTGCTGGCCTTGCTGCCACGTGACCGCTTGGCTCTCGAATCCTTCGAGGTCCCCGGCGATGACGCACCGGCCTGTCTCGAGGGCTTCTCTGAGCCCGGTGGATCGGGCAATAGCATCACCTTTTCCCCGCCACCCGAGGATTCGGGGGCAGCGTGCCTGACCGAACATGTCTCTCCAGGTTTGTTTGAGCAGTCGCGTGTAAGTGGTTTCGGCGGTGTACGCTTCGACGCGGATCGCGCTGGCCCCGGTGTCGCGGGCGGCTTGGCACGCTGTTTTCGCCCACTCAGCTGATGTGAAATGCCCTGAGTAGTCTCCGGTCAGGTACACGGTGCGGTGACGGTCAATGCTCGCGGCGATGATTCCGGCTTCGTCGCCCTTGCCGGTTTCGGCGGGGTCTACTGCGACGACGGACAGCGCGGCAGCTGGAATGGTGTCGGTGTGCCGGTGATTGTTGAACCATTCGGTTTTGATGAGTCCGCCCTGTACCGGTGTCGGGTTGCCCTGATAGGTCGCGGACCAAATGCGTGCGGGTTTGATTGACCGGAGGTAGAACCAGTCTTTGTCGCCTGCGGGGTTCGCTAGGGGTTCACCAGGCTTGCGGCCCAGAGAGTCCAGCACTCCGGGCTGTGCGATGGCGGGGAAGTTCAGGACGCGCCACCGGTCTGGTTCCTGAGCCATGAGGTAGGCGAAGATGTCCTTCTCGTTCCATCTGGTGCCGATGCAGATGACTGGAGCGCCGGGGGAGAGTCGTTGGCTGCCGACGCTGTCCCACCAGGTTTCGACGTGGCGGCGGATCGCTGTGGAGTCTGCGGCTTCCATGCCTGCGTAGAGGTCGTCGAGGATCATGAGGTCGGCTGGACGTCCGGGTAGTGCTGTGCCGACGCCTGCTGCGATGAGGCCGCCGCGGTGTCCGGCGAGGGTCCAGCGTGTGGAGGAGTTTTTCGCGCCGAGGCTGAGTCCGAGGCGGTCTGGGAGCGGCTGGCCGGTCATGGCGTCTTTGGCGCCGGTGCCGAATGTTTGGATGAGTGCCCGGATTTCTTCGCTGTGGGTGCGGGCGAGGTCTTCTGAGTGGGTTACGGCGATGACGCGGCGGTCGGGGTTGAGGGTGAAGGCTCGGAGTGTGCCGTAGATGGCGGCGCGTTTTGATTTGCCGGTTTGGGAGGGCTGGCTGATCATCAGTCGGGCGTCTGGTGTGGTGTAGGCCCATTCGAGTGCTTCGTCGACTTTTTTGAGTGCGGGGGTTTGTCGCATGGTGGGGTCGAGTGCGCAGGCTAGGGCTCCGGCGGTGGGATAGTTGCGGAGTGCTTGGTGGCGTGCGAGTTCGGGTTCGAGGTGTGCGAGTAGGGCGGTTGTTTGTTCGGGTGTGAGCCCTGTGGTCAGCTCGGTGATGTGTTGTTGGAGCTGGTTGGGGGTCATTCGGGTGATGGTGGCTGGTGGGGGTGTATTTCTTTGTGCCTCCACCCACTTGAACTACACACTAAGGCAGTGTATAGTTAGGGGTGTAAGGCAGAGAGGAGGTGAGGCAAATTGAGAGTAATTGACTGGGTACTGCTCCTTCTGGCAGCACTCTCCGCAGTCGGCACCTGGATACAGGTGTGGCAGACCGAGAGGGACCGCTAGAGAGCAGGGAACCCGGGTGAAGGAAGCACCCGGGTTCCACCCCAGTCTTTCACTCACCGCCTCACCTCGACAACAACCCACGAGAGGAATCGGAGACGAATGAAGAAGATCATCACAGACAAGGGTGTGCTGGCTGCGCTCGCCGGAATGCTTCCCATCGTCATAGCCACCGCACTAGTCAGCGGCTACGCTCCGGTGCTCACAATCATCTGGATCGCTTGGGCAGCGGCGTTCGTGACGGCGGTAGCTCTGGCGGTGCGGCATGCCTGAGCTGTACATGTCCCGAGGCCAGGTCGAGGAGTATCTGGGCCTGGCCACGGGATCCCTCGGCCGGATCAAGATGCCCCCGCCCGATGTCATCGTCGGACCACTAAACGACGATGGGTCGATCCCACGGGGCACCGTGCGTGGCTGGTCGAAGGAAACCATCGACGAATGGAACAAGCAGCGGCCAGGCCGCGGCGCCCGCACCGACCTCCACGGATAACCGCGCAGCGGACCGAGACGCTGCGCTAGCTGGCCGGTACCTGCTCGGCGAGTTTCTCACTGATACGGAACTCGTCAGCGTCAGGTTCCATCTTGAACTCAACAACGGCAACGCTGTGCTGCTTGAGAACCTCAAGAACCTCCTCCGGCGCCACATAGAAAAACTCGCGCCGATTGTTCACCCTATTCACTCGCTTGTCAGCGAACTCGCGATGCAACATGGCCTCAATTTCGACCGCATCATCCGCGAAAAAGATGGCATGAACATCGAAGTTGAACGGGACCGACGCGTCACTGAGTTCCCGAACCCGATCCATAGGCTCTAGACGCCTAGTTAGACCAATCTTGACCATGCGCTCACCGAAGGATCCGAAGTTGGAGATCACGTACACATACCCGGCGCGCAAGTTGGCCTTGCGGTAGTCGACGTCGACAATGGCGCGCTCGACGTCTGTGAGTTTCCTCCTGATGTCGGCTGCCGCGGTTTCGTCCCCGCGCGCTTCAAGGGCCTGCAGCGTGTTGAGATAGTGCTGCTTCTCTTTGTCGAGGCGGTCCAGCTCGCGCTGCAGCTCTGCCTCTGCCTTCTGTTGTTCCCTGAGTTCGGCGCGGCGCTCGCGCTCTGCTTCTTTCTCGGCGCGCAGAGCGTCCATATGGCGCGCTGCGAGTTCGAGTTCCTGTAGCCGGAGCCCGTGATAGTACGGGGTGATTTGTAGGTCGATCATCTGGCCATTGCGCGCGATCTGACTGACGATTCGCTCCAGTCGTTTGCGTGCGACGTCGAGCTTCCCGGCCTTTACCCCTTTGATGCAGTTTTCCGCTTCAGCGTTGTACGCGGCAAGCATCGTTTTCGACATGTCTTTCACGAACTTCCGGCCCTGTGCCATGGAGTTGTTGAACGTGAAGTTCGCCGTCGCGGAAGTGGCATGTCCACCCGCGATCGCTCGTTTGATGTTCATTCGCACTTTTGAGAGTTCGTTAGCGAGCTTGGCGGAGGTTTCGGCGGGGTGGTCGAAGTCGTAGAGTCCGAACTCTTGGATGTTGATGGTGTTGCGCACGTCTACGATCTGGGCTTCCAGTGTTGTGAGTTGCCGTGCGGTGTTTTCGATCTCCGTTTGCTTGTCGCGGTGTTGTTGCTCGAGGGTGTCGAGGTCTGCCCTGGCACCGGTGATCGTCGCTTCGATGTCGGCGAGTTCCATTCCGTGGAGGCGGTCGAGGAGCTCTTGCAGGCGTGCGTTCTCGGCTTGGAGTTCTTTCGCTTTGGAGCGGGCGTTGAAGAATGTGACCTTCTCGTCAGTTCGCGACTCTGCGGGGTCTTCACTGCGAGGTGGGGTGACGTGTTGTTCGGTTTGGGGTCGGTCTTGCTGCTTTGCCGGATTTGTGGTGGTGTGTGCGGTCCATTGGCTTCCGTCCCAGTAGCGCAGCAGTGCTGAGTTCTGTGGGTCTGGATACCAGTTCGCGGGTGGCGGCTTGCTCATCGTTTTCCACCTCCGGTTTGACGGTACGTGATGAACGCGAGCGTTGTCCGGTTTACGGCTGGAGTCTGGTGGAATGCGAAAGCCCGGCGCATTCTCGGGGGGAGGGGCGCCGGGCTCTCTAACCGTCACTCCGTATATCGCGGTGACCCAACGGGGGGAGGGTTGCACCGCGAGCAGAGCGGGATATTTACAGGATAACGAATCGGATAGATATGTCCGAATCTGGTCGATGCTGGTGCCGTAAACGATTGCGCATCGCAGCTGTGACGAGTGGGCCGACAGCTTCTTCGTAACGCCGATACAGATCTTCGCCGGTAATCCATAGCTTGTAGATCTCGTCTGCGAACGCAGTTGGAACTCCGATATATCCGTGCTCGAGCACACTACGCCATGGGTAGATTCGGATAGTTTGATCTAGCTTCAGCGTCAATGCGAGCATCTCGTTGTCCAGTTGGGGAAGGAGCGGTTCGAGCCGTTCAAAACTGTGCTCGAACTCGCTGATCCGCATGAGCATCTTTTGTCGCCATGCGATTGGAATTAGTTGTTGCTGATAGCCGACCACGTGAGGACTCACATGGTTAACGTCAATCTCCGAGAGGATCCTCTTCAAATAGTCGAGATCGGGCTCGTCTGGTATCTCCGGCTGTGACCCTTCCCTCTTGGAAAGATCTCGGACAAAGTCTCTGGGGCTGCGGGCGTATCGGCCGAGCAGGATTCCGACGGAGCCGAGAATGGCCCTGCGTCTGCGGTTTTCGGGCGCCCTGACGACGATCCAGTGGAAAATGTACGAGACGACGTAGCCGATTGCCACCGTGAACACGATCTCGCCGATCGCAGATCCCAGGGGGATGATTTCTGGTACTGGAATAAGCAGAGTTCTGGCGACAATGGTGAGGGACGCGGCAAGGAACAGCCAGTCGAGAGGTTTCGGTATCTGATGCTCGGCGATTAATCCGCGAACGCGACCCTGTAAACTCTTGATCCGCGTTTGCAGGAGTCTGGTATTGGTTATTGTCGCACTGGTGTCAGTGTTTTCCGCAGTGTCTTCCGTTGCCTGTGGCGGATCTTGGATGCCGGATTGTTTCATATGCGCTCTCCGCTGGTGAGGTTGGAGGACCGCGGCGGCGTTGTCCGGCTGAGATCACGACTGGCCGTGCTCAGAATTTTGCCTGAGCTCGCTTCGCGCATACACTCGCAACTGTCTGGGCAAGACGTTGGAGCGCCTCGGTGGACTATTCGCCGGGGCCTCTTTTCTGTTGTTGCCGAACTCGCATGCCGTGAGTTCCGGCCCAGTGTACCGGCGAACATGCCATCACAACGTCGATGTAAGTAGTGCTGGTTGTACGCGTGTCACCAGCGCTAACGGATGTAGCCGTGTGGTGGTGGCAGAAGGAGTCTCCGCTATCGTTGCCCGCCACGGA
>NZ_JACHWS010000010.1 GCF_014191505.1 Hoyosella altamirensis
CTGACCCTGTACAAGCGCCCCGATGGTCGCAGCGCTGGTTCGACTCCGCGCGGGGCACTCGCTCGTCAATTCCCTGTAATTCGAACGCAATTGGAGGTGTGGCGATGCCGCATGCCCGCATGGTGACGAACCGGTACCCGATATGGACCACGCTGGGGACAATCGCGCCCGGCACCACGTTGCCGGTACTCGCTGAGACGGAGGCGCACTACCTAGTCGATCTTCTCCCCGCGAAGCCGTGCGGGAATTTGCGGGCGTTAGCTGTCCGGAAGCGACTGATCGGCCCGCCGCCGCGAAGACCGGATCACTCCTGGCCACGGCTGGAATCCCTGCTGGATGCATTTGGTCGTGTCCGCGTCGATTCCCACCTGATCGCACGGCTGTATCTGCATTGCCCGATCGAGATGCAGGAAGCTCTTGAGCGCGATTTGGGACGGCGTGCGGTGGACCAGATCATCGAGCGGTTTGACCAGGCGCTCGAGGGAGAAGGCGCAGCGTGAACCGGCGAGTCGCTCACCCGCAAACATTGCACACCGGATTCCTAGAGTGCACAGCCATGAAGAGCCACACGCTGACACGTCTAGCGTTCTCCAAAAATGAGGCGGCTGAACAGATAGGGGTATCACTCGCCGCGATCGACAAGCTGATCGCTGATCGTGAGATCCGAACATTCACAGTTGGTCGAAGGCGGCTCATCTCCGCTGCCGCACTAGCCGACTTCATCACGGCCCGCGAAGCAGCAGAACAGGGTGCCGCCTGATGAGTGTTGCCGACGGCAAAGGATACGTCCGCATCCTGCGGGCCATCTGGGTGGATGACAACTTCCGGGCAATCCCAGCGAGCGCACAGCACCTGTACTTCATGATCCTCTCGGACCCGAGATTGAACCGGCTCGGCATCACCGAGTGGCGGCCCAGAAGACTCGCGTCAAGGGCCTCGGATCTCTCCGTCGAAGTGATCGAGGACGCCGCGAAACACCTGCAGCACCGCAGGTTCATCATCCTCGATGAGGACACCGAAGAGGTCATGGTGCGCTCCTACATTCGGCACGACCGCGCGTGGAAAGTCCCCAACCACTCGCAGAAGTACATCGAGGACTTCGTCAAGACAGACTCCCCGAAGTGCCGGGAAACGGTGTCAGCGGAGTTGCGCCGCCTCCGCGCTGAGGACGATCAACCCGCTCGGGAAGTGTGGGTGAAGCTGTCAGCGCTCGCGGATTGGGAATCAGAGAAACCGCAGGTCGCATCCGATGAAGGAACCCCCCTTGAAGCCCCCCTTAGATGTGATCCCTCATGGGATCGGTCATCCGATCGGTCATCCGATGAAGGGGCCGTTTTCAGCCCCCTTTCCAAGCCGCGGGGAAATCGTGCAGACCAGCCGCAGACACACCCCAGCACCCGACCGGGAAAACACCGCCACGAAACCGGAAAACCGCAGGTCGCATCCGATGAAGGAACCCCCCAGCGACCCGATGAAGGATCCCCCCTCCCATCCGATGGGGGATCTCCATGTGAGCCATGTGAACCAAATGAACCAATAAAGCAGCAGCAGCAAACGCGCGCGAACGAGCACGAACCACGCAGCAGACCCGTCCCACCCGAGGGCTGGCGGCTAGTCCGCGAAGAAATCGACATCCCCATCCACCACAACGTCAAAACCGCACTAGCAATCGAAGCCGCCGCGCTGCTCCACGCCAGGACCGAAGAAGCCGACGTACGCGAAACCCTCCGCACCTGGAAAACCCGCCCCGGCCTCGGACCGAAAATGCTTCCCCACCTCCTCAGCGACATCCAGCGCACCAGAGCCGCATCCGACCCCCTCGACATCGACGCAGCCGCCAAAGCCTTCGCCGACCGCATGGCCGCAAAAGACCGCCAACAACAGGAAAACATCCCATGACCAGCCACCAGACCCGCGAAGCCATCTACGCAGCCCTCCAAAAAGACGCCAACCTCACTGGACGCAAACCACCCCCAGAAGCCTGGTGCGAGGAATGGGCCAACATCCTCGACCGCTACCACCCCACCAAAACCGAACTCCTCGCCGCAGTCGAACACCACCACCACGACGAAACCACCCTCCTCAAACCAGCCACCCTCATCCGCGCACTCAAAGCCATCCGCGGCACCACACGTGAGCACAAAACCAGCCCCCACGCCGACCCCAACTGCCCCTACTGCGACGACCAAGGCTGGATCCTCGACCCCAACGACAAATACGGCTGGGCAATCCGCTGCCAACACGACCCCAACCAGCGCATCACCACCAAACCCGGACACCAGCCACCGCAGCCAGTACCCGCCACACCCGAAGAGCAACAACAGGCGCTCGCCAACTACTGGACCACCATCAGGCACCCATGAACCAAACCTTCACCCTCCCCGGACTCACCAAACCCCCACTCACCAGCAACGAAGCCCGCCGCTCCCACTGGTCCAAACAAGCCCGAGCCAAACGACAAGTTGCCTGGTCAACCCGCGCCGCGATCACTCAGAGCAGTGTCCAGCCGGTCGACAGTGCCGCGGCGATCCGCGTGATCTGGTGGGCGCCTGATCAGCGGACCCGGGATCCGGACGGGCTCGCGCATCTTGGGAAAGCGGTGATTGATGAGCTCGTTGCTTCGGGGATCTTGCCCGGTGATAGTCACCGGTATGTGGGGGAGGTTGCGTACCGGGTTCGTGTGGATCGCGCTGCGCCGCGGATTGAGGTCGTTATTGCGTCTGTGAGCGAGCATGTGGACGCCGACGGATCGTGGACACCTGAAGCGTCCGATAGTGCGTCAGAAGCTACATCGAGCGCAGGAATAATCACACCAGGGAGAGGGCAACAGCATGGGTAACTCGCGAGGCGGAACGAACCGCAACACGTCAAGCAAGCAAACCGCGCACATCGCCGAACGCCGCGCCAAAGCACTCGCCCTCCGCAAGGTCGGCTACTCATTCCGCGAAATCGCGAAACACACCAGCGTCAGCGTGCAAGTCGCTCACAACGATGTAATGACCGAGCTGCGCAACATTCCTAAGGCTGAGGCCGATGAACTCCGCGCTCTGGAGACCGAGAAACTCAACCAGCTCGAGAAAGCGTGGTGGCCATCGGCGATCGCTGGTGACGACAAGGCAGCGGGAGTGATCCTCAAGATCATTGACCGGCGTGCCCGCATGCTCGGTCTCGATCTGCCGACCAAGCACATTCTGGATGCGACAGGCGACGGGAACTTCGACCCGGCCGACCTGGCGAACAAACTGATCGCGCTGGTCGTTCCTGACAATCAAGACCCGGGTTCCGTGTAGACAACCGAATTACACTCATGTAATACACCACTATCGCGGGTGGAAGGTGATGCCCTCATGCTGGCAGCCAACAATCACAACGACCCCTACGACGACAGCAATGTGCTGCCGTTCAGCCTCGGGCAGCCGCACCGCTACCAGCCCGACGACATGCTTCCCGACGTAGCGGCAGCAGGCCGGATCCGTTTCACGGACCTCGCAGCCGCCGACCGCGCCTGGGTCGTTGCTGTCCTCACCCAGCGCGGTGTCACCGCCGACGACCTCGCCACCCGTTTGCGATGCTCCAAACGCTCAATCCAACTGGTCCGCGCAGATCCACTATGCACAATCATGACCGAGTGGCTGACAGCGCAAACCCTCGCTGACACGCTCGCACACCAGGTCTCAGTCACCACCAGGGACGCGGCACTAGCTCAAGACGCCCACGACAAGACGATCGCCGCCCTCAAGGCGAAGCTCAGCAACGTTCTAGATCAACTGAAAGTGACGCACCAACGGTGGCAGTCCGAACGGCACAGAGCCGAGGTAATGGCGAAATACCTGCCCCACCGGAAACCGCACCGGCCCCAAGCGCCAGCTAACACAGATCCCCTCTTCTGACCCCCTCCGGGGCGTGTCACGTGCGGCGCAAAGTTGGGGGGTCAATTTGGATACTCAATCCACATGACCAACACCCCAGAACCACCAGCCGAGGGGCAGGACTTCGCCGCCGTACTCCTCCAGCACGCTAAAGGCCGCGCGCACGTCGAAATCTCCCGGCTCATGAGTGAAGTCATAGAAGCCGTCACCGAAACCGGAAAGCCCGGATCCGTCGCGATCACGCTCACCTTCACACCAGACAAAGACCAACCGAACCTCATCAAGATCCAGGACAAGGTCGCGCACAAGAAACCCGTCGAGCCGCGACGCTCCGTGTGGTTCGCCGACGACGACAACTCGCTTCACCGCAACGACCCCCACCAAGCATCTCTGTTCGGCGGCAGCGACACGGCAGTGATCGTTCACCACGCCCACGACCAGCTGTCCTGAAAGGAAAAGCGACCTGATGAACACCGACGTCAGCGAACAGCACGAGTTCCAGACACTCACCACTGATGAAGGCCGCAGCGTGCACCTCATCGACACCGACGTGCCCCGTGTCAGGCTGCTCGCCGCCGCCACCGCCACCAACGGTCTCCAAAACCATATCGTCGACCTCGAGGAGTTCGACCACTGGCCGCGCCGCCCGAAAGGCACCCGCACCGTCCGCACCGTCACGTCATTCCTCACCGAACTCGCCCGCTACCCGCTCGGCGAAACCGCCGCGCTCTGGGGCAAGCAGAAGCACTCGCTCATCGACGCGATCTACAACGACCACACCACCGACCTGCCCGGCTGGCGCGACGACATCCTCCGCCTCGAACTCGCCAAAGACGAAGACTGGCTCGCCTGGCACCGCATCTCCGGCCGATACATGCCCCAAGACGAGTTCTCCGACACCATCGAAGAGCTCCTCCACACTGTGCTCCGCCCGGACCAGGCCGAACTCATGGAGATCATCGAATCCATCCGGGTGACAACAGGATCCACATTCGAATCCGCAGTGCATCGCGCGAACGGTGCACAGCACCTCGTGTACCGGGAGAACGTCGACGCCAAGGCTGGTCGAGCATCGAACCTGGAAGTTCCGCAAACGATCACGCTGCTGCTGCCAGTGTTCGAGGGGTCACAGTCCCGCTATGAGGTGGAGGCGTGGTTCCGGCTGCGTGTGCGTAACGGTGAACTCGGTTTAGCGGTGAAGCTGAAACCGACGCGGCAGATCGAGCTGGCCGGCTGGCGGCATGTCGTTGAGGCGATCGAGAAGGGCCTGGACCGGACGGTCCTCGACGCGTAATGAGTGACCGTACAGGCATCGAATGGACCGATGCGACATGGAATCCAGTCACAGGATGCGCGAAGGTATCGCACGGCTGCGACCATTGCTACGCAGAGACGATCGCGCACCGATTCACTGGCACCAAGGCGTACCCCAATGGGTTTCAGGTGACGCTGCGCCCCGATCGGCTCGAAAAGCCACTGCTCTGGAGAAAGCCCCGCCGCATCTTCGTCAACTCCATGTCCGACCTGTTCCACGACGACATCCCTGACGAGTTCATAGCGAAGGTGTTCGCGGTCATGGCAGCAGCACCGCAACATACGTTCCAGGTGCTCACGAAACGGCACGCCCGCATGCGGTCACTCCTGAACGACCATTCATTCAAGGTGGCCATCAACCTGGAGCACCACGCCCTTGACGTGGTGGATGATCCTGAGCAGGCGTGGCCGCTGCCGAATGTGTGGCTTGGGGTGTCTACGGAGGATCAGAAGTGGGCTGACATTCGTATCCCCGCACTGTTGGACACCCCGGCGGCATTGCGTTTCATTTCAGCGGAACCACTACTCGGCCCGCTTGACCTCGCCTCGACGGGCCTACTCGCCCCCGACGAGTTTGACCGGCGTCTCGACTGGGTGGTTGTTGGTGGCGAATCCGGTGCGAAAGCCCGACCGATGCACCCCGACTGGGCGCGGTCACTGCGCGACCAGTGCAACGCCGCCGGGGTGGCGTTTCTGTTCAAGCAGTGGGGCGAATGGGCTCCCATTCCCCCCGTCGAATGGAAGCCCGGAGATTCACTAGTTCACACCTTCGGAACTACTCACAAGGTCGGAACTGCCGGACTCGACGCCTTCAACGCCGAGCTTCGACGACAGTCCTACTTGCTGCGCCGTGTGGGGAAGAAGACCGCGGGGCGCGAGCTGGATGGCCGCACCTGGGACGAGTTCCCGCAGGCGGTGACCATATGAACCCGCAGGAGCATGTGGTTGAGGTCATCACCACCAGGCGGCGGATCCGTTTCGAACCAGGCCCGAAACTCACCGCCATCCGGGACCACGAGAACCAGCTGAAACAGGCTGGCACCCCGTACAAGCGGGACGGCAACACCCTGTCCTACCCCATTCGTGATGGGCAAACCACCGTTGTTTACCGCGACATCACCGACATTCACCTTCCTGAAGACAAGGACACTGCATGAGCAAAAGCACCTGCAGCGTCGAAGGTTGCAAACGACCGCATTACGGTCACAGTTGGTGCAAGTCCCACTACCAACGATGGAGGCGGACAGGCACCACAGGCAGCCCTGACCTATCTCGCGGGCAACTTCACCATCAAGCATGCGGCGTTCAGGGGTGCGACCAGCCGCAAGGCCAGAAAGGTGCTAAGGGGC
>NZ_JACHWS010000011.1 GCF_014191505.1 Hoyosella altamirensis
TGTCGTGGACTATCGCGATGACGATTATATCCAAGGTGATAACAAGACAAAAGGAGTAATCACAGCCTATTGTGAGAGTAAACCAGAACAAGTGGCGTGCGATTCTTGGGTGAATTCGACCATAAGATATCCACGGCAAGGCCCATGGCCGTACTCATGAGAAGCGCATGATGCACAAGTGGGACCCGAAGTGGCCTGGCGCAGTGCACAAAGCATTGCGCCAGGCACTTGTCGACGGCATCGAGCGAACAGGTCAGCCATTTAAAATCATTGCTTCTGGTTTAGACCGTTTCCATGTGATAGTGATCTTCCTTCATCTTGAAGGCCCAACGTATTACGGCTTACGCTGGGATACTCGAGTAAGCCCGACCGGGATGCAGTGTGACGAACCGGATGAAATAGCAGGCGAGATTGCATGGCTCTGCATCTTTGAACCTCAAGGCGCCACTAAGGAAAGTATAGAGAGGGTGAAGTCCAGTAACGATATTCTGTGGCTTGGAACGATTCCCCGACCGGAGGTGATCACCAATATTAACCAGGTGCCCTCAGAATGGTTTTGGAAGCAACAGTAAGAAGTTGATCCAAATACTAAACGTTAGAATCCTGAGTCATTAATTCGCCGCACTATGCTGCAACGTTCGAAGGTTGATCTAGTCGGCGATTTGGTGCCGAATCCGAAGCGCGCGCCAGGCGGCGTTCTATTCGATAATGCCAATCTCGATGCACACCGAGGCTCCTCATCAAAAAGTCGAACATGTACACCCCAGTAAGGGCGTTCTGACAGAGGGCGTTCGGGAATGGGCCGTCTGCCGAACACGAAAACACTGCCCCACCCGACACGGCGTTTCCCCAGGAAGCGGTGTTCGGAAACCCGTTCATTTTCGAGTAGTGTCCCAGCTGGGTTGTGGAACACGTTTGCTGAACGGCGTGGAGGGGTTGTGGGGTGGCGCTGGTTGGTCTTGTGCGGGTGAGCACGAGCAGACAGGAAACTCAGCGTCAGCACGATGATCTCGATCCGATCTGTGTGAAGGTGTTCGAGGAAAAGATCAGCGGCGCACTGAAGGTCGCGGACCGGCCGGGCTTGCGGGCCGCGCTTGAGTACATGCGCCCCGGTGACATGCTCACCGTTCAGGAGGCTGATCGGCTTGGCCGTAACCTGCTCGAGGGTTTGATCGTGCTGAACGATCTGTTTGAGCAGGATGTGGCGGTGAAGATCCTGGCGGGGATCGCCGCGGGTGAGCATGTCGAGCGCAGTCTGATTCTCGACCTGGCGCTCGCGCTGGCAGAAGACCGCCGCCGCGACATTGCCCGCAAAACCCGCAACGGACTGGAGTCCGCGGCCAGGCGCGGACGCAAAGGAGGCCGCCCGCGAGTGGTCGATGAGGACAAACGCCGCGCCATCCTCGCCCGCCGTGCGGAGGGGCAGTCGCTGCGTGAAATCGCCCGCGGTGTTGGAGTCAGCCTCGCGGTAGTGCACGGCGAAGTGAAAGCCGCCGAGCAAACGATGACAGAACTGCCGTGACCGGCTGCCCGCAGCTATGAAGTCAGCAGCGGGCTTCATATACCAGGTGACACGATTTCTTACCGGCGCCCCGATTCTCCGATGCGCATACCCAGCATCACCTCAATGGCCTGGAACTCCCGAAGCTGGCCTGAGCCGCAAGGTAGCGATTGGTCCGGGAAGGTTGGCTGCGCTGACTGGGTTCTTAACCTGAATCGGCCTGTTTGAGGTGCCGGTGAATAGTGGAGGCGGAGACGTTCAGCGCTTTGGCGATCTGAGGCAGGGATTCTCCTCGTGCGCGTCTTGCTCTGGCGGCAGCGAGTTTGTCGGGGTCGAGCTTGCGCGGCCGGCCGCCGACGCGTCCTGCGGCACGCGCCGCGGCCAGGCCTGCCATGGTCCGTTCGTGGATGAGGTCGCGTTCGAGTTCGGCGAAGGCTGCCATGACGGTGAAGAAGAACTTCCCGGACCCGGTTGCGCTGTAGCGGCCTTCGAGGGTTCCGGCGAGGATGTGTAGGCCGACGCCGATTGCATGGAGTTTCTCGGCGAGACCGACGACTTCGGTAACCGAGCGTCCGAGCCGGTCGAGTTTCCAGACGACGAGGGTGTCGCCCGGGTCGAGCCGGTGGAGCGCGGCTGCTAGACCGGGGCGGTCCTTCTCGCGCGAGCTGACCTTCTCGATGAATAGCCTTCGGCATCCGTGTGCGGTCAGGGCATCGATCTGCAGCTGTGGGTCTTGATCGGCGGTAGAGACGCGCGCATAGGCTATGGAGCGGGGATCACCCTCGGGGTTGATGAGTTCGTCGTAAGCGTTGCGCATACCCGCTCCACCTTTGCGAAAACCTATCAAAACTGTATGTTCCGAACCGGATGTTTCGCAAAGGGTTTTGCAAAGAAGCTGTCGGCGCGGCGAAGCGTTTCGGCACCTTGCCGAAAATGCTCGTTTATGCGCATATACACGCGGTCAGCGCCGCCTGGCTTGATTCCGCATGATGTTCCGAGCCCTCACGTATGTGATCTTTGGTGGTCACTTGTAGGTGTAGGCGCGGACTGCGGGAGATTTCAGCTGCCGGTCAGGCCGAGGCGTGAGTCCATGTCGAGGCGAAACCGTCCGTAGGGGTTGATGTGGGACCAGAACAGTGGTGACAGTCCACGCCGTTCGTCGGGGCCGATCAGTTCGCGGAACCGGGCATCGTTGAGGACATCCTGAACCAGCAGGGTGTTGATGTGGACCAGGGCGGACTGGAGCAGGTGAAGGGCAAGCATCGATACTTCGGTGTGTTCGCGGTCGGGGCCAGTCAGGTCGCCGTCTTTGCCGTAAAAGATGACGGTATTGCCGGAGTTCCAGTTCTCCACGACTTGCAGGCCGCCGTGGATCTCCCGCCGCAACTCTGGTGAGGCGAGAAAGTCGCAGGCGAAGATCGTGCGTACCGCGCGACCCAATTCTTCGAGGGCCTGGTAGGTGGGGTGTTTTGGTCCGCCTCGAGTGAACCGGCGCAGGATCGACTCGGATTCGGCGGTACCGAGCCGTAGTGCGGTGGCGTAGCGGACCATTTGGTCGTACTGCTGAGTGATCACGTCCCAGCGGATCGGGCGCGTGAGGACTGGGCTGAGTTGCCCGTATGCTGAGGTGTCGTCGGGACGGTAAAGCCGGATCGAGCCAATGTTTTTCAACCGGGGCAACAGCCGGAACCCCAGTAGTTCGGTGAATGCGAAGCCGACGACTGATGCGCCGTGGGTGTCGACGTAGCTGGTGTCGATGTCCGCGTCGGTGCAGTGCCGCAGCAGCCCTTCAATCATCGCTGCAACCTCAGACGACGAGCACGATTTCAGCTGGGAGTAGATGCAGGTGGAGCGGCGTTCGACGTGCCAGTAGATCATCACCCCGGCGCCGCCGTAGCGTTGATGCCATTCAGTCATCAGGTTCGATTCCCACGACCCGAACTTCTTCGAATCGCTCGCACAGGTAGTGCCGTTGCCCCACCATGCTGGGTCACGCGCCTCGAATGTCGAGTTCACCAGTTTGGCGATCGCTCGGCGCAGGTTGTCGCGGGTGATGAAGTGCCGCCGCACATGCCGCAGCGCGGCTTCTGATTCACCGTGTTCACCGGTGGCCACGATCGCGCGGATACCCATGTTCGTACCAAGGGCGAAAAGGCACAGCAGCAGGCGCCGCCGCAGCGTGTCGCGGTCGATCACTTCACGGGAGGCGACTGAGGTGAATTCGCCGGTGAACTCGGCAAGGAAGTCGGCTTCCTTGAGCACATCGAGAAGGTCCAGGGTGCCCCATCGTCGCTGTACTTCGTCTTTTACCGCGGCGAGGTTCACTGGTTCGGGCAGTGGTTCGAGTCGGGGCACGGTGATCCACGGCTGCCCGGCTCGCGTGGTGAGGCTGACACCAGCGCTGCGGTCGGTCAACGCGGCATCCAGTCGCGACAGGGCATCGCTCATCCGTTGCTGCAGGCTAGTGATGAATTCGCTGGCGTCGAGCGGCTTCCGCAACGCGGCGTAGTGGATCTCGCGTGCAGTGTCGAAATCGCGAGGGAGATCCTCGTCAGGGTTGCGCCACCGGTTCCCGCCACCGGCGTAGATTTCTCGGCGTCGCAATGCATCCCGCAACGCGATCAATACGCACAGCTCATAGGGGATGCGTTCGATCCGACCCCGGTCATCAAGCACCGCGTCACGCCATGCTCGCGGAACAACCCCGTCGAGTGGCACCAGATCATCGGGTGCATAGAACCGGGCCTTCCCATCAGTGTTCGCGTAGCGGGCCAGCAGATCCAACGCTTGCATGACAGGCCGGTAGGCAGTGTTGTTGCAGCGGAAATCCAAGGCAACCAACAGTGCTGGGAGCATCCGCCGGTAGTAGCTGCTGTACGAGCCCCTCAGCACAGTGCGGACCCGGGCTTGGAACGATTGCTCGTTGGCGCGGGCTTCCCGGACCAAATCATGCAGCTTCTTCTCACCGACCACCGGGAACAACACGTCACGAACCGTGTCATCAGGGTGGTCCACCGCTGCTTCAGCGATCCGGAACAGGATCGACTCCTTGCCCCGAACTCGCCGCAGGTCGTCGATCAACTCGCGTTCGACGCGACGGTCGGCGCGGGCGTTGATCCGATGCACCAACCCGATCAACAGATCCACCAGCGCGTCGATGATCTCTGCCGACCGAACCCAGCACAACGCAGCCAGCAAGGTCAGTCGAATCGCTCGCGGTGCTGCCTTCAAATCCGATGGATACGAGCGGGCTGCGCGAGCACGCCACGCATGCACCAACTTGTCCGAGGCATCGGCGAACAAACCTTCCGGCAGCTGAAGACTACGGACCGAATCGAGCTTGCCGATCTCACGCAACAGTGTTTCGAGCCCGAGCTGGCCGGGATCGGCCTTCAACTCCGCCAGCAGCGGCGAACCGGCCAGTTCTTCCAGCCGCGCTACACAGTCTTCACCGAGACGATCCACCGTCGTGCTACAGAAACGCTGGTCGAAACCCGCTCGCGCCGACCGGATGATCCGCTCGATCCTGCCCGGTGGCTCGATCCGTTCAACCCGGCACCGAACCAGCAAAGCCTCCCGCAATTGTTCATCGCGCAGCTCGACCGGACACACCTCAAGCGACAGCCAATCCGCGAGTTTGTCCTCGTCAGCACGGGTGAACTCCCGGAACCCGAACACCGCCCTAATCTGGGCGCGGTGGTACTCGATCGTCCTGCCCGCCCACCGATAGTTTGGGAACTCCGTCGGGTCGACACTTACCTGTTCGGCGACGTAAGCCACCGCATCGGTAGGGATTTCGCTGGCCTGGCTCGGGAACCGGGCCTCGATCTCGAAGAATTTCAGCATCACCGCGAACGCCAGACGGGTAGCCCCAGTCTTGTTCCCGACAAGACGCCAGTCCTCTCCGATCAGCGTCCACGACGCGACCAGATCCTCAACCGACCAATCCTGGCGCATGAGCCGAACAGTAGACCAGGTCAAAGCCGACCGCTGACCGAGACAGCGCTACCTTGCGGCTCAGGCCAGCTTCGGGAGTTCCGGGCCTCAATGGAATGTTCCCGCCTTCACGTGGCCCGCGACCAAAGGAAATACCGCTAAGCGTGACTTTTCACGTCACGGGACCCCACATGCCGAACAGCCCAGTAGGCAGCCCTACGCCGCGGACCCGGTCCAGCTTGGCGCGTTCCTTCATTGCACGTCTCCGTCTCCAGCGACCCAGATCGGACTTCAACTCGTACAGGAAAATCGTTGCCCATCACCAACCGCAGGCCCGTGCCACCGCTGTTAATCTGCCCAAATTCTTTCGAAGAGCCCTGTTTTATCGGCGGTTGGGCCAGCTGCCCCCTGCTAGCAGACCTTCGCGTTTAGCCTCGTCGAGGATGCCCCACGCGATACTTTGTCGCTCGTCAGCTACCACAAGGGCCCTTTTGATGCAGCACATCCGAGATAGGTATATGACCCGGTTTGGGCTCGTTTGGAAGGCTGATCGGCACGAGTCCAGCGCTTTCTCGGCGCTCATTAACTGAAAAAACGTACTGTGCAAATTCAGGTTTGACGTGCACATTAGGGAATTGAATACGAAGCGCTCTAATTATTTCGTAGCCCTCGTCGTACCAGTCGTATACGTTTATCCCTGGAAGCCAGAGCGGCCGCGACGTGAAATCATCTAGCTCCTTCACGAAGAACCTTTGGAAGCAGTCCGTCCAGGCAAGTATCTTCTCCCCAAGAGTATCGCCAATCCCGATCTCACGCGGTAGGATATAGGGCTTCGGCGAGGACTGACTGAGAACCAGTTCTCTCGAAGGCCATAGCGAACTAGGGTGTCCATGGTCAGGGTGAACCGAAATGGTGAGCCCTGAGGGGGGTGTTCTCCTTATCGCCATAGCACGGGTAGCCCTTGAACGCAGCCTGCCCACTGTGAAGAATATTCATTGTTACCGGCCCAGCCGGTAACAAAGTGATTTGTTGCCGAACTGGCAATTGCAACACTATTTACCCCTGAGTTCGTGTTACCTCGCTGGCGTCCCCAGTTGCCCGGATCTGCGTGGGGAAAAATCTCGGCATTTAGGGTATAAAAGGTGCACGCAAGGAAATTGTACCAGTCATCCCGCGTTGGAGGATAGTTAGAAAATCGACCAGGGTGAAGATTAGGGTGGGGTGCCATATGTGTACGGAAGCGTTCACAAGTTAGAGTAACGATGACCGGTAAGTTGTTATTGTTTCGGGCTTGGAATAGAGCAAGCCTTGTGTCTCCGGAAATTTCGTATTCCATACACGGCAAGAGACGGCTTTCGTAGTTCTCTCCGGGCACGTCTTCGTCGTCCTGCATGACCGTCGCCTCCATTAGGCTGGCCGCTGGAGTGAGTGGCCAGTAGAGGTCTTTGTTTAAAACTGTCACGCCGATCAAGGATCCGCTCTGAAAGGGTTGTTCGAACCAAATCCCGTCAATCTGTGAGGCATCTCCAACGGGGTATCCGTATGTGCCGACTTCGTACCCTGCGGAGGACCATCGCAGCAAGATCGTGCCGCTGACCGCATGCGCCCCATGCTGGGGGTGCCAGTAAATAACTCCGCGCTCAAACCTGTTCATTCTACCCTGGCCGTCAGGGAGAGTGATTTCATCAGTAGTAGGGTATCCGAGCAAATTGCCAGGGGCTACTGGTCCTCCTTCGCTGTCATATTTGGCGCGAATAGCGCCGCCGACAGCGTAGACACCAACGGGTTGGGACCAGAACAGCCCAGCTCCTTGGAATTCTTGTTGGCTACCGAGGGGGCCGTGGCCGACTTCTGCGGCTGTGGGGTAGCCGAGCCAGCCGGTTTCCCACCCGAGTTGGTCCCACTTGGTCATGTACAGGATCGACACGGGATGTGCGCCTGTGGTGGGGTGCCAGTAGATGGAGCCATTGAGGAACTGGGAGCGTTTGCCGACGCCGTCGGGGTTGGTGTACTCGGGTGAGTTGGGCCAGGACAGCCAGCTCGACGGCCCGCCCATGGCGTTGTAGCGGTCGCGGATCGCGCCACACACCTGGTGGGGCGAAGGCCAGTACACCTGGCAGCCGGACATCGGGGCCACGGCCATGCGCTCGGCAAGGTCGGCGTCGGCTTTGGTGAAGCCCTCTGGGATGGCCTCGCTCTCCGAGCGCGGTGTGCCGCGCAGCTCGGGCAACCCCTGGGAGGAGCGCTCGGCCGAGTGAGTTGGTGTGCCGTCGGTGCGTTCGGGGTAGGGCAGGCCATCGCCTTCGGCCACGGACGGCGGCGCCTCCTCCGCGTTCGGGGACGGCTCTTGAGCGGCAGTCTCGCGCTCCATCGTCTCGGATGGCACGGTCCCCGATGCCTCCGGGGCTGTCGTTTCCGGTGCTGCGGTCCCAGGTGTTGCTGCTCCCGGTGTCGAAGATGGCTTCGGGGCCTCTGATGGTGCCGAAGTGCCTGGCGCGGTTGTCGCAGGCTGGCGCGGGGTCTTCGTGGCCTGCTGCTCCGGCTGCGGAGCTGTCGTGGTGGTTTCCACACTCGGCGCTGTCGTGGTGGTCGGCGCCTGAGCGACGGCAGGCGTCGCGCCGGTGGAGATCACCGCCCCGGCCAGCGCGGCGGCAGCGAGCGCCCGCCACCTCACCCGGCGACGCCTGGTCGTGGCCGATAAAGTCATGAATATCCCCTCCCTGCCGGAGCCACCCCGCGCGAGCTACGCGGCTGGCGGTATAAGCCCACTAAACCCCACGTGCACCACAAGTCACGTACGTATACGACAGGGAATTTATTTAATTGTTATAACAAAACATAGATATTTCATCGATTTCAGAGGCATGGCTGCCTGCCATAGGTCCTCCGCGTCAAAGCGCATCGGTGAAGGCGACCTCAATCTGGGTGCTGGTTCTTTGCCAATTGCGCCGCACTAAGTGGTGAGCGTTAGCCCCCGGGGCCTGTGTATTTCATGGTGTGCTGAGTGATCTAGGTTGTGGAGCTTCCTTATTTCTAGTTCACGGTGTCGCCCCAGCAGCTGAGGTCAAGGTCGGGTGGCACGCGGAATGACTCGAGCGTCACATCGTTTATCAGGGACTCGATGAGATCTGTCCTCCCACCGACGAGGGTTGAGTCGAAATCGATCTCAGACAGCGCGTACCAGGACCGGTCACGCGGCCACATCACCATGGGGAAGCGTCCCACTGTTTGCGGGTGCTGGGTGACCTGTTCGGCCATCGCTGCGAGGTTGCCTTGCAGCAGGATGAGTTTCCGCCCCGCGAGGGTGTAGCGCGCAGTATCGAACTCGGACTGAGTGAAGCCGCTGCTTTCTCCGGGGCGAACATCGAAGTGACCGGACCAGAACCCGAACACGGTTCCTTCGGGATCCGGGGTTGCGTCCACTAGGTGCGGTAGGAGCGCGGCGAACGAATCAGGGTCGAGCTGTCCGTGGCGTGGGGAGAAGCCCCGCCACGAGGCGTACAAGTCCTTGTCGGTGTCCGTGCCGCCAAGAAGCCGGTGCCACTGAACCGCCGGATGCACAATAGCCCCGGTCTCCGCCGCGATATCGGCCCACCGCGGCGGTGGGACGTCGTTGCTGGACTCGGGCCGGTGCAGGATCCGGCAGTACGCTTCAAACCCGAGGGGCACTTGTCCCGAAAGCTGGCTGCTGGTTCCCTGGAAGCGTTCAGCAGCCCAGTCCGCCGCTGCAGAATCTGTGACAGGTACCGCAGTATTTATCCACAATTGCAATCCACTCACAAACTGACTTCTTCTTGTCTTGCAAAAATGCTAGCCAACTTGACAGCTGATGCTGCGCTCGACGTATGCGTGGTTGTCCCAGCATCTGCTGTCGAATCGGCGCTTCTCGCAAAGTTCGCCGGACTGACTGCGAGCGCGCGGTTCTATGACGATGCCGGATTGCTTCGTCCTGACCAGAGGTCGGACCGCGGTCTGAGTATCGCTTTTTACATCGAGCCGCAGCTAGCGCGCGCCTCACAGTTCTATTAGCTGCGCGAGATCGGGGTGCCATCGCCCGCGGTCCGCTCACTTGCCGTCCGTGAACCGGTACTGGTTGACAATCGTGGTGGGTGCTTCACCGTGCCGGTAGAGGTAGGTATCCGAGATCTCGGTGACGTCGAGATCTGTGTGGCCGATCCGAATGACGGGGTGCTCGTTGGGCCACACGGTCCATCGTGCGCCGTCGATGGTCGCGATCAGGACCTGTCCCAGCAGCAGTGCAATCTCAGTGCCCAGCATGGGGCCGAGATGTTCGTCAGCCAGTGCTTCGTCGAGTCGGCGTTCAATGGCTGCCAGTGCATCACAGGTGTATCCGTGAGGCTCGTTCCGGTCGGCCAGCCACTGTGTCAGTGTTGCCGGGTTGCAGCACGGCCGTGGCCGCGCCGATCGCACCGTCCCGCGTTCCCGGGCTGCCGTATACGGTTAGGCCGCGTGCGATGCCGTGGCGGGGACCGATGCGGAGGAGGCGCTGCACGAAACGGGGAAGTCGGGAACTGAGCGCAGTGGGCAGCATCATATCCAGCATCTCCGCCCAAGCCGCGAACCTGGATCGCTTCACACCTGCACGATAGTGCTCTAGCACGACGAACCGCGCTGCTGAACACCCCGCTGCGGCGACAGGCGCAGCTGTCGCCCTCGCACTAACCCGGCGCCGGGCAGCGGCTGAACTGTTCGCGGCGGGCGCTGCTGGTGCGCTCGTGTGGTTGAGCAGTGCGCGCACGTCTTTGGCGGGCATTCCGGTCCATTCGGCTGCGGTGGTTGTGGTTTCACCGTTGCTGTGTATACCCAGCGAGCGCAGCGCGTTGTCGCGTCTGCCAGTGATTGTTTGCGCCCGGCTGCTTTCTGCCGTAGCTGTGTGATTTCTTGTTCGGTGTCGTAATCGATCGCGGTTTCGTTTCAGCAGCGGTGAAGAACTCTTCGAGGTGTACGCGTTGAGTTCGTCGCGTTGGCGTCGCTGCGCGAGCGTGGGCAGTGTGCGCTGCCGTGCCTGGGCGCGCACCGTGCCTGGTTTCTGCTTACTTACCCACGACCGTGAAGCTCAGAAGTCCCTGTGCCGCAGCGCATCACTCCGCCCAGACACCGGTTACCAGCGCGTCACCCCTCCGCCTATCTCCCCTCAGTGATCCCTGTCACTTGTTTGCTACACACCATTTGCACTCTGAGTGGTTTTGGGGCGCAGTCTGTTTGAATGTGGGGCGTGATGACGCTGCACGTGCTGCACGCGGGTGATGGGTATGCGTATTTGACTCGTCAGGTCGCGTCGATGGATCGTGCCCGGGAGCGTGGGGAGGCGCTGGCGAGTTATTACACCGAGCACGGCACCCCGCCGGGGGTATGGCTCGGCTCCGGGCTCGCCTCGCTCGCGGCGAGCGGCCCCGATCCGGGTGCGGCTGCGGTGTCGGGGTTGGTGAGTGAGGCGCAGATGAAGGCGCTGTTCGGGGAGGGGCTGCACCCGAACGCGACCGAGATCGCGGCCGCGGTGATCACCGCCGCGTCCACCCCGCGCCAGCTGCGCAGCGCGGTGAAAACCGCGGAGACAGCGACGCGTTTGGGCCGGAGATTCCCGGTGTTCGCGAACGAGAACCCGCTGCGCGACGCCTTCACCGAAGCAGTGAAAGAGCGTGAGCGCCAGCAGGACCGGCCCGCCACCACGGTGGAGCGGGCGGGGTTGTGGCGCACGGTGGGGGCGCCGCTGTTCGAGCAGTCTCACGGGCGGGCGGCGTCGAGTGAGCGGGAACTGGTGGCGTGGATCGCGCGGCAGCGCGGCACCGACCGCCAGCCCGTTGCGGGCTACGATCTGGTGTTCACGCCCGCGAAATCCGTGTCGGTGTTGTGGGCGCTCGGCAACGACCACGTGCGTGACGCTGTCACCCGGGCGCATCACGCGGCGGTGCGCGACGCGGTGGGGTGGCTGGAGACAGAAGCGGCGTTTACCCGCCGCGGTGCGGGCGGTGTGCAGCAGATCGACACCACCGGTTTGATTGTGGCGGCGTTTGATCATTACGACAACCGCGCGGGGGAACCGAATCTGCACACCCACTGCGCGGTCAGCAACAAGGTGTGCGGGACGGACGGGAAATGGTCGGCACTGGATGGGGCGGCGCTGCACCGCCACGCCACCGCCGCCGCGGCACGCTATAACGCCGCGGTCGTGGACAACCTGCGCCGCAGCCTCGGGATCGGGTTCACGGTGCGGGAGATGGGCGCGGGCAAACAACCCGTGCTCGAGGTCGCCGGGATCGATCAGGGCTTGTGTGAGGCGTTCGCGACCCGCACTGCCGCGATCCGCGCCCGCCGCGACGACCTCGTCACCGAGTTCCGCGCGAAACACGGCTACAGCCCCGATCAGCGAACCCTGTACCGGCTCGCGCAGCAAGCCACCCTCGACACCCGCGACGGTAAACAACAGCCCCAGTCCCTCGCCGCGATGCGGGCACAGTGGCGCGCTGCCGCGGCCGCGTATCTCGGCAGCGAGGACGCGGTCGACACCATGCTCGAACACACCCTCACCCGCCGCGCCGGAGTGGATTCGGCGCGGGGGTTTCTGGGTGTCGAGCACGAGGCCGCGCTGGTGCTCGAGTATGTGGCGGGGCGCCGCGCAACGTTCACCGCCGCACAGGTCCGCACCCGCACCGAGGCGCAGCTCGCGCTCGTACAGTTCCCCACCCCGCAGGCACGCCGCGACGCGATCGACACCGTCATCACCCGGGTCCTCACCCCCCACAACAACGAGCACACCACGACAAGCGGTGATCACGCGGTCGCTCTCACCGCCCCGGAAGCGGTGCCGGTTCCGGCGCGGCTGCAACGCAGTGATGGGGAGTCGGTGCTCACGAGGCATGGGGAAACCCGCTACACCACCCTGAGTGTCCTGCGCGCCGAGCAGACGCTAATGGACGCGACCACCACCCCCACTGCGCATTTCACTAGCTACGCGCAGCTGCGCGCCACCGCCGCCGCGGTCAAGAAGGAGACCGGGCGGGGTTTGAATGGTGGGCAGTGGGAAATCGCGCGGCATTTCTGTCTTTCCGGGGCGCAGGTCGCGGTCGCGACCGGGCCCGCCGGGGCGGGGAAAACCACCGCCATGAAACTGGTCGCCGACACCTGGAAACACTCCGGGCGTGACGTGGTCGCGCTCGCCCCCTCCGCCGTCGCGGCCGACACCCTCGGCAGCGAGATCGGCACCCCTGCCGCGACGCTGGCGTCGCTGACCTACCCCTACCGCGGCCGCCTCGACGGCATCCCCGCCGGAACCATCCCCCGGCAGATCCAGCCGGGGACGATGCTGCTCGTCGACGAGGCCGCCATGGCGTCGCTGCCGGATCTGGCCGCACTCCAGGAGATCGCGCAGCGGACGGGTGCGGTGATCCGGCTGCTCGGTGACCCCGCCCAGCTCGACGCCATCGAAACCGGCGGGACACTAAGACTGCTGGCCGATCACACCCGCGCGCCCGAGCTCGACACCGTGGTGCGGTTCGGGGACGACCACGCGCAGGCGGCCGCGTCACTGCAGCTGCGCGCCGGGAACCCCCAGGGGCTGGCTTTGTATGCGCAGCGCGGCTGGATCCACGACGGCACCCGCGACGACCTCCTCGACCAAGCCACGACCGCCTATCTCACCGACCGCGACAAAGGCCGCAGCAGCATCGTGCTCGCCGCCACCCGCGACGACGCCCGCGCCCTCAACCAGCTCCTCCAAACCGCCACCCACACCACCGCGACCCCAGCAGCGGCGGATGCGAGTAACAGCGGCAGCGCTGCTGGTGATGGCGGCCGGGTGGTGGGGTTGTGTGACGGCGCCACCGCACGGGTCGGGGACACGATCGTCACCCGCCACAACGACACCACCCTGCGGGTGAAGGCGGGGTCCCGCCCCGGTGAGCGGGTCCGCAACGGGGACCTGTGGACCATCACCACTATTGGTGAGGACGGCAGCATCGGCGCCCGCAATCTCGCCAGCCGCGGCACTGTCACCCTGCCCGCGGGGTATGTCACCACGCACGTGGAGCTCGGGTACGCCTGCACCATCCACCGCGCGCAGGGCGTCACCGTGGACACCACCCACGCGCTGATCACCGGGCACACCAGCCGCGCCGGGCTCTACGTCGCCGCGACCCGCGGCCGCAGCGAAAACCACCTCTACGTCCCCACCGACACCCAGCTGGATATCGACACCGAACCCGTCCACCTCACCCCCAGCAGCAGCGAGGGTGAGCCGATGACGGTGCTGGAGCGGCTGACAACCGTGCTCGAGCGGGATCAGGGACAGCGCTCGGCCACCGAAACACTCCGCGAGGTGATGCGGGAAGCCGAGGACCCGCAGCGCCTGCGCGACGCGTACACCACCGCCCGCGACGCCCTCACGAGGGATTACCTGGACTGGCTCATTGACCGGTCCCTGCCCGCCGCCCTTACCGAAACCATGCGCGCCCACGCGGATACGCACGCGGCGCTGTATGCCCGGCTCACCGCCCTCACCCACCACGGCCACGACACCACACGCCTGCTCACTAGCGCGATCCACACCCGCGACCTCACCACCGCGCATGATGTGAACACGGTGCTGCTGCAACACCTCCCCCACCCCGCACCGGACACCCCCGGCGCAGCGAGCACACCCCAGACACCCGAGACACCGGGAACCGCTGGGGCGGAGACAACCACCCCAGAAACACAGCTTGCAGCAACTTCCCTGGATCTGGGGGTGTTGCCGCCGCGGCATCCCGGCATGGACCACCAGCTCGCCGACTACGCCCGCACCGCCCACACCGAACTCACCCACCACGCAGCCACCCCCGCACCTGGCCAGCGGGCGCGGGTGGATGCGGTGGTGGCGGCGGAGCTGCGCGGCAACCCGGTGCGGCAGCTGTCCGACCAGCTGTTGCGCCGTATCGCCAGTGGCCACGACCCCCAGCGGGGCACCGACGCCACCATCGTGATGGCCGGGCACAGCGCACTCACCCAGGCTGAACACGCCTACACGCGGGCCCGCGACGACCTCGCGCGCCTCACCCAGGAGCACGCCGCGTGGCAGGACTACACCCGCGCCGCCCAGCACGCCGACAGCCTGAACACCCAGTGCCGCGAACTCACTCGCGAGATCCGCAGGCTGGAAACCGAACGCGCCCGTCTCGGGGTGTTCGCCCGCGCCCGCCGCCGCGAACTCGACACCACTCTCGCCAAACTCGGCGCCACCCACACCGATCTCGACAACCAGGCCAGGGCGGCGTTTCAGCACGCCCAGGCACTGAAACCAGCAGGACCGCCCATCACCAGCGAGCAGATCGCACAGGCCGAGAACCTGGTCACCGCAACTGCCGCGCAGGCGGCCACCGCCCGCGCTAGCCACACCCGCCGAACCGAGCAGATCTACCGCGAACAACACCACCGTCAGGCCGCGGCACAGCAAGAGCTCCACCGCCGCAACAAGCTCACCCCCGAACAACACGCCCAGGAACAACGCCTCCGCGAAGACCTCACCCGCCAGAAACACCAAACACGGCCCACACCAGCGCTCGACCACGCACCCACCCGCAGCCCCGGCCGCAGCACCGACGGCCACGGCATCGGAGACTAGAGCTTCACCCGGCGCACAGATCAAACAGTGCCGATGTCGATGCGCTGAGATGCTCTAGGCAGCTAGCACTGAGGTGACGGGCCATTTAGCCGAGGGGGATTTTTCACGAGAGGGTGGCTAGGCAGTGGCCGATCACGCACACTGGATTCCATGACAGAGGAACCCGTCGCTGACGTGGACGCGCTTGCTGCGTGGTCTGCCATCGCTGCGCGGGTAGAGCATGGCGAGTCCGTTCCTTTTATCGCGCACGGCAAGCAGGTCGGCTACATCGTCCCCGTCGGGGAGCTTGAGCGTTTGCAGGAGACCATCGCTGTGCTCTCCGACCCGGACACCATTGCTGATCTGCGTGACCGCACCAGCGAAGACCAGCTCACCGGTGTGGAGGCACTGCAGGATCTCCTCGCCGCGCGCCAGGCCGCAGGCAAACGCTAAAGCATCTGCACCCCGTCTGATTCACTGGCAGACATGAGCACGCCAGAACACGGGCATGACGAGGAGCAGCGCCAGCCGTACACGCTCACGCTCCGCCGTCCTGCTCGCCGTGCCCTGGCCGAGGAACTGCCCCTAGAAGCAGCCATAGCCGTGGGAGAACTACTCTCAGGAGATCTGCTCACCAGTCCCCGCCGCGTCGGTAAACGTCTCTACCCGCCCCTTGACCACCTGTACTCCGCACGCCGGGGCGAATACCGCATCCTCTACGAAATCAACGACCACACACGAACCGTCACCGTGGCCTCCATCCGCCACCGCCGCGACGCCTATCACACATAAAGCCCGGCACCTCACCACTCCGCACCGAAACCCGCACGGCTGCAAGGGGGCACGATTCCCGACTGGCTCCAGTGGCGTGAGCGTTAGAAGCACGCCAACAGACAGGCGTGTCCCAAGAAGCGTGCTCGGTTACTGGTTCCAGCGTTCCCACGCGGCTTGTTTTCTGGTGCCCTCGGCCTCCCCGATAGTGGCCTAACGAGGCACGTGAGTCCCGGCGGGCGCGGTGCACCGCATTGCCCCCTGACGACCGATCGATGCCTGCTCATCCCTCGAACGCCTGGCTGCTGCGCTGAATCCGAGCACATCCCCGGAGCCCACGCCACCAGCCAAAACGTTGCATGGCAGCAAACTGCAGATGCAGAAACAGTTATCCAGTAATTGCAGAAATACGGCGATACGCCGTTGCGGAACTGCGACGAAGCGTAATCGCGCCGTTACATGTCTACGGCAATACTGCGAATCGTATTGCCGTAGATTCGTTTTCACGACGCCGTACGAATGCAACTGAGGAGCGGCATGATTATCGGACTTGTCAACCAGAAGGGCGGAGTCGGTAAAACCACGCTGTCCGTCAACGTCTCGGGCGTACTCGCCTCACAAGGGGGCCGGGTGCTGCTGATCGACGCGGACCCACAAGGGAGCGCCCTGGATTGGGCTGCGGCACGGAAGGAATCGCCGTCATTTCAGGTAGTCGGACTGCCCCGCCCCACTATTCACCGCGAGGTCGCAGAGCTGGCCCGCAATTACGATCACGTCATCATTGACGGCCCTCCTCGCGTAACGGACCTGGCCCGGAGCGTGATCATGGCCGCCGATATCGTCGTCATTCCGGTTCAGCCCTCACCGTACGACGTGTGGGCGGCAGCGGAGATCGTCAAGCTCATTGACGAAGCCCGCGTGTATAAGGAAGACCTCAAAGCCGTTTTTGCGGTGAATCGCAGAATCGTAAACACGGCGATTGGGCGGGACGTGCGTGCCGCGCTCGACTCCTACGGCATTCCCGCACTCAAATCCACTGTCGCGCAGCGAGTCATCCTGGCGGAGTCAGCTGCCCAGGGCTTGACGGTGTTGGAGACCGATCCGGCTTCTGTGGCCGCAGAAGAAGTCACCGAACTCACCCAGGAGCTGATGAACCAGTGAGCAAGCGTGTCAGCATCACAGCAAAACAATCCAAGTCAGCGCCGTCGCGGGACGACTGGGTAAGCGCGGCAAGCGAGCCAGCCGCGTCAGTGGATTCAGAACAGCCCCAGCAGCCGATGAAAAGGCTCACCATCGACATACCCGAAGATCTGCACCGGGCACTGAAAGTCGGCTGCGCCCAGCGCGACATCAAAATGGCCGACGAGGTACGTCGCCTGATCCGCAGCGAGTATGGCCACAGCCTCAACACCTGAAAGTCGCAAACACGCCAAAACGTAGTTCAGTAATCACGATTCGTCGTGATTACTGAACTACGTTTTTTACAGAACTACAGAAAAGCAGCGGCAAGGGACAAGAACGTCCTGATCAAGAGCGCGATCCTGGTCATCCTTCGCCGCAAAGCTGCGGGGCCGGAGAGCTCCCGCTATATCGGGCGGGAGGAGCGGTCCGGTATTTCACTGTGACAGCGCTGAGTGAGACGGTCATCGGGCAGTTGATCACCCCAGCTTTCCGAACAGCACCATTGCTTACGATGTCCCAAACTGACGATGGCGTGATGATGATCCACGCTGTGCGGAAACCATTGCAGTACATAGGAGGCCCGGTCCTTACGGCGGGCGCTGCCCTACGCCCTACAAAGGAACCCGTAAGGATTAGCCGGCGTGTCCTCACTGGCAGATCGGGATATGGGTACCACTATTTGAGGCATGGCTGTGATGTCATCGCGCAAACCGGGTCGGCCCAGCAAGGGCCACCGTGTTCAGTACAAGGTCCGGCTGCCTATCAGGCTGAAAGAAGCTGCTGCAGAGGCTGCCCGGGCTCATGGCATGACCGAGACGGATTACGTGGCGGCTCTGATCGCCGCGAACACCGGCTTAGAGCACCTAGCTCCGAGTCTGAATCAGGAGGTGTTGCCGCTGCAGAAGTCTGCCTGACCTGAGCAACAATTTCATTGGGCGGCTGACGCAGAAAGCAGAAAACCCCGGCCCGGCAGCCAGGGTCTTCTTTCAAGTGTGTGATCAGCGAGCGGTAACTCCCTGATCAGGCCGCCCCTCACTGAGAGGAACGGAATTGCTTCACGGCACTTCCGAGGGTAGCGGCTACCCGTTTAACGGCACAACTGAACACGAGGATTCGGCACGAGAATTTCTGTCTGCAGAATCCTGCAGACCTCTCCACGGAGCGTTACCCCGTAGTAGAAATGCCTCCCGTGCGGGGCTGTTCGTGCTGCCGCTGCGCAGGCCGCTGCCAGAGGGTGCGTATCGCGGCTGCGACCGGGCGCACTGCTGGTGGGGCCGCGAAAAGTGGCTGCTGCACTGCTCCGTGCTGTACTGCCTGCACTATCGGCGGCTCCGCGACGAGGGACGGACCGAGCCCGTCTCGCGGGCGGCGTTTCTGATGGTCATGGCGGGCATGTCGCATGGCGCGGACAACCAGACCGGCCGGGATTGCCGGGTGCCGGTCGGCAAGCTGCACCGCAACGGGACCCGTTCCGGCCTGGTCAACCACGCCGGAGTCTGCCGGCGGCAAGTGCAGCGAGCCCGACACCTCGCACGGGAACTGGGCGTGGTGACCGACATACAGCAAGGCCGCCTGCGCACTCTCGCTGAGAGGCTCGAGTCGTGGAAGCGTGGCGATCGGGCCCGCGGCTGGTGCACCGTGTCCGTGCTGCATGAATCCCGCCGATTCAGCAGGCTCCCTGTGGATAACCGAAATGGCTCTCACCTGCCAAATTACATAGATGTCACCCCTCTGATACGTAGTATCGGAAGAAAAGAAAATCCCCGTAAGGGGGTGGTTACTCAGGGCACTGCGTGCCGACAAAAGCAGCTCAATACGGGCCCGGGCCGCGCTCAGGCCGATCCTGCCGCTCTCCAGCTGGCCCGAGGCTGCCTGAACCACCCGAAGATGCCTCCCTGGATTCGCCGGCACGGAAAAACCGCCTGGGCCAGGGTGCTCGCTCCGTTTGTTGCCGCCCAGTGGGACGCCGACGACATCGCCGAAGCGCTGCGGGACTACGCCATCGGGCATTACGTGCTGTCGAGCCCGCGTAACGCGCTGGGATACCTCCGGTCAATCCTGAACACGTTCGATCTGCAGGACCGCCCGGCCGCGATCATCCGCGCCGAAGCGGCAGCCCGCGACACCGAACGCAGAGCCAAACAAGAACAGCTGCGCACCGAATGGGCAGCCCGCAACGCCAGCGCGGCAGGCGAAAACTCACCAGGCAGACAAGCCGCACGCCAAGTCATAGAAGAAATCAAAAGACGGCCAAAACGATGGCGCTAGAGATGCGGCACCATGCAGGGCCGAGGTGCCCCCCCTGCTCAGAACCCCAGCAAGGGGGCACGAAGCCTGAGCAATCAGTCCGAAAATCTATCTCTCTCTTTGCCGCCGCGGAATACCGAATTCGAGAAGGGTATCCATGTAACGATCTTGAATCGGTCTCGGGGAGTCGCGTGAGACCGCCCGTCCTCTTCGGTTATCTCGTACCTGTTAAGCAAAGCTGATCTTGATCTTTAAGGCTCGCAGAGTCAGCTTTTCACCAGGGGAGGTAACCGAATGACAGTTGCCGCACCCAGCGGGAGCAGGAAAAGATCCAAAGGATGGCCAGCCGCGCTACTAGCGCTCATCCTGATAGTGCCTGGAAGCGGTGTGGCCAGTGGCCAGCCCACCACAGTTCCTGACGAAGCCGCTGCCACCACCGCTTCGACGGCATCTCCAACTCCTGCAGACCTCCCAGAGGGCGAGCGTTCTGCAACAGTGGAGGGTCAACGAGACTCCAGTACACAGACCGAAAACGCCAGAGCCCACCGCTCCTGCACCCACAACCGCGCCTGCTGAGCTTCCGCGCCAGAACCAACAAGCCCCCCGCGAGCGGCAGTCACCGCCAGTTCGAGGGGACAGGACTCAGATTCCGGCGGACGCACCCCCATCGTTCGAAGCCGGGATGGATCTGCCCTACCCATCACGCGATAACGATCGAGAACGCGGGCGCCCCTCGCACAGCTACCGTGAACTGCCCGAACTTCCGCCCGACCACACGCCTAGCTACGACCCCGAATCTCTACCTGAAGGGGTCACCGAGGAAGACGCCGAGACCGCCGAACGCATGACACTTGCTGCGACCCCGGGGTGCAGGGTGTTTTCTCCCATGCCTTACGAGGTGTGTGGGGCAATCCTGCAGCGGTACGAAGCCATGGGAGGTCCGAACAGCTGGCTGGGCCTGCCAAACTCGCCCGAGTACACCAACCCCGACGGTGTCGGAAAGCGCTCCCAGTTCATTAATGGATCGATCTACTGGCACCCCCACACGGGCGCCCACCCGGTGACGATCCTCTACATGACCAAGTGGAATCAGTTCGGATGGGAAATGGGCTGGCTCGGCTACCCCACCGGAGCGGAGATCTACCACAACAACGGTGGCAGCCGCCAAGAGTTCCAGGGTGCAGGGCTGTTCTGGTCTCAGCCCACAGGCGTCTATGCCGTCGGCGGCGCGATCCGCGCCAAATACAACAGTGCTGGCGGTGCTGAAGGACCACTCGGTTACCCCACCACCGATGAACTAACGGTCAACAAATACGACGGCCGCTACAACAACTTCACCAACGGAACCATCACCTGGTCCGGAGTCACAGGCGCACGACTGATGTACGCAGCCATGCGCGATCGATGGGCCGAGCACGGTCGCGAAGACGGGCAGATGGGCTACCCCCTTTCAGACGTCCAAATCGCCCCCGACGGGACAGGACGCTACCTCCACTTCGAAGACGGTTCCTCCATCTACTGGCATTCCGCAACCGGAGCCTGGCGAGTACCTTCACAGATCATCGCCGTTTGGAGTTCTCTCGACTGGGAGAAGGGTCCTCTGGGCTACCCAATGGAAGCCTCGTTAGATGCAGACGGGTTTCTTCGCCAGATCTTCGCGTTGGGCGAGATCGCAGTACAAGGCAATGAGGGTTACTACCGGCATTACCCGTTTTCGGGAGCGGCCGCTACGCAGTCTCTACCGAACCAACTGACCCCTGCCGACGAAAGTAATGCTGATGATTCTCCTGGGGTCGATGTAATGAATCAGTCGGGAGACCGCAACGAAATCATTCATACGCTGAGGGATTCAGCTGGTCGCGTAGGTCCTCTCCGGCGGGGTTACTGGAATGGAGTCAGTGGATTTGGAGTTGAGAAGATCTACCAGAGGCATGAGATTGACAATATGAATCTCGTAGCTACGACCATGCTCCAGCCTGGAGGAGGGGAACCATCATCCGGACAATCTCGATTCTACCGCCAGCCTGTAGGAAGGACGAGGTGTGATGATAGTGGCACATGTACGACATACAGAAGAGATGTCATCCGGGT